>CAVWAP010000003.1:0-241130 GCA_963753055.1 uncultured Bacteroidales bacterium | reverse complement strand
CAACAGTACCTTATTATGTCTCTGTGACTGCTTTTGATTTCGGTTATCCGGCTAAATGATTAGACCCGCTGGAATCAGTGCAGTACCTTCGGAGAATATGCGGAAAGTATTTGTAGTGGATGTTGAGGATGATTCTTTACTGAAAAGATAAGGGGCTTAATGTCTACTGTTATCCGAAATCCGTACCGGGTAGATAGCGACTATCCCGGGCTTGGTTTTGAAAATAAGGGAACCGATTTAGCGGTCGATCAGTGACAAGAATATCTATTTTGCCAATTTACCTGATCGATGTACAATTTCCATTTATTCGCTGGATGGTGACCTGATTAAAAGAATGGACCATGATTCTTAC
The DNA here is from genome assembly GCA_963753055.1 of uncultured Bacteroidales bacterium. Lineage (GTDB taxonomy): Bacteria > Bacteroidota > Bacteroidia > Bacteroidales > B18-G4 > JAUWGC01. Next base: position 240,778 of record CAVWAP010000003.1, on the reverse strand, counting down.
AGCGGCAGCGGGAAGAGTCGGTGGCATCGCTGGGACATATGATAACCCGCAACACTCAAGCCACGGTCAGTGGCTTATACTACTGGGTTGTGGAATCTGAGTACGGCAGCCAGATAGGAAAACTGGTGATTATCAAATAATAGATATATTTATTATTCACAGCCGATGTCTAACTGGGTTCCGGTACCACCAAACATAAATTGAACAAAGCGGACGATGTCAGCGATATCAAGGAGGCAGTCGCCGGTTACATCGCCAAGTTTTAAGGGGGCAATGGCGGACCGTTGGCGAAGGAATAATCGACATAATATACCAGGTCGGCTATGTCCAAAGCATGGTCTTTGTTGACATCACCTAAGGTCCAGGTCCAGAATTCTTTGATAGTTGTTTCATTTTCAAAACCGTTCTGGTCATTGGCGATAACCTTCCAAAAATATCTCGTTGAAAAAGATAAAGAATCAGGCAGAGTAATTGAAGTGTCGCTGATTGGAGTAATGATCAGGGGACTGCTTAATGAAAATGATGTGTCGAGATAGAATTCATAGGAAACTGTATCGGTAACGTCAGCATCAATCGATGATGACCAGATAAAGGCTGGTTTAACATCGTAGACGATTTCCTGAAGAATATTGGGCGGAAAGAGGAGGTGAAACGAAAATGACTGAAGCGAATCAAATGGTAGAGCACCTCTGTCGTTTCGGCTACCGTCAGGGTCATTATAAAAAGGATCCGGGTTGCCATTGTTGACACAGGGAGAGATGACCAGAAGATTGTAGTTATCAGAAGAGGTGTCAACAAAGAGCGGGTCTGTAAAAAGTGATTGTGAAAGAAAAACAGTCCCGGAAATATTGGTTGCATTATTATAGAAGAGATTGTAACCGCCGGTTATGTCATGAGTCTGATTGCCGGTTGCTATGACCGCATTGCCGGAAGCATTGACGATTATATTATTAGTAAGTTTTGAACTGCCGTCAACAGCTCCATAATAGCCATCGCCCGTCCCTACATCAACAGTGTTGTTGTAAAAAACAATTTCATCCGAATCTACGATGCGAACTTCGGGGTCACCGACATTATCATAGACAAGGTTGTACCTGATAGTGTCACCTGTTGACCGGTCAAGATAGACCGCCCCGCCAAAAAATGATGTTTGGTTAAAGCGGATAATATTATTTTCGATTAACGAACTGGTGCTGAACCGGTTGTATATGCCGGCAGTTTTTGAAGCAATACTGTTGGTATTATTTTCTATAATATTATCAGCTGCTTTGATTGAACTGTTTTCAGCATGTATCCCGATTGAACCGTCAGTCAAAGTAAAACCTTTGATAGAAGTTCTGCCTTCACCGGGGATACTGTCAATGCTGATGACAGGCATAAAAGCATCAGCTGCGGAAATAGTAGTTATCTCCGCGCCACCGGAACTGAAAAGAACGACCCGTTTGTTTTTTATCTCCACATTCTCAACGTAAGTTCCCGGCAGGACTTTTACAGAATCATCATCAATACCCTGAGAAAGGGCTTCCTGTATAGTGCTGTATTCCGTTGGGACGACAAAAGTTTTTGGCCCGAGATTTATCGAGAAAGTAGTATCTTTCCAGGCTCCAAAGCCGAACCCGTTATCGACTCTTACCCGGAGATAATATAACTGACGGTCTGAAAGACCTGACCTGGGATAGTTCATGGAAGTGGCGGCAGTATTGACTATCCCTGAATTCCAAATTTCGGCCGTAGTCCAATCGGAATCATTACCAATCTGTAATTGTACTGCTTGTTGGGAGGTGGCTGCCGTGTCCCAATAGTCCCAAATGAAATCAGGGTTTAACGAAGTGACCATATTGGTATCTTTTATCGGTGTAAAGCGGAGGTCGTTACCCAGTGGCAGCAGGGAATCAGCTGTTGTAAATCTGCCAATATCGATAATAGTATTGTCGATTTCCCGATAATTTATATCCGGGTCACCTCCGTTTATCATAGGGGAAGAATTCTGTAAATGAAAATTGCCGGTCAGGGGGTCGACAAAACCGGGTCAAGGTATAAAGAGTTACTTCCCGGATATATTGGAGATGGCGTGGATTCTCGATAAAAATTATTATAGTCAACATCAGGACCAAACACTGCAAGAGCTGTTCCGGAAAAGTTCATGAAAATATTGTGTTTGACATACGTTTGATTTACAGAATGTACACCACCGGAGGTATTATAAAATGTATTATTATAAACTTTAGCATTGAAACCGGTATTTAAACTAATACCATAGGCACCATTGTTGTTATAGAAAAGGTTATGATGTATTTTAGCTTCTGATGAAATAGCCAGAATATTGTTTGCAGGGTTTGTATTGTCCTTGAAAATATTAGCGGTTATCTCCGGTGAGGCTCCCCAGATATATATCAGATTTTTAGATACTCCGCTGGTATGACCGGTAAAGGTAAATCCTCTTATTGTCTGATGCGGATGATGACCGGGGAATAGGGAATTCGTCATATTTATGACATAATCGGTCGATACCGCCGGTATGATGGTCGTAACATCGGCTCCACCAGAACTAATAAGATGAATATCCTTGATGCTGATATTGATATTTTCGACATAGGTGCCGGGAGCGACTAATATGGTATCACCATCTACAGCATCACTGATAGCTGACTGAATGGTCGGGTAAGAAGCTGGAACCTGTAAAGTTGAACTGTAAACACAATTGGCGGCAGTCAAAAGGAGGAGAATTGAAAGGAGCACTCTCTTCATGGTCATTTTCCCATAAATTGTAGATTGGTTACTACAATATGGACTGAATAACTCCATATGTCAAGAAATATTCGCATAAAAAAACCGGATGATAAATCATCCGGTTTTTATTGATATCAAAAATTCGAGCTATAAACCGCAAGTCGGTTGAGCTTCTCCGCCGAACATATAGCCAACGATAGCAACTACATCAGCAATATTAATCGAGCCATCAGCGTCAACGTCAGCACTTTCAGTAACCGGTGGAGGAGGACCGGAGTTAAAGGAGTAGTCGACCAGGTATACAAGGTCAGAGATATTCAGTTCGGTGTCATTGTTTATATCAAGACATAGCCATGAGGAGACAGTCATGGTAACCGGAAGCTGGTTTGTTGGACTATCGGGGTCATTGGAGGAGATGACCACCATACCGGAATAAACACCGTTTTCCATTTCAGCAGCATTAAAAACAAGATTGACGATAGCAGAGGAGAACGGTTCAATCACACCACCGGTCGGATTGGAAGATAACCAGTTCTGGGTGCCAAACTCGATGGCCAGATTATCATGCATGTAGGCAGCGTTATAAGTGACCGTCAGTCCGTCATTGCCTGCGGAGTTCTGTATTCCTACGGTGCCGCTGGTGAGGTTCAGCGAGCCCGGATCCATGGTTCCGTATTGCAGTTGAATCTTTCCATCAGAGGATAAAATAATCTGGAAAGATAAGGAACCGGCACCGGTAGTTGAATAGTAAAGCGCTGCATTTACAAATGAAACGATAAAACGGCCGCTGGAAGCTTCATAATGATAATAGACCGAACCTCCTTTACGAAGATCGATATCATCCCACCAGCCACAGATAAGTGATGTCATATTGGTTGAAGGCAAGGCGGTGTTGGTACGGGCACTTGATGCTTCATCAAAAGTGACAATCCCGTTGGAACCAACATAACATTCGGTATAGACTGAATCATAGAACGGGAATGAAAACCCGATGTTAAACGGTCCCTGAGCTTCATCATCACCCAAGGTAAGGGGAGTACCGATCGTTGAAATATCTATCCAGCCAAACGTCGGTCCACCTGCTTCATCAGAGTCGACCCAGCTATATCCAAAAGTATCAGGACCGCCAAAACTTCTTCCTGAGGCAGCAAAGAATGGTTCCATCTCAGGTGACTTATCAGAGTCAGCGGGACGGAAACCGATTGGCTGCAGAGCGGCAGCCAGCACCGCAGTTGCATCCGGTTTAACTGCAAGCGGAGCATTTTTCTGATACATCTGACAGCCGATTTGATAAAAAAGTCGGCCTTCATCATTATTACTGATTGTAAGCGGATATGTTTTAATATTATCAGCGCTGACCGTTTCTTCAAGTGAAGTTTCAGTAATAGCAATTTCAGGGGCATAGATATAAAGGGCGACCGGTATAATTCCGGTCTGAACCGAATTGTCATTTGAGGAGAATGACAGCTGACAGTTATTCATCGAGCCGCAGGGAAGTGATGAACTGAACAGGGAAATGTCGACGGTGGTAAACTCTCCGGGAGCTATAACTAGCATATCAGTCGGGAAATCAATCCATGGGTCATCACAGCTGAACCAGGTCCGCAATGTGCCGTCACCGTTATTTGTAACCGTAAGGGCGGTGACACTTGAATCACCCGGCTGAAGGGAATCAGATATCTCTTCGATACTGAATTCAAGAGCCGGAGCGCCGACATGACCATACCCTTTTAACTCGATATCATCGATGTTCCATCCGGAGTAGGTTCCGGAACCGTCGGTCGAGCCTAATCCAAAACGAATCTGGAAATTTGGATTATTATCAGCATAGGTCGAAAAATCATATTGCTCCTGAACCCAGCTGTTTTCCTGAAGGGTCGAAGAACCGTTTTCATAAAGATTGACCCAGTCAGTACCATCAAAAACTTCAAAATAAGCATGGTCATAGGAACTGCTTTCCACGCCGAGCCAATGATAATAGGACATCTGAACCCCGGTCATATTGGCACAATCGATAATGGGTGAGTAGACCCACTGCGTCGAGGCAATAGAATTATTATATAATCCCCCGACATCATTGCCAAGGACAGCATTGTCAGAAGTAGGACTGACATCTGTTCCGGGGTCGGAACCGTTGGCCGAGGTTGCGCCGATTTCCCATTCGGCAGTACCGCCTAAACCAGTCCAGCCCTGATCATAGGAAAAATCGTCATAATAAAATACAACTCTGTCACCAATCGTGATATTAAATGGGACCGTTGTCTGATAACCGCAATCGGAGGTAATATCCAAAAGACAAGGAACGGCATAGCCAAGGGGACAGTCAGCATCAGCCGTAACGGTGTAGACTTCAAGGGCATTATTGCCGGCAGCGCCTGAACTGATGGTTGACCCAAATGAGCCAAAGTTATCGTCTACCAGCATATTAGCATCATTCGATGTCATGGTGGCGATTACGTTTGGAGCATCCATTCCGCCGTTATTGGAAAGAGTAACCACGATGTCAGCAGTTTCTCCAGGGTCCAGCTTGCCATTATTGTTTCCGGAAGCATCATTGATGGTCAATGAAGTGTATTCCAGAACCGGTGCATATATCGGAATAGTAAAAGAACCGGTCCAGGTATCACGGGCGGTTCCGGTGATGACAAGGTCAAAAGTTACGCCATGGTTATCGGGTACATCGAAAGCAATATCAAAGGTAAAAGCTGCTGAGATATTGCTTAATCCGTTATCAGGACCGATAGTACCATATGCTTCAGTATCATCAGTAATCGAAATATAAGTATCAGTCGCAGCGATGGTGGCGGTGACACTATAGGCAGTATCAGGACCGACATTTATTAACTGGCATACCGATACTGATGGTTTCGCCAAGGTCTGCCTGGCCGTTATTGTTCCCGTTAAAAGAATCATCAATGGTAATCTGGTCAAGAACGACATAAGGACCGGATGGAGTAATCACCTGAATATCGGATATATAAGGGGTGTTGTTAAAGTTTGTGACGGTAAGAGTAACTACTTCACCGATGGGCAATTCTTCGCCGATAGTGATTTGGGCCAGACCGGAACTGTTGGTATAGGCAGAGCCGTAGAGGACACCGTTATGATACAGAGCACACAAGGCACCTTCAACATCCGGTACAGTAAGCGTGTAATCGGTTGCGGTAAACATGATAATCGGGTCATGACTGACTGTAAGAGGACTCGGTTCATCAGTACGCATTAACACCGAAGGGTCACCGAAGATATGCCAGGTATCATAGATTTCTATACCTCCGGCACCGTTTATGTCGATAGTTTTACAGGAGCCGTTAAAAGCTAAGCCGCCTAAAGTCAGTTTTGATTCCGATATCAGCAGGTCGGTGATTTCATCCTGAGCATCCATTGGCGGTGTCCAGGACTGGTTGATGGAGGACATATAAGCTGCAATCGCACCGGTCGGATTACCATAACTGTCGGTTGCCCGTAGCCAGGTTTCTCCAAAACAGGTGGAATTATCAAAATCACCATTGACACAAGCGACAGAAATGATAAACGGAAACATGTCAGTGTTGGTTAAGGCATTGACATGGGTGTTGCTGAAGCCTGAGGTAACCCATGCTGTTGAACTGCCGTGACCGCAATAATTTATAAAACTTCTTCCGTTATTAACCCCGGTAGTCACCTGTGAAGCTGAAGCGCCCGGGTCATAAATTTCATCTACTGACGTATAGTTATAAGCAAGCAGGTCGTCCCGGATATAACCCATATGAACATAGTCAGCTTCGCCATAATGTCCGATGCCGGCACCCTCTGAAGATCCGATACCTAATCCTTTACGGAACCAGTCAGAACCGGCCGGATTTTTTTCGTATGCCAGCGTTCTGTTTACCTGAGTTTCGACTTGGGCGACATTTTCAGCCGAAAACCGGCCGATAAAAGCATCCGGATAATCATCAGAACCGGCTAACTTTACATAACTGGGGTCGGAGGAACCACCGGAGGAATAAGGTGAAGTTATCTGGGCAGCATCACCGACCAATAGTACCCAGGCAAGGTTTGTTGTATCGTAAAAATTTTGAATAAAGGTCTGAATCGAAGTGGCATTGTTCCCGATAGAGGAGATGTTAACCATCGTTGTTTTGATACCTTTTTGGGTTTTCCACTCGACTAATGGCAGCATCGCATCAGAAAAACTATCATACGTGATGATCAGCATATCACCAAATTCTTCCACCGGGATATATTTTTCATTCTGCTGGTAATTGATAAAACGACGGGAATACAAATGATCAAATTCCGGTACAAGCTTATCACTTTCAATCCTCGGAACTAACACATTAATGTTATCATTTCCTTCACTGTAAACTTCGACGATAATTTCAGTATAAACCCGTAAGGTTTTACTGGTGTGATTATACTGAAATGGGAACAACTCGATAACCTGACCCCGGTAATCTCTGAGAATATAAGGATCTCTCAGGTTAGTCATATTTTGAGGGAAATAGTTGTCTCCCTGATAGGCTGTACCGAATGTATACGGCACATCATCAGGGTTTACGGTTCGTAACAGATTACCTTTTGAGGGGGCAACGGGGGTCATTGGAATATCAACATATTCTGATGATATGACCCGGATATTCATTTTTTTATCATCCGGGATGATAATCGACCGGTTAATATGGGGGAGAGAAGGTACTCCTTCTTCCAATATATTCCCCTCATTATCACAGGAGATGAGATAAAATGTTTCATTTTTGATTGTAATCGGGGATTTTTGAAATGAATTGATCTGGTACTGAATTTGAACTTTTGAATCGTTTGAGCTTAACACATTAACATCAATTTCATTTTGAGAATCATGAATAATGACCTGCTCTGCCGAAATTGTGACAAAACAGAATAATGTGAGAGCACTGCAAGAAAGATATTCAACCGCATGGATTTATCCTTTATCGATTTTTTATATAATGTATTCTCTTATTTTTTTAATTTGTACGTTTCAGTAATTACTTGTATGTCTGTAAGATACAATTCAGAGGAAAATTGTCAATTTAAAAATGGTAAAATCTGTCTAATTACCTACATAGATGCGGTTTTTAAAGATTGAAGGAAACAAAAAAAGCAGACAAGAGATGCCTGCTTTATCAAAGACTAACCTGATGTGGAAGTCACATCATATATGTATTTATATTATTTCTTTTTTGGTCGTTTTTTCCGGGTCGAAGTTTGACCTGATGGTTTCTTTTTGGATGGACGCTTCTTTTTTGTAAAAGTTGACCAGAACGGTTTCTCATCGCGGGAATCTTTTGATTTACGCTTTGTTTTGGCTTTAGTATCGTTCTTTGTTGTCGAACTCGAACTTTTCTTTTTAGGTCTATCATCCGGTCTGAATTCAGTCTTAGTTTTCCTTGGTCTGTCATCAGTTTTGAATTCAGAATATTTTTTCTTTGTTTTATTCTCTGATTTGAATGATGTTTTATCTCTGGATGGGCGTTCTTCAGCTTTCAATCCGCTTTTTTTCCGTTTAGGGCGGTCATCAGTTTTAAATTCTGATTGTTTTCTTTTAGGGCGGTCGTCAGCTTTGAAGCCTGATTGCTTCTTTCTTGGTCCTTTTACATCACTCTTATTTTCATCACTCCAATTTGATTCAGAACTTCTGGTTCTGAATCTTGAAGGAGATGTCCTTTTTGTATCTTTTCTTTTAAAAGAACGCTCTTTTGGAGATTTCCGTCCGAATGAATCATCATTTTCAGTTTTTATTGGCGATATAGACAGCGGCGTTGCTTTTTTAAACAATACTCGTTCTGAAGGGAGAGGGGGCAGGACAGAAACAGCTAATTTAGTTTTCATAAAACGTTCCAGTGAACGGATTGACCCACGCTGTTCTTTAGTTGCAAACGAGATAGCATGACCGGTTTTACCGGCTCTTCCGGTACGGCCGATGCGGTGGACATAATCTTCAGAATTGGCCGGCATGTCGTAATTAACAACGAGCTCTATTCCGGAAACATCGATTCCCCGGGCAGCGATATCGGTCGCAATTAGAATCTGATATCTGCCTCTTTTAAAGCCTTCCAAAGCATTTCTTCTTTGTCCCTGACTACGGTCCGAATGAATTTCGGCTGTTGAAAAACCCATATCGTTTATTTTGGCAGTAAGTTTACTTGCCCCGCGCTTAGTACGGGTAAAAACCAGCACCGGGCCGGTACAAGCCTGGAGCTGCAAAGCTAATAATCGACTTTTATCCTGATTTTTAATAAAGAACATTTCCTGACTGACTTCAGCCGGCGTCACGCCGGAACGGTCGGTTTCAATCCGGATTGGGGCTTCCATCAGTTTATTGGCAATACTTTCAACTTCTTTCGGCATAGTTGCTGAAAACAGCATCGTCTGTCTATCGTAAGGGATGGATTTGATGATCTTTTTTATATCCGGAATAAAGCCCATGTCAAGCATACGGTCAGCTTCATCCAATACGAAAATCTCTATATTGTCCAGTTTTAAAGTCTTCCGTTCGAGATGGTCCATGAGGCGACCGGGAGTGGCAATGATGATACGCGGGTTTTTACGGAGGGCATTCCGCTGAAGTGACATCGAAGCCCCGCCAATTAGAACGGCGGAACGGATGTTAGTCTGCCTGGAAACAGATTGAATCGATTCTTCAACCTGAATAGCGAGTTCACGGGTAGGGACTAATACGAGTCCGGTCCCTTTTTTGCTTTTTGAAAGGCGCTGAAGCATCGGAATGCCAAAAGCGAGTGTTTTTCCGGAGCCGGTCTGGGCGATAGCAATAATATCAGCACCCTGAATACCGAGAGGAATAGCTTCGCTCTGAATCGGAGTAGGCGACGTAAATTTTAACCGTTCGATATTTTTTAATAAATTCGATGCGATTCCAAGTTCTTTAAATGTATGTACGTTTGTTTTTTTCATGCCGTCATTGTTTTTATCAAATTGTTTTAAGACAGTATCGTGTATTGGTTGGTTTATGTTCAAAAAATCCTCTTGTCGGGGTATAAAGTTAAAAGAAGGTAATACGTGAATTACAGGAATTAACCGTTTATTACATATTTGTCAAGAAAAAAGAATAATAATGGATAGAAACCGTCTAAATAGACTAAAAATCGACCTGTTAGTCTGAAAAACAGGAAATAATCACTTTTTATCAGAGCAAATCTGAAAATATCGCTCTTTTTTTTAGAACCATACTGTCTTGAAATTAACAACGGTTTCAGATGCTATAGTAGACTCAATGACTCCTGGATAGCAAAGCAAAATATTATTTGACAAGTTGCTTAAAATTGTTACTTTAAAAGAAGGCAAGTAAGACTATTTAGACCCACACACTACACACATTAACGTAACTAAAATAACAGATTGGACGTATCATGTGCCCGACCGCTAAAGGTTTATCAAAACTACTACTATTCTTGATTTTATGTGCTTTGCCGGCAGCTACTGCTTTTGGTAAAAAAGGTGAAAATGATTCAAATTATGTGCCGGGGGAGATTATCCTCCAGTTATCCGGTAAGCATTCGCTTTCCGGAATTGAGTCAAGGTTTTCACAATACGACTTTAAACCGATCCAGCAACTTTCGAAAAGAATGAATATCTGGCTTTGTGCATATGATGCTAACAATATGAAAGCTCCTGATCATGAAGCGTTACTTGAAAATATCAGGGAAGATTCAGAAGTACAATTAGCTCAATTTAATCATTATGTAAAAGAGCGACAAACCTTCCCGAATGATGCTTCGTTTAGTTCGATGTGGGATATGCACAATACCGGTCAAACAGGTGGAACCGTCGATGCTGATATAGATGCCCCGGAGGCATGGGACATTACGACCGGTGGACTAACAGTAACCGGTGAAGAAATCGTCTGTGCTGTTATCGACGGTGGATTTGATATTAATCATGAAGATATAAATTTCTGGAAAAACAGCAATGAAATTCCCAGTAACGGTATCGATGATGACGGAAACGGCTATATCGATGACTATGACGGCTGGAATGTCTATGGTAATAACGGCACGATTCCTTCGGCCAGTCACGGGACTCATGTCGCCGGAACCGTCGGAGCAATTGGCAATAACGGAATCGGTGTCACCGGTGTAAACTGGAACGGATATGTCATGCCGATTGCCGGCTCGTCCACTGTTGAGGCAACAGTAGTCGCTTCCTATTCATATGTCCATGAAATGCGTTCTTTATATAATCAGACTGATGGTGCTTTTGGAGCATTTATTGTTTCGACTAATGCATCCTTTGGAGTGGATTTTGGTGATCCTGACAGTTACCCGATATGGTGCGCTATTTATGATTCTTTAGGTGAAGTCGGTGTCTTAAGCTGTGGCGCAACTGCGAACCTAAATATAGATATTGATTCCCAGGGGGACGTCCCGACAGCCTGTGCTTCTGATTTTATGGTGGCAGTCACCAATACCACTTCAAGTGACCTTAAAAACAGCGGAGCTGCCTATGGTACGACAACTATTGACCTTGGTGCGCCCGGAACTTCTATACTTTCTACAGTCCCGGGGAATGGTTATTCAACATCCACCGGAACCTCAATGGCGACACCGCATGTCGCCGGAGCGATTTCACTTATGTATTCCGCTGCCTGTGTCTCTTTAATCAATGATTATAAAAATGACCCTGCTGGAGTGGCATTGATTATGAAAGATTATCTGTTTGATGGTACCGATCCGATTTCCGCTTTAAGTGGTATCACCGTGACCGGGGGAAGATTGAATATTTATAATTCCATTCTCCTGACTCAGGGATATGCCTGTGGTGTCTCTATCAACCACACTCCTATGACAGATATTCGGGACAGTCTGAATGATTATGAAATCATAGCAGAAATTTCATCTGATACGGTTTTAAATACAGATTCTTTGTTTATGTATTACGATGTCGGTTCCGGGTATATCGAAAACCTGATGACAACGACCGGGAATCCAGACGAGTTTTCTGCTTTTATCCCCACCCAGTCACCCGGTACTGATATAAATTATTACATGATAGCCTATGATGATGAAGGTAAATCTGATACAACCGAAATCTTTACTTTCCGCGTCATCGACTACGGACTCGCCCTTTCTCCCGCAACTGATTCAAAGACCGGGGCTGTTGATGATACCGTTTATTTTCTCATGGCTGTTTCCAATGATGGATTGCTGGCTGACGATTATAATCTTTCACTTGCCGGTAATCTTTGGACAACCTCGCTATGGGATGAAACTCAAACTATAGCGATATCGTCAACCGGCAATATGCTCTCTGATGATACCCTGCTGTTTTATGTCAGGGTAGAGATACCGGCCTCAGTGTACGGTGATGAGGATGCTGTGACGGTCACGGCGACTTCAACCGGTGACGGTTCCTTCACTGCCGTATCATCCTTAGTGACGATCTCTGATGGTGAACCGTTTGCGATACCATTCTCCGATGATTTCCCGACCACCAGTGTTGATGTTGGCAAATGGGTTTTAAACAGTAACGGTGAATCAAACAGTGACGGTCTGGCTGAACCATCAGCGCCATACTCATTGAACCTTGACGGCAACCCGAATGGTGCCGATACGGTCATGTCGCAGGCGATCGATTTAAAAAATGAAGCCAATGTTATTGTCCGGTATGCCTACGAACAGACTGGCGGCGGTGATGCTGCTGAGTCCGGTGATGACCTCTATGTTGAATATATCGATTCGACCGGAACCTGGGTGCTGCTGAATCAGCACGCCGGTGCCGACCCGGATATGACTGAATATGTGGAAGAATCCATCACTCTTAGCGGAGCTGCCTATCACAGCGGTTTCCGTCTCAGGTTCCGTAACACCGGCACCGCCGGTGACTATGATGACTGGTTTGTGGATGATGTTTATATCGGCAACCCGCCGGCGTACGAAGTTTCTGTCACGCCGCAGTTCCAGTCAGATTTTGCTCCTTCAGCTGATACCGCAACCTACCAGATCATGGTTCACAACAGCGGTGTCAACGCTGACAGCTATGATCTGTCGGCATCCGGCAATCTCTGGGATGTCTCTTTCTTTGACGGTATCTCACCGATAACAAGTACCCCGATGATTCCTGCTGCTGATTCAGCTGCGTTTACGGTTAAAGTGGCGGTCCCTTCGACAGCCCTGATGGCTGATATCGACAGTGCGACGGTTGTGGCCACCTCGGTCGGTGACAATCTTGTTTCCGGAACAGCCCTGGTGGCGACCAGTTCAGCCGGTCTGCCGGGCGGATTCCCTTGGTTTGAACCTTTCCCGGATGATACTATTTTCACTCCGCGCTGGTTCTCAATTGTCGGTGCTGAAGTCTCTTTAGCCGGATTATCCGAACCATCAGCACTTTATTCACTCAATCTTGAAGGGGGCGGTGATACCGCCACCACCCAGATCATCGATTTATCTTCGGTGTCGGGTGTTCTTCTGACTTACTACTATCAGGCCGGCGGTTCCGGTGATGCTCCTGAAGCAGGTGATGATCTGCTTGTTCAGTATAAAAACAGTTCCGGAATCTGGACGCCGCTTTCTGTCCATGCCGGCGGCAGTCTGATGACTTCCTTTGAATATGCTTCGGTCGGTTTACCGGGGGATGCCTACTATGGTAATTTCCAGGTTCGTTTCATTAACAGCTCTGCACACAGCCGGCACCGATGACTGGTTTGTTGATGATATCCGGATTGACTATGCCCCTTCGATGTCCTATTCCAATGGTCTGATGAGTCAGACACTTTTAATCGGCGACACGACTTACAGCAGTCTGACGATTGACAATGCCGGCCCGGGCGGACTGAACTATTCGATTTCAGTGGTTCCGGTTCTTTCCAAATCCTCCCTGTTCGCTCAATTACTTGAGCAGGATAAAGTTGCTCCTGCCCGTCAGGTCTACCCGGAAGGTTTCAGCAACTACAACGATGTCAAAGGTTCTGATGACAGCCGTCGGGGAATGAGTTCGGATAAGAATGCCGGCGGTCCTGATATCTACGGTTATTTCTGGATAGATTCCGATGAGCCGGGCGGTCCTGTTTTTGACTGGGTCGATGTCAGTGGAAGTGGTGTTGATATTGTGGCTGATTTGAATGATGATAATTATGGCGGACCGTATGCGTTAGGTTTTGACTTTTTGTATTACGGTAACACCTATAATGAAATATATATCGGTTCCAACGGGATAATCGGGTTCAGTGAACTTGCTATGGATTCCCGTTTTAAGACCTCTATTCCTTCGGTTGGCACGCCGAACAATGTACTTTGCTGGCTGTGGGATGATCTGAATCCTGATGATGCTGACAACCCCGGTGTGCATGTTTATGTAGATACGACCGGCGGCCGCTGTGTCATTCAGTTTGTAGATTATCCTGAGTTTGGTGCGGCCCCGGGTGAAGTTATCAATGCTGAGGTGATCCTTGAGTCTGACGGAACGATTACTTATCAGTATCTGACAATTGATGCCGGGTTTGATATTCTGGCTAATACGGTCGGTATTGAGAACTCAGATGGTACAGACGGTCTTGAGGTCTCCTATTTGACTTCGTATCTGCATGATAACCTTGCCATCCAGTTTACGGCGCCATACCGCTGGCTGAAAGCTGATATCAGTTCCGGTTCACTGCTTGCGAGCGAATCTGATCTGATCAATTTTGAGTTTACGACCGGCACTCTGGATACGGGAGTTTATGAGGCGAATATCATTATTTCGACCAATGATCCGCTGAATAATCCGGTAGTTATTCCGGCTGAGTTGACGGTGACTGATCTGCCGCCGTATGTCTGCGGTGATGTTGATGGTAACAGTACCTCGGCAGATATTGCTGATTTAGTCTATTTTGTCGATTATGCTTTCGGTTCTCCTTCGGGTCCTCCTCCTCCGGTACAGAATGCTGCTGATGTCAATGGTGATTTAACTTTAGATATTGCCGATATCGTCTATATGGTCGAGTATATGTTTGGCTCGCCAACCGGACCGGCACCTAACTGCCCGTAAGAACGGCTTTCAAAACCAATTCAGATATGCTGCTCTGCATGCAGCATATCTGAATATTGTTGATTGGATAGGATTAAATAAACTTCGTCATAGATAATCCGGTTTTTTAAACACATCTTCCTTATTATTTTTATCTTTTCAAACGCAATTCAATTTAACTACATTTATATCAGTATCAATAGGGGGGTAGAATAATGGTTTTACATTAAAAATATTATTTCACTATTCTCTTAAATTATTTATCAATATGACGAAAATAGTAGTAATGGTAAGAATTAAACAGGAAACATATGAATAGAATCTTAGAACAATTTTCAGAATTGACAGCGTTAAGCCCGGAAACTACAAATAAACTGGTTCTCTCGATAATTGTCATTTTAAGCGTTGGGTTACTCCGGTTTATTGTTCTGCGGATCATTTTCAGTAAAACCGATGATGTACGGTTGCGATACAACTGGCGTAAAACAATTACGTACATAGGAGTCGTTTTTGGTTTTCTGGTTATGGGAAGAATCTGGTTTGCCGGCTTCCAGGCACTTACTACCTATCTCGGTTTATTGTCCGCAGGTCTCGCCATTGCTTTACGTGACCCGTTGGTAAATTTAGCGGCCTGGGTCTTTATCATATGGAGAAGACCATTTACCGTTGGAGACAGGGTAGAGATAGGCTCACATAAAGGGGATGTTGTTGATTTAAGGATTTTTCAATTTACCTTAATGGAAATTGGAAACTGGGTAGATGCCGATCAGTCAACCGGAAGAATCATACGTATTCCGAACGGGAAAGTGTTTACTGAAATGCTGGCAAACTACAGTAAAGGTTTCAGATATATCTGGAACGAGATACCGGTTTTAATCACTTTTGAAAGCAATTGGCAGGAATGTAAAACTATTTTAGCAGAAATTGGTACCAGGCATGCCGAACATCTGACAGATAAAGCAGCCCGAAGAGTCAAGGAAGCCTCTGCGCAGATGATGGTTTTTTATACGACCCTGACACCGATTGTTTATACTTCGGTGAAAGACTGCGGCGTGATGCTGACGATCAGATATTTGTGCAAACCCCGTCAGCGAAGAGGGACTGAACAGGCTATCTGGGAAGATATACTTGTTGCCTTTGCTAAAAGGGATGATATAGATTTTGCATATCCGACCAACCGCCGTTTTGATAATGTCCGTGAAGGTAAACTCGGGGCAAAAGCTTACCCGAATCCACATGAAGTAAATGTAAATCATAAAAACAAAGATTAGGTAACAATCAATATTCTTGTCAGTGTTTTGGGTCGCACAACATGTTTGATTAGTTACAAGACTTTTGATTTAAGGCTCTAGGTTTAACTTGAAACATATTTATTCACTTTGGTTTCAGATCTTCTGAAAATTGCTAATTCCGGCCAAAATGATATGTAAAATTCAAACTTCCCGAATGTTCATGGTAATTGTTGTCATCGATGTTACTATTGGAAAAGGTGGAAATAACACCGAATCGGTGCTGAAATTCTATCATTAAAACTATAGGTGCTTCTGAGGTTCAGGCGTAAAAGGTCAGAGTCTGTGTAGGTTGAGTAAACCGTTTGAAAATTTATGGAATATCTTTTCAACCGGTTAAACCAGCGAGAATCTATCATGTAAGTTTTAACGGTATTCCAATCGCTGTCGCCATTCCGTGAAAGAATGTAATTAATCGAGGAACTTAAAGTGATGTTTTTTATGGAAGAATTGGTAAGTCGAAGTATTGTACCATGGGAGTCAAAGTCAGCGTTGAGACGCAATTCATTTTTCTCGTCTGTCTTTTGAAATATATATTCAATAAAAATATTATTGATAAACGTATTATTCACTAATGAAAAAGTATGAGAATTCCTGAAAGTTAAATTCATGTTGTCGATCATTGCCATACTGTCCGGGTTTTGATTGTCCATCGTTGCTAAGGTGGTGTTAAAATTTACTGACCAGATTGAAGAAAGACGCAGATTCAGTAATGCCAATATACGATCACGGTTTGTTGTAAATTGTTTCTGATCTATCAGGTTGTCATTTTGCTTTAAATAGAAAAGCTTTACCATCCCGGTTCTAAATGAGAATTAGCACCGAAGCTGATTACTTGTTTGTCTGAAAGTATCCGAGACAAGTCCAAGGGATTGATAACCAGGACCGATGTATTCATAGCCCGTAGAAAGGGTTAATCTCTTTTCGCTGAACTGCAGTTTTGTACGGTAGGCATAATCACAACTGCTGCTGACATTGGGAGTAAAAAGGTCAGTAAGGATCGTAGGGTAATCAACGGTGGAGATTTCGGTTGATTGTCTGTCTCTACTGAAAGCAGAAGCACTTACTTCGGACTGGAAAGAAATCTGTCTGTTGGCAAGAGACATATTCCCTACTGTAGATATCACCAGGTTCTCCTGCGGAATAACTGAGAGGGGGTTAACAGTCGAATCTGTTGCTGTAGAATCAATAATAAATGAAGTGTCGTTGTATGTTTTTTCAAGACTGCCGATATCATCTTTTGCCGTCAGAACATTAATGGCAAACATAGTGCCGGCTTCCTTGCCAATCCCAAACTGTACACCGGTGATGTCTCGTTTATAGGTTCTGTTTTCAGATGGAGAGCTGACTGCCCGCTGAGATTGTCCCGAGACAACAGATAGTCGAAATTTACCCGGAAAGAGGCTGATCCCGGCCCCAATCATAGTAACCCCGTTTAATGTCAGGGGGAGAAGTTCTTTGTGAAGTTACCAAAATGCAAAAGCCCGACCCCAGCTCCATTTCGGGTTGATACTAAAGTGATTAACGTTTTGTCTGGCAGAGGAACCTTCGGTCGATAAAATAAAGTTGGCTCGTAACTGAAGATATTGACCGAATTTAAGGGTCGGGCTGAAATACAATCGGCCTATTTCATCGGGACGACGAAGGGCGGCCCGATCTTGTAATACGGGTACACTTCTCCCGATAAACTCCAATATCACCACTTAACTGAACTGGAGATGGTTTTTTATCTTCCTCTGTGCTAAATGCTGTCGCAGCCAAAAACAGAATAGGAAGAAGCACCGTCAGGTAGTTTCGAAAAAGCTATCCATGAATCAGTTCCTCAACTATTTTTTTGATTGCTTCACCTATATTCTCAACAACTAAGTTTAAGGTCAAGTTCTTTGAATTCATCAAGAAGCATTAACTCGATATGAAAATCTACTCCTTCGCCATGAACCAGATTTTTTAAAGGACGAATCGAATTCTGATTTTAGTATTTTTACCGGTGATTTCCCATGAACCGCAACGTAATCAATAATCTTCTGGAGAACAGGCGCAGGTTGTTTAGTTTTTCTTTTTCCAGTTGAAATTTTTCCCACATTTTATCAGCCTGATCTTTTAGAGCTACCAGTTTCGGATTATTATCCGGATCAGGAATGGCGTTGTAGATGGCAAGTTTGCCAACATAGACAGCATGGATTTTTGTATATTGAGCTGCTTTTTTCCCATAAGCTGCTAATTTGCTTTTATACGTTTTAAGGGCAGCAGCTTTTTCTTTTACAAATCTGCTTTTTATATTTTTAAACTTATTAAATGCGGCATTTTTACTGTTTTTACTGCTTACCAGTTCGTTATAGATAACATCACGTTCAGATTTTGCATCGACCATGATTTGTCGGGCTGTATTACGCACTTTTTCAAGCTCTATTTTTAACTGATCGACAGCTTGTTCTTTTTTCTGCCGTAATTTATCAGCTTGTTCAAAAGCGACCATCGCAGCATTGACAGTGATAATGCCGGCTTCAGAAGCTACAGACAAGCCTTGGGATAAGGGAACTTCCAGGGTTTCTGAGAAATCATTCTGTAACTCGCCATGAACAGCAAAATCCGGATTGGTCAGGTTAAAAGCGCCGCTGGCTGTTAACATCGAACTATATAAACCATCGATTTCTGTCGCTGTTTTAAAAGCGAGACTATCGCGGGTTATAGCCAGATCAATCATCTTCATGCTGCCGAGTAACTCAACTTCACCGTTTAACAGGAAGTGGGACTGCAGCGGTATGAGCTGTAAATCAATCATAGCATCATTCCAGACCAAAGGACCGACTTTAAATTCGTTGAGATGTCCTTTAGCCCAGATCCCTTCCAGGCCAACATTACAGTCGATGCCGGCAAAGTTTTCCATTTCCCCGCCGGGTGTACGGCTCAAAAACAGATCACCTTTGATAGCCATACCAGCTTCGACACCAAGGTCGGGTCACTTTTAGGGGCAAATTTAAGTGCCATATTTTTTATATCCATTCGGGGAAATTGACTATCGGTAATGGAACCGCTGAAACTCTGGTGGCTGCGGCCACCATTTTACTTTGTACATCCGCTAAATCAGAAAAGCCGACACCATCTTCAGAAGAACCGTCAAAGATGGCATTAGTCGGTACCCGGTATATGCGTTGATAGCGACGGCCACCGCAGATTGAATGTCTTTCTCACCGATTACCATATCACCTGCAAAGCCTAAACCGATATTGCCATAGGCATTGATAGAAATTTTTAAGACTGTTTTTTTAAAGGTAAGGAATTTTATCCCAAAAGGAGCGACCCATGGTTCTTCAGCTTCAAGCCCACCAACAATCGCCAGAGCAACGCCGGCTCCATCTTTTGCAATTTTCCCTTGGATAAAAAAAGGTTAATATATCACCATTAATGTCAACCGTGATTGCCCCGATGACGCCGACTGAGGGTGTCCCGGTTATTTCCAGAGCTAACTCACCAGATTTAAACCATGCTGGAGCACCGGGCGGGTACATTGGCGGCAGACCGGCTTTGAGATATACATCTTTGATTAAATCTAATTCTCCCCGGATTTACCGGTCATCAATCCAAAGACATTCCCGAATGAACCTTGCAGTAAGATCCCTTTGGAATGCATGCCAAGATGATCCATGAGTTTTATCAAAGGATCATCCGGTTCAAGGTTTTCAAGTGGAATAACTGAAATGATGTTAATGCCTGGTTTTAAAACAAGTTCATATTGATCACTGGCATAAAGTTTACTGTAAAATTCACGGGAATCAGGACCTAAATCTTCTGAAGAAATCCGACTGTCCTCATTTGTGATGACAAACCCGACGTTTGAAAAATCCAGATTGTCGAGAACCGGATTCGATAAGAGTGGTATCGCTTCCGTCAACTTCCAGCTGACCGGTTTAACACCGACGGTAAACTGTCTTTCATTTTTATGGTTTTTTGCTAATGAGAGGAAAAGGTCTGACTTTGAATTCATTAAGCTGGTTTGAGCCATGATATACATCTCGGAATTGTTTCCACCGGTCAGTCCTAATGAAATGTCAGATAAATCGAACAGGTCAGCCGGAATATTAACCGCCGGGATGGCTGATTTATCACTGACCGTCTTTTGAATTATCTGGATAAGTTTGTTTAAACTGAAATCATCCGATAGTTTTGCCTTGGCATTGAAATGAAACTTGTTTTTCGTCGAGTCAGACGGGGAGGAGCCGGTTTTAGAGTTGTCAGGAGTCGTAGTGCTCGATGTTGTGGAGTCTGAAGAGACCTTTGAAGTGTCAGCTTTTTTTATCACATCCTGACTCATAGCCACTAAAATCGTATCCGCAACTTTCATACCGCCGATAGCAAACCCGCCTTTCAGTTCAACCCCGACTTTATCCTTAGATAGATCAAAGGTTAACTTGGCATCATGAATACCCAGCCAGGGAAGACCTAACGATATCGTGTCTTCAGTACCATATTCAACTTTGACTCCTACATCTGATTGACCGGTCTCCTGACTAAGATTTAATGAACGATAAAAGGAATGTTCTTTTCTGTTGCCGAAACTACCTTTAATAGTCTCTTTCAGTTCTATAAAGGGAGTGTATTTAGCAACGAGAGAATTTTTGGTCGAATCGGTTGTGTTCGTCGAATCAGCGGCGACAGTACTGTCGGTCGGGACAGACGGAGTTTTGGTCGAATCCTTTGAAGTAGAGGTTGTATCTGAAGGTTTCCCTAAAGCACGTTTTACCCCCCCCTTTAATTCAAACTGTCTTGAATTTAACCAGATGCGGAAGTCCGGTGACATGATGGCCGGAAACTTTGCGTTCAAGGAAAGTTCAAAATCTTTCGCTGCTTTTTTTGTTAACAGGTTTTTAACCGGACCGCCGTAGCCTGTCAAGACGACCTGGTTACTCTCAACCCCTACAAAACTGACAAATTTTTGAAACCAGGGGGTTCTGTCAATATCAATCACTGAGTAAAAAGTCATCCCCGGTTCAACGGTTACTTTATTTGTGTCAAAATAGCCGGCTATTCCCGAAGGTAGGGTTTTTGAATCCAAGGTATGTTTGGCATTTGCAAAGATTTAATAAGGTGAAGTCTGATGCGATCTCATTATAGCGGCCGTGTGAAGCAAATGTTACAAAGGCATTGCCGAACGAAAAACGAAGGAATTTAATACTGATAGCACATTTTAGACCTTTATCATATTTTAAAGTTAAAAGGACTTCTGCTTTTTTCTCATTATATCGTTCTGTCTCACCTCGAAAAGCAATGACTTTATGTTCGGTGTCAAAAGAAACCGCTACATTTGATAGCGAAAAACGATCAAAATCACCGATGCCGGGGTTGATGAAGCGGTTTTTCAGGGTCAAACCTTTGAGCTGAAGCGGTGTGAATGCCTTTGAGAGGTCCGGTGTAGTCATAGGTGTAAAGATATTTAAAAAAATATCAGATATCAGATATCTGATATCTGATATCTGATATTATGAATATCTTTGAAGTATCACTCAATATTATTCAATTAAAGCATGTCAAATCTCCTTCCAAAATTCCGTTCCCTCTTCTCATCAACTCCCCGTATCTTCTCTGCACCGGGCCGTATCAACCTTATTGGAGAGCATACTGACTATAACGATGGTTTTGTGCTACCCGGGGCTATTGATAAATCCATTGATTTCGCTTTAGGTCTTAATGATGAGATGATCTATCGTTTCTACTCACTGGATTATGAAGAGTTTTTTGAAACCAGGGATATACGCAAGGATGAAAACCATCCGCATTGGGCTAAATATTTGATTGGTGTACTTGCACAATATCAGGCGAAGGGAATTGAATTACTGGGCTTGATTGTGTTTTTGGAGGTAATATTCCGGTAGGGGCCGGACTTTCTTCCTCTGCAGCTATTTGAATGTGGTTTTGCACTTGGACTAAACGAATTATATCGATCGGATTTTCCTAAATTGCACTTGTTGAAATGGCGCAAAAAGCCGAGCATGAATATGCCGGTGTGATGTGCGGCATCATGGATCAGTTTGCCTCTGTTTTTGGAAAAAGAGGCCATGTGTTCAGACTCGATTGCAGAGACCTTTCATACCGTTATTTCCGCTTCGACCAAGATAATATGTCATTATTCTATGCGATACCAAAGTAAAGCACAGCCTGGCATTCAACAGAATATAACCAGAAGAGAATGAATGTGCAAAAGGTGTTGCCATTCTTCAGGAAAATGATCCGTCAATCAAAGCTTTGCGGGATGTAAGTGTCGATCAGTGGAAAGCCTCGAAAGTCAAGTTCGATGAGATTACATTTAAAAGATGTTTGTACGTGGCCGAAGAAAATGAAAGACTTATCAGGGCGCCTGCGATCATCTGCAAAAAAAGGAAATGGAACAATTCGGGGCATTGATGTATGAAACCCATGAGGGCTTAAAGGATCTTTATGAAGTCAGCTGCAGCGAACTGGATGTGTTGGTGGATACCAGCAAAAAGCTTGGTTACGTGGCCGGCGCAAGACTGATGGGGGGTGGCTTTGGCGGTTGTACCATCAACCTGGTGAAACAATCGGAAGTCGACAATTTTAGTGAGGCTGATTTCCCAGGCATATTTCAAGTGAATTTAA
Organism: uncultured Bacteroidales bacterium; assembly: GCA_963753055.1. GTDB lineage: Bacteria > Bacteroidota > Bacteroidia > Bacteroidales > B18-G4 > JAUWGC01. Next base: position 218,186 of record CAVWAP010000003.1, on the reverse strand, counting down.
GACTTTACCGGAGATCTTCCGGGTTGAAATATCTGATGGTGCAAAGCCATGTATTAATTTTAACCATTTTTAAATCTAATAATTCAAATTTACCGCTATGAAACCGGTTTTACATTCCTCGACTATATTATTTTCGGATTGTATGCATTTGTTATCCTGAGTGTAGGACTGTGGGTTTCACGTGGCAAGAAAGGTGGTAAAGAAAACAGCACAGGATTATTTCCTGGCAAGTAAATCCCTACCCTGGTGGGCCATTGGTGCTTCTCTGATTGCAGCCAATATTTCAGCTGAACAGTTCATTGGTATGTCGGGTTCGGGATTGGCCATTGGTCTGGCCATTGCCTCTTATGAATGGATGGCCGCCATCACTCTGATCATTGTAGGTAAATATTTCCTGCCCATCTTTATCGAAAAGGGACTATATACCATTCCCGAATTTATTGAAAAACGATTCAGTACCAATCTAAAAACCATACTGGCAGTTTTCTGGATTGCACTTTTCATCTTTGTTAACCTTACTTCAGTTTTGTTTTTAGGGGGAAAAGCCCTGACACTATTCTTGGGAACGGTGATGGATCATGATCTTTACCGGCCATCATTGGACTGGCCTTTTTGCAGCCGCTTATTCACTTTATGGGGGACTTGCTGCAGTAGCCTGGACAGATGTGATACAGGTAACACTGCTGGTGTTGGTGGATTGATCACTACCATCATTGCCCTGGATCATGTAACACCTGACGGAGGAATATTTACAGGATTCAGCCATGTTTATGAAACTAGCCGGCGATAAATTCCATATGATCCTTAAAAAAGACAATCCTGAATTTATGAACCTGCCGGGTATTGCCGTGCTTGATTGGAGGAATGTGGGTTGCCAATCTCTATTACTGGGGATTTAACCAATATATCATTCAACGCACACTGGCTGCAAAAAGCCTGAAAGAATCACAACGCGGAATTGTGTTTGCCGGTTTTCTGAAATTTATCATCCCACTGATTGTTGTTATTCCTGGAATCATTGCTTATGTTATGTTTTCACAGCCCGAGGGCACAGCCATCATCGACGGGGTACAGGATGCTTTTATAAAAGCCGATGGCAGCATGAATTACGACAAAGCTTATCCCTGGCTTATCAGTACATTTATCCCGGCCGGCTTAAAAGGACTTGTGGTTGCAGCACTGGCAGCAGCTATTGTATCCTCGCTGGCTTCCATGGTCAATTCAACCTCCACCATCTTTACCATGGATATTTACAAGCCCTATTTTGCTAAAAAAGAGGCAAAACAAGGATGTTGCGTCGGTAGAATCTCTGGAGCCATTGCCCTGCCCATTGCCATTTTTGTTGCCCGCGCATTGGGAATATTGAGCAGGCCTTTCAATACATACAGGAATATACAGGGCTGGTAAGTCCGGGAATACTGGCAGTTTTCATGCTTGGCCTGTTTTACAAAAAGACCAACAACAAGGGAGCTATTGTGGGCATTCTTTCCTCCATACCTGTAGCCTTTGTGCTTAAACTGCCACACTCGACTTGCCCTGGATGGATCAGATGTTCTATACCTTTATAATTACAGTTGTGGTGATTGTTTTTGTAAGCTTATCGACCAATAAAAACATTGATGATCCCAAGGGCATCGACCTCACCAACGATATGTTTAAAACCGGAAAGGTATTTAACATTGCAGCCTACGCGATACTGATTATTTTGGCTGTGCTTTATGCAGTTTTCTGGTAGATTAATGGCAATTTTCAATTTAGAAAAATTACGTGTCATGAATACTTCAACGAAAAATGAACACAACGAAAACGAAAAAAGACATCATTTTGTCCTTGCATCCTTTTTAAGGATTGGGTTTCTGGCCTTGCTTATCGTAGCAAGCTTCATGATAATAAAGCCATTTATACTGGCAATGTTCTGGGGCATTATTATTGCCGTTGGTATTTATCCTATATTCAAAAAGTTGGCAAAGCTATTGGGAAACAGAGGGAAACTGGCAGCAATTATTATAGTTGTAGCAGCATTTGCCATCATCATTATCCCAAGTGTGATATTTACATCCAATACTGTTGACACCCTCACAGAAGTAGTTAAAGACCTGATTCAGGCACATTGAAGATCCCTATACCGCCCAAAGATGTTGCCGACTGGCCAGTTGTTGGAACGCCAATTTATGATATCTTGTTTTTTCAGCAACTAATCTTGAAGCTTTGTTTGTAAAGCTCGAGCCACAAATAACTGAATATGCACCGAAGCTATTATATGCTATTGGGGGTTTGAGTAAGTCCGTTGTGCAATTAATACTTGCAATTATCATCGCAGGTGTTCTGCTTGTTGTACTAAACCTGCCGGAGAGGCAAGCGACAGGATATTTAATATTCTGGCAGGTGATGATGGAGAAGCAATGACTGATATAGCGGAAGGCACTATTCGTAGTGTTGTGCTGGGTGTTGTTGGAATAGCACTAATTCAGGCCATTCTTGCAGGTGCAGGGATGCTTATTGCAGGCATTCCTGCAACAGGTGTCTGGGTATTATTGGTCCTTATTTTTGCCATCATGCAATTGCCAATATTAATTATTCTCCTGCCTGTTGCAATCTATGCATTTACTGTCCTTGATACATTTCCTGCCGTAATCTTTCTTATCTGGTGCATAATAGTCGGGCTTTCAGACACGACCTTCAAACGCTTATCCTGGGAAGAGGGGTGAAGGTTCCCATGCTTGTGATTTTGCTTGGTGCTATCGGCGGGCATGATTTGGGCTGGAATCATTCCCGCTTTTCGTTGGTTGGGTAGTCCTGGCAATTACTTACAGAGTTTTTGGCGCCTTGATTAAGACCCAGCAGTAATTCCATCATTAAACAATTATACCTTTAGATTGTTATTAAAAAAATTATCTTTCGCCCTTGAATTTAAAATCAATTAAATAATAAATAATAATTAGGTACACCGAAAATTAATGAAAATAAAAGAATTTTACTTCTCTCAATTGTACTCCTTTTAAGTGGTGCCATGTTAGCACAAGATGGACAAGCTCCTCTTTCAAAAGGAGATAAGCAGTTAAACTTTGGTTTAGGGTTTAGCTCACATGGACTTCCGGTTTATGTTGGAGCGGATTTCGCAGTTCATAATGACTGGACCGTAGGGCCTGTTATTAAACTTGTCATTGATGATAATCTTGGATTTGGACTGTTGGGAATATTTGATTATCACTGGAACAGGCTGATTGGAATTCCTTCCAACTGGGACTTTTACGCTGGTGTCAGTCTTGGATTCATTGCTGGCAATGACTTTGACCTTGATCTTGGGATACAAGTTGGTGGTCGCTGGTACTGGAGTGAGAAATGGGGCCTGAATCTTGAGTTTGGCGGCGGTACAGGGTATGGAGGTGCCTTCGGTGTAAGCATGAAATTCTAGTCCATTGGTGGTGCATGGAACTATGAAAGATACTCTATCCGAGACCGATTATGTGCTTCAAACTACATTTGGCTGGGATTTTTAAATAATTCTGTGCTTGATAAGACTATTCCCCCGCCCTCTTTCTTTGAACAGAGGAACAGAGGATTGTTGATTTGAGATCTGATTAAAGATGTTATTTTCGTTTAACTTCGTTCCATGTTTCTCTTTGCTGTTTTTATACTTTGAACAAATATGGCTATGAGTTCATTGTTTTCAGCAATGGCATTATCCAGGCTTACAGTATTCATAATATTTGCATGCGTAATAATTCTAAGATTATTATAGGTCTCTCTTAATTCTTTCAAGACGATTTTTATCTTATGTACAAAATCCTTTCGTGACTCTCCGCTTATAGCTTCACCATAGTTCAATGAAGGAGATACTCCTGAGCGAAGCAATTGATCTGCGAGGTACTTCCCTTCAGGAGTTGTAGGCAATTTCCTGGAAATTTGAATAACTTTGACAGAGAAATTGATAATTCTGTCTTCTAATTCGAATGTTTTCATGGCTTTTTACTGTTAATACCAGAAAACATATCATCGTTCCCAATTCATCTCAAATATTTCAAAAATCTAAATCAACATTCCTCTGCTCCTCTGTTCATTAAAGGGGTGAGTCTAAGGACGGAGAATATCCAGTAAATAAATCACAAGTGGCAGGCTGATGATACTCAGTACTGTTGAAACTACAAAGTTCTCCATGGCCTTTTGATCATCGGCCCCAAAGCGTTTTGCCAGGATCACCAGTATGGTCATGCAGGGCATGGCAGCTTCCAGGATAAGTACCGAAAAGGCAATGTCATTTAATTCAATTTGAAAAAGACCTAGCATCAACCTGATTAGCAGGATAAATGCAACAGGCAGGATTAATAATTTATTCAAGCTCAGGAACAATACATCAATCCTTCTGAACACCTTGAAAATTTTTGTTTGGGCCAGCAATAAACCAATGTAGAGCATGGCAAGATAAAGCGTCGTGCTGCCCAGTCCACCAAGCGACGATTGCAATACTCCAGGTAATCTTATGCTAAATCCCATCATGAACAAGCCGATGATCAGAGCAATGGTATTTGGATTCAAGAACTTTTTAAGCATATTCAATCCACCTGCCTGAGGTGACGGGTTTAATCGATACACACCATAAGTCCACAAGACCGTATTCATGACCAGTTGGTAAAGTGCTGCATAAAGTATTGCTTCCCCGCCGGGAAACAACGCGTCCAGCAAAGGAAAACCCAGAAAAACAATGTTTCCCAGAAAAGTATGTAGTGTATGGATAACAGCCTGGGGCTTTTTGAGCTTAAATAGCCAGGCTGATAAATTTCCGATCAGGATTTGAATGAATAGGATTAGATATGTCAGGACAATGACAATGATGCCATTCCTTAAGATTTCGGGGGTAAACTCAAGGGTGGATATTTTTGTGACTATCAGCAATGGCAGGGTGACATAGAATACCAGCTTTTCAATGACTTCTTTAGCTGAGTCTTTCAGGATGCCTGTCCTGTATACCAGTATCCCTGTGCCCGCAAGAATGCCTAGTATTGCAATTTGAGTGAGTATGGTTGTTATTGCCATATTTAAAAAAAGCCGCTATGATGCGGCTTTTTAATCTGTGAACCCGGAGGAATTCGAATCCCCAACCTCCTGATCCGTAGTCAGGTGCTCTATCCAGTTAAGCTACGGGTCCCTGTTAGAAAGGAGAAAAGAGAGAAGAGAGAAGAGAGAGAGAAAAGAAAAGGGAAATGTTCTTCGCGCTTTCTGCTTTCTAACTTTGATTGCAAAATTATAAAATTATTTCGAGTTATCGCAGATTGAACGTAAATAACAGGTAAAGGATATAAATAATGATAAGCAAGACACCTTCGATCCGGCTGATCTTTCGACCCCGGCCGGTAAAGACAAAAACAAAGAGGAAAGCATTTGCTGCCATAACCATTCCCAGGTCAAGCATGCTGGCTGCTGCAAAGGTTAGGGGAGTTATCATAGCACTGACCCCAAGAACAAGAGTAATGTTAAATATACTGGACCCAATAGCGTTGCCTACCGCTATTTCATTGTTTTTCTTCACGGAAGCTACAATAGAGGTTACCAGTTCTGGTAAAGACGTAGCAAAAGCTACAATTGTTAACCCGACAGTACCCTCACTGATATTGAAAAGAGCGGCTATTTCCAGGGTGCCGTTAACAATCCACTGTCCTCCCCAATAGAGCCCTGCAAGCCCCAACAGGATAAATAACAGGGCTTTCAACCACTTGAATTGTTTGTCATAAGGTTCTGGTTTCGTGTGTTTTCCCAGCCGGATAGAATAAACAATAAACCCTATAAACATTAAAACGAATATGAAACCATCCCAAAAACCCAGTACATTCTTTTCCGAACCCATAATCAGGATGTCACTTGCCAGGATGCCAAGAATAATGGTGATTATAAAACTTAATGGAATCTCATATTTGGAAGTGGCAGCAGGGATGCCTACCGGGTAGATTAATGCTGTAACACCAAGTATGACCAGGATATTGAGCATATTACTGCCAAGTACATTAGATATTGCCAGGTCAGTAATGCCATCAATACTGGCAATCACATTGATCACAAGTTCCGGAAGTGAAGTGCCAATGGCCACAATGGTCAGACCGATCACTATGGATGGAATACGTAGTTTTTTTCCAATTGCGCTTGCTCCTTCGATCATCCAGTTGGCGCCAAGTATGAGAACGACAAATCCCAGAATAAATAGTATATAGACCATGAATACAGTTTAATGATAATATCGCTCTCCAAATATGCCTGTACCCACACGAACCATCGTGCTACCCTCTTCAATAGCAATCAAATAATCACCGGTCATGCCCATAGATATTTCTTTAAAGGACTTATCATTTGAAAAATATGTTGCCTTCAGCTGGTCAAAGATATGTTTCAGTGTTGAAAACTCCTTCCTTAATATATCCTCATCATCAGTAAATGTTCCCATCCCCATAACTCCGATAATCCTGATATTTTTGAAGTCCTTGAATTCATTGGTATTTATAATCTCCTCAGCCTCATCAACATACAAGCCAAATTTACTGTCTTCTGAAGCGATGTGGAACTGCAAAGTACATTCAATTGTCCGGTCATTCTTCAGGGCTTGCTTGTTAATCTCCTTTAAAAGCTTCAGGCTGTCAACCGACTCTATCAAACTTACATATGGAGCAATATACTTAACCTTATTTGTCTGCAAGTGTCCAATCATGTGCCACTGAATATCGTCCGGCAATTCAGGGTGCTTGGCAATCAGCTCCTGGACCTTGTTTTCACCAAAAATCCTTTGCCCGGCATTATATGCTTCCAGGAGATCTTCGATTGGCTTTGTTTTTGAAACTGCAACGATCTTGACATGATCCGGGACCTCCCCCTTCAGTTTTGTTAAATTTTCTGCAATGCTCACAGAACAAAATTAGGGAAAATAGTGATTAGTGGTAAGTGATTAGTGGTTAGTGGTTGGTGATTGTGTATTTTTGTTAGTGTGGAGAAGCGGTTAATAATCAATGCGGATGATTATGGTTTGGACGACCAAACTGTTGAAGCCATTTTAGAATTGGCGGGGATGGGGGCTATTAGCAGCACTACCATTCTGGCAAATATGGTGGGGGAAGATGATCTTCAGAAAATAGCAGCGCTTGGAAACATTTCTACCGGGCTGCATTTCAATATGCTGGATGGAAAACCTGTATCTCCCCCGGAACAGGTCTACTCACTTATTGATCCATCCGGTAATTTCTTTAGCCTGAATGTTTTCCTTTCACGCTATATGCTTAAAAAGATCCGCCTGGATCATATTGAAATGGAACTCCATGCTCAACTTAATGTCTTAAAACAGAATCATATTAACGTATCTCATGCTGACAGCCATAAGCATATTCACCAGTTCCCCTTCATTGGGAAGATCATCCAGGAATTATTTGTAAGGAACGGGATACGAAGAGTCAGAAATTGTAGAGTGACAGATGAATCAAATGCGAAAACAGCCCTCTATCGGGGTGTATGGGAAATTGCCAGGTTAGAAAATAAGAAATTGATAAGCCCTGAAACCCTGATCACCAGCTTCTGGAGCACAGATGATAAGCATGAAGCAGTCTTCAAAAGTTCGATTTCTAAAGCCTATCAGGAATATTCTGTTGTAGAATTTATGACTCACCCGGCAACAGCTAACAAGCCCGGATCTAAGCTTAACCGCAAAGCAGAATACGAATTCTGGAAATCCATGAAATGGAAAGAAATCCTCGACAAAGAAAACATTAGAGTTACAAATTACAGTTTATAATTTACAATTTATAACCTATAACCTATAACCTACTAACCTATAACTGACAACTGATAACTGACAACTATTCTAACAAATGCACCACAAGCCCGCTCCGCAGCTTTGGCTCAAACCACGTAGTCTTCGGAGGCATAATGTTACCCGTATCGGCAATGTCGATCAACTGTTTCATGGAAACAGGGTAAAGGGCAAATGCTACTTCCATATCGCCACTGTCAACCCTCTTCTCCAGCTCACCCAGTCCGCGGATACCACCTACAAAATCAATCCTCTTGTCCCTGCGCAGATCCTTGATACCAAGGATTTCATCCAGGACATGCTTTGATAATATGGTTACATCCAGCACCCCAATAGGATCATTATCATCGTAAGTTCCATCTTTGGCCATCAAACCGTACCACTTGCCGTCCAGGTACATGCTGAACTCATGAAGCTTAACCGGTTTATATATCCCGGTGCCTTTTTCTTCAATATCGAATACTTTCCCCAGCTTATCTAAAAAATCACTCTTTGATAGCCCGTAGAGATCAGTCACAACCCTGTTATAGTCGATAATGGTGAGCTGGTCATCCGGGAAATGCACAGCCAGAAAGAAATTGTATTCCTCTTCACCCGTATGATTTGGATTAGATTTTCTTTTTTCATTACCTACAAGGGCTGCTGCTGCGGTCCGGTGATGCCCATCGGCCACATAAGTGAACGGAACCTTATCAAATAATTCAGTTATCTGATTGATGATGGTTTTATCCTTGATCACCCAGAAATGATGGCCAATACCATCATCGGCCACGAAGTCGTATTCAGGCAGGTTCTCTGTAACAAATGCTTCAATGATATCATCGATTTCCCTGACAGCAGGGTAGGAGAAAAAGACAGGTTCCATATTGGCGTTGTTGATCCTGACATGTTTCATCCGGTCTTCTTCTTTGTCAGGCCTTGTCAGTTCATGCTTTTTGATGATCTCATTCATGTAATCATCAACAGCTGCACATCCAACTAAACCATACTGAGTCTTCCCATTCATGGTCTGTGCATAAATGTACAGGTACTCATCTTCATCCTGGATGAGCCATCCATTTTCCCTGAACTTGCGAAAATTTTCCGCAGCCTTGTCGTATACTGGTTGTGAGTGCACATCAATGCCGGGGGTAAGATCAATTTCCGGCTTGATAATATGCAAAAGGGAGTAATCATTTCCTATTGCTTCTTCTCTTGCTTCTTCTGAATTCAGCACATCATAAGGCCTGGATGCAAGATCTTTTGCAATATCCTTAGGAGGCCTTAGACCTTTAAATGCTTTTAATACGGCCATAGGTTAATTAAATAATTTTACTTAAAGTTTTACATGAAATAAACTAATACGAGACTCTAGAAATCATCATCTGACTCATGAATTTCGGCAACTGCCGGTTCGTCAGGTACCTCTCTCTTAGTTCCCCGTTGAAGTGAAGAGATCAGGGCACCGATCATCTTGGTCATCTCCATTAACTGAGTCCTGGAATGGTCTTGCTGGTCATCCTTGAAAAATCCCAGGTTATAAACTAACGAAGTATAGACAAGGCATTCCCTGATCGAGCTCTTCGCCATTTTAAGATAATAAATAAACTGGCTCTTGTTTCTGGCGGATCCTTCAGCTATATTCAGTGCAATATCCCTTGCAGCAGCATTAAATTTGGGTACAAGATTATCTTGTTCTTGTTTTTTGATTGCTTTAGTTGCTTCATAAATCCATTGGATATAATCCATGGCTTTATGGTAAATCCTCAGGTCTTCAAATCTGAAAAAAGTTGGTGTTCTGTCTGCATTTTCCATTTTGTGTATGATCTTGGTTAATTAAGATAAAGTCGGTCGTCACCAGCAAATGATAGTGCAATATAATAAATTATTGATACACTTCAAATTACTAATTTACCTGAAATGTATTATCGTTATTTTCTATATAATTAACAATTTGTTGGGCAGCCGCAATTCCCGCATTAATATTGGCTTCCGCTGTTTGTGCTCCCATCTTCTTTGGTGTAAAGAAAAACCTGCCGGGATACTTGTTTTCTATCTCTTCCCTGCAGTTGGGTGCTATGTCTGCCAAGTATTTGAAATCGTCTCTTACTTCAAATATCCTTAAAAGGTCTTCTTCATTGATCACCTCTTTCCGGGCACCATTAACCAGGGTGGCGTTTTTTGGCATCAATGAGAGTAAACCATAATTAACAGATCCCTTAGTGTGCTCATTAGCAGGGATATGCAAGGAGATGTACTGGCATGCAGAGTATAGTTCCTCCAGTGAATCTACTGCAGTAATACCAGCATCTTCAATAATCTTCTGGTCTATGAATGGATCATAAGCATAGATTTCCATACCGAAGCCTTTGGCTATCTCTGCCACATATTTCCCAACATTGCCATAAGCTTGCAATCCAAGGGTCTTATTTTTTAATTCAGTGCCAGAGGTTCCATTGTACTGGTTCCTGGCCATGAAAACCATCATTCCTATTACAAGTTCACCGACAGCATTGGAATTCTGCCCGGGAGTGTTCATAACGACAATATTTTTTGCTGAAGCAGCAGCAAGGTCAATATTGTCATACCCAGCACCAGCCCTTACAATGACCTTTGTTTTTTCCATAGCTCCAATCACGGCAGCGTCAACAATATCGCTCCTAACAATAACTGCATCAGCATCTTTCACTGCCTGGATCAGGTCATCCTGGCTGGCATATTTTTCAAGTAATGTTAATTCATAGCCTGCTTGATCGAGTACCTTCTTGATCTCAGATACAGCAAGAGGAGCAAATGGCTTTACGGTAGCTACTAATACTTTAGGCATTTTAATTTATTTTTTGAGGTTTTCAAAATCTTGCATTGTGTCAATCAAAGCTTTCACACTGTCCATCGGAAGTGCATTGTATGTTGAAGCACGGAAACCACCTACGGATCTGTGTCCTTTGATGCCCATCATGCCCCTTGCAGTGGCCAATTCCATGAAGTCCTTTTCAAATTCTTCCTGGCCGTCATTCATCACCCAACATATATTCATCAGCGACCTGTCGGCCGGATCTTCAACGGTGCCCTTAAACATCTTATTCCTGTCAATCTCTGCATACAGCATTCCAGCTTTTTCCTGGTTCATCTTCTGCATTGTCTCGATACCACCAAGGTTTTTCAACCACTTCAGGGTTTGCAAGGCAGCATAAATTGGGAGACATGGCGGAGTATTGAACATGGATCCCTTATCAATGTGCGTTTGATAATTAAGCATAGTTGGGATCTCACGATCAACTTTACCCAGCAGTTCGTTCTTTACAATGACAAAGGTTACACCGGCAGGGGCCAGGTTCTTTTGGGCGCCCCCATAAATAATTGCGTACCTGGAAATATCTACCGGGCGACTGAAAATATCTGATGACATGTCAGCGATCAATGGAACAGGTGAATCAATATCTGTGTGGATCTCTGTTCCATAAATAGTATTGTTGGTGGTAATGTGGAAATAATCCGCATCTGCAGGAATAGTATAGTCTTTAGGTATATAGTTAAAGATCTTGTCTTCAGATGAAGCAACTACATCAACTTCACCAAATAACTTTGCTTCCTTGATGGCTTTTTTAGCCCAGGCACCTGTGTTAAGATAGGCCGCTTTCTTGTTGAGCATGTTAAACGGTACCATGGCAAACTGTAAGCTTGCTCCACCTCCGACAAATAGTACCGTGTAACCCTCAGGAATGGCTAACAGCTCTTTAAATAGATCCTGGGCTTCTTCGATGATAGCCATGAATTCTTTACTGCGGTGTGAGATTTCCATCACAGAAAGTCCAATACCATCCAGATCCAATACAGCTTTCGCTGTGTTTTCTATCGTATATTGGGGTAGGATAGATGGACCTGCGTAAAAATTATGCTTTTTCATATTTTTGGGTTATTAATAATAATATCTTTAGTTGATTCTGTAAGCTGGTCTTGATAAGCAGCAAAGTTAAAATATTTTAGAATATTTTCCAGAGTTTTTTAATACAAAACAAATGTTTTTGAATCAATTACGAATTTATTGCAATCACCAATGAACATTCAACAAAGAAAGGAAGCTTTCGTCGCACTCGGGGAGCGCCTGCTTAGGTTTGATGACGACAAAATCAGGGAGGCTGCTCTGATCAATCCCTGGTTCACCGATAGTAATATTAGAATTGCCTTAGCTTCACTGGCACAGATGCTTGAAAAATCATCAATGGATGCTTTTGTTGATAAGTACATACCCTCCATTAACACTGAGCCGCAAGAAAAAAAGATAGGCGTGGTGATGGCTGGTAATATTCCAATGGTTGGATTCCACGATTTCCTTTGTGTTCTGCTTGCAGGGCATCGTTTTATCGGTAAGCTCTCCTCCGATGACCCGGAATTGCTAAAAACTATCAGTGAGGAATTAATCAATATTGAGCCGGGGTTTAAAGATAAGATTTCATTTACCGAAGAACGCCTGTCAGACTTTGATGCAGTAATAGCAACGGGTAGCAACAACACTTCGAGGTACTTTGAATCGTACTTTGGGAAATACCCGCATATTATCAGGAAGAACAGGAATGGATTGGCTATCCTGACGGGCGATGAATCTGACAGATCCCTGAAAAGCCTGGGAGAGGACATCTTTCGATATTTTGGTATGGGCTGTCGCAACGTTTCCAAGGTCTATGTCCCTGAAAACTATGACTGGAAGCGTTTTATTGATGCTATCCAACCCTATAATGTAGTCATCGATCATAATAAATACCATAACAACTATACATACAATAAAACCATCCTCGTCCTGAACCAACAGCAGTTTTATGATATAGGGTTTCTATTGTTAAAAGAAGATCATGGCCTTAGCAGCCCTCTGTCTGTGCTGCATTTTGAGAACTATAAAGATGTAGACCTTGTTAAGGATTTTATAAATGATCATGAAGCGAAAATCCAGTGTTTGGTATCTGAACATCCGGCTATCCCTGGTGCAGTAATGCCAGGCCAGAGCCAGTACCCGGAACTCTGGGACTATGCAGATAATATTGACACAATGGAGTTTCTGCTGTCACTGGATAGATAGATATTGCTCGTTTCTCGTACCCACTCCCAGGCCGGGCAGTAATGATATTGTTTGATGCGTGTGCATCCCCTCTTTTGGCAAGGGAGGGGGACGGGGGTTGGTAAAAGAAAAATCCTACAATTATTTGTATATATTAAATAGAAGTTGTACTTTTGCCGTCCGAAATTCAGAACAGTAATAAAATGAAAAAAGATATTCATCCTAAGGAATACAGACCGGTTGTTTTTAAAGATATGTCGAACGATTATACGTTCCTGTCAAAGTCAACTGCCAAATCCAAAGAAACTATTAAGTGGGAAGATGGCAATGAATACCCATTGATCAAGTTGGAGATTTCCAATACTTCTCACCCGTTCTATACAGGCAAGATGAAACTTGTGGATACCGCCGGACGAGTAGACAAGTTCAGGAGTCGCTACCAGAAACATATGGATAAAAACAAGACCGATGAGTAAGAAATTTTAAAGGCCCTTAACATTTAAGGGCCTTTTTTTTATTTTTGTTCTCACTTCTTAAAGAAAATATCTTATCGCAATGAATTATATACTTTTTGATAATTTCAGAAGAAATAACCTTCTGCCCCTGACATTCACCCGTCCGGTCTGCGAAATCCGGGTGGGCATCATGACCATAAGGGAAAAATGGGAACATTACCTTGGTGCTGGCACATCTACCTTAACTCAGGATTACCTGAGCACCAAATACCCAATAAAAAAGGAAAAGAACAATCTCCTGATAAACGGCTCAATATGCCCAAATGAGGCTCTGGTTAATGAGATCAAATCTTTAAAGCCTAACCAGGCCCTGGTGGATGATGCAGTGATCATTGCAATGTCCGTTACCGAGGAAGAACTGGATGAAGGTGACTGGGATAAGTCAGTTATTGAAGAGCAGGAGACAGAAGTTGAGTATATCAAGATCAATCATAGCTGGGAGATCTTCACCCATAACGGACAAGCTATTAAAGAAGACTATGAAGTCCTGACAAAAGGCAGGAAATCTCAAGCGCTTGATGATACAAATACCCTGTTAGGGAAAGAGATATTCATAGAAGAAGGGGCTAAGATTAGTTGTGCGACACTGAATACTAAAACCGGACCCATCTATATCGGTAAAGATGCTGAGATCATGGAAGGTGCCCTGATCAGGGGTCCGTTTGCACTTGCCGAGGGATCAATAATAAAAATGGGAGCTAAGATATATGGCCCGACAACTATTGGCCCATACTGCAAGATTGGCGGAGAAGTGACTAATTCCGTTTTCTTCGGACTATCCAATAAAGCTCATGATGGCTACATTGGGAATTCTGTAATAGGCGAATGGTGTAACCTGGGAGCCGATACAAATAATTCCAACCTTAAGAATAACTATGAAGAAGTAAAGTTGTGGAGTTACCCTGACCAGACTTTTATAAGCACAGGTGAGCAGTTTTGTGGCTTGATCATGGGTGATCATAGCAAGACTGCCATCAATACCATGCTTAATACCGGGACTGTCATTGGTGTCAGTTCCAACATATTCGGATCTGGTTTCCAACGTAATTTTATTCCTTCTTTTGCATGGGGTGGAACGCATGGTTTTAAAATCTATAGATTGGGAAAAGCTTTAGAAGTAGCAGAAAGGGTATATAAACGCAGAGGGCTGGAATTGGATAGTGTAGAGAAAGATATCCTCAAGGTCGTTTTCGACATAACTGCTGATAATGTCAGCGTTTGGTCCTAAGACCAGACAGACCATTTATTTACAACCCATACCATAGTTTCTTGTCTATAACTTTGGCACTAATGTTGCGTATAAACCTAATTATCATATTATATATGGTATAACTGACATATTGACTGATAATATATGACTGAAAAATTAGAAGAACAATTACTTCATTTATCAGAAATCATTGATAACGATACCGAATTTATCCCTTTGCTTACGGCTGAAGATGAAGAGTTGATGAATGCGGAGGAGGTACCAGATACATTACCTATCTTGCCATTGAGGAACACTGTATTATTTCCGGGTGTGGTAATCCCCATCACCGTTGGCAGAGATAAGTCAATACGGCTTATTAAGGAAGCTTATCGCAGCGACAGGATCATAGGTGTAGTAGCACAAAAAGATAGTGAGATTGAAGACCCTTCAGTAGGTGATTTGAACAGGATCGGAACAGTGGCTCAACTGATAAAAATACTTACCATGCCAGATGGCAGCACTACAGCTATCATCCAGGGAAAGAAAAGATTTACCTTGAAGGAAATGCTTCAATCAGAACCCTATTTCACGGCCAGGGTCGAGCAGTACGAATTGGGTGATAAATACAACAAGGAGGATGAGGAGTTCAGTGCCCTGATATCTTCCCTGAAGGACCTCTCGATCCAGATCATCAAGATGTCACCTAATATCCCATCTGATGCAGCATTTGCCATTAGAAATATAGAAAGCCCTGTGTTTCTTGTAAATTTTGTGTCATCAAACCTGAATATCGATCTCAAAGAAAAGCAAGAACTTCTGGAGATTTCGGATGTAACACAAAGGGCAAAGAAAGTTCTGGGTGCACTGACAAAGGAATTGCAGGTCATTGAACTGAAAACACAGATACAAAACAAGGTTAAAACCGACCTTGATAAGCAACAAAGAGACTATTTGCTAGGTCAGCAACTTAAAACCATCCAGGAAGAGCTTGGTGGAAGTCCCTACGAGCAGGAGATCAATGAACTGGCCCAGCTTGCCAAAGAGAAGAAATGGTCGAAAGAAATTGCTGAAATATTCGATAAAGAGATTAAGAAACTACAACGCATGAACCCCCAGGCGGCTGAATATTCCATACAGGTTAATTACCTGGAGATGCTTGTTGAGCTACCATGGGGAGACTTCACTGAAGATAATTTTGACCTGGACAGGGCTCAGAAGATACTTGACCAGGATCATTTTGGACTGGATAAGGTAAAAGAAAGAATAATTGAACACCTGGCAGTCATCAAGCTTAAAAAAGATCTGAAAGCGCCTATACTTTGTCTGGCAGGCCCCCCGGGGGTTGGAAAAACTTCACTGGGAAGGTCTGTTGCCAATGCACTTGGCAGGAAATATGTCAGGATGTCATTAGGTGGTGTGCGTGATGAGGCTGAACTGAGAGGACATAGAAAAACTTATATTGGAGCTATGCCAGGCCGGATCATTCAAAACATGCGTAAGGTGAAATCATCTAACCCTGTGTTTGTTCTGGATGAAATAGACAAGGTAAGCGGTAATAACATCCAGGGCGACCCACAGGCAGCATTACTTGAGATCCTTGACCCTGAACAGAATGTTGAATTCTACGACAACTACCTGGAAATCACATATGATCTTAGCAAAGTAATGTTTATTGCTACAGCGAATAACCTGAATACAGTCCACCCGGCACTTCGAGACAGGATGGAAGTGATAGATATCAGTGGCTACCTGCTGGAAGAGAAGATAGAAATTGCCAGGAGGCACTTGCTGCCAAAGCAATATAATGCTCATGGTATTAAACCCAGCCAGTTACGGTTCCACAAAAAGGTTCTGGAAAAGATCATTGATGAGTATACCCGTGAATCAGGGGTCCGATCACTTGAAAAAGTTCTGGCCAAGGTGATCAGGAATAAGGCTAAGTACATCGCGATGGATAAACCATACGATACCATACTAAGTACTGAGGAACTGACTAAGATTATGGGGCCCCATATCTTCCAAAAGGAAAAAAGTATAAGGAATGATGTGGCGGGTGTTGTTACCGGACTCGCATGGACAGCTGTAGGTGGGGAAATACTATTTGTTGAGGTTAGCCTTAGCAGGGGTAAAGGAACCCTTGCTATTACAGGTAACCTGGGGGATGTCATGAAGGAATCAGCAACAATAGCATATGAGTACCTCAAAGCTCATAGCCAGTATCTTAACATCGACCCTAAAGTATTCCAGAAATGGAATGTGCATATTCACATACCCGAGGGTGCAACACCTAAAGATGGTCCTTCTGCCGGTGTAACCATGTTCACAGCCCTGGCTTCAGCATTTACTCAAAGGAAGGTTCGTTCAAAAATGGCTATGACAGGTGAAATCACCTTGAGAGGAAAGGTATTGCCAGTAGGAGGGATCAAAGAAAAAATTCTTGCTGCCAAGCGTGCTAAGATTAAAGACATCATCATATCAAATGAAAACAAAAGAAATATAGAGGATATCAAAAGAGACTATATCAAAGGCTTGAGATTCATATATATCGACCAGATGATTGATGTTGTCGACCATGCATTATTAAATGAAAAGGTTAAAGAACCAATAAACCTTGTGGTTGATTAAATAACAATGACTTTGAAGCCCACCAATCTTCTTATCACTGCTATACTCATCATTTCCGCCCTGGTATTGCTAATTGCATGCTCGGGTCATGTGAATAAGCAGGGAAAGCAAATTTTCAGGTACAATGAGGCTTCCGGGATCACATCATTGGACCCGGCCTTTGCCAAGAACCTGGCTAATATATGGGTGTGCAACCAGCTGTATAATGGATTGGTTCAGCTCGATGACGGATTACATGTACAGCCCTGCATTGCAAAATCATGGACCATATCTGAAGATGGCCTCCTATATAGTTTTCAACTGAGAAACGATATATTCTTCCATAAGGATACACTTTTTGGCAAGGAGGGAACCAGAATTGTCACTGCAAGAGATTTTGTATACAGCTTCAACAGGATCCTTGACCCAAAAATTGCTTCTCCCGGAGCATGGGTTTTTCAAAATATTGCATTCGAGAAGGGCGTCCCTGCAATAACTGCAATTAATGATACCATATTGAATATCAGGCTAAGCAAACCTTTTCCACCTTTCCTTGGGATCCTGTCAATGAAATATTGTTCTGTACTGCCTTTTGAAATAGTGGATCAGCATGGAAAGGACTTCAGGCAAAACCCGATCGGTACGGGTCCATTCTATTTTAAATATTGGAAAGAAGGGGTTAAGCTGGTCTTGAGAAAACATGAAAATTATTTTGAATATGATATTCAGGGCACTCAACTTCCATACATTGATGGTGTTGCAATAACATTCCTGATGGATAAACAGGCTGCTTTCCTGGAGTTCGTTAAGGGCAATATTGATTTTCTCTCTGGATTGGATCCCGGTTATAAAGATGAGATCCTGACCAGGGATGGCAAGCTTAATCCTAAGTATAATGACCGCTTTTATCTCCTTACAGAGCCATATTTGAATACCGAATATCTTGGAATTATAATGGATGCGGAAGCTATTAATGACAAGCATCCCCTAAGGTTCAAGCAAATAAGGCAAGCTATGAACTACGGATTTGACCGTCATAAGATGATCCGATACCTGAGAAACAATATTGGCTCACCAGGGAATTACGGTATTATTCCGCTTGGAATGCCGGCATTCGATTCAACAAAAATAATTGGCTATCATTTTGATCCGGAAAGGTCAAGGCAATTGCTGGCTGATGCCGGTTTCCCTAACGGAGAAGGGCTCAATCCAATCACTTTGACAACAACTTCTGAATACCTTGACCTATGCAAATTTATCCAGCATGAAATGTCAGACCTGGGAATTCAATTACAAATAGATGTCTCACCACCAGCCACATTAAAAGAATTAAAAGCCCAGGCTAAGCTACCCTTTTTCAGGGCTTCCTGGATTGCTGATTATCCTGAAGCTGAAAACTATTTATCGCTGTTCTACAGTAATAATTTTTGTCCGGTAGGGCCAAACTATACTCACTTCTCCAACACACAATTTGATGAGTGGTACATGCAATCTCAGCAGGCTATCAACGATTCTATACGTTATGACCTCTATCAGAAGATGGACAACCTGATGATGGATGAATCACCCGTAATCATCCTCTACTATGACCAGGTGCTGCGGTTTGTCAGTAATAACGTTACTGGCTTAGGCAGCAACCCCATAAACCAGCTGGATCTTCGCTTTGAATGAAAATCTCTGGTCACTGATCACTGGTCACAGGTCACTTTCAATCCATCATACGCAAGTTCAACATTCTCCGGTAATTCCTTGCTTACATCTTTATGCTTGCCCATCAAATGGCTTAAGTGTGTAATATAGGCTTTCTCCGGCTGGATCTTTTCAATCAGGTCAAGGGCCTGGGAAAGGCTCAGATGAGAAATATGTCCGGTTTTTCTGAGGGCATTAATGACAAGGATCCTGGTTTTATGGATACTGGACATGGTCTCATCAGGGATGGTGCGGCAATCTGTTATGTAGGTGAAATCTTCAATCTTGAAACCCAGGATATTCAGAAAATGGTGTGAAATGTCCAGGGGAATAATGTTTATTCCGTTGATTTGAAATGGTTTCAGGTCAACCTGCCTAATGTTGATCCTTGGAATGCCGGGATATTGCTGTGAAGAAAACGCATAGTAGAGTTCACGACGTATATCAATCTCGGTCTGTTGTGAAGCATAAATATCAACAGGCTTCCCTGTGACATAATTAAATGCCCTGATATCATCCAGACCGCCTATGTGGTCTTTGTGGCCATGGGTGATCAAAACAGCATCAATGTGCCTGACCTTTTCCCTGAGCATTTGCTGACGAAAATCCGTTCCGGCATCAATAATAATGATGGTTTTGTTGATCTCAATCATGACCGAGGAGCGAAGCCGATTATCTCTGGGGTCATCTGATTGACAAACAGGGCATTCACATGCAATTAGAGGGACACCCTGCGATGTGCCGGTTCCAAGAAAAGTAATCTTCAACTTATTCTGTATTTTTGTATAAAAGTAAATCCTTCAAGATTCAATTCAAAGCAATTTAATCAATGAATGATATTGTTAATTTTATCTCAATATTTTAGCTACATTTACGTTCGCTTATTGGATCGCTAAATGACTGGTGTGATTAATAAAATCAAGAATATTACAGCCAGGTATCATTTCAAAAAGGAAATGGCAGGCCAGAAGAGACAAAAACAATTTGTCAGCCTGGCCGATGCTAAATATGTTGGCATTGCCTATTACCTTGAAAATGATCAGACATATAGTGTGGTAAGCAGCTTTGTCAAGAAACTTCAGGATAGTCATATCAAGGTGAAAGCAATGGGTTATGTAAAGGATAAATACATGACCCAGCGTTATTTACCAAAGATGACATTTGATTTTTTCTATGATAAGGACCTGAACTGGTTTCATAAACCAGGCGGGAATTACGTCAAGGACTTTCTGAATGATGAATATGATATTTATATTGATCTTACATTAGAAGAGCAATTGCCGATCAAATTCATATCTGGAAAAGCAAATGCAAGATGCAAGGTAGGCAGGTACAGCGAATCGCATAAAGATATATTTGACCTCCTTATCAAAATTGAAGATGGTGCCGGTGTGGATAAACTAATTACTGAGATCAACCATTATTTGACAATTATAAATCCTTAGTATATGCCAGCTAGAATTAATGGCACGGGAGTTGCCCTGGTTACCCCTTTTCACAATTATAATACTATCGACTTCACATCCCTTGGAAAGATAGTTGAACATGTCATTTCCAATGGGGTGGATTATATAGTTGCTCTTGGGACCACCAGTGAGGCTGTCACCATGTCGAAAGATGAACGGCAAGCAGTATTGAATTATATCATTGAAGTGGTTAACCAACGTGTACCTATCGTCATGGGAATAGGGGGGAACAACACACAGGATATCATTGATACCATTAAGTCGAACAATTTTGATGGTATTCACGCCATCCTTTCTGTTGCGCCCTACTATAACAAACCGCAACAAAAGGGCATGTATTACCATTTTAAAAACATTGCTGCTGCCAGTCCGCTCCCAATCATTCTCTACAATGTGCCGGGTCGAACGAGTTCTAATATCAGTGCTGAGACTACATTAAAGCTGGCCAATGACTTCAGTAATATTATTGGTGTAAAGGAAGCCTCGGGCGATTTAGATCAAATCATGGAGATTATCCAAAATAAGCCAAAGGGATTTAAGGTGTTATCAGGTGATGATGCACTCACATTCCCGATGATAATGCTTGGTGGCGATGGAGTGATATCAGTAGTGGCAAATGCTTTTCCAAAGGCATTTTCCCTGATGGTCAGACAATCACTATCAGGAAGTAAGCAAAAAGCCAGATCACTACATTATTCTTTATTGGAGATCATCCACGCACTTTTTGAAGATGGTAATCCTTCAGGAATAAAAGCAGCTCTGGAAGTTATGGGACTCTGTTCAAACAACCTGAGGTTGCCACTTGTTAAAGTAAATAAAGGGACATACAATAAAATACAATCCCTGGTTGAAAACTATGAATTACCAATATCTTAATAAAATGAAAACCCTCAAAATTGTCATATTCACATTATTCTGCCTGATGGCAGGATCTGTTTATTCACAAATGGACTACTTTGAAGACTCAAGGGAGATTTACTTTGAGTTCAACATGGGATCCCGGGCAGAAATAGAGATGCTGTCCAGGCTCATTGACCTTGACCATGTCATGAGCGACAATACGGTGAGGGCCTATGCAAACAAGAAACAGTTTGAGGATTTCTTGAGACTATCCTACAATTTCACTGTCCTGGAGCATCCCGGACGCATGATTAAAAACCCCAGGATGCTTGATAAGGTGAATATCCGTGAGATCACCGACTGGGACTTCTATCCGACCTACGAAGCATATATGGATATGATGCAGCAATTTGCAGACGATTATCCCGACCTCTGTGAAATCCACCACATAGGTTACACTTATGAAGAGCGGGAAATCATCGCCGTGAAGATATCGGATAATGTGGGTACCAGAGAGAGCGAACCCGAGTTTTTCTATACCTCTACCATGCATGGCGACGAGACAACTGGATATGTGCTGACCCTTAGATTAATTGATTATCTTTTAAGTAATTATGGCTCTGATCCAAGGATCACCAACATGGTCAACGAGATAGAGATATATATTAATCCCCTTGCCAACCCTGATGGGACCTATGCTGGAGGCAACCAGTCTGTTTACGGGGCGACAAGAAACAATTCCCAGGGAGTCAACCTTAACCGTAATTACCCCGATCCGGAGGATGGCCCGCACCCTGACGGCAACCCCTGGCAGATTGAAACCATAGGTTTCATGGATTTTGCGGAAGATCATCATTTTATCATGTCATGCAACTTACATGGGGGTGCCGAGGTTTGCAATTACCCCTGGGATACATGGCCCGATCTTGCCGCTGATGATGATTGGTGGGTTTTCGTATGCAGGGAATATGCTGATACCGTGCATGAATACAGCAATAGCTACATGACTGGCTTCGTCAATGGCATTACCAATGGTTATGCCTGGTATACGATAGCAGGCGGCCGACAGGATTACATGAATTATTTTCAACAGGCAAGGGAGTTTACTCTTGAAATTTCCAATACCAAATTGTTGCCTGCCTTCCAGCTGCCGGCACATTGGGAATACAACTACCGTTCATTCCTCAATTACATGGAACAGGCCTTGTACGGTGTTCGTGGTACCATTATCGACGATAGCTCGGGAGACCCGATTAAAGCGGAAATATTCATACTCGATCATGAAATGGACAGTTCTTGGGTGTATTCAGACCTTCCACATGGAAACTATAACAGGGTCCTCTTCGAGGGGACCTATGATATCAGGTTTAATGCACCGGGCTATTTTGCCCAGGTTTTTGAAGATATTGAGGTGGACAATTATTCCACCGTGATACTGGATGTATCATTGGTACCCCAATTCTCTGGAATCCCGGAGCAGTCATCAGCAAGTATCACTGTTTTTCCTAACCCGGTCGCTTCAAATTATTTCCAGATCAGCTCCGACGAAGCTATAATGCAGGTCAAGCTTATGGACATCAGTGGAAAGCTCATTTTTGAGAAGGAGTATGACGGAGAAAAAAGGGTATTTGTGAATGTTTCGGCCCTGCCGGCGAATACCTATTTCCTGCAAGTGTTTACAGTGGGTTTGGTTGAGGGTCGTAAGGTGGTGATTAAGTAAAATCCACTGGTATTCCTATTCCTAATAGTACACGTAATATGGCATAAACACCCAGTGCCAGGGCAATGAGCTTCCAGCTTGGCCTAATGCTGACCGGGTCTTCATGGAAATACATTGTTGGGTAAAAGCCGGTGCTCACCCATGCCGGTATGACTACCAGGATCATGGTTATTCCAACAAAAATATAATAGGTCTTAAGCACCGGCATCCTGAAAACAAACATCATGATATTTCCAGCAAGAAAAGGTATTACCATTTGTGCCCACACGAACTTGCTTCTGACACTGCCAGTAAGGTAGTTATAATATGTATTGGCAGATAGTAGAAATGACTTACTGGAAAGGACACCTATCATTATGAAAATAGCTAATGAGATGATGGAATAAACCATTTTCCCTGTGTCCAGGATATATGACCAGTTGATTGCATGTCCTAACCCGGTTCCAAAGACGGTTCCTACCAGTACGCCTCCAAAAAACATGGTGTAACTATGCAGGAACCCCCAGAAGAAGAACATTTTGTAAAGCCCTTTATCTTCCCTGATATAGCTGAACACAATGAGGAGAATTGTTCCGATGAATAGCAATGCGACAGGAGCGGAAGAGTAAATGACTTTTACGGCATCATGATGCCACTGATCACTCCTGATATTAAAATAAATATCGTAATAATATATCGTACTTGAGTATTCAAAGAAGGTACCTGAGATGCTGGTGACCAGTAGTGAAAAGAGATAGACAAATAAATAGGAGAGGAGGAAGAGGCTGGTTGAATTTACTGCAATGGAATATAAATTCCTCCTTTCCTGCTTTCGGCTTTTATAGTTCCTGAGCCATTTTTTGAAATTTTTGTAATTGAGAGAAAGGATCCATCGTTTTAGCCTCCTGCCGCTGTTCCTGAAGTAAAAGCGTAAAAGTCTTCTTCTGCGCTTTCGCAGAAATACCGATTCGGCGTCCTGTTTTTTCTTAACCTGCGCCTTTTGGGCTTTTAAGATAGGCTGGTATTCCTCGGCTGCTTTTAAAAATTCAGCTTTCTGTGATTTGAACTCTGCAGCTTGCCGCTCCCTCTCATGCTGTTTCCTTTTCCTGTCTTCTGAAAGATCATTTTGGAGTTGCTCCCTGCCTTTTTCCCTTGCAAGCCTTAACTCTTCCCGCTGAAGCTGACGGAGCTCTCTTAAGGTTTTTTTCTTCTTCTTCCTGACATAGCGCAAATAGCGAATCCTGCGGTATACCTTGTAGAATATACCATATCTCTTTCTTCGATGTATATTGGAATCTCTATTCAACAAACATATTAGGAATCTCATGAGAATACTTACCAGCACTCAGCTTTTCCTTAATTGCAGCAAAAGCATTTACTGTATATTCTACATCTTCAAGTGTGTGTACTGATGTTGGTATCAGCCGCAATAAAATTGTGCCGCGCGGAACAACCGGGTAGACAACAATTGAGCAGAAGATATTATATTTTTCACGCAGCTCGAGAGTGATTTGAGTGCCTTCACCGATATCGCCCGGTAAATATACAGGTGTCACGGGTGATTCAGTTTGGCCAAGATTCAATCCTTTTTCCTTTAGTCCATTTTGCAAAGCATTCACTATTTTCCAAAGGTTGTCCTTATGGTGAGGTTCAGTCCTGATCATCTCGAGACGTTTTAGAGCACCTATGACCATTGGCATGGGTAATGATTTGGCATATACCTGAGAGCGCATATTATACATCAGGTATCTGATGATGTCTTTGTTACCTGCTACGAAACCACCAATCCCTGCCATTGCCTTCGCAAATGTACCACATATGAGATCAACCTCGTCTTCAACACCAAAATGCTCAGCTGTACCTGCTCCGGTTTTGCCCATGGTACCAAAGCCATGCGCATCATCTACCATGAGCCTGAAGTTAAATTCTTTCTTGAGGGCAACAATTTCATGGAGCTTGGCCAGATCTCCTGTCATTCCGTACACACCTTCTGATACAACCAGGATGCCACCACCTGTCTCATTTGTGATTTTTGTAGCCCTTTCCAGTTCTTTCCGGAGGTTCTCCATATTGTTATGTGGGTACACAAAGCGCTTCCCGAAATGCAAACGCATACCATCAACGATGCAGGCATGAGCCTCCTGATCATAAATAAGCACATCTTTTCGGTCAACCAGGGCATCAATAGCAGAGAACATGCCCTGGTAACCATAATTAAATAGGTAGGCATCTTCTTTACCAACAAAATCAGCCAGCCCCCTTTCAAGTTCCTCATGATATTTTGTTTGCCCGGACATCATACGAGCACCCATTGGATAGGCCAAACCCCATTCAGCTGCTGCTTCTGCGTCAACCTTTCTGATTTCAGGATGGTTTCCCAGTCCCAGATAATTGTTTAAACTCCAGATAAGTCTTTCTTTTCCCATGAACTTCATGCGGGGACCCATTTCACCTTCCAGTTTTGGGAACATGAAATATCCATGGGCCTTTTCCTGGTATTTTCCCAATGCACCAGGACGGCTAGCGATCTTTTCAAATAAATCCACGTTAATTTGCTTTAGGTTTGTAATTATTGTTATGCAAAAATATTAAAAGTCTTTGAATAGTAAGTAAAGAACCGGTATAATATTTGATAGGTAAAAACGTTTCTTAATTCACTGAATTGTATTACTTTTGCGGCATGTTTCGGAAACTGGCTTATATATTGATCATCCCCGCCCTGATAATTATTGCTTCTTCATGCAGCAATTATTCCAAAATGATGAAAAGCAATGATTATGACCTAATGTATGAAGCGGCCCTTGATTATTATGACCAGAAGGATTATTACCATGCGATGAACCTGTTTGAACAGGTGGTTGCCGCGTATCGTGGAACCGACAAGGTTGAAGAGATCTACTATTATTATGCCTACTGCTATTACCACCAGGAGGATTACATCGTGGCTAGTTACTATTTCAAACGTTATGCAAAAAGCTTCCCTACAAATGAAAGGGCTGAGGAGTGCATGTTTATGAGTGCCTATTGCTATTACCTTGATTCACCACGTTACAGCCTGGACCAGACCAATACGTTTGAAGCCATCAAAGAGATGCAGCTGTTTATAGATCTGTTTCCATTCAGTGCAAGAATAGAGACATGTAATGACCTGATAGATGAACTGAGGGGCAAGCTTGAGAAAAAAGATTTCGAAATTGCCAAGCTGTACCTTAAAACAGGTTATTATAGAGCAGCCATCAAGGCTTTTAATAATGTTTTAAAAGAATACCCGGACACACAGAATAAAGAAGAAGTGCTGTTCTTCATTGTTAAAGCATATTACAATTATGCAGATAACAGTATTGCTGAAAAGCAACAGGAAAGATACCAGTCTGCTATTGAGGCATATAATGACTTTATTTATCTTTACCCGGAGTCAGAATTCGGCAAGGAGGCAAATAACTTGAATAAGAATGCCTATAAGCAAATAGAGAAACATAAAAAGAATTAACAGGTATAAAGCAAATAACATAATCAACATATGGACTATAAGAAGATTAAAACTGAATCAGTAGCTGTTACCAGGGATAAGCATAAATTCTATGATCAAACTGGCAATATATACAAGACGATATCAGTGCTTACCAAACGCGCCAATCAGGTGGGATTGGGCATGAAGGAAGAATTGTCGAGGAAAATTGAAGAGTTTGCTACTACAAGCGATAATCTTGAAGAGATCTTCGAAAACAGGGAGCAGATTGAAATTGCTAAATATTATGAGCATCTCCCCAAACCAACACTTATTGCCATTCATGAGTTCCTGCATAATGAGATCTACTTCAGGGACCCACATGATGAAGTAGCAAGTCCAGAAGAGTAAACAATTGTTCAAGCAGGTTGGATCCATGCTTAAGGATAAAAAAATCGTTATTGGCATCAGCGGCAGTATTGCTGCCTACAAAATCCCCTTCCTGGTACGCTTACTTAAAAAGGAGGGAGCTGATGTGCAAGTGGTTATGACACCTGCTGCAACCGACTTTATTACTCCCCTGACCTTATCC
Source organism: uncultured Bacteroidales bacterium (assembly GCA_963753055.1). Classification (GTDB taxonomy): domain Bacteria; phylum Bacteroidota; class Bacteroidia; order Bacteroidales; family B18-G4; genus JAUWGC01. Next base: position 191,326 of record CAVWAP010000003.1, on the reverse strand, counting down.
ACATTAAGTGAAAAACCCGTGCTTATTGATCCATTTGACCCGGATACCGGGGAATGGACAAGCCATGTTGAGCTTGGGCTCTGGGCTGATCTGTTCGTTATGGCGCCATTGTCAGCCAACTCCATGGCGAAAATGGCTCATGGTGTTGCAGATAACTTCTTTCTTACAGCCTATCTATCTGCCAAATGCAAGGTGATGTTTGCCCCGGCTATGGACAGGGACATGTTTTTGCATCCTGTTACACAGGAAAATATCAAAACACTGCAATCCTTTGGAAATATCCTGATTCCTCCTGCCAGCGGTGAGCTCGCAAGCGGACTTTGTGGGGAGGGTAGGATGGAGGAACCTGAAGCTATCCTGGAGATCATCAGGTCTTTTTTTTTGTCAAAAGATGAGTTCACAGGAAAGACCATTCTGATCAGCGCAGGACCGACTTATGAAGCCATCGACCCGGTCAGGTTTATAGGAAATCACTCCTCTGGTAAGATGGGCTATGCGATTGCTGAAGAGTTTGCACACAGAGGTGCCAAAGTTTTCCTTATCAGTGGACCAAGCAACCTGAATATTTCCAATCCAGGCATTGACCGGATAGGTGTGATGTCTGCTGATGAAATGTATCATCATTGCGTTGATTTATTTCCACAGTGCGATATAGCAGTAATGACAGCTGCTGTGGCAGATTATACACCCATAAAAACCCAGGACAGTAAAATAAAGAAACAGGATGATCAGTTATCTTTATCTTTAAAGCCTACAAAGGATATCCTGGAAGCAATGGGCAAAGCTAAAAAGAAAGATCAGCTCCTCGTTGGGTTTGCACTGGAAACAGATAATGAAATGGACAATGCCAAATCAAAACTGAAAAAGAAAAACCTGGACCTGATTATTCTGAATTCCCTAAATGACCCCGGCGCAGGCTTTCAGCATGATACTAATAAAGTAACCATGATTGACAGCCGTGGTGAAGTGCTTGAATTCCCTCAGAAAATGAAAAGGGAAGTGGCAAAAGATATTGTTGGGAAGATTAAAGAACTATTAGATTAACAATTAGTTATACTGAATTATTTAAGAGAATACTTTATGCGAAATCTAATCCTCATATTTACGTTTTTTATGATGTCCACTGTAATAATGGCGCAGGAATTGAATTGTGATGTGCAGATTAATACTGATCAAATTGAGAATTCAAATAAATCAGTGTTTGAGGCCATGCAAAGGTCTATTGTCGATTTCATGAATAACCGCAAATGGAGCAATTATAATTTTGGCAATGAAGAACGTATTGATTGTACTATCCTTATTACTTTTTCTGAGTGGGATGGAAGTGATAGGTTCAAGGCCAACATCAACATCGTATTAAAACGACCTATATTAAATTCATCATACAATTCAACCGTTTTGAATTATATAGACCGGGAATTCCAGATCCAATATGCTATGTTCCAATCATTGGAATTTAACCCGGCAGTATATACATCTAACCTTACATCTGTTCTTGCTTTTTATGTCTATATGTTTCTTGGCCTTGACTTCGATACTTTCTCCCGGTATGGTGGAACGCCATACTATGAAGAAGCTCAACTCATTGTTACCGCCGCAGGGAACTCCAATGCAAAAGGGTGGAAAGCTTTTGAAAGTCAGAAGAACCGCTATTGGATGGTTGAAAACCTGCTGAATGCAAAATATGCCCCACTCAGGGACTTCCTTTATGAGTATCACCGCCTTGGCCTTGATGTAATGTTTGAAGATCCGGATAAAGGCAGGGCTGTTATCTTGAAATCCCTGGGCTACCTTGAACAGGTTAAGAAGGACCGTCCAAACCTGTTTATGCTCCAACTCCTCTCTGAGGCTAAGATATTTGAATACATCAATATCTTTTCCGAAGGTACACCTGCCGAGAAAACTGAAGCAGCCAATAAGCTAAAGTTCATTGATCCAGCCAATTCTGAAAAGTATGAAGACATCATGAAGAACTGATTCTCATAAATCAGTTTATTGTTATTTTTGTACAGGGATTTTACATTCCTGAGCATAGTTATGTTAAAACACCTATCCATTAAAAATTATGCCCTGATCCAGCATCTTGAGATGGATTTTGGACCGGGTTTCTCTGTTATCACAGGAGAAACAGGAGCAGGTAAGTCTATTCTTCTCGGCGCCCTGGGATTGGTGTTGGGCGACAGGTCCGATACCACAGTTTTGCTTGATAAGAAAAGTAAATGCGTTGTTGAGAGCCATTTCCTGATTGGTGGATATGGATTGCAGGACTTCTTCGCTGAAAATGAACTGGACTATGACGAGATAAGCATCCTTCGACGTGAAATCAACCCACATGGCAAATCCCGGGGCTTTATCAATGATACGCCCGTTAATTTAAACTTGCTTAAGGAGCTTGGCGAAAAACTTGTTAACATTCATTCACAACATCAGACTATCACACTGAACGATTCTAATTTCCAGTTAGCTGTGATTGACCAATACGCCGGATTGCATCAGCAGATTAATGAGTACAAAGCATTGCATCTGGATTTTACTGCCAAACATAAAATCTATCATGAGCTTGTTGAGCAAGAAAATAAATCCAAGACTGACCAGGATTATCTGCATTTTCAGTTGATTGAGCTTGAAAAGGCCGCCCTGAAAGCGGATGAACAGGAAAAGATCGAAAAGGAGCTTGAAATCCTTAATAATGCCGGGGAGATCAAAACAACTTTATCGTCATCGATGCGGCTTCTTATCACAGAAGAGAATAATATCCTTAACCAGCTGTCAGAAATAAACCTCAGCTTAGAAAAGCTCGGCCCTGTGCACGAAGATATTAGTGTCCTTCAACAAAGACTGGATAGCACTATTATTGAATTAGATGATATCGCACGCGAGATTGAAAAGCTGGAGCAGGATATCCAGGTTGATCCCCAAAGAGCTGATGAGCTCAACGCTCGACTGGACCTGATCTTCCAGTTACAACATAAACATCACCTTCAAACAGTAGAAGAGCTGATACAGGCTACACAACACATCCGCGAACAGATTGAATCAATTACCTCTCTGGGTGAGCATATTGAAACTTTGAGCAATGAGATTGCCGAAGCCAGGAAAGTATTACTGGATTCTGCTGAGATTATATCTGAAGAACGGCAAAAGGCTATTCCGGAACTTTCTGAAGAAATAATCGAAATCGTTAAGGGTTTAGGTATGCCCGATGCCGATGTGAGTATTGACCATAATAGAGTTGAAGAGCCCGGCAAGGATGGTCTTGATAATGTCGTCTTTATGTTTAACTCTAATAAAGGTGGAACTCAGAAGGAAATCTCCAAAATTGCTTCCGGTGGTGAACTTTCAAGACTTATGCTTGCAATAAAATCTCTTATTTCAACAAGAAACCTCCTGCCCACAATAATCTTTGATGAGATTGATGCAGGGGTTTCAGGAGATATTGCAGGTAAGGTTGGCAAGATACTTAAATCCATGTCGGGTCAAATGCAGGTGATCGTTATTACCCACTTACCGCAGATAGCGGGAAAAGGAGATCATCATTTTATGGTGTTTAAAGACACATCTGGAGAAAAAGCACTAACACAAATAAAGAAATTAGATGCGGAAGGCAGGGTGGAAGAGATTGCCAAGTTGCTAAGTGATGAGCAGGTTACAAGGTCTGCAGTTGATACAGCCCGCGAATTGCTTGGCACAACAAGAAATTAATCAGAAAAATCAGAACCTATGGCATATAATTTATTGCAAGGAAAAACAGGAATTATTTTTGGCGCCCTTGATGAAAAATCAATTGCATGGCAGGTAGCAAAGAAATGCTATGAAGAGGGTGCCAGATTTACACTGAGTAACACACTATCAGCCATCCGTTTTGGGCAATTGGAAGAACTGGCTGAGGCCTGTAATGCAGAGGTTATCCCTGCCGATGCAACCAGCGAGTCAGATCTTGAGGCCGTATTTAAACGCACAATGCAGATATTTGACGGGAAGGTGGATTTTGTATTGCATTCTATTGGCATGTCGATCAACGTAAGGAAAAAGAGAGTGTATAACGACTTGAATTATGAATATTTCAAGAAGACACTTGATATATCTGCAATGTCATTTCATAAAATGTTGCAGGTTGCCAATAAACTCGATGCTATCAATGACTGGGGTTCTGTGATTGCCCTATCTTACATTGCGGCTCAAAAAACCCTGTATGCATACAATGACATGGCTGATGCCAAGGCCTTGCTGGAGTCAATAGCAAGAAGCTTCGGATATATATATGGCCGTGAGAAGAAGATCAGGATCAATACTATTTCCCAATCACCTACATTGACAACTGCCGGATCAGGTGTGAGGGTGATGGAAGGCCTGATGGATTTTACAGAAAGATTGTCACCGCTGGGTAATGCAACTGCTGAAGAATGCGCCAATTATTGTATTACACTATTTTCCGACCTGACTAAAAAGGTTACCATGCAAAACCTTTATCATGATGGTGGATTCTCAAGTATGGGTATGAGTTTTAGGGCAATGACAATGTATAATAAAGCAATGGATTGCGACTGCGATTAGTGGTTGCTGGCTTATAGATTTTATTTATATTTGTTCCCCACTCATTCCTTTAAATATTAACTAACCTGATTATGGCAGAATTCTCATTAGACAAGCACCAACAAGAAATTGTTGAAAAGTACCGTGATTTTTCAAACAGGTGGATTGTACCTAACAGGATGAAATACGATGCATCATCCGAATTCCCCTGGGATGTTGTTAAGGCAGCCTATGATGAAAAAATAATAAACGCCAGTATCCCAGTCGAGCTGGGTGGTAATGGACATAGCATTTTTGATACAGGTCTGGCCTCGGAAGAGCTGGGCTACGGCTGCACAGGCATAGGTATTAGTATTGATGCCAGCACACTCGCTTTAACTCCTACATTCCTTGCAGCAAATGAAAAACAAAAGAAAAGGATTTACGGAGAGATGATAGAGAAGAAAGCCGTTGCAGCTTATGGATTGACAGAGCCTGACGCTGGATCAGATGTCCAGAATATCAAGTCTACCGCTATCAAAAAAGGTGACAAGTATGTTCTGAATGGACATAAGCGATTTATAACTAATGCCGAGGTAGCAGAATATATTACTGTTTTCGCCCTTACCGATCCTGAAAGGGGATCCAGGAGCCTTTCAGCTTTTATTATTAAAGCGAATCTTCCAGGAATCCATATTCTTCCTAAAATGGATAAGATGGGACAAAGGGCATCCGTTCAAAATGAAATCAAGTTTGAGAATGTCGAATTCTCTGAGGATTGCTTGCTTGGCCGCGAAGGTGAAGGGTTCCTAATTGCTATGAAAACATTTGACAGGACCCGTACAGGTGTGGCGTTTGCTGCTGTTGGTAATGCACAGGCTGCACTTGACTATTCCAGGGATTGGGCAAAGAACAGGATTCAGTTCGGCAAGCCGGTTACTGCACTGCAGGGTGTTTCCTTCATGCTTGCTGATATGGCTACAGAACTTGAAGCTGCAAGAATGCTTTCCTGGCGTGCAGCCTGGGCATATGATGCTAAACAAAAGGACATGTCTAAACTGTCTGCCATGGCAAAGTATTTTGCAACTGATATGGCCATGAAGGTAACCACCAATGCAGTCCAGGTGATGGGCGGTGAAGGTTACTCCAAAGAGCATCCGGTAGAAAAGATGATGAGAGATGCCAAGCTGTCCCAAATCTATGAAGGTACTAACCAGGTGAACAGGCTGGTAACTTCAAAACACCTCCTGAAATAATTGAACCTGGCCTTGAGTCTTGAATCTTGAATCTTGAGTCTTGAGTCTAGAAATTATACTTATTGTCTTCAATAAGCTTATCGGCAATGCGTCGACGAGCAACTTTAATGTTGACAGGACTCACGGTTGTGAAGTCCATCAATGCCTCCATGAGTGAATGCCATTCATCATTTTCTACAAATGAATTGATAGCATCCATGCCTTCCTTGCGGATTTTGCATGCTGCATCATAGAGGTGGACATTTAAAATGTCTTTGTAAATATCGATCTGATCTACGCCTTTTAAATCATTCAGTCGCTTGACACGGAGCAGGGTGGATTCAGCTGCAAAAAGCTGCATGATCATATCTGAAATATTCATCATGATCTCCTGTTCCTTTACCAACTCATTCTTAAGGACCTTATATGCCTTTCCAATGATCATCAGTACTGCTTTTTTGAACTGGCTGATATTGAATAACTTTTCATCGAAATACTCCGTTGGAGCCGTTACTTTAGAGTGTGACTCAAGGTTGGCAAGTATCTCTTCTGCTTTCTCAAGCGCAGGCACCTCTTTCTTAAGTGCTTTCTTGAGTGTAGTGTCAGTGATCAGAAGCCTGTTAATTTCGTTTGTACCCTCAAATATCCTGTTGATCCTTGAATCCCTGTAGCCACGTTCGACGACAGATTCAGAAGCAAATCCCATTCCGCCAAAGATCTGAACTGCTTCATCAACAACGTAGTCGAGCACTTCTGAGCCATAGACTTTAAGCATGGCAGCTTCAATGGCGTAAGTAGCAATACTGCTGATCTCAGCCTGTCCGTCATTCATGCCACTTTCGAGGTTAACTTTCTTCTGGGCATCAATATTCTTGCAGGTTCTGTAAACAGCTGATTCGTTAGAAAATGTGCGTATGACCTGTTCGGAGAGTTTATATTTAATAGCCCCAAAACTAGAAATTGGGACACCAAATTGCTTCCTTTCATTGGAATACTGCACGGATTGACTGATGGCAAGTTTTTCAGACCCAAGCACGATCCCTCCAAGTTTAATTCTTCCCATATGAAGGATATTAAGGGCTATCCTGTATCCTTCCCCTCGTTTTCCAATAAGGTTTTCGACCGGGACCTTGACATCTTCGAAAAATATCAACCTGGTGGATGATCCTTTGATACCCATTTTCTTTTCTTCAGGGTTGGTGCTGATCCCTTCTGAATTGGCCTCAACAATAAAAGCACTTAAAACCCTGTCAGTATCAATTTTGGCAAATACAGTCAGGACATCGGCGAACCCACCATTGGTGATCCACATTTTCTGTCCGTTCAGGATGTAATGCTTTCCGTCTTCTGATAACACAGCATTGGTTTTGCCTGCATTGGCATCTGAGCCTGCATTGGGCTCAGTTAGACAATATGCTGCGGTCCATTCTCCTGTGGCAAGCTTGGGAAGAATACGCTGCTTCTGCTCATCATTACCATAATAGGCTATCGGGCATGTTCCAATACCGATATGGGCCGAATAGGCCACAGAGAAAGAATAACCTGCACCAATTTTTTCATTGGCCAGCATCGCGGTTGTGAAAGTTTGTCCAAATCCTTCATATTCCTCAGGCAATGAAATACCTAAGAGACCAAGTTCTCCTGCTTTTCCAAGCAGACTTCTCATCAATCCCTCTTCCTGTTTGTCAATACGATCAAGGTTTGGGAGAACCTCTGTATCAAGAAAATCCTGACAGGTCTCTGCAATCAACTTCTGTTCTTCATTAAATTCTTCAGGAACAAAAACTTTTGTATGGTCAATATCACGAACAAGGAATTCGCCGCCTTTTAAAAATTGATTTTCCATGATTTCCTGCTTAAAATTTGGAGGTGCAAAGATACATAAAATATAAAGCAACAGTTTTTTATGCCTTTTTACCAGGCTTAGGTGATGGTTTGCTGGCCTTTGGTTTCTTAATGGTTATTTTTACCTCTTCTTTATCACCAGCTTCATAATCTATATGGATCAGATCTCCCTCACTAACCTTGGATTTGATCATCTCTTCTGCAAGGGCATCCTCCACATATTTTTGAATGGCCCGTTTGATTGGCCTGGCACCAAATTGAGCATCCCAACCCTTATCAACAAGAAAGTCCTTCGCTTTTTTGGTAATCTCAATTTTGTATCCCAGGGTATGGATACGGTCGTATAATTGCTGTAATTCAATGTCAATTATCTTATAGATATGTTCTTTCTCAAGGGCATCAAAGATGACAACATCATCGATCCTGTTTAGAAACTCAGGAGCAAATGCTTTCTTTAATGCATTTTCTATAACTCCTTTAGCATAACCAGCCTTCGAACCACGTTTGGCCTGGGTGGTGAATCCAACACCTTCACCAAAATCTTTGAGTTGCCTCGATCCGATGTTAGATGTCATGATGACAATAGTGTTCTTGAAATCCACCTTCCTGCCAAGGCTGTCAGTTAGCACTCCATCATCCAGCACTTGCAGGAGCAAGTGAAAGACATCAGGGTGTGCTTTCTCAATTTCATCCAGCAGGACGATAGAGTAGGGCTTTCTCCTTACTTTTTCAGTTAATTGCCCACCTTCTTCGTAGCCAATATATCCGGGAGGAGCCCCTATAAGGCGTGAAACAGCAAATTTTTCCATGTATTCACTCATGTCAATTCGCACAAGAGCTTCTTCAGTATCGAAGAGGTACCTGGACAGGATCTTGGCAAGATGCGTTTTTCCAACACCAGTAGGACCAAGGAAAATGAAAGTACCTATCGGCTTCCTTGGATCTTTAAGGCCAGCCCTGTTTCTTAATATAGCTTTGACTACTTTCTTTATTGCATCATTCTGGCCAATAACTGAATCTTCTATCTCATCTTCCATGCGAATAAGCCGCTCACCTTCATTCTTGGCGATCCTCTGCACGGGTATGCCGGTCATCATGGCAACCACTTCTGCCACGTTCTCTTCAGTGACGTTTTCCCTGTGGACCTTAGCTTCCTCCTCCCATTTTTTCTTTGCTACTTCAAGGTCTGACTGCAGTTTCCTCTCCAGGTCACGGTATTCAGCAGCTTCCTCAAACTTCTGGCTGTTGATAGCGCGCGTTTTGTTCTTCTTGGTCTCCTCTATCTGTGTCTCGATATTGATGATGTCGGAAGGTACATGAATATTGGTAATATGAACCCTGGAGCCTGCCTCATCAAGAGCGTCAATAGCCTTGTCTGGCAAATAGCGATCAGTGATATAGCGGTTGGTCAAGGTAACACAAGCACCAATGGCGTCATCAGTATAGGTGACAAGGTGATGGTCTTCGTATTTTTCCTTGATGTTATTCAGAATCTCGACTGTTTCTTCCGGTGTTGTAGGATCTACAAGCACTTTCTGAAACCTTCTTTCAAGGGCTCCATCTTTTTCTATGTATTGCCTGTACTCATCAAGGGTCGTCGCGCCTATACATTGTATCTCTCCACGTGCCAGTGCAGGCTTGAACATATTAGAGGCATCCAGTGAGCCGCTCGCATTACCAGCCCCGACAATGGTATGTATCTCATCAATGAAAAGGATGATATCAGGATTCTTCTCCAACTCATTCAGCACAGCTTTCATGCGCTCCTCGAACTGCCCTCGGTATTTTGTGCCTGCCACCAGTGATGCCAGGTCCAGCGTTACCAAACGCTTATTGAATAATGCGCGCGACACTTTCCTGTCGACAATCCTCAGGGCAAGTCCTTCAGCGATGGCAGACTTGCCTACACCAGGTTCACCAATTAAAATGGGATTATTTTTTTTCCTGCGACTTAGTATCTGTGCGATCCTTTCAAGCTCCTTAACCCTCCCAACGATAGGGTCAAGCCTGCCTTCTTCGGCTGCTTTCGTGATGTCCCTTCCGAAATTATCCAGTACCGGCGTCTTGGATTTAGATTCAGAGACCTTTCTTATATTACTTCCAAATCCTTTACCACCATCATCTTCCAGGTCATCATCTGCAGCATCCCCGGGCAATTCATCAACCGGATCAATCTTTTCTTCCTGTTCCTTGTTGGATACAATAGTCTTCAATTCACTCTTGATGGTATCGTAGTCAATACCGTATTTCTTGAAAGACTTGGTTACCAGGTTCTCTTCATCTTTCAGGATCGATAATAACAGATGTTCTGTCCCAATCAGTTCACTGTTGAAGAGTTTGGCTTCCAGGTATGTGATTTTTAAAGCCCGCTCCGCCTGTTTGACCAGGGGTATGTTTTCAAGTTTCTTGGGATCCTTTTCCGGATTGGCGATCGATACCTCAATGGTCTTTCTCAATTCCTTAAGATCAACGCCAAAATAATGCAAGATCTGAATGGCCATGCCCTCACCTTCACGCAAAATACCAAGCAGTAAATGCTCAAGCCCGATATAATCATTACCCAGTCGCATGGCTTCTTCACGGCTATATGTCAGTACATCTTTTACTCTCTGAGAAAATTTAGCTTCCATAATTATCCTTTGATTTTCATGTAGACCTGTCATATTAACAATTTCAACTGCTATAGGTTCAATTTGAAAATGTATCTTTAAATGACAGTTTTGACAAAATTACAACATCTTCATACAGCTCATCAAAAATAATTCCAAAAATGTGTTTCACCTTTTGACAGGGCAATATTTATCAACACAGCCGTGTTAGTAATATAGCCTTAGAAAATGGGGCTTTTTACGCTTTTTTTTATTATTTTCGTGTGCTTAAATTATTATTACAAAATACTAAAAATGAATTGATTAAAAGAATTGGATTATGCGGGAAGGGGAAAAGATATTAAAGGTCAATATTGAAAGCCAGATGAAGTCGGCCTACATTGATTATTCAATGTCGGTTATTGTGTCCCGGGCGTTGCCCGATGTGAGAGATGGGATGAAACCTGTACATAGAAGAGTTTTGTTTGGAATGCATGAATTAGGCGTACATGCCAATCGTCCATATAAAAAATCTGCCAGGATAGTAGGGGAGGTGCTCGGTAAGTATCACCCACATGGCGATACCTCTGTTTATGATGCCATGGTTCGTATGGCCCAGGACTGGTCATTAAGGTACCCGCTTGTCGAAGGACAGGGTAACTACGGATCAATTGATGGTGACGGGCCTGCAGCAATGCGTTATACCGAAGCAAGATTGCAGAAGATTGCCGAGGAGATGCTGGCAGACATTGATAAAGATACTGTTGATTTTCAGCTGAACTTTGATGATTCCCTGAAAGAACCCACGGTTCTTCCTTCCAGGATACCTGACTTGCTGGTTAATGGTGCATCAGGCATTGCTGTTGGTATGGCTACCAATATGCCACCTCATAACCTGTCGGAAGTGGTGGATGGTATAGTTGCATACATTGATAACAATGAGATTACCATACCTGAACTAATGAAGTTCATCAAGGCACCCGACTTCCCGACAGGAGGATTGATCTATGGATATGAGGGGGTCAAGGATGCTTTTGAAACAGGACGTGGCAGGATCGTGATCAGGGGAGAGGTGGAAATCGAAGAAGCTGACAGTGGAAGGGAAAGGGAAAGGATTATCGTGACCTCAATTCCATACCAGGTCAATAAGGCAGAAATGATCAAGAAGACTGCCGACCTGGTAAATGATAAAAAGATTGAAGGCATTTCTGATATCAGAGATGAATCTGATCGCACAGGTTTGCGGATCGTATATGAACTTAAAAGGGATGCCATTACAAATGTGGTTCTGAATAAGCTATATCAGTACACAGCTTTGCAGACTTCATTCAATGTTAATAACATTGCGCTGGTCAACGGACGGCCCAGGATGCTGAACCTGAAAGACCTGATCGTGCATTATGTGGAGCATCGTCATGAGGTTCTTATCCGGAAGACCAAATACCAGCTTGATGAAGCCGAGAAGAGAGCCCATATATTAGAAGGTTTACTGATTGCTTTAGATAACCTTGATGAAGTGATCGCCCTGATCCGTGCATCCAAAACACCTGATGAGGCCAAAGAAGGGCTGATGAAGAACTTCGATCTCTCTGATCTCCAGGCCAAGGCTATTCTTGACATGCGACTGCAGAGACTTACAGGCCTCGAAAGGGATAAGATCAGAGAGGAGCATGCAGAGTTGCAAAAGACTATTGCTCATTACAAAGAAATTCTTGACAATGAGCAGATGAGGATGGCTATGCTGAAAGAAGAGATGCTGGAGATCAAGGAAAAGTACGGAGACGAAAGCAAAACAGAGATTGTTTATGTTGCTGATGATTTCAAGATCGAAGATACTATCCCTGATGAAGAGGTAGTCGTTACAATTTCGCACCTTGGATATATCAAACGTACACCTCTTTCTGAATACAGGATACAGCACAGGGGAGGTAAAGGTGCTAAGGGAAGTGAAACCAGGGATGAAGATTTTGTGAAATACCTGTTTGTTGCCACAAACCATAATTATTTACTTTACTTTACGGAAAAAGGTAAGTGCTTCTGGATGAGGGTGTTTGAGATCCCTGAAGGGACTAAGACCTCCAAAGGAAGGGCTATACAGAACCTTATTAACATTGAACCTAGTGATAAGGTGAGGGCCTTCATTAATGTGAAGGACCTGAAAGATGAGGATTATATAAATAACAACTATATAATCCTGTGTACCACAAATGGTACTATCAAGAAAACAACCCTGGAGGCATTCTCAAGACCACGGCAAAATGGAATCAATGCCATCAATATCAATGAAGGTGATCAATTACTGGAAGCTAAGCTGACTAGTGGACATCATGAGATCTTAATGGCATTGAGATCGGGAAGAGCCATCAGGTTTAATGAGGAGAAAGTAAGGCCTATGGGCAGGAACGCAGCAGGGGTGAGGGGCATGACCCTGGCAAATGCGAAGGACGAGGTTATAGGCATGATCTGCGTTACAAATGGCAATTACGATATTCTTGTTGTATCAGAGAATGGATATGGTAAGCGGTCAAAAATTGAAGATTACCGTGTCACCAACAGGGGAGGAAAGGGTGTGAAAACAATCAATATCACTAAAAAGACGGGTGACTTGATAGCCATCAAGGAGGTGCATGACGGTAATGACCTGATGATCATTAATAAGTCTGGCATTCTCATCAGGTTAAGTGTCGATACGCTGAGGGTTATGGGCAGGGCCACCCAGGGCGTCAGGTTGATCAACCTGAGGGAGAAAGATGCAATTGCTGCGGTAGCCAAGGTTGAGATGATCAAGGAAGCAGAAGAAGGGGAGGAGTCAGTTGATATAAGTGAAGATAAGAGTGTTGATAATCAAGATAATAAAGACAAACCAGAAGCATAATTAAACTTTGGCAAAGAAATTGAAGTAAAAGTAATTGGAATTTATAATTTTGCCATCAGAATTACCGAAATTAAAAACATATAATTATGAAAAAATTTATTTTTCTGATCATCTTGCTTGTAACAGGTTCAGTGATCTTTGCGCAAACCTCCAAGAGGACAAGTGCCTATAATTATTTAAGAAATGGTAAACTTGACAAGGCCAAGGAGTATATTGATCCGACCATTACCAATGAAAAGACAATGGGGGACGCCAAGACATGGTTTTATCATGGAAATATTTATTTGCAGATTGCGATAAGCGATGTACCAGAGTACAAAGCATTGGATCCCAATGCCCTTGAAGTTGCGCATAAGTCTTATGTAAAATGCCGGGAATTGGATGACCGTGGCGAATTCACAGCAGATATAGAAAATAATATGCGTGTAATTGCCGCTAAGTTTTATGATCAGGGTGTAATTTATTATAATGCTGAAAACTTTACAGGTGCAGCTAAATCATTTGCCAAGGCCTACGAGATTAACCGGGAAGTTAGTATCAATGACACAACGGCGCTTTATAATGCTGCAATAGCAGCCCAGATAGGACAGGAGTATGAAATGTCTATCGGTTATTATAATCAGCTTATTGAGATGGGCTTTAATAAACCGCAAATATATAATTCATTATCAGAAATATATAAAATCCAGGAGGATACTGCGACTGCACTACTTATCATACAGCAGGGAAGAGAAAAGTATCCAACAAACTTTGATCTCCTGATTGCTGAAACAAATTTCTATTTGAGCAGCGGTGATTCAGAAAATGCACTTAAGCTTCTGGAATTGGCAATTCAACAGGATGCTACCAATCCAAGTATCTTCTTTGCTGTCGGTACCAACTACGACCAGATGGGAGAATTTGAGAAAGCAGAAAAAGCTTATATGGAGGCGATCAAACTAAATCCTGATTATTTTGATGCTAACTATAACCTCGGCGCGCTATATGTTAACAAGGCAGCTGAGATACAAAAGGAAGCTAATGATCTGCCCTTGGAAGCTACAGAAGAATATGATAAGATGAAGCAAGAAGCGAATACATTACTTGAAAAATCCCTACCATATTTGGAAAAATCTAATGAGGTCAACCCTGAAGACATGAATACACTCAGATCACTGAAGGAGATCTATACCAGGTTAAATATGTTGGATAAGCTGAAGGTAATAAATGAACAACTAAAATAGTGAACACTGAACAATGAACAGATAATATAGGGGAGGGTGAATAAGTATGCTCTCCCTTTTGTTTAAAGTATCAACTTAACATAATATTAATTATGAGACAATCCATACACAAGGTTTTCCTGTCCACCTGAATTGGCCTGGGCATAGCACTGGCATTTTACCGGGCAGCAACGCGAAACCCGGTAGATTCCATCAAGTATGAATAAACGGATCGATCTTCTTGTACATCACAAATATTATCATCCATGTTCCTGTCGATAAGCAGCAAGTAAGGATCAATACCTGCTTGTGATGGCTTTTGATCTACAATGATCTGCAAGGATGAGTGGTTTTTTGAAAAACGGTGTTTCTTGTAATAAAAAGCCTCTCCATCATCATCCATAAGTGCCACATAAATATAATCGTTCATGGATGCTTTTGTCTGGTTCCCAATACTGTCGGCATAATATTTTATGGTTTCAACATCAAGGTTAACCAGGAATTTGCCATTTCCAAGATCTTTCAGGGTGGCTGAGTTGATCTTATTTTCATATATGCTGATCTTTAAAAACAGGTCATCAACAAAATATTTAAGACTGTCAGGCGTAACTTTATAAAACTCTTCTATAAGATCAGAAGCTAATGCAAAGGTATCCAGCCTGTATCCGTATTGTTCGACTATCCGGCCCAGGGCCTTTCCTACTGAGTCCTCTCCAATGTAATCCTGCAGGGCATACATGACAACTGAACTTTTCTTGTATCCTATATAAGCTTGACGGACAGAGCTCCTTATCAATGGTTTTTCACCCTCAGCATCCATTTTTCGCCTTGCCAGGTATGATTTCATCTCCCTGCGATGGTATTTTCTGCCAATGTCCTTGCCAAATTTCTTTTCAGTAAGCATTGCCATTACGTATTGTGTAATCGACTCCGTGAGCATGAATGCCCCTTCAGCATGAGCAGGTGTTACAATGCCTGCCCACCAGTGATGGGTATTCTCATGTGCAGCGATGCCATATACAATATCTATATCACCTTCCTCGTAGCGCGTAATAAAGCCTTCGGATTCAACCCAGATAAATGTTGTCGGGAAATGTCGTGCCGCACCATAAGTCATGTATTCCGGTATCTCAACCACACGTAAGTCCCTGTAAGGATAAGGGGAGAAATATTTATTACCGTAGTCATAGGAATCTTTTAAACCTTCAAGAATACTTGTGATATTATAATTGTGCCTGGGGTGATAATAGACTTCCACATTAATGCCATTATATAATTCACGGGCAACTTCATACCTGCCGGAAAGTATAGCGATTTCATTTTCAATAATGGTGTCAGATTTATAATGAAAATAATTCCTGCCTTCCTCCTGCCAGTGATTGATCAGGTGCCCGGCGGTTATTGCAGTCTGATCAGCTGATGTGCTGATGACAGCATCAAAATTCGGACGGCTTATTGTAAAAATAGCAAGGTCCTTTCTTGCATTTTCAATTTTAGGAGCATCTGGTTTGTGAGAGAGGCCAAATTCATTCCTGAACTTGTCTCTTATGAGTTCCGCATTCACATTATAACCAATAACAGGAAAATACGCTGATGAGAAGCTTGACAATATCAGGCAGGAACCATTTTCAACGATATCATTCTTAGGTTGGTTTTCCGTAAATCCCCTGGCGATGATATCATATTTAAAACTAAGGATCATCGTATCAGAAGGCTGCAATGCATGATCCAGTTCAAAAACCCTGAAGCCAAACTCTTCACCTTGAAGAATATTAGTGAATCCCCTGTCCAGCTCCAAAGAGTCTATATTCTCCAGGTTCCAGTCATTCAGGTTGATATAAATTTCTTCAATAGCCTCATTACTGTTATTAAATAAGACATATTCCCCGTTGATATTCACTATCCTTTCCTTCGGATAAAGATCCACTTTAAGGTTGATGTCAACGATTACGGGTTGTGGAAGATGCTTGTATTTTGAATACTTCTTTTCATAATTGGCCTGCATCTCATTCATATCATGATCAGAATAATAAGGGTTGATGATGTACTTGTTATATCCGATAAAAGACCCGGTGATGACAAAAAGTAGCAACAATATACTTATACCCCTGGCCTGGTTTCTTGTGATGTGCGTTTTCAGGTTCCTTAGCCTGATCATGACTGAATTTTCATTGGTCCTGCGCCAGAGCAAGATGGTCAGCCAGGCAATGATGGCTCCAAAAAACAACCAGTATATAGTATACCATAAGATGCTCTGGGCATAATGTCCAAATCCATTAATGTTTGAGTAAATGAATTCAGGGACACGGCCGTACCTGAACAGATAATTGTCAAAACTAAACACGTCGAAGATGATTATATCAGCAGCGAAGTACAGGGCAGACCAGAAAAAGCCAATGTATTTATTAGGACTAAGATTTTGAATAAAAAGCACAATTATGGCCATGTGGAGGAAGTTGAAGAAATCAATACCAAAAAGATGCTTGATATACAGACCCAGCTCAATTTCATAAAAGTCATAGAAAAAGACTTGTGTGATGACCCCGGATACAAGAGTCAATGCCAGGTATAGTGCATAAATTCCACAAAGTGTGATCAGTTTATTGACATAGCTGAACCAGTTAGGAATAGGCATGGTGTTAATGATCTCATCTGTCTTATAGTCCTTTTCTTTCCATACCAGCAGGCCCCCGAAGAAAATGGTCATAGGCAGCATATACATCCAGATATGTACGGTCTGCCGGATATACCATGAAGTAAAAGGATACATGTAACCTGTATTATTACCCAGCTGGCCCGTGAAATTTGTGATGATCTGTGAGATGGCAAGGAATGTCAGGATTAAAAATGCAGGATGCATGACTATTCTTTTAAAATCTCTCCAGGAAACGGATAAGCTTTGTGCAAAAGTGAAAAATTTATTTTTCCGGTAAGTTATTTTTGGTGAAGGCAGATCATACTCAATAATTTCAGTGGTTTCAGAGACTACATCCAGTCTTTTGGATTTTTTTTCAAGGAAGGCAACGAACTTAAACTTATGGTAAGTATAAGCCAGGATTACAAAACTCGCTGACAACCAGATCAACCTGTTTATGAGGAAAGTCGTATTTACAGGCATCAAAAGGCCATTCAAGTCAGATACAGTCCAGTACTTTGAGTAAACTGTAAGTGCTGTTATACCAAACGGGTCCAGCAAGACTTTCAAGGTTTCATTGTCCATCCGGTGAAGCATCACTCCAATGATGCTGTACACAGCAAGGAATGCAACGCCTGCCAGGTAAGTTGCAGTCATTTTCCTCGTTAAGGTTGCCAGGGCAAAAAAGATTGTTCCTATTAATATCAGGTTAGGGATGATAATGATTAAAATTGGAAGCAGGTAAGTCCCCAATTGGAATGGGCCGGAATACTGATCATCCATGAAGGCAATACCAACTTCGAAGCCAAGTATTATGGAGATGAAGATGAGTAAATTTGCAAACATACTACCAGCAAACCTGCCACCCAGGTATTGGATCTTTGTAATAGGCTTTGAAAAGACCAGTTCATGAATATTAGATTCAAAATCTTTGGCAACTGACCGCCCAACCATGACCATGGTAAACAGCAGTCCCACAACACTCAAACGGGCCATGATATGTGCGATAACAATTGGGGCGTTATGCCATTCTTTCCCATGCGCTATACCCATGAATCGGGTATAAGGATCGGTGGTCAGCGTGAAAATTATCGTTGTTGCAAAAAATATGAAGAAGAAAATGTAGAAAGCAGGGCTCCACAGGTTCTTTTTAAATTCCAGTATAAAAGTATTTAAAAACATAATATATGCAGCTTTAAGGAGTGATTAAGACCTTTGTAATAATGAATAGAAATAAACATCTTCCAGGATGGGATTAACAGCAGAAAAATCCTCTCCGGGATCATGCTCGTTATAGACCTTTGCAAAGTACTTGCCGGCGAAAAGCCTGGATGAGATCACCTGATGCCCCTTCCTTAACTCTTCCATATCTATTCCGGTGACGTCCTTCTCCCAGATTTTCCCTTCAAACTCTTTGACAATCTCCCCGGGATCGGTTTGCAGTAGTATCTGGCCTTTATCAATTATGGCCATATTTGTGCATAGGTTGCTGACATCATCAACAATATGTGTTGAAAGAATAACGATGATATCCTTGCCAATTTCAGCAAGCAGGTTATGGAACCTTCTTCTTTCATATGGATCCAGGCCGGCTGTGGGCTCATCAACAATGATCAGCTTAGGATTGCCAAGTAATGCCTGGGCAATGCCAAAACGCTGCTTCATCCCACCTGAATAAGTTCCAATCCTTTGTTTACGAGCATCCCAGAGGTTTACCTTCTTCATGATATACTCCACCTGGTATTCCCTTTCTGATTTATTATTGATGCCGTTGAGCATGCTTAACTGGTCCAGCAGGTTTATGGCCCTGTCCTTTGGATAAAAACCGAACTCCTGCGGAAGGTAACCAAGGGTTTGTTTGAGTTCCAGCTTTTGATCCAGTACATTTAAATCATCAAGCCATATTTCACCTGAATCAGCCTCCTGCAATGTGGCAATTGTCCTCATCAGTGTTGATTTACCTGCTCCATTAGGTCCTAATAACCCGAATAGGCCGTCAGGGATTGTTAGGGAAACATTATCCAGCGCCTGGACACCATTTGAGTAGGTTTTTGATAAATTGTTTATTGTAAGGTTCATATTGATTGTGTTTTGATTTCGAATGTTGTGGCAAAATTGCATCGTTCTGTTTATATTTGAAAATATATGTGATCAATAGCCTGTTTTTGTGATCAGACAGAATATATTGTGATGAACGGTGTTTGTCACAAAAATTTAGCTTTTAGCGATTTATTGAATTAATTTGCCATAAATTCCGGTTCAGGATGCTCAAAAAAGGTTTATTCAATATTGGATTCTGGTTGTTCATATGGCTGCTATTCGCTTTCTCAATAATGCGTTTTGAAACGGTTGATGAATCTTTCAGGATTGCAGCATTGATCATTTTTCCGTTGATCATCCCGGTATATATCCATGATTATATTTTCGATTATTTCATTATCAGGAAGCAATACGTCCTGTATATTCTTGCTACAGCTTTTCTTGTTGGATTTTTCGGGTATATAATTGCTGAATTTCAAGATTACCTGGATCCATCAGGCAGTTCCGAGACATATGGGGCCCTTCTCCTGATGATGGTCCTTTACACAGGGGCACGGTATTTCAGGATTGGAACTGTTCAGAAAATGCGCTTGAAGGAAGAAGAAGAGAAAAGGGTCAGGGCTGAGATGGAATTGAAAGAACTGGAGGCCAAACAGGCACATGCTGAGTTAAACTTGCTTAAATCCCAGGTGAACCCACATTTTTTATTCAACTCCCTCAACAGTATCTACTCCCTGATCCTGAATGACTCTGATATTGCAGGAGATGCCGTAATGAAGCTTTCAGATTTAATGCGTTACCTGCTGGAAAGTTCACAAAAAAGAAAAGTGCTTGTGCAACATGAATTCGATTTTTTACAAAACTATATTGACCTTGAAAAGATTCGCCTTGGAAAGAAAGCTAAGGTTATTGCAGGGTTTGAAGGCGACCTGAGCGGGAAGATCATATCCCCTCTCCTGCTGATTACATTTGTTGAAAACTGTTTCAAACATGGCATCAGCGTTAATTCAGCTGAGAACAGGATTGAAATCAATGTTAACCTTGTAGACAATACCCTGACTTTAAATACTTCAAACAATGTAGCACCGGTCAGGATCAATCCTGTTGTTAAAAAATCAGGCACAGGCATTGAGAATGTAAAAAAGCGCCTGGAACTCCTGTATCCCGGGAAGCATCAATTGGAGATCAATAGTTCAGAAAACAAGTTTATTGTAAATTTATCCATTGAAATATAAAGGCTGATGGAAATTAAATGCCTCATAGTTGACGATGAAGTGCTGGCGCAGGATGTTATTGAAAAATACATTGCCACTATCCCCACGCTTCAACTTGTTGGTAAATGCGATAGCGCAGTAGAAGCCATCTCCTTTCTGCATAATAATCCTGTTGACCTGATGTTCCTTGATCTGAACATGCCTGAGCTGAGCGGCCTCGATATGCTCAAAACACTCACCAATCCGCCTAAAGTAATACTGACGACAGCTTATTCCGAGTTTGCGCTGGAGAGCTATGAATACGGAGTCGTAGATTATCTTTTAAAGCCCATCAAACTGGAGCGCTTCATAAAGGCAATCAACAAAGTATTTGCAAAGCTGCCCCAGGATGAAAAAGCAAGAGAAGAAACTGATACTCAAGCAAGCTCTTCAATTTTCATAAAAGAGGACCACTACACGCATCAGGTCGGGACAGATGATATTCTTTATATTGAGGCATATGGCAATTATTTGAAAGTCCACACAGCAAAAAAGACTTATGTTACCAGGGACACTCTCCAGGCTTTTGAAAGGAAGCTTCCGGAAACCCAGTTTCTTCGCGTTCACAAATCCTATGTCATTTCACTTTCCCATATTGACCATATTAGTGGAAACAGGATCAGCATGGCAGGAACAGAGATTCCCCTTGGTGAAATTTATAAATTGAATTTAAAGAAGATCACTGGTTCCAAATAATATTTCTTTTGTCCTCCTTGCTATATTGATTGAATTATGCCTATATTTATATCTCAATTATTAGTTATTAACCAAAAACCTATACCATGAGAAAATATCTACCTTTCTTACTGATTTTTGTATTTGCCTCTGCGGTCTTTGCGCAGCAGCATGAGATACGCAGTAAAGGCAAGTTTGTCATACCAACCCAGCCACATCCTGGTCAGGTTAATGTATATCCTGCTGGTAATTACGCCGGACAGAAAGCGTTTAGCAGCACCCAGATCGGCACAACCTGGTACGATGGACAAACCACAAACTATGGTAATATCATGAACCGCATCTATGAATTCCCTGACGGCACCATTGGTGCCACATGGCAAGCTTCAGGTGAAAATGCTGACCCGGATCGGGGAACTGGCTATAACTATTATAATGGCACTGAATGGGGAACTCCTAATCTTCATATTGGTGAAGATCCTAGGACTGGCTGGCCCTGTTACGCTCCCTGGGGGGCCAATGGAGAGATCTTTTGCCATTATTGGTATGCAACCGCCTCGTTGCCTGGCCCAATCAAATTTTTCAAAAGGGAGAACAAAGGTGAAGGTGACTGGATTGAAACAGAATTGTATGGACCTGAAGGGCTTTCCCTTGTCTGGCATTCTATGGTAACCAGTGGTGAAAACAATGAACATATTCATCTGCTTGCTTATACTTACGACGCAGAATATATGGGCCAGACCAACGCATTAGTTTATTATCGTTCATCGGATGGAGCCGAAACTTGGGATATTGAAGGTGTGATTATCGATGGACTTGGTGAGAATTACTTCCCCACGATCAATGCTTTAAGCTATGAATGGGCCAACCCCGTTGGTAACACAATTGCATTTGGATATGGCTTCAGGGAATATGGTGGCTATATCTTTAAATCAACAGATAATGGCGATAACTGGGAAAAAACAGAAGTCATGACATCTCCCTTTGATCCTTTACAGACCCATACATCGACTGCAGATTTCGGAGGTGGGGTTGGAAGCTTTGACCTGGTTCTTGATTCCCAGGAAAAAGTACATCTGGTTTTCCCGAGAATGATTGGGGGATTTAACGATGCAGGGGAATGGGGATATTACCCCTTTACCGATGGATTGATTTACTGGAATGAGGACATGGGTCGCCTGGACACCACCATAATCAGTTCATATACAATGGAATTCCTGGAAGATGGTGGATACCTGTGCGGATGGATCCTTGCCAATGAGCCATATACCATTGATTATACGAACCAGCCTGACTATGCCAATGCTGCCTGTGGATTCCCGCAGATCTCCATAATGGAAGATGATAAAATATTTATCTCCTGGTCAGGGCTTGCTCCTGACTTTCATACTGGTGGAACACCGGACCTGTTCTATCGTCACATCGCAGTGAATGCTTCTTTTGATGGAGGTAATTGGTGGAACGGACCTAAGGATATTAATTTGGATATCCAATGGCTTTTATCTGAGTGTGTCTATTCAGAAATGTCACCAATACTGCATGGAGATATGGTACATATCGTATTCCAGGAAGATAATCTTGTGGGTACATATGAATGGCCTGCAAGTGTTCAAACCATTCCATCTTTAAACCGGATCCATCATATGGATTTTCCTGTCAGCTTCTTTGTAGGCGTAGATGAGCTCTCAGAAAATCAGAACTTTGAGGTATCACCAATCTATCCTAACCCTAGCAATAGTACAAGCAGGTTCGGGCTGAGACTGCAGGAGAAATCCAATGTTTCGATTGATGTGGTTAATGTTGTGGGACAAGCTGTTAAGAAAATTGAGCTGGGAACGTTAAATACAGGAACTCATCCTGTTGAACTGACAGTTTCAGATCTTAAACCAGGGATTTACTATGTCTCAATAACAGTAGACCAACGAAAAACAACACAAAAAATACTTGTACAGTAAATATAAAAAGCCCCGTGGAACACGGGGCTTTTTTGATATCTGATTCATGATATCTGATATCTGATATCTGATATTCTGTTCACTGTTCAGTGTTCAGTGATCACTGAACAGTGTTCACTACTCTCTTATTGGTTCGGTCAATCCCTGCGCCAGCATCTTTTCAGGCAGGTCAGGTAACTTCGTCAATGTCCTTTTCTTGAACGGGCTATAAAGCAATGTGAAAATGTCTTTGGTGGTCATATATCGGCCAAACTTTCTCAGGAGCCTGATGGTATGGATAGGCCTGTGACGCAGCAGATATCCAAAAAGGATCAGGTAACCCTTTTTCCTTGCATTGTTTACCACATGGCTGGGCAAGATGGTCGGGTCAATATCAGAACACTTAAACCATTTTTTCCAGTCCAGCTCATCGTCAATGATGCCCCTGTCAATATACTCCTGCCATAATGGTGTTCCGCGGTAGGCGCAAAGCCGGTTAAATCCAAATGTGTCGAGGTTAAGCCTGGCCGCAAACCTGAAACTCTCTTTTATATCCTCAACTGTTTCATCGGGTGAACCGATCAGGAAAAACCCGTGAACAGTGTCTATTCCTACTTTTTTCGCCTCTTTGATGGCATTCTCAATCTGTTCCAGTGTCTGGCTCTTGTTCAGGCGGTCAAGTACTTTTTGTGTCCCCGCTTCCACGCCGAAAGCCAGGAAATTACAGTTGGCCTTCTTCATCAACGGTAGCTCGTCAACAGCAACAGTATCTACCCTACCCTCACAGCCCCAGTGGAAACCAAACTTACGGTCGATGATACCATTGCAAATGGCTTCAATCCTCTTACGCTTCATCAGAAAATGATCATCAGTAAGATAAATAGACCTGTATCCCTGCTCGTGGAGCTCTTGCATCTCACCCAGTACATGCTCAGGTGAACGTTGTCGCCACTTGCCCTGGGCAATCTGCGGTATATCACAGTAGATGCAGTTAAAAGGACAACCACGGGTTGTTTGCATGGTACAGAAACGGTCTAATGAAAGGACCGCGGGCACATCCAATGGCATGGATTCAATGTACTCGATAGGAAGGCTTTGACGATCGGGGTAAGGATATTTGTCAAGATCATCCAGCAAAGGTCTTGGGGGATTCTTTACCACCTTGCCTTCAGACCGCCATACCAATCCTTTAACTTTCCCGGGATCATCAATGTTGTCAAGAAAATCAGGGATTAGTTCTTCCCCTTCCCCTATCCCCACAAAGTCAATAAAAGGAGTATCATTAAGTATTTGGACTGAATTGGCTGTTGCAAAAGGTCCGCCAGCGATAATTGGCACCTTTGCATTGGTTTCTTTAAGGTGTTTGGCCATGCTGGTGCAGGCCGGATAAGAAGTAGTGGAAAGAAAAGAGAGTGCTATCACATCCGGAGATTCCAGCAAAACAGCTTTTCCAATATCTTCCTCTTTCATTTGGGGATGACAGGTGTCAAACATCAGAACATCATGTCCATGCTTCCTGATGATAGGAGCAAGTGTTTGTATCCCCAGCGGCGGGAAGGCCATTACTTCAACCCTGTCGTCATTCCTCTTTTTTGAAAGTTTTTCAGGCAACAGGTTATAATAGTCTTCATCACGGACGTAAATCAGGAATATCTTCATTGGGATTAAGAATAGGTTTGTGAAAAAAAAGCCCCTTCAAAATTGAGGGGCTTTTCGTCTTAAATCTTTGAATAATAACTGCTACGCTAATTTAACATTTATTGCGTTTAGTCCTTTTTTACCTTCAGTAAGTTCAAAACTAACATCATCATCTTCATTGATTTGATCGATTAAACCAGAGCTATGAACAAAATATTCAGTTCCGGTTTCATTATCCTTAATGAATCCATAACCTTTGGAGTCATTGAAGAATTTTACTTTTCCTGTTTTCATTATAAAAAAAAATTGTTAATTAATTAATTAATATTGCAAAGTAAACGTTAATTATTGAGATACAATTGTATAAAAACGTTTTTTTTTTAATTTTTTAAAAGTCCATGAGTAAAAAGTGCACCCTGCACATGTTTGAGTGATCTCCGCTGAACATCATTACTTTACGTTCTTTCACCTCTCCTTCTCCTTCTTCAGCATCCTCTGTGATAACGATCACCTCAACTTTCTTCTCAAATTTCACGTCAGCTGAACCTCCGCATTTTTTCTTGCATGATGATTCACATTTCATCTTGCATTCAGCTTCTTTGGCCTTGGCTTCGCCTTCACATTTCTTCTTGCACTCTTCGCTAACTTTGGCTTCGCCTTCACATTTTTTCTTGCATTCTTCTTTCTTTTCTCCCTCGCATTTCTTTTCGCAACTTTTATGACACTTGGCCATAATGGCTTCAAGGCTTTCTTTGTGATTCTCAGCAATGGCTTCCAGGGCTTCAAAATCAGCTTTATGATCTATCATCACCTGTTCATGGTCTTCAATCTCTTTATTGTCTTTCAAGGCTTCAAAACTCTCTTTGACCTTGATAATCGTTGCTTTCTCTTCATCACTTAATTCTTTATCAAATTCCGCTCTGAACGTTTTGCATTCTTCTGACATTCCTGCACAACCCATCTTATGGTCACCATGCCATACCAGGTCTTGTCCATGACCAGCATGTTTGGAAATATATATTTCATGTTGATCACATTCCTCTTCATCACAATCATCACAAATGAAATGAATGACAAGAAGACTAAGAATGACGGTAATGAGAGCAGTAAGAGCAGAAACAAAAATGGTTTTTTTCATAACTAGTAGATTTATGTTAAAATTAGATTAGCATGCAAATATATTAAAATATGTCAATACATAGAATAGATTGATACGGAAAGGTTTAAAAAAGGTTATAAAAAGAAAATCCCTGTGTGCGCAAGGCAGCACAGGGAGAAACTTATGTATAGATCATGGTTAAGGGTCAAGAACATTGAATTATCACATACAAAGTAATAACATTATCAAGGCCAGGTCAATGGGGAGAAATACTTATTTATTCGAACTACGATAAATTGAGGTATGGAAAATACCTAGTAGGAGAAGAGAGAAGAGAAAAGAGAAAAGAGAGAAGAGAAAAGAGAGAAGAGAGAAGAGAGAAGAGAGAAGAGAGAAGAGAGAAGAGATTGAAAATAACAATTTAACAGTTTAACAATTTAACAAGCCCCTTATTTCTTCGAAGGTATCCTTTGATAATCACCTGGACATCTTTATTGTCAGGATAGGGATGGATACAATCATTTAACAATTCAGCATTGCCGGTGTGCTCGGCATCGATGTATCCGTAGCCACAATATCTTCCCTGCTGAACTTTGACTACGCTACGCTCATGAAGGTTCCTGCCTGTATCAATAATAAGAAAATTTTGATTTTCCAGTACGTACTTATCAATGGCTTCCCCTACCCTGCTATTATACTCATTAACCTTTTCTGCACCGACGCAGGCGCCTTTGCAAATATTGATCTGATGGTGAAAACAAGCCCCTTTTGTCTTGTACAACCCACAAAACCGCTGGCATAAGTTAAACTCATCAATAAGATACTGAAGGTGCTCCCTTCCCTCCTGCATGGATGCGTAGCTGGACAATGGCGTATCCTTTCCATTGATCTTCCTGACTTCCAGGCATAGATAGCCATCTTTGTTGATTTTGTCAAAAAGGCCAAAACTGTATACTATCCTTCTCAGAGAACGGTTGAAAACAGGCATCTGTGACTTGATCTCATGCGATTCCTTCAGCAGCGCAATCAATTCACTGCCTGTCAGCTCATAATGTATATCCCTGACCATATCCCGCATCTCCCCTGCCCTCTTCGTAGCATTATTGTACATATGGCTCATAATGCGCTCCCTGATATGTGTGCTTTTGCCAATGTATATGACCTCATCTTTTTCATCCATAAAGTAATAAATCCCCGTTTCATTAGGCAGGCCCTTGATAAAATCAGGATCCAGTCTTGAATAAACGCCATTTACCGGCACAGATTCCAGGTTATTCTCGATTTGCTGCATATGCTGGAAAAGTTTGAGTGTCGCCAGTGCATCACCTCCGGCCCTGTGCCTGTTCTCGATCTTTATGCCCAGTGATTCACAGAGTTTACCCAGGCCATAACGCTTTTGGCGAGGGAGTACTTTCCTGGCCAACTTCTTCGTACACAGTGTCTTTCTTTTGAAATCGTAGAACAGCCGCTGGTATTCACTCCTCAGGAAGGAATAATCAAAGGCAACATTATGGCCAACGATGGTCATGCCCTCCGTTAGCTTAATAATATCCCTTGCCACTTCATGAAATCGTGGTGCATCACTGACCATCCTGTTGTCTATTCCCGTAAGCGCTGTGATCTGGTGAGATATCCTTTTGTCAGGATTAACCAGGGTCTCATAATGATCAATAATCTGCTTGCCATCATAGATGAAGACAGCAATTTCGGTGATCCTTTCCGATCGGGCATTCAAGCCAGTTGTCTCAAGGTCTATGACTGCATACATAGACCGATCAGAGTTTAAGCTTTGTCTGGATTTCCCTGACTTGCTGCTTCAGTTCAATAAGCTCTTCCTGCAGCCTTTCTTTGGGAAGATTGGGCTCAGGCATTTCTGCGCTGATGTACTGGATGAACCTCCATACTTCTTTAACATTTTTGACGCTTATATCATATGGTTCATACAGGGGATTTAATGATATCATCCCTAGTTTGCCCTCTTCCCTGATCCTGTTTTCCACTATCTTGAAGATGATACCATCATCGATGGTCAGCACGATGTATGGAAAATTATTTCTGATCTGTTGCCAGTTTTCAACGTATTCACCAATGATCCATGACCGGTCAGGTATGGGCAGCATGGAATCTCCTGATATTTGAAAAGCACGGTACTTGCGTTCCCTGGATAAGAATGGCAGCTGGAATGTTGGCAATACCCTGATAAAATCAGGATCTGCAAAGCCATGGGTATACCCTGCTGAAGCCTTCTGGTTGACCAGCTCTATGTTTTCATTGTTATCGTTGTCAACTGTTGTAGCCAGGATACGCAATTTGCTGCCTTTAACATACACATCATACCCTTTTTCTATCTGAGACAGGTTGCTTTCGGATAGTACCGACAGGTCAACCCTGACCAGGGTGTCGATGGCTATGTTGAAGTAATTCGAAAAAGCAATAAGTGCTTCCATGTTAGGCTGGGCAACGGAATTTTCATAGCCACTCAATGTAGAGCGCTTCATGTCCAGCGCATGCGCAACGTCGTCCTGCGTCCTGCCCCGGCGCTTACGTAAAAGTTTTATGTTTTGACTGAAGAACATGTTGGTTATTGGTTGTTGGTTAATATCAGATATCCGTTAATCCGTTAATCCCTTTACCCTCCCCCATGTCCGGTAAAAATGCCATTGATTGCCAGGTATGCCCCCCTCCCTCTTGAGGGAGGGGGGATGGGGGGTGGGTAAAAAAACATCTAATATACTTTCTATTTTATATCAAAATGATTATATTGTAATCATAAAAATGATTAAAAACTAATCAAAGATAGTACAATTATTTTAAAAGTCAAGACTTTTCAAGAAAAAAATGATAGCTGCTGAGCATCATATTGTGCACCTGGACCTGGATACTTTTTTTGTTTCCGTAGAGCGCCTGCAGAACCGGGCCCTGATGGGTAGGCCTGTGATCATCGGGGGCACCTCCGACCGTGGTGTGGTGGCCAGCTGCAGCTACGAGGCCAGGCAGTTTGGCGTGCACTCCGCCATGCCCATGAAGATGGCCAGGACACTCTGTGGCGATGCCATCATCATCAGGGGGGATATGGACCTTTACACTGGCTATTCCCGCATGGTCACCGACATCATTGCCGAGCAGGCCCCGGTTTATGAAAAGGCATCCATTGATGAGCATTATCTTGACATCACCGGGATGGACAGGTTCTTCGGAAGCTACAAGTGGACGAAGGAGTTGAGGCAGCGTATCATGGACCATACCGGCCTGCCTATCTCTTTCGGCCTGTCGGTCAACAAGACCGTATCCAAGATCGCCACGGGGGAAGCCAAGCCAAACGGAGAGCTGCAGGTACTGCAACAGCAGGTCATCCCTTTCCTGCAGCCTCTTTCCATCAAGAAGATACCGATGATCGGCAGCAAGTCGTACCAGCTGTTGCGCTCCATGGGCGTGTCGACGATCGGTACCCTTCAGCAGATACCGCCGGAGATGATGGAGCGGGTGATGGGCAGGAACGGCATCGAGATGTGGAAGAAGGCCAACGGGATAGACGGGACACCTATCAAGCCCTATTCGGAAAGAAAATCCATCAGCTCGGAAACTACCTTTGAGACAGATACCATCAATATTATAAGGATGAAAGAGATCATCAGCAGCAAGGTGGAAAAGCTGGCTTTTGAACTGAGGAAGAAAGAAAAACTGACTGCATGCGTGACTGTGAAGATCAGGTATGCCAACTTTGATACGCATACCCTGCAAAAGCACATTCCCTACACTTCTTTCGACCATGTCCTGATCCAGACCAGCCTGGAGCTGTTCGACAGGCTTTACCAGCGCAGGATGCTCATCAGGCTCGTCGGTGTCAAGCTGAGCCACCTTGTCAGCGGCGTGCAGCAGCTGAACATGTTTGAAGACACGCCGGAGATGATCAGCCTGTACAACGCCATGGACACGATCAGGTTGAAATATGGGAAAAAGGCAGTCAGAAGAGCCATTGGAATCTGAATTTCTGTTCACTGTTCACTGTTCACTGATCACTGAGAATGTATTGGAACACACACACATATTGCAGCCTGCGCTACGGGACACTGTCGCCGGAGAAGCTCATAGAAGCAGCTAAGCAGCACGGCGTACAGGCCCTGGGGTTGACCGACATCAACACTTCCATGGGTGTGATCGACTTTGTGAAGCTATGCAGGGAAAGTCATATCAAGCCCATCGCCGGGATTGAGTTCAGGGACAAGGACCGACTGCTGTATATTGGTGTGGCCATGAATAACGAGGGCTTCAGGGAGCTGAATGAGTTCCTTACAGAACACACCCTGAACCGGACCCCCCTACCCGACCGCCCAGGGATGTTCAGCAACGCCTGCATCGTATATCCATTCGGGAGTATCGGAGCAAATGCGCTGAAAGAAAATGAGTTCATCGGTGTGAGGCCTGCTGATGTGAGCAGGTTGCTTACTTCCAAGTACAGGTATAACCAGGATAAGCTGCTGATCCATCAAGCGGTGAGTTTTGCCGGTAAGGATGGGTACTTCCTTCACCAGAACCTGAGGGCCATCGACCACAATATCGTGATCAGCAAGCTACGGCCGGAGTACCTGGCGGGCAATCATGAGTATATGAAGCCTATGGATGATATCCTCAGGGCGTATGCCGACTATCCTACCATCATTGAAAACACAGAAAGGCTGATCGACAGCTGTGGGATTGATTTCGATTACCAGTCCATTAAGAACAAGCAGACTTTCACGGGCAGTGTGTATGATGACAGGATCCTCCTGGAAAAGCTTTCCCTGGGCGGACTTGAGTACCGTTATGGCAGCACAAACAGGGAAGCTGAGCGCAGGGTGAGGCAGGAGCTTGAGATCATCAGCAAGATGGGCTTTGCCGCTTATTTCCTGATCACCTGGGATATCATCCGTTATTCCATGTCGAGGGGCTACTACCATGTTGGAAGAGGTAGCGGAGCCAACAGCATGGTGGCTTACTGCCTGAAGATCACCGATGTTGATCCGATTGAGCTGGACCTATACTTTGAACGCTTTATCAACCCCAAGCGCAGCAACCCGCCTGACTTCGACATTGACTACTCATGGCGTGAGCGGGACGATGTGCAGGATTATATCTTTAAACGCTATGGTCGCCGTCATACTGCCCTGCTGGGTGCTACTTCCACCTTCAAGGGTAAGTCTATCTACCGTGAGCTGGGTAAGGTCTACGGCCTGCCCAAGGGAGAGATAGACCAGCTGATCATGTACCCTGATGCAGCGGTCAATAATAACGAGATCACCAGGAAGATCCATGCCATCGCACGCATGATGGTCGATTTCCCGAATATCCGAAGCATACATGCCGGCGGGGTGCTGATATCGGAAAAACCACTTTCCTATTATACTGCCCTGGACCTGCCCCCAAAGGGTTTTCCTACGACACAGTGGGACATGTATGTGGCTGAGGACATTGGCTTCGAGAAGCTCGACATCCTGAGCCAGAGGGGTATCGGGCATATCAGGGATTGTGTCGATATTGTTGCTGAGAACAGGGGAATAAAGGTCGACCCGCACCAGGTAAGCAAGTTCAAGAAGGACAGCAGGGTTAAGAAATTGTTGAAGATCGGGGAAACAAACGGTTGTTTTTATATTGAGAGCCCTGCCATGCGCGGACTGCTGAAGAAGCTGCGTTGTGACAATTACCTGAGCCTGGTCGCAGCCAGCTCCATCATACGTCCCGGCGTTGCCCGCTCAGGGATGATGCGTGAGTATATCCATCGCTTCCATCACCCCGGTGATTTTGAATATATCCATCCGGTGATGCAGGAACAGCTGCAGGAGACCTATGGGGTGATGGTTTACCAGGAAGATGTGCTCAAGATATGTCACCATTTTGCCGGGCTCGACCTGGCTGACTCGGACGTGCTGAGAAGAGCCATGAGTGGTAAATTCAGGGGGAAGAGGGAGTTTGACCGCATCGTCAAAAAGTATTTTCAGAATTGCAAGGAAAGAGGCTATCCCGATGAGATCACCAACGAGGTATGGCGGCAGATAGAGTCCTTTGCAGGTTATTCCTTCTCCAAGGCGCATTCTGCCTCCTATGCGGTGGAGAGCTTCCAGAGCCTGTACCTGAAGGCTTACTATCCACTGGAGTTCATGGTGGCCGTGATCAATAACTTCGGGGGCTTCTTCTCCCGCTGGGTCTACTTCAACGAGGCCAGGCGCTGGGGTGGACTGATACAGCTGCCCTGCGTGAACAATAGCGATTACAAGACCAATATCAAAGGAAAGTATATTTTCATCGGCTTTATTCATATGTCCAACCTGG
Organism: uncultured Bacteroidales bacterium; assembly: GCA_963753055.1. Lineage (GTDB taxonomy): Bacteria > Bacteroidota > Bacteroidia > Bacteroidales > B18-G4 > JAUWGC01. Next base: position 159,489 of record CAVWAP010000003.1, on the reverse strand, counting down.
AAGTGAAGCTGGCCAGGGAGATAGAAGAGGAAAGATCACTTCGTGGTACTTTCAGCTCACTGGAAGACTTCATCCAGCGTATCCAACCAGGGATTGAACAGCTGGTCCTGCTGATCCGCATCGGGGCCTTCCGCTTCATAGGCAAGCCGAAGGCACACCTGCTCTGGGAAGCACATCTCCTGCTGGGTAAACGCAACAGCAAAGAGAAAGAACACTCCTTGTTCAGCTCACCCATGAAGAAATTCAAGCTCCCCCAGCTGGAAAGCAGCGATGTGGAAGACACCTACGATGAGATTGAGATCCTGGGCTTCCCGGTGACAATGACCTTTTTTGAACTGCTGCAGAACACCCCGGACACAGAGCTTATGGCAGAAGACCTTGCCGGGTTGATCGGAAGGCAGATCAGCATCACAGGCTTGCTTGTGACCATCAAGTATGTCAGGACTGTAAAACGTGAGATCATGCATTTTGCAGCATTCCTGGACGGCAAAGGAGAGTTTTTCGATACGGTTCACTTCCCTGATGCCCTCCAGCGTTCACCATTCCGTGGAAATGGGGTTTATCTTATCCATGGAAAGGTTGTTGAAGAATTTGGGTTTCCAAGTGTGGAAGTGCTCAGGATGCAAAAGATGGCCCTGAAAAAGAATCCCAGGGCTTAATCCAGCTCAAACTTAAGGGAATTGCCATCTTCCTTATACCGCTTATTGGTTCCCATACCCTGAAGGTTGAGATCTTCACTCTTTTTTATATCAAACTCCTGACTGAGCCTTTCTCCAACAGGTGAGAGCAAATGAGCTCCGTCAGACCTGGGGTTTTTGATATCAGTTGAGATGGGGTATGCATTCATTAGTTCAGCAGGGAATGGCTTTAGCAATTTGGTGACATCAGTGAGAGGAAGCTCAGGATTAATCCATTTTTGCTCATCTTTCTTTCGTAAAATTACCGGGGAGCGGTGATGAGGCAATTTCTGCAATAATTCATTGGCCACAGTGGTGATAATGGAAAAAGATCTCAGGAGTTCTCCTGTGTCCTTGTTCAGCCATGTATCCCATATACCTGCAAAGGCAAATGGCCTTTGATTATCTTTTAAATAGACTACAAAAGGCTTGCTCAGCTTTTCTTTAACAGTACCCTCGATGAAACAATCGGCTAATACCAGGCATCGCTGGGAACGGATGGGTTTGCGGAAAGCAGGCTTGGAGATGATACCCCTGGCCCCTTTGAATGAGGGATCATTCTCCTGGTTATGGTCACCTTCACTGCGTGCATTGAAAAGGTACATGGGTTTCTTCGCCCAGAAAGGTGTCATGCCAAACTGTGCCAGTTCCAGCTCCCGGGGATTATCAGAAGTGATCACCGGAGCAAACTGCCCCGGTGATATGTTATAACTTGGCTTATAATCCAATGTCGCAGTTGCAGTGACATTGAACCGTTTTTCAATTACTTCTACTTTCTGAACAAGGACGTACCTCCCACACATAACAAATTTCTTTCAATCGCTACGTCGTGCAATTACTTAATTGGATACAGTATCAGCGTTTCCCATTTACTGTCATCGGGTTCTTCCATTGGATCAGTGATGTAAACTTCCCAGGGTGGACCGGTCATCTCAAGTCCGTTGACCTTGATGTACTTTTGGATTGCATCATGAGCAATATAGCTGTCTTCATAAGGTCCCACTTTAAGAATTTTTACAACTTTCCCACCAGGTGAATTTGTAGCCAGAATATCATCTTTTCCTTTGACTTCTCTTTCTACAGGAAAACCTGCCTCAAAGGTGGTCGTTCCTCCTTCATTCCACTCATAGTATATGGCATATGGCGGGCCTGCAGGTTTAACTTTTCTTTTAGTCGCATACGCCATGAGTTTTCCGTAAAACTCACCCAGCTTATCCCCTATTTCATTGATGTTACAGGTTCCCTTTATTGTGAGGGCGGCTTGTCCCTGTATCTCAGCAATTTCTATTGAGGGGTAGGGAGGCTGCGCCTCACAGATCTTTTTGAGGTTCTCCAGGCCTTCCAGGAATTGCGGGCCTACCTGACTGTCCATCATAAGTCCGTAGTACCTGTTAATAGGGTTATACCCAAGGTCACCTTCATCCGACCATGTCACCACGAAGCCTTCTTCATCCTGGGGCTCAATACTCAATTTCCCGACAGATGCATATTTCCCGCTATAGAATGAGAGGTCATATTGAACCAATTGGTATGGGATCAGCTCGGTAACGACCAGTTGGCCATCGCCATTTTCATCCGACCACTTTTGTATGGCTCCTACTTCGCAGTTTCCAACTACTTCCATAGTCATTGTACTATCCATATCGTCGCTCCAGGGCGTCCATTCTTCCCATTTGTCGAAGTCGCAGAGATAATCATAAATAATTTCTTTGTCAGCATTGATGACAACGCTCCTTTCAACCATGTAATTCCTTGGTAAAAGGTATGCCACAATCACTAAAATGGCGAGAATGGCAATAATCCAGATAATGACTTTCCTTAAGATCTTCATAGGCTTAATTGTTGTTTATGTATTCAAATATAGTAAATGTGAATGCGAATGTCTACTAAAACTTATCAACTATTCAATAAGTCAGAATGAAAGGTCGATGTTGAATTTGATTTCCTCGATCAGTGGAGTGAGATTCCTGTTCCCCTGGTAAATAAATGCGATAATAAATTTGTCAAAGGTTAAAAAATTAATCTTATTACCCTTCTTATCAATCATTTGGAACTGGTGTTTCTGTGAATAGAAGTTACTGAAGCGATCTTCTTTCTCTAACTGGCTTTTGACCACTCCAAACTGTTGAAGGGCCTTAAGTGTACCTGGATACTGGAAGATAAATATCGAATATTCCTGATAAATCCCCACAACGCCATCATCAATACTGAAAATGTCTTCGTTATGGAAATTATAGATATTCCGAAGGGCAATTGAACCTCTGATTAATTTAACCTGCGGGTAATCATTATCCTGCACAGGAAGGAGATAAGGCAATAAAAGCGGCCTTGCATTCTCGGTGGTGATCCTCGATGCAATTAGGTCTGCGGTTGTCTTCAATAGTTCTTCAGCGTTGTCCTCGGGAAATTTTGTAAACATTTTAATGACATACTTATCTTTTATTAACAGGGCGTTATTTTTCACAATTTGCCCTCTTTCACCAATTTCGTCCGGTTCATCATCACTCATATGCTGGAAAGAATAAATTCCAAAGGCAGCTGCACGGTCTTCCATTTCATATATTTCAATGTGCAATGAATTACCTGCTTCATTCGAGTAATCGGCGCAGATGACCTGGACAAACCCGTATTCAAGGTAAAGGTCTGCCCCGCCATTGATAAGAAAAAACAGGTCATCACCAACATAGGATTCAATTTCGGATTTCATGCTCAAGGATTCAAGATCACCATCACGGGGAAGAAGCTTTACCAGGCTGGTATCTTGTGAATACAAGGAAAGGTTAATGGCAGCAACCATTAGCAGCGGGACCAAATATTTAATCTTCATAATGATGGATTTTGATGAGCAATGTACCTATTGATAGACAACGTCAAGATTATGTTTGATCTCTTTCATCAGGCAGTAAATTCAGTAATATTTAATTGTTTATAGTTTTTATTACCAATTCCCATATCATGAGCTTTGCCAATTGAAACAATTTCATCAGGGGTAAAGTTTACATAAGTACAACATAAAGCATCAACAGCTACAATATCCGTTCCGGCAACTACTTTATCAAGTTTTTTCATTTCCCCGGGTCCATTAGGCCCGTTGGTCGTGATAAACTCAGTGGCATCCACGACAATAAGGTCAGGTTTACGGGCCAGACTTATCTCAGCAATGCTCTGTCCCAGGTATTTGGGATCATTCCTTTCCCCGCCACCCAGGTGCATGTTGACATTAGTCTTACGGGTGCATAAACCCATCATATTTTTTAATGCACCGGTATAAAGTGTGGTAGCATGATGTTTTGCAATAGGAATATTGATAAATGTGTCAACGTCAAACACAGACTTAATTATCTCTGTATCCTTTAATAGCTCAGCTCCCTGAATTTTAGGTATCATGCGCCAATCTTCAAGATTCATCTCAGCGGGAAATACATTTGATTCTATCTGCTTCAGCTTGCTGGCATCTCCCCTGATTTTATCAGGTACATAGCTCTGCTTCCAATATTCATCACTGATTTTCTGAAGACAAATAATTTCATCTGCCCCGGCCTCATAGCACATTCTTATTATGGCCAGTGGAATATCAGGATTTACATAAGCACCTTTGATATCGAATGCGGAATTGACCAATAACCCTACTTTTGATCCATTTTTAACAAATTTGTTCATGCCACCTAAGGCCTCTATGGCCTTAACTGTACTCTTGTAGTAGTCCGTACCATTGACGATTGATATATCTACTCCGGAAGGCTGCAGACTGAAAAGCGCTTTTGGGATCAGGCTTGCGCCCAGGAATGTGGCCACACCTGCTCCTGCTGACCTTTTAATGAAGGTCCTACGGGTAATTTTTTTTCTCATTTCGGTTGGGTTTGATAATGCTAATTTCAAATTTACATAATATCTGCTGATTATGCACAAAAAAACCGGCACCAGGCCGGTTTTGAATGATAAACCAAAAATAATGGATCGGATGTTAATCCATCTTATTGATAAATGATTTTGTGGGCTGCAACATCCTTACCATGTTGGATGATAAGAAAATATGTGCCTTTGCTGTTTTCCGTGATATCTATTTCCTTGTTATACTTTCCGGTGAAATTATTGAAGGTTTCCTGGTGAACAACCTTCCCATTGATATCAATAACTTTCACATCAAGATCACCTTTTTTTTCTGTGGAAAAGGATAAAGTAAACTGCCCTTCATTTGGATTAGGAAAAAAGAATAGCTCTTTCAATTCGAGATGGCTCTCCGGCAGTTTTATTCCGGCTTTATTCAGTACTTCTTTGTCCTCATCCTTCAGGCTGGAATATTCAAGCGTATGAATGATTATTGTCCTCTCATCTCCATCTCCATCTTCATCAATTTTGTAGACACCTATCAATGATTCATCTCCTGAGGCCTTTTCCATAGCTATTCTGAATTTCTTGCTATCACCTTCGGATTCCATGATAAATACATATCCTTTGTCGACCTCAAGTTTTGCATCCCCATCACTGATGAACACGATATCCTCTCCTCCTTCTGCGCATTTCAGCTTAATTACTTTCTTTGAGCCCTCATCTGAAACAGTAGTCCAGACCATGACATTCTTCTCCTTATCGGTATCGCTGTCACTGTCAATATCAACATCAACATCAACATCCGAACCCACACTGATATAGATATCCTTTAAGGTCTCCATATCTTCAAGGCCATCCAGTTCAATATCGATGATTTTTCCCACTTCCTCTTTCAAGTCAAGACCTTCCAGGTTGTCCAGGTCGGCCATATATATCGTGTCAATAATTACTTCATCGCCCTTTTGCTTTGAAATTTTAATTTTGACAACCTTTGCTTCCTTTTCTTTTTCTTTTTCCTGTGCAAAAGCATTCTGGCCTGCCAGGAAGACAAGGGCAGCAATTATAAATATGGTACGGCTTAACAGTTGATTAAAGCTTTTCATTTTTGTTTAATTTTAGTTCAACTTATTTGTTTTACAAATGTATATTCCGCTGATGCTCAGTTAAGTTAAGGAGAAGTTAAAAAAGGTTAAGAAAAGGTTAAAGTCATTTATTTCAGCCTGATTTTTCCCTATTTTTGAATTCATGAAGAGAAAATGGTTCATATTGCTCATATTTCTGATGGCAACTTCCCTGGTTGGTATAATTATGATTCAGCTTTACTGGATCAATAATGCCATTCAGCTTAAGGAGGCACAGTTTGATCAGAATGTGAAAATAGCCATGAAGGAAATTGCCGAGATGGTTGAAAAAAGAGAAAATGTTGTACTCATTTCTGACAAGCTAAAACGATTTGAAAAGAACATGGTCAGGCAGAATTACAATGGTACAGATACGCTGCCTGCGATATCCATTGGTGTTGGATCATCAGATCACGTAGTTAATATTATCAATGATGAGAATGATAGTGATGTTTATGTTTGGCAGAGCAATATGAGCCTTGATGGAGAAAGTGAGATTGCTTATATTTCTGATGGTGATAAAGTAACTATCGCATCTCAAGACCTTGCAGTGGACCTGAAAGTTGATATGGATTACGACAGTATCAGGCATACCATCCAAGCAATAAAGGGCTATTACAAGATCGATACTTTAAGTAATGCCATATTTGGTAATTATGTATATACGGTCAGTACCGGAGATTCCAATAATTATTTTATCGTCAGGCACCCTGATGCCAAAACCTCTAAGGCCAGGAAGTTAGGGGAGGTTTTTGAAAGGATGGTGATCGAAGCAGAAGACCTCATAAAGCCTATTGAAGAGTTGTATTCTCCGAAAGATCTGAACGATGTAATTGAAATAACTTTATGGTCAAATGGCATTGATCAGAAATTTGAGTTTGCCATTGAATCTGACGACGAGGATGCACCGTTCCCTATTCAATCAGAGAACTTTAGTTTCGATACAATGCTTGATGCTTATTGGATATCCCTGTTTCCACAGGAGATCTATGAGCAAAATAATTACCAGTTATTCCTGAGCTTCCCGGATAAGAACATCAATATGCTGAAGTCCATTTCTTTGCTGTTGATTATTTCTGCGATACTTACACTTATCATATTAACAACATTCGGGACTACCATTTATATGATACTTCGTCAAAAGCGCATATCTGATATCAAAACAGACTTTATCAATAATATGACACATGAGTTCAAGACACCTATTGCCACTATTTCCCTGGCTGTTGATTCCATAAACAACCCTAAAACACTGGATAAGAAGGACAACATTCTTTATTATACAGGTATAATCAAGGAAGAGAATAAAAGAATGAACTCACAGGTTGAGAATGTGCTCCAGATGTCGTTGCTCGACAAACACGAGATTGAGTTTAACATGCAGCCTTATGACCTTCATGAATTGATCAGAAATGCCATTCGTAAAATATCGCTACAAATAGAAGAAAGAAATGGAAAAATAGTTGTCAACCTGGAAGCCACAAGCCATATTGCCAGGGTGGATGAAGAACATTTTACCAATGCTATTTTGAATCTTTTGGATAATGCCAATAAATACTCTCCTGAAGCACCGGAGATCACTGTTTCGACTGTGAATACCGACCAGCATATTTCGATTAAGGTGCAGGATCAAGGTATCGGCATGTCAAAGGAAGTACAGAAGAAGATCTTTGAGAAGTTTTACCGGCAAACAAGCGGTAATATTCATAATGTTAAAGGTTTCGGGCTTGGACTGGCATATGTTAGGGCTGTCCTGCAGGTCATCAAAGGGAAGATAAAAATAACCAGCGATACAGGTAAAGGCAGTACATTTGAATTAATCATTCCAACTATTGCTGATGATGAGTGACCCGGTGGTAAAAATATTTATGGTTGAAGATGATAAGAACTTCGGAGCGGTCTTGAAGTCTTATCTTGAGATCCATGACTTCTTTGTTGAATGGGTTGAAGATGGCTCCCTGGCTATCGATGCTTATAAACAAGACAAGTACAGCATATGCATCCTTGACGTTATGCTCCCAAACGTTGATGGTTTCACCATTGCCCGGCATATCAGGGAGCTGGATGCTGACATCCCCTTGATTTTTCTTACAGCCAAGACTTTGAAAAAAGATGTGTTGGAGGGATTCAGGATCGGTGCAGATGACTATATCACCAAGCCCTTCGACTCGGAAGTACTGCTTTTTAAGATCAAAGCTATACTTAAGCGAAACCTTGCACATTTAGTTAAGCAGGTGAAAAATGAATACCAGATCGGTAAGTACCTGTTCAACCATGACCAAAGGACCATTAGGTTTGATGAGGAGGTACAGAAGTTATCTCCCAAGGAATCTGAGTTACTTTTCCTGTTATGCAGGCAGATGAACTCAGTTTTATCCAGGGAAGAGGCATTGAAGAGCATCTGGGGTGATGATAATTATTTTACTACCCGCAGCATGGATGTATTTATCACCAAGCTTAGAAAATTCCTCAAAGAGGATCCTACTGTAGAGATTGTCAATATCCATGGAAGTGGATATAAGCTCAATGTGTTCAAGGGATAATCCTTACTCTCCGTATGTGTTTTATTTAGATAAGAGTACCTTCCTGGTTTCCGTATAATTTCCTGCCTGTAAACGATAAAAATATATTCCGCTCTTAAGTTCACTTCCATCAAACAAAACTTCGTGAATACCCTGCGATTGTTCTCCGTTGACGAGGGTGATAATTTCTGCACCAAGCATATCATAAACTTTAAGCGTAACAAACTGTGGTTCAGGTAATGAATATTCTATTGTGCTTGAATGAGCAAAAGGGTTTGGATAGCTCTGTTCGAGCTGGTAACCGCTAATTTGTGTGTCGTTGTCATTAATGGAAGTAATAATTGATGGGTCAGCCATTAATATCCATTGTTTGGGGTCAATCACCAGTATATCTGTTTGAGAAATGGCCAGGCTTCCTTCCCCGTCGATCATTTCAACAGTTTGCTCCTCTCCGTTTACAAGAACAGGTATATTGACGTCCAGCAAAATGTTATTTTCCGTTTCCCAGGTGAAGGTCGTTTCATCGAAACCCCTGACAACATTCAGGTCAGGATAGGCAGCTTCTCTGAAAAAGACTTCAAAGAATGGATCAAGATCTATTCCTGTTACTTCTTCGGCCTGCTCTTTCATATCGTCAGTCGTTAATATCCGGCAGAGTCGTCCGTTTGTATTGTCGAAGTCGGTTGAGTCGGGATAAGCCCATCGTTTGAGTAAATTAAATAATGCTTCATCTCCTATATGATAACGCATGGTATGCATCACTGAAGCACCACGGTTGTACGGATTTAAGCTGAACCCCTGAGAGGCAGTTAAGGCTTCACGCGGAGCCAATGGGTTTGAATGATTATTGGCCGGTCGTTTGTTATCCATGAATTCATGGTAACTATCCATGCCCGACATGTGTTCTACATAAAGAGCTTCCGTATATGTTGCCAGGCCTTCATGTATCCAGATATCGGCCCAATCCTTTGCAGTAATGTGGTTGCCCCACCACTCATGAGCCAATTCGTGGTAATGTATATAATCATATCCCCAGCTGTTTACTGTAAAATTATGGCCATAAGCAATGATTGTTTGATGCTCCATACCCCAATAAGAGGCATGTGCCCAACCGTGTTTATCAGTGCCAAATGGGAAAGGACCGCAGATCGACTCAAGAAAATTGAATTCTGTTAGAAAGACATCCATATAATTAACTGCAGTATTGTAATATTCCGGAAGTACCCAAAAGTAAAACGGAATGGAATCACCGATTACACTCATGTATTTGTCTTCAATCAGTGAGTACTCAGCAGCATAGATAGTAACATTATAATTGTTAATTGGGGTGGAGATAAACCAATCGAATGTGGTGGTGTTATTGCCATTGTTTGTGCTACCCATATACTGTCCGTTAGATACACAAACAAGAGGATCTGAAACGGTGAAACTCATGGACATTGAATCCGGTTCGTCAGATGGATGATCTTTACAGGGCCACCAGATATCACCTCCCTCATCCTCACAGGCTACACCGATCCAGGGTTGGCCACCTGAAGTCGTTTCCCATACAAAACCAACTCCCCATGGGGGATTGGATGCAATACGCGGGGCTCCATTATAAAAGATTTGTACAGTAACCATATCGCCTGTTGTAACAGATACAGGAATGTTTATATTAATTATATCATTTGCATGAATGAAAGCCACACTTGAAAAGGTTCCATTGTTTAGTTTGAAAAGAATGGAGTCAATGATGAAAGGATCATCAAGATCTATGACGAGTGTGTCGATTGGGTTTACAATCTCTGCACGGCAGAGCAGTGAGCCACCGATTGTTTGGGCAACATGATCAATAGTAAGATCGAGGTCATAGTAATTAACATCATATGCAGCTTGCGCAGGGCTTAAAGGACCACCGGATTCTGAGTAAGTCTTGGTAGAAATCACTAATAAAATAGTGATGGATATTATTTGCAATTGAGATATCAGTTTCATTTTTCGTTATTTTAAATTAATACCAAAACAATAATCAGGACTCAATCCTGATGGCTTTGTGGACCCCTTTAACTTTCGAAAGCTTATGCAATAGTTCATCAAGGTGCTTGTTGTCCTTAACCTGGACTTTGATGTTGCCAAGGAAGGTTCCATCTCCTGCATCAACCTTGATAGAAATCATATTCACCCTCAGGTCTTTAGAAATGACATTTGTGATCTCCTCCAGCATGCCCATCTTATCCTGCCCGATGACTTTTATATTCACATGGTAAGCCAGCGATTGATCGGAAGCTTTCCAGGTTACGCTGATTCTTCTGTAACCATAATTTTCTAAAAGTCTCTTGGCATTGGGGCAGTTTACCCGATGGATGGTTATGCCCTTGCCAATGGTGACAAAACCGAAGACCTTATCTCCTGCGATAGGGTTGCAGCATTTGGCAAGTGAGTAATTCACCTTATCAAGCGTATCGTCGATCACCAGTGCATCAGGATCGGAATGCCGAATGTTAGTTTTTCCCTCCTGATCCTCAGTAGTCTCCTCGCCCGGAGGCTTCGCCTTGCCAGGATCATCCTTCTTTTTCAACAGAACCTGTTTGATATCGTTCAGGTCCAGCTTTTCTTCGGCGATCATACCATAAAGGTCGATGGAAGAACTTAGCTTAAAATGTTTTACCAGCCTTCCGATGAGTTCATCATTGAACTGAAGCTTCCAGTTTTTAAGCTTTCTGCGCAGGATCTCATTGCCTGTCTCTGCCTCCTTGAATTTTTCCTCTTTCAGGGCCCGCTTGATCTTGTTCTTGGCCTTGGTAGATTTGACGAATTTCAGCCAATCCAGCTTGGGTTTCTGTGTTTTAGATGTTATGACTTCAACCTTATCACCATTTTTAAGAATGTAACGGATGGGTACAACATGGTTATTTACCCTGGCCCCGTTGCATGTATCCCCCACACGCGTATGAATTTCATAAGCGAAGTCCAGCACTGTAGAACCGGGTGGTAATTCCTTCAGGTCGCCATTGGGAGTGTAGATGAATATCTTTTCAGTCTTTTTCCCATCTTTAACAGGATCATCAAACTTGATCTGCTCAGGATTTTCCAGGATATCACGGACCTGCCCCAGCCAGATATCGGTATCCTCCTTACTTTCAAAACCCTTGTAACGCCAATGGGCGGCCTGCCCCTTTTCTGCTATTTCATCCATTCGGCTTGATCGGATCTGCACTTCCACCCATTTATTATTGGCTCCTTGCACCGTGGTATGCAAGGATTCGTAACCACTGGCTTTGGGCGAAGATATCCAGTCCCTCAGGCGCTTTGGGTTGGGTGGATAGATATTGGTTACAATAGAGTATACCTTCCAGCAATCCGCTTTCTCATGTTCCGGGTCAGATTCAAGGATAATCCGGATTGCAAACAGGTCATAAACCTGCTCCAACTCAACATCCTGGCGTTTCATCTTATCCCAGATGCTGGGTATGGCCTTTGGTCTGCCTTTAATGTCGAATTTAATTTCCTGTCTGTACAATTCCTTTTCGATGGGCTTGATAAAATCCTCAATAAACAATGCCCTTTTCGTCTTAGTGGCATGAAGTTTCTCCTGTATAGACTGATATATCTTGATATGGGCGTATTGCATATAGAGATCCTCCAGCTCTGACTTAACACGGTAGAGCCCCAGGCGATGTGCAATTGGAATGTAAAGATGTACAACCTCGTTGGTAAACCGGACCTGCTTTTCTTCCGGTAGGAGGTTGATAATACGCATATCATATATCCTGTGTGCCAGCTTGATCAATATTACCCTGATATCATCGACAACAGTTAGAAATAGCTTCCTGAACCTGTCGGATTGCAGGGATATTCGGTCGGTAGGCATTTGTGACAGCCTGGAGTAACCGGATACCAGGTTAGCTACTGTTTCTCCAAACTCGTTTTTTAGATGCTCCAGGGTAATATCACCGCTGTCAATAATATTATGTAGGATTGTTGCGGCTATGGATGTTGCGCCCAGTCCAATTTCATCTGTAGCGATCCTCGCTATCTTGATAGCATGAATTATTCCAGGATCGGTGATCTTATCTTTCTGAACCTTGATGGCATAGTCAAAAGCTTGCTTAATAACAGCCAGTTCATCCTCTTTAATAAAAGGTTTACTTGACCTCAATAACTCATTGTACTCAAGGCCTATAGCTTTTATTTCATTATTTGTGAGCAGGACTACTTGCTTGGTTTATCCTCGTTCCCTTTAATACCCTTAGGTTTGCTAACGGGTGTTTCACTGATTGAATCCCGCATCCTGGTGTCGGCCTGAATATTCTGGAACTTGTAATAATCCATTATTCCCAGGTTACCTTCCCTGAATGCTTCAGCAATAGCTTTGGGGATCTCAGCTTCGGCCTGGATTACGTTGGCTTTGGCTTCCTGTGCCTTGGCTTTCATCTCCTGTTCTTTGGCGACAGCCATGGCCCTTCTCTCTTCGGCCTTGGCCTGGGCAATGTTCTTGTCTGCATTGGCCTGATCCATTTGAAGTACGGCACCGATATTCTTACCAATGTCAATATCAGCAATATCAATGGAGAGGATCTCGAATGCTGTTCCTGAATCGAGTCCTTTCTCAAGAACGACCCTGGAGATAGAATCCGGGTTTTCAAGTACAGATTTATGCGAGTCTGCCGAACCGATAGAAGAGACAACGCCTTCCCCTACCCTGGCCAGTACAGTTTCTTCGCCGGCACCACCAACAAGTTGTTTGATGTTGGCTCTGACAGTTACCCTGGCTTTAGCGATCAACTGGATACCATCCTTTGCCACAGCAGTAACAGGCGGGGTGTCAATCACTTTTGGATTAACAGACATCTGGACAGCTTCCAGGACATCCCTTCCTGCAAGATCAATTGCCGTCGCAGTCTGAAAGTCCAGCTTCATATTCGCTTTATCGGCCGAGATGAGCGCGTTTACAACTGACTTGACATGTCCACCGGCAAGGTAATGGGCTTCAAGCGCATTCCTGTTGAGTGAAAGGCCTGCTTTTGTAGCAGCAATCAAGTTGTTGACAATGATTGGTGGCGGGACTTTACGCCACCTCATAAAGACCAGCTGAAGTAAGGAGATCTTTACACCTGAAACAAGTGCTTTAAACCATAATCCAACGGGGATAAAATAAAAGATCAGCCAGAGGGCAAACAGGGCCCCAAGGCCTATACCGATAATAATCAATACTTGAGAGCTCATTATATTTATATTTTAGGTTTAACAATTATTTTATTGGCTTCAATTTTTTCAACTTCAATTTCCGTCTCCGGATCAAGGAATTCACCTGTGGTCCTGACCTCAAAAAACTCTCCGTTAAACAAGGCTTTACCTGCTGGAACGAGTCTTGAAATAGCCTTACCCGAATCACCTACTTTCAGCTGATTCTCATCAATGATATTTACCTTACTGTCGATCGTTGATTTCAGCATGATGCGACGCCAGGTCTTTGCCCGCAAAGAAAATATCAGGGTGACCAGCGTCAAAACAATGCTCCCTCCCACAGTCAGGTGACCGGCAGTTGATCCATACACAGCATAGGCTTGCCAGATACCGATGGCAAGAAGGACAAAACCTATGAATCCTGCTACACCAGTTCCTGGGATGACAAGTATTTCAAGGACCAGGCAAAGGAGGCCGATGACGATTAATATGGCAATGACTAACCAGAACATAAGAGGAAGATTTACTTATTTCAAGGTAACGGTTAATTTCCTATTGGTCATTTCTGAATAAATAGGCTTCAGCTCATCTATCGGGCCGTTCTTAACCCCACATTTGCCTTTGAAATGGGCTACCATGGTGCATTGTTCGGCTTGGTGATGATCATGTCCACAAACCTCGATCAGGGTCTTGATGACAAAATCAAAGCTGTTTACATCATCATTATGTAGAATAATTTCTTTTTTGTCCGACAACAACTCCTCATTACTGTCAAGTGGTTGTAACTTCTCTTTGACCATTAGGCTTGAGTATTCCTTAATACAATGGTAAAATTAAGCAATATTTATACAACATTCTACAAATATGAATAATTTTGCCACCTTCAACTATGAAAGAGTTCGAATTCTTTATAGAATCCATTAAGGTAAAGATAAAAAAGTCCCTGCCAGGTGAGGATGCCCAGTTAAAAATGGCACCGGTCACCCGGGCAATTATGATGCGTCAAAAGGTGGACCTTGAGAAAGCCAGGAAAGCAGCTGTTCTTATTCTCCTTTATCCTGAAACAAGCATCATGACAGTATTGATACAGAGGCAGGATTATGACGGAATTCATAGCAATCAGATCTCATTTCCTGGTGGACAATATGAAGTAACGGATGAATCATTACAGCACACTGCCATTCGTGAGACCTGTGAAGAGATAGGTGTGAGACAGGAGGATATAAAAATTATTGGAAACCTGACCAAACTTTATATCCCACCAAGCAATTTTTATGTACTGCCTGTTATTGGATATATACACAACAAGCCTGATTTTAAACCAGATATCCAGGAAGTAAAAAAGGTGATTACTGTTCCAATTGATCAATTAAGCAATGATGATATACTTCAGGAACGGTCGATCCAGACCAGCTACCAAAAAAGAGTTGATGTTCCCTGCTTTATGGTGGATGGACATATTGTCTGGGGAGCAACAGCTATGATCATAAGTGAATTGATCGCACTGTTAAAGTCATGATCACTCGATGATGATCTCACTGGTGATCTCAGCTCCCTCACGCAATAATTTACTGACACCGCAATACTTGTACTGTGAAAGATCTACGGCTTTCTGAACCTTATCAATCGGTATATTGTCGCCTCGCAGAATGTATTTGACATGGATCTTGTGATAGTACTTGGGGTGCTCTTCAGTCATATCACCTTCAACTTCGACATTGAAGTAATCGGGCTCAATACGCATTTTTTTCAAAATGGAAATTACATCCATTGCAGTACATCCGGCAAGTGACACAAGCGTAAGTTGTTTTGGGCGGGGCCCAAGATTTTGTCCACCAACCGCTTCAGCAGCATCAATGGTTAACTTGAAGCCGCTTACATCAGCCTCGAAAGCCATTCCCTCCTTCCAGGTGCAATCAATCTTTTGTTTCATAATTAATGTTTAATTACTTAAACAAAGGTATGCGATAATTGTTTAAGGCGTAAAGCAGAAGGTTCCCGGAACTATGCCTGCAGGTAATTGATCATACTGGTTTCCGCCCTTTCTATAGCGATAAACCACACCATTTTGATTAAAATCAACAGCATCACTCAACAGGGTCATTCCATTATCAGGGTCTATGCTCATGGAATAGAAAAAAATGTTCTGATCAGATATGTATGAGGCAGATGGTAAGGAGTTTGCATCGACAGACATCTTAAATACTCCTACATTAAGGTAATACAGTGTGTCGCCTGTTCCATTGATACATAGATTATTAGGGCTGGAGGCAATTTCCGGGAATTCGAATTTTCTCTCAACAGTTAGTGTTAAGGGGTCAACCCTGTATAATGCCGGTATTTCTTCATTCAAATAACCACCACTGCATAAAACCCATATCTTATTATTCTTATCCAGCACAATGCTGTTAGGTTCCTTGGTAAGAGTGACAGAGCCAGTAACCTGGTCCGTGCCAGGATCAATAACCTGCAAAGTGTTGTTATCGGCTGGAACGAAGAAATTTGACCAGTTGCTTACAAAAACTTTTTCCCCGGCAAGCAAAATATTTTCGCATGATTTCCCTGTATTGATTTCGCCAGTCACAATATTTGAGGTCGGATTAAAAATTGTTATTTTGCCTTCTGTCAGGTGGGTTATATATCCCTTGTTCCCGTCAAGGATCAACACATGCCTCGGGGATGCCAGGTTTGGTATTGTAGCTGTTGATTTGAAGGTATTCAAGCTTACCACTTCGACAGTACCTGAATTATTTACCACAATATACCCTCTGCCTTTAAATATTTCCATCGATTGGGCAACATCACCAAGAGGCCTGTTATTAGCCGTAAAGAAAACATCATTGTATAACATGTCATACTCCTTGTTCAAAAAAGATATGGAGGCAGTACCCTGTCCAAAAGCACCTTCATTCACAATAAAAATACCCCTGCCAAAAGTATATTTGCTGGTATCAGTTGGATTGGTATTTCCATCTTTTTTACATGAAGTAATGACCAGGCCAATGCATAATACCCAGGTAAACAAGGAGTTAATTCTCTTTTTCATAAATACCTCATTAATGATTATTTATTAAACATGAATTTCAATGTCAGCATAAAACTCCTGCCAGGCATAGGTTGCCGGGTAATCAACTGGTATTCTTCGTCCCAGATATTGTTGATGTTCAGCTGAGCTGCTAAAGTATAATTGCTGATAATAAATTGTTTTTCTAAAATCCAATCGTTCAAAAGTACAGCGGGAAGATCCCTGGAATTGTCTGCAGCAGTGTACCTTTTACCTATATATTGGATATTACTTGAAAGACTGAAGGTTTTAATACTCCACCTGACTGAACCCACAAATTTATGCTTTGGGATATAGATCAATTGTTTGCCTACCGATTGATCTAAATCCTGATCCGAGTGTTTGGTAATGCTATTGGTGTAAGTATATGCAGGTATGATGCCAAACCTGTGCTTTTTCACATTAAACCTCAGGCTTATATTTAACTCTACTCCATCCGATTCCACTTGTTTTAAATTTTCAGGGAACCAGATATTTGTCACGATAACAATGGGGTGCCAGAATATCATGTCGTCAATCAGGATATAGAAAGCCGTAAAATCTATTCCAAAATGACACTTACTTGATTTTTCATGTGAATAATAAAGCCCTAAATCACTCGAGAAACCTTTTTCAGGCTTAAGCCCGGGATTTCCCCTGGAAAAGCCATCAAAGTTCCAGTAAAGGTCATTAAAGGTAGGGACACGAAAATTCCTGCTGATATTGCCTTTGATCCTTAGGTCCCGGGCTTTCAAGATTTGGTATTCAAGTCCAAGCGAGGGTAATAATGGCGACCACTCACCATCAATGAGCTCTTCCCGGAGAATTAGATCAACAAAAAACCTTTTTTTGTGGTTGTACTGTCCGTTAAGATATAAAGCGCTCTGGTTTTGTGTTCTACTCTCATACAGATTTGGGGAAAGACCTTTAAAAAATGAATGACTGAGCTCTCCTTTAAGCGTAAATTCCGGGAAAAATGTCTTTCCCATTCCGGCTTTAGCATATGCAGAGTGAACAGTATTCCTGGTATCAATATTTGCTTCCTGGTTCTTGTACTGGTCAGAATCATAGAAATAACCTGCTCTAACATCGATAAAACCTTTGGAATAGTACTTTTTCCAGTCCAGGACAGATCTCACAAATTGTTGTTCCATCTGTTCATTTTTGACGCCGGACGCCACAAGTGTTGATGCAGGTATTTCACGGTCATTCCACTGGGCCCATACTTTTGCGCTTAATACCTGGTTATGCTTTGCTTGCAGGTAGAATTCCTGCAGAAAGCCAGTATTTCTGTATGCTGCATTCTCCCTGTATTCAACAGGCTCCCCTGCCTTATCCCTGTTAACATATGGGAAGTCGTTATTTGATTGCTGATGGAACACCCTGGTATTTGATTGGAATTTCCTGCTGCCAAGACCTATGTTTGCCAGGGTATGATAAGTATCAAAACTACCAAAACTCTGAAGCACATTAACTGCCATTTTGCGTTTCCAGTCGGGCTGGTTTTCAATATTTATTGCACCTCCAAAACCACCACTTCCCCTGGCAAGGGAACTTCCGCCATAATTAAGTGATATATTATCGGAAAAGGCATTTGGTATGGTCGACAGGTCTGTCTCCCCAAGCATCGGAGAAGTCAATTCCAGGCCATTCCAGTATACCTGTGTATGTGATGAGGTAGTACCCCGGAATGCAGGTGTCGCAATCCCTCCCCTCCCGTATGACTTGATATATATGGTTGAATGAAGAGCAAGAAGGTCTCCAATATTGTCAAAAATGTTATCCTGGACCGAGGCAGAATCAATTTCACCGGTCTTATACCCAGCGTTTGGCGTGATCCTGCTGGCATTGATGTCAACCCTCTGGAGGATGATGGTTTCCTTAAGGTGCTGCCCTTTTGCAGTGATGATGGAAAGAAGTATGTAGATCAGTATTGCTGTTCTCATGGCTTTTTACCCGAAAGCATTGATTATTTCGAATTAACTATGGCAGGTCTTCTGACTTATCCTTTTCCTGGTGACCTTCCCATCCTAACTTTTCAGACAGTGGTCCAGAGTACCAGAAAGTGTTGCCCTTTCGGGCCAGGAATTACAGCAGCGGGAACTGTCCAGGACTTTCACCTGATTCCCTCTTAGATGCCTCCAAGTAATGGTTACATCACCATAATTGGCTCAAAGGTAATCATTAAAGGGTAGCTGATTTGTCCACATTGATTTTTTTTTATATTTTTATCAACTGAAAACAAACCCGACCAGGCCTGATTTTTGGGTTTGCAACTATTACGAGACCATGAAGACTCTGAAGAGACTAATACTACCTGTAATTTTCATTATGGCAATTGCCTGCATGAGCACCTCATGCTCAACCAGGCGGCATTACTGTGCCAGCGATACTGTTAAGTACCAAAAGAAATCACGCATAAAGGCTTACAAGCCCAACTCCAGCCGTTCTTCCTTCACGCACAGCAGTCAGATGAAGAAGAAGTATGTGCTTAAGAAGTGATCAGTGAACAGTGAACACTGATCAGACTATATTAATTTACCATGTTCAATGTTCAATGTTCCATGTTCCATGTTCCATGTTCCATCCAGTATCCAGTATCCAGTATCTAGCATCATAGAGATTCATACCACCATACAACAATATAACAGTTTAACAGAATAGCAATATAGCAATATCTTCCTTTAATCTTCCTCCATGAAGGGATATCTGTAATCTTCCGGTGGGATGAAATTCTCCTTGATTGTTCTGGGGGATACCCATCTTAACAAATTAAGGTATGAGCCTGATTTGTCGTTGGTACCGGATGCCCTTGCACCCCCGAATGGTTGTTGGCCTACAACTGCACCTGTTGGTTTATCATTGATATAAAAATTGCCAGCAGAATTGGTAAGCCTTTGTATAGCTTCATTGATAGCGTAACGATCCAATGCAAAGATGGCCCCTGTCAGGGCATATGGTGAGGTTTTGTCGACCAGGTCGAGGGTTTCTTCATATTTATCCTCATCATACACATAAATTGTAAGTACCGGCCCAAATATTTCTTCCTGCATGCTCACATATTTGGGGTCAGTAGTCAGAACCACTGTCGGTTCAATGAAGTATCCAACACTATCATCATAATTACCTCCAACAAGGATCTCTGCCTCTGCATCCTGCTTTATCCGGTCGATGTAGCCTGTAATCTTTGTAAAAGCCTTTCTGTCTATAACAGCATTGATGAAATTGCTGAAGTCTTCTGATCCTCCCATCTTGAATGATTTCACGTCGGCAACCAGTGCTTCTTTAACTTGAGGCCAAAGATTTGAAGGAATATAAGCCCTGGAGGCAGCAGAACATTTCTGCCCCTGGTACTCAAATGCTCCTCTTGCCAGGGCGGTGGCAACCTGCCTGGCATTTGCAGACTTGTGGACCATGACAAAGTCTTTTCCTCCTGTTTCGCCAACGATTTTCGGATAGGTATTATGAAGCATCACATTTTCACCAATGGCCTTCCATATCTTTCTGAAGACTTCCGTTGAACCGGTAAAATGAACTCCTACGAAATCAGGGTGTCTTGACATCACCCTGCCTCCAACAGGACCATCAACAAAAACCATATTAATGACTCCATCGGGCAGTCCGGCAGCCTTGAATATCTCCATGATGACATGGGCAGAATAGGCCTGTGTTTCGGCAGGCTTCCAAACCACAACATTACCCATCAACGCCGGGGCAGCTGCCAGGTTTGCTGCAATGGATGTGAAGTTGAAAGGGGTTATCGCATAAACGAACCCTTCAAGAGGACGTTGTTCAACCCTGTTCCACACACCATCGGATGAGACAGGTTGGGATTTGTAAATATCTGACATGAACTCAACGTTAAAACGCAGAAAGTCCGCAAATTCACAGGCTGCATCAATCTCAGATTGAAAAACGTTCTTCGACTGAGCCAGCATCGTTGAGGCATTGATCCTGGCGCGATATGGTCCTGCAACCAGGTCGGCTGCTTTTAAGAACACCGACGCCCTCTGGTCCCACGGTAATGCCTGCCATGCAGCCCTTGCCTTCAGGGCCTCATCAATGGCCTGGTAGACATGTGATTCTTCACCCATGTGAAAGTATCCCAGTGTATGCTGGTGATCGTGTGGAGGATGAATCGACAACTTATTATCTGTCCTTACTTCTTTCCCTCCCAGGATCATGGGTATATCCATTTCTTTTGATCTCATCTCCTTGATCAATGCTTGCAGTTCAACCCTTTCAGGAGACCCCGGAGCATAATCAAGTATGGGCTCATTGTATGCTACTGGCACTTCGTACATTCCTCTTGACATATATGTAAGTTTATATTCTTAATTAAAAAAGGTATTTTTGTTATTCAAGCCAACTCAGACAATAAACATCTCATTACTTAAAATGTTTAATAATTACCCACCGAATTTATAAGGGCTTAATATGACATCATTACTTGACAAGAATATAACGCAGTTATTACAAATCCTTCTTGATGAAAACCAGGAATTACAAAGCCTTTTTGAAAAATCCAGGAATGCTGAGGATTTAAACAAGATGATCAGAGTCTGGGTAGAAAATTATATGGGTGATCATAATGAGGCTAAACATTATTACAAGTTTGAGAAGACCGGAAGAGATCAGTTTAATAAGCTTTCATGGCCAGATTATGCCGCAATTCGGATACTGGATTATCTTGATCATGCCGGTAATGTTTATGCTGACCACAACCAGAGAAGACAGGAGGTCAGAACAGATCCTTTTACGCTGGCCTGGCGACTATACGACCATGAGGATATTGCTGTATCACCAGACTTGCTGATTGATTTGATCTTTTTGTTCAGGCAATTCAATGGCAGGCAAAAGCGTAAGCTTCCAGAACAGAGGGAAGTTCTTGCCTGGATGGACAGGCATCCCAGCGGACTTGACGACGATGTTGTGGCAATGAGGGAGAAGAACAAGGACAGGATCATCATAAAGTATATTCATATGATGGACCGAGGGGAGAAGAAAGACCCTCGTTATCAATTTGAACCAGGGATGTCTTTTAAGGAAAAACGCAAGCAGATGCAGGAATGGTGGGATGATCGCCTTTTCCAGCTTAGGTTTACAGTCAGGTCGCCAGAGCTTCTGAATAATATGCTGAACCATACACTGGGTAAATCAACCATGAGCTTATTACATCAAGCCAAAAAGGCCGGCATACCTACCTTTGTCAATCCTTATTATCTTTCTTTACTTAATGTACATGAACCGGAAAGCCTGAAAGGAAGTGACCAGGCTATCAGGGATTATGTAATCTACACGCGTGAGCTCATTGAGGAATTTGGCGAGATTGAGGCATGGGAAAAAGAAGATATTGTGGAGCCAGGCAAACCAAACGCTGCTGGATGGGTACTGCCTGCCGGCGACAATATTCACCGGAGGTATCCTGAAGTTGCCATCCTGATCCCGGATACCATGGGCAGGGCATGTGCAGGTTTATGTGCTGTTTGCCAGCGCATGTATGACTTTCAGCGTGGCAATCTTAATTTTAACCTGCAAAAGCTCAAGCCAAGCGAAAAATGGCCTGACAAACTGGAACGGGTGATGCGTTATTTCGAGGAGGATACCCAACTCAGGGATATACTCATTACCGGCGGTGATGCGCTGATGAGCTCGGATAAAACACTGAAATCAATTCTGGATGCCGTTTACAATATGGCAATCAGGAAAAAGGAATCCAATAAAGACAGGCCTGAAGGAGAGAAACATGCTGAGATCCTCAGGGTAAGGCTGGGAACAAGACTACCGGTTTATCTGCCGCAACGGATCCATAGTGTCTTAATAGCAATTCTGAAGAATTTTAAAGATAAAGCATCCAAGATAGGTGTCAGGCAGTTTGTGATCCAGACACATTTTGAAACTGCTATGGAGGTGACCCCGGAGGCTGAAAAAGGTATTAGCAGGCTGTTGAAAGCGGGTTGGATCATCACAAACCAGCAGGTTTTTACTGCTGCAGCATCTAAAAGAGGACA
This sequence comes from uncultured Bacteroidales bacterium, assembly GCA_963753055.1. Lineage (GTDB taxonomy): Bacteria > Bacteroidota > Bacteroidia > Bacteroidales > B18-G4 > JAUWGC01. The sequence continues at coordinate 137,115 of CAVWAP010000003.1, read as the reverse complement.
TACTGCCAAATTACGCAAGGTGCTTAACGATATTGGAGTGCTACCTTATTACACCTTCTCTGTGAAAGGTTATCATGAAAACAGCTATAACTTCGCCACAAATGAAAGGGCTGTGCAGGAGCAAATAGAAGAAAAGATGCTAGGCCTGGTCCCTGATTCCCAGCTGGATAATATTAGAAAATTGCCTGATGATTCAGTTACAATGATCGATAACCTCAACACAATACGGAAGGAAGCAGGTATACCATTCCTGGCAACTGACCGGAATGTTCTTAACCTTCCCGGTGTTGGCAAGAGCCTGACCTACCGTGTTATTGGTATCACCGATGATGGTCACCGCATCCTTGAATTTGAACATGACCATACACGTTCCCACAGCCCCATAATCGAAAAAATGGGTAAGGTGGTTATTATTGAATCCAAATCAATTGCTGCTTACCTGCGGCAACTTGAATCCTATGGTGAAGATATAGCGGAGTATGAAGATGTATTTGGCTATTCCATTGGTGAGACAGAACCCCGTATGCCGATTTATGAGTATCCTGATTACACTTTTGATGTGACATCAGATTACTCGAATCTTGTGGTATAGGATTCTTAAACTGTTAAACTGTTATATTGTTATATTGTTATATTGTTATATTGTGATTTCACTAACCACCAATCACTAACCCCTGCCTACGCAGGGGCAGGCCACCAACCACTAATTAATCACTCTTCTTCAAAGAATGAATCGAAGTCGGGGTAGTATAGATGCTTTTTGGAGTATTCAGGTGGAAAGACAAAATATTGAACGGTACCTTCAGTGCAGAGGGCTCCTTCCTGGTCAAACACTTTCACTTCAATGTCTGATAAGCGCTTTTTTGTTTCTTTCAACGATGCTTGCAGCGTTATCTTTCCTTTGTCTACATAAACAGGTTTTACGTAACTGATTTCCAGTCTGGAGGTCACCCCTGCAGTCCTTAGTTTTGCAAAAACATACCAGGAGGCTATCTCATCCATGAGAGTAGACAGAATACCTCCATGAAGCACATTGTAGTATCCCTGGAAACGTTCCTGAGGCTGCCAGTCACATTTGATGTACTCGCCATCCTCATAAAAATTCATCTGTAAGCCAAACTTGTTGTTGGGACTGCAACCGAAACACTTGTAGTCTTCAAGTGCAGTAAAAGGATTAATCACTTTTCTTGACATGGGCTCCTATTGTTCTTCTCCTCCTTTATATCTTGCGGTATTAATTACCTCACCCACCTCATTGTATTCGGTCCACTTTCCTTCTTTCAGCCCATTCTTATAAATACCTCTTAGCTTGACCCTGCCATTTTCATGGTACTCGATATAGTCACCGACAGCCACGTTATTTTCGTAGTACTGTAGGGTTGAGAGGCTGTCATTCTCATAGAAAGTCTTCTGTATGCCTTCGAATTCTCCGTCTTTGTAATTGAACTCGGCGATCATATGGCCTTTCATATCGAACCAGCGGGTTATGCTGTCGCGCATATCATTCTTATAATATGACTCCTCCTGCTTCATCCCATTTTCATAAAAGATCTCGCTCAGGCCGGTTTTAATGCCCATGTTGTAAGTGACTTTTTTGGATGGATTGCCACCGAACTTGTAGTTGACTGCCAGGCCATGGAGTTTACCTCGTCTGTAATATTTTTCAGCCGTTAAATAGCCTCTTTTGTCAATAGCAATAAACATTCCATCAAGTTCGCCATCTTTATAGGTTTCTATCCTGGCCAGGAAGCCCTTGGCATGGTATTTTTTCCATATGCCATCCTTGATGCCATCAACATAGAAGCCTGTAAGTTTCTCGCTTTTTTCCGTTTCCTCCCACAAGCCTTGCTTTACCCCCCCTGCATCAGTATAATTGATAGTGTCGCCGTATTCTGTGATCGTGAATGTCTGGGCTGAAGTCCACATGGATGTGAAAATAACCAGCGTGAAGAGAATAATTTTTTTCATGGTTTGGTATTTGAAGCAAAATTAAAAACTATAATGCAATATTTCAACGACTATTTTATAAAACAATGTTTCCAGTGAGATCATATGCGCTGGCATCGGTTATTCTAACTACCTGGAAGGTGCCTGCCTTAATCTTATTATTTTCTTTCCTGATCAGGACTTCATTATCCACCTCTGGCGAATCAAACTCAGTGCGGCCAATGAGGTAATCCCCTTCTTCCCTGTCAATCATTACTTTGAAGTCATGCCCTATCTTTTCCTGATTTTTGAAAAGGGAAATAGAGGCCTGAATATCCATGATGTACTGCATACGCTCCTGCTTGACTTCCTCCGGAATGTCATCCTCCAGTTTAAAAGCATGCGTATCCTCTTCATGGGAATAGGTAAACACACCCAGGCGATCAAACCTTGCTTCGCTGATAAAATCAGTCAGATCCTGAAAATCTTTTTCTGTCTCACCGGGGTAACCAACCATCAAGGAAGTGCGAAGGGCAATGCCCGGTACCTGATCACGGATCTTTTCAATCAGGTCATAGGTTTGTTCCTTGTTGATCCCTCTGCGCATTGACTTCAGTATTGGGTCTGCAATATGCTGAAATGGTATGTCGAGGTACTTGCAGACATTTCCATGGGCATTGATCACTTCCAGCAGCCCTGAGGGGAATTTAGCAGGATAGGCGTAATGCAGCCTGATCCATTCCAATCCTTTGACAGAGGCTAATTTGTCAACCAGCTCAGGTAACCCTGCCTTACCACCATTCTCCATCCCATAATAAGTCAGGTCCTGGGAGATAAGGATAATCTCTTTTGTGCCATTTGCAGCCAGGGCTGTAGCTTCATCAATAATGTCTTTTGGGCTTCTGGAGACATGTTTTCCGCGGATCAGGGGGATTGCGCAAAAGGAACACTGCCTGTTGCAGCCCTCAGCAATTTTAAGATAGGCATAATGTCCTGTAGTCAGGTTGCGGTTTGCATGAAGCAAAGGATAGTACTTGTTCCCAAGATCATGGATGATCTTTTCCATGTCATTTACACCGTAAAATCCATCCACTTCGGGGATCTCCTTTATGAGATCGTTTTTATAGCGTTCGGAAAGGCAGCCCATAACAATCAATTTTTTGAGCTTTCCCCTTTTCTTTTCCCTGGCAAATTGAAGGATTGTATCGATAGACTCCTGCTTGGCATCAAAGATAAAACCGCAGGTGTTGATGATGACAGTATCTGTCGCATCATTCTCATCATGGATCACCTCCAGGTTGTTAGCTTTAAGCTGACCCATCAACAGTTCAGAGTCTACCAGGTTCTTTGAGCAACCCAGGGTGATGATATTAATTCTTGATTTAGCGATGCTTCTAAATTGTAAATTGTAAATAGTAAACTGTAAATCGTAAATTGTAGATTTGGTCTATTGGGAGAAGAGTGAATCGACGAAGTTATCGCGGTCGAATAGTTGGATATCTTCCATCTTCTCACCTATGCCAATATATTTAACAGGCACTTTAAACTGCTCGGAAATACCAATGGCAACACCACCTTTGGCTGTGCCGTCGAGCTTGGTCAATGCCAATGCGTTAACTTCAGTAGCAGCTGTGAACTGCCTGGCCTGCTCTATCGCATTTTGCCCTGTTGAGGCATCCAGGATGAGCAATATCTCATGTGGTGCATCAGGTATCACTTTTTCCATTACCCTTTTGATCTTTCCCAGCTCATTCATGAGATTAACCTTATTATGGAGCCGGCCAGCTGTGTCTATGATCACCACATCATAATCCTTGCTGTATAGCAGATTGCAGTGTGTCGAAGGCCACCGAGGCCGGGTCAGAACCCATGGATTGTTTGACCATAGGGACACCTACTCTCTCAGACCAGATTTCAAGCTGGTCGACAGCTGCTGCCCTGAAAGTATCAGCAGCGCCAAGGAGTACTTATTTTCCTGCTTCTTTGAATTTATAGGCCAGTTTCCCAATGGTGGTGGTCTTACCCACTCCGTTTACGCCTACAACCATGATCACATATGGTTTAGGGCTGTCAGTCAGGTTCCAGTCACCCCTGCTGTCTCCATTATTTTCCTGGAGCAAGCCGGCAATTTCTTCTTTAAGGATCGTGTTCAGCTCAGCAGTACCAAGGTACTTGTCACGAGCAACGCGTTCTTCAATCCTCTCAATGATCTTAATAGTAGTCTCGACACCAACGTCGGAAGTGACCAATACCTCTTCAAGGTTGTCCAGCACTTCGTCATCGACCCTGGATTTTCCGACGATAGCTTTTGAAAGCTTGGAGAACACGCTCTTGCGGGTTTTGTCCAGTCCTTCGTCAAGCTTCTTTTTCTTGTCTTTTGAAAATAATGAAAAGGCCATGATTGATTAGGTATATAAAAAAAGCTTCTTCCCGCTGCAGGAAAAAGCTTTTTATGCACATTAAAAATATGCTTATTTCTTTGCTAAAAATTCTTTTACCTGGTCGTTTGGAATAATATCTTCCTGGAAGCCATATGCTCCTGTCTTGTCAGATTTTTTCATCCTGATGACTTTCGCAAAATCTTTTCCTTGTGTTTGAAGTGTAGCAACAACTTTCTTAGCCATGACAAATATTATTTAATTTCTTTGTGAATAGTCATTTTCTTAAGGATGGGGTTAAATTTTTTCAATTCCATCCTGTCAGGTGTGTTTTTCTTGTTCTTCGTGGTAACATACCTGGATGTGCCCGGTTGCCCACTGTTCTTGTGTTCTGTACATTCCAGGATCACCTGTATCCTTTGATCTTTCTGTTTTCTAGCCATTTTTACCCAAGCTTTAAAAATTCGGACTGCAAAATTACTGGTTTTTCTTTATAATTCCTACAAAAGTTTGGAAAAAATAATTAACTGTTATAAGTTGTTGGTTAGTATTGAGTAGTGAGAAATATGGTGCTATTAGTTTCTATGATACTAGATACTGGATACTGGATACTAGATCTGGATACTGGATACTGGAACATGGAACATGGAACATTGAACATGGTAAATTAATATAGACTGATCAGTGTTCACTGTTCAGTGTTCACTGAATTCGTTGTACCCAATACTCAAAGATCACGGCCAGGGCATCAGCAACCATAATCACAACAAAACCCAGCTCATTTTTGATTTTTACTTTGCAAACGAGCCACCAGATGAAGGTGATAACAGGGACTATCATGAAAAGCCATAGATTACCATGCCAGTGGTTGATGGAAAAGAGCCAATAGGTAAAAACGGAAGCACATATCAGTAGCAAAAATATACGTTGCCGGAGGACAAGGCCGTCTTTCACCAGGGCGTAGATAGCGGCAACCAGTAAGAAAAGCATGTAGATATAGAAACCTATCGGCCTGTAGATCAATGCTGAAAGTAAGGCAATCGCGATTCCAACCGACAACCCGATTGAAATTATTATTGCAAGCGTATCTTTAGTTCTGATTGAATAAAGTAAACCAAAAATGGCGGCTGCAGAGATGATAATATGTGGTATCATGATTCGAATATACAAATTATTAACTCAATCACTCAATCACCTAATCACTTAATCACTATTTTTGATCGTGATGAAGTGGGAGAATTACATCAAGGGTTTTAAGTCTTACCTGCAACTGGAGAAATCACTCTCCCCTAATTCTGTGGATGCCTACCTTCATGATATCAGAAAGCTCACAGAATATTTGGAAATCAGCGAGCTCGATATTCAGCCTGAGGATATTCAGCTTGATCATTTACAAGCATTTGTCAAATGGATTAATGAGCTTGGCCTGAGTGCTCGTTCCCAGGCCAGGATGATTTCAGGGATCAAGACATTTTATAAATATTTACTTCTTGAGGATCTGGTGGAAAAGAACCCTGCTGAGTTGCTTGAAGCACCCAGGGTTGGCAGAAAGCTGCCTGATACATTGAGTGTGAAAGAAGTAATTAAAATAATTGATACCATTGACCTAAGCAAGCCTGAAGGACAGCGTAACAAAGCCATGCTTGAAACCCTTTATGGTTGTGGCCTGCGGGTTTCAGAACTGATCAATTTACAACTATCGAACCTTCATTTTAAAGAAGGCTTCGTCAAGGTAACGGGTAAGGGAGACAAGGAGCGCCTGGTACCAATTGGTGAGATAGCAATAAAGCATATCGGGTTATATATAGAATCATACAGGCTGCAACTTGATGTTTATAAAGAGGACAGGGACATCCTTTTTCTTAATCGTAAAGGAAAGAAATTAAGCCGAGTCATGATTTTCCTGATTATTAAAGACCTGGCTGAGAAAGCTGGTATAAGGAAAAATATAGGACCACATACCTTTCGTCACTCTTTTGCAACACATCTGGTGGAAGGAGGAGCTGATCTGAGGGCCGTGCAGGAGATGCTGGGCCATGAGTCGATCACAACAACAGAGATTTACACGCATCTGGACAGGGGATACTTGAGGGATACAATAATGCAATATCACCCTCGTTCAGGGAAATAGACAATAATGTCAGGGCATTTCTTCAATCTCCCCTTTCTCATTCACCAGAACACCCCAGTTGACAGCGATCAGCTCACTATCATCAAAAAAGAAATCAATCATCGCATCATCATAGGAAAGTCTTTTCTCCCCTGTTTCATCAATCTCTGTTTCAGCTATCTCAAACCCATGGGATGACATTAACTCAATGATTTGAATTTCATCCATATCGAAGACTTTTTCTCCAAATAAAGTGGATTCAGGGTGCTCAGTCTCGAAACATGCTACCACCGACTTTTCTATCCCTTCCATAAATACCGAGATGCCCTGTTCCCAGTAATTCATGATAATAGTGTTAAAAACGTCCTCGTCTTCGATATCTTCAATTTCTTCAGCTTCACCCAGATAGTTTATGACGGTTTCGCTGTCTACTCCAAAAGGGAGCTCGCCATATCCTTCCTTGGGTTTAATTTGCAATGTCAGTTTTTCCATTGGTTATTTAATATTTGCTGTTTAATATTTTTTATTTAAACGGAGAATCGGGTTCTTTGGCCATATGGTTGTATACCATTTTGTCCATAAACTTCGGGAGCAACTTATTCAACCTGACTGTTAATTTTCCCTGTGAAGTCAATACAATACGATCCTTTTTCTTAATGATAGCTTTGATTAAGTGATCAGCGACTTCTTCGGCAGTCATCATCTTGCCTTCATCCCTTGGCGACTCACCCTGCTGCTCACCACTTTCATTCAATGCTGTGTTTCTGATATTTGAAGCAGTAAAACCCGGACAGGCCAGAAGCACATGCAATCCTGTTTTCAGGTTCTCTATTCGCAGGGATTCAAGGAAGCCATGCATTGCAAATTTGGATGATGAATACCCGGTTCTGCCCGGCAGTCCTTTGTACCCGGCAACAGATGAGACACCAACAACTGTTCCCTTGGTTTCGAGCAGGTAAGGCATGGCATACTTGGTACAGTAGACCATACCCCAGAAATTGACATCCATAAGTTTTTTCAGGACATCAATCCTGGTATCCTTAAAAAGTGCTCTCATAGATATACCTGCATTATTGACCAGGATATCAATTTTTCCAAACTTATCAACAGCCGACAAAATAAGATTTTTACAATCATTTTCCTGCGAAACATCAGTCTGCACAGCTACTGCTTCATAACCCCGGTAAGTGATGTCAGTGATCAACTCATCAAGCTTTTCCATACTCCTTGCGGCAACAACTATTTTCGCGCCTTCTTCTGCCATGGCTATTGCCAGGGCTTTACCAATGCCGGATGAAGCACCAGTTATTATTGCAACTTTATTTTTTAATTTCATTTTGGTACAGGTACAATGTTTTAGAATCGGTTTAAAAATAATCAATAAATTTATAAAAACTTTTATCCCTTAGAATTAATTGACCTGTTGTGTCGGAAAGAGATTTATTTCATAAGTACCTTGGGCTACCTTCTTCAAAGCCTCTTGGGATAGAAATCAAGTTTGCAGAGGGCATCCACCTATTTGGTCCGCATGGTGAAAAATACATTGATCTTGTTTCGGGAGTATCAGTCAGCAACGTAGGACACAGGCACCCGGATGTGGTCGGTGCCATACATGACCAGCTGGATCAATACTTACACCTGATGGTCTATGGTGAGATGATCCAAACTCAGCAGGTTAAGCTTGCAGAAGAGCTCTGCAACCTGCTTCCGCGACGCCTTAATGCTGTTTATTATGTGAATTCAGGCAGTGAAGCGATTGAAGGTGCTTTGAAACTGGCTAAGAGGTTTACCGGAAGATCAGAAGTAATTGCATTTCACAATGCCTATCATGGGGGGACGCATGGGGCCCTGAGTATTTTAGGGAATGATAAGCTGAAAAATGCTTTTCGTCCCCTGATCCCGGATATCAGGTTCCTGGAGTTTAATGATCTTAATGGACTGAAACATATTACAGAAAGGACTGCCTGCGTGGTGGTGGAAAGTGTTCAGGCAGAAGCAGGTATCGTCCTGCCGGAAGAAGAATTTCTCAAAACACTTGATAATCGGTGTAAGGAAACCGGAACACTGCTGATCCTGGACGATATTCAAATGGGGTTCGGTCGAACAGGCAAGCTATTTAGTTTCGAACATTTCGATTTCATTCCCGATATCCTTTGCCTGGCAAAAGGAATGGGTGGCGGAATGCCTATTGGTGCCTTCATCTCTTCCAGGGAGATCATGGATACACTGACCTTTAATCCCGAACTGGGCCATATAACAACCTTTGGTGGCCATCCGGTTTGCTGCGCAGCTGCTCTGGCGAGCCTCAAAGTAATTCAAAAGTATAACCTGGCATCCAATGCAATAAAGAAAGGACATTTGTTCGCCAAGCTGCTTGAACAGCATCCACTGGTAAAAGAGATTCGGTATGTTGGCCTTATGATGGCTGTTGAACTGAGTGATCAGGATAAGATGGATGCATTGTATGATGCGCTTATCGAAGAAAGACTGATCATCGACCGCTTCCTGTTTAACCACAATGCCTTTCGCATAGCTCCTCCCCTGATCATTGCCGAAGACCAGATCGAGCATATTTGCAAAAGGATCATTAAGTGTATGGATGAGGTTTATCTGAGGTGAATCGAGAAGAGAGAAGAGAGAAGAGAGAAGAGAGAAGAGAGAAGAGAAAAGAGAGAAGTGGAGCGAGGCAAAGCCGAGAGACATCCCGCCGAAGGCGGGGAGAAAAGAGATTTGATGGCTGTATACTTTTTAACTGAAGATTTGATATTTCCTCATCCGAGTGAGGCACTTGAGGATGGATTACTTGCTGTAGGTGGTGATTTATCCTTTGAAAGGCTAATACTTGCCTATCGATCTGGCATTTTTCCATGGTATTCTGAAGGAAGCCCAATCCTATGGTGGTCGCCGGACCCAAGGATGCTTTTATTTCCAGAAAAACTGATTGTTTCCAAGACTCTTCGTCAAATGATTAGCAGGAAAATCTACACAGTTAAAATTGATAATGATTTTGAATCAGTTATTCGTCAATGTGGTTCTGTCGAACGAAAGGATCAAATGGGAACATGGATTACCGAAGAGATGATTCAGGCATATATTCATCTTCATGAAAAAGGCTTTGCACATTGTGTTGAAACATATTATAATGATGAATTGGCAGGGGGTTTGTATGGAGTTTCAATTGGTAAGGTCTTCTTTGGTGAATCCATGTTTCATTTAAGACCTGATGCGTCTAAAGTAGCATTATACTATCTTGTTGAGAAACTGAAAGCCTGGCAATTCAAACTGATAGACGCCCAACAGGAAACAGGTCACCTCAAAAGAATGGGTGCCATCGCAATAGGCAGGCAAAAGTTTCTAAAAATGATCGATGATGCAGTCAATAAGGAAAGCATCATTGGAACCTGGAATTTAGAAATTGAAACTTGAAAATAAATCTCTCTTCTCTCTTCTCTATTTTCTCTTTTCTCTTTTCTCTTCTCAATTGCTACATCGACTTAAACGGATGTTTCTTTCTGAAATCTGGCAGGTAATAAGGTGCGCTGCTCATCTCCTGAACCCAGCCCCGTGTAAAGCCCAGGTCGGCCATGGCGTCAACAACTTTGTAGTAATCCCTGGGTTTTACAGTGTTGCCAAGCTTTGCATGAGCATCAACCCGATAGTTGGGATGGTATTGGGACATGAGAGAGATATGTAATTTATTGGAAACTTCAGCAGCAATTGTCTCCAGAACTTTAATGCTGTTTTCCCTATGGCCGGGCAGGACCAGGTGACGGATGACTATGCCCGTCATGGCATATCCTTTATTATCCACAACCAGGGTTGATCCCTTTTGCCTGTACATCTCCTTCAAAGCGGCAAGGGCTACCTCAGGATAATCCATGGCATCTGAATACTCTTTAGATATCACGGAATCCATATATTTAAAATCAGGCAGGTACACGTCAACCATCCCTTCCAGCTCCTTCAGTGTCTCTACTTTGTCATATCCGTTGGTGTTATACACAATAGTCGGTTTGATGCCTTTATCATTCAATGCCTTCACAATGATTTTAAAATGTGGCGTGAAATGGGTTGGCGAGACGAAGCCAACAATGTTCATCCCTGTATTCAGGATGTAAGTGACCTGATTGATGATACGGTCCAGCTCCATCTGACAGCTACTGTGATCCAGTTTGTTATCGCTGATCTGGTAATTCTGGCAAAAAGTACATTGCAAATTGCAGTTTGTGAAAAATATATTGCAGATGCCCTTAGGTCCACTGATCACCGGCTCCTCCCCCATATGATTGCAGATTGTTGAGATGCGAAATGCCGTATCCGCCTTGCAGTAACCCAGTTTATCAGAAAACCTGTCTGCCTTGCAGTTGCGTGGGCAGATGGTGCAGCTTCGTAGCTCTTCTAATGGTTGCATGATATCCACGAGTATAAAAATACGAAGAAGTGAACACTGATCACTGAGCACTGAGCAGAAATTATATCTAAATTTGTTTGGGTTGGTCCTTAACCAACAACCAATAACCAACAACCAACAACAAATTCACATGAGAGCTTTATCTATACTCATTGTTTGCATTTTGCTTCCTTTCCAGTCTATATCCCAGGAAGATTTTGATATTTACCCTGAGTTTTCTTTCGTGGTTGATGAATCTGTGTATTTTTCCAAAGATGCCCTGGTGCTGGAAAAAAATGATGTTTTTTACCTGAATTTTACTGATGATATTGTTGGACAAATTAAGCTTGACACTGGATTTTACAAAGCCTTGAAGTATGATATCATCATCGAAAACTATACTTCAGATACAATCATCTTTGAGAATATGGTCCCTTTCGGACAGCTCGATGATCATGTTTTCATAACATCTACAGGACCCTGGGCACTTGCGAGGGCAAAGCTCTTCAGGCCCGGAAAATCACATGTGAGTGTTATCCTGCCTGACAATGCCTGGGAAATGGGGTATGGGGAGCAGAATGCTTATTGCGCTATAGCCAGAAGACAATCAGTTGAGAAAGGCAATAAAAGAAGATACAAAACTGACATTTACCCGGGTGGAAAGATTGCGTATTCGATCTATGTCGACCAGTTTGATGGGCCATGGCAGAATGGGGTCAGGAAGATGTTCCAGGAGCACTACCTTTTTGATCTTGAGTCATTTGACAATAATTTATTTGAGAGAAATGACCTGCAATGGGTCCGGAATGAATACCTGATCGTATTACAGATGGCCTGGGATAAAGAATTCTACGATCCTGTAAGTGGGGAATTCACCATAACCCCGTTTCTTGAAAAGGGTGAAGCATTATTTGGTGGTTACGATGTGTATGGTATCTGGCCTACCTGGCCAAGGCTTGGTGTCGACCAGCGGAACCAGTGGGATATGTTTTCCAGCATGCCTGGTGGATTGAGTAAAATAAAAGAGCTATCAAGCAACATGCAGGAAGATGGAACAAGGTTCTTTATTTGCTATAATCCCTGGGACCAGAGCACGAGAAATGAAGATCCGTACAAAGGCATGGCAAGACTTATCGAAGCAACGGACGCCAATGGGATTGTCCTTGACTGCCATGGCTGGTCGAGTGAGAAGTACCAGAGGGCTGCAGACAGCATCAAAGAAGGTGTTATCATGTATAGTGAAGGGATGGCAATCATCAAGGATATGCCAGGAATTATCTCTGGTCGTGTTCATAATGCCATACAGATGTCGCCCGTCCTAAACCTTAACAAGCTCATCAAGCCTGACTTTGCCATCTTCAGGGTTTGTGAGATTGATGATCCTTCCATCCATCGGGAGGTTCTCCTGGCCTTTTTTAACGGGTATGGTACTGAACTGAACATGTTCGCACCGGGGCGGCCTGACAGCAATTCCGAAGATCTTATCCTGCTGAGCCAAACGACCAGGATCCTGAGAGAAAATACATCAAACTTCCTTTCAGCAACATGGACACCAATTATCCCCACTTCCAGAGATAGTATATGGGTCAATCATTTCCCTTCGAAGGGCAAGGAAATTTTTACTGTCTACAGTGAGATCCCCGAAGGCTTCTGGGGCCCTTTATTTCAGGTAAAACCTGACCCAGGATTTCATTTCGTGAGCCTGTGGCACCATAAGGAGCTGCCGGTTAATAAAAATGATAAGAATGTTAATACTGTCATTGTGGAGACCAGCTCTTTTAACAGCTATGACCTGGGTAGCAGGCATGAAGGCAGTGTGGATTGTATAGCCAGGCTCCCAAAACTGATCGATGCCAGTCTGACAGGGAGCAAACTTGCTATTGAAGTTCAAGGTGGTGATGAATTGCGGATATGGAAAGGGGATCCATCATACCAGGGTGTGTTTATGTCAATTCCAGATCCCGGAATCCATGAGATCGATGTTTATAAGGAACAGCTCTTTACAGCTGGCAAGACTGTGATACAATTATTTGAAGGTGAAGAATTGCTTGATGAGAGCATTATTCATTACAATCCAACGGAGCCTTACCTTATTTCAACATTTGAAAAAACGAAAGCACCCAAAGATACTCCTGATGGTATGTTGATGGTTGAAGGAGGCCAATATTCATTTAACAGCAGCAATCCGGATAATTTCATCCCCTACCCTTCACTCAATAAAGCCAAGACTATAACAGTGCCATCCGTTTATATTGACAGCAAGCCGGTATCCAATAAAAAATATAATGAATTTATCAGATCTTCCGGCTACGTCCCTGCGGATACAAATAACTATCTAAAGCATTGGATAAACGGTAAATATCCTGATGGCCAGGCGGATGAAGCAGTAGTTTACATCGATCTGACAGATGCCCGGGCTTATGCCAGGTGGGCAGGAAAACGCTTGCCCACAGAGGTGGAATGGCAATATGCCGCAGAGAAAGAAATTGGCCTGGAAGGGCTATTTGGCAATGTGTGGCAGCTAAGCAATGATGTTTATGATAATGGCAGCTATGTGTTCGTGATCATGAAAGGAGGCAGTTATTATGAACCAACAAGTAGCTGGTGGTATGTGCAGGGAGGGCCACAGCCAGCTGACAGGTCACAGATGCTGTTAATGGTATCTCCTGCACTGAATAGAAATGCCACGGTGGGGTTTAGATGCGTTGTTGATAGTGATTAGTGGCCTGCCCCTGCGAAGGCAGGGGTTAGTGGTTAGTGGTTGGTGACTTTAGTTTTTGCAGGATGCGGGCTATGGTAAATAGGATAACAAGAATGAATATTATTGATGCTCCGCTGGGTATATTCAGCCAGTAGGAAGCCCCTAGTCCGCTAAACACTGCAACTACTCCAATGATGATCGATCCTATTAGGATGTATAAAAAACGGTTGGTAAATAAATTGGCGATGGTCTGGGGTATGGTAAGCATGGAAATGACAAGTATGATCCCTACGACACGTATGTTAAATACAATGGTCAGTGCAATGAGGATCATCATGGCATAATTGATGAATGATACAGGCAGGTTCCTGGTCCTGGCAAACTCCTCATCAAAAGCGATAAAAACGATAGGCTTAAAGAAAACAGCCACGAAGGGGACAAGTACCAGCACAAGGAGTATCATCATCATGAGATCCGTTCCTGATACGGTCAGGATGCTGCCAAACAGGTAGCTCATCAGGTTTGGTGCATATCCCGGGGTCAGGTAGATAAATATAATGCCAATGGCCATGCCGAAAGCCCATAAAATAGCGATAGCAGAGTCCTCCCGGATATGTATCCGTTTCGACATGTACTCTATGCCGAGAGCGGAAAACACTGCAAACACAGCTGCAGCAATGATTGGATTCAGTCCAATAAAATAACCTATCCCAATACCTCCAAAAGATGCATGGGAAAGTCCCCCACTGATAAATACAATGCGCCTGGAAACGATGTAAGTGCCTACTATGCCACAGCTTATTGAGGTTAATACTGCAGCGATAAGTGCACGCACAAAAAAGTGATATTGAAGCAGCTCTCCAAGCATCAGCCTTCGTGTTCTTTAAGGACCGTGTGTGGCAGATGCCCATGAGTTATGATCTGTATCGGGCAATCATAGGAAGCCAGTTGATCCTCAGTTATAATATTTGACTTATGGTAATGCAATTTCTTGTTGACACAGGCTATGCTCTTGATATAGTATGATATTGTTCCGATATCATGAGACACGAGTATGATTGCCATCTTATCATTCAATTGCTTAAGCTTTTCATAAAGATCCCTTTCGAATTTGTTGTCGACAAACGAATTGGGCTCATCGAGGATCAATAGCTCAGGGTCTGAGATGATGGAGCGACATAACAATACCCTTTGCAGCTCCCCTCCGGATAAAGAACCTATTGATTTTTTTATCAGGCCTAAAACCCCCATATCCTGCAATGTTTTTTTTATCCTGGCATCAGAATCCTGGTCACCCTTAAACATGTTGCTGCCATCGGAAAGTCCTGACCTGACTACATCTTTTACTGTAATTGGGAACTTATAATCAATTTTCTGCACCTGGGGTAAATAACCGATACTCCCGGCAAGCCTACTACTAAACGTCCTATGAATGTTCCCTTTTGCCGGTTTGATGAGACCCAGGATTGCCTTCACCAGTGTGGTCTTGCCTCCACCATTAGGCCCAACCACTCCAATGAAATCATTACTGAACACCTCCAGGTTGACATCCTTCAGGACCGTGTCGCCATTATAGCTAACTGAAAGGCTTTTTATGTCAATTAGTTTCCTGCTCATTTTAATCAGAAGCGTTTTCAATCATTTTCCTGGTAAGTGAAATCATTTCCTGGTCCCAGTTATATGACAAAGGATTAAACAAAATAACCTGCCCACCTAATTCCTTTGCAATAGTTTCAGCACTTTCTGTATTAAACTCCTGCTGAACAAATACATTCTTCAGCCCCTTTTTAGAGGCTCTTTTGATCGTCTCCTGAATATATACCAATGAAGGTTCTTTCCCGTGTATTTCTATTGCAAGCTGCTCAAGGTTATAATCCCTGGCATAATAAGATAATGAAGGATGATAGATGAGGAATTGTCTTTTTTGTATATCAGCAAGCATGTCCCTGATCAGGAAATCAATTTCAGCTATTTCTTTTTGGATTTCGCTCAATTTCTTTTCATAAACGGTGGATTTTTCCGGATATGCCTTTGCCAGTTCTTCCTTCATATTGATAACCATCTGGAAGCAAGCCCCTGGTGACAACCAGTAATGAGGATCTGCGCCCTGATGACCATGATCAGATTCATGAATTAGGCTGATCCCTTTGGATGTATTCACAACGATCATGTCCGGATTACCTGATTTTAGTTTTTGCATCCAGGCTTTTTCAAATCCCAGTTCCCCATTAGCAAAATAGAAAACTGAATTACTAAGGCTTTTAATTTGTTGTGGTGTAGGTTCGTAAACTGCCGGGCTGTTACTTTCCGGGATCATGACATTGATCTGAAAATCATCACCTACAAGCTTTTCAAGGAAGTATTTCTGGGGCCAAATGCTGACGGTGATCTGTTCTTTCTCATTATCTCGATTAAGTGAACTGCAAGCGGATAAAACAGTCAAAAGAAAAATTATAGCAAAGGTTTGTCTCATATGACAAATATAATGAGAAATTGGGATTAATCGTGATGTGTGACTCGTGACGTGTGACGAGGCAAGGTTTTAGTGTTGCTTCGGTTCAGGTTTATTATGGCAAAAATCATGATGGCAGCACTTACCCATTGAACTGTTGATAGTAGCTGATCATTAAAAATATAGTCGAAAATAATAGCAGAAATGGGGAATAGCAATTCACAAATTGTTGCGATGATCGCCCTAACTTTATTAAGCCCATAATAATAGAGGAAGATAGCTCCTGATCCCGTAGTAAATGCAATAATAAGGAAGATCAGCCAGTTCATGGGGCTGACTTCATTAAACTGAAGCCACTTGCCAGCTATTGACACATAAAAAAGCATAATCACTACTGTAAACCCATACCGAAAGAATGTAGCTGTTCTGAATTTATATTTAAGAAGAATTTTTTTACTAAATACCGTTGAACTGCCAAAAGAAAAGGCTGCGAGAAGCGAAAATAACGCCGCATAAATGGTATCAGAGCCAGTATTAAAATCTGGCAATGCAAATCCAAATGTGAGAAAATAACTTGCCAATAATGCCAGTGAAGCCCAGAAGAGGTAATAGCTTTGCAGTCTTTCTTTAAGAAGCATAGTTGCAAGAGCAATAGCAAAGACAGGCTGCAATTTCTGTAGTAATATGACTATAGTCAGCGACTTGAAGTTGACCAGGAATAAGGCTTTAACTACAGCCATGGTTCCCACAGCACCACCAAACAGTGCAATTAAGAAAAGGGTTAAGTAATCCTCTTTAGTAAATGACTGCAGGTGCCGATATTCTCTAAAAAAAAACAAATTCATCAGCACAAATGGAATCAGGTGCAGGACAAATACAACAAAGCCAACATCAAGATTATATAAACGTGGTGTCAGGACTATACCATCAAAACCCCAAAGAATGGCGGCAAAGCTAATGGCTATGGCTCCGGTAATCTTCGACTTTTGCAATATATTGTTTCTCATGGAACCAAATATTCAGGGAGCAAATATAGTATAATCCAGTGATCAGTGAACACTGAACAGTGAACAGAAAATTCCAATTTCCAATTTTCAACTTTCAAATAATTTTTCTTATCTTAGAGAATTAGTAAAACCAACACAAAAAGCAAGACTATGACAGAACATGATGATGATTTAAAACGGGTTTTTACAGGGTCAAACCTGGATGCAAACTTTGTCAAATCCATACTGGAGGAGAATGGCATTGGAGCCATGGTCAGGAATACTTTAAGGGAGAGCCTCTCTGCCGGGTTCGTTTCAGGTGCCCCGGAGGATTCAAGCAGGGTGTTTGTAGAAGAAAAGAATTATGATGAAGCCATGAAGCTGGTTGATGCTTACCTGGAGTCATTGGAAGACAAGGACGACTAAAAGAAGTATCCATGCTAAAAATAAATGTTAACAAGGATATTCTCCTGGTCAAGATCAGGATGAAGTCCGCCAGTACCATATTCAAAAATGTGGAAAAATCCCGTAAGTATCTTGCAGAATGGTTGCCATGGGTGCAGGGAACACGAAAGATTGAGGATGTCAGGGAGTTTATAAGGATGGTCAACAGGGATGATTGCATGAAGAAGGACCTTGTTCTGGAGATATGGTTTAAGGAGAACTTTGCCGGCATCATATCCTTTAAGGAAATTGACTTTGCCAATAAAAAGTCTGAGATAGGTTATTGGCTTACTGAAAAATACAGCGGAAAGGGAATAATGACACGCTCATGCAATGCAATGATAAAATACGGATTTGAAGAACTTAAACTAAACAAAGTAGAGATCAAGTGCGGTGTTGAAAATACACGGAGTTGTAATATACCCAAACAGTTAAAGTTTACATTTGAAGGTATTGAACGTGATGGGGAATACCTGAACCATAAGTTTATGGACCTGAAAGTATATAGTTTACTTAAAAAGGAATGGTTGAAGCACAATTCCTAGAAGATGTGCTCATGATATGCCGAGAATCGTACGCCTGACACTGTTTTTATTCCCCTGAATTTGAATAACCATTTTCCCTGTGTAGGAACGAATGTATCACCAAGGTCTATCTGTTGGTCTTTTTGATACAATTGTCCCTGGAAATAACGCATGTACGTAATATTTATAGGGTCAGTGACAATAACGGTATCCAGTTGTACATCTTCTGTAAGGCATTTGGCGAACAGATGCTCAAGGTTGCCGGGTTCCTGGTATACCTCAAAGGCAGGTGTGCTGATTTCACCGTAATTGGGAGCGTCATCTTCACGCTTGCATGCAAAAGAAATAATAATAGCAATTACCAGAAATGAGTATAACTTCTGTTTCATCGTTGTCTAGATAGTTTTTTTAGAATAGGACCTGTGTACAAAATAGATAACGCATTATGCTTTACAAAATTATGATAATTTATTAAATTCGTGAACAATCTGTACGCTATCAAAAAATTAATGAGTTTTATACGGACATTTCTGATTGGGGCTACATTAATGCTTGCTTTTTTTTATTGCAGTGCCCAACCGGCTATGATAGATGATCCTTTCCTGGTCCTTAACGGACAGGCAAATGATCCCGTTTACACTACCTATACTGCTCCCATGGAGAGGGCAAGGCTTTACGGGGATAAAGGATATAAACTAACATATTCTTCTGCTACCCTGCCTCATTACTATGCTTCTGATAAGTCGGGTAAGATCTTCTGCCTCTGGAAAGTAAACCAGGTGGTGGTCCCAAATACTCAGGAATACAATAAGCCTCCCGTCATAGAAGCATCCTTCCCGGATATGGTTGTGATGAATTATGAACCCTGGCCAGGCATACATGTCCAGGAAACATTTGTTGTTTACAGCTCCAAAATTGCAATGACCAGGCTGTGGATAAGCAATACAGGCACATCAGATCACCAGGTTGAGCTCTATCCGGTTTTGCTTTTTGATAAAGATTCATTGTTTATTCAATCTTATTCGGATAATGCTTTGTACCTGAACCATTATGAAAGCCGGAAGAGGCTGATCAGTAATTTATATTCAAAAGGTGCTTATCCTACACACTGGCAGGACATCTTTACATGTGATCTTGATAATTATTCCTTTGGTGGTTACAAAACCGATATGACAGGGTTCTATGATATCATCAAAACTGATTTTTATGCAGATGACAGGAATGATTCTCTGAATGGCAAAACCGATGAGTACGTCCGCTTTGTCTCCCTTCATACCAAGTTTAACCTGAAAAGCGGTGAATCAAAGGAAGTACGGTACTTCAGGGGGATGATGGACAGGGAAGAAGATACTGAGGGATTTAAAGAGATTGATCTGATCAAGCTCATGCCTGTACAGCAATTTATTGACAGGAATGTAAAGCTATTTGAGTCCGTGCCCCGCCTGGATCTTCAAAACAAACATAATAAGATGACGTACCTGGGTGCCTTTAACCTTGCCAGGGGTTGTATGCTCCCTCCTGCCGGCGCCACCTCCTTCAATTATTATGTATTCTCGCGGGAGCCTTTATGGGGCTGGGGACACGGGCACCAGGTCCTGCATGAGTCGCTCAGCATGCTCTCTTATGTGTACCTGGATCCGGAATCTGCTCAGAATTCGCAACGGGTTTATATGGAACAACAGGAGAGGGATGGATTGATTGCATACAGGCACGGCCCAAGAGGTGCTCAGACTTATCCTCACAAAGGTATGCCAACGACCTCTGCTCCGTTTTACAGCTGGATCAACTGGGAATTATTTCAGGTAAGCAAGGATAAAGTATTTCTGGCTGATGCTTATGCTTCTGGTGTGAAGTATACAGAATGGTTGATCCACAACAGGGATACAGACCAGGATGGGCTCTTCGAATGGGGCCCTTATGGAATTATTGAAAACGTAAGGGACTGGTACAATGTGATATTCCAGGTCTCTGCAGAAAGATACCTGGATGTAGATAAAGAGGACATCTCTGATGAGCTGGAATGCCTGGACCTGAGTTTGATGGTCGTGAATGAAATGCGATGTCTTGCAAGGATGGCCATGGAACTGGGGAAGCATGATGAAGCCAATAGCTGGCTTGAAAAGTCAAACCATACCTCTGATCTGATCAACGAAACGATGTGGGACGAGGAAAGCGGCTTCTTCTATCATGTGGATAAGAACGATCATTCTTTTCAGTTCATGGACCGCGATTTAAGGCGCAAGGAAATCATCGGGTTCCTGCCGATGTGGGCTGAAGCAGTGAGCCAGGAACGTGCCGAAATCCTGATGAAATCCCTTCTTGACACAAACCAGTTCTGGAGAAAGTACGGCGTCCCTACCCTGTCGGCCACAGATCCATGGTATACACCGTATGTTGACTACTGCTGCAAATGGAATGGGCCCGTCTGGTTACTATGGGATTACATGGTCTTCCGTGGCCTGCTGAATTATGGGTATGAAAAAGAAGCAAGGGAGCTGGCTGAGAAGATGATACAGGTGGTTAATACCCAATTATCCAGGAATCATAATTTCTGGGAATCTTATAGTGCGGATAATGAGGTGTTGAATTGTCCTTCTAATTATATTTGGGATTGTATTATTGCGAAACTGTTGATAGATTTGAACCAGATACCAGACCCCTCGACTCCGCTCGGGACAGGTGCAGGATACTAGATACTGGATACTGGATACTGGATACTGGATACTAGATACTGGATACTGGATACTTGATGCTGGATACCTCGACTACGCCCGGGGCAGGTTCCGGATGTGAAGCGGAAAGAGGAAGGCGATTAAATGGAACATGGAACATTGAACATTGAACATGGAACATGAATTATAAACAATTATATAACAGCAGATTCTGTAAAAGATTCAGAAAGTCGATAAAAATTCTATTCTTAGTCTATGCGTTCTTTACCCTGTTTTTATTTATATTTTCATTTACCAGTGGTCCATTCTGGGTTTATTACTGGCTTGGGACTTCGAAAGCAGGGATCACTGCAAAACCTGATTACATCGTATTATTGGGTGGTGGTGGCATGCCCAGTGAGTCAGGATTGATCAGGTGCTACCATGCAACTGAAGCAGCCATGTCTTTTCCAGAAGCAAAGGTACTTATTGCCTTGCCCGGTGATATTACTGATACCGCCAGCTCTTTGAACAGGATGAGACAAGAGCTGCTGATCAGGGAGGTAGATACCTTCCGGATCATCAGCGAATCATTGGCAACAAATACACGATCCCAGGCATTGAACATCATTGAATACCTTCCGGGCATAACATCAAGTAATATATTAATTGTAACCTCGCCGGAGCATCTGTACAGGGCTGTTAAAACATTTGAAAAGGCTGGCTTCCAGCATGTAGATGGCTTTCCTGCCTTTGAACAGGCGATTGAGGCAGAGTTATTATTTGACGGAGAAAAGCTGGGCGGAAGGAAATATATACCTGGAGTTGGAGGAAGCATACAGCTACGTTACCAGTTCTGGACCCATATGAAATACGAGATCCTCATCCTCAGGGAATTCACTGCCATTGCTTATTATAAGTTAAAAGGCTGGATCTAACCTAGGAGATGGTCTTCTGTCGGTGACTATTCACGAACAGGACATCCCCGATATTATCATATCCTTTAAAGAATTCAACTCCTTCATGCTTCAGGTGACTGGACCGGAACCCAAGAATTGTTAACCCGGCCTCTTCAGAATTTTCATTGATCAGCTCCAGTGTGCTCAGGTTTTCATCTTTCCTGATGATGGTGATGTTCTTCTCGGTTATAGGGATTCGTCCTTCTTTCATCAATTCCAATAAATTCTCCTTGGTTTTCTCCATCTCATCCTCTTTGGTGATCTCAAAGATCTTTATGGGGCTTTTGTACCAGGTTGGATGTCCGGAGATGATGTATCCGAGCAGGATCATCAGGTTGGAATTTTCAAAATCGAAGCTTCGTATCCAGATATGGATGCCATTTTTGTAATTGGCCTTCTTGCTTGAAGCTCCCAGGATGCAAACATCATTCTTGCCTGCCCTTACCATATTAATATTTTCTATTACATCCTCCAGGTTATCCGGGTTTGATTTATCGAAATCAAAGATCACCATATTGTTTTCCATTCCTGAAATGCCTGGTAATTGAATACTTTGAGCAATAGCCGATGTATATGATGGTGAGATTAGGGTGTCAATATATATGTTTTTATATTTCTTTTCTGTTTTGCTGATAAGTTTCTTCAGGATGATTTCTGATTCCACCTGTTTCTCAGCGGAGAAATAACCTTTGATCAAATGGATATACGTTCCAAATCCGTACCGGTAGGCAATCCAATCCAGGAGGTAAAGGGCGGTGTCACGGTGAAAGGTTTGGCTTGATATACTAATAACAGATGGTCTCCATGATTCACCTGAGCGATAATCCATGGATTGTTGCAGGTATAGCTGCAGCCTCCTGTTCAGTTGAAACAATGCTCCTTTGAAGATGGATTGCAATCCTCTCCGGCTTTTATGATAACGGGATATCATAAAATACAAGAGCATCATGAAAGCGATGGCAAGAACAGTATATGGTGTGTTGATCTTAAACATCAACCATAGGCA
This sequence comes from uncultured Bacteroidales bacterium, assembly GCA_963753055.1. Lineage (GTDB taxonomy): Bacteria > Bacteroidota > Bacteroidia > Bacteroidales > B18-G4 > JAUWGC01. The sequence goes on along the minus strand of CAVWAP010000003.1, from coordinate 114,588 downwards.
GGCAAGGAAGCCAAGCAGGGAGATGATCCATCTTGATCTGAACGTGGGCCTGTAGGAAGGGTCTGATCCAAAGTGATTAAGGAAGCTGATAAGGCAAATAGATCCATAAGTGAGCATGAAAAACATGGTGATAATGGTCGCAACGGCATTAACACTTCCCAATGCAACAAAAACAGTAGCGATGAGGCAGGTTACCAGGGAAGCATTGAAAGGTTCGTTATTTTTTTGTTTACCCAGCGCCAGGAACCTGTTCATTCCCTTAAATGGGAAGGTCCTGTCATGGCCCAGTGCCTGCAGTGTACGTGGAGCAACCAGGACAGAGCCGATGGCTGAAGAGATTGTGGATGCTGCTAATCCAATTGGTATTATCCATGAACCGCCGATGGCAATATCAGACATGATCAGCTGCTTGTCGAGCAGGTCGGCAGGACTGGCCGACCTGTTCAGCTTCCAAACGATAAAGACATAGATGACCATACCGATGAATGTGGCAGCCATCGTTCCTAAAGGAATTGACTTTCTTGGGCTCTTCAGGTCACCGGAAAGCCCTACTCCTGCTGTCATCCCGGTAAATGCCGGAAAAATGATAGCCAGGACAATGAAGAAGCTATCCATATTCCTGAATGAGCCTGAGAATATTGAAGAGCTTGTAGTCTCTGAGTATTCTGTGCTCCCGGCAAAGAACAATGCCAGGGCAATAAACAAGATCCCTGCCACAACATATAATGCTTTTATGCCAAGGTTGCCCCCTTTGGTCAGGATCAGGATACTGAGCAATGCCATTGCCGGTAAGCTGACGGCCTGCCTGGGCAGGTCAATGCCATGTTCAGCTTGCATCCAATTAAAAAATGGTTCGAAAGCCTCGGTGAAAGCAATGATATAGAAAGCCACACTGATCGCCTGGGAGAAATACAGGGCTATCCCAATGGTAGCGCCAATGTTCAGGCCAAACGACCTGGAAATGATATAATATTCACCTCCTCCTTCGACACGTTGATTGGTCGCTATTTCAGAAAGGGCGAAGGCGGTAGGTATGGTGACGATATGTCCAACAAGGATTATCAGGAGGACTCCCATCAGGCCCAGCGTACCCACAGCAAAGCCAAATCTAAGGAACAGGATGGCCCCCAGTATGGTGGAGATACCAGCCAGGAATACAGGGGCTGTGCCGAGGCCGAGGGATTTTTGTCGTGCCATATTTCAAATATAGCGAAGTTTTGTTAATTTTGGTAAATGGGTAAGTTGTTAAATTGTAATACTGTTATATTGTTATATTGTTATATTGTTATATTGTTGGGGGTCTCTTTGCAAGCTAAGGGGGAGATTCCGCCGGATTTTTGCATCTCTAAAACAGAATACAGATTATATGAGTTGATTAACAAGCACAGAGTGGATAATGGACTGTCTCCGTTTACTCTTTCCATTTCGCTATCTTATGTAGCGACCACCCATGTGGCCGACCTGGTCAACAACCATCCTGACACCAGTGTATGTAACCTTAACAGCTGGTCCAACAAAGGGGACTGGACACCATGCTGCCATAATAATTATGTTCCCAAGTCGCAATGCATCCTTGAGAAGCCAAGGGAGCTTACCAATTACCGTGGTGAGGGCCATGAGCTGGCTTATTGGGAGCCTGCACAGGTGAACCCTGACAGTCTGATTGCATTCTGGTCATCCATTGAAGAAACCAATGATTTCCTGCTTAATGAGAATAGGTGGAGTAAATACAAATGGAGAACCATTGGTGTGGGCGTGTTGGAGGGATATGCTGTTATCTGGGTAGGTGAACTGACCGATCGTGAAGGAGAGCCCGGTATCTGCAGTAAGGATAAGGAGGCGGCGGCAGCTTCAACTGCTCCTGTTGCAATTACCCTGGTAACCGAAAAGAGCAACAGGTACTATGTTATCTGCTCCAGTTATGAGATAGCAGCTGATGCCATGACTGATGCGAAGGCTTTATCATCCAAAGGATACACAGGCATTAAGGTTGTCAGGGGAGATGAAAACTACCGGGTTTCTTTGGGAGACTTTCAAAACATCAATGAGGCCAAGTCGTTCAGGTCCAAGTTAGGAGATAAGTTCAAAAATGTCTGGATATTGAATTACTAGCCATTAACCAGCTCTGCCATTTTCTTTCCAATATCTGCAGGTGAATCGACAACAACGATGCCACATGAGCGCAGAATTTCTTTTTTAGCATCAGCAGTATCAGCTTTGCCGCCAATGATAGCCCCTGCATGTCCCATGCGCTTGCCTTTAGGTGCTGTAGCTCCGGCAATAAATGCAACAACGGGCTTTGTATTATTTTCCTTATACCAGTATGCAGCTTCAGCTTCCATATTGCCTCCGATCTCACCAATCAGCACTACACCTTTGGCTTCAGGGTCCTTGATAAGGATCTCAAGAGCTTCTTTCGTTGTTGTCCCAAGCACAGGGTCGCCACCAATGCCTATGGCGGTGGTTTGGCCAAGGCCAATGGTTGTTAGTTGTTGTACAGCCTCGTAAGTAAGGGTTCCTGAGCGTGACACGATGCCAATAACCCCCGGTTTATGAATAAATCCAGGCATGATACCCACTTTTGCCTGACCCGGTGTGATGACACCAGGGCAATTTGGTCCTACCAGCCGGCTCTTCTTATCACAGAGGTAGGTCTTGACCTTTATCATATCGTCAGTTGGAATACCTTCTGTGATACAAATGATTAGTTCAATCCCGGCATCTGCGGCTTCCATGATCGCATCGCCGGCAAAGGGAGGAGGAACGAATATCAATGAAACGTTGGCGCCAGCCTTATCGACAGCTTCGGCAACAGTATTAAAGACGGGTCTGTCGAGATGTGTTTGTCCACCTTTTCCTGGTGTAACACCACCGATGACATTGGTCCCATATTCAATCATTTGTGTTGCATGGAAAGTGCCTTCTTTACCTGTAAATCCCTGGACTACGATCCTGGAGCTTTTGTCTACGAGTACGCTCATGTTTCGGTTTTTGAATTGAATGGCTAATATAGTAAAAATGTGATTAAGTGATTGGGTGATTAGGTGATTGAGGGAGAAATGTCGTAAATTTGTTATTAACTCAATTACTTAATCACTTAATCACTTAATTACTTAATAACTTAACAACTCATTGTGACGAAAGTATCGACACTCCTAACAGGTTCCGACACTATCTGTGCGTTGGCGACGCCGGCAGGTTCAGGAGCCATTGCTGTGATCAGAATTTCAGGGCCAAATTCACTTAAAGTTCTAAATGAGGTGTTTAGGCCCAAGAAAAAGGATGCCAATATCTTAGATGTTCCATCACACACCATTCATTTTGGAAAACTAGAGGTCAGGGATGAGTTGATTGATGAAGTGCTGGTAAGCATATTCAGGGCACCAAATTCGTATACCGGAGAAGACTCCGCAGAGATCTCATGCCATGGATCTGAATATATTCAGCAAAAAATCATCAATGCCTTGATAGACAGTGGGGCAAGGATGGCCAAACCCGGTGAATTTACGTTGCAGGCCTTCATGAACCGGAAGTTTGACCTTTCGCAGGCCGAGGCTGTTGCCGACCTTATTGCATCCAACTCAAGTGCAGCGCACCAGCTGGCATTGAAACAGATGAGGGGTGGTTATTCGCAAAAGATACAGGAGCTCAGGCAGAGGCTTCTTGAATTTGCCTCTTTGATCGAACTGGAGCTGGACTTCAGTGAAGAGGACGTTGAGTTTGCTGACCGTCCTGCCTTATTTGACCTCCTGGATGAGCTGGACACAGAGATCAGCTCGCTGGTGAAATCATTTGCCCAGGGCAATGTTTTGAAAAAGGGCATTCCTGTAGCGATTATTGGCAGGCCCAATGTAGGTAAATCCACCCTTCTCAATGCTATCCTCAATGAAGAAAGGGCAATCGTTTCTGAGATTCCTGGGACCACCCGGGACACGATTGAAGACACTATTGTTCTTGAAGGTATCGCTTTTCGGTTTATTGATACTGCCGGATTACGTGAGAGCTCAGATAAGGTAGAGACCATAGGCATTGAGCGAACGCATGAGAAGATCAGGGAGGCACGGATCATCCTGTATATGTTTGATGTGAGCCAGGATTCATGTGAGATGATACAGGACTCGCTCCTCTCCTTCTGGAATGAATTAAAAGACAGTTTGCCGGAGGAGGAGTTTGAGTCCAAGAAGGTGATTGTGATAGCCAACAAGATTGACCAGCTGGTTGAGGCCCCAAAGCATTTCAGGGACTTTGTGGAGATGGAGTGTTTGTTTGTTTCGGCCAAGCGCAAGGAGAACATTCACATGATCTCTGACAGCCTTTTGAGTGCAGTTAAGTCGATCGACATTCAGGATAATGTCATTGTTTCCAACACCCGCCACCACGAGGCTCTGACCAAAGCTTTGCTTGCCATTAGGAAGGTAAGGGAAGGCTTTGAAAAGGAAGTCCCTTCCGACCTTGTCGCCATCGACATCCGCGACGCCCTCTCCCACCTCGGCGAAATCACCGGGGAAGTCACCAATGACGAAATTTTAGATAATATATTCAGGAATTTCTGTATCGGGAAGTAACTGAGACCGGTTTTTCATAAGCGAAGCGCAATGAAAAACCATGGTCGAAGTTATCCCGAGGAGCGCAGCTACGAGGGAACTTTATCAGTGAACACTGAACACTGAACAGACAATCATAATTCATTTACACATGTTCACATGTAAGCATGTTCGCATTTAGCAAGGATTAATTCGTACATGCGTACATGCGTCCATGCGAATATGATTTGATCATTCCATCTTCACCATTTTTCCCCGAGCCAACCTTCTTCTCCAGCCTGAATCCTGAAGTAATACATCCCAGCAGGTAGTCCTTCAGCGCTCCATTGTATTTGTTGCTCACCTTTTCCCAGCTTTTCCTGCATCTCAAAGACAATCTGAGATTGTACATTGTAAACTGTAAAATCGTATATTCTCAGGCTCGTCAAGGGTGTAGGAGAGGGTTGTTGAAGGTGGTGAAGGGGTTGGGAGAGAGATCAACTTTAATAGTATTTAATTCTGAATAAAGTTCCACTGTTAATGTTGTGATAATGGAGTCTTCGGCATATTGATATAGGACATCTTCAATCTGCTCGTTTGTGTTGTTGTTTTCACCATTGGTAAGTATGACAACCCCGGTATTTTCATCCTGGCAAAAGCTGAACAATGTACGGACGCCGATATCTCCCCGGTATGCCCCCACAGGTCCCTGTTACCAGAACTTGATCGAAACCAGATTAAGCCTATATTAGGATATATTTGTGGAACCTGGGGGGTGAGCATCATTTCAATTGTTGACCCCTGTAAGATTTGTTGCCCCTGATAAGTTCCACCCTCCATATAGCACATCAGAAATTTTGCAAGCTGATCAACGCTGGTACGAAGTGCCCCTGCCGGATAATCACTGTAGCTAAAATGACCATATGGCACATAAGTGGTAGTGTTCCAGTAGTATGGCATGGCAAAATTCATGCTGTCAAGTTCCGAAATAAACCAGGATGTTTCATTCATTTCAAGGGGTTCAAAAATCCCCTTTTGGGTTTGGTAAGAGAAGGTAGAATCTCCTATCACCTCAATCAGATAGCCCAATAGCGCAACAGCATTATTGCAATAGTTAAAAGATGTTCCAGGTTTCAGGTTGAAATAATTTAAACCAGGGGAATAATTTGCACCATCCGGATGCATATAATCGTAAAGATATTGACCGAGAGGAATGGGGGAATCCATGCCCCAGTAATAAGTCATAAGATCCCAAGTTATCCCTAATGGCCGAGGTGTGGGTACAAAGCATCCTAAAGGTAATAGTGTCGTCAGGATAATATGGATTGTGAATTTCAAATGGCAAATAATCATTGATGTCATCATCCAGGTCGAACAGGCCATCCTCCCAGAGCTGCATAAGTGCTGTGACGGTTGTTGTTTTCGAGACGGAGGCAAGCATGAAAAGTGTATATGTGTTAACCAGTATATCCGGATCAAAATATGCCTGACCATAAGTACCGATCCACCTGATGTGCTCATCTTTAACTATACGTCACAGGCCTGGAACATGTCCGGAGGCCATTTTTTGTTGAATTATTGAATCGAGAAATGGACTTGAGGAGAATTGTTGTGGAAATGTTTTTATTTGCAGGCAAGCCAAGATACCAACAAGGAGTATAAATTTTTTCATAGCTCCACTTTTTAACAGTTAATAATTGAGTATGCAGAGTATCTGGTAGGAAAGAAGTTCTTTTAAGAACGTTAATAGTCCTGTAAAGATAATGAATTACAGGAGGTTAGTCAATAGGTTGGATTTGACGATTGTCGATTTGACGTTTTTCGATATGGCGATTTAATAAATCAAAATATGTCCGACCGTCCAATCGCTATATCGCTCAATCAATCTTAATCATCTTCCCACTCGCTGGCGCGCGTCTGTGACGCGTGCCGCATGTCGCTCGTCTCCTGACGAGCAAGAGAAAAACTACCAAAAAGTGTGACATTTTCAAAATAAATGTACTAATAATTAGAAACTGATATTTTAATTATGTCGGATAAATATAAGATGCTTGAAAAAGATAAGGCATACTTCCTTACACTAACTGTAGTGGGGTAGGTAGATGTTTTTCACTAAGAACCACAAAATGGCCATTGTTAAATCACTGGAATACTGTCAAAAGCACAAAGGACTAGAGATATTTTCGTGGTGCCTGATGCCCAGCCACTTGCATTTGATAGCTCGTTCAGCGGGAAGCATGGATTTATCGGCTATTTTAAGAGATTTTAAGAAATACACCTCCAGGAAAATCATTCAGCAAATCGAAGAAGAGCCTGAAAGCAGGAAGGAGTGGCTGCTACTACTTTGAATATGCCGGCAGGCATCTAAAAAGAATTAAAAAGTATAAATTCTGGCAGGATGGCAATCATGCTGAAGTGATTTACAGCTCGGCATTTTTTTATACTAAATTGAATTATATACATAACAATCCTGTGCAGGAGATGATCGTGGAAAATGCAGAAGAATATCTTTTCAGTTCGGCCAGAAATTATACCGGTTTAGATTTTTATTGAATCATTGAAGAATCCCATCAGCTAGTTACGTATTGATATTACACGCGCGTTTAAAATGCGCCACATTTTTGCACGCGTCACAGACGCGCGCTAGCAGATTTTCCCTATCTTTATTTCCCTATCCGACCATTGAAGTGTCTATGCTGCCAGATTGCTTTGTTTACCTGTTATAAACCTAATCAATAGAATTATGAAAAAAGATTTAATAGCATTATTTTTTACATTTCAACAATTCTAATAATGTTTACTATAACGTCCTGTCTTAAGAAAAAGGAACCGCCTCGGTAGGAAATATACCAACATATCCTATTCAGTCGCCCTTTTTACAATCTATCCTACCACTGGAACAACTACTGCATGGTTTCAAGTTGATGCTTCTGGTTCCTATGACCCAAGTGGCGGTACCACTGGCACCCCAGACTCCTTGCTTCAAGTATCTTGGGATTGGGAAGGAGATGGCGTTTGGGATACACCACTTTCAACCATTAATTTTGAAATGCATATGTATTCTGTTGCAGGGAGTTATAACGTTACTTTAAAAGTTCGTGACACTGATGGTAAAGTGGGCCTAAGCACTTTACCATTAGTTGTTTCACCTTCTAGTGGTGAGGTTCCAACGGTTACTACTGATTCTGTTATTAAGATCACACCATCAAGTGCAACTGGTGGTGGAGAGGTTACAGATGTAGGTAGTTCTAATGTTAGCAGTCGTGGGGTCATCTGGAGTCAGAATATGAATCCTACTATTTATGATCCACATACAGAAGATGGAACTGGGCCAGGTACATTTATCAGTGAACTGACGGGTTTGGAAATGAATAAAAGGTATTATACAAAAGCATACGCCACAAATGATCTAGGGACAGGGTATGGATACAATATATCGTTTATAACTTCAATTATTACCGGACCATGCCCAGGGACACCTACTATCACATGGTATGGTCAAACCTATAATACGGTCAAAATTGGGGATCAATGTTGGATGAAAGAGAATCTCAACTGGGATATAGAAACCGGTAGTCTTTGCTATGATAATGATCCTGCCAATTGTGAAAAATATGGCCGGCTTTATAATTGGGAAGCCATGATGAACGGCGAGGCAAGCAGTTACAATGTCCCTAGTGGGGTGCAGGGGATTTGTCCGGATGGCTGGCATATACCAAGCGACAACGAGTGGAAAATCCTTGAAGGCGTTGCAGACAGGCATCATGGGATTGGTGATACTATATGGAATCATCTTGGTAATCGTGGGTTTGATGCAGGTAAACATTTGAAAAGTGAAGATGGTTGGGAAATAGACTGGGGTGATAACATTACAGGCTTCACGGCTTTACCTGGTGGAGGGGTTACTATGATAATGGTTTTAAATTCGAGGACATTGAAGTGCGTGGTACTTTTTGGAGCTGTTCGGAAGCCATCATTAGTTCTAACACAGGTTGGAAGCGTACATTTTATTATTTCGATGCTACATCAGAACGCAGCAATATTAATAAAAGTTTTTATTACTCAGTTCGTTGTATCAAGGATTGAAAGGAAAAGGTTGGTGAAGATGGAATAACCAAATGAATTTCCAAGTACAGTGGACTTTCTTATGCTTTTCTTATCATTTCACACCCCTGACATCAGTGTATTTTACGCTGAACCCTCCTGAAGCCCTTATCTACATTAGATTACAACTTTTTGTATCGGAAAGTAACTAGACCGGTTTTTCATAAGCGAAGCGCAATGAAAAACCATGGTTGAAGTTATCCCGAGGAGCGCAGCGACGAGGGAACTCAGCATTGCTGGCAAGCCCCCTTGGGGTGAAGGCAACGGAAGCTTTGCATGACAAAGCATCTGGCTGTTTTTGGATTATTTGCAAGTTATTATTATCTTTCTAGCATTATTAACTGTAATGTACAGCAATATGGATTTTAATCCAGTCTGCTTGATCAACATCTTTCTGGCATTTCTGGCCCTTGGATTATATATTGTTGGCAGTTATCGGTTTTACAAGGATAAAAATAGATACCTTTTCTTTTTAGGGTTCGCTATTGTTATTGATGCGGTTACTGCAACGCTTGCTTCATTAAAAATTACGCCAACTTCGCATAATTTCGAATCCGCTTCTGTTCCCTGGTACAGTGCGTTGTTCAACGTTCATGTTTCCTTATCAATGGTGGGATTTACAGGTTTTATTCTTTTATTCCTTTACTTATTATTTACAAAAAGAAGCAGGCATGCTTACTGGGTCAGGAAATGGCAATTTTTTTTATTGTTACCGATATGGATGATTGGAGAAACCATTGCTTTGAGCAATGCCATTGCAAAATTATTTTTCAAGGTTAGGATTTTTGATATACTGTAAAATTTTGCGCCATAAATCATTTATATATAATCTATGAGTATTGAAAACATGGAGAAACAAATTGAAAGTCTTAAAACACATAAAAGGATCAGGACATTTGTGAAAACTGCTAGTCATGCTCTACCTTGACTTTTCTGCCTCTTATATCGTTAATGATGTCTTTTTTTTGCTCGGCAAATTTCCTGTAGGTTTTTTCTTCAATCAAAGTGACTTCGCTGGGATTTGGCTCATTGGATTGAATGTTGATCCAGTTCTTATGCCGCTCATAAATGTCACCGCTGTACTTTCCTGGTTGTTCACTTTCACCGGTAGGATAAACAAAATGATATGTTCCATTGATCGTTAAAACAACCCTGTACTTGCGCTTAATGCTGGTAAATCTTACCTTGTTGATTAGATATGTTTGATCAGCGTTAAATGCCAGGACCTGGCCATCTATGGATCTGAGTTCCTCATCATCATATAAGGGGATAAATGACTTTCCCTCTAGATCGTCTTTCAGCGTTTCAAGATACCTGTTGAAAACATAAGTGCTTAAATCACTCACCTTCCAGAAGAAAGTACCACTTTCATTTTTAATGGTCAGTATATCATCGGGTGCTTTGTAGTTGTAATCAATAATAACAAATGTTTTATTCCTGAACTTGTGGGCTTCTTCAGCATTGATGAATTTATTGTTTTCCACTGCCCTTTCACTTTCAAAAATGAAGTAATAACCTACATCAACAAGTGTAACTTTTTCACCTACGACACCAGCTTTCCTTGCTTCACTGAATCCGGGTTCAAATCTCATAAAACTACCGTCATAAGGTATCGCATTGATCTCCGTCGATTGAGACTTGTCTTCACTTTCTATCTGTGCTTGAATATTGAATGATATCAATAATATCAGAGGTAAAATCTTAATCTTTTTCATAGTTCGTAAAAATTGATTACAATCAAAACGAATATTTCACTGTAGCCTGACTACCTTTCTGACTGAACTGTCAATTCTAATATAATAAATGCCTGATTAATTGAATGCTCATGGTATAACGTTTCACCCAATGCATTCATTATACTGATGGTGTGAATTTTTTCATAGGAATTAATATAAACATCCGACACTCTGCCCCGAAACCCATCCATGACCTGAAACAAGAAAATCCACTGGGAAATATTGAGCATTAAGTGCAGCAAGAGGAACCCATTGTCCATAAGTAGTTGAAAGATAATCAAGTACATGAAAGTAAAAATGCGTTTTTTCATAATAAGTAATTGGCTTTTATTAATCTAGGGCTTCAGCCAACTCAAACACAAAGTTACTAAAGTCCCCGAATTACCTATTGATTAGTATCTATGTAGATGCCAGTATGTCGTAAATTTATAAAAATATTCTCATCATAATTTTTTGAGTTCCATATTAGAAATGAAAATAATACTATACCTATGAAAAATCTATTCTTGTTATATTCCGTATGACAATAATTTCCCGGTCTCCTGTCAACAACTGGAAACCAAGAAAACCACAGTAGCTGAAAAAGGCACAGGCAATCGACCGTACTGTGTTACCAATCAAAGAACCAACACCCCCTCTTTATTCTGAATTGGATGTGCGGAATGCAACACCTCCACCTCATTTCGAGGTTAAAGCACCGAAAGATGCACCAAATGTATTGCTTGTTTTGATTGATGACCTGGGTTTTGCCGGCACAAGCAAATTTGGTGGGCCGGTCAATACACCAACATTTGACAAAATGGCCAGTGAAGGATGTGTATTATAACAATTTCCACACTACCGCAGTTTGTTCACCTACACGTGCAGCATTAAAAAGTGGCCGTAACCATCATCAAAACAACATGGGATCTATCATTGAAACCGGAACTGCATTCCCGGGAAACACCGGTTCTATCCCGCAAGATGTCGCTCCTGTTGCTGAAATGCTACGGTTGAATGGCTACAGCACAGCTGCATTTGGTAAATGGCATGAACTGGCTGCCTGGGAAGCAAATATGGCAGGTCCTTACACCCGCTGGCCAACAGGACCAAATGGGGATTTGATAAGTTCTATGGCTTTCTTGGTGGAGAAACCAACCAGTGGGCACCATTTATTTATGATGGTACAACACCTGTTGAATTACCTGAAGATCCCGATTATCATTTCCTGGAAGATATGACCGATCAAAGCAGTTGACTGGATGAAATTTCAAAATGCACTGCAACCTGAAAAACCATTCTTTGTTTATTATGCACCGGGTGCAACACATGCACCACATCATGTTCCAAAAGAGTATATTGAAAAACATAAAGGTGAATTTGAAGAGGGATGGGATAAAATGCGTGAAGAGATCCTGGCACGCCAGATTGCAAACGGTATTTCACCTGAAGGAACCAATCTTACTGAAAAACCTACTGCTATTCCAAACTGGGATGACCTGACTGATGATGAAAAAACATTGTTTAAACACCAGGCAGAAGTTTTTGCAGCATTATATTGATATGACGGATTATGAAGTTGGACGACTGGTTGAAGCAATTGAAGAAATGGGTGAACTGGATAATACACTGATCTTTTTTGTTTATGGTGATAATGGTACCAGTGCCGAAGGTGGCCGCAATGGTATGTTCAGCGAAATGACCTATTTTAATGGTGTACAGGAAAAAGTAGAAGATATGCTGAAGAAGATGGATGAATGGGGAGGCCCTGAAACCTATCCACATATGGCAGCAGGTTGGGCAGTGATGTTTGACACACCTTATAAATGGACCAAACAAATGGGTTCTGATTATGGCGGAACAAAAGTTGGCATGGCCGTTCACTGGCCCAAAGGCATCAAAGTCAAAAGGTGAACTGCGTACACAATTCCATCATGTGATTGATGTGGCACCTACAATACTTGAAGCTGCCGGGTTGCCTGAACCTGTTGAAGTGAATGGTGTTAAGCAGGTTCCTATGAGCTGGAACAAGTATGCTGTATTCGTTTAATGATGCCAATGCTGACCGATCAGCATACACAACAATATTTTGAAATGTTTGGTAACCGTGCCATGTACAAAGATGGCTGGCTGGCCAGGACCATTCACCGGGCACCATGGGAAATGAACCCCGAGAGACCATTGGCTGAGGATATCTGGGAGTTGTATAATGTAAATGAAGGACTTCAGTCTATGCAAATGACCTTTCAGAAGAACATCCTGAAAAACTAAAAGAATTGCAGGACCTGTTTATGAAAGAGGGTGAAAAATACCATGTATTACCTATTGATGATCGTGTAATGGAACGATTTAATGCTGAGACTGTTGGCAGACCAGATATTATGGAAGGCGGAACATCGATTACACTGGCTGAAGGGATGACAGGAATGACGGAAAATACCTTCCTCTCATTAATAATAAATCCTTTACAATTACTGCTGAGGTTGATGTTCCGAAAGATGGAGGCCATGGAATTGTCATTGCACAGGCTGGCCGTTTCGGAGGTTGGGCATTGTATGTGTACAATGGGATTCCTGCTTACGATTATAATTTCCTTGGGCTTCAGCGGTTTACCATAGAATCATCTAAAAAGCTACCTGCCGGAAAATCAACCATCAAATTTGATTTTGCTTATGATGGAGGTGGTCCTGGCAAAAGGCGGAAACGGAACTATTTATATCAATGGTGAAAAAGTAGGAGAAGGCAGGATAGAACGTACCCAACCAATGATTTTCTCAGCCGATGAAACAGCAGATGTGGGTATTGACCTGGCAACTCCTGTTGTTGAAACAATTGGCTCAGAAAAAAAATCACAGTTTTACCGGAAAAATTCCGAAAGTGACAGTTGAAGTGAAATAGTAAACCAATAAAAATTTTTAATATGAAAAAACTAGTAATAATTACCTTATTTGGTATTTGTGCAACTGCATATGCACAGGTAGACCGAGACCAGCTTATCCTTGATATCAGCAAGGCAGATGCTACCAATACCGAACAATTGAAGGCTTTTATGTGGAAAAAAGCCTCCGTGGTTACGGTGGATGGAGTTGAAAAGCTTACTACTTTATCCGAGTTTAGCTTCGATGAGGAAGGTAAGCTGGAGGCAACGAATATTGATGCTTCAACAACTGTAAAACAGAAAAGCGGAGTTAGGGGTAGAATCCAGCAAAACGCAGCAGAAGATAATTTAGATTATGTGGAAAAAGCGCTTGAGGTTGCCGTTGCCTATGCCTTCATGACCAAGGGCCAGCTCCTGGATTTCTTTGGCAAAGCTGATATTAAGGAAAATGATGGTGTCATTGAAGCTTCAGCTAAGGATGTTTATATGAAAGGAGACAACCTGACCATTAAGGTGGAGTCTGCAACTAAATTATTTCTTTATAAGAAGTTCTCCAGCTTTGTTGGTGAAGATACTGTGGAAGGCGAGCTTATTTATGATAAATTCAGCTCCGGCATCAGCCATGTTTCAAAATCTTCATTGAATATGCCTGCTAAAAAGGCGATAATCAACTCTGTTAACAAAGACTACGTGGTTCGAGTCCAATAACCCTAAAAAATAAATCACTCAACCCCTGCCTTCGCAGGGGAACTTCCTGACGCTGATCGGGATTGGTATCAAATTATGATTTAATAAAGAACTCATATGAAATACATAAAAATTGTTTTACTGGTATTATTTTTAACCACGCCAGTACTAAAAGGGTTATGCCAGGAAACTATATATTACCCCAATGGTGATCCCGGTAAATGGACAGTACAGGTAACTCCTTTTCTTTGGCTACCCTGGATCAGCGGAGAACTTGAGACGACCTTCTTATCTAAAAGTACAAATGTACCTGTTTCCACCCTGCTCAGCAACCTGAAAGGGGCTTTTATGATTAATGCTGAAGTATCGAAGGGTAAGGTATTTGTCATGCCAAGTTATGTCTATACCAAATTGGGATCTGAGAAAGTGCTTTGGACTAACCCGCAGGAAACCAAATCCATTATCGCCGAACCTGAGTTAGCAATGAATCTTTTCGGCTTAATAATTGGAATGCATAATCCAATAAGTGAAAAGCTGATCATTGATCCCTACCTGGGATTCCGGTACAATAGCTTTAAAACAACTATTGCTATTGAAGGTATCCGGGATACCACATCCGTAGAGGAAAGAGCTGAATTCTGGGATCCAGTGCTTGGCTTGAGGACACTCTATTATCCACATCCAAGAGTCCCCTTAATGTTTAAAGCAGATATTGGAGGATTTGGTGTGGGATCTTCATTTTCATGGACTGCAACCATCAATGTAGGCTACACCATTTCACCCCTGATTGACCTGATTGCTGGATTCTCAGCATATGGAACTAATTTTATCGGGGAAACAAAAGTTGGAACCACATCTGGATTAAACCTTACGATGTATGGCTTTAACCTGGGTGTGAAAATCATTATCCCTAAAAGATACATGGATTGAGAAAGCATGCACATTGCTTTGTTCTTTATTCTTCGGATGCCGGTAATATTCTGAGTTATATCACCCCTCTTTCCTGCAATTCTATTACCAACTCATGGGTATTTCTTTTCATCGTTTTTCCCAGGATATTTCGGCGATGGGTATTGACCGTGTGAACACTCACAAATAGTTTATCAGCGATTTCCTTGCTATCCATGCCCTCTGCAATACATTTTATAATCTCAAATTCACGTTTGGAAAATACATTTCCTGTCATTAGGAGCTCTGAATCCGGATAACGAAATTGAGAGATATCGTCACCGAGATAATAATGATACCCGTATTGATCACTTAGCATTTTGGATACATCAGTGCACACTTGAATGGAATAAACTGTTTTATGTGGGCTTTCAGTATATAAGAGGCAAAGCTGGTAAAGAATATCGACATATCCACCTGAGGCATTCCTGGTTTTGTAGTGGCTGGAAATAATCATCCTTTCCTTACGGTTATGGTACATGTCCGAAGCCATCCTAAAAACTTTGCTCCTGGCCAATCCGAATCGTTTGACATCATCAGGATGAGTCCTGTTGATATAGACTGATGGATCTACATGGTCATCCTTAATTCCGAAAAATGCATGACATTTCCTGCAACAATACAATATTTGTAATTGGATCAAGTCGGCAACATGAAAAAACTGGCCAGTCGATTCCAGTTTCTCCTCCAACTTTCGGATTATTTCATCCTCAGGATTGATATTTTTAAATTCTTGGGATTTGTATGCTTCGTAAAACTCGAAGAATATATTGTAACTCAGGGAATTACTCATTACTAAAAATACTCATTATTAAGTATATTTTGTAAATATAGCCCTTTTCCAATAATGTACTTCTTAGAATTGGCTTAAATTTATATTATTGTTCAAGGTTTTTAATTAACAAATCAAGAATTTATGAAAAGGCAAATTATCTTAATTCTTATGGCTTCCTTTGTTACAGCGAACCTTTTTTCTCAAGAGCATACAACAGGAGAATCGGAGGTCATGATAAAAAATTTTGGTGCTAAAAAAGCATCCCTGGTCAAGGATCACATGCAATTAACTCCTCAACAGGATTCCCTTTTCTGGCCTCTTTATGAAAAATATGAGATAAAACGGACTGAATTAAGCCGGGAACGAAGTGCTATTGTGCATGAATACCTTAAAAATGCAGATAACATATCGGATGAAGATGCAAAAAAGTTAGTCAATCAAGGAGTTAAAATGGAGATAGCATTTAAAAAACTCCAGAAGTCTTACTTCACAAAGATTTCAAACATGATAGGCCCGGTGAAAGCTGCCCAGTTTTACCAGTTTGAGAATTATCTTAACCATGCTACCAATGTAAGCATCCAGCAAAGAATACCTTTCATTGAAGTACTTGAGCAAAGACGGGCTGAAAGTATCATAAAGAAATAGCAATGGGCATCTCATCTTTAACTAATCCATCCCCATAAACCCAACGAATATTCGTAAAACTCAATAATATATCATAAAATTAAATACGTTTCTTCATAAGCCTTGAGAAGCCTTGATTTATAGCAATTTATTCATTATATTGCTCAGTCAATTATGGTTATCTTATGAAAAACACACCCACCTTACCCCCGCTATTCATCAGGGGCATCTTTGCAGTTAACTTGTATATCCTTTTTGGTTCTCAGCATATTTATCAAACATTTATTTTAAGAATAAAAATCGGAGGTGAAAAATGAAACACATTAGCTTATTATTTTTAATGATTTTATTCAGCATTTCCTTATTTGCGCAAAAGGAATACGTCCAAATAAACAAGACCTATTCCCTGGCAAGGGTCTATTCGAAAGATCATAAGATTCTTAAAGTACACGGCCTGGAGCTAATCAATGATTCAATATTGGTTTATAATGCTGTTGGGGCTGCCGGTAAAACCCGGGTAGCCGTGAAAGATCTTAAATATCTTTCTGTAAAGAAAGGGTCCCATGCATTGACATATGGTCTGATAGGAGCAGGAATAGGGCTCTTTTCTGTAGGAATCACCCATCTAGCATACAGCGCCGATCCCTTATTGGATGATTATAACTGGGCAGGGATGTATGTCGGTTTTACAGTAGGATGTGGAGCTATAGGTGCCATTATCGGGGCATTTATTTATAAATGGAAACGACTGTATTTCCCTGACAAGGCAATCACTTCTTTAATGGTATACCCAAATATTCAAAAAAAGTCATATAGGTTAGGCTTAGTTATAACATTATAAAATTATTATTATGAAAAAGTTATTTATTCTTGCAATTAGTATTTTACTCTTATTGGGCACTGCTACTAATGCAGAAGCTCAATGTAAATTCAAATCAATAAAGAAATTTACCAAATATGCTAAATCTGAGGATTGCAACATCACAGTTGATGTTTCCACAAAATTTAAAACCATATTTAGCAAGTTTTCCACAGCTGCTGGAGTAAGCTTTGCAAAATCAGGAGAAAAATTTTATTTATTCTTTTACCAGGTGAGGTCATATAGTTCACGATATGAAATTCATACACACAATTCCTTTGATATTATTTTTGATGACGACCAGATCTTATCTCTATATCCCTGTGGTGATTTCAGGGGGAAGGGTATTGGCGTTGGGATAAACTATGGAATAGGATGCTTTTATAATATCTCCGTAGAGCAGTTAGAACAAATTGCAGATCATATGGTCGAGATGGTACGCATACATATTACAACTGACAAAGAGATTGGTGCTGCACAAGTTGATGAAGATGGCAGTTTGTTTTTAGAATATGTTATCCACAAGGATAATTATAGTGACAATGCTCCCAGAATGGCCACCTGTATACTCTCTCAGTAATTATAAAAACTGCTAAATGCCGTGAATTTGCCGTGGTTTGGTCCGGTAATTTATCTTAATTTTACATTATGAAGGAACGGTCGATTGGTAGTCATATCAGAGAAGCCAGGAAAGAACTTGGCCTGACACAGGAAGAGCTGGCCTATCAATGCAATGTTCATGTTCGCACTATTCAACGCATTGAAACCGGCGAGGTAAGTCCCAGGATGTATACAATTAGATTGATCAATGATGTCCTGGGAACACATCTTGCCATGGAAAAAGGGTTCGAAGAGATGGATGCAGAAATCAAGCAATTTCGGGAAATATTTAAGAAACGAAAGCAGGCTCGCATTACCATTGCCATTACCACCATCGTGTTTATGATCACCGTCACAATTCTTGCCTTGCCAGACTGGAGACTTTTTGGTTTGCCCAAGCTTACCTGGGCTCCCTTCTTTTATATCATAACTTTTGGCCTCATTGTCAGTAACGCATTTATCTGGAGATGTCCTGCTTGCAACGGACTCCTTGGGGATGTCTTTAACACCAAGTATTGCTCAAAATGCGGGTTACGGTTTGATGAGTGAGTGGGTAATTATACCTATCTTGCTTGACGAAACCTCTTTTCATTCTTATCTTTACATTTCCCTTTTCTTTAAACTCGAATAAAATGAAAACACATTGTAAATTTCGACCATTCATCAGCCTGCTCCTTATAATCATACTTTCATTCATTGGCTGTACAGAAGATAGTGTTGATCCCTGCGATCATACGATAGCTTCCCCCAAAGATCTGTTTATGACTGTCAGGGTGCAGGTCCTGGATGAGAACAATAATATTATTCCAGGTGAGATAGTCACCCTGAGTTTTGAGCTTCATGCATGCAACGGCAACAAGATTATCCTTGCTTCGTATATGGAAGAGACAGATTCCACTGGTATTATGGGTCCTTTTACACAAAAGATGACACTACAAAATACTGAGGATGAGGCTTTCATCACAGCCACTGCTGCTAACCTTCAATCGTCCGTGAAATATGCTAATAAGACATATAAATACAATGATTTCGACGACGATGATAACGAGACTTACCTCTTAACGATACAGGTGCAATAAAAAAAGTCTGACAATTCTTGTCAGACTTTTAGTGATCACTGAACACTGACCAGTGATCAGAAATACCTTAATTATTAATTATCCAAGTACCTTTTTTCTGCTTCTTTCTTTTCTCCGAAGCTAAACCTCAGGAAGCCAAATGCAATTGAGAGGTTAGGATTGTTCTGTTTGAAAAGTGAAGTGAAATCGCGCGAGGCAACACCTATTTCCCATGTTACATTTTCTTTCAACACCGGCCTGAATGTTACACCAAGAGGTATATTTGTCCCGAACTCTCCGCTTTGTACAAAGCCAACACCTATCCGTACCCATTCAGCAGGTTCGTAACCAACACCAAATGCTATTACAGGTTTGATATATGATCCCGGAACTTCTTTCTCCAGCGGGACCAGCACATCCAACCCCACATCGAGCATCATCTCATCTTCTTCAACCTTGAGAATATTATAGCTTGCTCCTATCCTGGTGCTCATTGGCAGTTTGATTTGATTGTCTTTCAATCCGATCCAACCACCATAATTGGTATTATCTGCCATGATACCATCAGCTTCATCAAAAATATTATAACTATTCAATCCGCCTGATTCAATCTCTTCAATATCTACATCAATACCTTCATAAACATTACCGTCCCACTTAATCTGCCCAAGATCATTCAGTGCGAGAGATATCTTGATATCCGACTGGACCTCAAAAGTCAATCCTATGTCCATTCCATAACCCATCCCTGCGGTTTGCAACCCGTCACCAGTCATTTTAGAAGGGGTTGGTTCATTATATTCAACTTGATATATTGGGTTTAAGGCAGAATAGGCATTTACTGAATAGTCATCCTGTATTTCTACCCTGAGTGTTCCAAATCCCTGAATGAGTTTCAAATCAATCCCTGCGTAAAACTTAAAATTTTCTTTATCAACAAATTTACGTCCATAACCCAGGATGTATTCATTATACCAGACATGAGAAATTATTGAAGGTGCATAAATAACAGATGCTTTTAAAGGTTCAGATGATTGCCCCTGTACAATATTACCTTCTTCATCAGTAATTTGAATATCAAAATAAGGATCATTCCATCCATTAAACAAAAAACTGGATGATTCCTGGTTGATATTATTTCTCCACATAATCCTTTGCCTGGCCTGGAAAGCAAAGCCTCCGATTTTTTCATCCTGCCATGAGATACCAAAAAACATTGTAGAACCCCGCATCATCAGCAGGGCATCAGTAAAATTCTTAACTGCTTGTTGACGTTCCGCATCATTGGCAAACGGATCGCCTCCTCCAAACAAGTCATGGGTCAATTGCTTCTTGGTCAGCGGCTCGGAGTAAACCATGTAGGCATTTTCAATTAAACCAATGTTCATCTTATGATCGTTGCGCGTCCAGCCAAGGTTTGCCGGGTTAACGCCCAAACTTTGATAATCAGTCAACGCGGTTACTGCATATGCAGAACCTGTCTGATTAAATGCACTTAGCTCCAATTGGCTATAGGCACTATTAACGGAGAGAATTAATGCTCCTATAAAAAATAATTGTACTAATTTTTTCATGATCGTATGGGTTTAAATTTAATTAAACCAAATATAAGGAAATCAACAGGTAAAGACAAATTTTTTACTTATGAAGTTCTTAACCATTTGTAAATTTTGCTTCAATGTCGTATATTAATGTTGAATTTTATAACTTAGTTTGCACAAACCTTTGAATTTGTTTCCTATGAAATCTATTATTCTATGGATTTTTCTATCCTGCATTGCTTTCATTGCGGCAGGACAGACAAACCAAAATGCAGGTACCCCCGACACGGCTTTTGCTGATGATCAGCAGGCCGAGATAATGTACAATCAAAGTATTGAGTATTATGAAGATGGCCTGCTTGACTCGGCCGTGGTTAAGCTTAACAATGTCCTTACCCTGAAACCTGGTTTCAGGCAAGCTTTGTACAACAGGGGGCAGGTACGTTATGAGCTGGGCGATTATGCCGGTGCGCTAGCTGACTACAATGATGCCATGAAACTTGAAAAAACGGACAAAACCTTTTTTGGAAGAGGCCTTGCACGATATCAGCTTGGTGATTATCCGGGTGCCATTGAAGATTTTACCGAGGCAGTCAGGCTTAATCCAAATTTCGCTGAGGCGTATTATTACAGGGGTGGGGCCAAGTTTAAACAAGAAGAGTTCCAGCTAGCCGTTGATGATTATACCAGGGCAATAAGTGTGAAGAATGATTATGCTTATGCTTACAACGACCGTGGAAGCACAAACTGGAAGCTCGGATACCTCGACCTGGCGAAAGAGGATTTTTATAAAGCTACCATCTATGATCCTACCCTGGCCCTGGCATTCAACAACCTGGGCGGGCTAAATTATGAATTGGGAAAATATAATACTGCTGTCACCGATTACACCGCTGCGGTCAAAGTTGATACCGGCTACTATATTGCATACAACAACCGTGGGATAGCACAGATAGCCCTCAAGAAATATAAGGAGGCAATTACAGATTTCACAACAGTATTGGAGATCAGGCCACTGTATGCTCCTGCATACAACAACAGGGGGATTGCAAATTATCATCTGGAAGAATACAACGACGCTATTGCTGATTATGATGAATATTTGAAACTCGTTCCTGATGATGGTGAAGCATACCTGAACCGGGGCATCACCAAAGAAATGATGCGCGATCCAAAAGGTGCATGTTCAGACTGGGCAAAAGCTCTGGAGCTTGGTATAGAACAGGCCGCCGAGTATGTTAAACTTTGTGATAATGATTAATGTTATGAAGAAGATACTGATTACAACAGCAATAGCAGTAACAATAGCCCTTCAGGCATCGGGCCAGGGTAATGTAGAATTTATTAAAGATAATTTCCCGGACAAGACCAGCGAAATGAGGGATGCCATGAGAACCATCAAGGAGGCTGATAAACTTCTGATTTTTGAGCCGCCACGTTATGAGGAAGCCCTTGAGCTGTACCTGGAAGCAAATAAATTCAATCCTGAGAATGCCCTTCTGAACTACAATATTGGTAAATGCTACCTGCATACAGTACAGAAGACAAAGGCCATCACACACCTGGAAAAATCTATCAAGCTTGACCCAAAAGCTGCTGCCAATCAACGGTATATCTTGGCAAGGGCTTATCACCTGAATTACGATTTTGACAAGGCCATGGACATGTATTCCAAATACAGGCATACGCTTACACCCTTTGAGCTTACTGAATATGGCGATGCTATTGATAAGATGATCGAGGAATGTGAAGATGGTAAGGATATCGTGCGCAATCCAATAAGGGTATTTATTGATAATATTGGTAATGTTGTCAACAGCAAGTGGCCTGAATACTCCCCCATTGTTAGTGCAGATGAATCCGTACTGATGTTCACCTCCTGCCGTGATGTAACGACCGGAGGAAAAATGGATCCTGTCTACAACGAGTATTACGAAGACATCTACATTTCAAAAAAATCAGGGGAGGTATGGACCGAGCCGGAGAATCCCGGAAAGCCTTTTAATAAAGACTCCCATGATGCCATTGTAGGTCTTTCGCCTGATGCCAGGTGGGTACTGATTTATAAAGGTGATGAGAACGGAGGGGATATATACATATGCCAGATCAGAGAAGGGGAATGGCAGAACCCCAAGCACCTGCCTGATGAGATCAATACCAAGTTCCATGAGTCATCTGCTTGCTTTTCCCCGGATATGAAAGGACTTTACTTTGTGAGCGATCGTGAAGGAGGCTTCGGTGGCCAGGACATCTACTACACTGCCCTTGCTGAAAAGTCAAAGGAGGATAAACTGTTTTTTGAAGACCCTGTAAACGTTGGCTCAGCCATTAATACTCCTTATGATGAGCATGGTGTGTACATGCGTGCCGACGGACAGGCCCTATATTTCAGTTCCAAAGGACATAAAACCATGGGAGGATATGACATCTTTGTATCGTACAAGGAAAATGACGAATGGACTGAGCCTGTGAATATTGGGTACCCAGTGAATACTCCTGATGATGATATTTTCTTCACCGTTAATCCCACAGGGAAACATGGGTATTACTCTTCGTTTGATATTAAAGGTTATGGAAAGAGGGATATCTACATGGTTACCTTCCTTGGACCAGAGAAGCCTCATGCACATAAGCACCAATTTGAGCATCTTGCCTTTGAATTTAAGCCAGTAAACGAAACCCGCCTTGAAGAAGAAGTGGAAGTTAAAGATTTTGCACTTGTAATGATCAGAGGGAAGATCATGGACCAGGTTTCACACAGCCCCTTAGGAGTATTGATGGAAATAATCGACAACCAGAGCTTCCAGATGATTGCCAGTTTCGAATCAAATGAAAGAACAGGGGAATACATGGTGTCGTTGCCTTCAGGCAAGAGTTATGCTTTTGCAGTCAAGGCGAAGGAATACCTGTTCTATTCAGAAAACTTCGACATCCCTCCTACTACCGTATTCAAGGAAATGAAAAAGGACATCTACCTTGCCAAGGTGAAAGTGGGAAGTAAGATCGTGCTAAAAAACATATTCTTTGAATTCAACAAGGCAACCCTGAAGCCAGAGTCCATCCCTGAGCTTGAGCGCCTGATAAAATTGCTAAATGATGTGCCTACTTTAAAGATTGAGATCTCAGGACATACTGATAATGTCGGATCGCAGTTGTATAACCAGGAATTGTCAGAAAAGAGGGCCAAGGCTGTTGTTGATTACCTGGTGGCAAAAGACATCGACAGGGACAGGCTGACATTCAAGGGTTATGGGTTTTCACAACCTATCGCTACCAATGATAACGAAGAAGGAAGAGCGATGAATAGGAGGACGGAGTTTAAGGTAATTAGTAAATGATGGACCATGTTCAATGTTCAATGTTCCATGTTCCATGTTCCATGGGCCATGTACCAAAAAAATGAAAATTATGAGACTTAGAATCCTTGCAATTATATTATCTGTTGCGGTCCTGAGTGCTTGCTCCAGCATAAATGTCACTGCCGACTGGGACAAGACTGCCGATTTCACACAATTTAAGACCTATAGCTATTACGGATGGCAAAAGGAAAGTGATAAGCTGCTCACCGAGTTTGAAAAGGTAAGAATTGAAAATGCTTTTGCTGATGAATTTGAAAAAAGAGGAATCCAGTATATGTTATCCGGAGGGGATCTTGTCATAGCACTCTTTATTGTCCTTGACCAGAAAACCAGCGTAAATGCTTACACTGATCATTATAGTGCAGGAGGTTATGGTTATTATAGCCCATGGGGCTGGGGAGCCGGGTATTCTTCAACCACTTACCATGAATATGACTACACGGTTGGAACACTGGTTTGTGATGTATTTAATGCTTCAACCAAAAACCTGCTCTGGCAGGGTGTGGGTTCCAGAACAGTAAATGAGAACCCTAACAAAAGAGAAAGAAATATTTCTAAGTCTGTTGCCATAATCATGAGTTATTACCCGTTACAGCCGCTTAAGTAGCGTGACGCGGAGAACTGACTTTCCTTTAGAATCGTTATAAATTTCTAAATATTTACATATTTAATTATTTGCATTGCAGATAATCATATTTTTGTTGCAAATAGTCATTATTTGATCAGGAAATGAACAGTAATTTCAGAAAATGGACTACAATCGTCACAATGATCGCATTCTGCTGGGTCTTTGTGGGTTCCCTTGTGCAGTTTCACCTTGATCGCGTGCTGGAAAAAGACAGTACTGTTTCTACCTGGTCATTCATCAAACCTAAACCCAAGGACGACAAAGTATCGGATGCAGACGTCCAGTTCAACGCAATTTCTTTGCTTTCTGCAAACCAACAACTTCCAGAACCTGTTCATCAGCTGCATTCCTTTGTTCTCGCCGGTGATGTCTTGTTGCTGGAAAAGATACTTGGCCCGGACCTAAGCCTAAGGGCTCCCCCTCTTTCCTGAAATTCTCTGTTAAGGTATTATTTGTGATAAATCATTTGAATTATCATATTTCCTGATGGCATTGAGTATGCTCACCCAGGACCCACACCATTAACAGTTCAGCAATATAACAGTATAGCAATACAACAGTATAGCAATATAACAGTATAGCAATATAACACTATAACAATTTAAAAAATGAAACTTACTATAAGCAAACATACCTTCATCATAACTTTAACCACAATCATAATATTCACTTTGCACCTATCAGCCTCAGCGCTTGAAGTAACAGAAGAAGACTCCGTTGCAATGGGCCCTGGCTATGCCAACGATATTTATTACAGCATGAACAATGGCCAGGTATCGTCAGTTGACCGCACAAATTGGGACATCGCATTTTATACCTTAACATGGAGCGCTGCTATCTTGACCAACGGTGCGGCAGGTGTGGAACTGTATGCTTATCCAACATCTGATACTGGCGGTTGGGCATCGGTTGATACTGCTGGCCTGTCATCATGGAAGTTGCTGTACAACTCTCCGGATGAGTGGGAAGATGGGGCCTTCAATAGACATTCCAAAGGTCATCCTGATTATGGGTGGGGCCACTACAACCCCATTACCCATAATGTAGTTGGTGATTCCCTGTATATTATCAAACTCCAGGATGGTACATTCAAAAAACTATGGATCAAAGAAAAGGTTTCAATTGATAACCTATACTTGTATAAGTATGCCAACCTGGATGGAACAGGTGAGAGAGAGATAGAGCTTGATTGCAATGAATATATTGATAAAAGGTTTGTTTATTTCTCTGTCTCCGATGGTGAGATACGCGACCGTGATCCTAACGCAGATACCTGGGATATCCTGTTTACAAAATACATGTCAATTCAACCTGACGGGACCCCCTACCCTGTTACCGGTGTCCTGAACAATTTTGATGTTGCTGCAAATAAATTCGAGGAAATAGCGCCGGATTATATTGAATGGACAGCAATGCCAATGGATACTGCCAGGTCACCTGTTGGGTACGAGTGGAAAGTATTTGAACTAAGCACCTTCTCATGGGCCATTGTTGATTCAGTGGCATATTTTGTTCAAGCGTTGGAAGGTGATGTTTTTAAGCTTGTTTTCACAAATTTCGAGGGATCAGGTACAGGTAAGATCGGCTTTATTAAGTCACTGACATCAGCCACGGACATTTATGAAATCATTACAGAAACAAATGATATAAGCATTGCCCCTAACCCTGTTATAGACCATATGAATATAACAATTCCTGAAGGTATTAGTGGCGATGTTAAGGTTATGATCATGGATATTAGTGGGAAAGTGATACTGAAAACGGATAAGGTGGTTGAGGCTGGTGCCAGTAAGATGGATCTGAACCTAGCGAACTATAAAAGTGGTTTATATATTCTGACAGTTATTCACAAAGATTTAATGTGGAGTAAAAAGATCATTGTTGCATCACATTAATGTTCAACTACAAAAACATATTTGGTTTATTCGCGATTACTTTCCTGCTGGCTGTTAATGGGTTCAGTCAGCAGGTTAAAGTAATCATCCTGGATGAAAAAACCGGCAGGCCGGTTCCATTTGCCCATGTATGTTTTGAGTCAATTGACGGAAGTGCAGAGGTACACGCAATTACTGATGAATCGGGCAGTATAACCAATGCATCAGAGAAACAATCCATTATCGCCATCTCCAGTGTCGGCTATGAAACGCTTTTCGACACCGTCTTCCCCGGGAAATCATACAGCCTTAGCCTTAAGCCGAAAGTCCATAGCATGGATGAAGTGGTAGTCACAGCTCAATACACCCCTGAGAAAGCAGACAAGTCCATTTATAAGGTCCAGGTGATCAACAGCAGGCAAATAGAGCAAAAGGGAGCCAATAACCTTAATGAATTGCTTAACAGTGAGCTTAATATCAGGACCTCGCAGGATGGTGCACTGGGTTCCAGCATGAGCATACAAGGATTGACAGGAGAGCACATTAAATTCCTTATCGATGGGGTTCCGGTCATTGGCAGGATGAACGGTAATATTGATATCAGCCAGCTCAACCTTTATAATGTTGACCATATCGAGATCATAGAAGGCCCCATGTCGGTAGTTTATGGCAGCAATGCCTTGGCCGGTGTCGTAAACATCATTACAAAAGAAAACAAAAACACGAAGTTTACCGGTAATGCCAATACCTATATGGAATCCGTAGGGATTTTCAATTTTGATGCAGGGCTGTCCTTTAAAAAGAAGAACCATCTCTTTTCATTTTCAGGAGGAAGAAATTTTTTTAATGGTTATACTGATATTGACAGCCTGAGAAGTGACCGATGGAAACCCAAAAGGCAGTTCTTTTTAGATGGATACTATATTTATGACAATAAAGACATTAAGTTTAAAATATCATCTTCAGTTTTCAATGAAAAGCTTCTGAACAGGGGCAATTTGCTCCCACCCTATTTTGAAATGGCTTTCGACAGCTATTTCTACACCACCCGGTTTACAAATAAGGTAGAGGTCAGCAAGAAATTCAGGAACGAGCGCTATTTCAACTTCATGGCTGCCTGGTCATATTTCAACAGGAAGAAGAACACCTATATCAAGGACCTGACCAGCCTGGAGGAAAAGCCGACTGCCAATACCGAAGATCATGATACAACGATATTCAACTCTTATCTTTTCAGGGGGACCTACAGCAAGAATAATAGAGAATTAAAGCTCAACTACCAGGCTGGCTTCGACATAAATATTGAAACCGGTGAAGGAAAAAGAATTACTGATCAATACCAACAGATAGGCGATTACGCTGCTTTTTTAAGTATTAAATGGGAGCCGGTGTCCAATTTTCTTTTTCAGCCAGGCTTGAGGTTCATTTACAACACAAAATATAATGCGCCCCTGGTATATTCCTTCAATGTGAAATGGGGATTCTCAGAGCATTATTCAATTCGTGGTTCTTACTCCAGGGGGTTCAGGGCGCCGTCCTTGAAAGAACTTTACCTCTTTTTCGTAGATGTCAACCATAATATCAGGGGTAATGAAGACCTTGAAGCAGAAAACTCCCATAACCTGAACTTTTCATTCAACTATCAGCGTGAAAAAGGAAAGTTTTTCTACAACGGAGAACTGAGCCTGTTCTACAATAACATCAACAATGTCATAACACTTGCACAGGTTGCAGGGGACCTTTACACATATATAAATGTAGACAAATATATTACCCAGGGTTTTCTGGCCAAAGCAGACTTCAGGCTATATCCTAACCTAAGTGTGAAGCTTGGCTTTGGTGTTACAGGCAGGTACAATTCCATATCTGAAGAACAGAATATAGATCAGTTTTTCTATAGCCCTGATGTGATCAGCAGTGTCAATTACAGATTCCTGAGGTGGAATATGGATTTTTCAGTCTTTTATAAATACAATGGCAGGCTGCCCCAGTTTTACTTGACAGGTGAAGATGAGGTTGTGGAAGGCTATATCAGTGATTACAATACCATGGAGATTACCATCAGCAAGGCATTTCTGAATAATTCATTAAGAGTATCGACAGGAATAAACAATCTGTTTGATAATACCATCATACCGGCTACTGGTGGAGATGGTGGTGGGGTTCACTCCGGTGGGGGTGCTTATCCTGTTGGCTGGGGAAGGACGGTATTCCTTTCCTTATCATATGTCTTCAACAAATACTAAATGATGAAAATAAGATTATCATTCATATTACTGACAGCACTGAGTATCCTGACATCCTGTTTTAAGGAGGACGAGAAATTATTGCCCCATGATCCTGGTGATGTGGAAACGGTTGCCATTGGACTTACCGGCCAAAACAATTATGAAAAGCAGGTCTATTTTGACCTGGGCTCCGGACAAGAGTTAACTGAGAACCTGAAAAGTGATTGGGACCTTGGTTTTGAATGTGGTAAGCGGGGTTGGCACATTATCTTAAACACATCCACCTTTATGGTCATTGGCAATACCGGTTCGACAGATTTTGAAGCCATGATTGATACCGCAGGTATGGATTGGAGGTTTGATAAATCTGACGGTAATCTTGATTCGACAGCTATTGGTGATTGGGTGCAGTTTTCAGGTGCTGATTCAAGCCACAGCTATAGTCGCCATGTTTATGTATTAAACCGGGGTTATGATGAGGCAGGTAATTTGCTGGGATTAAGAAAAATTGTTTTTGAAAAACTGACTGAGGAGAGTTTTTCGTTTTCATACGCGATGATGGATGGCTCAAATGAAAACACGTTCACCATCCTGAAGGACAATGAAGTCAATTTTGTCAATTTTTCTTTTAAAAATGGTGGTGAACAGCTCAGTTTAGAGCCAAGGAAAGTTGAATGGGACCTATTGTTCACACAGTACACCACCATGCTAAGAACGGATGAAGGTGAACTTTACCCTTATTTGCTGACCGGTGTGTTGTCTAACCGCAATGGTGTTATCATACATGAAGATTCCCTTTTAAGCTTCCACGAGATCACTATCAATGATGCCATTAACAAATACTATTCTGAAGCGATAGATGAGATTGGTTACGACTGGAAAGATATCATTGGTGATGTCACCGGAGGTGGCACCCTCACCTATGTTATCATCGAAGGTCGAAATTACCTGATCCAGGACACTGATGGATTTTATTATAAGCTCAGGTTCATCAATTTCTATAATGATGACGGGGTGAAAGGGTATCCTACTTTTGAATATCAGAAACTTTAATGGTTAATCACCAAGATACGTTCCATCCGACAAGACTGTGTGATGTATGGACTCAGCATCCTCCAACTGAGTTAAATTTACCCTGGCACCTTCAAGGGTAGCACCTTCAAGGTTGGTATTGCTCAGATCGACACCTTCAAGGCTGGCATTTTCAAGGTTCGCCCCTTTGAGACTTGCACCTGAAAGCCTGGTTCCATTAAGATTGGCCCCAACCAGGGAGGCACCTTCAAGATTTGCGCCTTCAAGGTTTGATCTCTTCATGACCGCACCATCAAGCTTCGCATATGATAAATTGACCCAGGCCATGTTCACTCTCGATATAGTAGCATTCTCCAGGTTGGCCCTGTATAGATCTGCTTTGTAAAAACTACCCTCCTGCATGAATATTTCATTCATCTGCGCACCTTTCATTTCTGCCATATCAAGTATGGCACCGGACAGGTCTGCTCCATTAAGTTTTGCATTAGCCAGATATGCACGCTCGAATCTGGCCCCTTTTAAGTTTGCTTTTGAAAGATTTGCGTCGGTGAGATAGGCGCTTGAAAGAATGGCTCCTTCCATGCTTGACATGAACAGACTGGCTCCGATAAGGTTGGCACCAAGCAGGTTGGTTCCATCTAATTTAGCCATATCAAGGATGCTGCCATTGAGGTTCACCATACCCAAATCTGCACCCCTCAGGTTGCAATCCTGCAGGTAAAGTTTAATCCCATTATTATGCTCCTTCGTCAGCCTTTTTATTATTCCGGAAATCCTGAAACTTGCTTCTTCCTTGTACCATCCCCTGAAATCATCTATTTCCTCCAGATATCTTTTGAATTCTAGTTTCTTTTCTCTTTTTCTGCTAATGTAATGAATGAGGAAACCAAATACAATGATATCCAGGAGCATGCCATGTCCTTCAATCAGAATATCCCGCACAAAATCTTTTGAATCATCCAACTGGTAATAATAACCCAGGGACAATCCAACTACAATAACAAAGGCGATAAGAAAAGCAATGTAAACAGGAAAATAAGGATTAATATTTTCTAAATTGTATTTAGAAAGTCTATTAAACTTGCTTTTCATTTTGTTTATTAGCCTCGGGTCCTGTCACTATAAAGATAATGCAAATTATGGCGATATGTTCACTTTCCACATTACAAATTCGGTTAGAATATTCAGATGTCCTATATATCAATGATTTCAGGATGATAATTAAGGGAAAATACCAAGGGGGATGTATAAATACGTGACGCGTGACGAGTAATGAGTGAACAGGAATTATTTTCTTGCTCCTAATATTTCGTTGATTAGCCCGGAGAGCTTCTCCATTGAGAAAGGCTTGGATATGTAATAATTAAAACCTTCGGCGAGGAATTCTTCCTTATGTTGGCTCATGGCATTGGCTGTTACTGCAACGATCGGAACATCGGCATAACCATCTTTTGTCCGGATGATATTCATCGCTTCAACGCCATTCATGTCCTTACCCAGGTTGATATCCATCAGGATGATATCGAAGCGTTTGCTTTCTGCATGTGCAATAGCTTCATGGCCTGAGGACGCGACTTCGACACCATATTTCAGCTTGGTTAAGAGGTGTTTTACATATTGTTGGTTTGACTCTTCGTCTTCGACCAGCAGGATATTGGTATCCATACGGTCGGGGACATCATCAAAAATTGATGTTTCCAACGATTTTTTTGTTCTTACCGAAGCTTTATGCTCTGGGGATTCATCATAGGGAAGCCTTATAAAGAAAGTAGATCCTTCACCAAGTTTGCTGGTTACATGGAGTTCCCCCTTCATGGCATCTACATACCTCTTACAAATATGCAAGCCAAGGCCGGAGCCTTCAAACTCCCTGTTATATCCCTCACTAACCTGGCGGAACTCATCAAATACCAATTTCAGGTTTTCTTCAGAAATACCTATACCCGAATCGACGAATTTGATAGTCAGCCAATGCTTACCATTATGGTCATCTTCGTCAACCTCGATAACCACGCCGCCTTCATTAGTGTATTTGATGGCATTATTCAACAGGTTATTGCAGACCTGGCGCAGAAAGCGCTCATCTGTATTTATTACTGTATAAGGTGTTTTAAAGTCGGTGACAAGGTAGATCTTCTTTTTGTTCGCATTCGCAACATACAATTTCTTAACATCCAGGATTACCTGTCTTGCGTCTGTTTCTTTTTCCCTGAATTGCAATTGGTTTGATTCCATTGCAGACAGGTTTAGGATGGAATTTAGCGTCTCAAGAAGTCTTTTACCACTCTGGTTAATGATGTCTGCCATCTCCTTCTGGTCCTTATCATGGATGGTATCAGACAGTATCTCGGCAAAGCCAAGGATACCGTTCAAAGGAGTCCTGAGCTCATGACTCATGGTAGCAAGGAAATTGGACTTGACTTTATTCAATTCTTCTGCCTGCTCCTTAGCCCGGATCAACTCTTCTTCCATTTGTTTCCTGCTGGTGATATCCTGCCATAATGCAACATAGTGGGTTATTTCCCCTGAAGGTGATTTAAGCGATGAAATAGACTCTTCTGCCCAGAAATGGTCACCATTCTTCTTCCTGTTATAGATCTCTCCCTGCCAGACCTTACCAGCCTGTATGGTAGCCCAAAGTTTCTTGTAGAATGATTCATCATGCTTTCCTGATTTCAGCAGGGAATGCGTCTGGCCGATTACTTCTTCGGATTCATAGCCTGTCACTTCGCAGAAACGAGGATTGACATACTGAATGACTCCGTTCCGGTCAGTGATACTCACTGATGCAGGCGATTTCTCTACTGCACTGGAAAGCTTTTGAATGTCCTCTTCATCCTTCTTGGTCTTAGAAATATCCCTGAAAATAACCTGGGCTGCCGGATGCCCATTGAAAACAATTGATGAAACAGACACTTCAACATCGATCAGCTTTTCATCGAATGTGTAGAATTTCTCCTCTATGGCGTCCAGGATCATATCCGACCCATAGATCTTTTCAATCCTTTCCCTGACAATATCGACATAATCCGGGTGGACAATATCCATAACATTTCGGCCAATCAACGATTCTGTATTCTCACTATGCAGTATCTTGGCGGCTTCATCATTGGCATACATCACACGGTAGTCACCATGCACAACAATACCATAAGGAGCTGATTCTGCAAGATTACGGTATTTCTCCTCACTAGCCCTTAAAGCTTGTTGTGCTTCCACACGTTGCGTGATATCCAGGTAGGAACCGATCAATTTCTTAGGTGAATCTCCTCCATTCTTGATGATTTCGCCTTTCGACAGAACGTACTTTAAGCTTCCATCAGGCAGCAGTATCCTGGATTCAAGACTATAAGGTTTTCCACTAATTATCGTGTTTTCAATTGCTTGTTCCGCAGCTTGACGGTCATCTTCATGAATGATCTGAATAGCCAGTTCTGGTGATGGTGTAACTGAGCCCGGTTCAAACCCACAAATCCTGTAAAACTGATCTGACCAGTAAGTCTGACCTGATTCGAGATCCCTTTCCCAACTACCAAGGCTTGCCACACGCTGTGCCTCCATCAGGTTTTTCTGGATCCACATAAGCTCTTCTTCATTTTTCTTTCGCAGGATGGACAATCCTATCTGAGGAGCAATCGTCTCAAGCAACTCAAGGTCCCTCTGGTCATATGCCTTATCATCATCATAATTCTGCAGGACCATAACGCCAATCGGCTCATCTTCAACCTTCAGTGGCACGCCAACCCAGACTTTTGCAGGAGCACCGTATCTCTTTATCAGATTCTTCTTCGCCAGCTCCTCAATGTCGTGGTCCTTAAGGAAATAGGAGATATTGTTTTTAATTACCAGGGCCGTTATTGTGTCTCCTGCGGGGAAGGATTCGAATACTTTCTTTGTATCCTTCATGTATGGCAGGTGCATAAGATCCTTTTCTTTATCATACAGGGCAATAAAGAAATTGGAAGTATCGAGCAATGAATCCAGTTCAACATGTATATTGCTGAAGAGATCGCTCAGGTCATCGGATCTTCCAACCGCTGTTGAGATATTGTATAAGACATCCTGAATCCTTTGGGACTTTTTGATTTCAGTGATATCCATTACAGTGAAGATAACCCCCTTGTCTATATTATCAGGGTTAATCGGGGTTGAGCTGAGAAACACATCAATCGTTTCACCATTCTTTTTGACAAATTTCGTTTCAACAGATCCAATGCCTTGCTCACTTATTTTTTCGTATTTGATCTCACCAACCTTTATATACTCCTGGTCCGATTGGTAGATCATCCTGGAGTTCTGTCCAATGAGTTCCTTGCGTTTATAGCCAAGCATATTGCAGATCTCATCATTGACTACGATGAAGTTCCTGTCCTTAACCATGCCGATGCCAATTGGTGCGGCTTTAAATATACTGGCTAATGTCGCTTCGCTCTCTTTTAGGGCATCCTCTGCTGTAATGCGGGAAGTAACATCCCTGATGGATGCCACCTGGTAGCTTTCCTGCTCAATGTCCAGTGCCTTGCCTTCACATTCCAGGTATATGGTCTGACCATCTTTCCTGGTTGCCTTCAGGATAAATGGTTCTGTATTGCCCCTTTCAAATTTCTTTTCAACAAGCTTATGATATTCGGGGTCTACGAATTCTGAAAATGGATTTTTTCCAAGAACGTCTTCTCGTTTTAGCTGAAATATTTTAGGGAAAGAATCATTACAATCAATGATTTCGCCATTCTTATGCAGTGCTATTCCTTCAAAAGTGATATCAGATAATAACTTGTATCTCTCCTCATTATCTTTAAGCACTTCGATATAAGCTTTCCTCATCAGTGCGTTCGAAATGATATCTGAAACCATCTTGCTATATAGGATCAGGTTCTCGTCCCAATCCCGGGCTTTATAATGTGCCTCATATCCAAGGAAACCAAGCAGCTGCTTTGCCTGGACCAATGGGATCATCATGATTGATTTGATGTCGAGAGATTGAAGTATCTTTTTCTCCTTATCTGCCTCTTCCGGCATGCTGGAGGTATCTGCGTATTGAATGATTTTCAGTTGCTGAAGCTCTCTGGCGAAATATGGAAAAACATTAAGCCATATATTTTGATTCTCGTCTCTACGGGATGGAATCCCGTCGGTGCACCATTCATGAGTATTACTAATTTCATTCAAATCA
Source organism: uncultured Bacteroidales bacterium (assembly GCA_963753055.1). Classification (GTDB taxonomy): domain Bacteria; phylum Bacteroidota; class Bacteroidia; order Bacteroidales; family B18-G4; genus JAUWGC01. Next base: position 79,982 of record CAVWAP010000003.1, on the reverse strand, counting down.
TCGTCAACCAGTGAGATATAGCAACGATCAATACCTTCCAGGGTTCCAATTTGCTCAAGTGCATATTCAATGGCATCATCCAGCTCAGCACTTTTTGTTCCAATGATCTTTTGAGATATGTCGGACACAAGCTGGCCAAACTTATAGCGATAAAGTAATTTCTTCTCTGAGTTCTTTCGGTCTGAGATATCCCTTGTCACCCCGACAAATCCAAGGGCCTTACCATGATTATCATGATGCGAATTAACATGAATCTCTGTCCATACCGTTTGCCCATTCTTGTGCAGGTGTTCAACCTCGAGGATGAATCCTTCAACTTTCTCACCTTTATTGAGCTTATCGATTGCAAGATCCATCTTTGCCTTGACCTCGGGATATGATTCCTTGCTTACGACATCCTCCAACTTCTGCATCAGCAATTCATAGGGGTCATAGCCTAGCAGTTTTTTGGAAGTGGGGCTGGCATAGATAAACTCCCCATCCGGATTCATCGTCCAGATCATATCCTTGGTAAACTCCACGAGGATCTTGAAGTTCTGATAGAACTGCAGGCCATTGCCAGGCTGTTCTTTCTCGGATCCCGGAAAGATCAGTTCATTATTATTTCTTTTCTTCGGTTTCCAGAAAATTATGAAAGAAAAGATAAAACAGGATATCAGGAAAATGCTGATTACAAAAAATGGGTTGAGTTGTCCATTCTCAAAGCCGCTGTACTCGCTTAATATCATAAAACCCTGGTGAACAATTAGCAGCATAACGATTCCAAGGATCAGATAATCATATAGTTTACCTCCCTGGTACCATTTGTCCTTTACCCAAAAAAATATTGCTGCTACCTGAATAGCTACGGAAAGTATCGTGAAGGCAAGAATCAATTCCATACTTGTCAGTTTCACCTAGTTAATCTGGTGATGAATCAGCTATACTACAACTATCCTTGATATATTATGAAAAATTCTACCGGATGCTCTGCAAGCAGCACAGAACAATGAATTTAAACATCTTTTTCCATCCTATATACAAAGATAATATACAGAAGTTAAGATTATACGTTAGTATTAAAAAAAAGTAAGCAGAATGCACTCAAATTTTTTAATGTTTCTTAATTCGTATCTTTGACATCAGTCATTTAATCTTCAGAATTATGGACAGGGATGTGCTAAGCACTAACCGTAAAGCTTTGCGAATTAATTTAAGCCAGGCTATTTACGGGACTATTGCTGAAATCGGTGGAGGGCAGGAAGTAGCACGAAATTTTTTCCTTGCAGGGGGTGCTTCAGGCACTATTGCCAAATCTATCTCTGCCTACGATAAACTATTCAGCGACAGGCTGTATAATAACAACAAACCTGGCAGGTATGTGTCTGAAGAACGCTTATGTAAAATGCTTAATGCCGAGTACGATGAGTGCCTGAGCCTTCTTGCAGAAAAACGGGATGATTCTACCACCTATTTTGCTTTTGCAAATACTGTATCCACATTAAATTACAAGAAGGATAATTACAGCCATGGTTGGCTTGGGATGCGATTTCAGAACAAGCCCAATACCGATCCGAACGAAGTCTTGTTTCATGTTAACCTGTTGGAAAATGACACAACCTTACAGCAGCAAACCCTGGGGATACTTGGAGTCAACCTGATCTTCGCCTGTTATAACTTCGTTGACCGGCCTGCTGAGTTTCTTAGATCTTTAATGGATAACATTAGCAATGACCGTGTAGAGGTTACCATGATGAGGATGAGGGGCCCGGACCTTGACTACGTTGATAATCGATTACTGGGTGTGCAACTGGTTAAAAACGAGATGACATCAGCGATGATGTTTGACAGGAATGGAGAGGTCCAGCAACCCGCAGATATGCTTTATAAAAAGAATGTTTTGCTTTTCCGGGGCGCCTTCCGGCCCATACACAATGTAGGATTCGACATGTTAAGGTCAAGCTACAGGATATTTAAACGTGATGAAGATTATGACCGCGACAACACACTGGCACTTTGCGAGATTTCTGTGAACAACCTGCTGGGTAAAGGAGATATTGATGAACGGGATTTCCTGGAGAGGGTTGATTTGCTGAATGGAATGGGGCAAAATGTTATGATCTCAGTGTTTCGTGAATACTACAGGCTCGTAGATTACTTTTCGACATTCAACATAAAGAATTTACGTGTCATAATAGGAATGCCTACATTTCTCGAAGTGGTCAATGTCAATTACTACGATCACCTTAAAGGAGGCATTTTGGAGGCTTTTGGGAAATTGTTCATTGAGAACATGAAAGTCTATATCTATCCTACTATTTCGGCCGTTTCTATTGACAGCAAAGAGCCGGTTGGCGAATTACTGACAATAAAAGACATCATATTTCCAAGTGGTTACGAAGACCTGCTGCAGTTTCTGATTAAAAACAAGAAAATTTTAGATGTTAAGCAGGTAAAGAAGGAATGGCTCCATATCAACTCTGCCAATGTGCTCAGGATGATCAGGGAAGGAGAGCGAGGCTGGGAGAAGATGGTGCCTAAGTATATTGAGAAGGAGATAAAGGAGAAGGGGCTTTTTGGGTATGAAAAGAGAGAAGAGAGAAGAGAAAAGAGAGAAGAGAAAAGAGAGAAGAGAGAAGAGAGATGAATATGAATGTACCATTGGCCGAAAAATTGCGTCCGGCGACGTTGGATGATTACCTGGGGCAGCAGCACCTGGTGGGTGATGGTGCTATACTCAGGAAGGCGATCGAGTCGGGAAATATTCCATCGATGATCCTGTGGGGACCTCCGGGTGTTGGCAAGACGACACTGGCTTATATCATTTCGCAGCAGCTAAAACGTGAGTTCTATACCCTCAGTGCGGTTAGTTCTGGTGTAAAGGATGTCAGGGAGGTTATCAAGAAGGCAAAGTATGGGTTTGGACAGGCTATCCTGTTTATCGATGAGATCCATCGCTTCAGCAAGTCGCAGCAGGACTCTCTCCTGGGTGCAGTTGAAAAGGGCATTGTAACATTGATTGGCGCCACCACAGAGAATCCTTCTTTTGAAGTCATCTCTCCCCTCCTATCCCGTTGCCAGGTTTATATCCTGAGGCCATTCGAGAAAGAGGATTTGAATATTCTGCTTGATAAGACTATTCAGTACATAGAAAAGTCAGAGAAGATCAAGATAAATGTTAAGGAAGATGAAGCCTTGATGCGCATTTCAGGTGGCGACGCCAGGAAATTACTTAATGCCCTGGAGCTGATCATTCATTCGGAGGAAGGCCAGAAAGAAGTCGATATCACCAATGACAAGGCATTGGATGTTATACAGCAGAACCTTGCTATTTATGATAAATCCGGTGAAATGCATTATGATATCATCAGCGCCTTTATCAAGGCGATGAGGGGATCTGATCCCAATGCAGCAGTCTACTGGCTTGCCAGGATGATTGAAGCCGGAGAAGACCCTAAGTTCATTGCAAGGAGAATGCTTATCCTGGCATCCGAGGATATAGGCAATGCCAATCCCAATGCACTGTTGCTTGCTGAAGCCTGCTTTGAAGCAGTGACTCAGATAGGATACCCTGAATGCAGGATCATTCTCTCACAAACAGCCATTTACCTGGCCTCTTCAGCGAAAAGCAATGCATCATATTTCGCCATAGAACACGCCCTCTCAGAAGTAAAGAAGAGCGGTGATCTATCAGTGCCTCTGCATATCCGTAATGCACCTACCAAACTGATGAAAGAGATTGGCTATGGTGAAGGGTATAAATATGCCCATAGTTATGACAATAATTTCGTTGATCTTGAGTTTCTTCCAGAGGAGATCAAGGGAAAACAATTCTATGATCCTGGTGACAACCGTCGTGAGAAGGAGATCCGGGAGCGCCTGAAATCATTATGGAAAAACAAGTATAATTATTAATTTCAAGTAGCGCCATGTTAAACACAATCCCAAAGATAAAAAACCTGGATAGCGGCAATTTTTTTCTGATCGCAGGCCCCTGTGTCGTGGAGAATGATGAGACCCCATACAAGATTGCGAAGGAAGTTAATGATATAGCCCGCAACCTGCAAATACCTTTTATCTTCAAGGCATCCTACAAGAAGGCAAATCGCTCCAGACTGGATTCATTTACCGGCATTGGCGATGCTGAGGCACTTCATATCATCAGAAATGTAGGAACCGAGCTTGACCTGCCTACAATAACCGATATCCATGCTGTACATGAAGCGGATATGGCTGCAGAATATGTTGATATGCTTCAGATCCCGGCTTTTCTGTGCAGGCAAACTGAATTGCTCGTAGCAGCGGCTAAGACCGGTAAGCCCATTAACATTAAAAAAGCTCAATTCTTATCAGCTGAAGCAATGCAGTTTGCAGTTGAAAAAGTTACTAAATCAGGTAACAGCAAAGTTATGATCACGGAACGGGGCAATATGTATGGTTACCAGGACCTGGTGGTTGATTTCAGAAACATCCCATCACTCAAAAAGACGGGCTGTCCGGTTGTGCTTGACATCACACATTCCCTCCAAAAGCCAAATCAAAGCAGCGGTGTTACCGGTGGTGCACCTGATATGATTGAAACCATTGCCAGGGCCGGTATTGCCGTTGGTGTTGATGGCCTTTTCATCGAAACTCACCCCGATCCGTCCACGGCTTTATCTGATGGTGAAAATATGCTGAACCTGGGCCTCCTTGAAGAGATGCTGGCCCGTTTGATAAAAATCAGGAAAGCTATTCAGTAATCTAGTATTCGATCAAAACACTTTTTATTGCACCAGTAGAGGGATGCAGGCTCATCTTTGTTGTTCCTGCCGGTAATATACTTACAGTGCCGAATTGTGCAATTTCAGTCATCATCACATCATGACTCTTACCCTTGTACTTAATGCTTATGTTAACCTGCTCAGGAACACGAAATGAGAGCCCCGGGATAGATTTTCCTGGGCCAGCTATCTGCGAGCCAGTATACTGTGAAGTCCCGATTCCTTTCAAAGAAACATAGAAAAGTTCATCATTAGCGTCTTTCAGGCTTTGAAAACCTGCAAGTTCTGAGAGCCCGAAAACGGGGACCCATTCTTCGTTTGCATCTTCTGTTGCAGGAATGAACAAATAGGAATAGCTGACCTCCTGCTTAATAATTTTACCCCTGAAAAGATCAAGGTACTCCTCCTCCATCCGGTTCAGTTGCTCTACCATAAATTCCATAGCTTCTTTGGAATAAGGCACTTCCTGGTATCCAGTCAGGATATTAAACCTGTTTGTCCTGATAATCTCAATCTGTTCGACGACATCACGAGCCTTTTGCTCATCTGTCTTCTCCACCATCCTTGACTTATAAGTATAGTTGTAAATGGTAGTGGTATCGATAGTGATCTTACGGGTGATGGTATCAATTTTGATACCCTGGTTATTTACTGCAAGGAACCTGAAATATCTTTCTATGCTGTCAGGATCTATATTGTTGTCGGTTGTTACAATTCCAATTTTTTGTTCTTCCAATGGTTTGAGCAGCTCGGCCCCCATAAAGACACCAGAGCTGTTTAATGAAAGCAGCAATGCCTCCTCTTCCCGGGATGATTTATCACTCCTGGCGACAAAGTACACCTGCTGTGGATCAGGCTCGGATAAAGTTGACATGCTAACCTGCTTAAGCTGGTAAGTAGTGATGTTTCTTTCTATAGCATCATTTAATCCAAGGTACTCAGCAGCATACTGGCTAAACGGGCCCTGGATTTTTGTGACCTTATCCAACGCTAAATCTATCTTCAGCACTGTTCTTGGCAAGGCATAATAAACACCTTCGTAATTGTCCTGCGTAAAACCAGGTCCGACGTGCACTACACTTATTTGAGAGTAAAGTGAAACACCCCATAACAGGCAGGCCATGAGTACTACTGGTCGTAAAATAGATCTGAGTGCCATTGGTATGATATAGTTTAACCCTGGTTTTACTGATTTCGACAGCAAAATGTTACTGAAAGAGAAAACTACTTTATGAAGAGAAGCTCCCTATACTTGGGTAAGGTCCACAACTTATCATCAACCAGGAGCTCCAGCTTATCCACATGGTAACGGATCGTCTCAAAGTACGGTTTGACGAGTGTGTTGTATGCATGCGCCATTTTTTCTGTGCTCTCCAGGCGGTTGGCCTTTCTTCTTTCATCAACCATCAGGTCGATATTATCTTTGATCGAAGATACATGTTCAGAAATGTCTTTGATGGTCTGAACCTGGTTTTTTGATAGTTTGATATAGCTTTTGCTGTCTAATACATCTTTCAAGCCTTTTGTGTTTTCAACCAGTAAGTTTTGATACCGGATGGCTGTTGGGATGATGTGATTTTTGGCAATGTCGCCCATCACTCTGGACTCTATCTGCATCTTAATGGTGAAGTTCTCCAGCTTGATTTCATACCTGGCCTGCATCTCTCTTTTGGTTAAAATCATATTGCGCTGGTATAAATCAAGTGACTTTTTAGACAAGAAGGATTTCAATGCTTCCGGGGTTGTCCTAAAGTTGGATAAGCCTCTTTTTTCTGCTTCCCTGACCCACTCATCACTATAACTGTTTCCTTCAAATAACACTGACTTAGACTCTGTAATATAACGTTTTAGAACTTGCAGAATTGCTTCATCCTTCTTAACTTTTTGAGATATCAATGTATCCACATCACGCTTAAACTGTTGCAGCTGATCAGCAACAATAAGATTCAGAACGGTCATAGCATTAGAGCAGGTATCTGCTGAACCTACTGCCCTGAATTCAAATTTATTTCCAGTAAATGCAAAAGGTGATGTCCTGTTGCGATCAGTGTTATCAAGCAGGATCTCCGGGATTTTAGCGATCTTAAGATCGAGATCATTTTTCAGATCTGCATTTATTTTCCCGGCTTTCACTTTCTTTTGAATATCTTCTAAAATCTGCGTCAGATGTGAACCTATAAACACAGAAATAATGGCTGGCGGGGCTTCATGGGCACCCAAACGAAGGTCATTACCTGCAGAGCTTATACTGGCTCTCACCAAAGCCTCATGATCATGAACAGCCTTGATCGTGTTAATCAGGAAAGTTATAAAGCGGAAATTTGACTTTGCCGTTTTGCCAGGGGAAAGCAAGTTTACACCTGTATCAGTCATCAGCGACCAGTTGTTATGCTTACCAGATCCGTTTACCCTGGCAAAAGGTTTCTCATGCAGGAGAACTGTCAGATCGTGGTTTCTTGCCACTTTTTGCATGATATGCATTAATAGCTGGTTATGGTCGACAGCCAGGTTGGCTTCTTCAAAGACAGGTGCACACTCAAACTGGTTTGGTGCAACCTCGTTATGCCTTGTCTTTAAAGGGATACCAAGCCTGTGAGCTTCTATCTCAAAGTCCTTCATATATTCAGTTACCCTTTCAGCAATACTGCCAAAATAATGGTCTGATAACTGCTGGTCCTTTGCAGAAGCATGTCCGAAGACTGTCCTGCCTGTCAGCACAAGATCAGGGCGGGAATAATATAACGCTGTGTCAACCAGGAAATACTCTTGTTCCCATCCCAGTGTGACATTCACCTTGTTCACATCTTTATCAAAATATTTGCATACCTCAAGTGAGGCTTTATCAATTTTGGCAAGGGTTTTCAGCAATGGCGTTTTATAGTCAAGTGCTTCTCCCGTATAGGAAACAAATATGGTTGGAATGCACAAAGTGTTATTCAGGATAAACGCCGGGGAAGTGGGATCCCAGGCTGTATATCCCCTGGCTTCAAAAGTATTCCTTATCCCTCCGCTGGGAAAGCTTGAAGCATCAGGTTCCTGCTGGATCAATTCGCTTCCGTGAAAGTTCTCAATAGCTCTTCCCCCATCAACAGGCATAATGAAAGCATCATGCTTCTCTGCAGTTGATCCGGTCAGCGGATGAAACCAATGTGTATAATGAGTTGCACCCTTGGTCATAGCCCATGCTTTCAGCGATGAGGCCACCTGGTCAGCTACCTTCCTGTCAACCTTCTCCCCTTTCCTGATTGCATTAATAACCTTCCTGTAAGCTTCCTCGGTGAGATATTCTTTCATCGATATTTCGTTGAAAGTAAGCTCTCCGAAATAGTCAGATATCTTACCAGAGGGAGGAGTGATTTTCTTTGGCTTTCTATTTATTGCCGCTGCAACTGCTTCAAAACGAATATTTCCCATGTTAAATTAATTATTGATAATTATTCTAAATAAGTGGTAAAAGTAATAAAGGATAAGCAATTACCGGCGCTGAACCGGGTATTATTTTCTATGAATTATTAACAAACCAAAAAATGTAAGCAGTCCATTCATGATCAGCAGTTCAAAGCCAAAATTATAACCATTGAAAATCCTTTCATCGTAGATACTCAGGATGTAACAAACCAGGGGGGAAATGATGGCAACCACCGGTACATATTTATCTTTAACCTTCCATCCTGTCAACAACCCAAAGGCATAAATACCGAGCAGCGGGCCATAGGTGTAGCCAGCAATAGTAAATAGCTTGGAGATAACTGATTGGTCATTTATGGCCCTGAAAACGATGATAACAGCCAATACAGTAGCAGCAACTCCAATATGCACAATGTATCTCACCCTGATCTTTTGTTTTTCAGTCAGGTCGTCCCTTTTCTGCAAGCCAAGCATATCCACACTGAATGAGGTAGTCAAGGCTGTCATCGCACTGTCTGCGCTTGAATAGGCTGCAGCAATCAAACCAATGATAAATACCATACCGGCAAATGATCCAAGATGTTTCAGCGCCATGGTCGGAAACAGGTTATCCGTTAACTCGGGGACTGCAAACCCCATCTTGCCGGCATAGATGTATAATGCCGCACCCAGGAACAGGAACAACAGGTTGACGGGGATTAAAGCTGAAGCAAGCCAGTAAACATTCTTTTTCGCATCTTTCAGATTGCGGCAGCTAAGGTTTTTCTGCATCATATCCTGGTCCAGGCCGGTCATGACAACTGCAATGAATATCCCGGCAAGGAAATCTTTCAGTACAAAATGCTTATGTTGCCATTCCCAGAAAGTGAATTGGGAAAAACTGCTTTCCTTAACCAGGTCAACCAATCCAGACATAGAAACATTAAGGGTTGTGGCTACCAATACCACTGTAATGATTACGGACAACAACATAAATGTAGTCTGAAGCATATCTGTCCAGACGATTGTTTTAATTCCACCCCGAAAGGTATATAGCATGATCAGGATGATAAAGCAGGTCACTGTCATCCAGAATGGAATGCCCCAGGCATCGAAAACAAATATTTGAAGCACATTTACAACAAGGAACATTCTGAATGAAGCACCGATAATTCTTGAAACAAGGAAGAAAAATGCACCTGTTTTGTATGACCAGAAGCCAAACCTCTGCTCCAGGTAGGAGTAGATTGAAGTAAGCTGCAGTTTATAATACATTGGAAGCAATAAATTGGCAATGATGATATAGCCAAAGAGGTAGCCAATGACAATAATCATGTATGAAAACTTGGTTGACCCAACATCGCCGGGAATTGATATGAAAGTTACCCCGGACAAGGAAGCCCCGATCATTCCGTAAGCAACAACAAACCATGGAGAGATGCGGTCACCCAGGAAAAAAGAAGCGTTAGAAGATTTCCGTGAGGTTATCCAGCTGACCACAAACAGCATGATCGTATATACAGAAAAACTAAGAAATATTAATACAGGTGACAAATTACAAGATTTTTGCAAAAGACAACAGGCTGTCGTGCCTGTAATCAGGCTCAAAATTATCAAATTGTTCTTTAATACCGATGAAAACCGTGACCATACCCAGTTTTTTTCCAAACTCAATATCCTTTTCCATATCTCCTATCATGACAGATTTAGAAAAGTCCACTTCAGGAAAGTCTTCTTTTGCCTGCAGAGCCATTCCAGTGTTTGGTTTACGTGTTATATGATTATCGCTGGCCGGGTAGGGACTGTAATAGATTTTTCTGATCCTTCCTCCCTGCACATTGATTGAGTGCTTCATGGCATCATGAATTTGTTTCAGGTCATCAACAGACATGATCCCCTTGCCAATCCCCTGTTGGTTTGTTACGATGAATATATTTCCAAAGATGCTGGTAAAAATCTTAATTGCCTGGAGGACACCGGGTAAAAAATCAAACTCAGATGGGTTCTTTACATAATCATCGACTATCCTTTCATTGATCACACCATCGCGATCAAGAAACAATGTCCAGCTTTTATCAAATGAGAAATCCTTCGAGGTCATGCTGAGCTTTTTTATAGTCTTCCGGAACACCAATATCCAGGAAATAGGATGAGCATGTCATGCCAAACATCCTGGTAGATGCATAATGTTGTTCAAAACAGTCTTTTTCCAGTGAAAACTTATCAGGGAAATCACAGTTATCAAAAAACATCTTTTTGATCAGGTAAACGCCACCATTAACATAGCCTGTACCCGACTGCGAGCCTTTTTCCACGAATGAGGTGATGCGCTTGTTTATGTCAATTTCCAGGCTACCATAACGATTGACATCATCAACCTGGCTTAATGCAATGATAACATCCGCCTCTTTGACACTGCGGTCATCATACAACCTTCTCAGGTTGACGTCAAAGTAAGTATCCCCATTCATGACCAGGACATAGGGTGATGATATCATTGACATGGCTTGCCTGACAGCCCCTCCTGTACCCAGAGGTTCTGTCTCGATGGAATATTCAATTTCCATGTCCCGGTATTTATCCCTGAAGTATCTTTGGACTATTTCCCTTTTGTACCCCACAGCCAGGACTACTTTTTGCAGGCCCCAATTATTCAGATATGCAAGCTGGTATTCCAGGAAGGGACGCTCAATTACAGGAGCCATCACTTTAGGTAATGATTTAATCACTCCCTGAAGCCTGGTGCCAAGCCCTCCTGCCAATATGATCGCCTCCTTTATCACTTGGCAAATAAGCTAGATTCGATAATATCACAAATGATGTGCCCGACCATGATATGGGATTCCTGGATCCTGGGAATATCTTCAGACGGTACCCTGACCAGCAAGTCACACAGGCCTTTCATCTTGCCTCCTGCACTACCGGTAAAGCCTATTGTGATCATCCCAACCTGCCGTGCTGTTTCTATGGCATTGATGATATTGGCCGAATTACCTGAGGTGGAGAGTGCAATTAAAACATCGCCTTTTTTTCCTTTTGCCTGCACAAGGCGGGAAAAGATCTCATCATAGCAATAATCATTAGCAACCGCGGTGATGTATGAAGTATTAACATGCAGGGCCTCGGCGTATAAGGGCTCTCTGTCAATGTAGTACCTTCCCGACAATTCAGCTGAGAGGTGTTGTGCATCAGCGGCACTGCCACCATTACCGCAGAATAAGACCTTGTTTTTCGTTTTAAATGCCGATATACATGTATCTGCAATCGCCTGAATTGTCTTTATTGTGGCTTCGTCATCACGTAATTGCTCCTTTACAGTAACTGACTGACTTATAATATTTTTGATATGGTCCATTTTACAATACTATGAATATTTTTCCCATCTTATTACCTCGTTCATTGGTTTACGCTGGCCCTTATGCCTGTTCGGATCGCCCTGATCTGCAGGATAGCCTAAAGGTAATAAAACAATTGGTTCGATGTGCTCAGGAAGGTCCAATACCTCTGAGCAAAGGTCTTTGTCGAAAGCACATATCCAGCATGTTGCCAGTCCTATTTCTGTAGCTGCCAGGGTCATGTGGTCGACCGCTATTGCCGTATCTACATCAGTATGATCTTTTCCATCGGAACGCGTCCATGCCCTGCTGTGATCCCCACAAATGGCAATAACCACAGGAGCCGTTCGTATCCAATCCCTGGCATAGGTGCTGTATAGCTTATCGAGGTTTTTCTTTTCCATGGTGACAATAAAAACCCATGGTTGCCTGTTGGCAGCTGATGGGGCAATACGGCCAGCTTCCAGCACCTGTAAAAGCGCTTCTTGTTCCACCTCTTTATCAAGGTATTGCCGGCATGAATACCTTTCCTTCGCTAAATCCAGAAATTCCATATCGATTGTTTTAGATGTGTAAAAATAGTATAAAAATGGGAATAGTAATAAGTTATAGGTTATAGGTTATAAGTTATAGGTTATAGGTTATAGGTTATAGGTTATAGGTTATAGGTTATAGGTTATAGGTTATAAGTTATAGGTTATAGGTTATAAGTTATCAGTTATCGGTTCTCAGTTGTCAGTTCTTAGTTGATATCAGATATTTGTTAATCTGTTAATCGTTATTCGTTAATCTATCAGTTTTTTACTACATAAAGGTAATCTTCTTCAGTGACTGTATCGTAGGTAAGCAATCCAAACCGTTTCACCTCGTCCGGATCCATTTGTTCGATGGATTTATCGATTTCAACATCGAAACCTGCTTCTTCAAGCCTCTGCTTGTAATCAAGGCCGTATTCCCTGACATGGTCTTTCTGCCCAAAGTGGATTTCCCTGTCTTTTTCAGATGTTATGGCAGGATCTTCATAGGTTACTTTTCTTTCGATATTGATAGGTGACTGGATGATGCCCCAGCCCCCAGGTTTAAGGACACGATGAAGCTCTTTCATGGCTTTCAGGTCATCTTCCACGTGCTCAAGGGTATGATTGCAAAATACCACATCAAAGGTGCTTGCTTGAAATGGTATATCATGAACGTCCATTTTGACCTTTGCCAGGGGTGATTCCAGGTCGGCAGTGATATAATCAAGGTTTTGCAGCCTGCTGAACCTTTTCAGGAAACAGTATTCGGGTGCGACATGGAGAACTTTCAATGGAGCCTTGAAAAAATCAGTCTTTTGTTCAAGGTAAAGCCACATCAAACGATGACGTTCCAATGAGAGGCAGTTTGGGCACAGGGCGTTTTCCCGGGTCTTGAACCTGCCATAGGGTAAGAATTTACGGTATCTGGCTCCGCATACCGGGCAATTGACCTTGTTACCAAGGTAAAACAGTCCAATGATCCTGGAAAAGAAATGGCCTACCTGGTTCAAATAGCGGCGGGGAACAAAACGGGTTACGAGACGAATGATCATTTTCATGCAGCAAAGTTATGTTGAATAATGGAATTTGGAAGTTGGAATTAGGAAATTTCTGCTCAGTATTCACTGTTCAGTGTTCACTGCTATATGCTCCACGAGGTTAGGCCAGTATTCGTAAACTCATACCTGTGGGGGATGCCATTGAACTTGGCGAGTTCCTTCACAACCTTATACCTGACATTATTAGGACAGTAGAAAATCATGAAGCCACCGCCGCCGGCACCGGATATCTTGCCTCCCAGAGCACCGTTTTTCATGGCAGCTTCATAGATCCCATCGATGAGTGGGTTGGAAATACCTTTGGCCATCAGCTTTTTGTTTTCCCATCCAAAGTTAAGGATCTCCCCTATCTTATCGAGTTCACCTTTTAGGATGGCTTCTTTCATCATAATAGCCTGTTCTTTGATCTTATGCGTGGCTTCAATGGATGTGATATCCTTGTTCAGCACATTTTCGGTTTGTTGCTCGATAATATTGGATGAAAGGCGGCTTGTTTTGGTATAGTAGAGGATCAGGTTATGTGCCAGCTCATTCATGAACCGGCTTCTGATCCTAAGTGGGTTCACAATTACTTTTTCATCAGATGAAAACTCCATAAAGTTAACACCACCAAAGGTCGCAGCATACTGATCCTGCTTCCCACCAGCCATTTTCAGGTCTATTCTCTCAATCTCGTATGCCAGCCTTGCGAGGTCATACTCTCCCATAGGGAGGTTAAGCCATTCCTTAAACGCGCCGAGGATGGCGACGACCAGGGTAGAAGATGTTCCCAGGCCGGAGCCAGGAGGAGCATCAACATAGGTTGAAAGTTCGAATGAAAGAGGATGTTTGGTGAATTCACTGACCACCCGGTTGTAAATACCTTTAAGAAGGACCAGGTTGTCATCTATTTCGAGGGCTTCTGTAGCAGGGAATTCGTATTTCCCTCCATTATCCACAGAATTCAGGATTATCTTTCCATCATCACGCGGTACGATGGTCGCGTAGGCATACATATTGATCGTTGCATTCAGGATGGCACCTCCATAGATATCTGAATATGGAGTTACGTCGGATCCGCCTCCCGCCAGGCCAAGTCTCAATGGTGCTTTACTGCGAATGATCATTAAGTCGTAAATATTCTATCTAATAACAGACACTATTAATGGTTAAGTGGTTGTCTCGAGGTGAATATTAGTTTTTGGTTGTTGGTTATGGGTTATAGGTTATAGGTTAAAACAAAACTTACAACTTATAACTTATAACTTATAACTTATAACCTATAACTTACAACTTACAACTGCTCCATTTATATTAACGATAAAATCGCGTCTATCATATTTCCCCAGGAATATTTTTTCTTCTCTTCCCTGACATTTGCTGTGAATTCCTGTTCTTTTTCATCTTTGAAATAGGCAAGAATGGAATCAGCAATTTGCTTTTCATCGGGATCTACCACATAGCCAACCTTTTCATGCGGAACCATTTCAGGGAGTGCACCGACATTGGTAACCACCATGGGCTTGTCAAAATGATATGCTATCTGCGTTACCCCACTTTGGGTCGCATCCTTGTATGGTTGTGCAACCAGGTCGGATGCGCAGAAATATTTAGCAACGGCAGTATTTGGAATGAATGCATTGTCCATCGTAACAATATCTTCTATGCCTGCTGACCTGATTATCTCATTATAAGGAGCAGGGTCGGTGTAGAACTCACCTGCAACAAGCAAGCGCAGCGGATATTCCCGTAAACGTTTGTCTGCAAAAGCTTTCAACAATAGATCAAGTCCCTTATAATCCCTGATAAAGCCAAAAAAGAGAATATATTTTTGATCCTGGTCGAGCTGCAGAATCTTTTTCGCCTCAGCCTTGTCGATAGGATCGCCAAAATTGTCATACAATGGATGTGGGCAGAATGCCCTTGGCTTTTCAGTATCAAATAACTCTAAATCCTTTAAAACAGATCTGGACATAGTAACAAATCCATCGACCCTTTTAACAAAGTATTTAGTCAGCATGGCATCCCCCACCCTATGCTCATGTGGAATTACGTTATCAGTAATGGCAATGACCCTGGTATGTTTGTTTTTTCTTATAGAATTAGCAATCGTGCCAAGGCAGGGTGCCATGAAGGGTATCCAGTAGCGGATGATAAGCAGGTCGGGGTTGAGCTTCCTGATTTCCTTGCCAACCTTGAACCAGTTAACCGGATTTACCGAGTTAACTTTTGTGATTATATTAAGGTCTTCAGGTGCCTCCTCTTCAGAATACTGTGTTTTTCCAGGAAAAAGAAAGCCAGGGTATTGCAGACTGAAATTATAAATCGTCACATCATCGCCATTATCCTGGAAAGCCCTTGCCAGCCTTTCATTGAAGGTAGATATTCCTCCTCCTCTAAGGGGGTATGCGGAGCCAAGTATGATGACTTTCCTTGCGGCGGTCATAGAAGAAGCGATGGGTTAATCAGTTTTCTTTTCGATGATATAATGATCTTTATCATGAGCATTCCTGGAGATCATTTCGGCAAGGAAGCCTGATAAGAATAGCTGCGTACCAACGATCATAGCTAATAAGGCAAGGTAGAATATGGGTTGCTCAGTAATATCTCTTTGTGCATTCCACTTAAAGATCTTATCAAGGATCAGCCATAAAGAGATGAGGCCACCACCAATAAAAAATATCGTTCCGATAGCTCCAAAGAAATGCATGGGCTTCTTGCCAAAGCGTGTAACAAATGTGATGGACATCAGATCAAGGAAGCCATTGACAAAGCGTTCCAGGCCAAACTTAGTCACGCCATACTGTCTCTTCCTGTGTTCAACAACCTTTTCTCCAATATTGTTATAGCCAGCCCATTTGGCAATCAATGGAATATACCTGTGCATTTCTCCATAAACCTCAATATCCTTGATTACAGCTTTTCTGTATGCTTTCAGTCCACAATTGAAATCATGCAGTTTGATACCTGATATCCAGCGTGTAATCCTGTTGAAAAATTTTGAAGGCACAGTCTTGGTGATGGGATCGTACCGTTTTTTCTTCCAGCCTGAGACCAGGTCGAAGCCTTCTTCTGAGATCATTTTGAATAAACCAGGTATTTCTTCCGGGCTATCCTGAAGATCGGCATCCATTGTTATGATCACGTCTCCCTGCGCCTCTTTAAAACCAACATTAAGGGCAGCAGATTTACCATAATTTCGCTTGAACTTGATGCCTTTAATTTCAGGACTCTCCTGCGACATCTTTTCAATCAGGTCCCATGAACCATCATTACTACCATCATCCACGAAAATGACTTCGTAAGAAAAATCATTGTTTTGCATTACTCTGGCAATCCAGGCCTGGAGTTCACCGATGGATTCCACCTCATTAAAAAGTGGGACGATCACAGATATATTCATCAAAACGCTTTATTAGGCCACACCTTCAAGTGATTTGTCTTTCTTCTGCATAAAGATTGACACGATCAGTGAGATTATAAGTGAAATGACTACGTTGGCAATAAATCCCATGACTACCATAGCAATCGGGCTCATGAAACGCTTCATCCAGGATTCAGCCATCTCAAATTGCTGGTCGGTCATTTCAGGATTTTGCTCCCACATTTCAGCAACACGCAGATCCATCATTTCCTGAATAATCCCAGGGTTGATGTAACTGAAATAGATGAATCCATATATTGCACCGATAATAGCTGCATAAAGGGCAATCAGGAATCCCATTGAAAAACTCTTGCCATAGGTAATGAATCCCCCGGCATACTTATCCCGGTATGCTTTAATACCCATTACCATTGCGACGATAGTAAACAAATAACCTACCCAGTTCGCATATTGCAAGGATTCAAGAGGTACATCTACAAGATAAAGAATAAGGCTATAAACAATAAGAACAACACCAAGAATAAGACCATAATTCAAGGCTACTTTTCCAGATGACATTTTTTCGTTTTCCATCGATTTTGATTTTAACGGTTAACACTAATGCAAACATAACAAAAAAAACCACATAAATAAATTTTGCAAGCAAGGAGGATATTTGTATCTTTGTGGCGGGAAAGTCTTATGCGACCAGCTCCTGCTGAAATCCCCCAGGGCTTGACAGCAGCAAGGGTAGGCGGTTGTAGCGGTGCGATATAAGGAGCTTTCCCTTTTTTATTGGACGCAAGATTCAAGACGCAAGACGCAAGATTCAAGACGCAAGATACAGGAAAGTCTAGATATGTTACTTAGGATACATCCGGAGAATCCAAGTCAGCGGCAAATACAGACAGTAGTTGATTGCCTGAAAAAGGGAGGTGTTATCATATATCCCACTGACACTGTTTATGGTTTGGGATGTGACATATACAATTCCAAGGGCGTTGACCGGGTGGCCAGGATCAAGGGGATCAAGAAAGAGAAAGCTAATTTCTCATTTATCTGTCACGACCTGAGACATTTATCTGATTTTACCAAGCCAATAGACAATTCCATATTCAAGTTGATGAAGAGCTCTCTTCCAGGCCCCTATACTTTTATTCTCAATGCAAACAACAACGTTCCCAGGATTTTTCAGAGCAAGAAGAAGACAGTTGGTATCCGTGTCCCTGACAACAATATCATTCTTGAGATTGTCAGGGAACTTGGGAACCCTGTCATGACCACCTCTATTCATGATGAGGATGAGATGCTGGAGTATACCACCGACCCTGAGCTGATATACGAAAAATATGAAAGCCAGGTTGATATTGTAGTTGACGGCGGTTATGGTGGTTTTGTTCCATCAACGATCCTGAACTGCACATCTGATGAACCCGAGCTCATTCGTAAAGGAAAAGGCGAATGGGATGAGTGATGATATCTGATTCATGATATCTGATTCATGATATCTGATATTTGAATTTCTGTTCAGTGTTCAGTGATCACTGTTCACTTTTTTAATAAAGTCATTGTCATTTTAAAAAAACTAACTAACTTTGCAGCCGCAAAAAACGATTCCGTAGCTCAGTTGGTAGAGCAACGGCCTTTTAAGCCGTGGGTCCTGAGTTCGAGCCTCAGCGGGATCACAAAAAAGCCCAGCCATTGGCTGGGCTTTTTTTATTGTCGATGTTGAATTTACAACTGTCGATTATCGATTTATTTGAAGTTTAATTCAATATCAGGATAGTCTCGGTAATGTGCTTATTCATCGGGCAAATTGGCGGAGTATCCCTGTCGTATTTATACAGACATTCTATTTCAAAGAGATAATGAATATAATAAGTTATGGTATCATTTGAAGCAAATGTATCATTATAATAGCCATTGCATATTATCTGAAAATGATGATCATATAATGATGCCATTTCTTCTTCATATATCACCTTCTTATTGATCCATAAATATCCTATGTCTTCAATTATTGTAGTCTTTCCATAATAACGTATCACCCTGTTATCACAGCAATTTTCATTTTTTAAGATATTAAAATAAAAACCTACATGGTAGAGACTATCGGTAACCGTGTCGTTTTTCATGCTCATGAAAGGGTATCCCGTTTCAGTATGATATCCAGTCTTAAAACCACAACAATACAGAGGTAATTCCTTATCCGGATCACCCTCACAGCTACTTTTATCACATCCTAACAGGAATATACTAATGATCAACAATATGAATAAACTGGCTTTCATATTATATTACAAGCATAAATATATATCATATATATTAGTATAACAAATATATTATACAAAAAACAACATTTATTACCTTCAAGTGTCGATGTCCCTCCTATTAGCTGAAAGCTGCAATCCACAAACAGATACAAGTCCCAGGTAAATTTTATGTAACTGCTTACATAAACTGTGATTATATTTATACTTCAATCAATCCACAACACCCATGAAAGCCTTACTTGCAATATTTTGGGTATTCCTGGCTTGCTGCCTTTCAGCCCAGCAAGCAACCCAAATAACTTTTAATCCTGCCTCCGACTGGGATCCCAACTGGTCACCTGACGGGAATCACCTTTGTTATATTTCTGACAGGGCCGGTTCAAACGAAGTCTGGAAAATGAATGCTGATGGTGACTCAGCTGTACAACTTACTTTCGATGATGCAGGGACAATGCATCCCTGCTGGTCTCCTTTGGGTGATTACATTGCATATGATTCTGAAAAGAGTGGCAATCAGGATGTCTGGATCCTGCCACTGGGAGGAGGCAACCATGAACAGATCACCACACATCCATTACGGGATGAATCCTTATCATGGAATCACAATGGAACAGAATTGGTTTTTGATTCCAACCGCAGTGGAGGAAACTGGGATATCTGGAAGAAACCAGTTTCAGGAGGTGATGCTACCAGACTGACAACAAGTCCTCAATTCGATGTGGAACCGGCTGTTTCTCCCCTCGGGGATAAAGTTGCATTCATCTCTTTCAGAACAGGAGAATGTGATATCTGGCTGATGGACTACGATGGTGGCAATCAAACACAGGTGACAAATAACTCTTTTTTCGAAGGAGGTATTTGCTGGTCGCCTGACGGTCAAAACCTTGCTTATATCTCAAACAGGTCCGGGAATTATGATATCTGGATCATTCCGGTTAATGGTGGTGAGCCAGCCCAATTTACAACCGATCCGGCTGATGACATGCATCCCAGCTGGTCACCTGATGGCAGTAGGATCCTTTTTACTTCTGATCGTAGCGGAAATAATGATATTTGGATGAAGGAAATAAACCTGGTTATCCAGCCTGAGATGCAAGACTCAAGACTCAAGATGCAAGATACAGGATGCAGGATACAGGTTTTCCCTAATCCTGCTTCAGGCGCTGTGCGCCTTAGATATCTGATTCATGATATCAGATCCCTCGGCTCCGCTCGGGACAGGTATCTGATATCTGATTTATACTTGATTTCAGGAAGGTGGATTAGAAGATTGGTGGATGCTGAGCCGGAGGCCGGATGCTATCAACTTGACTTAGATTTAAGCAACTTACCCGATGGCTGCTACCTGATAAGCTTACAAGCAGGAAATGAAGTTACTATGGTGAAAGTGTTAGTAGTTCATTAAATAGTTATAAGTTATAAGTTATAGGTTATAGGTTATAAGTTATAGTAATAACCAACAACCAACAACAAGACAATTATGAAAACAACATCCATTATTAAGCAAATTCAAGCACTGCTGATCATACTGTTAATGGTGGCATCAGTTTCCTGTCAAAAGGATAAAGAAACAATAGATACTCCAATAACACCACATGAGCACGGTGATTATATTTCATCAACTCTGCTGGGGACCTATACCCCGGATGATATCCTGGTGATGATCAACCCAGGCAACCAGAAGTTTCCTTTAGACCTGAAATACAATGTTGAAGCCTTTTCGGTCACATATTATACTACAGATGCCTATGACAATCTGAAGTTAGCTTCTGGTGCCATCTTTGTCCCGACAGGGATCAGTAACCTGCCGGTATTAAGCATTCAGCACGGTACCGAATGCTTACGTGACAAGGTGGCCTCTGTGAACCCCACTTGTTCAACAGAAGGCATCAGCTCTCTTATCGGAGCATCTATGGGATATTTCACCATTACCTGTGACTATATCGGGTTTGGTATATCTGACGAGCCTCACCCCTACATGCATGCAGCATCAATAGTCCCTTCCGTCATTGACTTCATCCGGGCTAGCAAGTCATTTGCCAAGGAAGAGCAGATTGATCTCGATGGCCAGGTATTTTTAACAGGTTACTCGGAAGGCGGATATATCTCGCTGGCCACACAGAAAGAAATTGAAGAAAATCATTCGGAGGAATTTATCCTGGCTGGTGTGGCTCCGATGGCCGGACCGTATGACTTCAGCACCATGATCATGGATGTCTTTGCCTCGAATGATTACCCGCTGTCAGCATATTTTGCCTATTCCTTCAAGTCTTATGATGAGATTTATGGATGGGACAGGATGGATTATTTCTTTAAAGAGCCATACAACCAAACCATCCCTGATCTCTTTAATGGAACAAAATCCTGGGATCAGGTTATCAATCAACTCCCAGCTTCAATAGATGAGATATTCAGGGAAGAGTTTGTATTGGATTACCTGCTAGGTTATGAGCCAGAAGTTGCTTTGGCAGTCCAGGAAAACACCCTGCTTGACTGGAAGCCAGCATCCCCGATCCATTTTATCCACGGTGATGCTGATCAGCTGGTACCGCTCTATCATGCCCTGAATGCGATTGATTCCTTCAATTCTAATGGAGCGACGCATGTTTCACTTACTACTATACCAGGAGGCACGCATGCGACTGCAGGACCGGAGGCGCTGATCACTGCGCTGCATTGGATTGACTCGATGAGTAAGGGGTTATAGGTTGCAGGTTTACTTATAACTTATAACCTATAACTTATAACCAATTAATGTCCCACCAAAAGTTTCGCCACGTTAACATCGCTTCCTGCCTGCACCCTGACGAAATATACACCAGCCGGTAAATCACTCACGTCAATGTCAAATTCATGCTCTCCGGCCGGCAATACCTGATTTATTATTTCACGAATCTTCCTTCCATCAATCCCATATAAATCAGATATCAGATACCTGGTATCAGATATCCGATATCTCAGAAACGCAGTTTCTGAAGCCGGATTAGGATAGACCTGTGTCTTGAGTCTTGCGGCTTGCGGCTGTTCAATGCCGACAGGCATAGAACCAAACTCATACGCTCCCATATCTACAATTGTATCTCCATTGCCATCTCCATCCCAGAAACGTGCATTGCCAAGAATGTCAAACTCAGGCAGGTGATACAAAATGGAATTCGGATATCCCGCATCAATACAAGGAGACCCAGGTGACAATGCAAATGGATGATCGCCCGTACCCACGAAAAATGGATCTTCATTCAGGCATTCCCCACTATGTGTATAGCTTCCGTTTCCGTTGGTAGCTACCCAGCCATGGATGTTCGACCAGGAGGCTGTAAAATAATTTGCCCCATTAAAACCGAGAAAAGATACTGCAGGTCCAGCATTGTTTGCTATAATAGAATTCCTCATAGTAACAGCTGCCCCGTTCATGCAGAAAACACCATCGCCACCATTATCGGCAATCGTAACATTCGTTAATGTCGGTGAAGAACTCATGCAATATATGCCTTGATATGCATTGTTTATGATCAGTACATTTTGAAGGACCGGGGAGCCTGAGCAGTAAATACCCTGTTGAAAATTATCAGTAACTATAAGGTTCCGCAGGGTTGGGGTGCCATAACAATTAATTCCAGCATACCTATTACTGTAGTATGAACCTTCATCAGCACCTGTAACAGTTAGATTCTCTACATATGTTCCCGCAGATGACTCAATAATCATTGTCCCTGATTGACCCTCTGCGTTAATGATCACATCGCTGGCTGAGGTACCATTCAGGCTGTAATAATCCAAAATGGCTAATGGCATCATCTCTTCATTTGTTGACGGACTGTATGTACCTTCCAGTAATTGGATTGTGTGATGCTCAGCACTATCAGCCCTTATTCTGGACATTGCATTTCTGATGGTTTTTAATGGATCATTTGCTGTAAGGCCTGTATTAGAATCACTTCCTCCAGGCGAAACAAATAAATCTGCTTCTACTTGTTCTATTTTGCCATGCAAGATATCAAAGTCAATGTCCCCAAGTGTATGAAATTCAGTGGGATATAAAACGGTAAAAGTATCAACGACAACCTTGGCATAAGAGTTCAATTCAAGATCGTTGCCATGCACAGCACTATTATTATAAATATTACAACGATTGGTACTGTCAAAATCAAATACCGAACGATGGCAGGAAATGCCACCACCATATAATCCTTCATTATAAGAAATAGTAACATTTTCCAATACCGCATTGACATCCTCAAAATATATTCCGCCACCGGTATATCCTGAATAGTTATTCGATATCAGCACATTCTTTAAATTATAATATGAATTCAAGCTATAGATCCCTCCTCCTCTATCTTCCGTGTAATTATTGCATATTGTGACATTCTCCAAAGAACAATCACTATCCCGGTCAAAAATACCTGATCCTTGATTATTGGCAATTGTTACATTATCCAACAACAGAGCGGATGTGTAGCAAAAAATCCCGGTCGTCCCTCCTGTTATGCTGAGCATTTCAAGTTTTGTCGACAAATTGCCATGCACCTCTATTACTGTAGATTGCCCTTCAGCATCTATAAGCACTCCATTTTTTGATTCACCGGTAATATCAATGTAATCTGGAATGATCATAGGGAATACCTGATCATTCATTGATGTGCTATACGATCCGTTTAATAAATTGATCGCATTGTGATGCATGTTGTCGGCACGCATCACCAAAAAAGCATGATCAATTGTTTTGAATGGTTCCTCAGGACTTAATCCGCTATTCAAATCATCACCTTCTGGTGAAATGTATATATCTCCATCTATCTGCATAAGCTTTCCGTGGTTCACTTGGAATACAGTAGTATCTAATGGCCAAATATGATATTCTGTTGGATACTGCACGGTAAACGTATCAGCAAAGATTTCCAGAAAAGAGCCTTGATAACTACAAATATCGTTTCCCCATATGGCTTTGTTTAAGTAGATATCAGATCTATTAATACTATCAAAGCCGACACTGGCATTCCATGTGCAATAGATCCCTCCCCCTCTCTCAGCAACATTTTCCCGAATGGTCAAATTTGAAAGAACAGGATTTGAATAGCTATCACAGAATATACCCCCACCATAGTCATTGGTATTTCCCTGCACTATATGAAGGTTAGAAAGCCGGGGCTGTCTACCCGCCTGGATAAAGAATACCCTGTTTTCTTTGTTACCTGATATGATTACTGGTGCTTGCCCATCGCCTTCAATATGGATATCCTTGTAAACAAGGAGTTCCTCCTGCAGGAAGATGGTATCGCCACCATTCAGATTAAAATTGACATTGCCAAAAAAATCAACCTGGTCGATGGCCTCACGCAATGAACCAGGCCCATTATCATTAGAATTGATAACTGTCACATTATCGGGCATGCCAACAGTGATAATGTGATCATCACTTCTGTCATAGATCAGGTTGGGTCCGTTATCTCCAATGGTATAATCAAGATGGAATGTGCCCACCTGATCATCCGTATTAATTACAGGATTAAACAAAAAAGGGCTTCCATAGATGCATGGAAGCAGTGTTGTCCCTTCCGCAACCCACCAGTAATAACCAATGGTGATGGCACCGGATGAACCAAATACCTGGCTCAGGGAATCGTTGTAGACCAGCAATCCTGTAACCCCACTATTGGTATAAAAGATACTGTCATTAACTGTCCATCCTACCGGTAAATACACTCCGAAGGTTGGTATATATTCACCTCATCCCCCTCCAGGGTTCATCGAAACACTTAATTCCACTTCAAAGGAACTATCCGGATCGGTGCTGAATGGTTGGTTCACAAAATCTATGCGATAACCACAGGCAACACAGAGTAACAGAAAGACCAGTACTGCCGGTATTTGTTTTTTAAAGAATGTTGTTTTCATCATTGCCTCCTCTAGTTTGGTAATTAAAAATCGTACAATAACACTGTTTTCCCTTGTAGTATTTGGTCAAAGGGTTGGAGTATTCTGTCAGGTTTAATTTCTAAATCCTAGAGATTCAAATTATCTCTGAAGGTGCCCGGAGCTTCTCCAAACTCCTCCTTAAACACCCGACTAAACCATGCCGGGTCATTAAAGCCGGTTTCATACGCTATTTCTGAGACGTTCAGATCGGTAGTTTTTAATAGTTCTTTGGCTTTTTGTAGTCTCACCGAGCGAATAAAGACAGCCGTTGATTTGCCGGTGAGGGCCTTGAGCTTCCGGTATAGCTGTGATTCACTCATACTTGTCAGATGGGCAAGCTGAAGGGTGCCAAAATCAGAGTTGTTAATATTATTTTCGATGTTACCGATGGCTTTGTGCAAGAACAAGTCTTCCTTATCTTCAGTTGATAAGGAGCTTTTTAACTCATCTTTTGTTTTGCTGAATTTGTCCAGTAAATTTTTCCTGAGCTCGATAATTTTTTTCATGCGGATGGACAATTCTGTCTTGTCGAATGGCTTTGCAAGATAAGCATCCGCTCCGCTCATCAGCCCTGCAAGACGGTCTTCCCTGCCTGCCTTTGCCGTGAGCATAATGATGGGAATATGACTTGTGCGCTCATCATGTTTCAGAAAGGAACAAACTTCAAATCCGTCTTTTTCAGGCATCATCACATCACAGATAATGATATCAGGAATAAGTTCAACCGCTTTATCAATACCTTCACTCCCATCTTCTGCATGATGAATGATATAGTCATTCCCCAGACACAATGCAATATATTTTGCTACATCCTTATTGTCTTCAATTATCAGTGTTAATGGATAATCAACTTCTCCGACAGCAACTGGATCCTGGAATTCACCATCAGTATGATTCATGCGTATTTCATCTAATCGCTTATCAATAAATTCAGGTTCATTCTCTTTTTCCTTATCCTGTGATATTTGCTTTCGTGCTTTGTGGGTTACAGGCAAGCGCACTGTGAATTCACATCCTTTTCCAAGCTGGCTTTTAACTGCAATTTTACCATTCATTAATTCAACAAGTTCTTTCACCAGTGATAATCCTATTCCAGTGCCTTCACCCCTTCGTGTTGAGGTACCGTCAACCTGGAAAAAACGGCTGAATACCATTGGCAGCATCTCTTCCTGAATGCCTATGCCTGTATCAGTTACTTTTATTACCAGCTCTTCCGGATTTTGTCGATCAGATGTGTTTATATGACATATCACTTTCCCACCTTTATCAGTAAACTTTATGGCATTTGATAGTAGATTGGAAATAATTGTGAATAGCTTATCCGGATCGTAATCCATCATTACTGCCTCCCTCTCATTGTAAAAAACCAGCTTTATCCCCTTAGAATCGGCAAATGACTGAAAGGATTCGGTGATATACTTCAAATAGGGAATTACATCTGCCTGTATGGGATTTAACTCAAGCATCCCACTTTCTATTTTTGAAAGATCAAGCATTTGGTTGACCAAATGAAGAAGGTTACCGGCGTTTCGCTTAATCATGTCAAGGAATTTGTCCATACGGGAATGATCACCGGGTTTAAGCCCTGACTTGATCTCATCAGTCATCCCTGTAATCACTGTAAGAGGTGTGCGAAATTCGTGGGTGATATTGGCGTAAAGTTGGCTTTTTATTTCATCTAATTCTTTAAGACGCTTGGCTTCCCTCACAGCCAGCTGCCGGTTAAGCTGAAAACGATACAAGCTAATCAAGACAACAGTAATGGCAAGAAAATACAGAGAATAAGCCCACCAGGTTTTCCACCATGGAGGAAAGATAGTAATGTATAGGACAAGATTGTCTTCAGACCATAGTTTGTACCCAGTCTGTAGCTTAACATGAAAAGTATAATAACCTGGTGCCAGGTTTGAATAGGACGCAAATCGCCTTTTGGACTGCACCCAATCTCTGTCAATTCCTTCTAATTGATGATAAAAAACTGCCCCTCTACCAGCGGTCAATGATATTGCAGAGTATTCAAGAGTAAGAAAATTCTGTTTGTAACTCAAATCAATATGCTTCGCATAGAAAAGGGCGGTATCAATATTTAATTCCTTCTCAAATACTTTCAGGGAAGTCAGAAATGGAATTGGAATTTCTTCGTTTTTAACCAGGCTGTCCGGATGGAAGAAACCCAGGCCCCTTCGATATCCAATGGCCATCCTTCCATCGCTAAGCTTTTCAAAACTTCCGGGAATGTATGATTTACGGTTTGAGAACGTATCATACGTAATAATCCCATCATACTGATTAAAAAGTGCCTTGCAACCTGTAGCAGGGTCGTACATTTCCAATCCTGCCCTTGTCAGCATCCATAATCTGTCGTTATTATCGCATCTAATGTTATACACTGTGTTGTTTAGTATCCCTTCCGCGACAGTGCTTATGGATTGAACTCCTTTTTCCGGAGAATCAGGATCAATATAACCAAGCCCTTTACCCCAATCACCAGCCCATATGATATTGTCATTCCCTTCAGCATAACAAGCCAAATGATAAAATCCTGTATCCATGATTTCCGACCGGAAAAAATAACAGACCGAATCATTCTCAATATCATAATAACCATAGCCCCCATATTGCCTGATAAACCATATTCTATTGTATTTATCAACTTGCAAATGCTGGATATCAGGAACATTCCTGTCAGATTCGAAACAATCTCTCCAATTTTTCACTTCTTCAAGCTGTGCTGATTGTAAATTAACCCGTTGCAGTCCATAACCTGAACTACTAACCCAGATATTGCCAGTCTTGTCCTCAACCATATTTCGTAACCAGGGATAGTCTTCGTCAAATACAATGACAGGCTTTATTGTTTTCCTGTCCTTGGAAAGTTGATATAAACCATGACCGCAAACAATCCATATTTTTCCATCACTGGTTTGAAAGACAGCAGTGACAGCAACTTCCTTAGGTGGGTTAACAGGCAACTTCAAATGAGCAAATTGCTGCTTATCGGGATCGAAATAATGCAGGCCATCTCCATCCTGAACGGCCATATATATTAAGCCAGTAATAGTATCCTCAAAAATATCCCATGTAATATATGATTTTAGATTATCGGAGGGCTTGAAAAAGAAATTTTCAAACTGCTGTTTCTGTGGATCAAATACATATACTCCGTACCTGGAGCCACACCACAAGCGCTTACTTTCATCAATTAGATTTATCCATATGGGATACACTCTCCCTGCCGGATTCTTATAAGATTTTGAAGAAGTAATGGCATCTGTTTCCGTGTCATAAATGCTCAATCCCAATACTGTAGTCAGCCATATTTCATGCTCAGATTTGACTTTAATTGGAGGATTTGTACCATCATTGTTACTTTTCTTCTCAGAAACACCACTGGGCCGGAAGTTTTTTATGAATGTTTCTGTTTGGACGCAGAATATAGTCATTCCACACGTCCATGTTCCGAGGTATAATTTGCCATTTGGGTGTGGACACACACTTCGAAAAATATTAATCGCATATTCAATGTTTTTTGGAAGATAATCATAATAAAACTGCCTGATTTCTTCAGTGAACTTATTGAATTTCAGCAAGCCTGATCGGGTTCCTATCCAGAATACAGAATCATTATACAGGTCCTGGCTTATTGCAAGCATAGTATTGACTTTGATTGTGTCAATTAATTGCTGTGCTTTGAATTCGCCTTTATAATAATAATTTTTAAAGCTATCAGTGTCTTTGTTATACCTGGCAAAGCCATTGTCAGTGGCGATCCAGATAATACCCTGATTGTCTTTAATGATGGCTGAAATACGGTTTCCCGTTGCCAGGGGATCACCCTTTCCTGGATAATAGTTTCTGAATTTACCTGATATAGGGTTATAGACACTTAATCCCCCGCTTGTTCCAATAAAAAGTATTTTTCGCTCATCATCCCATAGGAGTGCATCAGGTTCTATAAAACCAGATGCTATAGAATTGCTGTCAGCTTCATTATGTTGAAAGACTTTAGCACTGATTCCATCCCAGCGGCACAGGCCATTATCAGTCCCAAACCACATGAAGCCTTCATTATCCTTGGTTATAGCAGTAATATAATTTGAAGGTAATCCATCATCAGTTGTAATGATCCTTGGAATACCAAAATCGGATTGGGCGGAAATTATTAAACTAAGAATAGTTGACAGGAAAAATATTCCGACAATTTTAATATATGTGGAAAACATAATATATTAATTCGGGATTATCTAATAAAGATAATGAATTACAGATGATTAAGCAAGGGGGACGGAAATAACTTATAAGTTATACGTTATTAGTTATACGTTATTAATTTTTAGTGAAGAGTGAAGAGATTTATTACATTTGCTAATTCTTATGGAAGGCTTATCACATAGTATATTAAGATTCAGGTGGCTGATCATCATTATAGTTACCCTCCTTACTGCATTCTTGGGTTACCAGATCAGCAATATACAGATCAATTCGGATGTAATCAGCTCACTGCCGGAAGATGACCCTGACGCCTCGCTGTTCAGGCAAATCGGACAGAAATATGGTGGGAACAAGATAGGTATGGTCATCCTTGAAACGGATGATATATTTACAAATGATGTTCTTGAGCATGTCAACGCACTGACCGATTCTTTATCCTATATCGATGGAATAATTTCTGTGACCAGCATCACCAATATCATCGATATCAAAGGCAATGAATTTGGCTTTGAAGTGGGACAGCTAATCGATGTGTATGATCTTCCCCTGGGGCCTGATGAACTTGTGCAGCTCAGGGATAGGGTGCTTTCTAAAGATATGTACCGGGGATCAATAGTGTCGCAGGATGGAACTGCAACATTGGTGATGTTTACGGTATCAGACGACAGTGACATACAAACCGTTGGCCGAAAAGTGATCAGCACAGCAGAATCGCTAAACTTACCAGAAACAGTATATTATGCAGGGCTACCGATGATGGTAACATCAATCGCAAACTTGATTGCCACAGATCTGATCATGCTCCTGCCCATAGCCTTCTTTGTCATTGCCCTGGTCCTGTTCATTAGCTTTCGTACTTTCCGTGGTGTAATCCTGCCCCTGTTCACTGCAGGACTGGCAATTGTCTGGACCCTGGGGGTCATGGCCGTGCTGGGTTTTGAAATGTCGATGGTAACCAATAATATACCTATTATTCTCCTTGCCATTGGCAGTGCTTACACTATTCACGTGATCAATAAGATCAACCAGGTAAAAGAAAAGAATTATCGCAAAGCCATTGTAATAGCCCTTACTTATCTTTTCATACCGGTATTTCTTGCTTCCATAACCACTGTGGTCGGGTTCACTTCCTTTGTGTTTGAAGCATACCTGACCATGATCAAGGATTTTGGCATTTTTACTGCTCTTGGAACATTTCTTTCTGCCTTACTGGCCCTTTTCTTTGCTCCCGCCCTTCTGTACATTATCTCACCTGGCAGAATCAAAAAGAAAGATTATGTTGCCAATCTGCACAGGTCATGGCTATCTGAGAAATTTCTAACACATTTACAAAACCTGCTTTTTAAGCATCCAAGGTACACACTGATCACATGGACTGTCCTGGTAGTCTTAAGCGCTGGCGCCATCTTCCTGATTGAAAGAAATGTAGACATTAAGGATTATTTCAGGCAGGACAACCCTGCAAGGCTTGCTGAAAACATCATGAACAAAAAGTTTGGTGGCTCAAAACCTATTTTTATTGTATTCAAGGGTGATGTGCTCAGCCCCAAGGTCCTGAAAACCATGATAAAGAC
Source organism: uncultured Bacteroidales bacterium (assembly GCA_963753055.1). Taxonomy (GTDB): domain Bacteria; phylum Bacteroidota; class Bacteroidia; order Bacteroidales; family B18-G4; genus JAUWGC01. Next base: position 49,621 of record CAVWAP010000003.1, on the reverse strand, counting down.
CGAGGAGTTCATTAAAAAGGACGATAATGTGCTCACTGCACAATCTGTTGCGGACCTTATTGCGGATATGAATGATGTTTTAGGTGAAGGCAGAAATATACCTGATGAACAGGATAAGATTGAACAATTATGGTTCTTTCTTGACGGGAATGAATATTTGCAACGTTTTATCACCGAAGATCTTGATGAAGGAATAATTATTTCAAAATATGCATCATCCGATAATATTGAAAGACAAGACTTTGTTAATAAGTTGAATAGCTTCATTACAGATCATTCATGCGAGGATTGTGAGATACAACTTACCGGAATGCCTTTCATTGATCTTAAGATGAACTCAAGTCTTCTAAGCAGCCAGATCAGAAGCCTGACAATTGCCATTATAGCACTGATCATTGTTGTGGGTATCATCCTGCGTTCCTTCATGACCGGCATATATGCAACTGCTCCTATTATTGCTGCCATCGTGGTCCTGTTTGGCATTATGGGGATTACAGGGATCCCGCTTAATATCGCTACGGTTCTGGTTGCAAGTGTCGCCCTTGGTATTGGTATTGATTATTCAATCCATGTCATCTCTCACTTCAGGCATTCATTGAAAAATGGCAAATCACTCAAAGATGCGCTGGAAGAAACAATAATGATCAGTGGTAAAGCCATTGTCATCAATGTGATATCAGTCACTGCCGGCTTCCTTGTCCTGGTATTTTCCGAAATGGTACCTTTGCAATACTTTGGCATACTTATGGCTATAAGCATGGTTGGGTCAGGACTGGCGGCTTTGACATTGTTGCCGGTCATCTTAGTCCTGGCCAACAGAAACAAAATATCACAGTTTAAAGAATGATAAATCTATATGAGCATGATTAAAAGCATTATCAAAACGCATTTAATTTTATTCATCCTGACAGCAGGGATTGTTGGTGGAAAAGCACAAGATGCAAATGATCTTTTGCTGAAGATGGACAATATAATGTTCTCTCCCAAGGACAAAACAGCCAAAATGAAAATGGTCTTAACCAATAATAATTCCGGTAAAGAAAAGGTCCGTGAGGCTGAGATGCTACAAAAAGGGACAAACAAGAAATTATTTCGATATACTGCACCAGAAAAACAGGCTGGTATTGCTACTTTATCATTACCCGACGGCATTATGTGGTTATATATGCCTGCATTTGGAAAACCAAAAAAAATATCATTATTGGCTAAAAGTCAGGCTTTTTCCGGGACTGATTTTTCTTATGAGGATATGGCCACAACACCATATGCTGAGAGATACACCCCCGCACTGATAGAGACCAGGAATGAAGCCTTTGTATTAGAACTAACTCCAATTTCCGAGAAATCCGACTATTCAAAAATTATTGCAAATATTGATAAGGCCTACTATTACCCTCTTAAATTTGAATATTTTGATAAAAAGGGCAATAAGTTCAAAGAAGCGGTATATCAATACCAGAAGGTTGGCAAATACTGGAATGCGTCAGAAGTCATCATGACAGATCTGAGAAAAAACCACAGTACGAAAATCCAGCTCACCGAAGTAAAATTCGACACGGGACTTACCGATGATATGTTTACAGTTGAGTATATGGCGCCGGAGAAATATGATAAGGAGTGAGCCAAAAAAAAGAGCCTCCATCCGGAGGCCCTCAACAAAGTAACCGATCTGTGCAGCGCTTTGCTACACCGAGCAATTACTGTTAGCAGCTGTAGTTTATCATAGTATCTTTAATAGATGAGATATCATTCATCGGAGCTTATTTTAACTAATGAATGCTTAAGGATGTTTCAGTTGAGGAATATTTAGGATGATTATAAATAATCGTGTGACCTGTGACCTGTGACCTGTGACCAGAATTCTTAATACTTAATACTTAATACTCAATACTTAATACTCAATACTCAATACTATTCCGTAACAATCAGCTTTTTGGTAACAATTTGACCGCCAGCCTGCAATCTTACAAAATAGACTCCAGCAGGCAAATCACTGACATCTACCTCAATTTCATGTTCCCCTGGTAGCTTTTCTTCCTCCATAATAATCCTTATCTTCCTTCCCGAAATCGAATATAAATCACATATCAGATATCTGGAACCTGTCCCGAGTACTTCGGCTTTGCTCAGTATAAACTCCGTCGAGGGATCATGAATCAGATATCTCAAGCGTGCAACGCTTGAGCAGGGATTTGGATATAATAGCAGGTCATCTGATTCCAGGCCTTCACCGTGTTCCGCTAATGCATAAGGGGGATCATCATCGGGAAAGAGATGATGATCATAGTAATACCTGATACTATCAATCCTCTCTTTCATGACTGGAATGCCATGGGTTGATCCTGATTTCGTGGAATCCTGACCAAAGACAAAGACCAGATCAAGTTCATGCCTGTCACCAGGAGCGAATGTGAAAGGTCCCATTGAGGCAATGCCACTGATATCATGTGGTGAGTGTTCTTCATGGATCTCAGTCCAGTACTTGCCATCCTGCGTGTATCCCTCATTCGGCATAACGCCAGCTGTGCCAAAGAGAAAAGGGTCGGAATCTCCAGGAAGCATGTAATTGCAGGCCGGGCCGACCGATCCGGCTTCGGGATGTCCCTTCCCGCCATATTCCAAACGATGGCCATCATTCCAGAATCCTTGCATGCTTAAATAGTATTCATTTGCATGTGAAGGTGGCTTGCAATAATCATGAAACATATCAAGATGATAAGCCATGAAAACACTCATCCCCAAACGCTCGTCATCAACTGTCGGACCTCCAAGAATGGTTATTGACTGAGTAGGAGAACATGTTTTAAAAGCCGCCTCAGGGGTAACACCTGCTGTATCAGCATACCCATCAAACCCAAAAAAGGTATTACGCATCACATCGCATTCAATATAATCGTCACCTTCTTCACCAACAGCCATGCTGCTATAGACTCCCAGGTAAGTATCTTCATAAGTTGTATCAGATTTATTAATGATTTCATAATGCAAGAAAACAGCATTACTCAGGGCTTCATTTTCCGGAGAATGATAAACATAAGCCATCCCCCGTATTTCAACTCCCAGCTTCCGGCCTCCGGAAGCATGGCCCATTACATCATCATTGTATACAAAATACAATGCTTCATCACCCCTGATGATGGGATAATCGCCATCCATGGGCTTGTATATGCCATCCCGGTTATAATCAAAGAAAGGTGCAAAACCCTCAGCCTCCCTTTTATAAAGATCACTACTCCCAGGCCATGTAGCTAATTGGTTTGGTGGTTGATAATATGGATCGTGCCAGTTGCTTTTATGATATTCTATCTCCTCCCTGCTTATTTTCCATATCCTGGACCACTTATTAAAGTATCCTGTATTATAATTATCTGCCACAGGCCCCATCCAAAAATCTTTAGTCTCTTCATCCCAGCTTGTCTCAGCAGCCATATGGAGATGCCCATGTTTATCCATGCCGCCAATCCATAAAGCCATGTTTTTAATTAATGTTTCCTGGAACCCATTATCAAAAATTAGAAAGTCTGTCTTCTCATTTGAATCAATTACACGATGGTGATTCCCCCTGGCATTAAAGCTGGCATTCAGATTATTGACAGAAAGTGTGTTATATGCGTCATTAATGAATTTAATCGTTAAGGTTGCAACCTCAGAATATAGGATATTGTCAGAATCTTCGATGACATAGGAAATGCACATTTCTCCAATATCATCATAATCTGTTTGACAAATGATAGTGGAATCATTAAAAGTAGCAACTGCCGGAGGTACTGATATAACATAAATCCTTGCATAATGCCCTTCCATCCAATAATCATTGTCAAGGACATTGATATATAATTTTGAGCCAGCATACGCCGTCACCGTATCATCAATTGCAACAGGAGGCTTCTGCTGTCCCATAAGCAGGTTGATGGTCAGAACTGCAATAATCGTTATTATGCCTCTTATTTTCATTATCAAAATTACAAGTGATTAAACTCTATTAAATTTACGGAATTAACAGGCTCAATACAAGCGCTTTACCGTTAACTGCAAGCTGAAAATCACCATTTGTTAATTTTCGACCTGTTACGCGTCCTGTGTCACTCGTTACGAGATATTTTTTACCTTTATTGGCCCAATTGATCTATTATTATGTCCATTCTTAAAGCGCTCACAAAAGACCAACTCGTATTTATCTTTCTAAGCTCACTACTCTTCATCTATTTGATCTTTCGGGCAATTTTTGTTCCTCTTGTTCATGATGAAGTTGCTACTTTTTATCATTTCATTCACACAGGGCGGTTCCTACCTTTTGATGCACATTGGGATGCTAATAACCATATGCTTAATTCTTTTCTCAGTATTGTTTTTTATCAAATATTCGGGAATAGCGAGTTTGTAATCAGGCTACCTAATATATTGGCATTCCCGGTTTACGCTTATTTCATCTATCGTATTTCCCAGAAACTTGAAGGGAAATTGCTTAGGTGGGCCTTTATCATTGCAATGCTTTTTGCACATGGGTTTACTGAATTTTTTGCCTATACCAGGGGGTATGGTATATCGATGGCTTTATTGGCCGGTGCCATATGGTATTTAATACAGAGCTTAGAAACAAATAAAGGCAAATACTATGCACTTTCCTTAATCTTTATTGCTTTAGGGCAATTTGCCAACCTTACTCTTGTTAACTCTGCTATCATCATAATCATTCTTCTATTTTTTAAAATCATCTTAATGGCCGGGAGGGAAGAGGCGGTAAAAAGCGGATTTAAAGCCCTGCTTGTCTTTAACATGGGTGTATTACCACTTATCTTTTTTAGCTATATCTCCTTTATTTATCAGGACAAGGGCTTGTTATATTACGGAGCGAGTACAGGATTCTGGAATATCACTGTTAATACGCAACTTGGGTTTATTTTCAGCCTCAAGCCAGCAATATCTTCTGTTGTAGCGCTCATCCTTTCCATAATCGTTTTGCTTATCTTTTTCCGTCTCTTGCTCAGGAAGGACCAGTTTAAAAATCTTGATAACATACATTTTATTTTCTTTTACCTTTTCGTTGCAAGCCTTATATCCATTTTCATGTTAAATTGGATATTCAATGTGAATTTTCCGGAAGACAGAACAGGGATGTACCTGTATTTCTATTTCCCTGGTGCATTAATATTCCTTATTGACAAGATTAAATTTAAAAGCCATGTGCTGGTCTTCATCCTTCTATTACCATTTCTGCTTATTCCACTTGATTTTTTATTTTCAGCCAATTTCATTAAATCCGCGGTCTGGCCACAGGACAGGATCCCTCCCAGGTATTATGATACTGTTAACAAGTTTTATGTTAAGGGAGAATACCCCCCTACCATTGGTGGCTACCATCTCAGGAATTTTTGCTGGACATACCTTTCTTTCAAAGATGACGGGCATATGTCTCGTGTTTTTGGTGACAGTTACCCAGGACTTGAAACAGATTTTCAAATCGCCAAGGCTGAGGAAATCCCCTACTGGGAATCTTTTTATGACTCCCTTGATTACGACAGGACTTCTGGGTTGTATTTGCTTAAGCGCAAAGAACCAGTATCAAAAAAACATCTGTACAGCAGTGGTATCAGATCCTTTGAGCCTGATACCATAAACTGGTTAAGCTTGTATCAACGACATTGTGACGACCTTGTTGGAATAACCTTGTTTTTAGAACTTGATATCATGTTGCATTCTGACGTAAAACCATTCAGGGCCTGGATAGTTGCAGAAGTTCTTAACTGGGACCAGGAAACTGTTCGATATGAGTTTCTTGCCCTTGATTGGCTAAGATCAGACTGGTCGGGAGAAAATGGACATCTTAAGAATGTTATGTTAATACATGAACTCCCACCGGATGCACGGACATTGAAAGTGTACTTGTGGAATATTGATGAAGTAATGTATGAGATCAAATCATCCCAGGTTGAGATCTACGAGCTTGTCAGGGATTATACCCTTCCTTCTGAGGCTGAACAAAACTAAATATCATCCATACATACAGGCTGAATGCCAGGGTCATGATCATCTGGGCCAGCCATGGAGTCGCAAACAAGCTGGATTGTATCAGGTCAATTTCAATCAAAAAATACTTCAGTAAATAATATATCATTTTAGAGATCACAATACTGGCCAGCATCGCCACAAAAACTGTATTCATTCTTTTCCACAAGAAATAAAACAACCAAATATTGAGAATTAACTCAATCATTATTGAGAGCATTTTATACATCGATGGATGGCTGGAAATCACGAAAGAGAACAATGGAAGGATGATGGCGAGAATATATGCATTACGTCGTGATGTGTGGGCAATTGCCAGGACAACAAGAAGCCGCATCGGGTCAATATAGTAAAACGGTATTTGTAAAGACCTGGACAACAATGGAATAAGGTAAATAAACAAAATTGCTGCAAGGTTGAAGATCAGCTCTTTCATCCAAATTCTCTGGTTTAGTGTCAGATTCATATGAGTATTATTGATCGTTAACTATAAAAACAAAGCCTACACCATGCCGGTTCTCTATGCTTATACTGGAGTCATCTTTGAAGTATTTTCTTAACCGGCTGATGAAAACATCGAGGCTTCGGCCTGCAAAATAATCATTTTCCCCCCACACAGCAACCAGTATTTCTTCCCTGCTCAACAAAGCCCCTTTATTTTCATAAAAGAACCTTATTAATTCTGCCTCGCGGTATGTTAGTCGATTCTCCTCATTTCCATCAAATATAACCAGGTTTGATAAGTTTAATTTATACTTGCCAATAGTGATTTGCAATGGCTTATTTGCCAGCGTATTGGTCATTAATTTAGACCTTTTCAGAAAAATCTCAATCTTCAAAGCCAGTTCCGCTAAGCTAAATGGCTTGATGATGTAATCGTCAGCACCTAGCATTAAACCTTCAATCTTATCTTCCTGCAATGACTTGGCAGTAACAAAAATTATCGGTACTTCCTGGTTATGCTCCCGGATCTTTTTGGCAAGAGTAAAACCATCAAGCCTGGGGAGCATCACATCCAATATACAAAGATCAAACCTGTGCGATAGAAACAGCTCCCAGGCCTTCACTCCATCATCACATGCAATGATCTCATAGCCTTTTCTTTGCAAGTTTTCCTTTGTAATGAACTGTAGTGTCTCATCATCCTCAACATATAAAATGCTGGCTAATGAATTCATATTGACTTTGAATTTATTGGTATAATAATCAATACTTTGGTTCCCTGGTTTTCTTTGCTGTATATTTTAATCTTCCAGTGGTGAAGATCAACCACTTTCTTTACGTAGCTTAACCCAAGCCCGAATCCCTTAATATTATAGATATTTCCTTTCGGTACCCTGAAGAACTTATCATAGACCCTTTTCAGGTGGTCTTTTTTTATTCCAATCCCCTGATCAATGATTGACAATTGTATTTTCCCGGAAATCACTTCTGTTCTAACCAGAATATCCGGTGTAGTATTTGTGTATTTAATTGCATTGTCCAAAATATTCAACAACACATTTGTCAGATGAAAATTATCCGCCTTTATATTATCTTCCGGGCTTGTCAATTCAAGCTTAATTACCCCATCCTGCCCTTCTATCCTTGACTTCACCACTTCTGCAACCTGCTGAATTAAATCGTGCAATCTGAGAGGTTTCAGGTCAAGATGCAGGTATTTCTTTTCATCACCGGAAAGATGAAGTATGCGTTCTACATGCTCCTCCAATAAACCACTTTGCTTTTTAACAATGTCAGCATATTGATGCAAACGATCCGGCTCGTCAATAATGTTTTTATTTACGAGTACATCAGCAGCAAGCGACAAGGAAGTCAATGGAGTCTTGAATTCATGGGTCATATTGTCGATGAAGTCTTTTTGCACTTCAGCAAGGCGCTTTTGCCTGAATATCACAAACAGGGCATATCCGAAGAAGATGATCACAACAAACAGGATGGCTGAGAAGAAATACCAGATACCCATCTGGCTCAAAATGTACGACTGTATCCCGGGAAAGTGTACTCCAAAATAATAAACACAATGGTCACATTTTGGCAGGGCTTTCCCTTCAGTGACCCTCTTCTCCTTCGAAGTAAGCGACACATAATTGCCATAGACCATATCATCATTATAACAATCATAGATCGCATACTCAAAGTCAAGCGAAATATTCCTGCTGGTCAGTTCTGCTCTGAGGTAATGTTCGAGTATGCCGGCATCTATCACATCATTAAGGTCAACGATGTAATAGTCAGAAGTATACTGGTATATAATATTCTCGACCGGAAGTGTTGAGCCATTATATTCCGCCAGGACTGCCGCAACATTCCTTAATGACATGTTGATGGATTGATGCAACTGCTTTTCCTTAATGTTAAGGGTGTTCATGACGAAATACACCTGTATTGCTATAATTCCTGTAATAGCTATAACTCCAAGGAAGATCACCCATTGTACTGTCCTGCGTTTCACAACCTCTAAGTTATAAAATTATAGGCATATAGCTAATGCATTAACAATTCATTAACTAGCCATTAACAATCATTAGGGATTCATTAACCATAAATCCTTTAGTGTCACCGTATATTTGTTCATCACACAGCAACCATTATTTTATAACTAAATACAACAATTATGAAAGCATTATTTTCAACATTAATTATCATGGTTCTTACCCTTCAACTTGGATCGGCGGCTATTTTATCCGGAAATGAAGATGAGGCCAGTATCAAGTGGAAAAAAACAACAATTGACCTGGGAGAGCTTAAAAAGGGCAAGCCGGCACCTGCGACATTTGTTTTTAATAACACCGGTAAGGAGCCTGTAATTATTTCAAGTGTTAAAGCTTCATGTGGCTGCACTACCTCTAAGTACACCAGGGAACCGGTCAAACCCGGCAGGAAAGGTGAAGTTACTGTAACTTATAATGCCAGGAGAGCAGGTACCTTTCATAAAACAGTCAGAGTCAGTATACAAGGAATCAAAGAGCCTATTGTCCTCCATGTGAAGGGCAAAGTAATTGAATAAAAAAACCCCCGGCAAATGCCGGGGCTTTTTTTATAGCTTGACCAATTTTTTCGAAACATTAAATTCCTGATGAGCCAATACCAGGTGATAAACACCTTTCGGCAAGGCAGTCAGATTCAAATTTATCTTACTGCCATCTTCTAAACTGTATTTTTCATCCATCAGTATCCTGCCGGCATTATCTACAACCCTGACTGAAAAGTTACCTTTTACATCTTCATTAAATCCAACCTGTACATAATCCTTAACAGGATTTGGATAAATACTTATGTCCGCCTCCTCAAATTCCGGTATTGAAACCGGTGGATTATAGGCAAACTCAGTAGTAAATATGCCGCGGCCATGTGTAGCGGCCATAACAGTATGGTCTACCTCCCGCATTTGAAGCATATCAACCCTTACATTTGCCATGCCATCATTTTGTGGTTCCCATAATACTTCATTGGTATGGAGACTATTGGTGGTCCAAACCCCTGTTTCTGTTGCAATAACCGCATTAGATGCGTTATGAGGATGGTAAATAGCCCACCTGATTGGCATATCAGGCAGGTTTCCTTCTTTTTCTGCCCATGTAGTACCACCGTCATAGCTTTGCCAGATTGATGACACGCCATAGTTTGAGAAGGTTACCAGGATCGTATCCTCAGAACCTCCCAGTGCTATACATGAGATTGTAGCAACCGGAAAATCATCAGGGCCTATTTCTTCCACTACAGGTGTAGTATTAGCTTCAGTGACCTTATAAAGCAATCCAGACCATGTTCCAATAAATAGTGTGGCTGAGTTAGTTGCAGAGTGCTGTGAAAACTTAACATGTGAATACGCCAGGTCACTATTTGTATTAATGTTCAACATATTTCCATCTGGATTATTGGGAATGCCGGTAATCCTTAGCAGTGTATTCTCATTATAACTTGACCAGTATGCTCCATTTGCATAAAGTGTGTTATTGTATGAATCATAATCTGCAGGATTGATAAAATATCCTGTATTGTAAAAATCAGTGTAGTTACTGCTGTATACCCCACCTGAAGAAAGTGTATGGAATATATACCAGTTATAGTAGATGGATGAAATATAAATATTGGGTTCATCCTCATCAATGAAACAATAGGCTCCATCGCCGCCGGAAACCATATCATCAAGGTGTACGTAATCACCCTGGTACAGGAGCGAGCCATTGTCCTGCAGACCACCAATATTATTGGTGTTTCCAGCCTCAGGATGTATATCACAAGTGTAATACTGTAAGGTACTCAGCTCTTCGCTCTTTTCAATAAAGGTAGGCTGAGAATAAGAACCTGTTGAAGTATAAAAGACACCTCCATCAGTAGCGATAATTATTTCATTTGATGAAGATTCTTTATAAGTGATGCTGTGAATGTCTCCATGCACATAATTTGACCCGCCGTTTTGATACATTAATGACCAGTCTGAAATATTGTCCCAATTCACTCCCCCGTTTGTTGATTTCCACAGGTCGAGCCCACCAACAATCAATGTCATTGGATTATTGGGATCGACGCCTCCTGCCAGGGCATGCCATGAGATGTATGCCCAGTTTCTGTTGTTAACAATAGGCGGCGTATTAACCTCTGTCCAGTTTTCTCCCCCATCAGTTGTTCGGACAAGATGATAACAATGGTAAGCTGTAAAATATGTTGTGCTGCCCGAACCAATTATGCCATATACATAATTCGGGTCGGAAGGAGCACTGGCCAGGATAACCCTTCCCGGAACATTATAATCAGTTTCATTTAATATATCATTATGGATCTCATCATAGACTGTCCATGAACCAGGGGTACCATACTCTGAATTCAGGATTATGGCCCCACCTTCCTGGTCCAGGTTTTGCATGGTGCCGACAAAAATCTTTCCACTACTTGCAATTTCAATATCTGATGGCATATAGGGTATTCCAATCCCGGGTATATCAGGCAATACCTGTTGCCAGCTTTCCCCGCCATCGGTTGAACGATAAAGGCCGTCTGTTGGTGCACTTTGATGCTGGGCTCCCATATAGCGTCCGGAAGCAACACCTGCATAGATTACACTGGTACCATTCTCATCCTTGATGGCAAGATCTGTAATAAAAGCAAAATCTTCTGTAGACTCTATCACCGACCATGTAACACCGGCATCAGTCGATCTGAGTATGCCCATTCCCAGGCCGGAGGACTCACGATAGGTGATTATCGCTGTTGGGGCTTCACCAGTTCCTGCATAAAATGTGTTTGGGTTATTCGGATCATGAACAATGCAGCTGATGGAAAGGTTATCCCAGAAGTCATCCACTGGATGCCAGATTGAAAGAAAACTGGTTATGTCTTCATTATACCACAGACCACCTGTTACTGAGCCTGCCCATACCTTATTGCCAGCGGGATCATTTGGATCATACATCAAACTTCTCATCCTTCCTCCCATCCTGCAAGGTGTTCCTTCCCAAGACAGGTTGTCACCAAATCCTCTTAGGCTCTGTTCATTCCTCATTTGCATTGTTGTAGCATATGCAGCTTTAAGCCTGGTCTTGGGAACCATCTGCAATTTCGGGTCCATGGTCATAAGGTAATCCTGTATGGCAGCCATATCAGGCTTATCGGCGTATTTTTCCGTTTCTACAACAGGCTTGTCAAATAAGCCCATTCGCTCTACTTCATTCTTAATAAAGCTTTCATACGCTTTCCTTTCATCCTGAATGGCATCAGGCAAAATAAACAAAAGACATGCCAGCAACATGACAGGTATGGCCAGCAATCCAATAGATTTCTTTTTCACATTTAATGGTAGGTAAGTTTTCATTTTTGGTTTGGTTTTGGGTAATGTTAACTATTTCACAAAAATATACAAAATCATAAATCATAAATCAGATATCAGATATCATGAATCAGATATCAAAAAACGGGGTTCTCCACCCACAGAGAACCCCTTACTATTAAGCTTAGCTCTCGAGCTATGGGGCCTGTTTTGCAAGCCGCCATAGATAAAAAGCACTAATTCGCCTCCTTAAAAAAGGATTTTAAAGAACATTTTAGTGACCAGTGGATCAGCACCGGCCAGAATTAATTACTCAATGAGCATTTTATGTGTTTCTGATTGCATGCCGGCAGTTACTCTGTAGAAATAAATACCGGATGACAGATCAGTAACATTCAATTCTATCTTATGTACACCAAGATTGGTCATACCCTGATCAATAAACATCACTTGTTTGCCTGTCATATCATAAACATCAACGGTTAAATAGGCTGGATTTATCAGGTGAATATTGATATTGGTAAATTCTTTTGCAGGATTTGGGTAGTTCTGTGATACTATTTTGTAATCATTAGCATCAGAACTTGCTTGTTTTATACCTAGCAGCTCCGGTTTATGGACTTTGATATAAGGCATGGTGTTGTTTCCATAGGGATCTTCATCACCATTTACTGCTAAACCAGGTTCATCATCATGTTGATAAATAATGTGCAGATAATCATCAGATGTTGCTGACATTGAAGGCAATACACATTCTGAAAAGAGGAACGCAATATCCCCGTTAAGATCGAAAAATTCATCATTCCAGGTCTGTCCATTATCTTCTGAAACGCGCATCCAGAGATGGCGATAGTTCTGTGTTGCCGTCTGGTATGTTTCGGTTACTGAAGAAAATAAAAGATATAAATAATCATTTTCATCAACAACTAGTTGAGGCATGGAAGAGAACCCTGAGCGGTAATTACCCAATGAACCATCTCCACCGATTATTTCAATCGAATCATTCCCATTGATGTCCTGTGTCCATCCTATCAGGTTAACATCTTCAAGCAGGTTATCCGGGTTCATGGTATTCAGCGGGTCGTTGCTTTCAAATGGTGGCATGCTCTCATTCCAGTACCCTATCCCATCATACAAAGGAAATCCTGTGTATGTATCACCTGTTTCATCATGGACAACCCTGGTAATTCCAAAAACAATATGAACCATGCCCTCATTGTCAATAATTATTGAATTATAAGAATCTGCAGTAAAAAAGGTATCGGTGATGGTAACATCAAAATCGAATAAAGGGTATGGATGTTCGAATACTACTGTTTTTTCCCAATCATCACCATTATTTTCGGATTTCATGATGAAAAGATCACTCCATTTACTTCCCATAACAAAAGCCAATGTCTCGCCCCGCGGTTCTGCCATGCTGTAAGCATCCCCACTAACGAAATTGAACTCACTTGAAGTGATGCCGTCCAGTTGCTCATGGCTTATATCCCAGGTAGTTCCTCCATCTGGCGAACGGGAGTAGAGCAGTGCACCATCAATGCCCATATAGGTTGAGCCTCCCAGGTTTTCTGGTGCAGTAATATAAATAGTATGCAAGGTTGTACGGTCCGGGCCATTGGTTACCATCCTAGGAAACTCAATTTTTTCATGACTGGCAGGACCAATAAATAACTGCTGTTCCCATTCTCCTGCTCCTCTTAAAGTGGTGGTGTTAATGGCTAACCCATTGGTGTTGGCTGTATGCGAAACAATGATCTCTCCATCAGTTCCGTAGGGAGCTAATGAAGGCCATCCACAACGCATGGTCTCAATCCGTTCTGTTGGAAATTCCAACCAGGATGTACCATCAAAATGATTATATCCTGTACCCCTGTCCGGAAATGAGGTCTGTGCCATCCCTCTGGTCCAAACTGCACTAATAGTATGGTCGGGGAATAGAAAGATCCTGTGCTGCATCGCGAAATTGGATTGCAGGTCAAAAACAGTTTCCCCTAAGGTTTCTTCAGCCCAGTCACCAATCTTCAGCGTATTACTTTCAATACCCGTGGTACCATTTATCAATGCTTGATCAACATTTCTGGCTGGTATATGTTTAATGCACATATTTTGAATTGATTTTGATATCTTAACACGCTCTCCCTGCGCAAACATGGCTAAACCAATGCTTAGCATTATGGAAATTGTAAATATTCTTTTCATGATAGTAAAATTTTAAAAGGCATTATCAGTTCATGTTAATTCGTACTTGAAAATACACACATGATTATGAATAATATGTATCTAATTAACAGGTGTATTTTATCAATTGATAAAGGGTAGTAAATCTAATATAGAAAAGAATTTTAGGTCTTTTAATGACTTAATCATCAGTATTTCCCAACTGTTGCCTGAGAAGATATAATCGTTAGCCACAAATTATAATCGGGAGAAAAAAATAAGGGACCTGCTAAACCTACCGCAAGTCCCCCAAAGCATATAATTATTAACCAAGGAAGGTCAACAGAGTGTTAATCAACGATCATCCGGTGTGTGACAGATTCCCCACCAGCCATGACCTTATATATATAGACTCCATTTGATAATTGCGATGCTTCAATCATAAGCTGATGTACGCCGACACCTGTGTAACCATGATTGACTTCCATCACTTTCTTTCCGGTAATGTTATATATCTCAATTGATAAGTTTGCCGGATTGAGCAGATGGACATTCACATATGATGAATTATGCGTTGGATTCGGGTAGCATGGTGATGCAAAATCAAGGTACTTTGCTGAAAACTGATCATAATCCTGTGTACCAAGGATTTCAGGCTTATGGATCTTTATGTATGGATAGAAGTTATCATTATATGGATCTAAGTCACCTTGCACAGCACCACCTGGCTCATCATCATCCTGGTATATAACATGCAGGTAGTCATCTGTTGTCGGGGCCATTGCAGGAAAAACACATTCTGAGAATATATGTGCGACATCTCCTGTCAGGTCATAGAATTCATCGTTCCAGGTAACTCCATTATCCCTTGAAACACGCATCCATAAGTGCCTGTAGTTCTGTGTTGCTGTCTGGAATGTCTCGGTAATTGATGAAAATAAAAGATACATATTATCTGCCTCGTCAATAACAAGTTCCGGCATACTGGATGCACCCAGTCTGTAATTACCAACCGTTTCTGCTGATCCACCAATAATATCCCAAACTCCATTGCCATTGACATCCTGTGCCCAGCCAACCAAATTATAGTCTTCGATTAATTCAGATTCAGGGTCTCCGTCAGGAGATAAGGTTCTTAACCCATTAGAGAACATAGGCATGGTCTCATTCCAATAACCAAGACCATCAACTGTTGGCCATCCCGTGTAGGTATCCCCGGGTGTATCATGCAACACCATCTGGATTCCAAATGCTACATGTGCCATGCCATTGTTATCAAGTGCCACTGATAAGCCGCCATCAGTACAGTAAAATGAGTCTGTTATTGTGACAGACCAATCGAAAACCGGATAAGGGTGTTCCCATATCATTATTTTCTCCCAGTTTTCACCATTATCTGTTGATTTCAGCAAAAAGCAGTCATGCCATTTACTACCAACCACGAATGCCAGGGTATCACCTTTTGGCTCGGCAATATCATAATAATCACCACCAACTGCCAGGTACTCGGAAGAGGTTACTTCCGGATGCTGGTAATGCAGGATATCCCACGTTGCACCTCCATCCTGTGATCGTGAATAGAGCAGGCAGCCGTCCATCCCATTATAAATTGCCCCACCATTGTTTTCGGGCAAGGTTGTGTAAAACATATGAATCGTATTATTATCAGGACCATTGGTAACCACTCTGGGCCACGCCAGGTCAGGTGACCCTTCCGGGCCAACAAAGAAGTATTCAGTCCATTCATCGGTCCCTTTGACAGGCCTTGTATTAACGGTAAGTCCGAGCTCCGGATCTGTGCCATGAGCAACAATGATCTCTCCTGTATTGTTCCATGGTGCTATGGAAGGCCATCCACACCTGACACTTTCTATCCTTTCGGTAGGCCAGGGCCCCCATGAGGTACCATCGAAATAGTTATATCCAGTCCCTCTTTCAGGGAAAGTGGCGTTGGCAAAACCCAAAATCCAGGTGGCTCCAATCGTACCATCATCATACAGAAAGATCCTGTTCTGTGAAGAATAGTTGGATTGCAGGTCATATTTGGATTGACCTATCGTTTCTTCAGTCCAGTCCCCAATGTTAAGCCCCCGGTTTCCATTTTCAGGAAGGTTTGTTACAGAAGCTTCGTCGTAAGACATAATGGGGATATTATGTATGGCCATGTTTTTAATCGAATTTGGCACATACATTCTTGATGATTGACCAAATACAAACAAACCTATCATCAAGGTAAAGCTAAGCGTAAGTAATTTTTTCATTGCAGGAAGTTTTAAGTTATACAATTTGATCTTCTAGTTAAGATCACTTTGAAATTATATTACTATAATAGATGTATGGACGACCGATTAACAGGCATGTAATACCGGTTTATGCTATGCAACAATGGAAGCATAAAAGGGAATATGAATCTCTTAATGCCAAATACCGGGAAAATTGCTAATGGTTAACCGGGACGGGTAAAATATGCTGCACAATATGCCGTTGATAAATCGTAAAGAAATGAACTTTGTACTTATCATTTTTATTCTTGCATAAATTGTTATTTCTTTACTTTTGCGAAAAATTAAACTCAAATAAGTACCCCTATGAAAATCGTTGTTGTTGGATCAGGCTATGTTGGACTTGTCACCGGCACCTGCTTTGCAGAAGTAGGTATTGATGTAACATGTGTCGATATAGATAAACAAAAGATTGATGACCTCAATAATGGGATCATCCCAATTTATGAACCTGGTCTCGAGTCCATGGTAGCGAAAAATGTTGCTAAAGGAAGATTACGCTTCTCAACCGACCTGCCTTCCTCATTGAAAGGTTGTGAGGTTGTTTTTGGTGCCGTTGGCACCCCTCCTGATGAAGATGGAAGTGCAGATCTTAAGTATGTTCTGGATGTTGCCAGGGAGGTCGGACGCAACATGGACGATTATATCCTGATGGTTACAAAAAGCACGGTTCCTGTGGGTACCGCCAGGATCGTGAAAGAGGCCATCCAAAGCGAACTTGATAAAAGAAATGCTGATATCCCTTTCGATGTGGCTTCCAACCCTGAATTTTTAAAGGAAGGGGCTGCAATAGATGATTTCCTAAAGCCAGACAGGATTGTTATTGGCCTGGAATCTGAAAGGGCCGAAGAGATCATGAATAAATTATACAAACCGTTTACACTGAATGGGCATCCTATCATTTTTATGGATATCCCGTCAGCAGAAATGACCAAGTATGCAGCCAATGCGATGCTGGCAACAAGGATCAGCTTCATGAACGATATTGCCAATCTTTGCGAACGCACTGGGGCTGATGTACAAATGGTTAGAAAAGGTATTGGATCTGACCCCCGGATCGGTCAGAAATTCATCTACCCTGGGATAGGGTATGGTGGCTCATGTTTTCCTAAGGATGTGAAGGCCTTAATTAACACTTCTGATGAATATGGTTATAGTTTAAGGGTACTGAAAGCTGTTGAAGAGGTTAATGATGATCAGAAAATGATCCTGTTTAATAAGGCTAATAAATACTTTGAAGGCAAACTCGAAAACAAGACCATTGCAATGTGGGGATTGTCTTTCAAGCCTCAGACAGATGATATGCGGGAGGCACCATCCCTGGTTTTGATTGATCAATTCCTTGATGCTGGATCCAGGGTACAGGCATATGACCCGGTAGCCCAGAACGAGGCAAAAAGGATACTTGAAGATAAAATTGAATACTTTGACAACCCTTATGATGCCCTGGATGGAGCAGATTGTCTTCTCCTTGTTACAGAATGGAAAGAATTCAGGATTCCTGACCTGAAAAGGATGCGCGACCTGTTAAAAACTCCGGTGATTTTCGATGGGAGGAATATATATGACCACAAAGAACTGGAAGAAGCAGGATTTGTGTATTTCTGCATAGGGACAGTACATAAATGACAGCTATCCCATCTGTATTTTATATCTTTGGGATAGCATACAGCCTATGAAAAAGAAAATTTTAATTACCGGTGGCGCCGGGTTCCTTGGTTCCCACCTGGCCGAAAGGCTGCTGAACGAAGGAAATGAAGTTATCATTGTTGATAATTACTTTACGGGCAGCAAGCAGAATATTGTTCATTTACTTGATAACCCATACCTTGAAGTGATCAGGCATGATATTACCATGCCTTTTTATATTGAGGTAGATGAAATTTATAATCTGGCATGCCCTGCCTCACCAATCCAATACCAGGTCAATCCCATCAAAACGATAAAGACTTCAGTTGCAGGGGCACTTAATATGCTTGGCTTAGCTAAACGGATAAGAGCTAAGATATTACAGGCATCAACCAGTGAGGTGTATGGCGACCCATTGGTCCACCCTCAAACCGAAGATTACTGGGGGCATGTGAATCCAATAGGATCACGCGCATGCTATGATGAGGGGAAAAGATGTGCTGAAGCCTTGTTTGTAAACTATCACAGGCAAAACAATGTACGTATCAAGATCGCCAGGATATTTAATACATATGGGCCGAGGATGGATCCACATGACGGGAGGGTAATTTCTAATTTCGTTGTGCAGGCCTTGAAAGGTAATGACATTACAATTTATGGTGAAGGTACACAAACAAGAAGCTTTTGCTACGCTGATGACATGATAGATGGCTTCATCAGGCTGATGGGTACTCCTGATCCATTTACCGGACCTGTAAATATTGGCAATCCTGGTGAGTTCACTATCCTTGAACTTGCTGATAAGGTACTGGAATTAACAGGATCCAAATCCAGGATCGTTTTCCAGGAACTGCCTGAAGATGATCCGGTAAAGAGACAACCAGATATTACACTGGCAAGAAAAGAACTGGGTTGGGATCCAAAAGTTAAACTTGAGGCAGGTTTGACGCGCACAATAGAATACTTCAAAACTATCGTATAGCAAGATCCATGAAGCAGATACTCGTAACTGGAGCAAATGGCCAATTGGGACAGGAGATAAGAAAGTTATCCGGGAATTATCCGGAATATACCTTCTTCTTTACCGATGTCGATGAGCTTGATATCACCAAGATCGTTCATATTGAAGACTTTCTCAATCAACGCAGCATAGATATCATTCTGAATTGTGCAGCCTATAATTTCGTTGATGGGGCAGAAAAGGAATCTGAAACTGCCTTCCTAATCAACAGTACTGCTGTTAAATATTTAGCCCAGCTTGCCAGGAAGAATAATGCTTTCTTCATCCATATTTCCTCTGATTATGTCTTTGACGGCATGCGTAATGTCCCCTATGTTGAATCAGACCCGCCTAACCCTCTTTCCGCTTACGCAAAGTCAAAGTATGAGGGAGAAACACAGATCATTAATACACTTGAAAATGGTGTAATCTTTCGGACATCCTGGTTGTACTCTGCTTTTGGAAATAATTTTGTAAAAACAATCCTGAAGCACAGTAAGGAGAAAAAACAACTTAATGTGGTTTGTGACCAGATTGGTACCCCTACCTATTCTGAGGACCTTGCTAATGTTATTATGCATTTCATCCCTCGTTACAAAGAAATAGATGGTGTGGAGATATTCCATTACTCTAATGAAGGAACAGCCAGCTGGTACGATTTTGCAAAGGCCATTGTTGAGCTTTCCGGAGATGATTGCATTGTCAAACCAGTTGAGACAAAGGACTATCCTCTGCCTGCGCCCCGGCCCTTTTACAGTGTCATGAACAAGAGTAAGATCAAAGCCTTTTTGAATATTGAAATCCCATATTGGCGAGATAGTCTGAAACGTTGCTTGAATAACCTAAAATGATATAAAATGGCAGATCAATTTATTGACCAGGCATTACTGGATAAGGCCCAGACATGGCTTGAAGGCAATTATGATGATGATACAAAAAAAGAAGTACAGGAACTAATTGACAATGACCCACAGGGGCTGACCGAAGCTTTTTACAGAAGCCTGGAATTCGGAACCGGTGGATTACGTGGCATAATGGGTGCGGGCACCAACAGGATGAATAAATATACTGTTGGCATGGCCACCCAGGGTCTATCCAACTACCTGAAAAAGATGTTCAGTGAGATGGATCAAATTAAGGTTGCCGTGGCCTATGATTCGAGGAACAACAGTAAATATTTTGCCAGGATCACAGCTGAAGTCTTTGCTGCAAATGGTTTTAAAGTTTACCTTTTCGATGACCTCAGGCCTACCCCCGAGCTTTCATTTGCCATAAGGCATCTGGATTGCCAGAGTGGTGTAGTCATCACCGCATCTCATAATCCAAAAGAATACAATGGCTTTAAGGCTTACTGGGATGATGGTGCCCAGCTTATTCCTCCTCATGACAAAAATGTTATTATGGAAGTGAATAATATCCAGAGCATTGATGAAGTAAAGTTTCAGGGACATGTAGAGCAGATTGAGATTATCGGAAGGGAAATAGACATTCCTTACCTGGAGCAGATCAAAAAATTATCTCTTTCACCTGAAATCATCGCCAAACATAAAGACCTCAAAATTGTCTATACCCCTATTCACGGAACGGGGACAACTATGATCCCGGAATGCTTGAAAAACTTTGGTTTTGAAAATGTTTTTATCGTCGAAGAGCAATCCCGGCCAGATGGCAACTTCCCTACCGTCATCTCACCCAACCCTGAAGAACAATCTGCCCTGGAGATGGCATTAAAGCTGGCTGAGGATGTAAACGCAAACCTTGTGATGGCAACCGATCCTGACTCTGACCGTGTTGGTATTGCTGTCAGGGATGACAGGAATGAGCTGGTACTGCTCAATGGCAACCAGACTGCTTCAATTATCCTTTACTATATCATCAGAAAATGGAAGGAGAACGGAAAGCTCACCGGTAATGAGTATATCGTAAAGACTATTGTAACCTCCGAATTACTGAATGACATTGCCAAAAAATTTCAGGTACCCTGCTACGATGTGCTTACAGGTTTTAAATGGATTGCAGCACTCATCAGGAAGGAAGAAGGCATGAATACCTTCATCGCCGGTGGAGAGGAAAGTTACGGCTATATGATCGGCGATTTTGTTAGGGATAAGGATGCGGTTAGTGCCTGTGCCCTGATAGCTGAAACAGCAGCATGGGCAGCAGAGCAAGGTAAGACATTGTTTGAACTCCTTCAGGATATCTACCTGGAGTTCAGCTTTTATAAAGAATCACTGCTCTCTGTTGTTAAAAAAGGAAAAGCCGGAGCAGAAGAAATAGAGCAGATGATGTCTGCCTTCAGGGGCAACCCTCCTGAATATATCAACCAAAGCAAAGTTGCGTTGATCAAGGATTATCTAACCGGCAAGGCCATGAACATGGTTACCGGCGAACAATCTGAAATCGATCTTCCTAAATCCAATGTTCTTCAATTCTTCCTGGAAGATGGCAGTAAGATCAGTGTACGGCCCTCAGGGACAGAACCCAAGATAAAGTTTTATTTTGGCGTTAAAGATGATCTTGCCTCGAAAGAAGAATTCAGGCAGATGGATGCAAAGCTTGAGAAGAAGCTTGAAGGGATTATTGAATCGATGAAGCTAAGATAGAGCAGGATGATTTACCATGTTCAATGTACATTGCCATGTGCCATGTGCCATTTATAAAAACGATACAAACCGTAACTATTTTTCTCTTTTACAACTTGGAACATGGAACATTGAACATTGAACATGGAACATGAATTAGCGCTTTAACACCTTATTACTAATTGATTTCCCATCCTTGTATATTCTGACTACATAAACGCCATTGGCAAATGCCTGTAATCCATTAAGTACAAATGTATTATTGGAAGCGGCATGAGTCTTACGGATAAGGATCCTTCCGTAAACATCCAGCAACTCAATCATGTAATCCCCCTGCGATGAGTCTTCAAAGACTATATTTAACTGGTTGTGGAATGGGTTAGGAAACAGGGAGATATTTTCTTCAAGAACAGTATGGCCTGGCTCAAAGATGGAAAGAATTTCGTTGGCGGCGACATAGTCAGGAAGGCCATAACCAAGAGTATCAGATGGGGTTGTGTACCTGTCAGCACTCTGCTGTGCCGCTAAAATGATTTCCATATTGTTCCTACCCATGTTTGCCTGCCACAGGCATGCCATCATTCCGGCAGTGATTGGTGAGGAAAAGGAAGTGCCGCCTGAAGGCCCGTAAAAGCCCTGTGGATAAGCCACCCAAGTGCCTGAGCCCTGGGCAACAACATTTGGTTTAACCCGGCCATCAGCTGAAGGACCTTTGGAGCTGGAAGTCCAATAATTCTCATTGGCATCCACAGCCCCAACACATACTACGCTATCCCCATCAGATGGAGCAATGAGATAGAACCAGGGAGCATTACCTTCATTACCTGCACTATTGACCATGATCATACCCCGGCTGGCTGCAATATCAGCTCCGATGGTTACCGGGGTTGTATTACCATCCATATCTTCATATGTATGATCAAGTGTAGGATCATTAAAAACGGAATAACCCAAAGATGAATTCACAACATCAGCTCCTGCAGAATCAGCATATTCAGCAGCCGAGACCCAGTTATATTCTTCAATGATGTATTCTGAATTGCCATCTTCCGAACGCAGAAGGTAAAAAGACGCATGTGGGGCAGTTCCAACCATCAACCCGGGGTCATTGGCTCCTATGGTTGATAAAACTGAGGTTCCATGCCCATGCTGATTGAAAGTTATTGGTCCGCGATTGACAAAATCCCATGTGCCGAGCACCTGTCCATTAACCCATAAGCTATCGAAAGCGGTGTTGGTATCGGCACTGCTGAACCCTGCATCCAGGACTGCGATGACCATACCTTCGCCAGTATAGCCCATGTCATGAAGTTCATCACCCCTGAGCATATGTATCTGGTTGTATCCACCTCCATAGTCAAAAGTCATACCTGATCCTGTTGAAGAATTATCTTTTAAATTATTGACCAGGCCGGCTTCATGCGCAAAGAAAGGCTTTTCAAAGTCCGGGTCTGTATTTTTAACCGGCGACTTAACAGTATATTTCACATATGGTAAGTTGCTGATCTGGTTTATTTTATCAGGATCGTCCGTCTCAACAGTCACTCCATTTAGCCATTTCGTAGGGTTAAGCAATACAACTCCTATATCTTTCACTCCCTGCAAATAGTCTGGATTACATGGCAGATCCTTCATGTCAATTTCAATACCCTGTCGATCTCTCCGATCTATGGCTCTTTGCGAAAGATATTCCGAAGGTTGATTAATTGAATAAGGGGAATTATTCTTATCAGTGAAAGCAATAAAGTATTTTTCAGGTGCAATCTGACCCAATGAAAGAAAATAAATGAATACAAAAGGTATGGAAATCACTAACTTTTTCATGATCAATTTGTTTTAAGAACACTACTAATACTAACAATTATAAATTTAAAATTGTTCTAAATAGTGCCTCAAAGTTACAAAAATTCATCCAAAGGGAGTATCCGGCTGTTAAAGAATTATATAAAAGACTTGACAAATCGAAATAATTTTTTATATTTGTCATGGCTTTTTGATTAAGTTATAAGATTTGGTTTTAGGTCGTGCAAATCCTTCCCTTCAATCCTTGCGCGACCTTTTTTTTATTTATATATGCGCATAGATATAATTACCATCTTTCCTGAAATGTTTACAGGGCCCTTTTCTCACTCTATAATCAAGAGGGCATTAGATAAGAAACTCCTTGAAATTCACTTTCATCAACTCCGCGATTTTACTTCAAATGATTATAAAAGTGTTGACGACTATCCCTTTGGGGGTGGCGCTGGTATGGTCATGATGCCCGAACCAATTGCAGCATGCATTGAGAAGTTGCAAGGTGAAAGGGATTACGATGAAATCATCTACCTGACGCCTGATGGTGAATTGCTGGACCAGCCCATGGCAAACCATATGTCCCTTCACGGTAATTTGCTTTTATTATGTGGCCATTACAAAGGTATTGATGAACGTATCAGGGAATTGTATATCACAAAAGAAATATCCATTGGAAATTACGTGCTCTCAGGGGGCGAGCAAGCAGCTATTATCCTTACTGATACTATTGTAAGACTTATCCCTGGGGTACTTGGCGATGAAACTTCCGCACTGACTGATTCCTATCAGGACAACCTGCTATCCCCTCCTGTATACACAAGACCAAGGGAGTTTAAGGGACTGAAGGTACCGGATGTGCTGCTTTCAGGAAATGAAAGGCTGATCACTGAATGGAAGCATGAAAAAGCAATGGAAAGAACAAGGGCAAAGCGGCCGGAATTGCTTGACAACCAGGAAGATTAATGATTAACGGATATCTGATATCAACTTATAACCTATAACTTATAACCTATAACTCTTAATTATTTGAAAAAAGACAACTTAATATACGGGATCAGACCGGTAATTGAAGCAGTCCAGGCAGGAAAAACATTGGATAAAGTGTTTATCCAGAAAGGATTGCAAGGAGATCTGTTCAGGGACATGAGAAATCTCCTGCTAAAAACAGATGTTCAGATACAATATGTCCCCATAGAAAAGCTGAACCGGCTGACCAGGAAAAACCACCAGGGAGTGGTAGCTTTCCTTTCCTTAATTCCTTATCAGGATATTGAAATCATTTTACCAGGGCTTTTTGAGCAGGGAGAGGTCCCAATGATACTGATGCTTGACCGTATTTCTGATGTAAGGAACTTCGGTGCTATCGCCCGTACCGCTGAATGTGCAGGGGTTCATGCAATTATTATCCCTGACAAAGGAGCTGCACAGATAAATGAAGATGCTGTAAAAACTTCTGCAGGCGCACTGCATAGAATTCCAGTTTGTAAATCACCTAATTTCATCGATTCAATTAAATTCTTAAAGAATAGCGGTTTGCAGATCATTGCTGCCACTGAGAAAGGAAGCTCTTATTATCACGCCATTGATATGAATGTGCCTTGCGCATTGGTTCTGGGTTCCGAAGAAGATGGCATTTCCCCAAATTTGATCCTGGCCGTCGACCTGCTTGTTAAAATACCTATTCTTGGTGAAATAGAATCCTTGAATGTGTCTGTCGCTGCTGGTATAATACTGTACGAAGCAGTAAGGCAAAGGCATGGATAAAAAAAAGCTCCCGGTTGGGAGCTTGTGATATAGAGAATACTAAATTCTCTTTTCTTTAATTCTTGCTTTCTTACCAGTTAAGCCTCTCAGATAGAAAATCCTGGCCCTGCGGACAACGCCTCGCTTGTTGATGGTAATCTTTTCAATAAATGGTGAGGCTATTGGAAATATTCTTTCAACTCCAGTACCACTTGAAATTTTTCTTACAGTGAAAGTCTCGGTTGGGCCACTACCAGCACGTTGTAATACAACACCCTGGAAATTCTGCAGCCTCTCTTTGCTACCTTCTTTGATTTTATATTGAATGGTAATCGTATCACCAGCCTTAAAATTTGGTAATTCTTTCATCGCTACCTGGTCTTCTACAAACTGAAGTAATTCATTCTTGCTCATCTCTCCAAAGCTTTTATAGGATATTATGAAAACGGCTGCAAATATACGTCTTTAATTTTAATAAATAAATCTTTTTCAAAAAAAAATGTATTGGGTCTTAAGCCTTGCATCCTGAAAGCCATGTGGCAAACAAACTAATTTGATAAAAAAAGTATAACTACCTGTTTATATTTAAAATAATGAATAGTTTTGTGCAACCATTTAAGAATTATTCGTGTCTACTGGAAACATATTCGCAATCAGACTTTGAAAAAGCGAATAGCTTTTTGATGATTTACCTAAAGAACAAAACCACTACGTCTAACTACATTTTCAAAGTCTGATTTTTTTTAATCTTTCTACAAATGATATCACTTATTATTTCTAATTTAGCGATTCATTCTAAAAACCAAATTACAATGAAAAAGATTTTACTCGCTGCAATCTCACTTTGCATAGTAACCGGCTCATTCGCCCAGATCCCTTCAACTTTTGATCTCAGGGATTACAATGGCACCAATTATGTCACATCTGTTAAAAGCCAGACCGGAGGCACATGCTGGACACATGGAGCCATGGCTGCCATGGAAGGCAACCTGCTTATGACAGGGGCCTGGACAGCGGCCGGAGAAACAGGAGAACCAAACCTCGCAGAATATCACCTGGACTGGTGGAATGGTTTTAACCAGCATAACAATGATGACCTGATTCCTCCCACTGGCGCAGGATTGGAGGTTCATTATGGTGGAGACTACCTGGTTACAACTGCTTATTTATCCAGGCTTGAAGGTGCTGTCAGGGATATTGATGGTCAATCATATACTTCTCCGCCCAACAGGTCCGACACAAGCTATCATTACTTTTATGCAAGAGAGGTAGCCTGGTTGGTTGCAGAGCCTGACCTGAGCAAAATTGATGTTATTAAGCAGATGGTTATGACTTACGGAGTTCTGGGTACATGTATGTGCTACAGTGGTTCATTTATCAATAATGACTATGTCCATTACCAGCCTCCATCAAATGGTGAGGATCCTAATCATGCTGTATCAATCATTGGATGGGACGACAACAAGGCAACACAGGCTGATGAAGATGGTGCCTGGCTGGTAAAAAACAGCTGGGGAGCCTCATGGGGTCTTGATGGGTATTTCTGGATCTCTTATTACGATAAACATAGTTGCCAGAATCCTGAGATGGGAGCTATCTCCTTCCAGGATGTTGAACCACTTCAATATGATAAATGCTATTACCATGATTACCATGGATGGCGGGATACAAAGGAAGATACAGACGAAGCTTTCAACGCTTTCGTAGCTGAGGCCAATGAAACCCTCAAAGCTGTGAATTTCTTTACGGCAGCAGAAGATGTAATTTATACTGTTACTGTTTATGATACTTATACGTCTGGTGTACTATCTGATTTACTGAGCACCATTACCGATACGGTTGATTATATTGGATTCCATACCGTTGACCTGGCTCCTGAAGTTGAACTGACCATGGGAGATGACTTTTATATTTACCTTCAATTATCAGATGGTGGACAACCTTATGACAGATCTTCAGTTGTACCCGTATTGCTTGGTGCAAGCAGCCGTACATTGGTAGAGTCCTCTGCAAGCCCTGGCGAAAGCTTTTACAAAGTTGAAGGTGAATGGCTTGACTTTTATGATTATGATGATCCTTCAGGATATTTAAATACAGGTAACTTTTGTATCAAGGGACTCGCAAACTTCAACTCAGGAGTCGGTATCAATACAATCAATGGCTCCCAGCATATGGCAACCCTGTCACAAAACGCGCCTAACCCGGTATTCGGACAAACGCGGATTGCTTATCAACTTAAACAGGATGCCCATGTAGAACTCAGCATTTACAGCCTTGATGGCAAAATGGTAAGTTCGCTTGTTGATGAACAACAATCAGAAGGCAGCCACACTATCGAATGGGACGGAACCTCAGGTAACGGAACCACCCTCGAACCAGGAATCTATATTTATACACTTAAAACTAATAACTACAAGGTAAGTAAGCGTCTTGTGTTAATGAGATAAATCTCTGATTTCTCTTTTCTCTTTTCTCTTCTCATCAGCGTCGCCAGCTGGAAACGACATTATACCATCTTTCTTTGTAGGAAGGCATGCGGTACAGTGTGAAGTCATTGTCGGTAAATGGGTTATCGACCTGGAAGAATTGAAATTTTATGGAATTGCTATGCCCTAATTCACCATAGATCCACTCTTCATAAAAATTGGCACGGTAGACTATCTTTGGCGGACCAAAAATGATATATAATAATCCCCTGTCTGTTTTCCAGCCTTCGAGATAAGATGTAAACAACTTATTTGCTTCAGCGACACGGGAATAGTATTTCTTGATCATATTCCTTGCACGCATGGGATTGCCCGCATTATCAAGCCAGAACCTTTCAACAGCCAACTTCAGATCAACCTTCTCCTTCAATGTATTGTATTCTTCTTCAGTGCTGATATATCGCAATGGTTCCAGCATCGTCTTAGCAGAGGATATTTCAGGGAATCCATCATAGAATCTAAAAACAGTTTTCCCTTTCCTGGCATTTGTATCAACCTGGAATTGATAAATGCCCGGCTCAGGAAATGATAACTCTCCCGACCAACCATCGCTAAGCGCTACATCAAATATGCTGTCAGCATTGTAATTATAGTTAGGAGGAGGATCATTCCAGAAAGGAGGAATAGCAATAGGGAAATCCCTGTAATAATATCTCACATGCAAGCTTTTGATCTCCGGATCATTCACCCGGATATGGAATAATTGCGTAGCATCAATGATGCAATTCAGCAGAGGCAGTGAATCATGGCTTAGCAGGATGAAGTCATTGTTACCATAAGAATCATCAGATTCTATTTGAATATAATGCTCCATCAACTGCGCTCCATTGATATCTTCAAGAATCACCTGGATTACATATTCCTGTTCAAGCGGATAATCAATAATAATTTTTTGAATCTGTATCCTGTCAAATCCATAGAATGATGAATCACTGTAGTAATATGTTGCGCTGTCGAGCACCTTCTTTGCTTCAAAACTATGGAACAGATCATAATGAATGGAGTAGTTGGCAGCATAATCAGAGTTTTCATTCTCTTTATCATAGATCAGGTCATTCAGGTTAAACCCTAAATAGACTTCTGCTTTATTATCCTGATTGATAAATACTGTTGATTCAATGGATGTGAAATCCCAATTATTATAATGGCTTGCCAGGTTGATCAGGCTGATCTTCTTGCTGCTTGAACAGGCGACAAGCATGGCAATCAGGAAAAAATACAATATTCTTGATCTCATTCTTCAGTTTTACTATTATCAGCATCAGGCAGCAGGTGAGATGGTATCGACTTGCTTGCCTTAGCACCGAGTTCTTTCAGTGTGGAAATACGTCGTATCAGGTTTCCTGAGCCGGAGGAAAGCTTTTTATGGGCATCATCATAAGTTTTCTGTGTGGCATCCAATTGCTTCCCAATCTTTTCCAGGTCCTCCAGGAATAAAACAAATTTATCGTATAGGTTACCTCCCTGTCTTGCAATTTCCAGCGCGTTCTGGGTTTGCTTTTCATGTTTCCAGATAGATTCAACTGTTTTCAGCGTTGCTAAAAGTGTTGTGGGACTTACTATAACGATTTTTTTATCCCAGGCATAATTAAATAAATCCGGTTCACTTTGAATAGCGATGCTAAATGCCGACTCCATTGGCATAAATAAGAGTACAAAGTCTGGTGCATCGAGCTTGCGTGCCTGCTGGTAGTTTTTATCGCTTAAGGATTTTACGTGTTCCTTAATGGAATCAACATGGGCCTTCAGGAATTTTTGCTGGCTACCATCATCATCGGCATTGACATATTGCTCATAAGCAACCAGTGACACTTTAGCATCGATGATAATATGCTTCTTGTCAGGCAGGTTGACAACCACATCAGGCCTGATCAAGTCTCCATCTTCATTTTTATCGGAGTATTGAGTGAAGTACTCCTGTTCTTTCACAAGACCGGATCGCTCCAACACTTTCGCCAGAATTAATTCTCCCCAGTTACCTTGCTTTTTCGTATCAGTCTTCAAAGCCTTTGTCAGGTTACTTGCTTCTTCACTGATCCTGGTATTCAGTTCATGCAGCTTCTTCAATTCAGCCTTCAGGTCAGTCTGGTCCTTAAGGCCCTTTTCATAAGTATCTGAAACCTTCTTTTCAAAGAGATCGATCTTCTCTTTTAAGGGATTAAGTATCTCCCCAATATTCTTCTGGTTCTTAGCTGTAAAATCCTCAGTGTTCTGCTTGAGAATCTTTGCTGCAATGTTTTCGAACTCCAGACTAAACTTTTGACGCAATTCCTCGACTTCCTTCTTGTGATCTTCAAATTTTTCCTGAAGGTTTTTTTGTTCAACCTTTGCTGTGGTCAGGTTAGTATTCAGGGTCAGTGAATTTCGTTCAACCTCATCTAATTTATTCTGAAGGTCTTCTTTCTCAGCCCCGAGCGAATTGATCCTTTCTTCAAGAATAGCAGTTTGCTTATCGAGGTAAGCGCTTTTCTCAAGATGCTGATGATCAGACTTAAGATTAAGCATTCGCATCAGAAGAAAAGTAATTAAGGCTCCGGCAGCCAGGCCAATGATTAGGTATATGATCATTTCCATGTGAATGTATTAATTTGGCAGAAAGTATATCCATCTCTACAGATCGTTGGCTGATACTTGATAAAATTGATGCTTTTCATTAACTTTACCATTAAGTTAACCCGATCACCTCTACTGAATACAAAAATAATGAAATATCCAAGCATCTTACTCCTGGTATTGAGCTTCCTGTTTTTTGGAGCTTATGGACAAGACAATAAACGTGCAGCCCCTTATGCTGGTGACCAGCAATTAAAGAGGTTTCTATGCCAGGAAGTGGTTTATCCTGAGGAAGATCTCAAGCAGAAAACAGAAGGAACGGTATTGCTCACTTTTATGATAGACAGTGCGGGTAACATGTCAAACTTATTAGTAAAAGAATCGGTATCACCAGGCCTTGATCATGAAGCCATGCGCTTGATCAGTAAATCATTATGGAGCCCGGCCTACAAACTGGACAGGCCTATTACAACTTTTGTCAATTACCCCATCAAATTCAGTATTAAAAAATACAATAAAAATTGCAAAAAGCGCGGTTTTGAGACAATGGCATACCCCTTCACACCTGTAGATACATCAAATACTGTTTATCAGAAAGATCAGGTTAATAAAGCCCCCAAGCCAATCTTTGATGACCCAAAGCAAACAGTCAATCTCTTCATTATGCAGAACCTGAAATACCCTGAAGATGCATTTAACAAGAATATAGCAGGCACTGTTGTCCTCAGTTTTATTGTCGAACCTAATGGAATGATTTCTCATATTATCCCTGAAGAAGCTCTGGGTGGAGGTTGTACACAGGAAGCCATCCGGATCATTGAGCTAATAAGATGGATGCCCGGAATCAAAAATGCGCATGCAGTAAGAACCATGACAGAAATGAAAATAACCTTCCAGTTGCCTGATAGTCAAGATTTGAGATATGTTCCATCAAGTCAAAACCAAGGGATTTAACTTATCACAAACTAAAATATGACACGTATAGGATTGCTTTCTGATACTCATGGGCTTATCCATCCCAGTACGTATGGTTTTTTTGAAAAATGCCAGGAGATATGGCATGCTGGTGATATTGGCAATATGAAAACGATCCGGGAATTGGAAGAGTTTCGCCCTACCAGGGCTGTCTATGGTAATATTGATGGTTCAGATATAAGGGCTAAATATCCGGAGGTTGAAATTTTTAATAGTGAAAAGGTGAAAGTGATGATGATCCATATTGGTGGGTACCCGGGAAGATATGAGACTCATGCAAAAAACCTGATAATTGAGCATAATCCAAAGCTTTTCATCACCGGACATTCACATATTCTCAAAGTGATCAGGGATGACAAATTTGATTTACTTCATGTTAACCCGGGAGCAGCAGGGAACTTTGGGTCCCATCCTCTCATCACCATGGTGAGGTTTGCAATAGATGGAAAGGAAATCAAGGACTTTGAAATCTTTGAAGCGAAAAAAAACCGAAATGGTTATTGATTACCTGATCCTGTCGGCAGAACGGATCAGCTTTTCATCTTTCATGATGAAGCGACTGGCCAGAAGAAACAACAAAAGAATAGCAATAGGAAAATATATGCCTGCCTGTGTAATGTATTCAGCCGTTGCACCGGTTACTTTTTCAATATCAGGAACATAGAAAAAGAATAATAATGCCAGGTAGACAATATTCAGCAAAATACCGAAACGCAGGATCCTAATTTGCGCAATACGGTTTTTATAAATAAATATCGTCATAAACGCAATCAGAGCGATTAGGCCCATGATGATCATTAGGGGTAAGGTATTGATAGTGATCTCATGAATAGAATAATTCTCAACCCCCAGCAAACTAAGGATAATCCAGTTCTCAGCAAAGCTAAAATTAGCGATAGGAAAGAAAAACGCCAAAACACCTAAAATAAAGGCGATGAATAAAAAAATAGTTTGAATTCTCTGTATCATAGCACTTGCATTAATTGTGAACCCTGCAAAGATACTTGATTTATTTACAAAATATTTTTTGATTATCTAAAATTATTCGTATATTTGCCCTGATTTTGTTTCCCATATAATTTTCTATATCAATTTCATTTAAATTATTGCCTAATAAAATTACCTTTCCGGGTGTTACGCATATCTGCGATTAACCTCCCATAAAAATTAAAAAATTAAAAAACAATTCAATGTACGACATTTTAGAGCTTAACGGTAAGCTTGTTTCCGAACTAAGAGAGATTGCAAAAGATCTTAAGATCCCTAAATTTGATAAGTTATTAAAACAGGATCTTATCTATAAAATCCTCGATCACCAAGCGTTAAATCCGACCCAGGAAGTTCTCGACAAAGAGAAGAAAAAACCTGAAAGACAAGCTGGAAGAAAAAAACCCACCCCAAGTAACCAGGCTGCAAACAAACCACAAAAACCCCCTACTCCCTCCCCATCAAATAAGGATTCTGCTGTAAAAAAAGAAAACATCCATAATCCAGACAAACCTAAAAGAGGAAGAAAGCCCAAACCTGTAGATAAGCCTAAGGCACCAGAAACGGCTGTTATCGAAACACCTCAGGCAAAACAAGAGTTACCCGTAAAAAAATCAGATTATGATAAAGGGTACAGAGACCAAAGGAAAAGGCCTCATGACAGGCAACAGGACAGACAGCCGGACAGGCAACAGGACAGACAGCCGGACAGGCAGCAGGACAGACAGCCGGACAGGCAACAGGACAGACAGCCGGACAGACAGCCGGACAGGCAGCCGGACAGGCAGCCGGACAGGCAACAGGATAGGCATAGAGAAGAATTTTCATTCGAGTTTGAAGGCGTTGTTGTCAGCGAAGGTGTATTGGAAATCATGCCTGATGGCTATGGTTTTCTCAGGTCATCTGATTATAATTACCTGAATTCACCTGACGACATTTATGTCTCTCAATCTCAGATCAAGCTTTTTGGACTTAAAACCGGAGATACTGTTAAAGGAAGTATCCGTCCGCCAAAAGACGGTGAAAAATATTTCCCTTTGATTAAAGTTGAAATGATCAATGGCAGGGGACCAGCTGAGGTCCGCGACAGAATTCCTTTTGATTTTCTTACACCTCTTTTCCCGGAAGAGAAATATTTACTTACAGGAAATCCAAACCAGGATGAGGACCTTTCAACAAGGATCATAGATCTCTTTACTCCGATTGGAAAAGGCCAAAGGGGATTGATCGTTGCCCAGCCGAAAACCGGAAAAACGATGTTGTTAAAGGCGGTTGCTAACTCTATCGCCCACAACCATCCCGAGGCTTACCTGATTGTACTGCTCATCGACGAGCGGCCTGAAGAGGTTACTGATATGGCCAGGAGCGTTAAAGCCGAAGTGATTTCATCTACTTTTGACGAACCGGCTGAGAGGCATGTTAAAATTGCCAATATTGTTCTGGAAAAAGCCAAGAGGATGACAGAATGTGGTCATGATGTGGTAATCCTTCTCGATTCAATTACACGTTTAGCAAGGGCATACAATACTGTATCTCCTGCTTCAGGTAAAGTATTATCCGGTGGTGTAGAGGCAAATGCCCTTCAGAAACCCAAAAGATTCTTTGGTGCTGCCAGGAATATTGAGTTCGGCGGTTCACTGACCATCATAGCTACTGCCCTGACTGAAACAGGCTCCAAGATGGATGAGGTGATCTTTGAAGAATTTAAAGGCACTGGTAACATGGAATTACAACTTGACCGCAAGCTGTCCAATAAGAGGATCTTTCCATCAATTGATATTGTTGCTTCAAGCACAAGAAGGGATGACCTTCTCCTTGACAAAGAGAACCTCCAAAGGATATGGATACTCAGGAATCACTTGGCAGACATGAATCCACTTGAAGCTATGGGGTTCCTGAAAGACAAGATGAAATTCACCCAGTCAAACGAGGAATTTCTTGTATCCATGAATGGATAGGGAAAGCATTATTTTTCGAGAATTGATGCGCTGAGATCTTGCAGGTCTATGCCATCAAAATTTCCTGAACTCATCATAAGCAGATTGGCATTGCTCCACTCCTGATTCAATAAATACTTTTTCAGGTCAGCAGAATCATTAAACACCTTCAACCCGTGTGTTTCAAAAGCTTCGCGGATATCACTCATTGTAATTTCCGGCAGCTTTTTCAATGCTAAAGCATGGGGATTGAAGTATACAACCGGAACATCAGCTTTATCCATCGTCCCACTGTAATGTGATAGGAATTCCTTGCTAAGACTGCTAAATGTATGCAGTTCAATGCATGCCACTAACCTGCGGGTACTATATTGTTTCTTTACCGCATCGATTGTCGCCTTAAGTTTTGATGGGGCATGGGCGAAATCCGTAAAGACTGTTGTTGTTATGCCTGAATTAACTACTTCCAGTCTTTTTGCAGCACCCTTAAAACCCTTCATGGCCTTCAAAGCCTTCTCATATGGTATGCCAAGTTGCTGGCAAACCAATGCGGCGCCCTGCAGGTTAGCAAGGTTATGATCACCAAAGACCTGCATCGGGTAATCCTGTTCCTTATAGGTTATGATGGTCTTTTCCTGCTCAACACGGTGTTCAGGTATCCCATATGGAATAATGTTGATGGACTTCCCGGCATGTTTTACAAGCTTTTGTAATTCAAGATCATCCTTGTAATATATTAACGATCCACCATCTTCAATCCTTTGAATAAAGATGCTGAATTGTTCCAGGTAGTTGTCATATGTGGGGAAAACGTTGATATGGTCCCAGGCTATACCGCTAAGCAATGCAATATCAGGTTTGTACAGGTGGAATTTGGGACGTGGGTCCAGGGCAGATGTGAGATATTCATCACCTTCGAAAAGCATAATTGGTGCTTCATCAGATAGACGTACCATGACATCAAAACCTTCAAGCTGGGCACCAACGAGATAGTCAAAATCCAATCCTTCTTCTTTCAGAATATGCATCAGCATGGCAGTTATTGTTGTTTTGCCATGGCTCCCTCCTATCACAACACGCTTTTTGTCTTTAGCATGTTCATAAAGAAACTCTGGGAATGAATATACTTGCAAGTCTAGTTCTTTAGCTTTATCAAGCTCCGGATTGCCCGCCCTGGCATGCATACCTAAGATGACACCATCAAGATCAGCACTAATCCTTTCTGGATCCCAACCCTCTTTATCCGGTAATAAACCATAATTTAAAAGCCTGCCTCTGGAGGGCTCGAAAATCTCATCATCTGAACCAGTTACAGTATGGCCTTTAAGGTGAAGTGCAATGGCCAGGTTATGCATCACAGCACCTCCAACAGCGATAAAATGAAATTTCATAGCTTACAAGCAGTTATGTTTTTGAAGAACCAAAGTTAATTTATTTTGTTACCTTTGTTTGTATAGCAAGGAGATTAATCGATGGGAGAAGTTCAACTCCAGAATAAAATTCAACAACTCAACCGGGAACTTCAAAATGCCTCTGTCCACGAGGTTTTGGAGTTTTTCCTGCATGAATATGAGGGCAAGATAGTTTTTTCAACCAGCATGGGTGCCGAAGATCAGGTGATCACGCAAATGATTGCCGGTTTTGATAATAAGCCCCGGGTATTCACCTTAGATACAGGCAGGTTGTTCCAGGAAACTTACGATTTAATTGAAAAAACAGTTGCCCGTTATAAGATCAATATTGAAATCATGTTTCCTGATAACACCCTTGTCCAGGAAATGGTAATGGCCCATGGTATTAACCTGTTTTACCAGAGCGTTGAATACAGAAAACTCTGCTGCCATATCCGTAAAATTGAGCCTCTTACACGTGCTTTGAAAGGCGCCGAGGTTTGGATCAGTGGTCTGAGGAACGAACAATCAGTAACGAGAAAAGACATTCAGCTTGTCGAATGGGACGACAAGTTCAAAATAATAAAGATCAATCCGCTGAAGAACTGGACAGAGGAAAAGCTCTGGGATTATATTCATAAGAACCAGATCCCATACAGTCCGCTACATGACCAGGGTTATCCGAGCATTGGGTGTAAGCCCTGCACAAGATCTGTTAAGCCAGGAGAGGATGTACGCGCCGGTCGCTGGTGGTGGGAACAGCCCGAGATGAAAGAATGTGGAATACATAAGAAGTGAAGAGAGAAGAGAGAAGTGGAGCGAGGCAAAGCCGAGCGACATCCCGCCGAAGGCGGGAGAGAAGTGGAGCGAGGCAAAGCCGAGCGACATCCCGCCGAAGGCGGGGAGAGAAGTGGAGCGAGGCAAAGCCGAGCGACATCCCGCCGAAGGCGGGGAGAAAAAAGAAAAGAGAGAAGAGAGAAGAGAGAAGAAAAGAGAGATGAATTTTCATATTCCAATTTTCAAGTTTCAATTTTCAAGTTCCAATTCCAGGTAAACTGGCAAATGATCACTATATCCTCCTAAATACTTCGGACCGGAATAGGTACGGAAGGGCTTTCTTCCAAAGTACTTTTCATCCTTCATAAATAGAAAATCAGGCTTGTAAATAAATGCTCTACACCGATCCCGTAAATTTGATGATATTATTATCTGATCAAAGAAATACCACTGTGACTGGTATTTAATCGTTCCCTCCTGCCCTTCAGCCTTTATATTTTTCATCAGGTTTATCAGGCTTAAATCTCTCTTATTGAGAACCCTAAGACTCTCATCACCAGGCTCATCATTGAAATCACCCATGATAATGATCTTGGGTTCCCAGGTAGTTCGTTGGATTGAGTCAATTTTATCATGCAATGTTCCCGCTGCATTTAATCGTTTCAAAGACGTGTACGCATAGTCACCATATCGTGAAGGCCAGTGATTGATGAATAAATGCAATGTATCAACCTTGTCCAGAACCCCTTTCGCATATAATATATCCCTGGTTTTCAGTGATGTATCAACATCAAAGTTAGCCGTAACAGCTTCCGAACTGATAATTTCAAATTGCGTGCTCAGGTACAGTAGTGCAACATCTATTCCCCGGTGGTCGGGAGATTCATAGTGCAGTATTGCATACGGCCAGGAAGCAAGAGGTGAATTTTCTACAAGTTGATTCAGGATATATCGGTTCTCTATCTCACATAATCCGATAATTGCCGGTACATTCCATTTTCCCAGCCCAATAAGAACCTTAGAAGTGTGATTCAGCTTACTATGAAGTCTTTCATATGTCCAGTTTTTTATTCCCCATGGCAGAAACTCATCATCATTGGTCTCAGGGTCATCCCATATATCGAATAAGTTTTCAACATTATAGAAAACCATCTTTACAGTGTGTCGTCTGTTTTTCAGGGGATTGCCATCCACCTGGGCATTGGACAAGATGCAAAATGTTAGCAAAATTTGAAGTATAAAATATAGTCTCATAACAGTTAATACTTTTTTTTGTCATTTGTCCTAATCACTTTACTTTGAAATGGTTAATTTAGGATAGCTTGAAATTCACAGATAAAATTCGAACCAAATCGGGAAATAAGCGTTAAATAGCATACCCCTTATTAAATATTGTACTGCGATCCGCTGATTTTTAAAATTTTACATGAATTGAGGGTTACCTTTTTTGAATTTTCGAATAAATAACTGGACTGAGTATGCATTACATTGAAGAATCGTTGCTTGAAGGCATACGATTGAATGATTCGGATACACTTGAGTACGTATACAAAAAGTTTTATCCATCAGTCAAGAACTTTGTCATACTGAACAGCGGAAATGACGATGATGCAAAGGACATTTTCCAGGAATCAATAATCGTTATTTTTCGCCGGTTGAAGGAGGAAAGTTTTACGATTACATGTTCTTTTAAGACTTATATTTTCTCAATCTGCAAGAATTTGTGGTTGAAGGAGCTGGAGAGAAGGAAAGTGGAGAGGACCAAAATCAACAGCACCGAAGATTTTGACACAACGGATTGCGACATTGATGAGCCGGTAACCACACCGACATTTGACAGATACAAGTTGTACCAAACGCATTTTTTAAGTTTAAGCAACGATTGTCAAAAAGTATTGAGATTGTTTATGGAGAAAGTATCCCTGAAAGAGATTGCCAACATCATGGGATATGCGAGTGAGAAATACGCCAAGAAGAGAAAATATCAATGTAAGGAGATGTTAATCAAACGAATTAAAAACGACCCCTACTTTAAAAATCAAAATATAACAAAATCCTAAAAATTAAACAAAACAATTTAGAGCGATGAAAAACATTGAAAACAGCCTCGTAGCGTTAATCGATCGAAAGATTAACAACGAGATGAAGGAGGAAGAGTTAAAGCAATTTGATGAGCTTGTTAACTCAGACTCTACAGTACAAGAGGACCTTCATCTTCAAATGGAAATCGAGGCAGCTATCGGGGAAACAGATGTGATTGACGTAAGAAAAAGCCTGGACCATGTCTTTGAACTCACACAGACCGAAAAGGAACAGCCTTCAATAATCCGGTCATTATTCAGAAGCAAACTACACCGGATTGCTGCTGCAGCCTTCACGATCATAATAATGCTGGGAGCGATATCCTTGTTCATGCTAAACACGCAGAAACCAATTTCCAATGAGAACCTCTTCAAGATCTATTACCAGCCGGATGCAGCATTGCTGATTCGTGGTAATTCCGAGGATAAATTACTCATTGAAGGTTTCCAAAAGTATGAAAACAGGGATTACAATGGAGCGCTTTTGATCTTTAATCAAATACTTAATAAAGATCCTAACAATATTCCTGTGCAGTTTTATGCTGGTATTTCCAATATTGAAAGCGGGAAATACAGGAATGCCTTAAAGCCTTTTAATTATATTGCCAGCCATAACCACAACTTGTATGTGGAAAAAGCCAGATGGTATGCAGCATTGTGTTACCTGAAGCTGGATGAGGATGGAAAGGCGAAGGAGATCTTTAAAGAAATCAGTACAAGCAACAGCTCGTACAAGTATAAGGCAAAGAATATCATCAAAAGTCTTAAAAACTAAGGACTTTATTCCTGCTCAAAGAATCTCTCTGGTTTTATTATTGTCGTTTGCACCAGTTCGTTATTTCTTGATAAGTGATTATCTCAAGTAGCATGTATGATCGTGCTGCAACAATATATATCGTCGTTCATATAAATTCATAAGGAATTAGCACATAGCAAATAGTAAATTTACTATTTGCTATGTGCTATTTTTTTTTTGAATAGGAATTGTCTGCGGTTTTTGCAGGAAAAGAATATTACCAGGCCAATAATGATGAGGGCTCCACCTCCGAGCACGAATGGCAGATTTAAACAACCCGCTTTGTAAATAGGATCAGCTTTTCCAATGCTTACATAGGAGGCCCAGAGGTATGGATGGGCACGAAGCTGGTCGGCCGTTGAAAGGTATTCCAGTTTTGCTTTTCTCAGCGCCTCATCAATAGCATCACCTTCAGACAGGAATTTATAAAAACGGATCATTAGCTCTGAGCCGGATTGGTCTTCAACAGCCCATAATGTCATGATGATGCTGGGGACGCCAGCATAAATAAAACCTCTTGCCAGGCTCATAATCCCCTCCCCTTTCTGAAGCTTACCATAACCAGTATTACATGCACTCAGCACGGCCATACGTGCGTTCAGGTCCATGTTATAGATCTCATAGGTATTCAGGAGTCCGTCATTGTTTTCCAGCGTATCATTGGTCAGCGTAAAGACCAGTTGTGAAAACATTGGGTTAGCATCGTTGATCAGGGTGTGCATAGCAAAATGCAAGATATCAAAATTGCCTGCCTGGTTCCAGAAGACTTCTTCTGTAGCATCGTAATCCATAAACACTTCAGCATCGAGGATTTCAGATATGCCCCGGATCTCTTCTTTTAGATATTTAAGCGGAACAAGGTAATCGATATAATCGCGTGATGCCACGAACTTGGCTGTATCAATGTCATCCAGGTTTTCATAAGTAGGTGCAAAAGCCATCAGCCTTATTTGCCCGGACTTTTCAGTAATTTCCTGGAAGAACAGCAAAGAAGCAGAATAAGAATAATTGATCTGGTTATTAAATATCATGTACTGGAGGTTCCGAAAATCCATCTGAGCCGTTTCCGGCATGGCGGTCAGCAATGACTCAAAAGGAAGGTACCCCAGCTTATCATCCGGGATGATTTTCAGTTTATCCTCTTTAATATTTTCATACAGGTCACCAAACAACACTTCAAACACCCCGTAAGAGCTTTCAACATATTGAAGGTACTGCTCATAATTTGTGTTGGCGAAGCGGTTATCTTTTAAGAATGTGATCAGGAAATCAAGCCTGTTATAGAACACTGAATCGATATCTTTCTTTGCGATCTCCATATAATCATCCTTGATAACTGTAATAAACAAAGTAGTATCAGTCAGCGTATACTCTACCACAGCTTCGTCACCAGCCAGCAGCTCACGTATTTCCTCTACCTTAATCACCTGGTGATCATATTTAAGTGCATAATAATCAGGGAAATTATTTTGGAGATATACCAGAAGGCTATCGTATTGCTTGCTAAGATCCAGGATCTTATGCTGCCAGAGGTTGATTTTACTGGAATCAGCATCTGCTTTTAGCCGTTCTTCATAAATCCTTTTCTTGTAAAAGTCTGTAGAGGCAAGAATGTCCTTTTCATCTCTTTGAACTTCAACAGGGATCCCATAGATCTTTTTATTCTCCACATCGGAGATAGCAGCAGAAACAAGAGCTGCCTTGCCTTTTTCCGCATATTGAAAGGCAGCATACTTATATTTTTCATCCCCGGTTTGCTTATAAGCATCATAAGCTATATCCAATGCTGAATTGAAGGTAGTTTTAGTATTGTTGGTGAGGAAAAGCTTACTTTCATCATTAAGAAAGCCTCCCCGTATCTTCTCTATCAGGTTAATGACAAGGTCATATGAATTGAGGCATTCATCAAGTACATGCGAAGAAATTTCAGGATTATCGTGATAGTACGCATAAAGGGTATTTGCCTTATTCTGAATGATATTAAGTATCCTGATTTCCGCATTCAGCTGAGCAATATCGGGGTTAATAAAAATATTGGTATCGGAAAAACCTTCAACTGCGCTTATTAAAGCCAGCTGGTATTTTCTCAAAGCAGCACGGAAATTGCTTTTCGAGCGGTAGTAATTAGCCTCAGGCAGTAATACGTTGGCCAGGTATATGTTTTCATTGCCGTAATTCCTTATATAAATATTCTTTGCTTCATCAAAATACCCCAGCCCCTCATCATCGAGCCCCTGCAATATCTTTAACTGCCCATAATTAATATAAGATTCTGGCAGTCTAAAATAATCCTTTCCATTATACTGGATTTTGTTGTTAATGGCCAGCTGGTAATATTTATCTGCCTGGGCATAGTCCCCTTGCCCCTGGTATGTACGTGCACAATTTGAATAGGCTGTGGATAGTTCCTGAGGCTCAAACTCTTTCTTTATTTCGATACTTTTCTTAAACTCATCCAGGGCATTCTGGTAGGAGCCCTGTAATAGGAAAACCAGGCCAAGGTTATTATAGACCCTGCCTACATTTTTTTGATTCTTTCCATCCTCTAAATATAAATTCAATGCATTATTATAGTATTTAAGGGCCTGGAAGTAATCTCCTTTATCCTTGTAAGTAATACCTTTATTGTTATAAATGCCTGCTAATTGTGGAATATTTGATTCATCTAAGAATATTCCTTCTGCTTCATTAAAATACCTAAGTGCGTCATCATACTTACCCTGAACTCTTTTTAAGACTCCTAGATTATTAAATGACGGAGCAAATGTCGGATCCTTTCTTACTGCTAAAAGAAAAAACTCCTCAGCTTTATCAAAATCGCCTATTCTGGCAAATTCTCTTCCTTGTTGATGAAATGACTGGGCCGTAGAATCCTGGCCCATTACCTGGGTAAGGGCAATACAAAAGCACGTGATAAAAACAAGCCTTATCACATGCGCATACCATACTCGTTTATAGAAGACCATATAACAAAAATATATGAATCTCTACTCCTGCGCAAAGAATGTATGAAAAATTACTGAAATTTAAAAAACGTTCGGCCTATTACATCCAAATATCATCGTCTTCGTCAACGCCCGTTGAGCCAGGATTATCAGTTCCCCCTTTAATGAGGTATAGCTCGTCGTTGCTCAGAGTCAAAACGTTCTTCAGCGTTTCTAAATTTCTCGATAAAGTTTTCATCTCTCTAGTTTTAATTGTTCTACTATTGAAAAAAATTCAATAGCAATAGCTGTACTGTTTGTCGTTAATGCAATTATTTATACGTAAAAGGGGCAAAAGGTAACCCTCCTTCGCATAAAAAATTTCAAAAAACTTTAGATGTTACGCTTAAGATGTTGGTAGTCTGTTTTTTAGGTAGGGGTGAAAAAAGCGATTATTTTTCACTCTTGATGCAAATATAAGGAATATTTTTGAAAATGCAAATAAATACCCGAGTATTTTTACCTGAATGGAATTATAGTTGTCGGTTTTCAGTTGTCGGTTGTCTGTTTTTGGATTTTTTAATCATCAGATGCCAGGCCCTGATCGCGGGCTTTTTTCTTTGGAAGAAGGGCAATGATTTCTGCCGAAATCTCTTCAATAGCTTTACTGGTAACATTTATTTTCTGCCAACCCGGATGAAGGTCAAATATCCTGTTTGCATAGTTGATCTCTCTTGTTACATATTCAGGTTTTGCATATTCTCCGGTTGCACCTCCTAATCGTTCTTCCCTGGCCTTCCGGAGCAAAGTGAGCCGTGTAGGATAGGTTGTCAGGCAGAAGACTTTTTCGTCAGGAAGTGAATATACCTGCGGAGGTAAAGGAATATTAAAGACGACCGGGACATTAGCTACGTACCATCCTCTGAATGCAAGGTAAATGCTCAGCGGTGTTTTAAATGTCCGGGATACGCCCAGGAGTAAAATTTCGGCTTTGTCAAGGTTTTCTATCCGCTTTCCATCATCATGCTTGAATGCGAATTGCATCGTCTCAATCTTCCGGAAATAAGCGTCGTTTAATACACGGAACAATCCTGGTTTTTCAGATGGATGAACAGAAAGCTGGTCGGAAAGCCTGTGAAGCAAAGGTCCCATCAGGTCTATGCTTTCAACATGATGGATCCTGGCAAACCTCACTAATTCTTCCCGCAATTTGTCTTTA
The DNA here is from genome assembly GCA_963753055.1 of uncultured Bacteroidales bacterium. Lineage (GTDB taxonomy): Bacteria > Bacteroidota > Bacteroidia > Bacteroidales > B18-G4 > JAUWGC01. The sequence goes on along the minus strand of CAVWAP010000003.1, from coordinate 6,526 downwards.
ACCAGTGTGTGAATTACAAGAGCATTATCATTTTTGGCCTGGAGAATTATTTCATGAATCTCCCCGATTTTACGGATTTCACCATACCTGTAGATCTCTGGATCACTTCCTTTGAACTGTGTCAGGGCAGCTTCAACTGCCTGTTGAGCTGTTTGTCCTGTTCCGTCGGATATCACATAAATCTTGAGCATGGTACCTTTTTTAACTGAGTATCTGTCAGCATAGATACTCCAATAGTCGAATGGTGTATTAAAGATAATGAACATGAGGGGGATAGTCAAGGGTGTGATTGAGTGACCTGCCCCTGCGAAGGCAGGGGTTGAGTGATTAAGTAATTAGGTGATTAAGTGGTATACGGTATCATAGAGACCTTTAGTTTAGCCTTTTTCATTTGAAGTTATCTTTGGCTTTGTTGAAAAAAGAAAGAATGGGGTGAACTAAGCATAGAGCAAGGCAGATGGTCTATTATGCGTTTTAGTCCCCATTCTTCCATTCACAGTTGCAAGAACTTGTTAGAATCTTGGACTTAAGGTCCAATAAAGGTTTTAGTTAATGCAACTATTTTAAAAACAAAGTCACTCAAAGTTATGAAAAAAAGAACTTTTTTAGGAATTGATGTTTCAAAAGCTAAACTGGATGCTTGTATTTATGGGAAGGGAACCAAGGAAGTTTTTGATAACAACAGTAAAGGTTTAAAGAAAATGATCATCTGGTTGGAAAGAAACCTGGAAGATTTACAAGATTTAGTCATTTGCTTTGAACATACTGGCATGTATGATCTCCCGCTGCAATTGTTTTGTGAGGATAAAGGATTACATTATACCAAGGTTAGTGGGTTGCAGGTAAAAAGATCTCTGGGCATACAAAGGGGAAAGAACGATCAGATTGATGCTTTCCGACTTGCTGAATATGCCTTTTTGCACAAGGATAAGTTAAGAATGACCACCTTGGGATCAAAACAATTGGTCAGGCTAAAGTATTTGCTCTCTTATAGATCCAGGTTAGCCAGGAATCGAGCCAGCTTTAAAACATCGATGGAGCAATCCAAAGAGTATTTAGGGCTATGCAATAGTGATGTGTTGATCAAAAACCAACAAAAAATGATCCGGGTTTATACCAAACAAATACAAGAAATAGAAAATGAAATCATCCAGCAAATAGATCAACATCATAAAATCAAACATCAGTATCAATTAGCAACTTCGGTGAAAGGTATTGGGATGATTACGGCGGCATATATGATTGTTTATACAAATTGCTTTGAAGATTTTGATAATGCAAGAAAGTTTGCTTGCTATGTGGGTTCAGCTCCTTTTGAGCATAGTTCAGGGACAAGCATACATGGTCAAACCAGGATCAGTCATTACGCTAATAAAACGATTAAAGCACTGCTTACAAACGCAGCATTGGCTGCAATCAACCATGACCCGGAAATACGGCAATACTTCAAAAAGAAGATAGATGAAGGAAAGCATAAGAAAATTGTTATCAATAACGTGAGAAATAAATTAATTGGAAGAGTTTTTGCAACAATAACCAGAGGAACTCCATATGTTTCCATTGCACAATATGCAGCTTGAAAAACTAAAAAATACTTGACTTTAACTTAGAATACACATAGATAACACATAGTGCCATATATTGTCAACTGTCAATTGTCAACTGTCAACTGATCATCGAACGATCAAATTCCGTACTGCGATATCTTGTCCAGCCTGTATCCTGAAATAGTACATCCCAGCAGGAAGACCTTCAGCGTTCCATTGAACCTGTTGTTCTCCTTTAGGCTGTTGCTGTTTAATCTTATGGATGAGTTGACCCTGGGGATGTTTTCATTTCCTTATTACATCTCCTAAATAATCAGAAATTCACTATATTTATACACCTGCAAATTCCGGTGAAACTGACCCACCTATTCCGGACTAAATTGACCCGGGTGTCCGTTTCAAACTGACCCACCTTCTCCGGAGGAAACTGACCCACCCTCTCCGGTCCAAATTGACCCACCTAAATATAACGAATATAAGGGTGTAAAGCAAAAACTTCATTAAGCTGTCAGGTAAGATATAATCTATTTTGCTATTGATAACTATAAATCAATAGTAAAGGATTATGGCAAATAAAAGAATAGCAATGAGGAAAATACGACAAATCATTCGATTACAAGCCACAGGTAAAAGCATTAGGTTTATAAGCAAATACCTGGATGTGTCAAGGAATACAGTCAAGTACTACCTGTGGTGCATCAAACAAAATGGTTATACCCATGATTACCTTCTGGGCCTGAGTGACATGGAGCTGCAAAAGCATTTTGAACCGAAGCCTGCTGAGCCTTCAGATCGACTTCAGTGCCTTTATAGTCACTTTCCAAAGATGGAAAAGAAACTTATGCGTCCAGGCATTACCAAGCAACAGGTCTGGAGGGAATATAGGGCTATTTATCCTTCCGGGTATAGTCGATCACAGTTCTGTCACCACTACATGCAATGGAAGAAACGTAGTTCCCCTACCATGCATATGGAACATACTGCAGGTGAGAAGATGTATGTGGATTATACAGGGAAAAAGCTATCGATAATAGATCGAGCTACTGGAGAGATACGCGATATGGAGGTATTCGTGGCCATCCTTGGATCAAGCCAGCTGACTTATGTTCAGGCGATAGAAACTCAAGGCAAAGAAGACTTTATCACCTGTGTTGAGAATACACTAATTTACTTCGGAGGGGTCCCTCAGGCCATTGTTCCCGACAATCTAAAGTCAGCCGTTACAAGGAGCAATCGATATGAGCCTACTTTAAATGAGTGCTTTCAGGATTTTGCTGAACATTACCAAACAACGGTGTTGCCTGCCCGTGTTCGCAAGCCCAGGGATAAATCATTGGCTGAAGGTGCTGTGAGGATCATCTATACCAGGATTTTTGTACCACTGCAGCAAAAGACCTTTTATAGTTTGGAAGAACTCAATAAAAGTATTCTTTCTGAACTCGATAGACATAACAATACACCCTTCCAGGGAAGAAAGTACAGCCGTAGGGACCTGTTCAATGAAGTTGAAAAGGAAGCACTTAGTGCATTGCCGGCAAACCGTTATGAGATTAAACACTTTGCTGTTGGGACGGTTTACAAAATCAGCCACGTTTACATGGGCAAGGACAAACATTATTACAGCGTTCCGTACGAGTACATCGGTAAAAAGATAAAGATCATCTACTCAAAGTCTCATGTTTGGATATACCACAAGTATAAGCTAATCGCTGACCATAAACGTGATAAAAGTCAATACAGGTATACTACTGTTAAGCAGCATCTTCCAACTACTCATCAGTATATCAGGTTGGAAAAGCCAGTCAAATTGACCACCTAAGGCCGGAGTAAATTGACCACCCTTGGCCGGAGGAAACTGACCACCCTCGCCGGAGCAAACTGACCACCCCTACAAGCACAATTTTCATAGAGATTTGAGATATAGATGTAAGTTGATTAAAAATCAATTTTACGATCTATGGCAAATAAAAGAATCACTATGAGTAAATTAAGACAAATGCTACGATTATACGATCAAGGTGAAAGCAAAAAACGTATCGGTGTGTTGTGTGGACTGTCACGCAACACGGTAAAGAAATACCTGAACCGCTTGGAAGCATCTGGGATTATCGATGAAAGAGACTGAAGAAGATGAGACGACCATGAGCTTGACTCCCTGTTTGGGGAAGGAGTAATGCCAGAGCCATCAGAACGCTACAAACATCTTCATTCCCAGTTTGCGATAATAGAGAAGAAGCTCAAAAAGAAAGGGGTTACCCGAGAGCAGGTATGGAGAGTAATATCTAAGAGATACCCTCGGGCTACATGTTATCACAGTTTAAGCATCATTACAGTAGTTGGCTTAAATACAGCAAACCTACCATGCATATTGAACATAAGGCCGGCGATAAGCTCTATATTGATTTTGCCGGGTCAAAAACTACAAATAGTTGATAAGGATACAGGAGAAATTAGGGCTGTAGAAGTATTTGTAGCCATATTAGGGAGCCAGCCAGTTAACCTATGTTGAGGCCATTGAAAGCCAGAAGAAGGAAGATCTGATACAATGTTGCATAAATGCTTTGGAATATATTCAGGGTGTTCCACGAGCCATTGTACCTGATAACCTGAAGAGTGCAGTAACAAAGAGCGACCGTTATGAACCTACGTTGAATGTAGCCTTTGAAAACTTTGCTCATTATTACAGCACGGCCATACTCCCTGCCAGGGCTTATAAACCCAAGGATAAATCCCTGGTAGAAGGGGCTGTAAAGATAAGCTATCGGCGCATTTATGCTCCAGCTTCATGAACGTGTATTCCACTCTCTGAAAGAGTTAAATGAAGCTATATGGGAGGCTCTTGAGGTTCATAATAATACCAAACTTACTGCCCGTCCTTACAGCAGGCGTCAATTGTTTGAAGAAGTAGAGCGGAACGAACTGCAGCCATTACCTGCAAAAAGATATGAGTTTAAAAAGCACCAGGTAGCCACAGTATCCTTAACCGGACATGTTTGTCTGAATGAAGACAAGCACTATTACAGCGTACCCTATATCCATATAGGAAAAAGATCAAGATTCTTTACAGTAAGACGGAGATAGAGATTTACCACCGCTACGTTCTAATAGCCAGATCATCCTCGTAATAAGGCGCCTTACAAATACAGTACGATAACCGATCACATGGCATCGGCACATAAATATCTTACAGAATGGAACCCAAAAAGATTTATTGACTGGGCATCAAAAATAGATGATACGGTCCGCGAGATTTATTGTGAAAGTGCTTGAGAGCAAATCCCATCCTGAGCAGGCTTATAAAACCTGCCAGGGCATACTTAACTATGAACGGCGTGTGGGCCGCAAAAGGCTTATTGCTGCCTGTAAAAGAGCCATGTATTATGAGAATTACAATTATAGGCATCATCAAAAATATTTTGGAAAAAAGATTGGATCTGATATATGAGGATGCACTGAGAAAAATCGCCACAGATACCCAAACATGAGAATATACGAGGAGAAGAATACTATCAATGAACCTAAACCTAAACACATGACAGAAGAAACATTAAACAAAATGAAAACAATGCGTATGCATGGTATGTTCCATGCCTATCAAACAAGCTTGGAGTCGGACAAGGTCAATGGTTATACCAACGATCAGTTCATAGCTTTTTTGATAGATAGTGAATGGGATGACCGTCATAACCGCAATATCGAAAGAAGGATAAAGAATGCACGGTTCCGGTATCAATCCACCATAGAAGAATTGGATTACACAGTAGAACGCAACCTTGACCGCAATCAGATGATGCGATTCGCTGAATGCAGTTTATCAAAAAGAGGGAAAATATATTTATTACAGGAAGTACAGGTATAGGCAAGAGTTATATTGCCTCTGCCCTGGGGCATCAGGCTTGTATTGAAGGATATAAAGTGTTGTATGCCAATGCCACTAAATTATTTGCAAAGCTAAAGATGGCTAGAGCTGATGGAACCTATTATGCGGGAGATAGGCCGGATAGAAAGGCAAAACCTGCTGATTATTGACGATTTTGGCTTACAGCCACTGGACCATCAAAATCGCTCTGCATTAATGGAGATCATAGAGGATAGGCATGGAAGAGCTTCCACCATTATCACCTCTCAAGTGCCTGTAAATAAATGGTATGACATCATCGGAGAGAAAACAATGGCTGATGCTATACTGGACAGAATCGTTCATGATGCACACAGAATTGACCTTAAAGGAGAATCATTAAGAAAGTCCAGATCATTACGTAACATCAATGAAAATATGAATTAAAAATGTATATTTGTTAAACCATCAAATCCCGATGAAAATTATGACTTGTGAAACACAACTTCAGGGTGGTCAGTTTCGTCCGGCCAAAGGTGGTCAGTTTCACCGGCGCTTGCACTAATTATTTTGATTTTATTTACTATAGTTTTTTTACCATTTTTCCAGATGGTACAGATATCATACCTTTTAGTAGCATAGCTAAAGTTAGTAGAATGGCTGGGGTATCTGTCGGAGTAATAATTAACATATTATTATTAACTCTATACCTTACAGTCAGTAATGAAAAGTTCAAAGAGAATTTAAAATATTTGTCAAATTTTACAGAAAATTATTCAAAAGATATTAATGATTATTTCGAAAAGAAATATGGAATTAATCCAGCTGAAGCATTCATTAAGTTGAAATCAATAGGTACCGGCATTGAAAGCACTATTAATTTTATGAGAAAACTAATGAAACAAAAGTAAAATTTCAAGCTAAATCTAACATTAGGACTTTAAGAATTTATCAATTTAACATAATTTATAGGATTGATCTTGCAAAGGTTGTTCACTGTTAGATAACAAGCAATGAATGTTTATCTTTCGGTTCCCCACCATACACCCTCCTCACCCCATTATCATCTTTTCGATGGTATCTTACCCCAGATAACCGGGGAAATTGCATGACGGGTTGCATTCCCTTAATTCCAAATCTA
>CAVWAP010000002.1:0-579000 GCA_963753055.1 uncultured Bacteroidales bacterium | reverse complement strand
GACCACTCCCATTTTCTATCTAATTGATAATCAGTAGATATAAAAATCGCATTGTAAAAATGACTATGAAAATCACTGTGAAATGTTTGGCAGTGAATTTCTAGACAGTTTTAAGGTTATTCATGTATGCAAACATTAAAAACAGTAGAAAATAATGTTTGCATGATTATTTTTAGTATATTTAATGCCATATTTTGAGTAAACATTAAAAAATTAATAAATTAATGTCTGTAAAACTATACAATATTAATCCTGATAGAAATACTCCTTGGAATGATCTTCCTCCTCTACCAATTAACAATGAATTATATTATAATACAGATGTTTTGGAAGCACTGGTTCATGCAAAATCAGAGTTGAGCCTTTTACAAGGAAGAAGCATTGCAATCCCGGATCAAGCTATACTAATAAATTCAATTAGCATACAGGAAGCCCGTGATTCAAGTGCGATAGAGAATATTTTCACTACTGATGATGAGCTATACCGGGCATTTAGTGAAGAAAATCCTGATGCAGTTAGAGGCCCTGAGAAGGAAGTCCTTAGATACCGTGAAGCATTATGGAAAGGGTATGATCTTCTTAAGAAGAAATCACAATTCGACCTTGAATATCTTATCAGTATATTTCAGGAAATAAAGCAAACAAAAGATGGCGTCAGACCACCTTTTTTACCTACGGTAATATTGCAGGGAGGTAGTGGTCCGAATGCAGGACAAGTTATTTATACTCCTCCCCGGGGCAAAGGCATACTTGAAGAAAAACTCAGCAATTTATTGGAGTTTATAAACAGAGATGATGATTTTCAAATTGATCCATTAATAAAACTTGCAATTGGTCATTTTCAATTTGAAGCCATCCACCCATTCAGAGATGGAAATGGTAGGGCAGGTAGAATATTTAATATTCACATCTTGACGAAAAAAGGATTGTTAGAATATCCAATACTATATTTAAGTAAGTATATCATTGATAATAAAAATGATTACTACAGATTGCTACAAAATGTATCACAAAAGGGACAATGGAAGGAATGGATCATTTTTATGTTAAAAGCCATACAAGTAACTTCTAAGCTAACTTACACGAAAATAAATCAGATAATTGATATTAAAGATATAATATTAGATGAGTTAATTAAAAATAAAGAAATAAGAAGGCCAGAGAGGTTGGTAGAATCCATTTTTATTCAACCATATACAAGAGTGAAGCACCTTACGGAGAATGAAATATATTCGGAGAACACCGCCAGATCCTATCTAAACAAGTTGTCTGAAATGGGTATCCTTGAGAAGAAGACAATTCATGGCCATCATTATTATCTCAATCTTGAATTGATGAGAATACTCTCAGGATGACAAAAACCTCACAACCAATAAGTTATGAGGTTTTCTGTTGTGGGCCCACCAGGACCACCCCTGTTTTCTATCTAATTGATATTCAGTACCTCTAAAAATGGTGTTGTAAAAATGACTATAAAAATCACTGCGAAAGTTTTGGCAGTGCGAATTATTGAATTTTTGCTTGCTATCAGAGTACTGCCTATTTTGAAATACAAATTACTGCCAATAAACGATATTTCATCAATTCCTGTTATATCCGTATTCAATTGTCTAAACAATAATTTTTTGCTATTTTAGAATCGAAAATAATATCCGATGGATATTTTAAGTGCATTTGCTTCGATTAATGCAATTATCATTGCATTACTTATATCACTTAAGAAACAAAAATCAATAAGCGATAAAATTCTTATTGGCTGGGTTATTAACTTTGCTTTTCTGTTTGCTATTCCTTTTTGTATTGAACATAGGCTCTTCTTCCATGAGTCATACTGGGGTTTCTTATTGGTCTTTTTTATTGTAGCCCATTCACCCTTTATCTTTGTTTATACCAGCTCGCTGACCAAACCTGAATTCAAATTTAATTTTAAGTACTTCTACCATTTCGGATTTATTCTGATTATTAGTCTGGCATTCATTCCCTACCTGTTACTGTCACCCGAAGACCGTATGAATGAAGTTTTACAAAAAGAGGATCTCTCTTATTACTCACTGCTTCCAATGTTGACGCTCTTATTTATCCAGATATATTTTCTAACTCGTACGATAATCATACTGGTCAGGCATCAAGACAGCATCAGGCAATCATACTCCTATGTGGAGAGAGTGAGCCTCGCCTGGATCAAACTGATAGTATTTGCTTTCCTGGGAATTATTATTTTGGGTTTTATTGGATACGGATTAGTATCCGCTAAAGTCATTTCTGTTTTCTGGATGGATTATTTCCAGATTATTGCCTATATCATAGTGTTTTTCTACATCGCCTTTTATGGTTACAGACAAACAGCAGTAAATGTCGCACTTCATGTTTCCAGGCCGATAGTTGAAAAAGAAACAAAAACTGATATATCAAAAACTAAACTGAAAACCTCCAATACAGTTCCTACAGATGATAAGAATGAGCATATATCAAAACTGTTGGAAATTATGGAAAATGAAAAGCTCTACCTTGACCCGGAACTACATATAACCAGTGTAGCTATTCAACTGAAAATGCATACACACCAGCTTTCCAAACTCATCAACATCAAGCTTCAAAAGAATTTCTTCGAATTCGTTAATGAATACAGGGTAAAGGAATTTAAGAAACTAGTCGCCAATCCCAAGAATAAACACATCTCATTATTAGGCCTCGCCATGGATGCAGGTTTTAATTCCAAAGCAAGTTTCAATAGGATATTTAAAAATTCAACTGGATTGACTCCATCAGAATTTAAAGCAAATTTTGAATTCTAACAGGTCTTAACTCCCAATTCTGCGCCAACATAATATCCAGATTAGCAATTGTTTATCGATTATTGAGACAAGTACAGGTCTCAGTATCTAAAAGTGGAACGATTTGCCATTGTTCCTGCCATACATTTGCTTCAGAAACTTTTAAAAAAATGTCCATCATGAAAGTCGAAGAATTAAGAATGTACGGTAAAGCTTTAGAAATGCCAAAAGAAGCTTTAAGAAAACAAGGTAAAATTACCTTCAACTTAATAAGAAAAGAATTTGGGATCACAGGTCTGATCGGGATCATGCTTTCAACCAGAAAGCATGCAAAAAGGATTAATAAAGAATACCCGGAAGCCGTCGCAAAGGCAAAGAAGATCAGTGATGCTTTCGCAAAAGAACTGGCAGCTTTGGGTGGATTATTTTCTGCAATTGCTGATAGAAAAGGAAGAAAGTTTGCCAAAGAATTTATGAGCTGGATGGCTCACAATGTGGCTGCAGTTTCGATGCCTGCAATATACCAGGTAAATGACCTGGTAAAATGCGAAGGAGATGTTTTTGATAATTATAAGAAAATGAACCGCGCATTGTTTACTACAACCAACCGGATGGGTACATGGAAACATAACGGATTTCATGAAACTGAAGATCTGCTTGAATTCAAAGTAACCACATGTGCAAATATTGAATTGTTTGAAGCTATCGGTTGCCCGGAACTAAATGTATTTGGTTGTGAACACGATTTAGCGGGTTACCCCTTAATTGAAGAAGCAACCAACAGTGAATTCAGAAGGCATTGCACCCTTGCAAAAGGAGGAGATTGCTGTCATTTCAGATTTTACAGAAAAGGAACTGCACCTGATTCTACTCAGTTGAACCAATAAAAGGAATAAATAAAATCATGAAAACAAAGCAAATATTATTAGCAGGAGCCACAGGTTATTTAGGAAAACATATAACCGCAGAATTAATAAATCAAGAGTATCCTACAAGAATAATCGTCAGAAATAAAACCAAAGTTGAAACAGATGATCAGAATCTTGAAATCACAGAAGCTGAAGTAACCAGGCCTGAAACTCTGTATGGTATCATGAGCGACATTGATATAGTTATCAGCACAGTGGGGATAACCAAGCAAAAGGATGGGCTTTCTTATATGGATGTGGATTACCAGGCAAATGTCAACCTGCTGAATGAAGCAAAGAAACATGGTGTTAAGAAGTTCATTTATGTTTCAGCCCTTAATGCTGATAAGCTGACACATCTGAAGATGTGTTTTGCTAAAGAACTTTTTGTAAAGGAGCTCAAAACCAGCGGACTGGATCATTGCATCATTCGCCCCAATGGTTTCTTTTCAGATATGACGGAATTCCTGAAGATGGCTCAAAAAGGAAAAGTAAACCTGTTTGGGGATGGAAATTTCAGGATGAATCCGATTCATGGAGCCGACCTGGCGAAGGTTTGTGTTAATGCCATTGAATCGGAGGAAGAAGAAATTGAAGTTGGTGGTCCTGAGGTTTTCACACACAACGAAATTGCCGAACTTGCTTTCAGGGTTGTGAATAAGAAGCCAAAGATCAAATATATGCCCGAATGGATGAGAAAAACCATTCTTGGCCTTACCAGAACTTTTACCTCTTCAAAAACCTATGGCCCCATGGAGTTTTTCTTTACAGTACTGGCAATGGATATGGTGGCTCCGGAATATGGAAATCATACTTTGTCAGATTTTTACAATGAAATAAAAACCAAAATTTAGAAATCATGAAAATCACGTATTATCTATACAATGCATTTATCATCGAGTGGGATGATAAAAAGATCGCAATAGATCCTGGAGCTTTATTTGCCTATTGGTTCAGTTTTGCGTCACTCATCCCTAAAAGAGAATGGGAAGACATCACGCAAATCCTTGTGACCCATGGAGATCCTGACCATTATGTTTATGCTGATAAAGTAATGGAATTTTCGGGTGCACCTGTGATTCTAAATAAAACCATGGTGAAAGAAGTAGATGGAAAACCGCTAATGCTTGGGCCGAGAAGCAAAGGAATGTCGTTCGATACCCCGGTTTCAAACTACCACACCCTTTCCGTTGATGAAACTATTGAGGTTGATGGCATGCAAATTAAAGGAGTAAAAGCTACCCATGGACCATTAACAGTAAAATTAGGTCCATTCAAAAAAACGAAAGATCCGGTAAAAAACGAACGTGTTGGTTGGGGTTCACTTGGCTTTGAAATCAACTATAAGGGAAAAACTATTGTCAATTTAGGTGATTCATTACTGGAAGCTGAGGAATGGAAAAACATCAAAAATCCCAATGTTTTAATGATTCCGATTGGTGGTAAAGAGCTGGATAATACCATGGATGAGTATGAAGCTTTGGAAGCCATTAAAATCATTCAACCAGAAGTGGTTATCCCAATGCACTACGACCTGCCTATTCTCTTTACAAAACATTATGCTTCTGTAGATGAAGTCAATGTTTACAAGAGAAATTGAGAAAATGGGAATTCAATGTGAGATTTTGAAAAAATGGCAATCGCTACAAATCAATTAAAAGAATACAATCATGCAAAATAGAATAAATCAATCGCATTGTAAAAACTGTGGAATATGCACTGAAGTTTGTCCAAATAAGATCATCGGACAAATTGGGAGTATCCACTTTAAAGAGGAAAGAGAACATCTGTGCCTCCAGTGTGGCCAATGTATGGCTGTTTGTCCTACGAAGGCCATACAAGTAAAAGGGCTTTCCTATGAAGATGACTTCAATGATCTTCCTGCAAATCGGCCCCATTTTAAGAGCTTTATTGAAACCCTGTCAACCCGCAGGTCGGTGAGGAATTTTAAAGATAAGCCAGTTAGTGACAAAATGATTGACGAAATAGTAAACGCTGTTTCCTATGCTCCTTATGGGGCATCGCCTGAAAAAATGGAGATATGCATCATTAACGATCGAGAAACGATTGAATCAGCATTGCCAACTGTCTCAGCTTTCTTTCATAAAATGGAGAAAATGATTGAAAGTCCTGTTAAATCCAAAATACTTAGATTATTGGCAGGCAGGGAAGGCTTTCAGACAATAAAAAACCATCTGTATCCAATTGCCAAAGGTGGGAATTACAATCTCGAAAATTGGGATGGAATAACAAGGGGGGCACCTGCAATAATAACAATGCATGCTGCTAAAGATGCAGAAGCCCATACCAACAATGGAGTAATTTATGCAACCTATATCATGCTGGCTGCACATGCAATCGGGCTTGGGGCAACAATGATTGAATGTGTTCCTCCTGCTATAAACCGAAATAAAAAGCTAAAGGAGATTTTTCAAATTCCTGATAATAATGAAGCTGTAATGTCAGTAATTATTGGTCATCCAAAATATCGCTACAAAAGAACAATTAAGCGAAATAAGCACAGAATCCATAAAATCACAAAATCATGAAATCAAACGATAAAAAAGAACCAGGTACTGTTTTGATAACCGGTGCTTCTACCGGAATTGGTTTAGCAACTGCAATTCATTTAGACAATTTAGGATATAAAGTATATGCAGGAGTGAGAAAAGATAAGGACAAAGAGAATCTATTAGCTAAAGCAAAGAATGGCCTTACTCCTGTTTCGCTGGATGTTTGTGACCAGATCTCCATAGAAAAAACTTTCAGAATGATAAGCGAAAAATCCAAAAGAGGATCCTTTCATTTGATTAATAATGCGGGCCTTTCAATTAATGGCCCTTTGGAATTAATGGATTATTCTGATATTAAGAAAGTAATTGATGTAAACCTTACGGGATTACTTATAGTAACAAAAACATTTTTGCCACTTATCAGAAATAGCCAGGGAAGGATAATAAACATTAGTTCCGGCCATGGATTATTGGCAATCCCTGATAAAAGTGTATATGCCGCATCTAAATTTGGAGTTCAGGCACTTAGCAATTCTCTAAGAGTTGAATTAAAACCATTTGGTGTAAAAGTTTGCAGTATAATTGTTGGCAAAGTGAACACAAGTGTATTAGGTAAGATACTGGATGACAGGAGAAGAATGATTAATAACGCTAATCCTGAGGTTTTTGCACTTTATAAAACCTTAATTGAATATTTTGACAAAGAGGTGAAAGATATTCCTGGAATTGAGGCTATTGAGGTTGCGAAAAAGATAGGCGATGTTTTAATTGATAACAATCCCAAATCACAATACCTCATTGGTCCCGGGGCGAAAAAAATGAGTGTCTTGGGAAAATTTCCTGCTAAAATGCGAGATAAGATGCTATATAAAGCCATTTATAAATAAATTTAAACTTCATAAAAAGGAGTTTCATACATAACAGAAAGTATACGATGGCAACGAAACTAAGAAAGAGTCCTCCGGTTTGTTTAGTAATCTCATTGCTTCAATTATTGACAGGCCAATTAAGGTATTCTAAGCAATATGCAGGAAAAATGATCAGGATGGAAGATGGAGGTAATTTTACAATCTTCCGACACATAACTATAAAACCTGATAAGAAAGATCAGTTAGAAACTGTTTTTATAGTCTCCTTTAAGTTTTCGAAACTTTCTCACAAAGCAAATAAGATTGCATCAATCATTCCGATGCTTCTGATTGCTGGATTTCCCGGCTTTACCACAAAAATATATGCTGTAAATTATAAAAATGGCTATTGGCAGGGAATGTATCAATGGAAATCTATCAAGCATTTAAATGAATATAAAAAGTCGTTTGTATTCAGGGTACTGAACAAAAGAGCAATGCCTGGTTCTCTAAATTCAGTTCAACATGAAAATAAATCATTGGACTCTTATATCTTGGAATTTCCACGATATTGATATTAGATAATTTTATTATCTTTGAAACACAAAAACCTCACAACCAATAAGTTATGAGGTTTTCTGTTGTGGGCCCACCAGGACTTGAACCTGGGACCCCTTGATTATGAGTCAAGTGCTCTAACCAGCTGAGCTATAGGCCCGGGAAATTTACAATTCTGTGTTTATAATGTACGTTTTACAATATATCTGTTTTTTTGTTCTTGAGCTTTTATCATGAAGCTCTCTGCTAGCCTTACAAGGTAACCTGGGACCCTCCCGCCTATGGCGGGATGCTCTAACCTCCCGATAGCTATCGGGAGCTATAGGCCCGAGAAATTTACAATTCTGTGTTTATAATGTACGTTTTACAATATATCTGTTTTTTGTTCTTAGCTTTTATCATGAAGCTCTCTGCTAGCCTTACAAGGTAACCTGGGACCCTCCCGCCTATGGCGGGATGCTCTAACCTCCCGATAGCTATCGGGAGAGCTATAGGCCCGGGAACATTGTCGATTGTCGATTGTCAATGTTCGATTTTCGATTTGTTTTCCGATTCACGATTCATGTCTCACGATGCACGCAAACAGGAGTGCAAAAATATGAAATTTTTCTGATTTTTATTTTTCCTCAATGAGAATTCTAAACAGAATTGTATATTTACCATTCCTAAAATCATTTCTTCATTCATTTAAAAGTATAAACATGAAACAGAACACTTTCAGACTATTCATTATTGTATCCTTGATTGTTGCGATGCCGTTCAGTATTTTTTCACAAAAAAAACTGAACAAGATTATCAGCAATGGCGAAATCAGGATCGGTATGACCGGAACCCAACCGCCTTTTTCAATGCTTGATAGAGATGATAATCTCATTGGCTATGAAGTAGATCTGGCCAATTTGCTCGCCGAAGAAATGGGTGTGAAACTTACCCTTGTGCCTATGCCTTTTGCTCAATTGTTGCCAGCACTAGAAGAAGGAAAGATAGATGCTATTATGTCTGGCATGACCATCACCCCAAAACGCAACCTCAGAGTACTGTTTGCAGGTCCATACATTATTTCCGGAAAATCAATCATCACCAAATCTGATGTCCTGACCGGGATTGACGAACTGGAGGATCTAAACACACCCCTTACTCGACTCGTTGCGTTGAAAGGTTCAACAAGTGAAGATATCGTAAGGAAGTACCTGCCTAAGGCCACATTGGAGGTAACTGAAAATTATGATCTAGCTGTAAAAATGGTTCTGAACAACAAAGCTGATGCGATGTTCGCTGACTACCCTATTTGTGCTTATACTCTACTGAAATACCCAATGGAAAAGATTTTGATACTTGAAGAACCACTAACCATTGAACCCATAGGCATGGCATTGCCTTCAGATGGATATCTGCTGCACAACCTGGTGCAGAATTATTTAAATTCGATGATGATGCTCGGTATCCTGGATCTCCTGGAAATCAAATGGTTTGAGTCAGGAGATTGGCTGGAACAGGTTAAGCAATAACATTCTTTTACATAATAGCTAATATCATGAAAAAAACAATTAAGTATTCACCGATTGTATTAATTGCATTAGTCATGCTTTTCCTCACCTCCTGCGCTCCGGGATGTGAGAAATTCGACACCGAACCCGCCGGCTTCTTCATGGGCCTCTGGCATGGAATCATCTCATTCGTCACTTTTATCATCAGCCTGTTTAATGAGAATGTCAATATCTATGAGATCAATAACTCAGGCTGGCCATACAACCTTGGATTTATCCTGGGAATTATGATCGTCTATGGCGGATCATCCAAAGGTACCTGCAGAAGAAAAAGGCATTAAACGGTAAGCATCAAATATTTAAAATCAGTAACGGTTCCCTAAATCATAAAAATCAGGTTTTAGGCTGTTGTATATTTAATATAATCTAAAAAACAGACATTACCTTCATCTCCTCGAAACTCGTTATATTATTTATTGGACGATTGTCGATTTGGCGATGTTCGATTTGGCGATTTCAATTTAATTTCTTGATTTGGCTGTTATAGCTGTTCGATGAAATATAGCCACAAGTTGGTTGCATTCATCTAACAGATATTCAAGTTGTTTACGATCACCTATTATTTCTGTTTCTGAAATTATTATCAGGCTTATATGGGTTTCACGTAACTCTTTTAATACAACCCCGATTTTATGAGTGAAATCCTTTTTGGATTCCGCACCCTGAGCTTCACCATAGTTCAATGCCGCACTAGTCGAGGACCTGATGATCTGACCACCGATATGATTTATCGTAAAATCGTATGGCGCTTTTCTAAACATTTTAATAATTTCTATGGACAACTTTATCAGCCTCTTTTCTAATTCTTTTCTCATAGTATTAGTTTATACCAAAAAAAAGAATTCGTTCCCATAAAATCAAAAAAAATCGAAAACCGTCAAATCGCCCAATCGAAAATCGTCAAATCACAATGAATTTCCCTACAGACTTCAAAGAACCACCTATAATTATCCTGAAAGCATAAAATCCGCTTACAAAAAAGTTCCCATCAATATATATATGACTTTCATTGGTGATGTATTCCATCACCTGCCTGCCCGTTGAATCATATATATATAGGCGGGCATCTGCACCGTCAGGATTATCAAATAATAGTTTTGAAGTTGACGTGACGGGATTGGGTTGCAAGGAATAACCCTCATCATTCAGGATGATAAAATCCACTGCCACAACACTTGTGTAGCCAAGGAATCCCATTTCCAACCTGTAGTAATTGGTGCTGTTACGCAATGGCTCTTTGTCTGTGTATTCATAAGATATCGGTTGGTCAGGACTGCCACAAACTCCGGGAATCTCTCCTATCTCTTCAAAGGACTGTCCGTCACCCGATCTCTCAATCCGTGTTCCCTGGCAGGTGTTGCCAGCTTCAATGGTCCACCGTAAAAAGACATTCTCTCCTTGCTGCACTACAAGAAATACAGCTAAAGAGGAATCGGCCTGTTGAGTAAAACCGACAAGTGAGGCAGTAACCAATAAATACAGTAATATTAGTTCCTTCATTTATAATGGACTTATATCAATAACAACATTAAAGCACTAAAGTTTTTTATCAGGTTTGTTTTGTTAAATAGTGTTAAACAGGACAATAACATATATATATTTTAACGTTATATTTCAAACCTTTAAATATGTGAGCACCATGAAAATTAAAGCATTCTTCTTATCAGTAACTTTAGTCGTCTTTTTTGCCACTTCATTACATTCCCAGGAAAAGAAAATTTACAAGCACCCCGCTCAGGACTTCTCCTTCTCAGCATCAGGTGAATGGCAGCAAAAGATCAATGAGAAAAGAATACTGACTGCTATGTCGTATTCCAAACCATATGGAAAAGATGCTCCCGAACGTTGCCAGGGCAAATCATACAACGCTATGCATATAGCACAGATCTGGTGCCCTGCTGATAGCTACGACAGGAATAAAGAGTACATTGATGGAATTGTTGCTAGCCTTGAGCTGAAAAAATAGTTGACAGTTGACGGTTGACAGTTGGCAATAATACTATTTGTCAACTGATTAACGAACAACAATCTTTTCAGTAATTGCTGTCTTACCATCCAACACCCGGACAAAGTACACTCCTGCCGGCAACTTACTGACATCAATATAAAGCTCATCCTGCATTTGCTTTTCCCAAATAATCCTTCCCTCAATTGTAAATAATCCAATTATCTTGAGCCTTGCATCTTGCGTCTTGCATCTGATTTTCAAGTATTCTTCTGCTGGATTAGGATAAATAAACAATTGCTCTTCTGCCATCTCTTTCTCTTCCCCAACATCCGTTGCAAGCAGAAAATCATACACCTGCATCCCTGCAGGACCATCTGCAACTAGCGCATAATTATCCCAGGCTGTCACGCCCAATGCAAAGCAACCTGACCTCTGGTAATAGGCAACAAGCGTCGGGTCAGCTGGATTGGTAACATTAAAAACCTGCACTCCGCCATTGATATAGTTTGCAATATATACGAACGGCCAGGAGATATCGATGGCCCACGCAACATCACCCATCGTTGTATAAGATATGCTAATTGGATGTTCAGGATCGGAAACATCAACAACCTCCAAGCCTCCGTCCTGGTCTGCAATATAAACATGGTTTCCCCACGCCACCATATCATATCCCCTGCTGACTACATCAGCGTATCTTGAAATAAATACAGGATTCGCAGGATCACTGATATCGAATAGGTACAGGCCTTCCGTGTCTTCATCTTCAAAAGGGCCATAGTCCAATATATAAAGATAGTTTTCCCAAACATCAACAGCCTGTACATAACAGAACTCCTCACCGGGCAGGGCACCGTTAACCCAACCCATCTCATGCGCGACAAGAACGGGGCTTTCAGGATTGGAGAAGTCTACGATACGACACCCATCCCACCAGCATGCGATATACGCAAAATTCCCCTGAAGGGCCAGGTCGTAAGTCATGACCGGTGGTGAATAATGTCCTAATTTGTAAGGATTTTCAGGATCTGAAATACTCATAATATTGACCTTGTTGCCAGAGCTCATGTTCTTTGGAATAAACACTGCCAGCGTATCATTGTCAGCCACATCTGCAATCTCCCCTTCAATATCATTATAGCCTACCTGAACAGGATTTGCCGGGTCGCTCATATCAAAGACCCTGAAACCCATATTGCCAACATAGGCATGGCTTTCATCAGTTCCTATGTGCACTGTTGACCAGGGATGCGGGATGTCAGCTGCAAACTGAGGGCTGGCCGGATCAGAGATGTCAAGCAGCAGGCCTCCTGACACATTTCCGGTAGTGGCTATAACAGCACCTGACCCTGAAATGAACTGTGCATAGCCAGCATAGGTGTTCATATGGACCGGGTTGGCAGGGTCGCTGATATCGATGGTTTGCACACCTCCACCCGGATTACTTGTTGAGCTTGCAACATATGCATAATCGCCGGCAACAACAATACGATAAGGATATCCTTCTAATTCAAGTTCTCCAATTTCATTGATATCTGAAGGATCAGAAACGTCATAGGTCCTGATCCCGTAATCGTATGCTGAAACATAAGCCACCTGGTTAACAACATGGATCCCGGTTATGGTACCATTGGCTACCCCGGCAATGTTAGGATCCATGGGGTCAGAGAAATCAACCACCTTGAAACCAGATGAGCCCTGCGAAAGGTAGGCGTAATTCCCTTCAAATGAGGAAGTCCAAACGAGAGACCCGCTGATGATCTGGTGCGAGATCATTGACGGGTTCGAAGGGTCACTGATATCAGCCACATAAAATCCGTCTGCTACAGTCACTATGTACAAATAGCCATCCCTGGCATAAACACCTCCTCGAGGATAGCTATTTGTAGGTATGCGGCTTAATCTCTGCGGTGTGGTGATATCCGACACATCCCATATCTCCACACCTGAAAAATATGCAGCAAGGAACAATAAGCCTGATGAGGCATCATAATAACTCGCATCAATAATCGCCCTGGCTCTAACTTCTGATAATTGTACCGGATTATAGGGATCGGATGCATCCACAATGATTATCGCACCACCGGCACCAATAAACACCGTATCCCCTGTAAGCGAACTGGAAACAGAAAAGCTCTGGCCGTAAGGCCAGTTCCCGGAAAATCTCATGTTCAGGGAGTCATAATCCAGTTCCCTGAAGGCAGGCTGCTGACTCCCGGGAATAACACCAAACTCCTGCCCCAGCTCCCCAGCCCTGGGTACATTCTGATTATCATACCAATACTCATATCCACCCTGACCAAATGAAGCAGAGATAATAGAGATAAACAAAAACAAAGAATAAACCTTTTTCATAATATTTTGGATTAATAATATAATAAACATGTAACATGTAGAATGGGCAATCTAGAATGGGCAATGAATCACTCCGGAATCTCCATCCCATCCATCCAGGGTGCACCGGCATCAATCAACTCTTGTTCAATTGCTGGTATCCTCACGTCGGTGATCTCAAGCAAGCTTGACTTCATTTCCACAAACTCCTCCTTTGCGATCTCCAGGTTCCTTCTTTGAGACTTTGTTGGCCCATAGGTACTCCTCGTACCAGAACTAGCATTATACAGCCTGTTTTCAGCTTTGGGAGCAATCCCCTCTCCTACTGAGCGTTTGGATCTGTTGCCATTCAGCTGTTCATCAAGCACATAAAGGTCCTGATTAAGCTGGTAGATCTTTTGATTCAACTCTGGCGATGCCCCGGGTGTGCGTATGAGGGCACTTTGCATGCCCTTGGCCTTCTTGGTTGCAATCTCCATAACCTGTGATGCCGCACTCATCGACCTGATAAGCTTATTAACTTCTTCACCAAATGCTATGGCCTCAGAAGGTGTTGCCCCAGGCAATGCACCTTCACGCATGCGCACAAGTTTAAATTCTACCGGTCCGGCAAGTTCTGTGATTACACCATCTATCTCTTTAGACAATGAAACCGTATAGGTGCCTGGCTGGGCCAGCATTCCCCTGGGCTCCCATTTGTTTTCTGAATAAATATCGATGGCTGAAGATGATGTATAGTGCATATCCCAGGTAATGCGATGGAAGCCTTTGGATGTCTTGCCTGGGATACGGCGGATTATCTTACCATCGACGTCCTTGACAGTAAGCCATACAGCAGGCTTTTGTTCCCTTCTTTCTGCCTCTAAAGTATCCCAGTCAGGAAATGAAATCGCTTCCTTTTTCTTCTTCAGTTCCTGCTCTTCTTTCTTCCTCTTGTCCTGCTTGGTTTTATAACTATCTTTTAAATAATAGGTAAAGACGGCTCCATGCGGTGGGTTGGGTGCAGTAAAGAAATCTGAACCCTGTGATCCTTTCCCGTATGTTTGCCTGTACCACCAGGTATCACGTGGAGTGAAAAGCGTAACTTCCTCAGCAAGTTGCTCTTCAGAAACCTGACGCAGCACACTGTAATCATCAAAAATGTAGAAGCTCCGGCCAAAGGAGGCCCCGACAAGATCATTTTCACGACGCTGTATGGCCAGGTCGCGGAAGGAGATGGTGGGAACTCCGCTCTTAAGCTTTATCCATTTCTCTCCGGCATCAATGGTGAAATAAATGCCAAACTCAGTGGCAAGGAAAAACAGTTCAGGCTTTTCATAATCCTGTACGATACGCCAGATAAGTGTCTTCTCCGGGATATCGCTTTTCATTGATGACCAGGACTTGCCCCTGTCTGTGCTCATATACAGGTAAGGGTTCAGGTCGCCGAATTTATGGTTATCCAAAGCGATATAGACTGTATTGGCATCAAACAGGTCTGCCTTGATATCGTTGACGAAAGCTGTTTCAGGTACATCGGGCAAGCTGCCAACCTCGATCTTTCGCCAGTTCTGTCCGCCATCCTCTGTCACCTGTATGATCCCATCATCAGTACCGGCATAGATCACACCCTCTTCTATTGGTGATTCTGCCAGGGAGGTGATTGTATTGTATTTCGACATTGCATCAATATCCCATGGTGAGTCCCAGCTCCAGGTCTGGTCCATAATTGGCAAAGTGAGCCTTTCCTGGTTTTTGGTAAGGTCTCCGGATATGGCAGTCCAGCTGTCTCCCCTGTCGTCTGATCTCCAAACACGTTGTGAGGCAAAATACAAACGTGTAGGTGAATGTGGACTTACCAGGATGGGGGAATCCCAGTTGAAGCGTTCAAAACCTTCTCCTTTTTCCGGCTGCGGCCTGATATCCACCGACTCACCCGTTGTTTTATCTATGCGGCTCAGGTAGCCTTGCTGGGATTCAGCATAAAAGATATCGGGATTACCAGGTTCGGTAGCCGGCTGGTGCCCGTCGCCACCATATACGATTGCCCAATCCTCGTTGCTGATCCCCTGATAAGAGTCAGTGCGGGAAGGACCACCCTGTGTCCCATTATCCTGTGTACCTCCGTAGATATTATAGAAAGGTAAAGCATCATCCAGGGCTACTTTATAGTATTGTGTTATTGGCAGGTTTGAAATAAACTTCCAGCTCTCAGCCAGGTCAAAGCTCTCATAGACACCACCGTCAGTTCCTACCAGCAGGTAGTCCGGGTCATCTTTCCTGAAGGCTAAAGCGTGATTATCCCCATGCCTTCTTCTTTCATTTAACCTTCTGAAAGTCTTCCCGCCGTCGTCAGACACCTGGATGCGCACATCCATCAGGTAGATCCTGTCGAACTGGTGCGGACTTGCATACAGTTCCTGGTAATAATGAGGACCTGTGGCACCGGAAACTGTTGTGGATTGTTTCGTCCATGAAGCACCACGGTTGGTCGATTTGTAGACAGCGCCTGTACGGCGATCAAGCTCAATGGCTGCATAGATCACATCAGGCTTCTGTGGTGAGATAGCCAGTCCAATTTTTCCCATATTGGAACCGGGCAATCCCTTGCTGATCTTCTCCCAGTTCTCGCCGCCATCATATGAGCGGTATACCTTGGTACCCGGACCTCCTCCCATGTATGCAGCCACATTACGGTGACGTTGCCAGGTGGCAGCATAAAGCAGATCCGGATTACGCGGATCCATGACGATATCCGTCACACCTACCCATTCATCATCACCCAGGGTCTTTTTCCAGGTCTTCCCTCCATCTACTGATTTATACAAACCTCGTTCATCTCCTTTATTCCATAGCGGGCCCTGTGCAGCCACCCAGATGATATCAGAGTTTTCAGGATGAATCAATATTTTTGAGATGTGCTGCGACTCTTTAAGTCCCATGTTCTTCCATGAGGAGCCACCGTTATCGCTTCGATAGACACCATCACCAAAGCCACAATGTCTTCCACCGATGTTTTCTCCTGTACCTACCCATACCACATGTGGATTGATTGGATCGATAGTGACACAGCCGATGGAATATACTTTCTGGCCATCAAAGATGGGTTTCCATGTTGTTCCGGAATTGGTTGTTTTCCATACACCACCGGAGCCAACTGCCACATACCAGGTATTATCATCTTCAGGGTGAATGGCAATATCAGCGATTCTGCCCGACATAAATGCCGGGCCGATGCTCCTGAGCTTTAGCCCGGAAAAGGTGCTGCTTTTCAGAAGTGTAGAGTCTTCCTTTTTCTGAGCAAAAGAGTTTTCAGAAAAGGTAAATGTGATCAATGCTATGCAAAGCATTGAAAAGATAAGTTTTTTCATAATAATTGCTATTGTTTCTTCAAATCTAAGGAAAAGATTGGAAAGATTGAAGGCTGAGATGATATTAAAATGTGGTTGCAGGTTACAGCCTAATTGCAGCTTACCAACTTATAACCTATAACTTACAACTTATAACTTATGACCTGTAACCTGTAACCTGCGACTTGCAACCTGAAACCTGGTGAAAAAACTGAGTATTTATTAACAATTGTTAATAACTTTCAGGTGTTTATACCTGTACAATCTTCTGCATTGCGCATATAATAACGAATATCTATTGCTAATAAGCATATTTTCATTCATTCTCAACGCATAGTATTTGTTCAAAAGTAGGGAAATCACTTATTGTAAATGACTCCCAGTTGTTATAAATTACACATCCTTTTTTATGGAACTAAGGTCATCTCTGGCTATGGTTAAGGGAGATTTCTTCGCTAATTCACCTCTACACTTCTTTTCAATACCATACTAACAGTTAAAAGAGGAACTGCAAAAAGAGGAACTGGTATAATAGATGTAAAGATGCAAATGGGGAAACTCTTCTTCATCCTTGCTGCTGCATGCGTAGTCTTTTTCACTCAAAGCGAGGAGTTATCATGGAACTAATATTATCATTGGCTTCAGTAATCCTGTCGTGCATCCTGGTAATTATCTGCATACCGGCCATTGTCAGGGTTGTGAATGCCAAAAAGCTCTATGATCAACCAGATCCACGTAAAGTACACAAGAATGTAGTACCCACAATGGGTGGGATAGCGATATTCATCGGAATTAGCATTTCTACATTGTTGCTATCAACAAGCTATCCTATCCAACATGAAAGGATCGTTTTTGCAGCCATGATATTGCTTCTCTTCATTGGGATCAAAGATGATATCATGTTGATATCGCCGGGATCAAAGTTAGCCATTCAGTTATTTGCAGCAATTGCCCTGGTGGTTATTGGCGATTACAGGATCACCAATTTGCATGGTATACTTGGAATATCAGAGATCAACTACGTAGCAAGCATATCCATTTCGATACTCATGGTGATAGTATTTATTAATGCCTACAACCTGATCGATGGCGTAGACGGCCTGGCAGCCGGACTGGGCATACTGGGATCCTCAATCTTCGGGGTATGGTTCTTATTGAACGAGTATACATTTCTGGCCATACTCTCTTTTTCCCTGGTCGGTAGCCTGCTGGGATTTCTGAGATACAATCTCTTTGGTAAAAAATATAAGATCTTCATGGGAGATACAGGTTCACTTCTTATCGGCTTGCTCATGGTTGTCCAGGTCATTGAATTTGTAGAATTAAATATGAATAACTCCCTGGCATATAATGTTAATGCGTCTCCATCTTTGGCCCTGGCAATTGTGATCATACCTATAACGGATACGCTACGGGTTTTTACACTCAGGCTCATCAGAGGAATATCTCCATTTTTCCCGGATAAAAACCATGTCCACCACTGCCTGTTGAGGCTCTATAATCGTCACTACAAGGTAACTCTTGTTTTAATTGTAATAAATATGCTGATTATCGCAGTTACCGCACTCTTATGCATGAGTGTGATCGGCTTTGTTTCCCTCTTCTTTGTCGTTCTTGCGATGGGGATATCCGCTTCTTTTCTTCCTTCTATAATAATAGCATATCACAGGAGAAAACATGGCAAGTTCTGGTTCAGGATAAAACATGAGCAGACGATATAATCACGGAATGCAGGGGACATGAAAAAAGCCGGCACCCATACCTAAAAACCAATTTCATGTACACATGTTCACGTGTGCGCATTTTGCATTTTACAAGGAAGTGATTTTGCCCGCAGTCCTTGTGTCCATGCGAACATGCTCAATGTGTAAATGCGAACATGAATCACCTACCTTTCGCTGTTTGCAATGTTTTGTAAAAGATAGCAATCAACTCATCACTTTCTATTATAAGCCTCTGCAACCCAACCTGGTCCTTACAAATATTGTTCTGCTCAATAATCTGAAGATTAATATAGGTCTCCCTCAATTCTTTCAAAACAATGCTTACTTTATGAATAAAATCCCTTTTTGATTCTGCGCTTTGAGCTTCCCCGTAATTCAATGCTGTTGATGTTCCAGACCGTATGATCTGCTGCGTGAGCTGAATACCAGCAAAGTTCTTCTTCACCTGCTCTGAAATATTTATGATATCATTCGCATAGACAATTAACCGTTTTTCAAGTTCCTTTTTCATAATACAATCTTTAATGATTAATACCATGAAAAAGAATTTGTTCCCAAAAAATCTTTAATAAGATACTTGCTAAATGCGAACATGTGTACATGCGTCCATGCGAACATGTGTACATGCGTCCATGCGAACATGTGTACATGCGTCCATGCGAACATGCTCAATGTGTACATGCGTCCATGCGAACATGTGTAAATGTGTCCATGCGTCCATCGGACATAAAAAAAGCCGGCACCCTCTGGGCAGCCGGCTTTTTTTAGCGATTCTAGTAACAAAAGTTGTTATTGTAGTAAAAGCTTGTGGATCTCTTCAGATTCCTCTCCCTTGATCCTGATCATATAAATCCCCGGTTGTAGTTTAGTCATGTCAATGAGCACTTCATAGTTATTTGTAGGTGTTGTAGAAACAACTACTTTTCCGGTTAGATCATAAACTTCAATTTCTTTAATTTTCTGCTCACTTTTCACAGTGGTATAGTCCCTGGTTGGGTTGGGATAAATACGATAGGATTGTGAAGCGAACTCCTCAATTCCAGTACAATCATCAATGGTCACTTCATAATCCTCAGTCAACTGATCACAGCCTTCAGCATTGGTCTCTGTCACATTAACATATCCTGTTCCAGGGTATCCCCATTTGACAGTGATCTGATAAGTGCCAGCACCCGCGATAATATCTCCGCCTGTCACCTGCCACTCATATGTGCTTCCAGTGTTGTCAGCAGTTTGGTAATCAGATTCCTCATCATTGCACACAAGCGTCAGTCCAGATATTTCAGGTGTTGGGCTAGCATTAACAGTGATCTCAAGCTCATCTGATGGCAATCCTGTTCCGCAATCATTCTCTCCTTCACATGACAGATACGCCATGCCTGTATAGGAGCTGCTCCAGCTAACTGTAACATCATTTCCCATTGGTGCCAATTCACCGGCTTCACCAGGACTTAATATCCAGATGATGGTATCGGCAAATGTCGAGCCAGAGGTTGAATACTGTGATGAGGCATTATTACACGCATCTTCCGGTCCTGTTGGTATTCCAGCCTGCTCAGGAAGCTCAGTCATATAAACGTATGCTTCACCCATCATATCTGCAGAACAATAGGCAGTAATGCCATCACAGGAATATATTCCTTCTTCGGTAACATAACCAAAACTGATTGGGGAACCTGTTCCTGCTATAATATCACCTGTAGATACGTTGTCAAGGAAAAGTTCATAATCAACTCCAGTCTCTGAACCATCAAGTGTCAGCTCCCTTCCCGGGTCACCTTCACAATAACCACCTCCTCCTGTGAGGAAGTAAGGTTCCGGATTAAGATAAAGGTCACATGCCAGGTCCGCCGACCATGCTCCGTCACCGCAACCATTCTCTGCCCTGACCTTAACTGTATAACTTCCCGTCCAATCATCAGCAGCAGTGAAAGTCCCTATGGTACTTGTTCCTGTAATGGTCCCGGCATCAGTAGGTGATACTTCCCACAGATATGTAGAGGCATACGAAACACTGTTGGTTGTGTATTCATATTCATTGCTACCACAGGTCTCAATAGGTCCGGAGGGCGTACTTGCTTGTCCCGGAACAGCATCAACTGTGATATAGTCAGTTTTGGTAACATTATGTGTCAATGATCCATCATATACTTCAAGCTGCACATCATATATACCTGCAGTGTTGTATGTAACTATCGGATTCTGCTGGCTTGAGCTTGGTGGTGTTCCGCCCGGGAATGTCCAGGTCCATGTTATCGGAGCCCCGGTTGACATATCCATAAAGTTCACCACATCACTCTCGCAAATATCTGTTGTATCAGCTTCAAAATCAGCAGACAGGACAGGATCTCTTCTGATGATCGTACCTCCCGATCCGGAAGCAAATGCAGTACCATTATTGGTAAACCTGATCCTGTAAAGAGATGAAGTACCAGAGCCATTATGTTCAAACTGCCAGGTGCTGCCATAATCGGTAGTAACATAGATATTCTCGTCTGTTCCACCACAATAGGCTGTACCGTCCGTAAAGGCTTTGCAAGGATAGAAATTCTCATATCCTGTGGTGTAAGTTGACCATGTGGCTCCACCATCATTGGTGGAAAATATCTTTTCTTCTCCCCCGACAACACCGAAGTTAGCATCTGCAAAGTCAACCCCAAACAACAATGCGCCCAGGTTTTGCATTGTAGTCCAGTTATGTCCGCCATCAGTAGACTTAAAAGGTGCACCGCCGGTATTTACTGCATAAAGCGTAGTAGCATCAGCATAGCATATTGCCATCATATTGCCTATCACTCCGGAAGTAGCCGGCACCCATGTATTACCACCATCGGCGGTAATAAAAACACACTGGTCGGAGCCGTTCATGTATGCACAAGCCACTCCATTTAGGTCGTCCCAGAATTCAACGTCAGTATAATACCAGACATTAGAGCCGACAGTTACGTTGGTCCAGGTCGTACCACCGTCAGTGGTTTTGATAAAGTAATTGTTCCAACCGGCTGCGAATCCTACAGTATCGTTGATGAACCAGATACTTTGCAGGCCATCAATTGTACCTGATAAAGGATAGATTGTCACCCAGTTTTCTCCTCCATCTGTTGTTTTGATAATGGTTCCATCACCATTATAGGTGCCATACATTGCACAGGCATACCCAATGTTATCCTGCCCGGGAGGGAAACTCATCCCAAATAGAATATTAATGGTTCCTCCAAGTGATGTGGTCATATAATTCCATGAGTTTTGACCCAGCATGATATTGCTCATCAGCAGGAAGGCAAGCATTAGCTTAAGAGTAATTGTTTTCATATTCATCATTTCAATTTATTGGGTTAATGATATAATAAGCATCATCATTGCGTTGATGATTATTTCATTTTGCTTAGAATAGATCTGATTAGTTAGATAGGTAGCAAAAAATGAAAATTGCTTATGATAATCCCGTTACAACACAGTTCGCTTAAACCGGACAGGACTTTTATAGTGTAAGACGATCCTTTACTTTTCTGGTAGTTGATAAGTACCTGTCCCTTTTAAGGAATCGGCAAAAATAAACAATATTTAAATATAAATATGAATATGTGTGATTATCATACTCGTATAGTCTTAACAAAAAATCAATTAATAAGTACGGTTAGTCAAAAAAGAAGGAATATCAAAGGTTAGAAAAGGAAGGATTAATTGAAGACAATACGGAATTAATAACTATTTTTACACATTCTTAATAAGAATTAACTGCTTAAAATTGAATCACTTCAAAAATCAGATATCACGAATCACGAATCAGATATCCCGTCGAGTACTAGTGCTCGATGGTGCCATGGGCACCATGATCCAGCGATATAAACTGGGGGAGAGTGACTTCCGTGGTGAGAGGTTTAAGGATCATCCTTCCGACCTCAAAGGAAATAATGACCTGCTGTCGATTACCCGGCCTCAGATCATCAGGGATATTCATATAGCATACCTGGATGCTGGTGCTGATATTATAGAAACAAACACTTTCAATGCCACCGCCATCAGTCAGAGTGACTACCAGCTGGAAGGTCTTGCATATGAATTAAACCTGGAATCGGCTAAGATTGCTAAATCAACTACAGAGGAATATACTCAGAAAACACCCGGTAAGCCAAGATATGTTGCCGGGGCAATGGGGCCTACAAACCGCACAGCTTCTTTATCTCCCGATGTGAATGATCCCGGCTTCCGGGCAGCATCATTTGATGATTTTTACAAGGCTTATTTAGAGCAGGCCCGGGGACTTATTGATGGTGGAGTGGATATCCTGCTGGTAGAAACCATATTTGATACACTCAATGCCAAGGCAGCCATGAAGGCAATTCATGACCTGCTGACCGAGAGGGACCTGAAAGTACCCGTTATGGTATCGGGTACCATTACTGATGCCAGCGGCAGGACTTTGTCGGGGCAGACTCTGGAAGCATTCTTATATTCAGTTTCGCACATGGAACTGTTCAGCATCGGGCTGAATTGTGCCCTTGGGGCCAAAGAGCTCAGGCCCTTCGTTGAAGAACTATCACAGAAGGCACCGTTTTACACCAGCGTATATCCAAATGCCGGATTACCCAACCAGTTTGGTGAATATGATGATACTCCCGGGGAAATGGGCAAACAATTGAAGGAGTTCCTTGATAATGGCTATGTCAATATTATTGGAGGTTGCTGTGGAACTACTCCTGATCATATTAAGGAATTTGTCAGGTTGGCCAAGGATGCCAGGCCAAGAATGATCCCTGCACCTAAAGAAAACCTGCAATTAAGTGGAATGGAGCCCTTATTGGTATATCCGGGAAGTAATTTTATCAATATTGGAGAAAGGACCAACGTTGCAGGGTCAAGGAAGTTTGCAAGGTTGATCCGTGAAGAACAATTTGAGGAGGCCTTATCGGTTGCCAGGCAACAGGTTGAGGGTGGCGCCCAGGTACTTGATGTGAACATGGATGATGCCATGCTGGATGCAAAAGAAAGCATGGTCAACTTCCTGAATATGCTGGCTGCAGACCCCGATATTGCCAGGCTGCCCATAATGATCGATTCATCGAAATGGGAAGTCATTGAAGCTGGTTTAAAGTGCCTGCAGGGAAAATCCATCGTCAACTCTATCAGTCTGAAAGACGGGGAAGCGGCCTTTATTGAAAAGGCATCAGCAATAAGGAATTACGGTGCTGCTGTAATCGTCATGGCATTTGATGAGCAGGGCCAGGCTTCTGAATACAAAGATAAGACCAGGATTTGCAAGCGTGCATATAAGATACTCACCGAAAAAGTAAATTTCCCCGCGCACGATATCATCTTCGATCCTAACATCCTTACGGTGGCAACAGGAATGGACGAACATAATAATTATGCAGTTGATTTCATCAATGCCACCAGGTGGATCAAGGAAAACCTGCCACACGCCAGGGTAAGCGGTGGTATTAGCAATCTTTCATTTTCATTCCGTGGAAATGATGTGGTCAGGGAAGCTATGCATTCAGCGTTTCTTTATCATGCCATCCAGGCGGGTCTTGATATGGGAATTGTCAATGCAGGCATGCTGCAGGTTTATGACGAAGTGGACAAAGACCTGCTGGAATTAGTGGAGGATGTGATACTGAATCGCAGAAAGGATGCAACGGAACGCTTGATTACTTATGCTGAAAACGTTAAAGATAAAGGTATTGAAGCCAGAGATGAAGCAGCCTGGCGCAAAGAAAATGTTGAAGAAAGGCTAAAACATTCACTCATCAAAGGCATCACAGAATATATTGATGTGGATGTGAAGGAAGCAAGAACAAGGTTTAAAACAGCCCTGGAAATCATCGAAGGCCCGCTCATGGACGGGATGAATGTCGTTGGCGATCTTTTTGGGTCCGGGAAAATGTTCCTTCCCCAGGTAGTGAAGAGTGCCAGGGTGATGAAAAAAGCTGTTGCCATCCTCGAGCCATATATAATCGCTGAGAAAAAGAAAGCCAGACTAAGTGAAGCTGCAGGCAAGATTTTACTGGCAACCGTTAAAGGCGATGTCCACGACATAGGAAAAAATATTGTAGGGGTTGTCCTTGGCTGTAATAACTATGAAGTAATTGACCTTGGTGTGATGGTCCCGGCAGACAAGATACTTAAGGTAGCAAAAGAAGAAAACGTCGACATCATAGGATTAAGTGGACTGATCACGCCATCCCTTGAAGAGATGGTTCACGTAGCCTCCGAACTGAACAGGAATGAATTCCATGTCCCCCTGCTCATCGGTGGGGCCACCACCTCAGAAATCCATACTGCTGTTAAGATTGCACCGGAATTCAGACAGCCTGTGATTCATGTGAAAGATGCCTCGAAAGCTGTTGGTGTGATGCGTAGTCTTCTATCCCATGAATCGAAGGGTGAGTTCACCGGCGACATCAGACAAAAATATGAGGAGTTAAGGACCAAACATGAGGCCAGGCAGGCGGAAAAACAACTTATTTCTTTGGAAGATGCCAGGAAAAACAAGCTAAAAGTTGATTGGAAGCAAACAGAGATCATCAAACCAAGAGTATCTGGCAGGCAGGTTCTTTCGAATTATTCTCTCGAAGAGATCCGGAAATATATTGACTGGACTTTCTTTTTTCATGCCTGGAGGATCACAGGTAAGTATCCTGCAATATTTGATGATCCTGTGAAAGGTGAAGAAGCCAGGAAGCTTTATGATGATGGCAATGATATGCTCGACAGGATCCTGAAGGAAAAGATGCTGACTGCCAATGCGGTCTTTGGTATTTTCCCGGCAAATTCCAATAATGAAGATATTGAGCTTACAGTAAATGACGCTGTTTATACTTTCAATTTTCTCAGGAACCAGGAGAAGAAAGAGGATGGCATTCCCAATCTCAGTCTGGCTGATTTCATTGCACCCAAAGAAACAGGCGTAAAAGACCAAATTGGGTTTTTCGCAGTGACAGCCGGTGTTGGCATTGAAAAATGGGTAGAGCATTTTGAAAAGCAACATGATGATTACAGCAGCATAATGCTCAAGGTATTATCTGACAGGATGGCTGAAGCCCTTGCAGAACTGTTGCATGAAAGGGTGCGTAAGGAGTTTTGGGGATATGCAGGAGTTGAGGACCTTACAGTCACAGAGGTTATAAGAGAGAAATACCAGGGTATCAGGCCAGCACCAGGGTATCCCGCCTGCCCAGAGCATTCTGAAAAAGTAAAGTTATTTGATCTTCTTAATGCTGAAAACGATGCAGGCATCAGCTTAACAGAAAATTACGCAATGTATCCTGCGGCATCAGTAAGCGGTTATTATTTCATGCATCCCTTCTCCAGGTATTTCAATCTTGGTAAAATTAAAAAAGACCAGGTGGAAGAGTATGCCAGGAGAAAAAATTTATCTTTGGTGCAGGCAGAAAAATTATTGGCCCAGAACCTTGGATATAAATAAACCAAATCAATTATGAAAGTTGTTGAAGCGATAGAAAAAGCATCCGGGCCATTATTTACATTCGAGATCTTACCTCCGGAGAAAGGCGATAATATCCAATCTATTTACGACACCATAGATCCATTAATTGAATTCGAACCCTCTTTTATTGATGTTACCTACCACAGGGAAGAAATCCAGTTCAGGGAATTCAATGATGGCACTATCGAAAAAAAGACCATCTGGAAAAGACCCGGTACGGTGGGTATTTCAGCCGCCATCAAGTTCAAGTATAAGATCTCCGTTGTGCCACATATCATCTGTGGTGGATTTACAAAAGAAGAAACAGAAAATGGTTTGATCGACCTTCAATTCCTGGATGTAAGTAATGTGCTGGTTGTCAGGGGAGATAACCTGCCAGGAGATAAATATTTTCGGCCAACTAAAGGGGGGCATCAATATACTGTCGACCTGATCAGGCAGATCGTAGACCTGAACAAAGGCAAGTACCTTGAGGATGATCTTATTATTAATACGCCAACCGATTTTGCGATTGGTGTGGCAGGTTATCCTGAAAAGCACATTGAATCGCCCAATATGAAGACCGATATCAAGTTCTTAAAAGAAAAAATTGATGCAGGTGGCGAATACATTGTAACCCAGATGTTTTTTGATAATGAGAGCTACTTTGAATTTGTAAAACAATGCAGGGATGCCGGCATCACAGTGCCTATTATACCTGGACTGAAGCCAATTTCAACGATTAATCAATTAAAAACCCTTCCAAGGACATTCAATATTTCAATTCCTGAAGCCCTGGGGAACGAGATTGAGAAATGCAAAGACAATAAGGAGGCCCGGCAGGTAGGCATTGAATGGGGTATCCAGCAATCAAAAGAACTTCTTAAGTTCGGTGTTCCTGCGCTTCATTATTTCACAATGGGTAAGTCGGATAATATCAGGCAAATTGTGAAAGAGATCTTCTAATCATTTCCTATCTTCTTCCATTCTATTTCAGCCCGGAATACAGGTTTATCATCAGATTTCCTGGTGCCCTGGATTAAATTTGATTCACCTTTCCAATCCGTCCCGGCGATACTGATCTCATCTTGATAATGTGCTTCAGCAAGGTAATTAACCAGTATGGAATCAATCTGGTATTTATCATGAAACTCAAGGGGATAGGCGTTCAGGCACCACTCAACATAATGTGTGTTATTCACATGCCCATTAAAATCTATTTCATTGTAAGGTACAGTATGAACATGTTTCTCTTGTAATTCAGATAGTTGTTTTATGATTGGTGCTTCAATTGTAAGCTTTTCTTCATTTTCAGGATATTTAACTTTTTCTGCAACAAAGTCAACCTTTTGAGGACGACGTCTATCCATATCAATTACCATCCATGCGGTTGTAGCCTCCCCCAGTTTCTCCCCATCCTCGCCATTAATTAAGAAATCCCTCAATGCAAAAAAGCCACTTATCCCTCTTGGCCAGGTGGTCACTTCAATACTCTCAGTCCATTTAGGATACTTGATCATTTTTAACTTCAAGCTAACTATTACCCAGACTAAGTTTTTCTCAAGAAGATCTTCAAAGCCCAATCCTAATGCGGTGGCATGTCGCCAGGCTGTTTCCTGCAAAAAATTACATATTGAGGAGACTTTTGCAGTACCATGGTAGTCTGCCTGGTGAAAGTTTACCATGAAGTCGCGGGACAATTTTGTAATGGGTCCCTCGTTCATGATCTGACGATGCTAACAGCAATATTAATATCTTCTCTGAGGTGCTTTTTCACAGCGCACAAGCTTGCAGTTTGTATCAATGCATTATCATATTTTCCCGGAAAATCTGAAGGCACATGGATCTTAAGATCAATCTCACCTATCATTTTCATCACCGGATCATATTTCTGATCCTGTGTAAGCTTTATATTATCTGTAGGTATTCCGCGCTGATCACAAAAAACCTTGGCATAAATCCCTGCACAAGTTCCAAGTGAAGCCAGGAACATGGTAAAGGGCTCCGGATATTCCCCGTCACCTCCTGAGCGTGGATTCTGATCCGTTTTTATTGTAAAACCGTTAACATCGGCAAATACTTTTTTATTGCCGTCAAAATAGATTTCCATAATTGATGCTTGATTAATTTTGACGCAAAGATACAGATCTATTGTCATGTACGCATTGAGCATTGAGCATGTACGCATTGAACAAGGATTTCCTTGGTACATGCAAAATCGTCCATGCTCAATGTGAACATGAATTTGTTACATTATGGTGGGAACAAATTCTTTTTCCTGGTATTAACCATAAAAGGTTGTATTATGAAAAAAGAACTTGAAAAACGGCTTGTTATATATGCCAATGAAATCATTAATATATCAGAGCAGGTAAAAAAGAATTATGCAGGTGTTCAACTTACACAACAGATTATACGGTCTGGTATATCTACAGCATTGAACTATGGAGAGGCTCAAAGTGCTGAATCCAAAAGAGACTTCATTCATAAAGTTAGCCTTGTACAGAAAGAACTACGAGAAACCTTTATAAACCTTCAGATCATAGCGATGAATAATATTTGCAAAGATCGAAACGGACTGCAACGGCTTATAAAGGAAAGCGATGAATTGTTAGCCATCTTTTACAGGACATTGGAAACTGCGAAAAAAAGGTAGAACATGTACGCATTGAGCATTGAGCATGTACGCATTGAACAAGGATTTCCTTGGTACATGCAAAATCATCCATGCTCAATGTGAACATGAATTTGTTACATTATGGTGGGAACAAAATCTTTTTCCTGGTATTAACCATAAAAGGTTGTATTATGAAAAAAGAACTTGAAAAACGGCTTGTTATATATGCCAATGAAATCATTAATATATCAGAGCAGGTAAAAAAGAATTATGCAGGTGTTCAACTTACACAACAGATTATACGGTCTGGTATATCTACAGCATTGAACTATGGAGAGGCTCAAAGTGCTGAATCCAAAAGAGACTTCATTCATAAAGTTAGCCTTGTACAGAAAGAACTACGAGAAACCTTTATAAACCTTCAGATCATAGCGATGAATAATATTTGCAAAGATCGAAACGGACTGCAACGGCTTATAAAGGAAAGCGATGAATTGTTAGCCATCTTTTACAGGACATTGGAAACTGCGAAAAAAAGGTAGAACATGTACGCATTGAGCATTGAGCATGTACGCATTGAACAAGGATTTCCTTGGTACATGCAAAATGCTCAATGCTCAATGTGTACATGAATAATCGTCCATGCTCAATGTGAACATGAATCAGACCTTCTTAAGTTTCCATTTTCCTCTTTTGAATATGATTGAGGCAATGACCGTCAATACCGTTTCAGCAATAACAATCGCATAAAATACGCCTTCCTCCTCTGCACCAAGGGTAATTGCAAGAAAGTATGCCAGAGGTATCTCCAGCAACCAGAAGCAAAAGAAATTGATTTTAGTGGGTGTAGTTGTATCACCGGCCCCGTTCAGGGAGTTGACCATAACCATTCCCAGTCCGTACGCCAGCATACCATAGCTAATGATTGTCAGGCACTCAGCACCAACAGCAACAACGGCAGGGTCTTTCATAAATAACATGATCAGGTTCTCAGCAAATATGATCATAAAGAAGCTAAGGACACCCAATAAGATCACATTGACCAGTCCCGTAATCCAGACCGATCTTTCTGCCCTTAATGGCTGTTTGGCACCAAGGTTTTGACCAACCAATGTTGCGGCAGCATTGCTGATGCCAAATGAAGGCAGCAGTGCAAAGACTATGATCCTGATGGCAATAGTATATCCTGCCAGCACCTCACTCCCAAAAACAGATATGATCCTGACCAGGAATATCCAGCTGGATGTGGCAATAATGAATTGGCCGATCCCCCCGAGTGACAGGGAGATTAATTTCTTCATAACTGCAGGGACCAATTTAAAATCCCTGGCTTTAAGCCTGACCCTTGATTTGCCTTTCGTCATCATGTAGAACTGGTAAGCGACAGCCAGGCCACGTCCGATAGTCGTGGCTGTTGCAGCTCCAGCAATACCTAATTCAGGGAACGGACCCAAACCAAAGATGAGGCATGGGTCCAGGATGATATTCAACAGGTTAGCAAACCATAGAACCCGCATAGAGATGGCTGCATCACCAGCGCTCCTGAAGATGGCATTGTTGATAAACAACAGCATGATAATCATATTACTGCCAAGCATGATGGCAGTGTAACCCTGATACTGTTCAGCCATTTCCGGTGAAAGTCCCATAAGTTGCAAAATCGATGAAGCAAAGATCA
This sequence comes from uncultured Bacteroidales bacterium, assembly GCA_963753055.1. GTDB lineage: Bacteria > Bacteroidota > Bacteroidia > Bacteroidales > B18-G4 > JAUWGC01. The sequence continues at coordinate 548,793 of CAVWAP010000002.1, read as the reverse complement.
GTCCTGGTATGGCAATTACCATCGAAACAATGACACCGGTGAGAATTGCCTGAAAGGCTGCCGTGGCTGCCTCTTCAGGTTTCTTTTCTCCAATGCGCCTTGAAACCATAGCTGTTGCTGCCATGCTCAAACCAATGGCAATGGCATAAACAAGTGTAATAATGGATTCGGTCACACCAACAGTTGCAATGGCATCCGGGCCCAGTTTGGAAACAAAAAATATATCTACAATGGCAAATACAGACTCCATGGCCATCTCAAGCACCATTGGGATGGATAGCAACAGGATAGCACGTCCGACATTGCCTTTGGTAAAATCCTGTTCGGTACCCCTTATAGATTCCAGGATATCTCTAAACAGTCCTTTAATTTGATATTTATTAACTCTATTATTCATTACAATTGTGTAAAAATAAAAAAATCCAGGCGCTTGTTCGCGCCTGGATTTTATACCATTAAAAAACCCTGCGCGATTCACACAGGGTTTTTCATAATCTATTTAGTCTTTATGAACTTACTCTGTGTTTTTAGTTTACCGTTGGCAAATATCTGTAGGGTATATAAACCATCCGGAATATTTTCTGTCGGAACAGGAATGACATGCAATCCTTCAGAGATCTTTTCTTCAACCTGGATAAGGACCTGGCCAAGCTGGTTCAGCAGATGAATCTGAATATTTGCCTGTTGTTCCAGTGTCAATTCAACATTGGTGTTCTCACTTGCTGGATTAGGATAAACCTTCACCTGTCCCTGAACAAGCTCACTGATTCCGGTGCAATCATCGATTGTCACAACCAGTTCTTCAGAAGTTTCAGAACAATCATCAGCACTTGTTTCGGTAACGCTTACATAACCAGTACCCGGGTCACCCCATTGTACAGTTATCATGTAGGTGCCGGCACCTTCGATGATGGTACCACCTGTAACCTCCCAGCTGTATGTGCTTCCACCGTTATCAGCTGTGCTGTAATCTGCAACTTCATCATTGCAAACCAGCTCAAGGCCCGACACTGCCGGATCCGGGATTTCAAATGTCTCAATCTCCAGTTCAGCAGAAACAGGACCAATTCCACAGTCATTTTCTCCTTCTACTGACACGTATGCCAGGCCGACATATGACGGGTCCCATGTAACAACACCTTCTTCGTCACTACCTTCAATCGTACCTGCTGCCGTGGGGGTAAGGTACCAGTTGTATGTTGTTGCATCGATAGCACCTTCAGTTGTATATGAAGTAGTACCGCCATCATTACAAACTTCTGTTGATCCATCCGGCAATCCAGCCTGCAATGGATCCTCAAGAACAAATACCCAGGGTGTACCCATCATGCTATTATCACAGGTTGAGTTACTGCCAAAAGCTGTGTATATTCCCTCATCTGTTACGAATCCAAAACTCAGTGCTGCACCTGTTCCGGCAACAATATTTCCGGTAGGTGAACCTTCATAATATAATTCATAATCAACACCTACTTCGGAGTTTGCAAGTGTCAACTCCTTGCCCGGTTCACCCTCGCAATAACCACCTCCACCTTCAAGGAAGTACTGATTTGGAGTATGGTTTAATGTACCACCATAAGTACCTGAATACGGACTATTACCGCAATCATTCTCAGCCCTTACTTTAATGGTGTATGCTCCGGTCCAGTTATTGGCTGCTGTGAATGTACCGGTAGTACCAGATCCTGACATCGATCCTGCATCAGATGGTTCAACCATCCAGTTATAGGATGATGCATAAGTAACGGGATCGGTTGTATAGTCATAACTACCACCTTCACAGGCATCCTGCGGACCGCCTGGTGTATTAGGGGCAACAGGAACCGCCTCAACCGCAATATAGTCAGTGATGGTCAATGTATCATAAACAGATCCATCATAGACTATCTGCTGTACATCATAATCACCATTTGCAGCGTATGCTACATTCGGATTTTGTTGAGTTGATGATGCAGGATTACCTCCTTCAAATGTCCACTCCCAGGAAATTACATTTCCTAATGAATTATCGTTAAACTGGACAGAGCTTCCTTCACAGGTAGTTGTATTAGTGGCAGAAAATCCTGCAGTAGCTGTGAAAGGCTGAAGGTTCGGTAATTCTACGTTGCCCCCCTGCAAGATATTTTTAGTTACGTTATCCTGGATAAAGGCAACCAACTCACAGTTACTTGCCACCCAGGTTGGATCCAAAGTAAATTGTAAAGGAATCTGTATTAACGGATTTGATGTGAAATCAACAGCTGTCCCATTTGCATCAGGGACCATTAATCGACAGGTATGGTCTATATCTGAGAGTGAATACCATGAATACGGAATATTGGATTCTGTCACAACAAGGTGGCATACCAGATTATTGCTTGAGTAAGTATCAACCATCTCAAGTTCAAGCATTATTGTATAATTCAAGCCGTTGTTATCACCGTAAATATCCAGTTCAAATGAACAGGGTACACCTGCTGCAGTTGTGGCGGGTCCAGAATAACTGCCATACATGCTTCCGCTTGGAGTCCCACCAACTACGGTATTTCCTCCATCAAATACAACTGTTGGATTACCAGTAATGGCATAATAACTCCTTCGTGCTGTTGAGTATGTATTATTATAAGGGTCACTGCCGTGGTATCCTATTGCCGCGACAGGGTGACCATTTGCTATCAAGTCTGCAACTCCTATTGCTGCGCTTGGACAGTAAGGTCAACCAGTAACATCTGTAGCCTCCTCGACGATTACTTTATCACGGGGAACTTGTTGTGTGAAAGTAATCACGGCCAGACTTATTAAGATAAGTGTAAGGAATGATCTTTTCATAATTTTACTTTTTGATTAGACAATTAATTAGCCACGCAAATATATATAAAAATATACCCATATGTCAATTAAAGCAATGGCCTTCAGTTATTTAAATCAATTCTAAATAATTATATCCGGCTGATTTATTGCATTGTAATAAAACCTATTATCTTTGAATTACAACCGATAAAACTTTGATCATGAGATTTCACAGTTACTTTAAACTATTCCCAATAATAATCTTATTCTCTCTCCTGACCTGTAAGGTGCATGCCCAGGAATGGCATGGTGGAGTAGATGGAGGGTTGAATATCTCAAGCATTAAGCTGGTAAATCAGGCTGATAATGTGACGGGGGATTTTGGTTCCCGGCTTGGATTGCACCTGGGCATCTTTGGTGAATACGGGTTTTCAGAGAGATGGTTTGCTCAAATATGGTTCAATTATGATCAAAGGGGAGCTAAATTCAAAGATGATCGCACAACCAGTTACGGAGAAAGCTATTCTGCCGACCTGAAGCTAAGGACTCATTATTTCAGCCTTCCTCTTTTTCTAAAGTTTAATTTCCTGTCATCCGATAAAATTGATCTCTATGGCCAATTCGGACCAATGATTTCTTTCCTGGGATGGGCAAAAGTTAAAGGTACCGAAACACTGGAGGGGAGTACTTCAGAAATAAATGAGCGATTGTATGATACCTGGACTAAAGTTACTACAAGTTTAATCTTTGGGATTGGCATGGAATTTAATCATACCGAAGAAGGTAACACATTTTTGCAATTGCAATACAACCTGGGTCTTACTGATGTTCAGCAACAGGGATTCTATTATGACAGTTCCGACACTGATGCCAGGAATCGTACAATAACCTTAACAATAGGTTATAAAGGAAGGTTTGGCAATTAATCTCACTCAACCACTATTTCATCAATAAAAATCCAGCATGGCAGGCCAGAGCCAATATGCCAGATAGGGCATGTTTTTCGTGATATGGCCTCAACTTTAACATACCTGGCATTTACAGGTTCAAATATAGCTTTGAAAGTCTCGGTAAATACACCAGCTTCCTTCTCGGAGGCCTGGTTCTCCACCAGGGCAACATCTTTATAATTATCACCATCATCTGATACGCTACAGACCAGTTTTTGTGGCAACCAGATCCATGCATAATATTGTTGAAGGAAGTCGGCGCTAATGCTGGTAATAAGGGTTTGTTCTCCCAAATCGATAATGGCCTCCATGTCCTCCCCTTCAAAGCCCAGCCAGTTGAAGTGGTAATCAGGCAAACCACGCAAACCATCTGTCAGCGCCACTGCACCACCAACCGGGTATTTTTCACTATGAGTGGTTAAGAGCCTGGCGGGTTTGTTTATTGCCAGGTTCTCCATCATGCTTTTATCGAGATAATTTTGTATAATCCCAACATAGTCAGATGGTGATGTGCCATGCTCTTCAATCCTTTGTATTCCAAGTTTTTCTGCCTGCTTTGCAAATGCTTTTAAACGAATTCTCATTTCCTCCTTAACCACTCTTTCCCCGTTAACATCAGTAAAATATGACAGGTCCCCATTAATATTTCTTAAGGACAGGTCCAGCATGGCAAACTCCAGTGGAAGGCTGGCGGCCTGAACCCTTTGAAGGTAATCCGGTTGATCAGCAACAGCATTCTTAGCCTGATCCATTAAGTCCTGGTAATTCTTGATTAGTTCCGGAGTTAGATATGAGTTTATTCCGTCATAAGGGTAACCATAAATACCCAGTCCTTCACCGGATTCCAGCAGAGCTTCCCGCATCGTATCAATGTACTTTCTGATATAGGGACCAGCATCACCGTAATACCCTTTAATGAAGTCATCCATCACCATATCAAGATCAACATCAGGGTTCCAAAGGACTTTTGCAATGAGGTAAGACCTTAGTTCATGAAATTCGCTCCAGGACCCACCGCTACCCTGCTGAAACATCAGAAAAGCGTTATTGTCCACAAAAAACTGAAGGTTCGGTTGCAGGACATGAAAATTGGGAAAGGGATTCACATAATTTCTGAACTGCACCACGTAATCCCAGATCAGGATATTGTCTGTTAGTTTACCCCAGTTGATGATGTCATCCCTGAATGATTCACTCCTGGGGTCATCAGGTATTGGCAGGCTCCTGTTACACTCGATGGAACACAAAACGACATTTACATTTTCAGCGGGTTTGATACCGGTTGGTGCTGCACGTGTGTATTGGTAGGCAAGCGTAGATATGGTTTTATCAGGAAATTCTTCTGCCACTTTATTCACAAACCAGATCATGGAGCCTGAATATCCTCCATACTTCTCGTTGATTTCAGTACATTCAGGACAATCACATGGGTAATAGGTGTCATTTTGCGATACCGACCAGTAATGAGCCTGTGGCAGTTCATCCATCTTCAGTTGTAAGCGGCGCACGAGCGTATCAAATACTTCTGGATTACTCAGGCAAAGCTGACCATAAGGGACCCTCAATCCATTAGTTTCTGAAAAATATTCAGGATGTGTCTCAAAAAATTCTTCCGGTGGTACCAGGTCATCGAAAGTATGCACCCACATCCCCCAATCCTTCTGGTTGGTTCCTTTCCAATGCAGTTTGTGCCAGTCAAGATACTTCTGGCTCGAACGTATTGGAAAATGCAGTTCCCTGAAAGTGATAACCGGGTTTAGTGAAACATCTATCTGAGGAATTGATACTGTCTTTTGTTCAGGAATAACAATTACATCAGGGGAATACATGCGGCAACCAAGGTATTTCTCAAGTAACTCATAAACACCATATAAAACTCCTTTATCCCTCCCCCCATTAATCAGCAGGTTATCTCTTTGAGTAGTGATAGTAAATCCATCACTTTGCAGCCGGGCCCGTGTTGTTTTAGCAAGTAATATTTTCTTTTTATGCTTTGTCCTGGTATGGTTTGTTATTGGCAGTGTCACGCCAGAGATTTGAAAAAGATAATGTTGCAGTTCTGCTGCTGCATATCGTTCAATAGAATCTGCTTCCTTTGGTATTGCTATTTCATAGTCACTATGACCATCTTGAATCAATGTGATGCGACTCTCCTGAGCAAAGGAATTCAATAGTACAAAAAGCAGGAAAAAGCTTAAGAATTTCACTAATTTGATCATCCTATAGACATATTGGGGTCCCATTTCATTTTTGGTGGTAATGCCCCATTGCCGATACCTTCGATAAAGCAATCAACACATTTCTTAATATCGAAATGATATCCACCCTCAAGAACCGCAAAAATGTTGCTGAAGGCCCTGCGCAGGCGAAAAGCGCATTCATAATAGCCCTGGGAGTCAACCTGCAGACCCAGCAAACGGTCGTGAACATAACTATCAAATCCAGCGGACACAGCTATCACATCCGGATCAAACTTCCGGGCTTCTGAAATAGCCTTATCCGTAGCAGCAAGGAACTCCTTATTACCACTACCTTCAAATATCGGGAAGTTAGCGGTATATCCAAGACCTTCATCTTTTCCTCTCTCCTCGGGAAATCCTGTAAAAGGGTAAGCATAATGCTGGTGAATGGAGCAATAGTAAACCTGGTCCGAATTGTAAAAGATGGATTGAGTACCATCGCCATGGTGCCCATCAATATCAAATATAAATACTCGTTTGCCTTCATTGACGAGCTTTTGTGAAGCTATAGCAATATTGTTAAAGAAGCAAAATCCAGCTGATCGTTCTATTGCGGCATGATGCCCTGGTGGGCGAACGACAGCAATATCTCGTTGTTCCGATGCCATAATGGTAAGACCCACAGCCTGGCAGGCTGCCTCATAACTCTCTGGTGACAAGCTCACTTCCGCAACGAAATCATTATTCTCACAGGCAGATTTGATGAATTGCCTGTATTTTTCAGTATGGATCAGGGTAACATATTCTTCTCCATTAAAATCAATATCCGGGAACTCATTAAAATCCTTTATCCGGTATGCACCTTCAGCTTCACTATGGATATTGTGGGCAGTAAATATCTTATTGAAAAGGGCTTTCATGGCGTAAAAATAGGCAGCGAAGTTAGAAAAAATTGCAATGAATTCATATTCATATTATTTATAATTTCACTAAAAAAACAATACCATGAATAAGGAAAATCAGGTGGTTTGTGCTGTCACAGGTGCCACAGGAGCCATTGGAAAAGCTATCGCAAGGCAGCTGGCAAGACTGCCAGATCATAAAGTTGTATTGATAGTGAGGGACCAGAACAAAGCAGAACAGGCTGTATATGATATCAAAACAGCTACTGGCAATGAGGACGTGCATTTTGAAATTGTGGACCTTTCGCAGAAAGTATCAATTAAAGCTCTTGCAGAGCGATGGGAAGGTCCGTTGCATATCCTTGTTAATAATGCCGGTGTTACTCCCAGGAGACGGGAAGAGACTCCGCAGGGTATTGAAATGCAATTTGCGACGAATGTCCTTGGGTATTTCTGGATGATGAAATATTTTACTAAAATAATGGGGGATTCTGCCCCTTCAAGGATCATTAACGTGGCCAGCTACTGGGCCGGTGGCCTGGATATTGATGACCTGGAGTTTCAGCGCAGAAGGTACAATAACAACGAAGCTTACCGCCAATCAAAGCAGGCCGACAGGATGCTGACTGTGGCATTTGCTGAAATGCTCCACTCTAAAAATATTACCGTAAATGCCTGTCACCCGGGAGATGTTAACTCAGCACTGAGCAATAATCTTGGGTTTGGCGGCCATGAAACACCAGATCAGGGAGCAAGTACACCCGTTTGGCTGGCTAGTGATCCAACTGTCGAACAGGTGAGCGGCAAGTACTTCTCAGATTTAAGAGAAGAGTATTGCCAATTCGGGCAGGATGCCGACCTGGTAGAAGGGTTATATAATAAGTGCCTCGAATACTAGATCAAATAAATATATAATGTTGCCAATTCCGTCCACTTCCGAACATTCATTGCTCATAATAGAACAAACAGCACTGTTCTCATCGCAAGTCTGTTTAGTCTAACTGCTTCTTAATCAATGTTTTTTACAAGTTGGTATTATTCTTGAATGAATAATTATATCAATTCTGTACCTGATGATTAAAATTATTAATACTGTAATCCTATATGCCATTGCATTTATTGGCGGATTAACTATTAACGGACTAACGATGAACACAACAGGGTCTATGCAAAGTGAAAGTACTGCACGAACTGAAACGGCTACATTTGGTGCAGGTTGTTTTTGGTGTGTGGAGGCCATTTTTCAGCGATTAGATGGCGTCAAAAGTGTTATGCCCGGCTATGCCGGTGGAGAAACTGAATACCCGACTTACGATCAGGTATGCTCAGGGAATACAGGACATGCTGAGGTGTGCCAGATCAAATATGATCCAGCCAAGATCACTTATGAAGAGCTCCTGGAGGTCTTCTGGCAGGTTCATGATCCAACAACCCTGAACCGTCAGGGACCTGATGTTGGGACGCCCTACAGGTCAGTAATTCTTTACCATAACGAAAGCCAGAAGGCAATTGCTGAAAAATCAAAGGAAGCGCTGGAAGAGGCTGCTGTTTACCCTGATCCGATCGTGACTGAGATAGAGCCATTGACAGTATTTTACAAAGCTGAAGCCTATCATATAGATTATTACAAAAACAATCCCACTCAACCTTACTGTAATTATATGATTAAGCCGAAGCTTGAGAAATTTGAGAAGATTTTTAAAGATAAGCTAATGAAACAGGACTGATATGAACCGCAAACTGATTACTTTACACCGATAACTGATTCAGTATTGCCCTCATAGTAGTTCTCTATTAGTTTTAAAGATATTTCGCCCCTTTTTAACCCAAACCAGGACGTATGAAGATACTGGGTATATCGGCATATTGTAGCAATGCATCTGCATGTATTGTTATTGATAGCGATATAGTGGCTGCAGCTCAGGAGGAGCGCTTTACAAGGATTAAAGGGGACGCATCATTTCCAAGCAATGCCATTAATTTTTGTTTAAACTACAGCAACCTGGAATTGAAAGATCTTGATGCCATAGCCTTCCACGACAAACCTCTGCTCAGGTTTGAAAGACTGCTTGAAACCCACTATGCATTTGCACCGAAGGGGTTAAAATCATTCCTTGCGTCGATGCCGGTCTGGATAAATGAGAAAGTCTTCTTGCGTTCCCTGATTTTTAAAGAACTTAAAAAGCTTCGCAAATCAGATCCCCGCAAGATCAAGTTGCTCTTTTCTGAACATCATCTTTCTCATGCCGCCAGTTCTTTTTACACCTCACCCTATGATGAAGCGGCTATCCTTGTCATTGACAGTGTAGGTGAGTGGGCAACAACATCCATTTGCCATGGACATCAAAGCAAGATAAAGATCATTAAAGAATTACGATATCCCCATTCCCTTGGATTATTGTACAATTCCTTTGCAACATATCTTGGTTATGATCATTGTGAGTCCCAGAAATCTTTTTCCATGCTGGCCTCGCTTGGAGATTATTATGCCGAGGAAACAAGTGATTATGTGAAGATGATTAAGGGGAAATTGGTTGATATTAAGCAAGATGGATCCATTCATTTAAACCAGGCTTATTTCCAATATACTACCGGAGCCCATTTGATCAATGAGCAAAAATGGGAGCTGTTGTTCGGTTTTCCTAAAAGAAATTCTACAAAGGAATTAAATCAGCATCATTTTAACCTGGCCTTAGCTTTCTACAATGTGCTTAAGGAAATCATTATCAACCTTTGCAGGGAAGCGAAACAACTTACCCAGTCCGGGAGTATTTGCTTATCAGGTGATATGGCACTTGACACTCGCTTAATCACAATAATACAGGAATCAGGAATATTTGATAAAGTATTTATTCAATCAGCTTCTGGTGATGATGGTGCCGCAATTGGTGCCGCTCTCGCTGTCCAACACCTGTATTTCAGGCAAAAAAGAGTAGTCAGTTCAGAAACCAATAAGATAAGAAATTGGTCATTGGGACCATCATACACTACAAATGATCTTATGAAGGCTATAGAGGCAGGAGATTTTCAATACTATAAATACGATGACCAGCAAGGCTTAATGGATGAAATTGCTGAATTAATAAAACAAGATAAGATTGTCGGGGTTTTTCGTGGTCGAATGGAATTTGGAGCATACACATCCGGCCACAGAAGCATATTGGCTAATCCTGACAACCCGGACATTACAAGACGTGTTAATACTGAAATAAAAGGCAGGGAGGCATTAATGCCATTGGAGTTAACAACAGTTGACAATTGCCAGGAAAACTCATTTCTTCATGAATTATTGAAAATGACGAAGAAAAAGGCCCTTGTCAACTGCAGTATGTGCTCAATTAAAGAGCCCACGATATGTTCACCTGAAGATGCCATTAATTTCTTTAAAAACACAGGAATGGATTACCTGGTCATGGATTGTTACCTGATCAGCAAAGAATTAAATATTGTTAAACAGAAGGATATTGCATTGGAAGATTGCATTACCTCATAATTCCTGATGAGATGAAAACAATTAAAGACCTATGGGGATTCTTGACATTCAGAAAAAAATGGTGGCTTTTGCCAACTGTATTCTTTTTAATGATTGTTGCAATTGTCAGTCTCACGGCTGGCAGCATTTCTGTTTCCCCACTATTGTATACATTATTTTAACCAAAATTTAACTTCATGAAAGATACCAGAACCCTATTAATTATATCTGTACTATTAATGGCCGGGTATATTTTCTTCAGCTATAAATCGTTTCTGATTGCATCTTTTATTCTTGTAATTATTGCGCTCAGTCCCGAAAAGCTCAGGGTATTTACCGGCCGTGTATTCCATTGGATAGGAAAGTGGCTCAATATGCTAATCACGAGATTTCTATTAGCGGTTATTTATTTATTGATCCTGACTCCCATTGCCAGCTTGCAAAAGTTCTTTTTCCAGAACCCATTATTGGTCAATCCTGAGAAATCCGATACGCTTTTTACCTCCAGAAATCACATCTATACTTCTAAGGATTTTGAAAATCCATGGTAAGCTAAAAAGCAGGAAAGCTATATACAAAAATCTATGGAAAGCTGTTAAGCAAAAACCCCGTTTGCACAAAACAAACGGGGTGAATATAATTTATATTAGATCTGGGCTTAGAGGGTCCGGAAATTGCGTCATCATGTAATGAGCAATGTCTTATACAAAGTAAACACTAAACCATAGGAAAGTCAATGGGTATTATTACCAATATATGCGCATAGGATGGATTTTCAAATAATGCAAGATATATCGTATCTTTGCGTTTACAATAAAAGAATCAAAAAAGATGAAGAGAATATTTGTGCTTACCCTGTTCATTCTGTTTGCCAGCAACCTGTTTGCTCAAAAGGCTATGGAGACCACTTATAAGAAGTTCGACCTGGGTTTAGGCTTTTTTACTGATATATGGATGGACATGCCTGAAAATACCAGAGCAAGAACAATAAACCAGGGTTTCCTGATCAACCTCATGTATAATCATCGTATTGGCGATGGAGGAGTTAGTATGGCAATCGGTATCGGGACCAGCTTTCATAATCTTTACAGTAATACATTTATTCCCGACATAAAAGCTGATTCAATTTCATTTGAGCGTATAGGCGATAGTATTGATTACAAAAGATCCAAATTGCAAGCCTCTTATTTTGATATTCCATTTGAGTTCAGGTATCGTTCAAAGAAAGGGTTCAGGATGGCCTTTGGGTTCAAAGTTGGGTTCCTATACGACAGCAAAGTAAAGTATGTAGGAGAGCGTCTGTCAGATGATGGTGTCGAAGTGAAATGGAAAAATAAGGGTGTCAAACAATTAGAAACTGTTCAGTATGGCCCTACCATACGCTTCGGATACAAATGGGTCAATGTGTTTGGATATTTCGCCTTATCCAAATTATTCAAAGAAGACCGGGGTCCTCAAACATATCCCATTACTGTCGGAATTGCCCTTATCCCCTATCAGTAGGTCTTATAGAAAGATAAAAAATCCGAGCATCACAAAAAAGCCAGTTGCAAAACCTGCATAGACCTGTGCTGGCGTATGTGCCTTAAGGTATAGCCGGGAATATCCTACCAGTCCGCTGACGAAAATGATCAGCAGTAACAATAATGTCATATCAATCATCATCACAAAAGATAAACCCAGGAAGGCACCCAGCATGCCACCAAGGCTAATCATATGAATGCTGATCTTCCAAAAGAAATTTATCATCATAGCAACCACAATGATAAATGTGGTACCGATCATGAAATAATTGTAGATCGGGGAGATCTGCAATTGCTTAAGCATGTAATAGACCAGGTAGTAAAACACGCCGGTGATCAGGAATGGCAGCACTCTTTCCTGGCGGCTTCTGAGGTTCAGGGATGTGATAATACCCATTTTCATCAGAAAGAATATCATAATAGCAGGAAACAGGAAGGTTGTCAGAAAGACAACGCCCATGATCATCCATTTCGCTGATGGATTTATCATCAACGAAAAAAAAGCATTCATATTCAAGAGTATGATAAAGCCATACGTTGGAATAAGCAATGGTTGGAAAATGACTGAAAGGGTCCTGGCCAGGTTGTTCTCCATATGATCAGTTAAGTGAATCAGGTTAATTCCTTTCTAAGTCGGGCAACAGGAATATTTAACTGTTCGCGGTATTTAGCAACCGTTCTGCGTGCAATATGATAGCCACGCTTTTTCAATATTTCAGTCAGCTGCTCATCAGTGTATGGTTTCTTTTTACTTTCCTGTTCTATACATTCTGAAAGTATTTTTTTGATCTCACGAGTACTGACTTCCTCACCTGCTTCGGTTTGCATTGACTCAGAAAAGAAACTTTTCAGAAGGAAGGTGCCAAACGGTGTCTGAACATATTTACTGTTCGCCACCCTGGAAATTGTTGAAATATCCAGGTTAACTCTCTCAGCAATATCTTTAAGTATCATTGGTTTCAGGTTTGTCTCATCCCCCGTCAGGAAATAACCCCTCTGGTATTCCATAATGGCATTCATCGTTATAAATAGAGTATTCTGCCGTTGCTTGATGGCTTCCATAAACCACTTTGCAGAATCAATCTTTTGTTTTACAAACAGGAAGGCATCCTTTTTCTGACGATTTTTTTTGTTCTCTGAATAGGCTTCCATCATATCAAGATAGGTCCTGCTCAACCTGAGCTCCGGTGTATTCCTTGAATTTAAGGTAAGCTCCAGGTCACCATTATTATTATGAACAATAAAATCCGGGATAATGTATTGATTCGTCTTTGTCGTTTCCATCATGGAATTACCCGGCTTAGGGTTTAGCTTTAAGATCTCATCAATAGCTTCTTTGAGCTGATGTTCCGATATCTTAGCCCGTTTGATGATCTTTTCATAATGCTTCTTCGTGAACTCTGTAAAATAATTGTCCAGGATCAGAATAGCATTCTTGATTGGCTCCTTGCTTTCATCTTTTCTGTGCATCTGAATCAGGAGGCATTCCTGAAGATTGCGTGCGCCAACTCCTGCAGGGTCCAATTCCTGTATTTCTTTCAGCACTTCAAGTATCTCATCCCGGTCCGTTTGTATGTTTTGAGAAAAAGCCAGGTCGTCAACCATAGCATTAACATCCCTGTTCAGGTATCCGGAATCATCCAAATTACCAATAATGTTCTCCGCAATGATCATTTCCTGCTCATTTAAGCTTCGCAAACCCAGCTGTGTCAAAAGCATGTCATGAAAGCTAATCCCAGAAGCAAACGGGATCTCTTTTCTTTCATCATTGCCAGATTGGTTTCCTGAACTCAGCTTATAAGAAGGAGTATCATCATCATTAAAATAATCATCCAGGTCGAACTCATCATTGCTGCTGTCATACTCCTCAACATCAGAATCAGTATCCCCATCATCCTGAAAATCATCATCCGACTCTTTAGTTTCATCATCGTAATCTTCGCTGTCTGCCATTTCCTCAAGTGCAGGGTTCTCTTCTATCTCTTGCTTGATCCTTTGTTCAAGTGCCACAGACGGTATTTGCAGCAGTTTCATCAACAAGATTTGCTGAGGAGAAAGCTTTTGTAATAATTTCTGTTGTAGTCGTTGATTTAGCATATTCAGATCAATACTTCAAACGTCATGTTGTGGGCTGTCCCGAAGTTAATAAATATTCATTTAAAATGCAATTCTGATCAGTGCAAGGAATTTTGTACTAGAACTCAGCATTTTGGGGTGCTCTTGGGAAAGGAATTACATCCCTGATATTTCCCATGCCGGTAACAAACATCATAAGTCTTTCAAACCCTAGTCCGAACCCGCTATGTTCAACAGTACCAAATTTCCTTGTTTCAAGGTACCACCATAACTCCTTCTCAGGTATATCGAGTTCCTTAATGCGCTGATATAAATTATCATATCGCTCCTCACGCTGCGATCCTCCAATTATCTCACCTATTTGCGGGAACAGAACGTCCAAAGCCCTGACTGTCTTTCCATCATCGTTCTGCCTCATATAAAATGCTTTGATCTCCATTGGGTAATCAGTAACCATAACTGGTTTTTTATAATGCTTCTCAACGAGATATCGTTCATGTTCGCTTTGAAAGTCTGCTCCCCATTGGTCCAAAGGAAATTGGAATTTACCTTTCTTATTGGGTTTGGAGTTTCTCAAAATATCAAAGGCTTCGGTATAGGTGATCCTTTCAAAATCATTGGCAAGTACAAACTGCAGACGCTCAATCAGTCCCATTGACGATCGATCTTCCATCTTCTTTTGATTCTCTTCATCAGAGAATCGTTTATCCATGAATTGGACATCGTCAGCATAGTGTTCAAAGATATAGCTGATAAGGTATTTGAGCATATCCTCAGCAAGGTCCATATTATCTTGAATATCATAAAATGCCATTTCCGGTTCAATCATCCAGAACTCAGCCAGGTGCCGTGAAGTGTTTGAGTTTTCAGCCCTGAAGGTGGGACCGAAGGTGTATACTTTCGACATGGCCAGGGCTGCAAGTTCAGCTTCCAGCTGCCCGGAAACAGTTAGGTTGGTTTCTTTCCCAAAGAAATCCTGCTTATAATCCACTTTACCGTCTTCTGTAAGAGGAGGGTTTTTTGGATCCAGCACTGAAACCCTGAACATCTCTCCAGCTCCTTCAGCATCAGAACCAGTAATTATAGGTGTATGGATATTATAAAACCCATTATCATTAAAATATTTATGGATAGCAAATATCAGTCCATGTCTTATCCTTGTAATGGCTCCAAAAGTAGTTGTCCTGAACCTTAGATGAGCCTTTTCCCTGAGGAACTCAAGACTATGTTTTTTAGGTTGCAGGGGATACTCATCCGGGTCAGCTTTTCCCAATACATCGATTATTTCTGCAGCCAGTTCCACTGCCTGGCCACTGCCCATCGATTCTATAAGGTTGCCTTTGACAGATAATGAAGCACCAGTATGAATTTCGTTAAGCAAAGCTTCGCTAATCTTGGAATAGTCGATGACAATCTGCAAATTATGAATGGTAGTGCCATCGTTAAGTGCAATAAAGCCAACGTTCTTACTTGCTCGCTTGGTCCTTACCCATCCTTTTACAAGTACCTCTTCACCGACCTTTCCGGATCCCAGCAATTCCTTAATGTTCTTGTTTTTCATCAAATGACATTGTTACTTAATAATTTTGCAAAAATAAGTACTTTTTGATGCGACTAAAAGTGTAGTGCAAAATTTAGGTGATCATACTTACTAGTTTAATACCTTTGAAAAGGTAAAAATGACTCCAACAATACATACCGTGCCGATCAAAGATTGGTATTCAGGATCATATCCACTGGTCGTCGCAGGCCCCTGCAGTGCAGAAAGTGAAAAGCAGGTCATGGAAACTGCTTTGGCCTTATCAGAAATTAAGGAGGTAGGCATTTTCAGGGCAGGTATATGGAAGCCCAGGTCACGGCCATCAGATTTTCAAGGGGTGGGGATCAAGGGACTTGGCTGGTTACTGAAGGTGAAAAAGGAGACAGGACTCATGACAGCAGTAGAGATCGGGCAGGCAGATCATTTAAAGGCCTGCCTCGACCATCAGATAGATATCATCTGGATCGGGGCAAGGACGGTGGTTAACCCATTCTCCATGCAGGAAATAGCTGAAGCCCTTCAAAATACAGATCTGCCGGTTTTTATAAAAAATCCGGTCAGTCCCGACATCAAGCTCTGGGTTGGTGCCCTGGAACGGGTCAACCAGGCAGGGATCAATAAGCTTGTTGCAGTGCACAGAGGTTTCTTTGCTCCAATAGCCAAAACCTATCGTAATGAGCCTTTGTGGGAAATCCCGATAGAGTTGAAACGTTTGCATCCTGAATTGCCAATCATTTGTGATCCCAGTCATATTAGTGGTCACCGCAATCTCATACCAGGTGTTGCCCAGCAAGCTCTGGACATTGGCATGGATGGACTAATGATCGAATCACATATTTCACCGGAGAAAGCCCAAACAGACGTTGAACAGCAAATAACACCAGGGCAGCTAAAGGAACTGATCAGTCAATTGAGAACCCGGGAAAGTACGTCGGATGCATCATTTGAACACGAATTAGATGCTTTGCGCACAGCCATCGACCAGGTAGATGCTGACCTGATCAACACCTTGTCTAAGAGGATGGATATTGTTGATCGAATTGGCCGGATCAAACATAAACATAATATGACCGCTTTCCAGGTCAAGCGCTGGCAGGAAGTCATGGATAAGTTTCTGCAGACAGGTTCAATTGCCGGCCTGGAACAAAGATTCCTGAAAGAGCTGCTGGAACTCATTCATAAAGAATCCATCAGGATACAATCCAACTTGTTTTCAGAAAATAAAGATGATTAAGCAGGTCTCAGATCCATCGCTTTCTCTTGAAATACAGGATCATGATGGCCACGATGATGACCATGGCAACAAGTACGATGAAGAATGAATTTGGATCTTCCTGAAAAGGTAAGCCCACATTCATCCCGTATAAGCCTGTGATGAATGTCAGTGGCAGGAGTATCGTTGAGAAGAATGTCAGTACTTTCATGATCTCATTGGTCCTGTTAGCCTGCAAGGAATCAAAAGCTTTGGCCAGGCCCTCAACCAACTCCTCGTAATCTTCCGTCATGTCCCACATCTTCTGGTAATAGTCCAGGATATTACCCCAGTAATCTTCCATGTTAATGGCATAACCTTCTACTTTACCGGACTCGAGCTTTTGGAACAGTGGCAGTTGTGGCTTAAATATGGTGTTTAACAGAATGATGTTCTTCCGTGTAATGGTAATTCTTTCAATCACACGAACAGCTCTTTTGCTGAAAAGCTGGGTATTAAGATACTCAACATCCTGCCCTACCTTCCTGATCAGGACCAGGGATTCCCGCATAAGCCGCTCAAGTATACGATAGAGCAATGCATCGCTGGTACCAACTTCAAACTCCTCTTTCTTCTCAAGCTGCTCCTTGGCTTTGAGGAACATGTCCATGACTACCCAGTGAGAACTGCCTATAGTGATGATATAGTCCTCCCCCCAAAAGATTTTTACTTCCTTGGTTTTCAAGAATCTTCCGGATGAATCAAAATTGGGGAAGTGTAATATAAGGAAGTAATAATCGTCGTATGTGTCTATCTTAGGCCTTTGATTCAGCTTACTCCGGCAATCTTCAAGGTCAAGAGGGTGAAAATAAAAATTATCGCTAAGGAATTGAAGGTCATCTTCTGACGGACTGAGTACGTGATGCCACTTCAGGGTGCCTATCTTGATTGTTTCAATCATATTCCCTCCCCTCTTAAGGTTGCCGGTTAATATACTACATTGGCTTTTTCTTAGGAAAGGTCAAATTTAATAAAATATTTGATTGTCAAAAATAAAATGTGTTATTTCCAGCGGAAGGTAAGAAGCAGGTGTTCTATATCTTTTTTAAGATAATCAATTACCGGGGACAAGGAGTCGTTGTTCGGCCTGACAGTAAAATAAAGTGCCCCCCTGACGAAGTGAGTTGTGCTGTCGGTCACAAAAAACTGGAATGGGGAAGCCGCTCCCACACCACGAATTTCATAAAACAATCCATACAGGTCACGTTCCATGTCATAGATTATACTGTCATTGATTGCACTCGCTTTTGGTATATGCTTCAGGACAAATTTTCGTGAATCTTCCAGGAAATCGATCAGGTTGGTATCGTTCACCATCTTATAGCTGATATGCAGCTGTCCTTTAAATTCAGGGTAATTGATATTGATCCAGTAGGGTTCATCAGGTGCATATGGATCACTTGTGATGACAGCATAAGCCGGATACTCAAAGGCATATGGGAATGTTGTATCGAAAGGAAGGTATGATTTCTCGGGCATTTGTATCCTGAAGTATCCCCTGGGTTTGGGAACAGGTACATCACTGCATGCGGCAAAAAACAAGAATAACAGCACCAGGTATACTACATGCACTTTTTTAAGCATTCTCTTCTTTAGGTTTAATGGAGACATGAATCCTCTGGATCCGGCGATCATCAACTTTCTTAATGGTAAAGTCGAAATTCTGAAAGTTAATTGTAATGTCTTTTTCCGGGATCTTCCCTTCTAACTCCAGAATAAGGCCCGCCAGTGAATCAGAATCGCCTTTGACCTCATCGAAGATCTCATCTTCAATCCCTATGATCTTACAAAAATCATTGATTGTGGTCTTCCCTTCGAAAACAAAGTTATTGTCATTAATCCGGGTATAATCGATCTCTTCGTCATGACTGTCAAACTCGTCTGAAATATCTCCAACGATCTCTTCAATTATATCCTCAAGTGTAACCAATCCGGAGGTCCCTCCATATTCATCCACAATGATGGCCATATGGATTTTCTTTTCCTGGAACTCCTTGAGCAGGTCACTGATCTTTTTGTTTTCCGGAACAAAGAAAGCATCCCTGATCAGGGTATTCCATTTAAAGCCTTCTTTCTCATCCGGGTATGGCAAAAGATCTTTAACATAAAGGATGCCTTTTATCTGATCAAACGATTCCTCATACACAGGTATTCTGGAGAATCCTGAAGTAAGGATCTTTTCCATGATCTCTTCAAATCCTTCATTCATATCAACAGCAATCACATCAACCCTTGATTTCATGATCTCACTTACCTCAATATCCCCAAACTTAACAATGCCTTTCAGTATTTTCTTCTCGTCTTCCGGTGTTGTCTCATCAGATGTGATCTCAATCGCTTCTGAAAGATCGCTGATTGAAATGTCCACTCCCTTATTGGCCATCTGCTTGTCAATAAAAGAGGTGGACCTCACGAGGATCGAACTTAAGGGGAAAAAGAATTTGACCAGTGCATTCAATGGCCTAACCATAATTGTTGCAAACTTCACAGCCCTGGTAGCGGCATACATCTTTGGGATGATCTCACCAAATAATAAGATCATAGCGGTAACTACAACAATCTGGATAAGAAATGCTATCAGGGGATATTGGATCTGGTAAATCAGCCCATTGGTAATAAATACCGACAGGATCACAATGGCTACATTGATGAAATTATTTGATATTAGTATTGTTGCCAGGAGTCTCTTAGGCTTACCCAGTAAAGCCAGGATAAGCTTGCTGCGACGGCTTTGAGATTCCTCAACATCCTTTAGTTGGGAAGGATTAAGGGAAAAAAAGGCAACTTCTGAACCAGATATCATTGCTGAAAAGAACAATAATAACACCATAACTGCCAGACTCAAAACAAGGGAGGTACTATCCGGATCTTCCACGTTTAATTTTTAATCTACAATCTAATAATTACAAAATTACACAAATCCTAGAATGGCAGGTCATCTTCTTGTGATTCCGGCTCCGCAACATCAGCTTTGCTCTTTTCAGCCGTTGCAGGTGAATCTGAGTAGTCCGCATCCTTTCTGCTTCCCAGCATAGTCATGTTGTCGGCCAGGATCTCAGTTGTATAACGCTTGTTCCCTTCTTTGTCTTCCCACGATCTGGTCCTGATCTTACCTTCAATGAAGACCTGGTTACCTTTCTTCAGGTAATTTTCTGCCACTTCTGCCAGGCCTCTCCAAAGCACAATATTGTGCCATTCCGTTGTGTCAACCCTTTCTCCATTCTTGTTCTTGTAGCTCTCTGTAGTAGCCAAAGGGAAGTTGGCAACTTTCGCACCTGATTCAAGGGCCCTGACTTCAGGGTCCTTCCCCAGGTTTCCAATTAAAATCACTTTATTCACTCCCGCCATAATAATCGTTTTTGAGTTTAATAATTAGTACAAAATTAATTCATTTCTGTTCAGTAGATGAACATATTTTGCATTTTACAATGCTTTACTAGTTAATACCTGTTTTTGCAATTTGTTCCCATCAAACCTTAATTTTTTTAATCTCTGGGATCAATTCCTCTTGCATGAATTTGTCTATTAAGCGTGGGAAGGGGTATTGATGCAGGTCATTAAGGGTTATAAGTTTAATATCCTGTGACCTGGGATCTGTGACCTGTGATCTGTGACCTGTGACCTGTGACTTGAAAGAATAAATATGGAATCTGGCAGTGATAAGTTGATGGGTAAGCTGGTGTTTATATGCTGAACTTGTTTTTATGAGTTCAAGATCCTTATCATTAATGAAGGATCCTGTTGATTCAAGCAAGGGAAAGTCATACATATTCTTCCAAATATCATTTGCAGTTCTTTTTCGAATCCAGAAGAAGACCTCTTTTTCTTTTCTTGAAAGAATTATTGCATAATCAAATTTTCTTTGCTTTTGCTTAGCCTTTTTTAACAGGACTGGCAACTTGTCAACCATGTCTGAATGATAAGCCTGGCAGCTTTCAATTAAGGGGCAGGTTTCGCATAAAGGGTTTTGGGGCTTACAATGTAAGGCCCCAAACTCCATCATAGCCTGGTTGAAATCGCCAGGATTTTCAGGATTGATCAATTCCAGCAGGATGCTATTAATCAGATTAATGGCTTTACCTGAATTAATTTCATCCTTAATGCCGAATATCCTGGATACCACCCTTTTTACATTTCCATCCATAACAGGATAGGGTTCATCAAATGCTATGGATGCAATGGCACTGGCTGTATATGGTCCTATTCCTTTATGTTTTATAATCTCATCATAATCAGCCGGGAACTTCCCTCCTGACTCTGATTGAATTTTCCTGGCCGTTGCCAGCATATTCCTTGCCCTTGAATAATATCCCAATCCCTGCCACATCTTAAGTATTTCCTGCTCCGATGCCTTAGCCAAGGACCGGATATCCGGATATCTCCTGACGAAACGCAAATAGTAATCCATCCCCTGATCAACACGGGTTTGCTGCAGGATAATCTCCGACAGCCAAATCCTGTATGGATCCTTGGTTTTTCGCCAGGGAAGATCCCTTTTATTTTCATGGTACCATCCAATCAGGATGTCATTAATTTTCATCAGCACAAAGAAACTTTTTTATTTTGAGAACATTACAAAAGAAAAAAAATTTCAAAAAGGACATTGAAAATAAAAAATTTATATCTTTGCTCCCCACAATCAGAAACTTAATTGAACATATTAAATATAGAACATTATGACAAAAGCAGAAATCGTAACAGAAATTGCTAACAAAACAGGCATTGAAAAAGTAGCCGTTCAGGCAACTGTAGAAGCTTTAATGGACACAGTAAAGGGATCCTTAACAAAAGGTGAGAATGTATACCTCAGAGGATTCGGAAGCTTTACCATCAAGAAAAGAGCACAAAAGACAGGCAGGAATATTTCAAAGAACACCACAATCATTATTCCAGCCCACAATATCCCTTCTTTTAAACCTGCAAAAACTTTTGTAAACGACGTCAAAAAAAGCGTCAGGTAATTAGTTTTTATTAACGACCAGACATCATGCCGAGCGGGAAAAAGAAGAAAAGACACAAGATGGCTACCCATAAACGCAAAAAGCGTTTAAGGAAGAACAGGCACAAGAAGAAATAAGAACAATTGCATAGTAAATCTTTGCTATGCAATTGTTTTCACACATCTTACCGCCGTATTGCTATAATGCCTGCCTAACTTTATAATACCATGAAACAGTGCATACCTGCACTACATGGTTAAAGCATATGTATATTGAATAAGGAATTAATCATCGATTCGGGTCCTAACGAAGTCAATTTGGCACTTCTGGAGGATAAGTCCCTTGTCGAGCTTCATAAAGAGAATTTCAGCAACAATTATGCTGTTGGTGATGTTCATCTTGGCAAGGTCAGGCGAATAATGCCCGGCTTAAATGCTGCATTCATTGACGTAGGTTACGAAAAAGATGCATTCCTTCATTACCTGGACCTGGGTCCTCAGGTTAGGTCACTTAACAAATTCATTAAGCTTGCTATTACAGCCAGGTCCAGACCTATAAAACTGGAGGATTTCAAGCTGGAGCATGATATTGAGAAGACCGGTAAGATTTCACAGGTCTTAAGGGCAAACCAGCCGGTATTGGTTCAGATTGCCAAGGAGCCAATATCAACCAAGGGGCCAAGGCTTACTTCAGAAATATCTTTTGCCGGAAGGTACCTGGTACTGGTTCCTTTCTCCAACAGGGTCTCAATCTCACAGAAGATCAAGAGCCTGGAAGAGCGGAACCGCCTTAAAAGGCTGATCCAGAGTATCAAGCCTAATAACTTTGGTGTAATTATCCGGACTGTGGCTGAGAACAAGCTGGTAGCCGATCTGGATGCAGACTTAAAGAACCTAACCAAAAGATGGGCAGGTGGAATCAAGAAGCTGACTAATGCTCGTCCACCAAAAAAGGTCGCCAGTGAGTTGGACAAGACATCAGCTTTATTAAGAGACCTTCTGAGCGAATCATTTAACAGTGTCCATGTCAACGACCCGGTTTTATTTGAAGAAGTAAGGACTTTTATCGGTACGATCGCGCCTCAGAAGACTGACATCGTCAAGCTTTATAAAGGCAGGATCCCGATATTTGATTACCTGGGTGTCGACAAGCAGATTAAGAGTTCATTTGGCAAAACTGTGACTATCAAGAGCGGTGTTTATCTCATCATTGAGCATACGGAAGCATTGCATGTCATTGATGTTAATAGTGGTCACCGGACAGTACAGGTAGATAACCAGGAAAGTAATGCATTACAGGTCAACATGGAGGCAGCAACTGAAATTGCAAGACAGTTGCGTCTGCGGGATATGGGCGGTATCATCGTGATCGATTTCATCGATATGAATGAAGCGAAGCACCGTCGTGCTCTGTACAACAAGCTGAAGGATGAGATGGCAAAAGACAGGGCCAAGCATACCATCCTTCCACCAAGTAAGTTTGGCCTGGTACAGATTACAAGGCAGCGTGTTAAGCCTGAGATGAATGTTGAAATTGTAGAACGTTGCCCAACCTGTAATGGTACAGGTGAAATAAAACCAAGCCTCATCATTACTGATGATATTGAAAACAACCTGGAATACCTGTTGAAAGAGCAGAACGAGAAGTACATCAAAATTGAGCTTCATCCTTATCTTCATGCTTACCTTACCAAGGGCCTGCGATCCATCCAGATGAAATGGTACAGCAAGTACAGAAAATGGATCCGCCTTGAAGCCAACAATGCATATCATTATCTGGAATATCATTTCTTCGACCAGAATAACGAAGAACTCAAGATGTAATTTTTTTCTCTTCACGCTTCACGCTTCACGCTTCACTTCTTTTTTGTAATTTCGCAAACATGGATAAAGTAGTAAGTGGCATAAGGCCAACAGGGAATTTACACCTGGGTAATTACTTCGGTGCTATCAGGAATTTCATCAAGATGCAGGATGAGAATGAATGCTTTTTTTTCATTGCTGATTACCATTCGTTAACGACTCATCCAAACCCTGAAGATTTGCATGGAAACGTTAAGCAAGTCCTCGTGGAATACCTTGCATCAGGATTAGACCCGGAGAAGGCAACATTGTATATTCAGAGCGACGTTCCGGAAGTGCCGGAGCTGTATCTTTTGTTAAACATGAATGCTTACCTGGGTGAGCTGGAAAGGTGTACCTCTTTCAAAGAAAAAGTCAGGAAGCAACCTGAGAATGTGAATGCAGGATTGCTGACTTATCCAACACTGATGGCTGCCGACGTGATCATCCACAAAGCTGCCAAGGTGCCAGTAGGCAAAGACCAGGAACAGAACCTTGAGATGATGAGGACATTTGCAAGACGGTTCAACCGCATGTATGACACTGAATTATTTCCTATCCCCAAGGCATTTAATTTTGGCGAAGACCTCATTAAGGTCCCCGGGCTGGATGGAAGCGGAAAGATGGGAAAATCTGAAGGTGAAGGGAATGCCATTTTCCTGAACGATGAGCCAGGGGTGATCCGGAAAAAAGTGATGCGGGCAGTGACCGATGCAGGACCAACAGCAGACAACCAGGAGAAGTCAGAGCCGGTTCAGAACCTGTTTGACCTTATGAAGGTCGTTTCCACCGAAGAAACAATAAAATTCTTTGATGATCAATATAATACATGCCAGATCCGTTATGGTGACTTAAAGAAACAACTGGCAGAAGACATGATCAAGTTCACATCCCCTTTCCTGGAGAAGATCAAAGCACTTTCTGCAGATAATGATTATCTAAGGAAAGTCGCCAGGCAAGGTGCGGAAAAGGCTAGAGAAAGTGCTAGTCAGACACTCAAGGAAGTCCGCGAAATCATTGGATTTAAAACATTCTGATAAGCCTCATTATTGGCCCAGAACATAGAAATAAAAGCTGTAAAAGAAAGAGCCATCCTTGTTGGTCTTATCACCAGCCAGGAGGATCGTGCAAGGATTGAGGAATACCTTGAAGAACTTGCTTTCCTTGTGGAAACTGCAGGTGGTATTCCTGTCAAACGCTTTACACAATCCCTGCAAAGACCGGATACAAAAACTTTTGTCGGGTCTGGCAAGCTGGGTGAGATCCAATCATATGTGAAAAGCGAAAAGATAGACCTGGCTATTTTTGATGATGAGCTGAGCCCTTCCCAGATACGCAATATTGAGAAATCGCTCGATTGCAAGGTGATCGACCGTAACCATCTGATCCTGGATATTTTTGCCAGCCGTGCCCGTACTGCCCATGCCAAGACGCAGGTAGAACTGGCACAATATGAATACTTGCTGCCCAGGCTAACCAAGTTATGGACGCACCTTTCCAAACAAAAAGGTGGAATAGGATTGAAAGGTCCGGGAGAAAAAGAGATTGAGACCGACCGAAGGATCATCAGGGAGCGGATCGCCCTGCTTAAGGAAAAGCTTAAAAAGATTGATACAACCAAGTCTGTTCAGCGGAAAAGTCGCAAAAGCCTGATCAGGGTTGCCCTGGTTGGATATACCAATGTTGGCAAATCAACGATCATGAACCTGCTGAGCAAATCCAATATTTTTGCAGAAAACAAGCTTTTCGCAACCCTGGATACAACGGTACGAAAGGTTGTGATCGCTAATGTTCCTTTTCTGCTGTCCGATACCGTTGGTTTCATTCGAAAATTGCCTCATGGATTGATCGAATCCTTTAAATCAACCCTTGACGAAGCCCGTGAAGCAGATATTTTGCTGCACGTAGTAGATATTTCCCATCCTGAATTTAAAGAGCAGATCAGGGTCGTTCAACAAACACTGGATGAGATTCATATTATTGATAAACCAACAATAATAATCTTCAATAAGATCGATGCATACCATTATGTGGAGAAGGAAGAGGATGACCTGACACCCAGAGAAAAGGAGAATATACCACTTGAAGAGCTCAAACACACCTGGATGGCGAAAGACAACGATCCTTGCATATTCATATCTGCAAAAGAGAAAGTTAATATCACAGAATTAAAGGAGTTGATGTATCAGAAGGTGAAGAAGATGCACCTGAGCCGGTATCCCTATGATAATCTGTTGTATCAGGATTTTTAAGTTGACAATTGACAGTTGACAGTTGACAATTACATATTCCTCCGGTACTGACCTCCTACTTCAAACAATGCCTTTGAGATCTGGCCGATAGAGCAGTATTTCGATGCTTCCAAGATGCCTTCAAATATATTTTCGTTGTGAATGGCTTTCACCTGCAATTCTCTCAGGCAATGATCTGCTTCATCAGCATAAGCTTTATGCAGGTTTTTGATAGATGAAATCTGCTGTTTCTTTTCCTTCTCTGTTGCACGAATAACCTCACCCGGGATAATGGTCGGCGAGCCATCTTTAGAAAGGAAAGTATTGACTCCCATGATGGGCAATTTGCCGGAATGCTTCATAGATTCATAATACATGGATTCCTCCTGTATCTTGCTGCGCTGGTACATGGATTCCATGGCTCCAAGTACCCCGCCTCTTTCGGTGATCCTGTCAAATTCTGAAATAACTGCTTCTTCCACCAGGTCGGTAAGCTCTTCAATGATAAATGATCCCTGCAGGGAATTCTGGTTCTTGGCCAGGCCCAGCTCATGGTTAATGATCATTTGTATCGCAACAGCCCTTCTGACTGATTCCTCGGTAGGGGTTGTTATTGCTTCGTCATAAGCATTGGTATGCAGGGAGTTGCAATTATCATAAATAGCGTACAGTGCCTGTAAAGTGGTTCGGATATCGTTGAATTCAATCTCCTGCGAGTGCAGGGACCTGCCGGAGGTCTGTATATGATACTTCAGCTTCTGGCTTCTTTCATTCGCACCGTACTTGAACTTCATGGCCTTGGACCAGATCAGCCTGGCTACCCTCCCGATCACAGAATACTCCGGATCGATGCCATTGGAGAAGAAGAAAGACAGGTTCGGTGCAAAACTATTGATGTCCATACCCCTGGAAACATAATATTCAACATAGGTAAAGCCATTAGCAAGGGTAAATGCCAGCTGTGTTATCGGGTTGGCGCCGGCCTCTGCGATATGGTACCCGGATATGGAAACGGAATAGAAGTTCCTTACGTTGTTCTTGCTGAAGTATTCCTGGACATCGCCCATCATCTTCAATGCAAAGTCAGTTGAGAAAATGCAGGTATTTTGTGCCTGGTCTTCCTTCAGGATATCTGCCTGGACTGTTCCCCTCACCCTGGAGATGGTATCCACTTTAATCTTTTCATAGGTTTCCTCAGGCAGCACCTGGTCGCCTGTGACACCCAGTAACATAAGGCCTAAGCCATCATTCCCATCAGGCATCCTGGCATTGTATTCGGGCCTCTTCACACCACGCCTGGCATAGATATCATCAATTTTCTTTTCCACCTTTTTCTCGAGGCCATTCTCCTTGATATAAACTTCACATTGCTGGTCGATGGCTGTATTCATAAAATAGCCAACCAGTGTAGGCGCCGGACCATTAATTGTCATAGAAACGGAAGTCTTCGGATCGGAAAGGTCAAATCCTGAGTAAAGCCTCTTGGCATCATCCAGGCATGAGACAGATACGCCGGAGTTACCTATTTTACCATAGATGTCAGGTCTCTTATCCGGATCCTGCCCATAAAGTGTTACCGAGTCAAAGGCTGTGGAGAGCCTTCTGGCAGGCATTCCATGGGAGAGGTAATGGAACCTCTTGTTGGTCCGTTCTGGTCCCCCCTCGCCTGCAAACATCCTGGTAGGATCTTCTCCCTCCCGTTTAAAATGAAATACTCCTGAGGCGAATGGAAACTCCCCTGGGACATTTTCTTTTAAAACCCACTTTAATATCTCCCCCCAGGCTAAATATTTTGGTAATGAAACCTTTGGTATCTGGAGATGAGAAAGTGACTCAGTGTTTGTCTTAACCTTGATCTGCTGGTCCCTGACTTGAAAAATAAAATCCTCCTGCTGGTAAGATTTCACTTTATCCTGCCAATTCTCAAGGATCTCCCTGTTATGCGGATCAAGGTTCCTCTCTGATTTCTTATAGAGCTCTTCCAGCTGACCGGCTGAGGCATCAGGATCACTTTCCTTCAGGGCTTTCAATGTGTCGTTGATGGTATACATTCTCTGCGCCACTGCTGCCTGGTCTTCAGCCCACTTGTTATAGTTCCTCACAGTATCTGAGATTTCCGACAGATACCTGGTACGTTTGGGTGGGATAATATGTATCTTTTCAGACATTTCGTCTGTAACCTCATAGGAGGACTTGAATTTCTTCTTTCCTTTCTCATTCAGCATCTTAATAATTTCCTGATAGAGGTTATTAACACCAGGGTCATTGAATTGAGATGCAATGGTGCCATAAACCGGCATAGTATCAGGGTCTTCATGCCATAGCTGATGATTACGTGCATATTGCTTCCTCACATCACGCAGGGCATCAAGAGACCCCCTGTGGTCAAATTTGTTAAGTGCTATAACATCTGCAAAGTCCAGCATGTCGATTTTTTCCAGCTGTGTGGCAGCTCCATAATCGGGGGTCATAACATACATGGAAAGATCACTATGATCAATGATCTCGGTATCTGACTGTCCAATACCGGATGTCTCCAGCAGGATGAGATCAAAGCCTGCTGCCTGCAAGATGGATTCAGCATCCCTGACATACCTTGACACGGAAAGGTTAGACTGACGTGTAGCCAGCGACCGCATGTAAACCCTTTCATTGTTAATCGAGTTCATGCGAATCCTGTCGCCTAGCAAGGCCCCGCCAGTTTTTCTTTTGGAAGGGTCAACAGATACGATGGCAATGGATTTATCATCAAAATCTGCCAGGAACCGCCTGACAATCTCATCCACCAGTGATGATTTTCCTGCGCCACCGGTACCTGTTATGCCAAGAACAGGTGTTTGTTTTTTCAGGTTGCGTATCTCTTCCAGCAGGTCCTGAACATCATCAGGATAATTTTCGGCCGCAGATATTAATTTTGCGATGGCTATGATATTCTTCTTTTGAATATCCTCAAGACTAACATTAATGTCTTTCCCTGTTGGAAAATCTGATTTTTCCATCAAATCGTTGATCATTCCCTGCAAGCCCATTGTCCTGCCGTCATCCGGTGAATAGATACGATCGATCCCGTATGCATGCAGTTCATCCATTTCATCAGGAAGGATCACGCCTCCTCCTCCTCCAAAGATCTTGATGTGTCCGCAGCCCTTTTCTTTCAGCATATCTTTCATATACATAAAGAATTCCATATGTCCTCCCTGGTAGGAGGTCAGGGCAATGGACTGGGCGTCTTCCTGTATTGCGCATTCAACGATATCATTCACAGAACGGTCGTGACCGAGGTGAAT
Organism: uncultured Bacteroidales bacterium; assembly: GCA_963753055.1. GTDB lineage: Bacteria > Bacteroidota > Bacteroidia > Bacteroidales > B18-G4 > JAUWGC01. The sequence continues at coordinate 519,830 of CAVWAP010000002.1, read as the reverse complement.
GACTTCTGCCCCTGTTGACTGAATGATCCTGCGAAAAATATTAATGGCAGCATCATGGCCATCAAACAAGGAAGCAGCGGTTACTATTCGTATGTGGTTCTTGGGTTTGTAAATCTGGGGGTTTAGCATGGCTGATCTAAATCAATGATTCACGCAAATATATGGATATTATTTAATTTTATTCTAAATGCATTAATGCTTATAATTGTATACTGCATTTCATCATATGTTGATAACCCGATAACACTTAACTAATGATCAAACAAATAGTATTTGCCGTTACCCTGCTAATTACTCTGGGTGTTTTTTCATATACTGCATACCGGTTTTATTCATTCTTCAGGCTGACAAAGCCTTTTCCTGTCGGACAATGGGGAAAGCGCTTTTCAATCATGATGAGGGTGGCCTTCGGTCAGACCAAGATCCTGCGCAAGCCTGTTGTCGGTTTTATGCACGCGCTGGTCTGGTGGGGATTCCTGGTGATACTTATTGGAAGCATAGAAATGATCATTGATGGATTATTTGGTACTGAAAGAGCCCTGTCGGTCCTGGGGCCGGTATATGATGCTATCACTGCACTGGGTGACGTATTTGCTTTTATCATCTTCGTGCTGATCCTGGCATTCCTAGCCAGAAGGATCTTTATGCATATCAAGCGATTCAGCGGCATTGAGATGAAGCATATCTCCCATATTGATGCCAATATTGCCCTTACACTGATCATGCTGCTTATGGTGTCCCTCCTGGGGATGAACACGTTCTATTTGCTGGAGGCAGGACAAAGCGGACACGAAATTGTCGGATTGTACCCCGTGAGTAATTTTCTTTCCGGGCTCTTACCTGGTATTTCTTTGGAGCCTGCCCATTTCTGGCATGAGGTCAACTGGTGGGCCCATATCGTACTTATCTTCATTTTTGCCAATATTCTCCCCTATTCCAAGCATTTCCACGTCTTCATGTCAGTACCGAACGTGTTTTTCAGCCGCCTGGAGCCCCTGGGATACCTGTCCAATATGCCTAATATAACCAAGGAAGTCAAGCTGATGATGGACCCCAACGCTGCATTTACTGAGCCGGCAGAGGGAGAAGAAAGCGTTGAAAGATTCGGCGTATTGGATGTTGAGGACATCACCTGGAAAAATTATCTTGATGCCCTGGCATGTACGGAATGCGGACGGTGCACTGATGTTTGTCCAGCAAACACAACGGGCAAGAAGCTCTCCCCAAGGAAGATACTAATGGATACCAGGGCCAGGATGAAGGAAAAGGGTCCCGGGCTCGTCAGAGACAAATCTTTTTCAGACAATAAATCACTCATCCGGGATTATATTTCGGAAGAAGAACTCTGGGCCTGCACCACCTGTAATGCATGTGCACAGGAGTGCCCGATCAACATCAACCATCCTTCTCTTATTGTTGATATGAGAAGGTATCTCGTGATGGAGGAATCTGCTGGTCCGGGAGAGTTAAACTCCATATTCACCAATATTGAGAACAATGGTGCTCCCTGGCAGTTTTCCCCGGAAGACAGGATGAAATGGGCTGAAGATGTGAACCTGGAAGTACCGGTATATGCCGCTCTCCAGGCTCAGGGAAAGCAACCTGAATGGTTATTCTGGGTAGGCTCTGCAGGTGCATTTGATGATAGGTACAAGAAAGTTACACGGGAGTTTGTTAAGATCCTGAACCACCTTAAGATCGACTATGCGGTGCTGGGCATTGAGGAAGTCGACAGTGGTGATGTTGCCCGCAGGTCTGGTAATGAAATGCTCTTCCAGATGCAGGCTTTGATGAACATCGAGATCTTCAATGCTTACGGGGTTAAAAAGATCCTCACCTGCTGCCCGCATGATTATAATACTTTCCTGAATGAATACCCTGATTTGGAAGGTAAGTATGAAGTCGTTCATCATAGTCAGTTCTTAAGGGATCTAATTGCCGATGGAAAGATCAGCCTGGATAAGTCAAAATTCAATGGTGACACGATCAGCTTTCATGATCCCTGTTACCTGGGAAGGGCCAACGGGGAGTACAATGCTCCCCGTGAAGTAATAAAAGCTGCCGGTGGCAAGCAAGTTGAGATGAAGCGTATCAAAAGTTATGCTCTTTGTTGTGGTGCCGGTGGGGGCCAGATGTTCAAGGAAGCTGAAAAAGGAGAAAAAGAGGTCTTCATAGAAAGGATTGAAGACGTCATCGAAACCGGCGCCAATATTGTGGCCACTGCATGTCCTTTCTGCATGGTCATGATGACCGATGGCATCAAGTACAAGAACCGCGAAGAGGAAATGAAGAACCTGGATATTGCAGAATTAGTAGCAAAGGGGATGGGGCTATAATATGAGAAGAGAGAAGAGAAAAGAGAGAAGAGAAAAGAGAGAAGAGATTGATAATAATATTTATTTCTCTTCTCTCTTTTCTCTTTTCTCTTTTCTTCTTTCTATTTCTTCAGTTCTTTAATTCCTTGTACCAGTTCCGGAAGCACTTTCTGCACATCTCCAATTATTCCATAGTCCGCTGCTTCAAAAATTGGAGCATCCTTATCAGTATTGACAGCTACAATGCATTTTGATGAGCTCACGCCACCAAGATGTTGAATGGCACCTGAGATTCCAAGTGCGAAATACAGGTTAGGAGCAATGATCTTACCTGTTTGGCCGACATGCTCCTCATGAGGCCTCCATCCTTCATCTGATACAGGCCTGGAGCAAGCAGTTGCGGCTCCAAGCTCCGCAGCCATCTCTTCCAGTGGTTGCCAGTTATCCGGACTCTTCATCCCTCTACCGCCAGATACAACTACCTCTGCATCACTCAGAAGGACTTTGCCGGTAATCTTATTTACATCCAGCACTTTGGTTTTAAAGTCGGCATCATTAAGTTCAGGAGAAAAGGATTCTACCTGCGCTTCGCCACCTGTTTCGGCGATACCAACTGAGTTCTGGAAAAGGGTCAATACTTTTTTAGGGGAAGTAACGACCACATCAGCAAAGGCCTTATTGGTAAATACCTTCTTCTTAACCACAAATGGATCCAGGCTTGATGGAGCCGCGGTAACACCAGTGACTGCACCAGCTTTAAGTTTCACGGCGACCCGTGGGGCCACTGCCTTGCCTGTAAAGTTATTGGCAAAGACAATCACGTCCGCATTTTCCTTATCTGCAACCTGGGATACGATGGAGGCGTAAGCCCTGTTGATCAATACATTCAAGCGGTCATCCTGAACGGAAAGGACTTTTGCTGCACCATAATTTCCCAGTTTCTGAAGCTCTTCGCCTGCAACATTACCAATAGAGAGAGCAACCACATTGGTACCTAATTGATCGGCTATCTGCTTAGCATAGGAAACCAGCTCAAAGCTGAGCTTCTTGAATTTCCCGTCCCAATTTTCTGTATATGTTAAAACTGCCATTTTTTTAATTTTTTAGTCATTAAATCACTTTTGCCTCATTATGCAGCAGGTTAATCAATTCAATGGCGTTTTCAGCATCAACCATCTTGCAGGCTGCCTTAGGTGGTGGCAACTCATAGTTTTTGAAAGATGCAAACTCCTCAACCTGTGCCGGTTCAACAATATTTAATGGTTTTTTCCTTGCCATCATGATACCCCTCATCGAAGGGATTCTTGGTTCAAGTGCAATACCTTTCTGAACCACGGCCACAAATGGTAATTCTGTTGTCAGCACTTCTGATCCACCATCAATTTCCCTGTTAAATTTTACTTCCCCTCCTTCAATATCCAGTTTGGAAACTGATGAAACGGATGGCATATCCAGGAACTCAGCAAGCATTCCTCCAACCAGTGAACCATTGTAATCGCTGGAGTCTATTCCGCATAAGATGATATCATAAGGATCGTTCTTTATGTATTCTGCAAGCTGTCCGGCTACTGCATATGCATCATTGGCTCCGGCATTAACCCTTACTGCATCATCAGCGCCAATGGCCAGGGCTTTTCTCAGTGTGGGCTCTGTAGCAGCAGTGCCCACGTTGATAACTGTGATCTTTTCTATTGCTCCTCCGGAACCTTCTTTCAGTTCCAGGGCCCTGGTAAGCGCCAGCTCGTCCCAGGGGTTGATGATCCACTGTACGCCTGTATCATCAAAAGCTGTATTATCCCCGGTAAACTTGATCTTTGTCGTTGTATCGGGAACATTGCTTATACATACTAATATTTTCATTTTCTTGCGTTTAGTTATTTTTTCGTCACTCGTCACAGATCACGAGGAATAAATCTCCGATTTATTCTTTCAGTAATGCTCGCGAAATTACAATTTTTTGAATTTCTGAGGTACCTTCATAAATCTGTGTAAGTTTCGCTTCGCGCATGAGTCTTTCAACATGGTATTCCTTAACATAGCCATAACCCCCATGGATCTGAACAGCCTCAGTGGTAACTTCCATCGCAATATCTGCTGCATACAGTTTGGCCATTGAGCTGGCCAGCCCATATGGCTTACCACTGTCTTTTAACCAGGCTGCTTTAAGTGTAAAATCCCTGGCCGCTTCAACCTTCACGGCCATGTCAGCTATCTTAAATGCTATAGCCTGGTGCTCAGCGATATGTTTGCCGAAGGCTTTTCTTTCTTTGGCATATTTAATAGAACGCTCAAGGGCTCCGGCTGCGATGCCAACCGCCTGTGCTGCGATGCCCATTCTTCCTCCCTCAAGCACCATCATCGCAAATTTAAATCCAAATCCATCTTCACCGATCCTGTTTTCCTTTGGCACTTTTACATCATTAAACATCACAGAATGGGTATCAGAGCTGCGCATTCCCATCTTGTCTTCATGAGGAGAAAGTGAGATGCCCGGTGTGTCTTTGTCGACAATCAAGGCATTGATCCCCTTGTGTTTGAGTTCAGGATGCGTTTGAGCAATTAATAAATAAACAGACCCGCATGCAGCATTTGATATCCAGTTCTTGGTACCGTTCACAAGGTAATGGTCCCCTTTATCCTCTGCTAATGTTTTCTGAGATGTTGCATCAGAGCCAGCTTCAGGTTCAGATAAAAGGAATGTCCCTATCTTTTCTCCTACCGCCAGTTCTCTTAAATACTTTTCTTTTTGTTCTTCCGTTCCATAATGTTCAATTCCCCAGCAGGCCAGGGAATTATGTACTGAAAGGATTACTGCTGTAGCTGAATCAATTTTTGATAATTCTTCCATGGCAAGCATATAGGATATGGTATCCATGCCACCTCCGCCATATTTGGGATCTACCATCATGCCAAAGAAGCCCAGTTCAATCAGGTTTTTTATGTGTTGCAACGGCATCTCCCCTTTGGCATCGCGTTCCAGTACATCTTTGATCAATTCTCTTTCAGCATAGTCCCGGGCAGCCTGCCGAATCATTTCATGTTCCTCGGTAAATTCAAAATTCATAATTATCTGGTTATTTAATTATCAAAAGTAATCCCTTCCCTGCTCCCCCGTCATCCTGATGAAAATCAGGATCACCGTTCAATCTTTTTCATCATTTCTCTAACTACATTACTGGCCCCATCAGCTATCTGCGAAATATTTGCATCAAGCATATAGCATGGGGTTGTAAATACCTTATGCTTTTCATCCACCACAACTTCACCATGGGTGGTTTCGACATGGGTTCCTCCCATGGCCTTGATGGCATCCATGGTTCCCTTGTCCTGTCCGATGGTTACTTTCACGTCACCTATTATCTTAGCGATCATTGCCGGAGCTATGCACAGCGCTCCAATGGGCTTTCCCCTCTCCAGCATACCTTTCACTGCAACCTCAACATCACGGTTGACCTTCGCATCAGATCCGTCAAAGGCAACAGTTGAAAGATTCTTGGCAACACCAAATCCACCAGGAAAGATGATCGCATCATAGACATCAGGATTAAATTCTTTCAGGTCACTTATCTTTCCCCGGGCAATCCGTGCGGATTCAACCAGCACATTTCTTTGCTCTGGCATCTCTTCTCCGTTTATATGGTTAACCACATGATGCTGGGGGATATTGGGTGCGAATATATCATATTCCCCACCCTGTTGATTGATGGCAAGCAGGGTAAGGGTTGCTTCGTGGATCTCTGCACCGTCGAAAACACCATTCCCTGCTAGGACAACAGCAAATTTTTTCATATTCAGTCGAATTGATTCATTATTCATCCAAATATAAAGAAAAAATCAGAGCCTGCTGAGCTTATTCTCATCAGGTTCTCTAGCCTTGTTTGTAGACTATAGCTACTACCGTAACATCATCACCACCCATATTAATGGTCATGCCATAGGGCTTTTCAGGCTTGATCTCGATCTGGGCGTCGCCAGCCTTTCCGGTAAGCTGCTCCCAGATAGTAACGGCCTGGTGCACACCGGTAGCGCCTGTGGGATGCCCCCAGCCTATCAGTCCACCAGTTGTATTCATTGGGATCTTTCCATCCCTGGCAGTGTGTTTTGCTGCAACAAAATCTGCACCTTCCCCTGGTTTGGCAAATCCCAGTGCTTCAACAGCAAGTATGCCAGCTATACTGAAGCAGTCATGTGTTTCAATAGTACCCAGTTGATCGATTGTTATTCCAGCTGATTCCATCGCCTGGTGTGCTGCTTTCTTGATGGTTGTCAGTTCAGTTAGATCAGGTGGGTCATTGGTAAGGTTCCTTTCTACCTGGGCCAATCCGATAACCTCAATAGCATCTTTCTTGTCAATACCACATTTAGCAAGGCCTTCTTCAGATAATATGGCGATGGCGGACGCGCCATCTGATACTTTAGAGCAATCAAGCACTGAAAGGTTATCAACGAAGAACCTGCCATCAGGCTTACGGCTCATATACAAAGCTTCCAGGTCATTATGTTTGTTTTCATGTTCCTGGGCTGTAGGGCAGAGCCTCGCGTTTTCCATTGCATTCACAAACCACTGGCCCAGTCCTTTACGCGCCCTGTCGAACCCATATTTTTCATAATATGCACCTGCTCTGTCACTGAACTGCCCTGGAAAGAAATAGGCATGTCCATTCTTGCGTTTTTCAAACCAGCCGGCGCCGGCAAGTACATCTGCACCATAGATTGCCTTCATCGTATTCTGAACCTCAACCCCGATTGAAAGTACTACATCAGCAGTCTCGGCAAGGACAGATTTGATACCGGAAGCCAGGGCAAGAGCTCCTGAGCCGCAGGCACCTTCAACAGCAATACAGGGTTTCCATTGAAGTTCATCATCCACGTAAGGGATAAAGCCGGGAAGGTTGCCCTGTTTGTTAAACCGTGGGGCCATAAAATTGCCAATGACACCTTCATCCACATTTTTGGCACCTCCAATTTCTTTAAGGGTTGCCTGGCCTGCTTCTTTGATATAGTGTTCAAGGCCTGGCCGGGGCTTTCTTGGGTGGAACTCACTTCTTCCTGTTCCCAGTGAAACTGTATTGTAACCCGCAGCCATATATACTTTTTTTCTCAATTTCATTTCTGTAAGATTTTTAGAATTAATTGTTTCAACAATTAGTCAAAATACGTATTGATCGGGCCATAAACGTGAAAGAAACCGGTCAGAAGAACCGTATTCACATCCTCATCCTTATGAGCTACTCCATCGGCCACAAGGGCTTTTCCGATTTCCTTTGACCTGCGGCCGTATGCAATTGCCAGGTCAGCACCCATTGTTCCATGAGATTTAAGATCATTGAAAAATCTTTGAAAGGCTTCTTCTTTGTTTTTCATCATCACAGCTGCTCTCCAAAGGATCAATGAATCAGGGATAACACCCAGCATTTCATCACATTTATCTTTAAATGAACTGATCTCAACATAGTCCTTCTTATCGTGATCATAAACAGCGATAGGCTTGCCTTTTTCATATTTCAGAAAACCATCTTTTTGTGATCCGTCAGCATTCTGACCTCCTTTAACTCCAAGGTCCAGCATCCTGTCAAGCAGGGGGCTGTGAAGCTCTTCATTATCCATATGCGGGTTCATCACTCCCATGATGAAGCTTACTACATCAATTCCGACATAATCTATTAGTTGAAAAATCCCCATCGGCCTTACAAGGTAATCCTGGGATATCTTATTGATCATATAAACTGCCTCGGGAAATGAAACGTCTGAAGTAAGCTTTTCAGCTTCCATAATCCCATGAAGGGCGTCACGCATAAAGTGGCCATTGCCAATGAAGCCAGCTATGTCATGCGAAGGAACTACCACTTTCCTGAGGTTTTTTGCAAAGCTCATGGCAAATTCATGTACTTCCGGCAATGTGCTGGCAGCAGTGATGATTTCAACTAGCTTTTGTACTGCAGGCGGGTTATAGAAATGGAATCCAAGTACCCTGCCTCCCAGGTTTGCACCATCATCCAGCAAGTGAATGGGTACCGAGGATGTATTCGTAAAGAACCAGGGTTTCGTAGAGCTGTTCTGGTCTATCTGGGTAAAGAGCTTGATCTTTAAATCTTTGTTTTCATTAACAGCTTCAAAGACCAGTGTGGAATCGTATGCCACTTCCATCCTCGTGGTTGTAGATACGATACTCATCACATCCTCAACATATTGTTCAATCACCTCAGTATTTTCAATCAGATCCTTCCTCTCGGCATAAGCCAGGCGCAGGGGTACTGTTTTCTTTTCAGCTATTTTCAGCACCTGTGTTCTTAGATATTTTAATAAACCACTCAGTCCTTCATGAGAAATGTCAACGGCATTCAACACGAAGGTTTTTGATTTGTTTTCCGGCTTGAGTTTCAGGTCGGCCATCTCGATGGCAGTCAACAGGAGGATACCGCTTCCCATCTTGCCTGCAGCCCCAAGAACCGTTACATTTTGTAATCTGTCTTCGTAAGTCATAGTTTGTAAATTATTTGCTATTTGCTATTTACTATTTGTTATTTGCTAATTCTGCCAGTTTGGTTTTCTCTTTTGAAGAAATGCCTCCATGCCTTCTTCTCCTTCATCCTTAAACTGGGAGCCAAAATATTCTGATTCCAGTTCACTACCTTCTTCAAAAGACATTGCATAACCATTCCGGGTTACATATTTCACTTTCTTAACGGCTTCAGGACCTTTGGAAGCAATGATTTTTGCAATTTTCATCACCTCATCCAATAATTCTTCAGGCTCAACCACTTTTTGAACAAGGCCAATACGGAGCGCATCATCAGCACCAATCATATCACCCGTTGTTAACAAATATAAAGCATCTGCCATTCCAACCAGTCGTGGCAAACGTTGCGTGCCGGCATATCCCGGGATCATCCCCAGGTTCACCTCTGGTTGGCCAAATTTAGCTTTGCTACTGGCAATCCGGAAATCACATCCCATGGCCAGCTCCAGGCCACCACCAAGGGCAAATCCATTAATGGCCGCGATGACAGGAATCTTCATTTTTTCCAGACTACTAAAGGTATTTTGCCCGGTTCTTGAAAAAGAACTGCCTTCTTCAGGAGTCATATGGACCATCTCAGCAATATCAGCACCTGCTACAAAGGCTTTCCCAACTCCAGTGATAATCATGACTTTAACATCTGGATTTGAAGATAGCTCAGCAACAACACTATCCATCTCTTTAAAAAAGGTGGAGTTTAATGCATTTAAGGCTTCCGGTCTGTTAACTTTTACCAATGCAATACCCTCAGAAATATTAATTTCTAAAACACTGTAATTCATACACTTACGTTTTGATGTTTAATTCAACTCAAAAATAAGAAAATATTGCCAAACTGCCTTGTAAATTGCGAATGAAACCTTTTTCGTTATTAATTGTTAAATTTGTAGTGGGTTTCACTATGAAAGCATTGACAAATAAATTATTTGCCATCCTGATGGCCCTGGTTCTGTTCATCACAACCAGCGGGTTTACTGTTTATGAGCACCAATGCAGTTGCACTGATACAGTCACTACGCTCTTATTTGATGATGAAGCTGATTGCTGTGAGAAAGTTACACAAAGCTGTTGTGCACAGGAATCTCATTCCTGCGAACAAAAAGATAGGGATGAAGACAAGGATTGCTGTAAATCATCTCCAAAGTATATAAAGATTGATGTACCGCTTGAATTGCCTGCAAAGGTCCAATCGGTATCAGAAAACTTTAAATTGGTGCCTGTCCTTTTAACCCTTCTCGATGATGACTTTGATGAAGGCATCATTCAAAACAACAAGTATTGTGAAATCCCATCAATCAGGCACCAGGGGATTCGATTGATCTTGTATCACCAACAGCTGAAAATAGCCCCCCCAGCAGCATAATTTTTCTTTTTCTATACAGACTATCATTATTAGTTATCACTTTTTAAATGGAGGTGAGCCATGAATTATATAAGAAAAATTATCATATCAATTATAATATTGTTTAATGCTGTACCCTTGCTTCATGCCCAGAGCATGCATGCCGAAGGGAAGGTATTCGAACAGGATGAAAAGGGAAACCTTAACCCACTACCGGGAGTCAATGTTTATTGGTCAGGTACTACATTAGGTACATCTACAGATGGGAATGGACATTTCCACATTGCTAAACCAGATGGTGAAACACCGCCACTGGTCATCAGTTATGTAGGCTATCGGAATGATACTGTTATGGTCAGGGACATAAATAAAGAGCTTGAAATTGCATTAACAGTAAACAATGAGCTGGAAGAGGTGGTAATTGCCAATAAGTCATTAGGCGGGTACATTTCAAGGCTGAATCCCATTCATACTTTTAATATTACCGGTGCCGAACTTACTAAAGCTGCTTGCTGCAATCTTTCGGAGAGCTTCCTGACCAGTGCTTCTGTTGATGTGGCATATGAAGATGCCGTGTCCGGTGCCAAACAGATCCGCTTGCTGGGACTGGCAGGTAAGTACAGCCTGATACAAACAGAAAACATTCCAAGCATCCGTGGATTGGGACTGGCTTATGGTTTGAATTATATACCAGGATCATGGATGGAATCAATACAGGTATCCAAAGGTACAGCATCAGTAAAAAATGGTTATGAGTCCATCACCGGGCAAATCAATGTGGAGCAAAAAAAACCGGACGGCAAGGAGAAGTTATTCATAAATGCCTATGCCAATATGCAAGGAAAGCTGGAAACCAACCTTAATTCTTCCATTAAACTCAACGAAAAATGGAGCACTGCAATCCTTGCACATGTGGAAAACATGAGCCGTAAAGTTGATAATAACAATGATTCCTTCATGGATCAACCAATGGTAGAGCAATATAGCCTGATGAACCGCTGGAAATACGACAACCAGAAGAACATACATGCCCAGTTTGGGGTCAAAGTACTTTATGAAGACAGGAATGGCGGGCAGCTGGATTATAGCTCCCGGGAAGGTAATACTACTTCAAATGCCTATGGAATCCATGTTGAAACTAAGCGGCTTGAGGCTTTTACCAAGACTGCGTATATCTTTCAGGGCAGGCCTGGCACCAATATTGCCTTCATCAATTCATTCATTCATCATGATTTTACTTCCTTCTACGGGCTTAATGATTATGATGCAAAAGAAAATAACTATTATGGTAACCTGATGTTTCAAACTTTCATTAAGGATACCAGGCATCAGTTAACAACCGGTATCAGCTTTGTTTATGATGGTTATAATGAAGAATTGAATGATAGCACCTTCATTCGCAAGGAAAGTACTCCGGGAGTGTTCGCTGAATATACTTTTATCCCATCGGAGAAGTTCACCCTGCTGGCGGGTATCAGGGTTGATCATTCAAACTTGTTTGGTACTTTTTTTACACCAAGGGTGCACTTAAAGTACAATATAACAGAAAAGACTATCCTCAGGTTGTCGACTGGAAAAGGATACCGGACACCCAACGTTATAGCAGAGAATACCTCAATGCTGGCTACATCGAGGAAGCTCCTGATTACGGAGGAAATCAAGATGGAAGAGGCCTGGAATTATGGCATCAACCTGACAAGGTATTTTGATATCATGGGAAGAGAGCTGGCTTTGAATCTTGAATTTTACAGAACTGACTTTGTAAACCAGGCTATCATTGACAAGGATTATCATACACAGCAAGTGCTGATTTATAATCTCGAAGGCAAATCATATTCAAATACCATACAGGTTGAAGCTATTTATGAGCTTATTGAGCGATTGGATGTGACTCTGGCATTCAGATATAACGATGTTAAGCAAACCACAAATAACGTTTTGCAACAGGCAGCCCTGGTTAATAAATATAAAGGCCTGCTCAGTCTCTCATATGCTACTAATTTGAAAAAATGGCAATTTGATTTTACCACACAGGTAAATGGAGACGGCAGGATCCCAACGACCGAAAACAATCCTGCTAAATATCAAAGAGGAACAAGTTCGCCGGTTTATGTCATACTTAATGCCCAGGTTACGAAGTTTTTTAAAAGGTGGGAAGTATATTTGGGGGGAGAAAACCTGACCAATTATAAGCAGAAGAACCCGATTATCGCTGCTGATGACCCTTTTGGACCTTATTTTGACTCATCACTCATCTGGGGGCCTATTGATGGTATCATGGTCTATGCCGGGTTCAGGTATATATTAAAATATTAAACAATTATACATCATGAAAACAGAAAGAATCGAAATAGAAAACTTAAAATGTCATGGTTGTGCCAATACAATCAAAAAGGAGATTAAAAGGTTTCCGGAAGTAACCAATGTTTCTGTCAGCACTGAAGACCACCTGGTGGTAATAGATTATGACAGCGATGAGGATCTTAAGGAAAAATTTCTAAACCGCCTGGCAAAACTGGGTTATCCTGAAAAAGGGAACAAGAACCTGGGCAACCACATCAAATCCTATGTCAGTTGTGCCATAGGCAGAATCAGTAAAGAAGAAGAATAATATTTAACATTAAATCATTTAGCATTAAAACATGTACCAATGAAAACATTAAAGTTTATAAGCATTATTGCCATTATTCTGGTTTCAATACCTGGTATGGCTCAGGAGGAGACAAAGACCAAAGAGATCACAATTAAGTCATCTGTTGTATGTAAGATGTGTAAAGAACGGGTGGAACACGACATGGCTTTTGAAAAAGGGGTAAAAGAGGTCACAGTTAACCTGGAAACCAAGGAGATTGACATCACCTATCGCCCGGACAAGACTACTCCGGATAAATTAAGATTGGCTGTTTCAAAAATAGGATATGATGCGGATGATGTTGAAGCCGACCAAAAGGCTTATGACAAGCTCCCACGGTGTTGTAAAAAAGATGTAGCGCCCCATTAGGAAAGAATAACAAAATGAACAGGGATAAATTATTAAGAGCTGCCTTATGGCTTGCTATCATCACCATTGTGTATAATATAGCCGAGGGCATAATTTCAATTGCCTTCGGTTTAAGTGATGATGCGCTGGCATTGCTTGGGTTTGGCATTGATAGTTTTGTTGAAGTTATCTCGGGCATCGGTATCCTTCATATGGTCGTAAGGATGCAAAAGTCTGATATTGAAAGCCGTGATGCATTTGAACGAAGGGCTTTACGTATCACAGGATTCAGTTTTTATCTGCTTGCTGCTGGGCTTTTGGCAGGTTCTGTCCTGAATATTATTCAGGAAACTAAGCCAGAGACAACTTTGCCAGGGATTATCATCGCAATAATTTCTATTTTAACAATGTGGTTCCTGATGAAGGCAAAACTGAATATTGGCAAAAAACTAAATTCTGATGCCATCATCGCTGACGCCCATTGCACCAGGACCTGTTTTTACTTGTCGCTGATCTTGCTTGGTGCAAGTGGCCTGTATGAGGTCTTCCAGATTGGATATATAGATATTATCGGGTCTCTGGGTATTGCCTATTTTGCCTTCAGAGAAGGACGTGAAGCCTTTGAAAAGGCCAGGGGGAAATTATCCTGCTCATGTGAAGACCACAATCACTAATAATTTGATAATTTTGATCCATGAACCACCATCATCATGAGCCAGAGGAGATAAGCAGTCGCAACCTGCTCATTGCTATCCTTCTCAATTTTGTTATAACAGCTGCTGAGGTGGTGGGCGGTTTAATGGCTAATAGCCTTGCATTACTTTCTGATGCTTTGCATAACCTCAGTGACGGCATAGCAGTGCTTATTGCTTACATTGCCAATAAAATCAGTAAACGTTCTTCAAATGAGCGCAGGACATTTGGGTACAAGAGGATTGAGATCCTGGCAGCATTCTTCAATACCATCATCCTGCTGGTTATCATCATTTATCTTTTTTATGAAGCTATCCTTCGATTATACGAGCCAGAGCCAATAAAAGGGCTCATCATGCTCGTAGTAGCAGTGATTGGCTTGATAGCCAATTTAATGGCTGTATTGCTCCTTAGAAAAGATGCCCATGCCAACCTCAATATTAAATCAGCCTATCTGCATTTATTGGGAGACACGCTATCATCTGTAGCTGTTATCATTGGTGGCATTTTGATCTATTTCTTTGAGATATTCTGGGTTGACCCTTTGATCACTATCCTGATTGGAATTTATATCATTAAAGAGACCTGGTCCATTCTGAAAGAAACGGTGGATATTTTAATGCAGGGGACTCCTGGGAATATTAAGGTCAGCCAGATCCAGCATGCAATTGAGAAGTTAGATCCCGTTAAAAATATTCATCATGTGCATGTTTGGAGTTTAAGTGACAGCCAGGTGCATTTTGAGTGTCATATTGATCTAAGGGAAGATCTGCAGGTATCCAATACAGAGGAAATAAAAAGTGAAATCGAAAAGCTGTTACATAATGAATTTGATATTCATCATGTTACTATCCAGTTTGAATATAATGCCTGTGATAGCAAGACTGTTATTAATAAGTGATTTACCATGTTCAATGTGCCATGTGCCATGTACCATTTTTATTTGTCTGGAACTTTGAACATGGAACATATTACATGGAACGTGGATTAGGCTTGTTCCTGCAAATGCTTCTGGTATTGTTTCCATCCCGGGCACCATGTAGTATGCCAGCGCCACAGTCGTGACCAGAATGAATCAGGTTTTGCTTCTGCTCTCTTTCTCATTCCACAGGTTTCACAGGCGAATTTTTTTTCTTTTGTCATGGTATCATCCAATATTATTATTCCAATCCTTTGACTTTTGGCTTGCCGGCAATAAAATCTTTCAGGTAATACGGCTCAAAATAAGCCAGGTCTTCAAATTCATTATTGTGAAAGGCCTGCTCAGCCAATGTCATCATATGTTTTGATGAAACCAGGAAATCATTGATAAAAACAGCCTTTTCCTGGTCTTTGAAAAGCTCAATACACTTATCAGCTCCATTACCAAAAAACAGCAAGCAGTTGTCCTTAAAAAATGTTTCGAAGGACTTTTCTGTTATGATCTCGGCGGAGGTGCCTGAGATCTCTCTTAAAGAAGTATCATATATGGCAGTATAGACTTCCATCCTTCTGGCATCTATCATCGGGCACAGTAAAACACTGGTATCGCATTTGCCCTGTATTTCTTGCAGGTGATCTTTGCCTCCATTGGCCATAGCCTTCAGTGTGGGAACCGCTATCAATGGTTTATCCAGTGCATAGCAAAGTCCTTTGGCTGTTGATGTACCTATACGCAAGCCTGTATATGAACCGGGCCCCTTGCTGATCGCTATTGCATCAAGCTGATCCATCGACATACCTATTTCTTTAATGGCTTCCTGGATGAAAATGGTAACCTGGGAAGAATGAATATTCTTTTCCTGACTTTCTCTCAGGGCAAGCAACTGCTTATCTTTTGTTATAGCAACTGAACATACCGGCGTAGCGGTTTCTATGAGAAGTAATACAGCCATAGCTGCACTGTGCATTATTGGTTTGAGGAGTACAGCTCTTTCTTGTCCACTTTCTTCACTTCATCTCCTTCTTTGAGGGTCTTGGATACAGCCCTGTATGGACCAGAGATGATTTCATCGCCGTCTTCGACACCTTCTGTGATCACGATATGATTGACATCCTGGATTCCTGTTGTAACATTTCTCATCCGGGCAATGCCGTTATCATAGATGAATACCACTTCCTTCATTTCCTCTTTCTTATCACTATCAGTTTCCCCTGAAGGTTGTTCACCAAGGCCTTCAGGCCTCTTTGATTCCGTAGTGTCAGAAGAACGGGTAGTTACAGCCTGAAGTGGGACTGTGATCATGTTGCGGTTGGTTTCTGTTTGAATCTCCACTGTAGCCGACATTCCCGGACGTAAGGGAGCATATCTAGGGTTATCTTCCGGGATCAGGTCTGCATAAGATTCTGGCAGGATCCTTATCTTAATGTCAAAATTGGTTACCTGGTCGGCGCTAACACCAGTAACATTTGCTGATGTGGCAATTTCTGTAACCACTCCCATGAATATTTTATCCAGGTAGGCATCCACTTCTATTTCACACGTATCACCCAAAGATACCCTGACAATATCGTTCTCATTAACCTCAACATTTGCCTCCATATCGTTAAGATTGGCTATGCGCATTATCTCCGTTCCGGCCGAGAATTGTGATGCACCCGTAACGCGTTCCCCAACTTCCACACCCAAGCGTGATATTTTCCCTTTAAGAGGAGCTTTTATAGTTGTCCTTACCAGATTTTCTCTGGCCTCCTTGAGAGATGCTTCTGAGCTTTTAACAGCAAATTCACTGCTGGAAACGCTTTGTTTGGCAGCATCTACTTCGGCTTTGGCCACTTGGTAGCTCGCCTTAGCAGCATCGAAGTCTGCATCTGAAATCACCTTTTGTTCCCAGAGCTTCTTATTCCTGTTATAAGAAAGCTCAGCATTGACAAACTGTGCTTCAGCCTGAGAGAGCCTTGCCCTGGAATTGGCCAGGTTGGCTTTCTGTGAACTGAGGTTGGCCTCCATTCGTTCATAACTGGAGATATAGATCTCAGGATCAATCTTAGCCAGGAGGTCGCCTGTCTCAACCTCATCACCTTCTTTGACATATAGTTCGACCACCTCACCAGAGATATAGGGACTTATCATCACATCAAGGGCAGGTTGGATCTTCCCATTGGCTGCAACGGTTTCGGTAATGGTCCTTGTGGAAACGATCTCAGTAGTTACTCTTATACCTTGGTTGCCATTATTCTTGGTTACTGCAAGGATGATGAGGATGATCACAACCGCACCACCACCAAGAAATAACCACTTTTTCCTTTTTGACATTTTTTTCATGCTAAGCTTAAACTTTAAGGGTTACCCTGGAAAATATCTGGTAAATTTAAATATTATTTAGTTCTGGACATCAAATTCATCCAGTGTAATTGTTTTTCCCATATAAAAGTCGAGAACCTTGGTCTTAAAAACGAAATCATATTTAGCAGATATCAGATCTGATTCAGCCTTGGTAAGCTGCTGTTTAGCCACATTATAATCCAGTGAATTGACTAAGCCAACATTAAATTTCTGTTCCATGTACTTAAATGATTCACTGAAGGACTCAAGCGACTTCTCATTGGCCTGGTAGGTCTTATATGCAGCGATGGCATCAGTATAGGAAGTCTCAACAATTTTCCTGATCTGGTTCTGGGTGAGTTCCAGATTATATTCAGCGTTCACGGAAGCCAGCTTAGATCTATTCACATAAGATGAAACCTGGAAGCCATTGAAAATAGGGATGTTTAGTGAAATTGACCAGCTTTTATTAGGGTTATTTGTAAATAATTGATCTTTGTATGGCATCGTAGTGCTTTCAGGATCTAAAAAATCCTCCCTGATCTGATCAGACCAGGTAGTATTCCAGCTTCCTCTCAATGATATAACCGGGCTTCGTGAACCTTTTGCTATAGCCAGGGCTTTATTAGCGCTTTGGAGCCTGTATTCAGCACTCTTGATCTCAGGCCTGTTGATCACTGCATACTCATACACTTTATCCGAAGGTATCAGCTCGAGTGAAGCATTCTCAATGTTAATCACTGGCTTTTCTATATCGAACCTGTCGCTGATGCTCAAATCCAATAGTTGTAACAGGTCAAGGTAGGCAATGTTTAATTGGTTCTCAGCATTTATCAGATTAACCTCCTCCCTGGCACCCAGGGATTGGATATCCAGCAGGTCTCCTTTTGCAAGGGTCCCAGCATCAACCAGCTTTTGTGTTCTGGAAATCTGCTGAGCCGTAATATCAACCTGATCCTGGGCCGTTTTCACCAGCTCAATGCTGAACAGGATCTGTAAGTATCCAGCTGCAATCATCAGGGAAATATCATCCTTCATTTTGTCAGCATCATATTGACTCGCAAGAAGATCATATTTGGCCATCTTGATGGAGTTATACTGCTGCAATCCGTTAAATAATGTCATTTGGGTGCTGACATCATAAAACTGCTGGCGACTGTTCTGGATATTGTAAATATTGGTTTGTGGGTTTGGTGTCCTACCTTCCGACCATCCATATGAAGTCGAAGCATTTAAGGAAGGGATAATGTTCAGTTTGCTCTGCAAAAGATCAATATCATACCCTTCAGTAAGCAACTCGGACTGCTTGATCTGGATATTATTATCGAATGCATAATCGATACAATCTTCCAGTGACCAAACTGATTGCCCCATGCTATTCATCGAAAAAGATAATACTGCAAGAATACTGACGATATAGACCTTCATCCCGCTAACATTGCCAATTGTCCTGAATTTACTCATCTCTAGAAATATTTTTTGAATTTGTACTATTGATTTATCATAAAATATGCCATTATTATACATGTCTGATTTTCAATGGAGAACGAGCTGATTTAAAGATATAGTATTAGAAAAGTGTTCATTTTATTACGTTCATTGTTCATTAGCGAACAATCAAAATTAAGAAAATATTAACTCCGGGGATTGTTTGGTATATATTTTCGATTTAGATATCTTTATAATCATTAATTTTAAACTGTACAAATCAAATGAAAATGAAAGCAAGCAAACAATATTATCTTTCAATTACAGTCCTGATTATTTTTCTGCTCAGTATAAATATCCATTCAGGCGCACAGTCGTATCGGAGTATAGGTGACAGCATACATGCCGCACATTATGAAATCCATCTGTGGGAAATAAATACAACAGCTCAAACCATAGCGGCAAAAACAGAAGTTAATATCAAAGCCAGGGTCAATAACATTGATATCATCCCCTTGGAATTGAGGGGGATGACCATAGATACTGTTTGGATAGATCAGGTTGAAACAACCAACTTCACTTATGATGATGAGGTGATCAGGATAAGCATTCCCACTGCGTTGCAAACCGGCGACAGTGTATTGATTGGCATTGCCTATAATGGGCAACCTTATCATGAAAACTGGGGCGGATACCATTTCTCTGGTGATTATTCATTTAACCTGGGAGTAGGTATTGATGAGATTCCTCACAACCTTGGGAAATCCTGGTTTCCCTGTATTGATGAC
This sequence comes from uncultured Bacteroidales bacterium, assembly GCA_963753055.1. Lineage (GTDB taxonomy): Bacteria > Bacteroidota > Bacteroidia > Bacteroidales > B18-G4 > JAUWGC01. The sequence continues at coordinate 500,520 of CAVWAP010000002.1, read as the reverse complement.
TTTACTGACAGGGCAACATACGATGTATACGCTACCGTTGAAAGTGACCTGACAGCTGTTGGAGGTGGGGAGCTTATGAGTATCACGAACCATCCAAATAATACCAGGACTTTCCACTGGAAGATGCATTTCGCAATCCCAACTTACCTGATATCTGTTGCAACAGGAGAATATGCTCTTATAGAGGATACTTATCAGGGAATCGAACGTGATATACCCATAACATACTATGTCAGGCCTTCTGATTCAGTTAAAGTACCTGGTACATTTGGGAAACTGAAAAATATAGCAGAAATATACGAGCAACATTTCGGTGCCTATGCATGGGAAAGGATCGGTTATGTAGGTACGGCAATCGGTGCTATGGAACATGCCACGAACATTGCATATCCAAACGGTTCAATTTCAGGAACTAGCAGCGGTGAATGGCTTTACGCACACGAATTATTCCATATGTGGTTCGGTGATAAGATCACCTGCGATAAAGCGGAGGAAATGTGGATCAACGAGGGCTGGGCAACCTTTGCACAAATGTTTTATACAGAAATCCTTTACAACAGGCAAATGTTTATCGATGACATGATGAATACGCATGCAAGTGTGTTATTGTCCCAGCACACCGTTGAAGGAGGCTATTTCCCACTGAATGAGATCCCACAGGAATTCACTTACAGGATATCAGCTTATGACAAGGGTTCTACAGTAGTGCAATCGCTGAGGACTTATCTTGGTGATGATATTTTCTTTCCAACCATGACCGCTTTCCTCGATTCACTGGCCTTTACTTCTGTCTCATCCTATGACATGAGAGATTTCATAACTGAGCACACAGGAATCGACATGACTGGATTCTTTGATTTATATGTTTTTAACGGTGGATGCCCTCACTATTCCATCGATTCTTTCTCGCTGGTAAGCGCGGCCAAGGATTTTAATGTTAATGTCTATGTCAGGCAGAAAAGGAAAGGCACTGATTTCATAGGTGTTGACAATATTATCCCGGTAACCTTTATGGATGAGAATTGGAACACTTATGAAGACACCATTCATTTCTCCGGCGCTCATGGTCATTCCGTTAAGATAGTTCCTTTTGAACCAGTTGCTGTTTACGTTGATCTGGAGAAAAACATGTGCGATGCAACAACTGATGATTATATGCACATCACTGAGGTAGACGATTATAGTTTTGATTATACCACTTTTACTTTGCAGGTGCAGGAAGTAATTGATTCGGCTTTTGTAAGGGTCACTCACAACTGGGCCCCAGCTGACAGTCTGCAATTACCCATATCTGTGAAGAAGATCTCAGATTACCGTTACTGGGATATAGATGGCATCTTCCCGGATGGTTTTGTTGCTACCGGCAGGTTCCAATATAACAGGAGTGGTTATGATAATACACTGATCTTAAGCCAGACAGACTCAGTAGTCATTCTATACAGACCATCTCCGGCTGAAGATTGGCAGCTCCTTGATTTTACTCAGATAGGACCCTGGTCAATAGGATATATATTTGTTGATTCTCTTCAAAAAGGTCAATATGCCCTGGGTGTCATAGATATTTCTGTTGGGATTGAAGACCAGGGGCAAATTTTGGAAGGTAACCCCAAACCAATCAAGCTTTACCCAAATCCTTCACACGGTCAGGTAAATATCGATTACGAACTTCAGGAAGATGGCAGTATATTAATAGTAGACCTGCAAGGAAAGATCCTGGATGCTGCAGTACTTAAACCCGGTAAAGGTAAATACACCTGGAGTGCCGATAATGTTCCTGAAGGCACCTATCTCGTCTATCTGCAAACTGCTGGCAATAAATTGATTGCAAGCACCAAGGTAATGATTGTAAGGTAAAATCAGTCCGTTGGATATTCAAAACTATATCAGAGCCCTCAGAACAATTTATGAAGCCAATGCCAATCCTGATCTGGCTGCTGGTATGCAAAAATACATGCGCAATTTATTTGTTTGTTATGGTATTTATAATCCAAAAAGAAAAGAATTGCACAGAGAGTTCTTTGAAGCATATGGATTTCCTCCTGATGAGCAGTTAAATCCACTGATAAAAATATTATGGGATCTTCCCCAGAGAGACTATCAATATTTCGGAATGGTCCTTCTTGAAAAAACCATGAAAAAGGCAGATCAGCAGCGAATTGATTTATATGAGCATATGATCATAAATAAATCCTGGTGGGATACAGTTGATTATATTGCTGCGTGGCTGGTAGGGCAGCAATTTAAGATTTATCCAAATCAAATCCAGAAGTATACCAATAGGTGGATGAACTCAGGAAATATATGGTTGCAACGAACCTGTGTTATATATCAGTTAAAATATAAAAAGGAAACTGATACTAAGCTGCTTACTAAATTTATTGATTCATTGGCAGGTTCAAAAGAATTCTTCATAAGGAAAGCAATTGGATGGGCTCTTCGGGAATATTCCAAAACAGATCCTGAATGGGTGAAGAACTTCATTAACAGTCATGATTTAGCACCACTTAGCAGCAGAGAAGGAATGAAATGGATAATGGCAAAAGGCCTAGAATAAAAAATTTATTCCAGCATACAACAAAATCTTCAATATTTTCGTATACTTTTGGTTCAATTTTTCTGTTAAAACCTAGATAGTCTTATAATCTTATGTGGTTTAGGGTACCCATATTGTTGTTATTGATCATTATTATCACCTGCAATCGGCCAAAACGGCAGGAGGCAGCGCGATTTTATAAAACCAGAGAGGTTGTTGTACCGGAAGTAGCATCCCTGACGAAAAAGGCTGAATGGATCGATAGTATTTTCACCAGGTTGTCCAAAGGTCATTGGTTTAACGGGGCTATTATCTATGGTGAAAAAGGGCACGTCATATACAAGAATGCATTTGGATTAAGAAATTTCTATACAAAAGATACTTTAACAAGCCATTCTGCTTTTCAGCTAGCTTCCGTTTCTAAAATGATCACAGCCATGGCCATCATGATATTAAAAGAAGATGGCTCACTTCAATTTGATGATAGCATCCAGGTTTACATTCCGGAATTCCCATATCATGGTGTTACCATACGGCAATTATTGACACACAGGTCCGGGTTATCAAGATATATGTCACTGGCACATGATAAATGGTTCAATAAGAAAGCACCCATGGACAATGATGATATGGTTGAGCTGTTTGTTGACTATCATCCCAATCCATATTTTAAACCAGATAATGGATTCCATTATTGCAATACAAATTATGCTTTGTTGGCGTCTGTAGTTGAAAGGACATCAGGACTTCCATTTGATGTTTTTGTCCAGGAAAGGATATTTGATCCATTGGAAATGGACGATTCCTTTATCTATAACATGAGAGGAGATAGCCTGGTACCAGCCTATATCCCGACTGAGGTTTATGGGCACAGGTATCGCAAATGGCGTCCTATCAAACAAAGAAACGATTATCTGAACGGGGTTATGGGTGATAAAGGTGTATATGCAAGTGTAGATGACCTTTTCAAGTTTGACAGGGCCCTGGACCTGAATTTGCTTGTTGGAGATTCTACCCTGGTGCAGGCTTTCACTTCCGGCAGTCCCAAATACTGGAGAAGGAAAGACGATTATGGCTTTGGTTGGAGGATCAAGACTTCAGAAGACAGCACTGTTTATCATTTCGGCTGGTGGAAAGGCTTCCGGGCATATTACATCCGTGATATGAAAAATGAGAAAACCATAATTGCCTTATGCAATAAGGACAAAGGGCCAGGTTCATCCACCCTTTGGAAAATACTCAGGGATACAACACATACTGTAGAATTCAATAAATTCCTGGCTTCTGATATAGATATTGAAGCTATTGATAAGTAAACTTGTTGTTATTCAGATATCACCAGCTTAAATCCAACCCCATGCACATTAATCAGCTCCACTGAAGGATCACTTTTCAGGTATTTTCTCAGTTTAGTAATATAAACATCCATGCTACGTGCATTGAAATAGCTGTCATCCTTCCAGATTCGGTTCAAAGCAATACTTCTGTCAACAACTTCATTAGCATTTTCAACCAATAATTTAAGCAGGCCTGCTTCTTTTGATGTTAATTTATCTTCTTTCTCTCCTGTTTTTAGTGTCTGCCGGTTGAAATCAAAAGTAAGGCTGCCGACCTGATAAATATTATCTTTTCCGCCGGTTAGCGATGCCCCGCTCAGCCTCCGCAGAATAGCCTGTATGCGCATCAACAGCTCATCCATGTTAAAAGGCTTGGTGAGGTAATCATCTGCCCCTACTTCAAAGCCCTTTAATTTATCCTGTTGTAAGGATTTGGCTGTAAGAAAAAGGATCGGGATCTTACGGTCAACATTTCTAATGTCCTTGGCCAGTGTAAAGCCATCTTTCACAGGCATCATAACATCCACAATACAAAAATCAAATTCTTCTTTTGTAAACATATCAAAGGCCTCCTGACCATTGACACATAAGGTCGTAGGAAATCCTTTTGCTTCCAGGTATGATTTGAGAATGGTTCCCAGATTCTTATCATCTTCAGCAAGCAGGATCCTGGTACTATCCTTTTCCATATGCTTTAAAATTTTGATTCATAAGGTAAAAATACATCAAATTTGGTTCCTTTTTTCAATTCGCTTTCCAGATTGATATCACCTCTGTGCAGGTCGACAATCGCTTTCACATAGCTAAGTCCAAGCCCAAACCCCTTAAAATCATGAATGTCGCCCATAGGGACCCTGTACAGCTTTTCAAAGATCTTTTTTTGATTGGTCTTGCTAATCCCAATCCCATTATCTTCAATACTTATCACAATACCGTTTTTCTGATGTATGGTGGTAACCTTGATCTTTGGCTTCTGTGGAGTATACTTATTGGCATTATCAAGCAAGTTGTTTATCATGTTGGTGATATGGACCTTATCGGCATGGATAATGCTTGGGTTTGCCTGAAAATCCGTTGCGATGGTACCGTCTTTGATTTCAACCTGGAAACCAATTTTCCGGACCACATCAGTAATAACCTCATGAAGATCGAAGTAACCTTTATTCAGGTTAACCTGTCCTTTGTCCAGTACAGCTGATTGAAGGATCTTTTCTGCCATACTTCCCAGCCTGTTATTTTCTTCGCTAATGATATCAACATAATTTTCATAAAAATGAGTTGATTTCGAAATATCTTTATCATTCATCGCCTGGCAAGCCAGTGATATTGTAGAAATAGGCGTTTTAAACTCATGTGTCATATTATTAATGAAGTCATTCTTCATCTCTGATAATTTCTTCTGCTTGATAATGGTAAAGATGGTATAGAGGAATGAAAAGATGATGATCAGAACAAGAAATATTGAGATCACCAGCATCTTCCAGAGCTGGCTGATAAGGTATGTTCTTTCATTCGGGAAGTATATGATCAGGTAATCAGGTTTTTCTTCCAGGTCACTTGGAAAAAGATTGAAGGCATATCCTTTATCAAGAAGGGAAATGGGGTCTCCTTTAGGCTTCTGGATAATCATCTTGCCTTCGGAGCTTCTGAAAACGCCGTAAAGATACTTTGCGCTGATACTCTTCTTGTTAAATTCGTCAGAAATAAGGGAGTCTAACAGATCTGCTTCTATTTCATGTTGAGAAGGCTCCTTGGATTGAATATCGAATAGCTCCTCAAAAAATCCTTCGGCCAGGAAATAGCGGTTGAAGAAATCCTCTAATTCAGCCCGGTTATTAATGGACTGAAGCTTTTCGAGCAGCATTATATCTACGGTATCCAGGCTGCCAGGTTTGTCATGGTATTGATAATATGTCCCGATCTTAAGTTGCAGCTGCCTTTCCAGTTCAAGCTTCTCAAGCTTAAAGGCAACATTTGATGTGGCTTCATCAAGTGACCTTTTAAAGTTAGCCTGCCTGACAGAGATGGCGTTGCTTATCCAATAAACCTGTACTACCGTTAAACCAATTAAGGCTACTGACATCAAAATAATAATGAAGATGATAACTCTACGCTTCATATGACAAATTTACGGTATGAGCGCAGGAAACAATTGCTTTTAACATTTTTTAACGTTCGTTAACCTTCATTAACATCTTTGGCATAGTTTATGCAATAATTTTGTTGAGTACGTTCTTTATATATACATTTCTTCGTACCAATAATTTCATGTTAGTTTTACATTGTGCATTTTGATTCATGAATTTTGGTTTTTGGTTTGACAGTGCGGTCAACAACCGCACTGTTTTTTTTACCCTCCAAGCATATTTTTTCTATTTTCGTAGCTCACCGAAATAACAATTCAACACATGAGCAATCTTCAGGTTAACATCAGGCAAACACTTAATTTTATTGATAAGGAAGCTATCTTCTCACATCAGCAAAAAATTGCTGACATTTATCATTCGTTGTATAACAAGACAGGAAAGGGAAGTGATTTCCTGGGCTGGATAGACCTGCCGTCGGAAATGCCTGAAGATATCATCCAAAGTATTGAAGACACTGCCAAACGAATTAGAGATAAAGCAGAAGTATTTGTTGTGATAGGCATAGGTGGCTCATATCTCGGTGCAAGGGCAGTTATAGAAGCCCTGGGGCACCACTTTGGGTCAATGATCAGCAAGGGATCTCCTCATATTGTTTATGCAGGACACAACATCAGCGAAGACTATATGGTCGATCTGCTGGAGCTTCTCGATCAGAAGGATTATGCCATGGCCGTTATCTCTAAGTCTGGCACAACAACTGAACCTGCTATTGCCTTCAGGTTGATCAAAGAGCATCTGGAAGCTAAATACGGGAAAGATGAAGCGCAGCAAAGGATCATTGCTATCACAGATAAAGCCAAAGGCGCCTTAAAACAACTTGCTGTTAATGAGGGATATACATCTTATGTTGTACCTGATGATATTGGAGGGCGCTATTCTGTTCTGACACCTGTGGGGTTACTGCCAATAGCAGTGGCTGGATTTGACATCCGGAACTTACTACATGGTGCTCTTCATATGGAAAATTATATCAAGGAGAATACCATTGACATGGATGCTAACCCGGTTTCTATCTATGCAGCTGCCAGAAATGTCCTTTACCAGGAACGCAAGCTTATTGAGATCATGGTAAACTATGAACCTGGCCTGTTTTACTTTACAGAATGGTGGAAGCAACTCTACGGAGAAAGTGAAGGGAAGGAGCATAAAGGCATCTTCCCTGCGGGTGTAAGCTTTACAACCGATCTGCACTCGATGGGGCAGTATATCCAGGAAGGGGAGCGGCATATCTTTGAGACTGTCATAGCCGTTGAAAGGCCTGGGAAAAATCTTATTGTGCCTAAGGATGAACAAAACCTCGATAAACTGAATTATCTTGCCGGCAAGAGGCTAAGCGAAGTCAATCGCATGGCTGAATTAGGTACCCGTTTGGCTCATGTTGAAGGTGGTGTACCAAATATCAGGATCAGCATACCGGAAATCAATGAAAATACGCTGGGGCAATTAATTTATTTCTTTGAAATGGCATGTGCAGTTAGCGGATATATGCTGGATGTCAATCCATTCGACCAGCCTGGTGTAGAAGCATACAAAAACAATATGTTTGCCTTACTCGGCAAGCCAGGTTTTGAAGAAGCCACTGAGGCCATCAACAAAAAGATCAATGAATAATAAAGTATGAAACTCCTTGAATTGATAAATGAGCGACAGAGTGTGAGGCGTTACTCATCAAAGCCTGTTGAAAAAGAAAAGATTGAGCAATGCATTGAAGCGGCATATCTTGCTCCTTCAGCCTGCAATGCCCAGCCATGGAAGTTTGTCATCATTGATGATGAAGAATTAAAAAACAAAATCGCAAAGGAGACTTATAATCCTGTTATTTCATTTAATCATTTTGTCCCGCAGGCACCTGTAATTATTGCCATTGTTGTAGAAAAATCCCCTATTGTTCCCCGTGTTGGAGGCAGGATAAAGCATAAGCCATATTATCTGATGGACATTGGCATTGCGGCAGAGCATATTTGCCTGCAGGCTGCAGAAATAGGGTTAGGTACCTGTATGCTGGGTTGGTTTAATGAAAAAGCTGTTAAAAAGCTTATTAATGTTCCCAAAGAGAGAGATATTCCTTTATTGATCTCGATCGGTTACCCTATTGAAAACTATCCACATCGCAAAAAGATCAGAAAAGCTTATGATGTTGTCAGAAGCTACAATACCTACTAAAGCTTACTGATTTCCTGTTCAATGATCATTGGATAATACTTATACTCCAGGGCATGAACCTTAGTGGCAATGCTTTCTGCCGTGTCATCTGGTTCCACACTTACCTTTTCCTGGAAAATGATCCTTCCCTCATCATATTTTGCGTTTACCCAGTGAATGGTGATCCCTGTTTCTTTTTCATTGTTGTCGATAACAGCCTGGTGCACTTTGCTCCCATACATCCCTTTTCCACCGTATTTGGGCAGGAGTGCAGGATGGATGTTGACAATATGGCTGGCGTACTGTTCCAGGATATTCTCAGGCACAAGCCACAAGAAGCCAGCTAAAACAATAAAATCGATTTCATGTTTGATCAATTCATCCAGTATCCTCTGACTTTGATAAAACTCTTCCCGCATGAAAGTCAGAGAAGGAATACCAAGATTTTTAGCTCTTTGCAAAACAAATGCATCAGGCTTATTAGATAAAATGAGGGAGATTGAGATCTCCGGGTGATTTTCGAAAAATTCAGCGATGCACTGGGCATTCGATCCATTTCCGGAAGCAAAAATGGCTACCTTTTTCATACAGAATATTGTAGATAATCTTTATTATTCTTCAAAATTAGGTTTTTATTTGCTTATGAAAAAACCTGTTGATTATTCCTTTGGTTGTTTAAAATTATTATATTTGATTTGGTTTTTTTTATGGAAATACCTTTCTTTGCAGACTGTTTAACCAAAAAAGAAAAGATATGTCAGATATTGCAACAAGAGTCAAAGCTATCATAGTTGATAAGCTTGGGGTAGATGAAAACGAAGTTACCATCGAGGCTAGCTTCACAAATGATCTGGGAGCCGACTCCCTTGATACAGTTGAATTGATCATGGAATTTGAAAAAGAATTCAACATTGCCATTCCTGACGACCAAGCAGAAAAGATCGGAAGTGTAGGCGATGCCATTGCTTACATTGAGAACAATACAAAATAATTAACTTCCCTGAATACATGGAATTAAAACGTGTAGTTGTAACAGGGTTAGGTGCACTAACTCCATTGGGTAATTCTGTCGATGAGTTATGGGATGGACTGGTCAATGGAGTCAGTAGTGCCGATATTATCACCCGTTTCGATACAGAAAAGTTCAAAACGAAGTTTGCCTGCCAGTTAAAAGGCTATGATCCTCAGGAGCATTTTGACCGAAAGGAGCTAAGGAAATATGATCCTTACGCTCAATTCGCAATGATTGCTGCTGATCAGGCCGTTAAAGATGCGGCGATAGATCTTGAAAGTATTGATAAAACGAAAGTTGGTGTTATCTGGGCATCCGGCATTGGTGGACTGTTGACTTTCCAGAAAGAGATGGTAGATTTTGGAAGGGGTGATGGCACACCAAGGTTTAATCCATTTTTTATTCCTAAGATGATTGCTGATATTGCCGCTGGCAATATCTCCATAAAATATGGATTTATGGGGCCGAATTTCGCAACGGTCTCAGCCTGTGCATCCTCTGCTAACGCCATGATCGATGCGTACAACTATATACGTTTAGGCAAAGCAAACATGTTTGTTACCGGTGGATCAGAAGCAGCTATCAATGAAGGTGGCATAGGTGGTTTCAATGCCATGCATGCCATATCCACCAGGAATGATGATCCTAAAACTGCTTCACGCCCATTTGACAAAGACAGGGATGGTTTTGTTCTGGGAGAAGGTGGCTGTGCATTGATACTGGAAGAAATGGAACATGCCAAGCAAAGAGGTGCCAGAATCTATGCTGAAATGGCAGGCAGCGGCCTGACCGGGGATGCTTACCATATGACATCACCACATCCTGAAGGCCTTGGTGCAAAGTTGTCGATGGAAATGGCTCTTGATGATGCCGGCATAAAGCCTGAAGCTGTTGATCACATTAATACACATGGAACGTCTACTCCTTTAGGTGATATTTCAGAACCTAAAGCCATCGTAAGCACGTTCGGACAGCATGCATATGATATTTCAATCAATTCAACCAAATCCATGACCGGGCATTTACTTGGGGCAGCAGGTGCTATAGAGGCAATAGCCACAACCCTGGCTGTGCAGAATGATATTGTACCACCTACAATTAACCATTTTACTGATGATCCGGAAATTGACAATAACCTGAACTTCACATATCACAAAGCCTTCAAAAGGGTTATCAATGTAGCTCTCACAAACACCTTCGGTTTCGGAGGACATAATGCTTCAATCATTTTAAAGAAGTTCACTGAATAAATAACCTGATTTGGCCCTTCTACGCTCATTAGGAATTAAATCAACTTCAGACAGGCAGTATTCTCAAGCCATCAAAAACATTTTTGGATTTTATCCAAGCAACCTGAATTTATACAAGCTTGCTTTTCGTCACCGTTCAGTTGCGGCCGGTAACCATGGTTTGAAAATTAATAATGAAAGGCTTGAATATCTAGGTGATGCTGTGCTCAGTTCTATCATAGCTGATTACCTTTTTAAAAAATTCCCCAGACAGGATGAAGGGTTTCTTACGGAAACACGGTCTAAAATAGTATGCCGTTCCAGACTAAATAAGCTGGCCACCAAACTGGGACTGGATAAGCTGATACAGGCTAATTTTGATCCTAAAACCATTAGTAAATCCATAAGGGGTGATGCCTTTGAAGCTTTTATTGGGGCCCTGTACCTTGATAAAGGATACAGCTTTACCAGGAAAGTTATCATTCAAAGGATTATCAATGTGCATCTGGATATTGATGAGCTGGTTCATGAAGAATCCAATTACAAGAGTAAGCTAATTGAATGGACCCAGAAAGAAAAGAAATCTATTTCTTTTAATGTTGTGGATGAGATCGGCGAAGGATTCAGTAAGCAATATGTTGTTGAAGTTATTATCGATGGCAAACATTATGCCCATGGCCGTGATTTTGCCATAAAAAATGCTGAGCAGAACGCTTCAGAAAAAACATGGAATCAAATTTTCCCTCCTGAAAATAATGAAGCATAAAAAGATCTTATGCTTACCTTTATTTTATCAATTCTTATATCATGGCAAAAAAGCTATCTATTCCAGTCAGTCTGTCTGATGAATATACTATTATAGCAATAGCTTGCCATCTGAAAGAATATCGAATCTCGTTCCAGTTAAACCAGTCTCTGAGGATCCGATTGAGAAGATATGAAGACCTTTTACTCGAAGAAGCCGATGTATCCAGGAACAGGAATTACGCATTGTATTCCTATGACGACCAGGACCAACGCTGCTTTTATTTCTTGTTGGCCAATCATCACCCGGAAGGGAAATTATTGGGTTCCTTAAAACAAACAGATTATTTTTTAATAATCTCTCAATTGCTTCCAAAGGAGGATTTAAATCGTATAGTTCTGAATATAAGGAGTATACAGGGTGTTTTAACGGCCTATCATATACAATCCAGCGACACCAGGAATATTGATCTGCTGCTTAATGACCTGGAAATGCATTTGATGACTGCCTGATTTGATTGTTTTTTATAAATTTGCGCCTGACATAAACAAATATCAAAAGCCTTATTATGAAAAAATTCATTCTCCCAATTATATTAATGATAATCCTCGCAGCCTGTGGATCAAACCAGGAGCAAGGCAATGACCAGGAAGGTCAGGAACAGGAACAAAAAGCTGAACAGGGCCAGGCAGAACAAGCTAAAAACAACGATAATCAAACACTTTCTGCAGAAGCAGTACCTGCAGGTGAAAAAGATGCAAAATTCTACTTCAACCAGGGTACATCGAACTATAATAGAGGTAACTATGAAGCAGGAGTATCAAGCTTCGAAAAAGTTATTGAATTAAACCCTGAGAATATAAAAGCTTATTATAATCTTGGACTTGGGCGTTATAAACTGAATGATTACGCCGGTGCAATAGAGTCATTCTCATACGCATTGGGTATTAATGAAAATGATACACTGTCATTGCTTTACAGAGGCCTGGTATACTATCATACACAGGATTTCCGTAATGCTCTGAGAGATTACAGCAAGGCCATCGAGATCGATCCCAATTGGGCAAAAGCTTATTATAACCGGGGAACTGTCCGCGGCCAGCTAAATGATTTTGTAGGCGCCCTTAAAGACTTCGATAAGGCTATTTCCCTGCAACCCGATAATGGTGAGTTTTACTATAACAGGGGTCTGGCCAATTACAAGCTCAAGGATGTTTACAATGCTTGTTATGATTGGCAAAAAGCCAAGGAACTGGGATTCCAGGATGCGGAAAAGGCCTTAAGCCTTTATTGCCGCGATCAATAAATCTCCCTATTCCATTAAACCGGAGACGGTAGCTCTGGCAAAGTCACCATTTACAGTCGTTTTGTCTAATAGCTTAGATCCACGATATACTTTAACAGTAACTCGTGCATCTTTTGTGTTAGCTTGGGCAGAAAGATAAAAATAGTCATCCTGAGTGGAAACAAAAGTCTGCGTCCATCCACTTCTTACATCAGGTTGTTGCAAAGGCAGGTCTTTACCATATTTGTACGTAATATTGAAAGATCCGGGTTTACCTTTGACAATATATTTTATCTTTCTACGATTCCTTTGTGAAGAATTCATAGTTTAAAGATTTATATATTATCTATATGCAAGATAAGGTGCACGAAAGGGGATGTCAATAGTACCTGGTTAGGTTAGGTAAAAATACCCAATCAATGATATCTGATTCGTGATATCTGATTTATGAATTAATCGGCGAGGACGAGGATGTGGTTTTTAAGGACTTCGACCACACCTCCTTTAATTTCGAAAAACTGTTCCTTGTTGTTCATGTCCATAACCTTGATCTTTCCTTCTTTTAGGACTGAAATCAACGGTGCATGGTTGTTCAACACTTCAAATGAGCCATCATAGCCTGGAAACTGCACGAGGCTTACCTCTCCGGTAAAGATGGTATCATCAGGTGTGATTATCTCAAGGTTCATAATTATCCGGATTATTCTGCGGTATCGGCAAGCATTTTCTTGCCTTTTTCGATTGCTTCATCTAATGTTCCAACCAGGTTAAACGCTGCTTCCGGATACTCATCAACTTCTCCGTCCATAATTGAATTAAATCCTTTGATGGTATCTTCAATGCTAACCATTGTTCCTGGTATTCCTGTAAACTGCTCTGCAACATGGAATGGTTGCGACAGGAAGCGCTGGACCCTTCTGGCCCGATGCACAATCTGTTTATCTTCCTCAGACAGTTCTTCCATACCCAGAATGGCGATTATATCCTGTAATTGCTTATAGCGCTGGAGGGTTTCTTTAACTCTCTGTGCCGTATTATAATGCTCATCTCCAAGAACATCAGGGCTCAGGATCCTTGATGTTGAGTCCAGTGGGTCAACCGCCGGATAAATGCCTAATTCAGAGATTTTTCTGCTAAGTACAGTTGTAGCATCCAGGTGTGAGAATGTAGTCGCAGGTGCAGGGTCAGTGAGGTCATCAGCAGGTACGTAAATGGCCTGGACAGATGTGATTGATCCTCTCTTGGTAGAAGTAATCCTTTCCTGCAGAATACCCATCTCTGTAGCCAGTGTGGGCTGGTATCCAACAGCTGAAGGCATACGGCCAAGCAAGGCAGATACTTCTGATCCAGCCTGGGTAAAACGGAAGATATTGTCGATGAAGAAAAGGATATCCCTGCCCCCACTCTGATCATCACCATCACGGAAATACTCAGCTAAAGTAAGGCCTGAAAGTGCGACCCTGGCACGGGCTCCCGGGGGTTCGTTCATCTGTCCGAAGACAAGTGTGGCCTGGGATTCAGCTAAAGCTTTCCGATCCACCTTGGAAAGGTCCCATCCTCCTTCTTCCATATTTTTCAAAAATGCATCACCGTATCTGATAACCCCTGACTCTATCATCTCACGCAACAGGTCATTGCCTTCACGGGTACGTTCACCAACACCGCCAAATACAGACAACCCGGAATAAACCTTAGCAATGTTATTGATCAATTCCATGATGATCACGGTCTTTCCTACACCGGCACCGCCAAACAGACCAATCTTACCCCCTTTGGCATAAGGCTCGATCAGGTCAATAACCTTAATTCCAGTATGCAGGACCTCCTGTTGAGTTGTCAGGTTTTCAAACTTAGGCGGATCACGGTGGATGGGATACGGATTCGTTTTTTCAACTGTTCCCAGCCCATCGATTGTTTCACCGATCACATTAAATAACCTGCCCCTGACCTTTTCACCAGTGGGCATGGTGATGGGTTTACCATCTGTAAAAACATCCATACCACGACGGAGCCCATCGGTTGAATCCATCGCAATGGTGCGAATTGTATTCTCTCCGATATGTTGCTGGCATTCCAGGACAATCTCATGGTCCTGTTTGTTGGTTACTGTAAGTGCACTATAAATATCAGGAAGATCAGTATCATTTATAAAAGTTACGTCGATCACCGGTCCGATGATCTGAGAGATTAATCCTTTAACTTTTTCTGCCATGGAATTCTAAATTTGAGGCAAATATAATATATCTAGATGAAATGGTGGTTCAAAGAAGTGGATAAATTCTGTGGAATGTGATTCGAGCAAGAAACAAGTCTCAAGATGCATCTGGCATCTATTTATTACCTTTACTGCAAATTAAAGCACGAATATGGCTAATAAATTAATGGACCCAATTGGCCGCCTCATGGGCCTAAGGTATAAATCTCACCCCTGGCATGGAGTGGATATCGGGCCAAATGCACCGGAGCTGATCATTGCCTTCGTAGAAATGGTATCGACAGATACAGTGAAGTACGAAGTGGATAAGGAAACCGGGTACCTCAGGATAGACAGGCCACAGAAGTATTCCAACGTTGTTCCGGCACTTTATGGATTTATCCCGCAAACCTTTAGTGGGGATAAGGTAGCCGAGTTTTGCATGGAAAAAACCGGAAGAAAAGATATAAAAGGTGACGGGGACCCTATTGATATCTGTATCCTTACTGAAAAAGAGATATCCCATGGTGATATTCTTGTCAGGTCCAGACCAATAGGTGGGTTTCGTATGCTCGACGGGAATGAATCAGATGATAAACTGATTGCCGTTCTTAATAATGATGCTGTTTACGGTGGGTATAAAGACATTTCGGATTGCCCCGACCTGGTAGTTGACAGGCTTAAACACTATTTCCTCACTTATAAGGACCTTCCGGGAAAAGAAAGGGATGTTGAGATCACCCATACCTTTGGTATCAAAGAGGCTCATGAGATCATCAAGAGGTCAATGGAAGACTATCATCATCGTTTTGACAACCTGGAGACAGCCCTGTCAAATGTCTGATCCCTGATTTTTCTTATTCAACCTCTCCAATCAAGGTGGCCGAAGTACAATCGATCACCTTTACCTTAATATAATCTCCTGCTTTGAATTCTTCTTTTGGGAATACAATCACCTTGTTCTGGCTGTTACGGCCGGAAAGATGATGTGGCGACTTCCTGGAAGGGCTTTCAACTAAAACCTCAAAAGTTTTTCCAATATCCTTCTTATTGCTCTCAGAGGAAAGATGTTGTTGCATTGCGATGATTTCTTCAAGCCTCTTGCTTTTGATCTCTTCCGGCACATCATCCTCATATTTCTTTTCAGCAATTGTGTTGGGCCGCTCGGAGTACTTAAACATGAAGGCATAATCATAGCCAACCTCCTTCATGACAGAGATTGTTTTCCTGTGGTCTTCTTCCGTTTCTGAACAATAGCCTGTAATTATATCGGTTGATATGGCACAATCAGGCATGAATTTCCTGATGGCTGCAATGCGGTCAAGATACCACTCACGTGTATAGCTCCGGTTCATCAGCTTAAGGATCCTGGAACTACCCGATTGAACCGGGAGATGAATAGCTTTACAAATATTATCATGCCTGGCCATCACCTGCAAAAGCTCATCCGAAAGGTCTTTTGGGTGTGAAGTGGCAAACCTAACTCGCAACAGGGGATCCACCAGGGCAACTTGCTCCATTAGAGCAGCAAAATTAATGATGTTACTTTTATCCTCCCAGCTGTAGGAGTTAACATTTTGTCCCAGCAGGGTCACTTCCCGATAGCCCTGTTCAAACAGTTCTTTCGCTTCGCCAATAATCGTTTCGGGATCACGGCTGCGCTCCTTGCCTCTGACGAATGGCACCACACAATAAGCACAGAAGTTCTCACATCCCCGCATTATAGAAATGAAGGCATTCACTCCATTGCTGTCGTACCTCACCGGGCTGACCTCTGCATAGGTCTCATCCGCCGAAAGAATTACATTGATAGCCTTTTGTCCCTGTGTTGTATCAGAGATCAACTCGGGAAGCTTTCGATAAGCATCCGGGCCCACGATCATGTCAACGGCCTTTTCTTCTTCCAGCAGTTTCTGCTTCAGCCTCTCTGCCATACAGCCCAGCACCCCGATTTTAAGGTCAGGGTTGCCTTTCTTGTTGGCTTTAAGTTCTCTTAATCTTTTCCAGACACGCTGTTCGGCATTTTCACGGATAGAACAGGTGTTCACAAAGATGACATCAGCCTCAGAAGCCTGTTCCGTCACTTCATAGCCTTCATCAGTCATGATAGAAACCACGATCTCGCTGTCAGAAAAGTTCATCTGGCAGCCGTATGTTTCGATGTAAAGTTTCTTTTTAGGCACCTGATTTGAATATTAGAGTTGGCAAAGATAACAAATTGACAGTTGACAGTTGACAGTTGACAATCCTGGTCACGCGTCACAAAAAAAACTTTTTTTTACTGGGTTCGTTTTACAAAAAAAGGTATTAATAGAATAGAGGCTTGCTATTGTGAAATTTAATTGTTTTACTTTTGCAGCGGAAAATTTGTTAGTAACCAGCTTATTACAAACTCAACGAAATGTCTAAAAACCTTGTTATTGTTGAATCACCAGCCAAAGCCAGGACCATTGAACGCTTTCTGGGAAAGGAATACCTGGTCAAATCAAGCTTTGGTCACGTGATGGATCTGTCGAAAAAAGACCTGGGTGTTGATATTGAAAACGGCTTTGTACCTAAATATGAAATATCTTCAGATAAGAAAAAAATTGTCGCTGACCTGAAAAAACTGGCCAAAGGTGCTGAAACCATCTGGCTTGCAACTGATGAAGACCGTGAAGGAGAAGCCATCTCATGGCACCTGGTCGATGCTTTGAAGCTTGATGAAGCAAAAGTCAAGCGCATTGTCTTTCACGAGATCACCAAGTCTGCCATCACTGAAGCCATTGAGAAGCCAAGAAGCATTGACAAGAACCTGGTGAATGCACAGATGGCACGACGTGTACTTGACCGCCTCGTAGGTTATGAGCTTTCTCCCCTGTTATGGAAGAAAGTCAAGCCGGCACTCTCAGCCGGAAGGGTACAGTCAGTTGCAGTAAGACTTATTGTTGAGCGTGAGGATGCCATTAAGAACTTCGAGGTATCTTCATCTTATAAGATTACCGCAAAATTCCATATCAAGAAAAATGGAAAAGACGGCCTGTTGACTGCTGAATTGCCAGTTCGGTTCAAAACCAGGGAAGAAGCGATCGCATTCCTGGAAAGCTGCAAAAATGCTGATTACACAGTAGCAGATATTGAAACCAAACCTGCCAAGCGTTCCCCTGCACCACCATTCACAACCTCAACCCTGCAGCAGGAGGCCAGCCGTAAATTAGGATTCTCAGTTTCCAATACCATGCGCCTGGCCCAGCAACTTTACGAAGCCGGTTTGATCACCTATATGCGTACCGACTCCGTGAACCTGTCGAAAATGGCACTGGCCATGGCACGTGACGAGATCACCAAGCTGTATGGTGAAGAGTATGTGAAGACAAGAAATTTTAAAACCAAATCCAAAGGTGCACAGGAAGCACACGAAGCCATCAGGCCTACCTATATCAACAACCAGACGATTGAAGGCGATCGCTCCCAGAAAAGGCTTTATGAGCTGATCTGGAAAAGGACTATCGCTTCACAGATGGCTGAGGCAGTAATGGAAAAAACAAATGTTACAATTAATGTGTCTACGGTACCGGAAAAGCTTATTGCCAAGGGTGAAGTCATCAAGTTTGACGGATTCCTGAAGGTGTATATAGAATCCACTGACGAGGAAAATGGTGAGGAGCAGGACGGTGTACTCCCTCCTCTCACTGTCGGACAGGAGCTGGAAAACGAAAGCATGTCAGCCACCCAGAAGTTCACCCAGCCCCTCCTGCGATATACAGAAGCCAGCCTTGTAAAGAAAATGGAAGAGCTTGGCATAGGGCGTCCTTCTACTTATGCACCGACAATCTCAACAATCCAGAACAGGGAATATGTTGAGAAAAAGAACAGTGAAGGCTATACACGCGACTATGACCTGATCACCCTTGAAGCCGGCAATATAAAAGAGGAAGTAAAATCGGAAAAGGCTGGTTTTGAGAAGGGCAAGCTGTTCCCAACCGACCTGGGCATTATTGTTAATTCATTCCTTACCCAGCATTTCAATGATATTCTGGATTATAACTTCACAGCCAGTGTTGAAAAGGAATTTGATGAGATCGCACAGGGTAATAAGGTTTGGAATAAGATGATTGATGATTTTTACCATCCTTTCCATACCAAGATTGAAGACACCCAGGAAAAATCCAAAAAATTCAGTGGTGAGAAGCTATTAGGTGTTGACCCTGAATCCGGCAAGAATGTCTTTGTCAAGCTTGGAAAGTATGGACCCATGGTTCAGATTGGAGATACCAGCGATGAGGAGAAGCCTCGTTTTGCCGGACTCAAGCGGGACCAGAGCATTGATTCCATCAACCTTGAAGAAGCACTTGAGCTGTTTAACTTCCCAAGGCAGATCGGAAGCTATGAGGATGAAGAGGTGGTTGTAGGTATTGGTCGTTTCGGTCCCTTTGTCCGTCATAAGAATGCCTTTTTCTCTATCCCGAAAGAAGATGATCCATCCAACATCTCACAGGAAAGGGCGGTGGAGCTGATCGAAGAGAAGCGCAAGGCTGACCGGGAAAAGATCATCCGCGAATACGATGAGAACCCTGATGTGAAGGTGTTGAAAGGCCGTTACGGACCTTATATCGTCATTGGAAAAAGTAATTTCAAGATACCAAGGGGTACGGAACCTGAATCATTGACACTGGAGGACTGTATCAAGATCTCTGAGGACCCGAAAAACGCACCAAAGAAGCGTTTCTCCAAAAAAGGAAAAAAATAGACATTCCCGATTGTTCAGGAAATTGATTTCGATTATCTTTGGCTCAACATAAACAAAGCCATGGATATCAGTATTTATTTCGAACCCGTTGATGCCGATTCCTTCAGGATTGAAGACGATCTCCCCCGAAAACGATTTTGTGACCAGATAAGCAGTTACACTCAAAAGGGCAGCTTCCCTGACCTTGAGAATACAGATATTGCCATTATCGGAGTAAAGGAAGAAAGGCAGGCGCTCAATAATGAAGGCTGCTCACAGGGAACCGACCTGGTTCGAAAGTACTTATACCAGCTCTTCCAGGGCGACTATAAAACGCAGATCACCGACCTGGGCAACATTGCGCAGGGATACAGCATTGAAGACACTTATTTTGCCCTGTCATCCGTGGTAGCCGCTTTGCTTGAAGATAAGATCATCCCCATCATCATTGGTGGCAGCCAGGACCTGACCTTTGCCCAGTACAAAGGTTATGAGGACCTTGGGCAGATCGTCAATATGATTGCAATAGACTCACGGTTTGACCTTGGCAAATACCAGGATGATATCAACTCACAATCCTACCTTAGCAAGATCATCCTCCATCAGCCCAATTACCTGTTTAACTTCACAAACCTGGGTTACCAGACCTATTTTATTGACCAGGATGCCATCAACCTGATGCAGAAGCTATATTTCGACACTTATCGTGTAGGCAAGGTCAGGGAGAATCCAGAGGAGGTGGAGCCAATTGTCAGGAATGGGGATTTGCTCAGTTTAGATGTGTCTGCCATCAGGCAATCTGATGCACCGGGCAATGGCAATGCATCGCCCAATGGCTTCCATGGAGAAGAGATCTGCCAGATCATGAGATACGCAGGCCTTAGTGATAAGATGTCATCTGTCGGCTTGTATGAGTACAACCCCATCTTAGACAGGAATGAGCAAACAGCACAGCTGATCGCACAGATGATCTGGTATTTTGTTGATGGCTATTACCACCGCAAGAACGATTACCCACTGAAGATCATGGAAGATTATCTAAAGTTCCTGGTCAGGGTGCAGGACCACCAGGATGAGATCGTCTTTTACAAGAGCAAGAAGAGCGAGCGCTGGTGGATGGAGATCCCTATCGAGACCGATATGTTGTCAAAGTTTGAGCGCCATTTCATGGTCCCCTGCTCTCACAGCGATTACCAGGTTGCCTGCGAAAACATCATCCCTGACCGCTGGTGGCAGTTTTATCACAAGCTCATCTAAACCTGATCACAGTCACTATAATGTTAATGTATTGTTAAAGACCCCCTTAAGCTTGATTTTTGTTTTCCCCTTAATGTATATTGAGTCTAAATAAAAACAACTAAGGGATTATGAAAACAACATTACTATTAATAGCAAGCCTTTTAATAGGCATAAGCGGATCAGCACAATGGCAGGATCAAAGTATGCCGTTGGAAGGTAATGGACTGAGAAGCGTGAAATTTATTGATTCTGATATGGGATGGGCAGTGGGTGACGGTGGTTTAATAATATTCACAGATGATGGAGGCAATACCTGGAAGGAGAAAAATGCCGGAACAAGCGCATGGTTAAAAAGTATCGACTTCACAGACCCTGCAAATGGGTGGGCTGTCGGAGAAGATGGAACCATAATACACACCAATAATGGAAGTCTAACATGGGAGCAGCAGCTGAGCGGTGTAGAGGACCTGCTATGCGATGTCCATTTTAAAACCCATGAGAGAGGGTGGATTGCCGGAAGAAATGGTGTTATTTTACATACACAGGATGGTGGCGAGAGCTGGGAAGTTCAGGAAAGCGGAACAGATGCCCCCCTTGAAAGTATTTATTTCTACGACCTTTACAATGGTTGGGCTGTAGGCTGGAGTATTATATTACATACTTCAGACGGCGGTGAGAACTGGGAAGTCCAGCAGGACGGTTTGATGAATCCTTTATTCAGCGTGCATTTTACCGATCATAATAATGGTTGGGCAGCCGGATGGGGTAATATTCTGCATACTTCTGATGGTGGATTGAACTGGGAAGAGCAAATGAGTGGTGTCAACAATCACCTGCTCAGTATTCACTTCACAGATGAGAATCATGGATGGGCAGTAGGTGAGTATGGAACCATTTTGTTTACCAATAATGGTGGGAATATCTGGACACAGGACGAAAGTGGTACATCCAGTTGGCTGTACGATGTAGTTTTCACCAATACCAATCATGGATGGATTGTTGGCAACACCGGAACGATACTGCATACCGAAGCCGGTGGATTAGTAGCTGTTGAAGATCCGCTCAACACACAAGGTGCCCACATTGTAGTTCCTCCTTATCCCAATCCAGTTATAAAAACAACAAGCTTCAATTATATTCTTGAGACAGGTTCAACAGTGAACCTGGCCATTTATAATGATAATGGGCAGAAGGTTGAAGAGCTTATAAACTCAACCCAGGGTGCGGGTAGCCATGAAGTTCAATGGGACTCAGAAGGCTTGCCAGCAGGCATGTATTATTACAGGATGAAGACAGACAGGGAGATGCTGTCGGGTAAGATAGTTAAGCAATAATTTATTACCCTGCCCGCTCAGGGTTATCACCAATAAACCCTTTCCAGCTGTTATACTTCTTCCCTTCTGTGCCGGGTCTTTATCCTGGAGAAAGCCAACAGGGTTGAGGGTTTCCTCATCACAATCCTTGGCAGTATCAGCCAGTTCCCGGTCACCTTCATCCTCGGGGCTACAGGCATTGCAATTTTTGTAAGAAGTATATTCACCCTTCGGCTCCACTCGACCAATGATTCGGTATACGGCAAATCATATATCAGATATCATGAATCAGATATCTTACGGTCCTGCCACCACAAACTTCTTCCTCGCAATGATTCCTTTCGAATCCCGCAAAACAGCAATATATATTCCCTGGGGGTAGGAGGAAATGTTGATTTGGATCTGGTCTTGTCCTTTTGGAATTGTAATCTCTTCTATCTTTCTGCCAAACAAATCGTAAATCAATATGGAACCTGGAACATGGTCCATTGAACATCGAACATGAATTATGTTTGATGCCGGATTTGGGTAGATGATCATTGATTCAGCTTCCTGAGGAGATTCAACATTTGGTTCTTCAATACCAACTATCAGCTCACAATCATCCAGTGGAATCGTATCTGAGGCTATTGGATATGGGCAAAGAGTGTCGTATTGGTATAAGAATGAGCAAAGTGAGTCATCTTCCAAGCTTTGATTTAGTTTACGTAAGTAGACATCAAACTGTTCGTTTTGATAGGTGTTGTACATATACACAAGCTTTGTATCATATGTAATCTGCAATATACTTCCGTAAATATCCTGGACAAGATCTACATAGTCAATAATATTCCCGAGTGTATCTATTAAAACTGCATGATTAACAATGTCCTCCTCCGTATTTCCCCAACCTGCGCTTCCTGCAATTATAGTATCATTAAGAAACGTCGAGTGTGCTAATCCACCATTTTCATATCCTTCAACAATATCATATATGTCAATTACGTGTCCTTGCATGTCCAATTTAATCAATGCTGGTGCTGATTCATATGGATTAGTATAATAGTGACTTATGGAAGCAAAGTAATGTGTCTTACTTGGATTTAATGTCGAAGAAAAAGAAATTCCTCCTAACTCTCCCCCTAAATCACTGTGAACAACTGTTTCCCACATGAAATTACCGACAGAGTCTGCTTTAATGAAGTATGGTTTAAGCCAAAATGAATTTGGATTATTGGGATCCATATAATAGCAATAGCCTGACAATAGGAACCCTCTATCTTCTGTTTGTAATAAGTGGTTGGCTTCTTCATTTATTAAGCATGTATCAGTGCTATTATAGCATTGTTTCCATTGTAAATCACCTTGACCAGATATTTTAACAAGGCAAATTCTGTCTTCTTGACCATTTGGATCATCTCCAGTATAACGTAAAATGGCTATACATCCACCATCATCCAATGCAATTAAATAATCAGAAAAATCAAAGTTATCGGGGCTATAGAAAATACGACACCACTCTTTTTCAGCACATGGATTGAGCTTAATAATCATAGGATCTTTAATTGGTTCATAATAATTTGTTGATCCAGCACAAAAAATCTCACCCGCCTCATTCATATCAATGTGATTTATAGTAATGAAAGAATTAGGCTCCCCCAATGTTTTCTCCCATACCTGTTCACCATTAATATCTGTTTTAATCATCCATAGATAATTGACATAATTGTGTCCATGCTTTCCTGTTAAAATGTAACCATGATCATAAGTTTCAATATTCCAGTATCCATACGCATCTTTCATTAGATAATAACCATTTAGCCACCGACTTTGTCCATTTATAGCTGACAAGCAGTAGAAAAATATTATACATAATGCATATATTCTATAATGCTTTGTTGTCATTTTACTACACTTAACTTTTGACTTTCAATAATTTGATCGTTTGAGGTTAGTTGTACAATATATATTCCACAAGGATAATCGTCTACTGTAATTACTATTTGATTTTGTAGGTCGGTGAGTTGGAATTCTTTAATAATCCTACCAGAAATATCTGAAATCAATATCATCGGAGATACTGCGGAAATATTTACATTATAATCTATCATTGCTGTCCACTTAAAATAAGCTGAGGGACAGCTGGTTATCAAAAAGTTCTTTGACATCATTGTAATTCATATTTGTAAGAAGCTCTTTTACAGGCGTTTTGTCTAAAAGGGATATATCGAAAATCAGATCATAAATTGTAAAGTCTAAATACAGAATTGTACATCCACTCCCCTCCCAACCCTCCCCGTGCACACCTATATTCTTCGATAATCATAATCGAGGGGAGGGCTATGATTTGGTAATTTGTCTTTCGCCCCGCCTTTGGCGGGGCTACAAATATCCGACCCCTCCGGGGTCGTATTTATGCTTGCCATTTACATCTGTCTACCGACATATGATCCGCTCCGCGGATCAAAGCCCATTAGGCTCCGGATGAGATTCTCTTCCACTCCTGGTTTAAAAAAGAGGCATTGTCATCCCGCGCACATGCGTAGGATCTCCTGCGCCAGCTATCCTAACCTCACGTTCAACTGACTATGTTCAAACTACTTGGAACATGGAACATTGAACATGGAAAATGGTAAATGATTCCCCCATCGCCTACCCTGCCCGCTCCGGATTATCACCAATAAACCCTTTCCAGCTGTTATACTTCTTCCCTTCTGTGCCGGGTGTGTTCTGGAAATAGTGGCAAACAGCAACGGCAAGGCCATCAGTGGCATCAAGGTATTCTGGTGGTTCCGTTAAAGATAACAGGTTGACCAGCATGGCAGCTACTTGCTCTTTTGAAGCGTTTCCCTTACCTGTGATTGACTGCTTGATCTTCCTTGGCGAATATTCAAAGATCGGGACCTGCATATGCAACGCGGCAGCCATGGCAACACCCTGTGCCCTGCCCAGCTTTAGCATGGACTGCACATTCTTACCAAAGAAAGGCGCTTCAATGGCCAGTTCATCAGGTTTGTACTCCTTGATAAGTGCAAGGGTCCTCTCAAAAATTCGCTGTAGCTTCAAGGCATGGCCATCCAGCCTGGCCAGCTTGATAACACCCATGGTGATTGGCTCAATTTTGTTACCTTTATTGTGGATTAACCCATATCCCATGATGGTGGTACCGGGATCAATGCCCAATATGATGCGGTCGGTTTTCAAGGTGTTAAGGGATGCTGATCATTAATCGATGAAGACAAAAATACGCAAAACATACAACTTCCTCATCCGCCTGCTGATTATTATCGCTACCTACGGTTTTATCTACAAAGAGGTTTTTTACGGTCATGATTTCAGCAAGATTTTTACTGAATTCAGAACTGTCTTTGAAGATCCACTTTCCATTTTCTTTTTCGTTTTATGCCTGGTCCTTGTCTTTGTCAACTGGGGCATAGAAACCAGCAAATGGCAATACCTCATCCGGAAAATCGAAAAAGTCCCCTATCTGAAGTCATACAAAGCTGTCCTCTCCGGAGTCGCCATCAGCTCATTTACACCAAACCGCATCGGTGAATTCCTGGGCAGGGTTTTCATCCTTGAGAAAGCCAACAGGGTTGAAGGCATCCTCATCACCATCCTTGGCAGTATCAGCCAGTTCCTGGTCACTTTCATCCTCGGGGCTACAGGCATTGCAATTTTTGTAATGATTTTTAAAGATCTCATTACAGATGAACTGGGTATATCTGATGATCTGTTTATATACCTGTACCTTGCATTGGCCCTGATAACAATTGCTTTGTTTGCATTTCTTCTTATGCTTTTCCTGAAAGTATCAGCAGTAAAAGACTTTGTTAACCGCCTGATCGGCAACAGCTGGAAGAAGCTTAAGAAATACACCAAAGTATTTAACCTATACCAATTCCGTGAATTGCTGAAGGTACTGGGATACAGCCTGCTGCGCTACATTGTTTTTACCCTTCAGTTTTACTTGATGCTTAAAATTTTTGGTGTAAACCTGCCACTTATTCCCGGGTTTATCATGATCAGCATCATCCTGTTTGCCATTACCATCATTCCAACCATCGCCATTGCTGAACTGGGCATCAGGGGCTCTGTGGCACTGTTTATCATAGGGACATACCTTGAGAGCCATGGAGTTTCCGACTTCAATCTTGACCTGGGCATCATCGCAGCTTCATCCGGTATCTGGCTGATCAACCTGGCTGTTCCTGCACTGATCGGGGCCATTATGGTGTTCAACCTTAAATTCTTCAGGAAGAATGGCTGAAGCAGCTGGAATAATAACCTTGCTATATGTTATCACTATCCTGGCATTAACCATTGGGTGGTTTAGGATAAATAGATGGAAGAAGGATGATACTGCACCCAAAACAAAGATTTCCGTGCTCATCCCGGTCAGGAATGAAGCAGATAGCATCGGACAGTTACTTACCAATCTTTTAAATCAAAGTTACCCGAAGGAGCTGCACGAAGTGATACTAGTGGATGATCATTCAACGGATGGTACAAGTGAGGTTGTTAGAGGATACCAGATGCCTGTCCCGAGCGACGTCGAGGGGCCGGATGCCGGATACCGGATAAGCCTTGAACTGAATGATGGTGTTGGGAAAAAGGAAGCGATAAGAAAGGGGGTTGAGGTGGCTGAAGGGGATCTGATCGTTACGACGGATGCAGATTGCCGGGTGGGACCAGAATGGTTATCAAGTATTGCTTCTTATTATGAACAGTATTATCCAAAGTTGATTTCAGGCCCGGTGGTTCTCGAAAAAACATATGGTTTCTTCAAATCCTTCCAGAGTATGGAATTCATGAGCCTGGTGGCATCAGGCGCCGGAGCAATTGGCATTAACAGGCCTATCATGTGCAATGGGGCCAACCTGGCATTTGAAAAAGATGCTTACCTGCAGGCTCAAACTGATGATAAAAGCCGGAAATACGCTTCCGGAGATGATATCTTCCTTCTGTTAAGAATTAAAAAGCTATTTGGTAAGAAGGCTATTCGCTTTTTGAAAATAAGAGAGGCAATCGTTGAAACAAATGCAAAAAGAACTTTAAAAGCCTATCTAAACCAGCGACTTCGCTGGGTCTCCAAAAGCAAGGGCTATCGCGATCCGGCTATAATTATCGTAGCACTGATAGTTTTCCTTTTCAATCTTTCTTTATTAACCTGTTCTATCCTGGCCGGGCAATTTGATATCCTTCCAAGGATAACGGCCGCAATGTGGATTATCAAGGTAATTGTCGATTTACCCATCCTGCTCGGGTTCAGCATGTTTGCAAGGAGAGATAATGTTATGGGGTACTATTTTATATTTGCTATTGGCTATGTGTTATTTGCTACTGTGATGGCGGTAGTGGGGAATTTGCCCTTAGGTTATTCCTGGAAGGGAAGAAAAATCAGGAATTAAGGCTCTCCAATAAGGCATCTGCAATTAGCAGGTCAGCATGTTTAGTGATCTTTATATTTTCAATATTGCCTTCAAAAAGCTGAATCCTCTCCCCCATCCTTTCAAGCACAGAAGCATCATCAGTATATCCCGGATGATAATCCACCTCATAGGCTTTTTTGATAAGGGATACTTTAAAGACCTCCGGAGTCTGGATGATACGCAGCATGTCCCTGTCAGCCGGTTTATTTTCATCACCTTGAACTGTTCTGACTGATTCGTTCACAGGAATACATGGTATGGCATTTCCCTGCCGGCCTGCCAGTTCAAAGCCTTCCTGGATAACTCTTTTGGACACCAGGGGCCTTACGGCATCATGAATGGCCACCAGGCCATCCTCCTGCAGGGCCGTCAGTCCGTTTTTTACAGATTGAAAGCGGGTTTCGCCTCCTTCAACCAATTGATGGGGCAGGTTGAATCCATGGTTCTCACAAAGCACCTTCCAATCATCCCAATATTCTTCAGGCAAAACGACAATGAATCCCAGGTCCTGGTATACGTCATAAAAAGCCTGCATGCTATGCATCAGGATGGGTTTATCCTTTAGTAAAAGAAATTGTTTGGGAACAGCAGACTGCATCCGGGTACCGGTCCCGCCGGCAGTGATCAGCACATACTTCTTCAAAGCCATAGTGTTAGATCACCAGCATGGCATCACCATAGGTGAAGAATTTATATTTCTCTTTGACAGCTTCCTTATATGCCTTCATCAGAAAATCATAACCGGCAAAAGCGGCTACCATCATCATCATAGAGGATTGCGGAAGGTGCAGGTTGGAGACCATGGCATCTGCAACACCAAATTCATAAGGGGGGAAGACGAACTTATTGGTCCAGCCCTTGAACGGTTTTACTTTTCCAGTGATGGATACACATGTTTCCAGTGCCTTCATTGATGTTGTCCCGACGGCGCAGATTTGTTTTTTCTTGTCTTTCGCCTGGTTGATGATGTTGGAATTGACATCATCTACAATGACTTCTTCAGAGTCCATTTTATGTTTTGTAAGGTCCTCAACCTCAATAGCCCTGAAGTTACCTAATCCTGCATGCAGGGTTATTTCAGCGTATGAAATACCGATGAGTTCAAGCCTTTTCATCAGTTCGCGGCTGAAATGCAATCCAGCTGTTGGTGCAGCCACTGCTCCTTCATACTTGGCATAAATGGTCTGGTAGCGCTTCTCATCTTCCGGTTCTACCGGACGGTTATGGATCTTGGGCAAAGGAGTCTGGCCAAGTGAATAGATGGTTTTCTTGAACTCTTCGTAAGGCCCATCAAATAAGAACCGTAAAGTACGGCCACGGGAAGTGGTATTGTCAATCACCTCCGCAACAAGTGACTCATCTTCTCCAAAATATAGTTTATTGCCTATCCGGATCTTTCTGGCCGGGTCAACGAGCACATCCCAAAGCCTTGTCTCTCGGTTCAGCTCACGTAAAAGAAACACTTCTATCTTGGCCCCTGTCTTTTCCTTGGTGCCATAAAGCCTGGCAGGAAATACTTTAGTGTTGTTAATCACAAATACATCACCATCGCTAAAGTAACCTAAGATATCCTTGAAATTCTTGTGCTTTATCGTTTGATCCTTGCGGTTAAGAACCATCAATCTGGCTTCATCCCTATTGTCAGGTGGATAGTTCGTAATCAATTCTGGCGGTAAATGAAATTTAAACTGGGATAATTTCATTCTAATAGTCTGTTTAGGTTTAATCTTCTGTGGAAATAGTTTGCAAATTTACGAAATTTTGAGGCCCTACGCAACTCTTTTTGTCTTAAATGCAACGATATCAGTAATTTTAGAGCAATTCACAAAAAGCTTGCAGGTAATTAAACAGAATTGAGACCAGATTGTTGTCTCTCTTTCAATATTTTTTCAAGGTCAGTAATCTCCATGGCATCAGCCAGTTTAAAATCCCCTATCCTGGTGCGACACAGATCTTCAAGGTAGGCCCCGCTATCAAGTGCCTGTCCAAAGTCCCTGGCGAGGGATCGGATATAGGTACCTTTGGAGCAGGTAACCCTGAACTTAACCCGGGGCATCTGGATATCATTTATTTCAAAAGTTGAAATGTTCACCCTGCGCGGAGACATATTCACATCCTGGTTTTTCCTGGCCAGGCGATAAGCACGTGTTCCTTCAATCCTGATGGCAGAATATGCAGGCGGGACCTGCTCAATATCTCCAACAAATTCTTCTGCAGCATGGACGATCATGTCATCAGTAATATGCTCAACCGGGAATATGTCGGTGACTTCAGTCTCCGAATCAAGAGAAGCGGTTGTACCACCAAGATATATGGTGCCGGTATACTCCTTGTCCAGGTCCTGGAATTGTTGGATTTGCTTGGTCGCACCCCCGGTACAGATGATTAAGAGGCCGGTGGCCAAAGGATCGAGTGTCCCGGCATGGCCAACCTTTATCTTTTTCGTTTTCAGGAAGTAGCGCAACATACGCCGGATCTTGTTTACCACATCAAAGGATGTCCAGGTGGTGGGTTTATTGATCAGAAGAATCTCACCTTCAATAAAATCTTTTGGCTTATTGTTACGGGTTTGATCCATGAAGAATAAGTATGATTAAGCAACAATTATTGCAATCGTTCCAACGATCAGGCAGTAGATGGCAAAGTAGATCAGGTTGCCTTTCTTAACTATGTTGATCATCCACCTGCAGGCGAGTAATCCCGATATAAAAGCTGCAAGAAAGCCAACCACTAGCGGCAACATACCAACCTCAGCATTGCCCGTCATCTCACCTGATGCCAGGTCTTTAAAGTTAGCTCCTAAAATTGGAATTAAGACCATCAGAAAAGAAAAGCGGGCAGCAAATTCCCTTTTAACACCCAGCATCAGGCCTGTTGAAATAGTGGCACCGGAACGGGAAACGCCCGGCAATACGGCAAAGGCCTGGGCTACCCCGATAATAATTGAATCCAGGAATCCAATTTTACGGATATTTGTTTTCCTGAGGTAAGTTAAAGTCAGCAGTGCAGCTGTAACAATCAACATGGCCCCAACGAACCTGACATTACCTGTAAAGAAGCTTTCAATTTCTTCCTTGAAGAACACCCCGAGGATAGCTACCGGAACCATCGAAAGCAATAGCCTGGCAACATATGATGTTTCCTCATTCCATTTAAAGGCAAAGAGGCCTTTGAACAGGCGCCATATATCTTTGTAGAATACAACAATGGTACTCAGGACTGTGGCCCCGTGTACCAGTACAGTAAACATCAGGCTCTTCTCCGGATTAACATCAAGGATAGCTTTTCCCAGCTCCAGGTGGCCACTGCTGCTCACTGGCAAAAACTCGGTAAGCCCCTGTACGAGGCCAAGTATTAATGCTTCAAACCAATCCATTGGATTATAAAAAGATGATTAATCTTTAGGTTTTTTCATGATGGCGAAGATCTCGATAACGAAACCCGCAAGGATCAGAATAGGTGCGAGGGTCATTCTTCTGAAACTAAATATATCTTCGCTGAATACATCCGGATCATCCGATCCGCCACCTATCATCAGGAGAAAACCAACAATAATGAAAGCAAGGCCAATAAACAGCAATTTGTAATTCTCTCGTCCAAAAGCAAATGCTGTTGATGTTTCAACTGCTGGTTTTGCCGGTTCAGCTTGCTTTGCTTCCTGTTTGACCGGCTTCTGTTTGCCCTGACTTTTAACTTTCTGTTTGGCCATGATGTATGATTTAGAGCCTCAAAAATAGGGGAATTTTTACAAATCCTATCTGATTTAACTTTTTTTAATAATAATACAAACGGTCTGCATCCATCTTCAGGTATCTCTTAACAGCAAAGTGGGTAGATATCCATGAGAGTATGATACCCAGCAGGATAACTATCCCGAACAGGGACAGGAACAGGTCAATATCTTGTAAATTAATTAGTTCAGGCATCTCCTTTTGAGAAAGGTACAGGATTCCGCCAAGTATTAAGATAGCGATGAAAGAGCTGTACAGGCCCTGCATTATTCCCCTGACCAGGAATGGACGGCTGACAAAGCCGCGTGTAGCGCCGACCAGTAGCATCGTCTTGATCAGGAATCGCCTCGAGTATACTGATAACCTGATGGTATTATTGATAAGGGCAGAGGCGATTACCAGCAGGAGCAGGCTAAAACCCAGGATAATAATGGCTATCCTGCGGATATTCCGGTTCAGAAGTTGCACAAGTGATTTCTGGTAAAACACCTCCTTCACATTATCATCTGCAAGCAGGGTTTGTTCAATCATGGCGATACTATCCGCATTGGCATATTCAGCCTTAACCCTGAGGTCAATAGATGGCAGAAGCGGGTTATAGCCAAGGAATCCAATAAAATCCTCACCAAGATCTTCGGTCAGCTCCTCAGCAGCTTCATCCTCGGTAATATATTCCGTTGATTTCACAAATTCAGATGCATCAAGTGTTTTCTGCAGCTGTATGATCCCGGCCTCCTTCACATCTTCCTTCATAATGATAGAAATGCTGATGTTCTCCATCACATAATCAGACAGCTTCTTGGCGTGCAGTATTATCAAGCCCAGCAGTCCCATCATAAAGAGAACAAGCGTAATACTAACCATCGAAGTAAGGTAGGAGGATTTTAGTTTACGCCTGTAATATCTGTCTTCTTTCTTGCCCATGATCAAAGATTGAGTATGCTAAAATAAGTATTTTTCCTATTTTCGCAAATTGAATCTTTCAGGAGCGACCTGAACATAAGATATTATTTTACAGTTAACTATTGGGTGAGATGAAGGAATATAATTTCGGGAGCATAGAGCAAAGATGGCAAAGGTACTGGAGGGACAACAGAACCTTCAAGGCGGATAACATATCCGACAAGCCAAAGTACTATGTGCTCGATATGTTCCCTTATCCTTCCGGCGCAGGGCTTCATGTTGGCCACCCACTTGGATATATCGCTTCTGATATCTATTCCAGGTACATGAGGCACAAAGGCTTTAACGTCCTGCACCCTATGGGTTATGATGCTTATGGCCTTCCTGCCGAGCAGTATGCCATACAAACAGGCACACATCCCCAGGTTACAACCTATAAGAATATAGACAGGTACCGTAAGCAAATGGATAAGATCGGTTTTTCCTATGACTGGGACAGGGAAGTGCGGACCTGTGATCCATCCTACTATAAATGGACCCAGTGGACTTTCATCCAATTATTCAAGCACTGGTATAACAACAAAAACAACAGGGCTGAGCCGATTGATAATTTAATCAGAGTGTTCGCAGAGAATGGAAATGCTGATGTTGATGCTTCCTGTGATGAGGCTGCAATATTTACGGCAAAGGAATGGAATTCATACTCAGAAAAAGAGCAACAGGAGATACTGATGAACTATCGCCTGGCCTACCTGTCCGATACAATGGTGAACTGGTGCCCTGCCCTTGGGACAGTGCTCGCCAATGATGAAGTCAAAGATGGCTTCTCCGAGCGTGGTGGCCATCCTGTAGAAAGGAAGCTGATGAAGCAATGGTCATTGCGGATCACAGCTTACTCCCAGCGATTATTAGATGGACTTGACCATCTTGACTGGTTCGATTCCCTGAAGGAAGTGCAAAGAAACTGGATTGGCCGTTCTGAAGGTGCCTCTGTCGACTTTGGAATTGATGGACATGATAAGGTCCTGGAGGTCTTTACCACCAGGCCAGATACGCTCTGGGGAGCCACATTCATGGTACTTGCCCCTGAGCATGAGTGGATTGAAGAGATTACCCGTCCTGACAAAAAACAGGAGGTTATGGAATATGTGCAGTGGGCGAAGAACCGTTCGGAGAGAGAGAGGGTGGCTGAAATCGACAAGATCACTGGTGTATTTACCGGGGCATATGGCATCAACCCGGTCAATAATGAAAAAATTCCCATCTGGGTAGCGGATTATGTGCTGGCTGGCTACGGAACAGGAGCCATCATGGCTGTCCCGGCACACGACAGCAGGGACTTTGCCTTTGCAAGGTTCTTTAATATCCCCATAATTCAGGTGGTCAGTAAGAAAGATGAACAAGCATCTGATCCGCAAACCTGGGAAGATTCATACGATGCAAAGGAAGGCATCATGATCAATTCGGGTTTTATCACAGGAATGGAAGTTAATGAGGCCATTGAATCCACCATCAATGAGCTGCAAAAAATGAAAGTTGGCTTTGGAAGGGTGAACTTCAGGCTCAGGGATGCTATCTTCAGCAGGCAAAGGTACTGGGGCGAGCCGTTTCCTGTCTATTATAAAGATGGGATGCCTTATGTGCTTGATGAAAGTGAACTTCCATTAGAATTGCCTGAAGTGGACAGGTACTTACCGACAGAATCCGGTGAACCTCCGCTGGCCAGGGCCAAAGACTGGAAAACAAAAGATGGATATCCTCTTGAAACCAATACGATGCCCGGTTTTGCAGGATCAAGTGGCTATTACTACCGTTATATGGACCCCTGGAACGATAAGCGATACTTTTCCAAAGAAGCCAATGATTACTGGCAGGATATTGATCTGTACATCGGTGGTGACGAGCATGGGACCGGACATCTTATCTATGCAAGGTTCTGGAGCATGTTCCTGTACGACATAGGGTTGGCATGCAAAGCCGAACCATTCAAGAAACTCATCAACCAGGGCAAGATCCAGGGCAGGTCGAGCTTCGTGTACCGGGTTAAAGGAACCCTGAAGTTTGTTTCTTACAACCTGAGGGATAATTACGAAACAACCCCCCTGCATGTTGATATCAGCATGGTGCAGGATGATATTCTGGACGTAGAGGCCTTTAAGGAGTGGCAATCTGAGTTCAAGGATGCTGAATTCATTCTTGAAGACGGAAAATATATTTGTGGCTGGGAGATCGAAAAGATGTCCAAATCAAAACACAACGTTGTCAATCCCGATGAGCTCATTGAGCATTACGGGGCCGACACCCTGCGCTTGTACGAGATGTTCCTGGGACCGCTTGAGTACCATAAGCCCTGGGACACCAAAGGTGTTGAGGGTGTGTTCCGCTTCCTGAAAAAGCTCTGGAGGCTGTATTTCAACGATCAGGATGAGATTGCAATTGTTGATGAGCAAGCAAATGAAAGAGAGTTAAAAATACTGCACAAAACCATAAAAAAAGTAAGGGCTGATATTGAACGATTCTCTTTTAATACTGCTGTCAGTGCCTTCATGATCTGTGTTAATGAATTGAGCGAGCTGAAATGCGCAAAAAGAAGTATCCTGGAGCCCCTGGCTGTTTTACTGTCCCCATATGCACCACATATCAGCGAGGAGTTATGGAGCCTGATGGGACACGATAACAGCATAAGTTTCGCTGCTTACCCTGATTGGGATGAACAATACCTGGCCGAAAACACATTCACTTATCCCGTTTCCTTTAACGGCAAACTGAGGTTCAAACTGGAATTGCCTATGGACATGCCAAAAGATGAGATCGAAAAGGCAGTATTAGCAGCTGAAGAGGCTGAAAAATGGATTGCAGGTAAGACCCCTAAGAAGATTATTGTCGTTCCACAAAAAATCATAAATATTGTTATCTGATTGTTTTTTGGCACGATATTCGAAAAGACATTTGTGAAAACGAGAAAATCATTATGAGATCAATTCATAAGCTCATAACCATAGTTATTGTTTTGTTCCTCTTTCCCTTTGAGAACCTCGAAGCCCAGGAACTTCCAGAAATAGAGAATACTGTATTCCAGCGAGGAGAGAAGGCCAAATACCGGGTTTTCTATGATGCCTGGCTTACATCTGGCATCACAGCAGGCACAGGGACCATTTCGGTTCACCATAGCATAACACAATTCAATGGAAGGAATACTTACCACGTTGGGATTGAAGCTAAATCAGTAGGTTTGTTCAACTTCTTTTTCAAGGTCCGTGATAAGTTCGAATCATGGATAGATGAAGAAGCCTTAGTACCCTGGCAGTTTAAGCGCGATGTAAGGGAAGGGGACTTCAGAAAAACAGAGGAGATCCTATTTAATCATTATGATAGTACTGCTACCAGCACCAGAAAAACAATAAAGGTCCCTCCGGGGGTACAGGATATTGTGTCTGCTTTTTACTACATGAGGACCATTGACTATTCTGAAGCTCAGCCGAATGATGAATTCTTCATTGATTTCATCCTGGATGATTCGGTTTACAACTCAAAGATTATTTTTCTCGGAAGAGAGATAGTGGAAACCAAACTGGGAAAATTCCGCTGCCTGAAGTTCAAGCCCATGGTTGCACAGGGTGAGGTTTTTGACGAGCCGTATCCTATGGTACTCTGGGTAACAGATGATAAAAACCTGGTTCCTATCCTTGGTAGTTCTGCTGTAATCATCGGATCTATTAAACTGGAGCTGATAGAAATTGAGGGCCTTAGACATCCAATGGATGCAAAAATTGACTGATACTAACCAGCCGAAAAATTAGCATTATGAAAATAAAATTCTTATCCCTTGCAGCATTATTTGGAATTATAATGTTGGGTGCAGGTTTTACACCCACCCAGTCTGATAATCAATCCACCGTTATTGTTTTGGATGGTGGTGACTATGATAAGCTCTGGCAGCAGGTTGAGTCTCTCACAAAGCAGGGCCTTCCTAAATCAGCTTTGGAGGTAGTTGACAATATTTATGCTCAGGCTAAAAAAGACAGTAACGCACCCCAATTCATAAAAGCTGTGATGTATCAGATGCGTCTGCATTCAGATATTGAAGAGAACTATTTTGTCAAAGCAGTTTATAAGCTTAATGCCGAGATCGAGGTGTCCCAGGAGCCCATGAAGCAGATCCTCAATTCAGTCATTGCGGAGATGTACATGTTTTACTACCAGGCTAACAGGTACAAGCTGCTCAACAGGAATGTCACTGTCAATTATGACCCGGAGGATATTGAGACCTGGGACATGGAGAAGGTCACGCAGGCGATTATCAGGCATTACGTATCTTCTCTGGATAACCAGGATATGCTAAAGGATATTTCTCTAGAGGATTTTGATCCTATCCTGGAAACAGAAAAAGAGTCCAAACAATTCCGACCTACCTTATATGATTTCCTGGCCCATAGGGCAGTTGACTATTTCATGCAGGATGAAAGCTCATTGACCCAGCCGGTATACCGTTTTGAGATGAATCAAACGTCATACCTCAGCCCTGCCCCTGATTTTATCAAGGTGAAGATCACCACACAGGATTCCTTTTCATTGAAATATTATGCGCTGGATATCATTCAGGACCTGATCAAGTTCCATATTAAGGACAAGGATCCCAAAGCACTTATTGATGTTGACCTGAAGAGGCTGCAGTTTGTACGGAGCAATGCGGTCATGGAAGTCAAGGACAGTCTCTATCTTGAGTCACTCCTGTTTCTGGACCAGGCTTACGGGGATT
Source organism: uncultured Bacteroidales bacterium (assembly GCA_963753055.1). Taxonomy (GTDB): domain Bacteria; phylum Bacteroidota; class Bacteroidia; order Bacteroidales; family B18-G4; genus JAUWGC01. The sequence goes on along the minus strand of CAVWAP010000002.1, from coordinate 463,832 downwards.
CAAAAAGTTCTACGGAGGTGAGCTATCAAATTGCAAGGTATTATTATGAACGCGGGCAGCTATACAATCCGCTGGAGTCAGACAGATATAAATGGGACATAAAAGAGGCCAATGAGATTATTGACAATGCTGTCAAAAAGTACCCAAAATCATTTGGGGCCGAAAATTGCAAGGAACTGAAAAAGATCATCCAAAAGAAATCTTTATCCTTAACAACTATTTATGCCAGTATTCCAGGCAAGGCATTTCCCGGCTTACTAACATTCAGGAATGTTCAGAAAGCATATTTCCGCATTATTCCTATGGATTACCAGGAAGATAAGCAGCTGAAGCAAAGCCACCGCAGGGAAGACCTTTTAAAGCAATACCTGCAAAAAACAGCGAGCCAGCAGTGGAAGCAAGAATTGATAGATGACGGAGACTTCCAGGAGCATGCAGCTGAGATCCGTTTGCCGGAACTGCCACTGGGATATTATATTATCCTGGCCAGCAGCAATGAAGATTTCACATTGGACGAAGGGGTGATAAGCCATGCGGGTCTTTGGGCTACGAACCTCAGCTATATAAGCCAGCGGCTTGATGATGGATCAATCGATGTTTATGTACTTGACCGGGATAATGGTTCCGGCATCAAGGACGTACAGGTTCAGTCCTATTACCAGGAGTACGATTATAACACACGTAGTTATCAGACCATCGAAGGCGATAAATTCATTTCCGGTGAGGCTGGATATTTCCAGATCCCAACAGTAACAGGTCAGGCAAACCGCCTGATGCTGGAGTTCTCCTTCAGGGAAGACAGGTTCGTTTCTCCCAACTACTTCTATCAGCAAAGGATTGGGAAGAGAGATATTAAAAAAGTAACAAAGACATTCTTTTTTACTGACAGATCCATTTACAGGCCCGGTCAGACGATTTACTTTAAAGGTATTGTCCTTGAAAAGGCAGGGGACGAATATTCCATCATTAAGGACCATGAAACAAAGGTTGTTTTCAATGATGTCAACGGGCAGAAAATCTCAGAACTAAGCTTCCTGACCAATGAATTCGGCTCATTCAGTGGCTCTTTTGTTGCGCCCATAGGTGTTTTAACAGGAAATATGAGGATCAAGAATGAGTCCGGTTCGATATTTATCTCTGTAGAAGAATACAAACGTCCAAAATTTGAGGTCGTGTTCGAACCAGTAAAAGGAAGTTATAAGCTTGACGAACAGGTAAGTGTGACCGGTAAGGCACAGGCTTACTCTGGTAATAATGTTGACCAGGCCAATGTAAAATACAGGGTTGTGAGAAGGGCATTATTCCCTTCCTGGAGATACCCGTGGTTTGACTATTTTCCTGTTTCTGCCGAGATGGAGATCAGCAATGGGGTAACCCAGACTGATGAGAACGGGGAATTTGTTGTTACGTTTACGGCCTTGCCTGATAAGAGCCTGAACAGAAAATTCAAACCTGTTTTCAACTATACCATCAGTGCGGATGTGACAGATATCAACGGTGAGACTCATTCCGGCCATCAAAATGTATCGGTTGGGTTTAATGCACTGATGATTGATATTAACATACCTGAAACTTTAAATATTGATGAAGCTGCAGCGTTTTTAGTGAAGTCGACCAATTTAAACGGAGTTCATGAGCCAGCGGAGATAAAGGTTCAAGTGGCAAGACTCAAGACGCAAGACAGGTTGATTCGGGAAAGGGAATGGACCCGCCCTGATGTTTTCATCATTCCTGAAAAGGACTTTATCAAGGAATTTCCTAATGATGCATATGCGAATGAAAATGACAAATCTGAATGGGAGAAGGCAGATGTTATTTATGAAAAGACATTAAATACATCCAGTGACAGCATCATTGATATGAAAAGCCTTGCAGGACTGATACAGGGGGATTATATTGTCAGCTTAAGTGCTACAGATAAATTCGGGCAGGAAGTTGAACTGGAAAAATATTTCACAGCATTCTCAACGGAGAACAAGGCTGTTCCTGTAAATGAATATAACTGGTTCAGTATCTTAAATGAAAAGGCTGAACCAGGAGAAGAAGTGAAATTTCTTGTGGGGACAAAGGAAAAGAATGTCCACATGATCTATGAGATCCTGAAGGATAAAAAAATACTTAAACGGACTCATTTAACCCTGAGTGATGAACAGAAACTCATCAAGCTTCTCATTGTTGAAGAGCACAGGGGAAATGTAGGGATCAGCATAACCTTTATTACAAAGAATCGCAGTTATCAGAATACTGCTGTGATAAAGGTACCTTATACCAATAAGGAGCTGGATGTTTCCTTTGCAAGTTTTCGTAATAAACTCTTGCCCGGACAGCAGGAAGAATGGCAGATCAAGATCACAGACAAGAATGGTGACCTTGTGGCTGCGGAGATGCTGGCAAGCATGTATGATGCATCCCTGGATGCTTTCAAGGGGCACTGGTGGAATTTCAACCTGAACAGGTACTTTTCCAATTTCACTGCATGGAACATCAATGAGGCTTTCTTAACCAGTTCAACCCAGATGTTCACTTTCCCCGTTATACACATAACCGGGCCTGTATTTCATCAATATGACCGTCTGAACTGGTTTGGCATGAGGATGTTCCGCTATCCCCAACCGATGATGGACAATGTAACGCGAATGGGGATCAAGAAATCCATTACACCTCAGCAGGGAGAGCCGACATTTGATGGCGGTGGGGAAATGGAAGCAAAGGATACAGGAGATGAGCAATTAATACTTCCACCACCTAAACCGGAAGCACCTGAGGACTTTTCAGGGATACAGGTCAGAAGGGATTTCCGTGAGACTGCATTCTTCTTCCCTGATTTAAGGACGGATACAGAAGGCAATGTCATCATCAAGTTTACAGTCCCTGAGTCATTAACACGATGGAGAATGATGGGACTGGCATATACTTCTGATTTAAAAGTTGGCCAGATTGAGAAAGAGCTTGTCACACAAAAACAATTGATGGTAGTCCCTAATCCACCAAGGTTTTTCAGGCAGGGCGACAAAATGATCTTTTCAGCTAAAATTGCCAACCTTTCCGATAAGACTTTATTGGGCAATGCCAGGCTGGAATTCCTGGATGCCATCAGCATGCAGGCAGTCAATATCATTGACGAGGGCCAGGTGATTGAGCAGTCGTTTGCCGTCAGCAAAGGCATGAGCCAGGTCCTTGAATGGGCTGTAAGTATTCCAGACAACCTGGATGCCATCACTTACAGGGTCGTGGCTAAGGCCGGGCAATACAGTGATGGTGAAGAAATGGCTATCCCTGTCCTGACCAACAGGATGTTAGTGACAGAATCCTTGCCATTACCCATCAACGGGAAGCAGACAAAGAACTTTAAATTCAGCAAGCTTGTTAGTTCTAATTCCAGCACTGCAAGAAACTTCAAGCTGACCCTGGAATTTACATCCAATCCGGCATGGTACGCCATACAGGCTTTGCCCTACCTGATGGAAACAAGCTACGAATGCTCTGAGCAGGTATTCAGCAGGTACTATGCAAATAGTATTGCATCTCATATTGCTAATTCCAATCCTAAGATCCAAAGAGTTTTTGATAGCTGGAAGCACCTCACGCCGGATGCTCTTTTATCCAACCTGGAGAAAAACCAGGACCTGAAGGCATTGATCCTGGAAGAAACACCCTGGGTGATGCAGGCACAGAGTGAATCTGAGCGCAAGCAAAGGGTCGGTCTGCTGTTTGACCTGAACCATATGGCCAATAACCTGACCGGGGCACTTGCCAAGCTACAACGCAAGCAACTGCCTAATGGTGGCTGGCCGTGGTTTGAAGGCATGCAGGACAGCCGTTATATAACTCAGCATATTGTAACCGGGTTCGGCCACCTCGATCATCTCGGGGTAAGCAGTATCAGGGACGACAGGACTTCATGGAACATGATCCGTAAGGCTGTTTCATATCTTGATGAGAGGATCAGGGAAGACTATGAAAAGATCCTTGAAAAGTATCCGGAGAAGATGGAAGAGCAGCATATCAGTCAACTGCAAATACAATACCTGTATGCAAGGACTTACTTCCTAAATGATAATCCTGTTAGCAAAAGGAATGAGGAAGCTTTCAATTATTACCGTGAGCAGGCAAAGAAATACTGGCTGAAGCAAAGCAAGTATCTGCAGGGAATGATTGCCCTGGCATTAAACCGTATTGGTGAGAAATCAACTCCATCAGAGATCATGGCATCCATCAAGGAGCATGCACTCTTTAATGAAGAGATGGGCATGTACTGGAAATCTCCGGAAGGGTATTTCTGGTACCAGGCACCTATTGAAAAGCAGGCTTTGCTTATCGAAGCCTTCGATGAGGTAGCCCACGACATGGAGTCTGTTGAGAAGATGAAAATCTGGTTGCTTAAGCAGAAGCAGACCCATGACTGGAAAACATCAAGGGCCACGACAGAAGCTTGTTATGCACTGTTATTGAGGGGTTCTGACCTGCTGGCAAGTGATCAGCTCGTTGATATCACCATTGGCAAGCAGAAGATTGATCCTAAGGCATTAGAAGATGTTAAGGTGGAAGCCGGAACAGGTTATTTCCAGACTTCATGGCATGGCAGTGAGATCAAGTCAGGCATGGGCAATATTGAAGTCACCAAAAAAGATGATGGCATTGCATGGGGAGCTGTTTACTGGCAATATTTCGAGGACCTTGATAAGATCACACCTCATGAGACACCGTTGAGCATCAAGAAGCAATTGTTTGTTGAGAAGAACACAGCCTCAGGCCCTGTTATTGAAGCCATTGCGGATAACGGAAGTATTCATGTAGGAGATAAAGTTATGGTCAGGATTGAGCTGCGTGTCGATCGTGACATGGAATATGTACACATGAAAGATATGCGTGCAGCTGCGCTGGAGCCAATAAATGTATTATCCGGCTATCGATACCAGGGTGGGCTTGGTTATTATGAGACCACCGGCGATGCAGCCACCAATTTCTTCTTCAGTTACCTGCGTAAAGGCACTTATGTGTTCGAGTACCCGCTTGTCGCGTCTCAGAAGGGCGACTTCAGCAATGGCATCACCACGATACAATGCATGTATGCGCCGGAGTTTGCAAGTCATTCCGAAGGCATTCGCCTTCGCATAGGACCATAGAAGACGCATAGAACACATAGAAGACGCATAGAACCTTTAGTTTAGCCTTTTTCATTTGAAGTTATCTTTGGCTTTGTTGAAAAAAGAAAGAATGGGGTGAACTAAGCATAGAGCAAGGCAGATGGTCTATTATGCGTTTTAGTCCCCATTCTTCCATTCACAGTTGCAAGAACTTGTTAGAATCTTGGACTTAAGGTCCAATAAAGGTTTTAGTTAATGCAACTATTTTAAAAACAAAGTCACTCAAAGTTATGAAAAAAAGAACTTTTTTAGGAATTGATGTTTCAAAAGCTAAACTGGATGCTTGTATTTATGGGAAGGGAACCAAGGAAGTTTTTGATAACAACAGTAAAGGTTTAAAGAAAATGATCATCTGGTTGGAAAGAAACCTGGAAGATTTACAAGATTTAGTCATTTGCTTTGAACATACTGGCATGTATGATCTCCCGCTGCAATTGTTTTGTGAGGATAAAGGATTACATTATACCAAGGTTAGTGGGTTGCAGGTAAAAAGATCTCTGGGCATACAAAGGGGAAAGAACGATCAGATTGATGCTTTCCGACTTGCTGAATATGCCTTTTTGCACAAGGATAAGTTAAGAATGACCACCTTGGGATCAAAACAATTGGTCAGGCTAAAGTATTTGCTCTCTTATAGATCCAGGTTAGCCAGGAATCGAGCCAGCTTTAAAACATCGATGGAGCAATCCAAAGAGTATTTAGGGCTATGCAATAGTGATGTGTTGATCAAAAACCAACAAAAAATGATCCGGGTTTATACCAAACAAATACAAGAAATAGAAAATGAAATCATCCAGCAAATAGATCAACATCATAAAATCAAACATCAGTATCAATTAGCAACTTCGGTGAAAGGTATTGGGATGATTACGGCGGCATATATGATTGTTTATACAAATTGCTTTGAAGATTTTGATAATGCAAGAAAGTTTGCTTGCTATGTGGGTTCAGCTCCTTTTGAGCATAGTTCAGGGACAAGCATACATGGTCAAACCAGGATCAGTCATTACGCTAATAAAACGATTAAAGCACTGCTTACAAACGCAGCATTGGCTGCAATCAACCATGACCCGGAAATACGGCAATACTTCAAAAAGAAGATAGATGAAGGAAAGCATAAGAAAATTGTTATCAATAACGTGAGAAATAAATTAATTGGAAGAGTTTTTGCAACAATAACCAGAGGAACTCCATATGTTTCCATTGCACAATATGCAGCTTGAAAAACTAAAAAATACTTGACTTTAACTTAGAATACACATAGTACACATCTGGTATTTGGCGCTATGGGTAGTCTATGGGTAGTCTATGGCGCTATGGGTATTCTATGGCGCTATGGGTAGTCTATGGGTAGTCTATGGTACTATGAATTCCCTATATCTCCGAATGAGATCTTTTCGTAAGGTAATGCATGCCTTTAAACTCGGTGTAGCCAAGCTTTTGGAATACCTCCAGGGATGAACTGTTGTAGTCCTCTATCTGGCAGGCGAAAATGCCAATACCTTCCTGCGACAGGATTTTTTCGGCATAGTCAACCAGTGCGCGGCCAATGCCTTTGTTCCTGTATCCGGGAATGACAGCTACACGGTTGATCCAGCCCTTACGCCCATCATGGGTGGCCAATACAGAACCTACCGTTTTGTTGTCGACCTCCACAACAATGAATGACCCGGTGCTCGTTTGCATTTCTCTCGCCATACTCTCATGTGAATCACGTCCATTGGGCTTGTATGGCAGGCCTGCCTGCTCCCAGAGGCTGATCAGCAGGTCATAATCTTCTATGGTACATTTACGGAAGTTCATTTTCTTATAGCTAAGATAAATGAAAATTTATACTTTAGTTAATGATGAAACATTTCACCATACCAATTTTTATTCCGGAGCTGGCATGCCCGTTCCAATGTATCTACTGCGATCAGCATAAGATCTCAGGAAAAGAATCTGTTCCTGACAAGGATAAGATCATGCAGATCATACATGATCATCTTGCAACCTTTCCAAAGAAGAAGAGAGTTGTAGAGCTGGGCTTTTTCGGTGGGAACTTTACAGGGATTCCCCTGTCAGAGCAGGAAGCATATCTCAAGCTGGTACAGCCATTTATTGAAAGCAAGCAAATCAACGGGATAAGGCTTTCAACCCGCCCGGACTTTATCAACAAAAAAGTACTTGAATTACTGCTGAGCTATAATGTAACCACCATTGAGCTGGGTGCTCAAAGCCTGGATGATGAAGTATTGAAATTGTCAGGAAGAGGACATACAGTGGCCGAAGTGATCACGGCTTCTGATCATATCAAGAAGTCTGGTTTCCGCTTAGGATTGCAAATGATGATAGGGCTGCCCGGTGACACCTTGCAAAAAGCAAAATTAACGGCCCAGGGCATTGTCGACCTGGGGGCACAGGAAACCCGCATCTACCCCACCCTGGTGATCAAAGGGACATACCTGGAGAAGATGTACCGGAATGGAGAATATAAGCCCCTTTCTCTTGATGAAGCTGTTAGATGGACCAAGGAGGTGATTAACATCTTTGAATCATCCGGTGTAATAGTGCTGAGGACCGGATTACATCCTTCCGATGGGCTTCTGGATGGAAGTGACCTGGTTGCAGGTCCTTTTCATCCCTCATTTAAAGAGCTGGTCCTGACGGATATATGGCATGACAGATTAAAAATCCTGAAGAAGTCCAATGCCAGGAAAGTACATATCTTCGTACCGCCAAAATCGCTGAATTGGGCTATTGGGTATGAAGCAAAGAATAAAAAATTCTTACTGGAACATTTCGATTACGTGGTATTTCAAACAGACCCTGAATTAAGTGGAAGGGAATTCCAAGTTGATTATTATTGATAATACAATACCGGAGCAGGCCAAAAGGAAGCTTTCGACCTTTGGCGAGACCATGGAACTGCAGACCAGTGGCATCACCTATGATGCCATCGCAGGTCATCCGGATATCTTCTTCTGCAAAACGCCAAAGGGTTTGGTTGTTGCGCAAAATACCCCTTCTATGTATATTGAGTTGCTTGAGGCCTGGAAAGTCTCCTTTAATATGGGAGAAAAAGAGGTTGGTCTTCAATACCCGGAAAGTTCAGTCTATAATGCCGTTGTAACTGATAAATATTGCATTCATAATCAAAACATAACAGATCCTGAGATATTAAGATCCCTGCAGGATCATCAGCAAATACATGTAAACCAGGGATATACGAGATGCAGCCTCTTGCCTTTGAAAAATGATTACTTTATCACCTCTGACACAGGTATTTACCAGGTTTTAACGAGCAAGAACATTGATGTTTTACTTGTAGACCCGGTCGGGATCCGGATCCAGGGCCTGAAGCATGGGTTCTTCGGTGGGGCCTGCGGCATATATCAGGACAAAGCATTTATCATTGGTTCATTAGCTCATTTTGACGAGGGGGAAAAGGTCAGGGTTTACCTTGAGAAGCTCGAATATGAAATTATTGAATTGTACGATGGCCCTCTTTTCGACGGTGGCAGTATCATATTCTAAAAATGCCTAATTTCGCATCAATATTTTAAGCACTAATTTTCATGTTAAGAACTCATACTTGCGGAGAATTAAGAATCTCTGACGTTGGAGAGAACGTCACCCTATCTGGTTGGATCCAGAAGTCAAGGGACCTTGGTGGGATGACCTTTATTGACCTGCGCGACCGTTACGGCATCACACAACTGGTATTCAATATGGATACCAATGCTGATTTATGTGATGAAGCGAGGAAGCTGGGCCGTGAATTTGTAATACAGGCCATCGGAAAAGTTGAAGAGAGAAGCAATAAGAATAAGAACATCCCCACGGGTGAGATAGAGATCATCGTAGCTTCCTTCACTATCCTGAACGCCTCCAAGCTCCCTCCATTTACGATTGAGGACGAGACCGACGGTGGCGAAGAGCTGAGGATGAAATACCGTTACCTGGACTTGCGCCGGAATCCGCTGAAGGCAAACATGTTGCTCAGGCACCGCATGGCCATTGAGACCCGCAAGTATTTTGATGAAATTGGCTTTATTGAGATTGAAACGCCATACCTCATCAAATCTACCCCAGAAGGCGCACGTGACTTCGTTGTACCATCCCGGATGAACGAGAATGAATTTTATGCATTACCACAGTCGCCGCAGACATTTAAGCAGCTTCTCATGGTTGCTGGTTATGATAAGTACTATCAGCTGGTGAAATGCTTCAGGGATGAGGACCTCCGTGCCGACAGGCAACCAGAGTTTACGCAGATCGATTGTGAAATGTCCTTTGTCGACCAGGAAGATATCCTGAAAACTTTCGAGGGCCTGGCAAAACATCTCTTTAAGGTAATTAAGGAGGTTGAAGTGGATGATTTCCCCAGGATGCCATTTGATGAGGCCATGAAGTATTATGGCAGTGACAAGCCCGACCTGCGCTTTGACATGAAGTTTGTGGAATTGAACGACCTTGCCAAAGGCAAAGGATTTATGGTGTTTGACAATGCAGAGATGGTGGTAGGTATCAATGCAGAAGCTTGCGGTGATTATTCACGCAAACAGCTGGATGAACTCACCGACTTCGTCAGAAGGCCACAGGTTGGCGCCAAAGGGCTGGTCTACGTTAAATATAACGAAGACGGTACTCTCAAATCATCTGTCGACAAGTTCTATGACCAGGATGCGCTCAGGGGCTGGGCCGATGCTTTTCATGCAAAACCAGGCGATCTGCTCCTGATACTGGCAGGTGAAACCAACGCTACGCGCTTCGCGCTCAGCGCTCTGCGCCTGGAGCTCGGTGACCGCCTTGAGTTGAAAGACCCTGACGTCTTTAAGCCTCTCTGGGTAGTAGATTTCCCTCTCCTTGAATGGGATGAGGATGCCAAAAGATATCATGCCATGCATCACCCTTTCACCTCTCCTAAAGCTGAAGATGTTACACTGCTTGAAGATGATCCCGGAAAAGTCAGAGCCAACGCCTATGACATGGTGATCAACGGTGTGGAGATTGGTGGTGGTTCGATCAGGATTCATAATCGTGAATTGCAAAAGAAGATGTTCCAGGTGCTGGGCTTCTCCGATGAAGATGCCCAGGCACAGTTTGGCTTCTTGATGAATGCCTTTGAATTCGGTGCGCCACCCCACGGTGGAGTAGCCTTTGGCTTCGACCGATGGGTAGCATTATTCGGAGGACAGGATTCTATACGCGAAGTGATTGCATTCCCTAAAAACAATGCCGGCCGTGACGTCATGATCGATTCACCTTCTCAAATCAGTCCTGATCAGCTGGATGAGCTGAAGCTAGCTTTAAAAAAATAGTTTTATTTAGCCTCATCCAACTGTTTCAACATCACATCTACAGCCTTCTCAAGCTGTTCATCCCTGCCTGTGACAACAATGGCTGGATCCTGGCGGATCTTATAATCAGGTTCAAGCTGTAAATTTTCCAGGTAATTGCCATCTGCATCCTTTGTACCAATCTGAGGAATACCAAAATACACAGTGTTATCCTGCAAAGTCTCCCACCAGACTGCAGTCATGGTACCCGGAACAGGCATACCGACTAGCTCGCCAACTTTCAGTGTTTTATATGCATAGGGGAAGCCATGTGCATCGGAATAATTGCTCTCACTGATCAGTACGATAGAAGGCTTGATCCATTTATTCATCGGCTCATAGCCCATATGGTTGCCCCTCGGGTAAAAATCAACATACTTTTTACCATTGAGCATGGTCACCAGGTCATCGTGCAACCAGCCTCCACCATTAAAGCGAGTATCCACGATCAATGCTTCCTTATTGAAGTTTTCACCCAGCACTTTGGAATAAAATTCCCTGTAGCTGCCGCTGTTCATACTACGAACATGGACATATCCAATCCTGCCATCGGATAGCTCCTCTGTGAGCTTTTCCATATTATCAACCCAGCGCTCGTATAGCAGCTGGTATTCCTGTCCACGGCTAATGGGCTTCACAATCACATCCCATTTCTCTTTATTGTCAGGATTGTAAACACCCAGCAAGGTTGGTTTTCCACTCTTGTGATTCAGTAATGCGGCATAATCCATACCTGCGAGGATCTCTACATCATCAATCTTTTCGATGATATAGCCAGCTTCGATATTAACTTCTGCTTTATCCAGGGGTCCCTTGTTTATAATTTCAAGGACTCTAAGTCCATTCCCTTCATAATCATCATCATAAAATACTCCAAGGCTGGCTGTCTGGTCAGCATTTTCATTCTTCGGTCTGTAGCCTGAACCGGTATGAGAAGCATTTAGTTCTCCCAGCATTTCGCTCATCATCTCAGCAAAGTCGTAGTTGTTATTGATATATGGGAGGAACTTACTATATTCAGCTTTGTAATAATCCCAGTCCACCCCATGCAGTTCAGGATCATAGAATTTTTTCCCGGCCTGCCTCCAGACATGTTCAAACATATAATCCCTTTCCAGCGACTTGTTCAGGTAGAATTCAGCCATATAGGCTACATTTTTCTTTTTATTGTCTTTGGTTGTGACTTTCATCACCTGCCCGTCGCTGAAAATATATAGGTTCTCTCCTTTTTTATCCATGATCATTCCACCCCCCTTACCATTCAGCTTAAGTACGAGCTTGGTTTCCTTCTTCACCAGGTCATTCATCCACAGGTCGTAGCCCTTCTCAAAACGACTGAGGTAATAGAGCTTTTTCCCATCTGGCGTTAACTCGTAATCGGCAAGAGCTGAGCTATGAATAGTCAGCCTTACTTTTCTGTCCTCAATACCATCAAGCTCAAACTCCAGGGGTTCCACCTTCTCATCCTCTTTCTCATCCCCATCCTTTTTATCTTTATCCTTTTGTTTTTTGTCTTTTTCATCATCCTTGTCTCCATCTTTCTTATCCTTTTTTTCCTTTTCCTCTAGGAGTTCTAGTTCTTCTTCAGATAATTGAAAGCGGTCAAATGCCTCCTGGGTGAAGAACATACCATAGATATCATCATGTGATCCCCAGCTGCCATGGCTGCGATAGCCATTCCTGTCTGATGACCAGATCATCATCTTTCCCTTCATCATCCATTTTGGCATTCCATCCCCATATCCACTTTTGGTAAGGTTAACAATCTCCTCGTTGCCTGAAGCATCCAGCAGTGCAACATCCCTGAGAAAGACCGCGTTAGGAGAATAAGATGCCAGGAACCATTTCCCATCAGGAGACCATTGATACCATTGATCACCGTCACTGTAAGAATAATTATATTTTGCATCCAGAATGGTCCTGACTTCTTTGGACTCAAGGTTAATCACCTTCAGGGCTTCCCGTTCTTCAAGGAATGCCACTTCCTTGCCGTCAGGAGAATAAGCCGGCTGGAATGTCTCAGCTTCTATTTCAATCACAGGTGTTTCCTCTAAGATTGTTGCGAGTGGAAATATGGACTCTTCCTCACGCACGATCCTGGTTTCATAGATATTCCAGCTGCCATTTCTTTCAGAGGCATAGAGGAGCTTCTTTCCGTCGGGGCTAAAGCTTAAATAGCGTTCTTGTTCAGGAGTATTTGTGATCCTTTTTGTTGTTTTGAAGTCGGTGGAAGTTACAAATACTTCCCCCCTGATAATCATGGCAATTTGTTTACCATCTTTTGATACATCCACATCCCTTGCACCTTTCGACAGCTTCATGAATTCAACATCATTGTACCTGTCGTCTATAGTAATGTTAATGTTGACCTTAACAGGATCTGCTCCATCCTGCCTGGTGTAGATCTCTCCATCATAACCGAAGCATAAGGTCCCATCTTGGGAAATACTCAGAAACCGGACCGGGTTCTTTTCAAAAGAGGTGAGCTGTTGCGGGTTTGAGGCTCCCTTCGCAGCAATCTTCCAGACATTCAATGTGCCGGATGCTTCGCTCAGGTAAAAGACCTCTTCATCCCCGGGGCCAAAAACAGGATTTCTGTCTTCGCCTTCAAACATTGACAGTCTTGTATGTTGTGCAGTACCTGCATCATAAATCCATATATCACGGGTTACTGCAGATGTATGATGTTTCCTCCAGGCATTCTCATATCCCTTGCGGTCCTGGTAAACAATCAGGTTTTCATCACTGCTGATCTGAGCAAGTTCAGCGGCAGTTGATAAAACCCTTTTTGAACGGCCACCATCAATTGGCACTTTGTACAATTCCGAAAGGATGCCGGACGGAAACTGTACATTCTTCGGATCATCCTGGATCGTAGCTGAATACAAAATGAAATTGCCATCAGGAGAAAAACAATTTGGATACTCTCCTGCAGAGTTGGTGGTAATACGTTTCGCCTTGCCCCCGGCGACCGGGATCAGGTAAACATCAAAATTTCCAAACCTGTCTGAAGCAAATGCAATACTATTTCCATCAGGTGACCAGACAGGCATAAAGTCATAAGCCTCATGAATGGTCAATATTGTTGCCTCCCCTCCTGCAGAAGGAACAGTGTAAAGATCACCCTGGTAAGAGAAAGCAATGGTGCCTCCATCCGGAGATATTGCAGGGTACCGCATCCATAATGGATTATCCTGTGCGAATACGGAAATGCAAATCAATGCAAGAACGAGAAAGCTTAAAATTTTTTTCATAGGAATATTTGTTTGAAAGGTTTTCATAGCAGAAAAACAAAAATAGAGAATAATGCTGATTTTTATATTGTTAATTTTGCAAACATGAAGAAAGCCATTGATGCTTCCCAGGTTGAGATCATGTCGCCTGTTGGTTCTTACGAATCCCTGACAGCAGCTATTCAGGGCGGTGCTGATGCGGTTTATTTTGGCATTGCTCAATTGAACATGCGTGCCAAGTCAAGCAAGAATTTCACATTGGATGACCTGGAAAAGATTTCCATAATCTGTCATGAAAACAACATCAAATCATATATCACACTCAATACAGTTATATATGATGATGAGCTGCCTTTAATGCGATCCATCGTTGATTCTGCCAGACAAAATGAGATCACTGCTATTATTGCATCTGACCAATCCGTGTTGCAGTATGCCAATGAAGTTGGCATGGAAGTGCATATGTCGACACAGACAAATATTACCAACCTGGAAGCCGTAAAATACTATTCCAGGTATGCAGATGTGATGGTAACAGCCAGAGAGCTGAAGCTGGACCAGGTAGCTGCTATTACCAGGGCTATTGAAGATGAAAATATCTGCGGTCCTTCAGGGAACCGTATACAGATAGAGGTGTTCGCTCACGGTGCCCTTTGTATGGCTGTTTCAGGAAAGTGCTATTTAAGCCTGGACAACCTGAATTACTCGGCTAACAGGGGTGAATGCCTGCAGCTTTGCAGAAGGCCCTATAAGGTAACAGATATGGATGGGGATGTTGAGCTGGCAATAGACAATGAGTATATTATGTCACCACAGGATCTAAAGACCATCGACTTTCTTGACAAGATACTGGAGGCAGGTGTCCGTGTTTTGAAGATTGAAGGGCGTGGCAGGGCACCTGAATATGTAAAAACGGTCACGCAGTGTTACAAGGAGGCGGTTCAGGCTTATTGTGATAGCGACTATACCCCTGAAAGAATTGAGCAGTGGAATGCCCGGCTTAAGACTGTTTACAACCGGGGATTCTGGGATGGCTATTACCTGGGCAGAAAGATGGGTGAATGGACAAAAAAGTACGGATCCCAGGCCACCAAAAAGAAAATCTATGTTGGGAAGGTCACAAATTTCTTTTCAAAACTAAGTGTGGCTGAAATAAAGATTGAAGCCGAGCCTTTGAATGTGGGTGATGAAGTTTATATCCAGGGACCCACTACAGGAGTCCTTGAAGAAAAAATTCAAGAAATCAGGGTGGATTTAAAGCCTGTTCATACTGCCAGGCAGGGAGAGCTCTGTTCCATTTTGGTAAAATCCCTTGTAAGAAGGTCCGATAAATTATTTAAAATTGTCAACATAACGTAACCCCCCTTATTTACATCCGCTTTCGTGGATTTATTCAATTTAGACATTGTCTAAATTTGAAAATGTTAATAAATATTTTACCATTATGAGACACATTCATTATATATTCGCGTACAAATACGTGCATTTAGTCAACGTATTGTTAATTTTTTCATTTTGATAATTTATTAGATTTGGGTTAGAGAGCGTCTGGTCAACGCTCTCTTCACATTTTAAGAGGTTCGGAAATTACTTACTTTTGACCAGATCTCTGCATAAATTGCAAACAGAATCCCTGCATATATTTTAAAAATTCCAACAAAAATTCAAGTTTTTTTAATTTTTTTTAAAAAAACAGGGTTACCTTTTTCATTTTTCAGTATTAATAAGTGAAAATTTAACTTAAAAGGTTAATTTTTTCTATTTGATAATTTAAAAGATTTGGGTAAGGGAGCAATTGGTCATTGCTCTCTTTCATTTTTTAATGAAATTAGGTAGGGATAGTATTCCTGCCAGTTAGCTAAAGACCAAGTTCCGATTTGATTTGATCAGTCCATGCTTTGATGCGGCCAGAAGTCATTTCTGGTTGTTGGTCTTCATCCAATGCCAATCCGATAAACTTCTCATCCTCAATGGAGTCAGAGCCAGTATGTTCATAGCCTTCTGTTGACCATGTGCCTACGAATTGCACATCGAACTTTGCAAATTCACTTTTCAGTTGGGCCATGCTATCGACAAAATGATCAGGATAAAGGATCTGGTCGCCCAGGCCGAAGAATGCAACTTTTTTCCCTGAAGGATTAATCTTTTCCAGGCCCTTAAAGAACTCAATCCACCTTGATTTATGTGCGTCTTCCCAGTTATCTGCGCCGGTAGTTGAGCCCCCGATGATGATGTTCTCATATTGAGACAATTGCTCCATATCGACAGCAGTTATGGTAAAAATATCAATGATGGACTTATCGAATTGCTCATAGATCTGGTGAGCTGCTTTTTCAACATTTCCTTTTTTAGGCCAGTAGATCAATGCTATTTTTTTCATTTTTCGATTTTTAATATCTAAGGATGCTCTTGGACAAAAATATGATAATTCACCCATAATAACAGGCTTAGTTGAGATAATATTTTTTAACGCTCAGGGCTGTATCTTCAATAGTTTTTTGAATATCAATGAAATCATAGTCGAGCGCTGCCCTGACCTTATCATTGGAGTACCTGTATTCATTCTGCCCTGTTCTGACTGTTTCCTTTGTAACCAATGGTGACTTGCCTGTAAACAAGCTAAGGATCTTAAGCAACCTCCAGGCGATGCCACCCATCAGCCTGTTCACCAGGATTTTGGGTCTGGGTTTACTATAGATGTCAGCGATCTGCCAGAAGATATCCCTGTATTTCACATTGTCGGCATTTACAACAAAGCGCTGGCTTTTAATATCGCTTTCCATTAAAAGTATCATGATCCTGGCCACATCTTTCACATCAACAAAACCATTGACCCCTGATGTATAAAACTTCAGGCCATCCCATACTGTTGAGAATATTTTCGTACTTCCTTTAGCTGGACTTGCCAGGCCAAATATTATGGAAGGGTTGACGATGACAGCATCAAGACCTTCTTCCATCCCTCTCCATACTTCTTTTTCAGCACTGTATTTACTGATGCTGTATACAGAGTTATTCTTAGAGTGCACCCATGGAGAATTTTCATCAATGACACCATTGTTTTCATCTCTTCCAAGGGCAGCGATGGAACTGACAAAGCATAGCTTTTTAACACCTTCCTGCAGGGCAATGTTGACTACATTGGCTGTTCCCTCCACATTTGCCTTCATCATAGATTGCCTATCATCCTTATGGAAAGAAACGATGGCTGCCGAGTGGTAAATGTACTCCACATCATGCATGGCCTTTTCCAGTGACAATACATCAAGAATATCCCCTTCAACCCATTCAATCTTCTTATAAAGCTCATCTGAATTTTTCTCATAATGGTCAAATACCATTTTAACGTAATCCAGTTTGCTTGAAGATCTTTTTAATGCCTTGATATGCTGTTTTTCCCGCGCCAGCTCAAGTAACAAATGAGCTCCAACAAGACCTGTACCTCCGGTAACTAAAATCATGAGGCAAAGCTAACAATTTCTCCCAGAATACTATATTTGCATAAAACTCTGCGAATGAACTTTATTGAAGAATTGAAATGGCGGGGGATGATCCACGACATGACCCCGGGAACTGAGGAGCAGCTTGATAAAGAGATGACCATTGCATATGTTGGCATTGACCCTACTGCCGACTCCCTACATATCGGACATCTTGTTTCTGTAATGATGCTGAAGCATTTCCAGATTCATGGGCATAAACCTATAGCTCTTGTAGGCGGTGCAACCGGGATGGTTGGCGACCCATCCGGTAAATCTGAAGAAAGGAATCTCCTGGATATTAAAACGCTCCGTTACAACCAGGAATGTATCAAAGAGCAGTTGTTAAAGTTTCTTGACTTTGACTCAGGGAATAATTCTGCAGAGATTGTCAATAATTATGACTGGATGAGCAAGTTATCTTTCCTGGACTTCATCAGGAATATTGGCAAGCACATCACGGTCAACTATATGATGGCCAAGGACTCAGTCCAGAAAAGGCTAGAAACCGGCCTTTCCTTTACCGAGTTCTCGTACCAGCTGGTTCAGGGTTATGACTTCCTTCATTTATACCAGCATAACAGCTGCAAGTTGCAGATGGGTGGCTCCGATCAATGGGGAAATATTTTAACAGGCACGGAACTCATTCGCAGAAAGACAGGGGGAGAGGCATTTGCCCTCACCTGCCCTTTGATCACCAAGGCTGATGGAGGAAAGTTCGGTAAGACTGAGCAAGGCAATGTCTGGCTCGATCCAGAGAGAACCTCACCTTATTCATTCTACCAGTTCTGGCTCAATGTGTCAGATGAGGATGCTGCCAAATTCATAAGGATCTTCACCCTTTTCTCCAAAGAAGAAATTGAATCCATGGAGAAGGAACAGGCTGAAGCACCGCATCTTCGCACATTGCAGAAGACACTGGCCAAAGACCTTACCATACGGGTTCATTCAGAAGATGAATACAATGCGGCAGTGGAAGCTTCACAGATCCTTTTTGGAAAAGGCACTACCGAAGCCCTTAAGAATCTAGATGAAAAAATGCTGCTCAGCGTCTTCGAGGGGGTCCCGCAAAGTGACGTCCCCAAATCCACCATCCAGTCCGGCATCAATGTCGTCGACTTCCTGGCAGAAGCTACTGACATCTTCAACTCCAAAGGCGAAGCCCGTCGAATGTTGAAAGACAACGGCGTTTCAATGAACAAGGAAAAAGTTAAAGAAGAGTATGTAATCGGCACCAAGGATCTGCTTAATGGGAAATACATCCTGGTTCAAAAGGGAAAGAAGAATTACTATTTGGTGAGAACCAAATGAGAAGAGAGAAGAGAGAAGAGAGAAGAGAGAAGAGAAAAGAGAAAGAGAAAAGAGAGAAGAGATTTGATCCGGTTGTTGAAATTTTTATAATTTTTCAGGGTATATTTTTCTATTTAGAGTATTAACTAGTATACTAATATTCTTAAATATGAAAAATCAAACTGAGGAAAGAATTATTTCTTTTGCGAGGGATGTTTCTTTGCTGTCTGAGAACCTTTCAAAAAAACCATCTGGAGTTGTTATATCAAATCAAATAGTAAGATCAAGTATTGCTGTAGCATTGAATTTTGCTGAAGCTCAAAGTGCAGAGTCTAGAAAAGACTTTGTTCATAAGCTAAGTATTGGGCTCAAAGAGTTACGAGAAACATATATTGGTTTAAAACTAATTAGAGATTTAAAATTAAATCACCGGAATTCTCAAATTTCAAGAATGCTTGAGGAAAATAATGAGTTAATTGCAATATTTGTATCCAGTATTAATACTGCAAGAAAGAATCTTTTAAAAGAAAAAATGTTAAAGAAAAAATAAATCTCTTTTCTCTTTTCTCTCTCTCTTTTCTCTTCTCTCTTTTCTCTTCTCTCTTCTCTCTTCTCTCTTTTCTCTTCTCTCTTTTCTCTTTTCTCTTTTCTCAGAGGCTCCACTCCGCCCCATCTTTCGTATCCTTAACCTCAATTCCCATTTCGGTGAGTTGATCGCGGATCTTGTCGGCTGTGGCGAAGTCTTTATTGTTTTTTGCTTGCTGGCGGAGTTGGAGAAGGGTTTCTATGAGGTTGCCGATAAGGCTGTCGTCCCCTGATGTTTTGCCTTCGTCTTTCCTAAGTCCCAATACCTGTATTACAAAAGTTTGAAAAAGGCCTTTTAGGGATTCCAGGTCTTCTTCATTAAGGCTTCCTTTTCCATCATTTATGGAATTGATGATCCGCACTCCTTCAAACAGGTGAGAGATTAGGATAGGTGAGTTAAAGTCATCATTCATGGCTGAAAAGCAGTTATTTTTCAGCTCAGCAATATCAAAATCAGACTTAGCTCCTGCCTGCAGCTTGCCGAGGGTCTCCATGGCAGTCATTAGCTTCTCCAGGCCTTTTTCCGAAGCCTGAAGGGCTTCATTTGAGAAATCCAATGTGCTCCGGTAATGTGCCTGCAGGATGAAAAAGCGGATGGTCATAGGACTGTATGCCTTTTCCAGCAATTTGTGATCACCGCTGAAGAACTCATAGAGGGCAACGGAATTACCCAATGACTTGCCCATTTTCTGTCCGTTGATGGTAATCATGTTATTGTGCAGCCAGTACTTGACAGGTGCTTTTCCATTGGCTGCCACGGATTGAGCAATTTCGGATTCATGATGAGGAAAGAGCAAATCCATCCCTCCTCCATGAATATCGAATGTCTCTCCAAGGTATTTTGTCCCCATGGCTGAACACTCAAGGTGCCATCCGGGATAGCCTGTGCTCCATGGTGATGGCCACTTCATGATGTGCTCCGGTGTGGCTTTCTTCCAGAGGGCAAAGTCAAAACTACTTTTCTTCTCCTCCTGTCCTTCAAGCTCGCGTGTAAAAGCCAGCAGGTCTTCTACATTTCTTCCTGAAAGGATACCGTATTTATGTTGCTGGTTATATTTCTCAATATCGAAATAAACTGAACCATTCTTTTCATAGGCCATGCCTGCATCAAGGATCTTCTTGATCATCTCGATCTGTTCAATGATATGTCCGGATGCATGAGGCTCAATGCTGGGCATCATTACGTTCATCGCACGCATATTATCATGGTAGCGGGCGGTGAAGTACTGTACCACCTCCATAGGCTCAAGCTGCTCCAGCCTGGCCCTTTTTGAGACCTTGTCTTCTCCCTCGTCAGCATCGTCTTCAAGATGTCCGACATCAGTGATATTCCTGACATACCGGACCTTGTAACCAAGTTCTTTAAGATAGCGGAAGATAAGGTCGAAGGTAATGGCTGGTCGCGTATGGCCCAGGTGTGCATCACCATAGACGGTAGGGCCGCACACGTACATGCCAACAAATGGCGGATCAATAGGTTCAAACCTCTCCTTTTTACGGGAGAGGGTGTTATATATCAATAAGTCCGTTTGCATATTACTTTATTACACCAAGCTCTTTACCAACCTTGGTAAACGCTGCAATTGCACGATCAAGATGTTCTTTTTCATGACCAGCAGAAAGTTGGACACGGATCCTGGCTTTATCCTTAGGTACAACAGGATAGTAAAATCCAATGACATAGATACCTTCATCAAGCAGTTTCTCGGCCATCACCTGGGACAACTTCGCATCATAAAGCATCACAGCACAGATGGCTGATTTACTTGGAAGAATATCAAATCCAGCTTCTTGCATCTTAGAAATAAAATATTCTGAATTCCAGTGTAGCTTGTCCTGAAGTTCTGTAGTCTGGGTCATCATATCAAACATTTCGATACCTGCACCAACAGCTGCCGGGATCAGTGAGTTTGAGAAAAGATATGGCCTTGAACGCTGACGAAGCATTTCAATGATCTCCTTTCTTCCCGTTGTAAACCCTCCGATACCGCCACCGAAAGCCTTTCCAAGGGTGCCTGTAATTATATCAACTTCGCCACGAATATTGAAAAGTTCTGTAACACCACGGCCTGTCTTACCAACAACACCGGCTGAATGACATTCATCAACCATGATCATGGCATCATATTTTTTGGCCAGCTCATTGATCTTATCCATCGGTGCTACGTTACCGTCCATGGAAAATACCCCATCAGTAACAATGATCTTAAACCTTGCAGTGTCAGAAGCTTCTTTCAGCTTGGCTTCCAGATCTTCCATATCAGCATTATTGTAACGGAAGCGCTGCGCTTTGCAGAGCCTCACTCCATCAATAATGGAAGCATGGTTCAGAGAATCTGAGATAATGGCATCTTCAGCAGTAAGTATAGGTTCAAATACACCGCCATTGGCATCAAAGCAAGCAGCATAAAGGATGGTATCTTCAGTACCAAAGAATTCAGCTATTTTCTTCTCAAGTACTTTATGGATATCCTGTGTCCCACAGATAAACCTTACAGATGACATACCAAAACCGTGTGAATCAAGCGTGTCTTTGGCAGCTTGCACAAGCTTCGGGTGGTTGGATAGTCCCAAATAGTTATTGGCACAAAAGTTTAGTACTTCCTGGCCAGTATTCAACCCAATGCCAGCTCCCTGCGGAGAGGTAATGACACGTTCACTTTTAAATAAACCGGCTGATTCGATATTTTCCAGCTCCTTGGTAAGATGATCTTTAATTTTTCCGAACATACTTTTATGATTTATAGGTTATTTTGTTAAGCCTTTCACAAGCCTATGCAAATATAGAATTTATTGTGTATTGGCCGTGATGAAAATGAAGATTTTGACGAATTCTGAATGGGGTACTAAAATTATTTTATTTTTGCTCAAGAATGTTAATTTGATAACAAAAAACCATTAATCCAATGAAAAATATTTTGATAATAGGATCTGTTGGTCAGATTGGGTCAGAACTGACCATGCGTCTTCGTAGCATCTATGGAGCGAATAATGTTGTTGCCGGTTTCCGCAAGACCGAGCCCAGCAAAGAACTTGCTGAGTCAGGACCGCTGGAAAGAGTTGATGCCACCGACCCTGAACGCGTGGTGGAGGTAATAAAAAAATATAATATCGATACTATTTATAACCTGGCAGCATTGCTTTCAGCAGTGGCAGAAGAAAAGCCTCAGGCCGCCTGGAATGTTGGTGTAAATGGTGTTTATAACCTCCTGGAGATTTCCCGTGAATATAAATGCGCGTTGTTTTTTCCAAGTTCAATCGGTGCTTTCGGGCCAAGTACACCACTGGATTTCACCCCACAGGATACTATCCAGCGACCCACTACTATGTATGGTGTGACCAAGGTGGCAGGCGAGCTGCTCAGCGACTATTATCATAAACGTTTTGGTGTTGACACCAGGGGGTTACGTTATCCAGGTATCATTTCAAATGTCACCCTGCCAGGGGGTGGAACTACTGATTACGCAGTTGAGATCTACTATGCTGCCATTAAAGAAAAGAAATTTACTTGTCCGTTACCTGCCGGGACATTCCTGGACATGATGTATATGCCTGATGCACTTGATGCTGCCATTGACCTGATGGAGGCTGACCCGGCTAAGCTGAAGCATCGCAATGCATTTAACGTATCCGCAATGAGCTTTGATCCTGAGATCATCGCCAATGAGATCAAAAAACATATTCCTGACTTTGTCATGGACTATGATGTTGATCCTGTTAAAAAAGGCATTGCCGATTCATGGCCAAACAAGATGGATGACTCCGCTGCCCGTGAGGAATGGGGCTGGAACCCTAAGTATGACCTCAACGCTATGACCCTTGACATGCTGAAGGTGATCGGTGAGAAGCACGAGAAAGGGCTTATCTAAAGAGAAGAGAGAAGAGAAAAGAGAAAAGAGAGAGGGGAGGTTCTGGTTACAGGCCTGCTCCTGCGAAAGCAGGGGTCACACATCACAGATCACTAGTCTTTGCTTAATACCCACAAGCGATATGTAACCGTTAAGGATAAGCTTGACAGATAGAAGGAATATGTATTCCATACCTCCTGCGGAAGTCCACCATCAGGGGGCTGCTCCCATTCCTTGATTGATTGTTCAATGATGGGCTGAGCACTTTTCCAGGTACTCAGATCAACTGTCCAACGATTGGTAATATCATATCCGATGCCAAGTACAAATCCCCTGATGAGCAGGTTAGTAATAGAAGAGTAACGGCCCAGGTCCGCATTCAATTGATAACCAAGTTGTGCATTCAGGCCCAGCTTCTTGAACGGGTAAATCTTGAACATGGCTTCAAGTCCAAGGAAGTGAAAGGTATATTTGGCAGTAAAATCCTGGAAATCACTCTGAAGAAATGAATAATACAAATCGAAATCCCAACCTATAATCTTACCTCTTCCACTGAAGATCATGCCTACATTCACCCCGGGTAATGGCTTGGGCTCATATTTCGTAACACCTGTCAGAGCTGAGTAATTTCCTCCTAAAAACACGCCAAAATATGTTCCATCCTGTGCAGTGACAGGCATAATATATAAAGTACAAAAGGCTAATATCAGGATTATAGCTTTCTTCATAAGATTATCATTTTGTTAGGTAAAGATACAACTATCCGGGTGACCGGCAATGCTCCGGGATCCCTCCATCTAACCTATATATTCTTTTGGCCTATCTTTGCAAAAAAAATTCCATGGAGATAGCAGCACTGGTTTCGGGGGGTGTTGACAGCTCGGTGACTATCCCGATCCTTAAGGATCAGGGGTATGATCCTGTGATTGTCTATATCAAGATCGCCATGGAAAACGAACCGGGGTTTACCGACTGCCCATCGGAGGAGGACATTGAAATCACAACTTATATTGCAAGGAAATATGGCTGCAGGTTTGAGATCATCGACCTGCAAAAGGAGTATTGGGACCGGGTAATTGACTATACTATAAGCACAGTAAAAAAAGGACTGACCCCCAACCCGGATATTATGTGTAACCGGCTTATCAAGTTCGGTAGCTTCGAGGACAAGCTTGGGAAGGACTTTGACAGGATCTCAACAGGACATTATGCTGATACGCTGGAAAAGGATGGCGTTACTTACCTGGCAACAGCTGTTGATAAAAATAAAGACCAGACATATTTCCTTGGAAGGATAACTTATCCTCAGTTATCTAAAGTGATGTTCCCGATTGGCAACATGCAAAAAAAAGACGTGAGGAAGATGGCTGAAAAGCTGAAGCTGCCAAGCGCCCATCGGCCTGACAGCCAGGGAATTTGCTTCCTGGGCAAGATCAATTATAACGAATTTATCAGGAAATATGTTGGTGAACAGCCTGGAAAAATAGTTGAGCTGGAAACAGGTAAATTACTCGGTGAGCATCGTGGGTTATGGTTTCATACCATCGGACAGCGCAAAGGATTAGGGTTAAGCCAGGGCCCATGGTTTGTGGTTGATAAGGATATGCAGGAAAATATTGTATTTGTGTCGAACGGTTATGATCCCATCGCTCAGTATAAAGATGAAGTTTCACTTTCTGACTTTCAATTCATCAATGAGGAAGCTGATCGTGATTATTCAACTAAGCAGAAGATCAGTTTCAAGATACGTCATCAGCCAGAATTCAATGATGGGTATCTGATCCGGGAAAAGGGCAGTTTTAAGATCCTGAGTGATCAAAAGATATCGGGTGTTGCACCAGGTCAATTCGGTGTGATCTATAATGAAGAAAAATCAATTTGCCTGGGAAGTGGTATAATCTCTTAAATTTAATTTTATTATATGGAAAACTTTGTTTATCATAATCCCACCAGGCTACATTTTGGAAGGGATGTGATCAAGAACCTTGGAAAAAGCGCAAAAGGTCTTGGATCCAAAGCATTGCTTGTATATGGGAAAGGGTCCATCAAAAGCAATGGTATTTATGATCAGGTTACAGAACAACTTAAACAATCCGGCATATCATGGGTGGAGTATGAAGGCATACGCCCGAATCCAATCATTGAAGACGTTGAGGCTGCAGCAATTCTTGGCAGGAATGATAATGTTAACATGATTATAGCTGTTGGGGGAGGGAGTGTCATTGATTCAGGCAAGTTCATCTCAATAACTATTCCACAGGCAGGACCGGCATGGGACATTGTAAAAGGGACAATTAAGCCACCGGCAAACATTCCATTGATTGCTGTGCTGACCCTTGCAGCTACAGGCACTGAAATGAATAAATTTGCAGTTGTTCAAAACAATGCCACGAAAGAGAAATTGGGCTTTGGGAACAATCTTATCTACCCCAGGCACTCTTTTCTGGACCCTCAATACACCGTGAGTGTACCAAAGAATTACACTTCGTTTGGAATTACAGACTTGATAGCACACTGCCTGGAAGCATATTTTGGCAAAGGAGATGCTTCATTATCAGATAAGTTTGTTTATGCTGTTATTAAAGAAGCCATGGAATATGGCCCAGCCTTGCTGGATGATCTGGGTAATTACGACCTCAGGGCCAGGATTATGTATGCAGCCACTAATGCACTGAACAACCTGCTTTTATATGGCAGAGAATCAGGAGATTGGGGCGTGCATAGCATCGGGCATGTATTTTCTGTTTTATATGATGTCCCACATGGAGCTTCATTATCCATTGCTTATCCGGCCTGGCTAAAGCTTCAACAGGATAGGATTCCGGGAAGGATAGCAGAACTTGGTAAAAATATATTTAATACCAGCAATGCGAATGATACAATTGCAGAGCTGGAGTCTTTCTTTGAAGCAATCGGCAGCCCGGTAAGGTTAGGCACAATAGGCATTTCATCAACACAAAAAAACAATATCATTCAGAATATGATAGACAAAGAGGTGGAAGGAAGCCATCATAAGCTTTCACACCAGGATTATGATACTCTGATTGACTTATGTATGTAAATTAAGGTACCATGCAAAAATTCATCAGCTTTATATTATCTGTAATGATCGCCGGTATGATAACAAGCTCCTGTGAACCGGAGGAAGACTCCTCTTCACCCAGTACCGGCCAACAAACCATAATAGGCAACTGGGCAGGTGTTTCAGAGCAAGGCTTCCCTGTTCAGCTGAAGGTTGAAACCAGGCATGATACTTTGTTCATCACGAACTACGACTTTACTTATGTTGCCGATAGCGACACACACAGTTTGTATAAAAATGATCCTCAGGGGCATGGTTATATTTCTGCTGACACCTTTAATTTTTATCTGATTCATGATAGCCAGAAAAAGGGGAAGACCATTGGCAGGTTCTGGAGTACCAATTACATGACAGGTTTGCTGGAAGTGAACGAAATCAAAAACATTTATCATTTTAATTATTCGGCAAGCAAAATTGGTTATTCTGTTTCAATTCATTCGGCTCCACAGTACAGCCTTATCCTTGAAGATTCTCAGCTTGCTGAATATACTTATGTGAAAAGCTTTTTTGCCTCACATGACACCCTGCACAGGCAGGATCAGGTGATACTATCATCTGAGATTTATTATGAACCGACTGCATCGGGACTGAAAAACACCTTGCTGGAGATCCGGCTGGGCTCTTTACCGGAAGGATATACAGCTGATCAATTAAGACAATTGATTATAACAGGGTTTAAGACGTACAGTATCGGTGCTGAAGATGGAGTAGAAATAATCTATAGGGACAAATCAAACAATTATAAAGCCTGGTCCACTTCCTTTGGTTCAGCAAGCCAGGAATCCAGCCTGTTCAACATCAGTGAGCTCCTTCCTCTTTCTGGCACGGACACAACATACCATCTGTATAAATTTACAGCTAACTTCAACTGCATGCTTTATGATGCAGAGGGGAATAGTAAGAAGGTGGTAAACGCGATGTACCTTGGATTAATAGGTGCCGGACTTGGGGACAACTAGTTGCCTTCTTCCTGTTTCGTTTCGTACTCTTTAAGTAGTTTATCCTGAATATCCGGTGGTACCGGGGAATATTCTGCAAACTTCATTGAATAAGTAGCACGTCCGCTTGTCAGTGAACTGAGAGCTGTTGAGTACCTTCCCATCTCTGCAAGTGGCACCCTGGCTTTAACATTGCCACCTTCCATACCCATGATGATAGCGCGCCTGCCTTGCAGGTCGGTCATTACGTTACCCATTTTATCTTCGGGAACGAGAACATCGAGGTCATAAATAGGTTCCATGATTTTGGGTCCTGCTTCTTTAAAGGCCATGCTGAAGGCAGTTTTCCCGGCTATTTTAAATGAGATCTCATTTGAATCTACAGGGTGCATCTTCCCATCATAAACACATACCCTGATATCCCTGGCATAAGAACCGGTCAGTGGTCCTTGCTCCATCCTTTCCATGATCCCCTTCAGGATTGCAGGAAGGAAACGTGCATCAATAGATCCACCAACGATACAGTTGTAGAATATCAGCTTACCACCCCATTCAAGTTCAATTTCATCCTTACCCCTGACATTAACTACAATTTCATTATTGCCTTTTTGAATGCTTAATGGGTTCACAGAGGACATGCTCAGCATTTGCTTCACATTAAACCTGGAAGGTTCTGGCATTCCTTCTTCATAAGGTTCAATGACCATGTAAACCTGGCCAAATTGTCCGGATCCACCAGACTGTTTCTTGTGCAGATAATTTGCCTGGCTTGATCTGGTGATTGTTTCCCGGTAAGGAATCTTTGGAGTGACAAATTCAATCTGAATCTTTTCAATATGCTCCAGAAGCCATTTTACCATATTCAGGTGCAATTCACCCTGTCCCTGCAAAATAATCTGTCTCAATTCTTTTGAATACCCAGCATGGATAGTTGGATCCATCCTATGCAATTCATTCAATGCAACACCAAGCTTTTCATCATCTGCCTGGTTGACCGCCTTAATGGCTGTCCTGAATTTAGGCTCAGGGAACTCAATAGGCTCGATGATATCATCTGCATTCTTTGTCGAATTGAGCGTATCATCAGTTTTAGTATTTTTCAATTTGATAGTGGCACCTATATCGCCCGCAACAATTTTATCCAGTTTTTCCCTGTTTTTACCTGCAAAAGCAAATAATTGGGATAATCTTTCTTTGCCTGAGTTTGAGGCGTTCATCAGATCCATTCCTTCGGTGATCTCTCCACCATAGACTTTGAAGTAAGATACTTCACCAAGGTGTGATTCTATGGTAGTTTTGAATACGAAAGCTGATACAGGATCAGAAACTTTACATGTAAGCTCTTTACCCTTAGTGGTTTTAACACCTGGCATTTCATCCGGAGCTGGTACATTATTGGAAATGAATTCCATTAATCTTTCAACACCCATATTCTGTTTTGCATTCACACAAAGCACCGGGAAGAAGCCCCTGGTTTTCAATCCAAGCTTAAGTCCCTGCTGCATCTCCTGTTCAGACAAGGTGCCATTTTCAAAGAATTTCTCCATCAAGGCCTCATCATTGGCAGCCAGATCCTCGATTAAAGCAGCTTGTAACTCTTCAGCTTTGCCTTTTTCCTCATCGGGGATATCAAGAATTTCAGCTTTCCCTTCCTTATCCGAGAATTTCAACATCTTCATTTTCACAAGGTCGATTATTGCATTAAAGCCCAGGCCCGGATTAACGGGATACTGTGCAATAGTGACTGAACCACCAAAATGTTGCTTAAGCTGGGAAATAGTTTCATCAAAATTGGAATTCTCATGCTCCAGGTGGTTGATCGCAAAAATGACTGGCTTTTCTGCTTTGGCTGCATGACGCCAGGTTACTTCAGTACCTACCTCAACACCATTCTGTGCGTTTACAACCATAACAGCTGTATCAGCAACATAAATTGATGATATAACCTCACCAATGAAGTCATCAAATCCTGGTGTATCAATAAAATTTATTTTATTGTCTTTGAAAATTGTGTACATAACAGTTGCAGAAACAGAGTTTTGTCTTTCTAATTCAATCTCCCTGTAATCAGATACAGTGTTCTTTTCATCAACAGAGCCTCTGCGTTTTATCACCCCGCCTTCAAACAGCATACTCTCGGCAAGTGTGGTTTTTCCCGTTTTGGCACCACCGATCAGGGCAATATTTTTAATCTCGTTTGTTTGATAAACCTTCATATTAAAGTGTCTTAAAATTTATAGATTGCTGAAATTAGGGGCTGCAAAAGTATAAAAATCTGCTTAATAATAAAAACAACGGTGTCAATTATTTGAAATTATTGTACTTATGATATTATTCCATCTCTCCTTATCCATTTTAGCACCGATAACCTCAATAATATTGCCGGCAAGCAGGGAGCCCAATGATCCACATTTATCAAGAGAAAAATTCTCAGTTAAACCATATAGAAACCCTGCAGCAAAGAGATCACCAGCTCCTGTTGTATCTATACTGTTTACTTGCAGAGCGTCAATTTTATGGATGCTGTCTCCGCGCCTGACCAGTGAGCCAGCATCACCAATCTTCACAACTGCAATATCACATTGTGCTGCAAGCTTATCCAGGGCCGCTCTTGGTTCAAGACCTGTAAAAGCTTTGGCTTCTTCCTCATTGGCAAAAAGTATGTCAACATAATCCCTGACAACCGGCCCAAGGAATTCCAGGTTCTCTTCGACCACATTATAGCTTGCCATATCAATAGATATCTTCAGGCCATTCTCCTTGGCCAGGGTAACAGCTTTCATCAGCAGGTCATGATTCTGTACCATGTAACCTTCAATGTGGAAGTAATCATATCCTTGAAACTGGGCAGACTGGAGGTCGTTGGCATTTAATTCAACAGCAGCGCCAAGATGTGTAGCAAATGTCCGTTCTGAATCTTTACTGACCAATGCAACGGCGCGGCCTGAATGGATTGCGCTAATGAGAAGCTGAGGTGTAATTCCACTTTGGACCAACCCATTACGGAAAGCTTCACCATATTCATCCCTTCCTATTTTACCAATAAAAGCAGTCTCAACCCCAAGCATTGCCAGTCCGTAAATTGTATTGGCTGCTGATCCACCGGAGGTCAGTTGCCTTTCCAGGTGGTCAGTTGCCTTCAGCACACGTCCGGAAGTCTCGAGGTCCACCAGCTGCATACTTCCTTTGGGTAATTCCAGTTCCTCAAGTATTGCATCATCGGGAATCTGTGTCATTATATCAACCAGGGCATTGCCCATGCCCAGTATCTTTGCCATAAGTTTAATTTTGTGCAAATGTAAATCATTATCTTTAAATTATAGAAATTACGGAAACCTTATGGTGAAAACCAGGGTTTGGAGTATGGTCATTGCTTTCATGATTCTTAAGGATAATGATTAATATGTACATTTGCTATTAGGCTAATATAGTAAAATCAGGTTATGAAAAAAAGTCCATTCTTTAGATTAATCCCGATAATCATCATTGTGATTATGTTCAGCTCCTGCGGTCAGCAGGATGCAGGGTACACTGATTATCCTATTCAACCCGTGCTATTTAATCATGTTAAGGTAACTGATGAATTTTGGGCACCAAGGATACAGCGAAACGCTGATGTAACCATCCCCATTGCTTTTCAACAATCCGAAGAAACAGGCAGGATCAAGAATTTCAAGGTTGCTGCAGGTATTGAAGAGGGTGGTTTTTGTTCAATATATCCTTTCGATGACTCTGATGTGTTCAAGATTATGGAAGGAGCAGCTTATTCACTGCAGACTTATCCTGATCCGGAGCTTGAAGATTATCTGGATTCACTGATCTATTTTATTAGTGAGGCCCAGGAAGATGACGGGTATTTGTATACCAACCGGACCATTCTGGGTGACAGTGCACATCCATGGGCTGGTGATGAGCGATGGGAGCTTGTACATGAACTAAGTCATGAGTTATATAACCTGGGGCATATGTTTGAAGCGGCGGTAGCTCATTACCAGGCCACCGGAAAGAAAACCTTTTTAGATGTCGCTATCAGGGCTGCAGACCTGGTTGATCAAAGCTTTGGGGATACCATATATGTCAACTATCCCGGGCACCAGGAAATAGAGATAGGCCTGGTAAAGCTATATCGTGTTACCGGAAATGAGCGATACCTGGAGCTTGCGAAATTTTTCCTTGACGCAAGAGAAGGCGGGTCGAAATACAACCAGGCACATAAGAAAGTAATAGATCAGGATACCGCAGTTGGCCATGCTGTAAGGGCCATGTACATGTATGCTGCCATGGCTGATATTGCCGCCTTGACTGATGACAGGAATTATGAACTTGCCATAAAAAAACTTTGGAATGACGTCGTTCATTCGAAAATGTATATTACAGGAGGCATAGGTGCTGAAGGGGGACATGAAGGCTTTGGCAATCCTTATGAGCTGCCAAACCTGACAGCTTATTGTGAAACCTGTGCTGCTATTGCTTTTGTATTGTGGAATCACAGGATGTTCCTGTTGTATGGTGATGCCATGTATTATGATGTCCTGGAAAGGACGCTTTACAATGGCTTATTGTCCGGTGTTTCTTTGAGCGGTGATCGTTTCTTTTATCCCAATCCCCTGGAATCACATGGTGGGTATGAAAGAAGGGCATGGTTCGGGTGTGCTTGCTGCCCGGCAAATATCGCAAGGTTTATTCCATCTTTACCGGGATATATTTATGCAGTGAAGGAAGATCAACTTTATGTTAATCTGTTTGTTGAAAGCCAGGCAGATATCAACATTGAAGGCAATGCTTTATCCATCACTCAACAATCAAAGTATCCCTGGGAAGGAGATATTGATTTTTCATTTAATATGGAGCAACCCTTTGATATGACGGTCAATATCAGGATCCCTGGCTGGTCGGAAAACAGCCCGGTCCCCGGTGAACTCTATAGATTTGAGGATAACCTGGATGCTGATGTCCTTATTTATATCAATGGCAAGGAAACCGGTTATTCAATGCACAAAGGTTATGCTGTTTTAGACAGGACATGGCAGGCAGGTGATCAGATACGCTTAGAGATCCCAATGCCTGTTCGCAAGGTTGTTGCCAGTGCAAAGGTTGAGGCTGATCAGGGCAAAGCAGCCATTCAAAGAGGCCCGATTGTTTATTGTGCTGAATGGCCCGACCAGGATGATAAGGGAGTATTGGATGTTACTTTAAATGAAGAATCTGTATTTGAATCATCATTTCAGCCAGATTTATTGGATGGTGTGGAGCTCATTCATGGAAAAACAATTAGCCAGTATATTACACCAGGAATAGACACATTAACACAAACATCAGGATTTACAAGCATTCCTTATTATGCATGGGCCAATCGTGGTCCCGGTGCGATGCGGGTATGGTTGCCAATGGATGAAGCGCTTTCACTGACGGATGATGACAGAATGGCCTGGTGGAGAGAGGCAAGATTTGGTATGTTTATCCATTGGGGGTTGTATGCCATCCCGGCAGGGACATGGAAAGGTGAAACCAACCATGCTGAATGGATCAGGACATCTGCACAAATCCCACTTGATGTTTATGATGGCTTCATCGATCAGTTCAATCCTGAAAAATTTGATGCAGAAACCTGGGTTCGTCTGGCCAAGGCTGCAGGGATGAAATATATTGTGATCACCAGTAAACACCATGATGGCTTCTGCTTGTTTGGATCCAAATACACTGATTTTGATGTGATGTCGACCCCATTTAAAAGGGATATCATGAAGGAACTTGCAGATGCAGCTCATCGGGAGGGTATCAGGATCTGCTGGTATCATTCTATTATGGACTGGCATCATCCTGATTATTTGCCAAGGAGGGGGTGGGAAACAGACAGAAGCCCGGAAGGAGCTGATTTTGATCGATATGTAGAACATATGAAAAAGCAGCTTAAGGAATTAGTGAATAACTATGGAGACATTGGCGTGTTGTGGTTTGACGGTGAATGGGAAGAAACATGGTCGCATGAATATGGCAAAGACCTTTATCAATATGTAAGAAGCCTTCAGCCAGGTATAATCATTAATAACAGGGTTGATGTTGGAAGAGGAGGAAGTATGGAAGGATTGAGTGAGGGTGGTGAGTTTGTTGGCGATTTTGGTACGCCGGAGCAACAAATACCGTCTACCGGTTTGCCCGGTGTTGATTGGGAAAGCTGCATAACCATGAATAACCATTGGGGCTATAACAAGAATGATCATAACTGGAAAAGCACCGGTGAACTCATAAGGATGCTGGTCGATATTGCATCCAAGGGAGGGAATCTGCTGCTTAATGTAGGCCCAACCAGCGAAGGATTGATCCCCGAGCCCAGTATTGAAAGGTTAAAAAGTGTAGGAGCATGGATGAAAGTGAACAGAGAGGCGATTTATGGCTCCCAGGCCAGTCCTTTCAAGGAGCTGGAATGGGGAAGGTGCACACAAAAAATTCAAGGTGGAAATACGAGTTTGTACCTTCATATTTTTGATTGGCCTGCAGATCAAAAACTGGTTGTACCCGGAATCTATAATCAACCAGTAAATGCCTGGCTACTCAGTGACAGGCAAAAAAACAAATTGTCCGCTTACAGACATGAAGATGCCATTATCATCGAGGTCGCGAAGAATGCACCAGATTCCATGAATTCTGTTGTAGTACTAGAGATCCAGGGTAAGCCAGATGTCAGTAATCCGCCGCTTATCATTGCTGAACATGATATTTTCATTGATAAGCTACAGGTTGAACTAGTCAGTGACAGGGAAAATGTGGAGATCAGGTACACAATGGATGGAAGAATTCCCGGGTTAAATGACAAGCTTGCAACCGGACCTATAAGCCTTAATAAGACAACCATAGTGTCTTCAAGATGTTTTCGCGATGGAAAAGCAGTCAGTGGTACTTCAAGTGCCGACTTTCAAAAGGTCAATCCGGTAGAGTCTTCAGGAAACAAGAAAGTAAAACCAGGATTACAGTATAAATATTTTGAAGGTGAGTGGGACAGCTTACCCAATTTCAACGAGCTGAAAGCCCAGGGAGAAGGTGTCATTGAAGATTTTGTTTTCACCCCCAGGAATCAGAGTGAAAACTTCGCTTTTCAATACACCGGTTATATTGATATTCCATCTGACGGGGTTTATACTTTTTACACAGCTTCAGATGATGGCAGCTGCCTTTATATTGGAGACCAGTTGCTTGTTGATAACGATGGCCTGCATGGCATGGAGGAAAGAGAAGGTGTGATTGCCCTGAAGCAAGGACTACACCCCATTACAGTAACTTTCTTTGAACGAACTGGTGGTGATGATTTGATAGTGATGTGGAAAGGGCCAGGGATGGAGAAACAGAAGCTTGCTGCTGAAAGGTTGTATTACTAGATGTTTATTTGCTATTTGCTATTGGCTATTTGCTATTTTTTTGTTTCAAGCATGTTTTTTTTAGCTGTCTGGATAGTTTTTGTGAATATTGCTATGAGTTCCTGACATTCTCTCATTAGTTTTTCTTGCTTGTTGTATGCTTTGCTCAGATGAGCCCGTTTTATAATTTCAAGATTAATTTGTGTTTCTTTCAATTCTTTTACAACTATACTAATCTTATGAACAAAGTCTTTTCTTGATTCAGCAGACTGAGCTTCCCCATAATTCAGAGCAGAGGAAGTGCTGGATTTCACAATTTGAAAAGATAAATTTCTAGCCGCAACATTATATTCTAACAGCTTACTTAAATCAATAATATCTACAGAGAAAGCTATTAGTCTTTTTTCCAGTTCAACCTTCATAACAATGGTATTTATTAGTTAATACCATTTATTACAATTTGTACCCACCCGATTCCACTAAAACTAGCAAACAGCCAATAGCAAATAGCCAATAGCAAATAGCAAATAGCAAATAGCAAATAGCAAATAACAAATAAAATATGCTAATATTATTTATTAATCGTCATCTTCTTCTTTAGCTTGTGAATATGTATGATCTCCAAGAAGCAACCACTTACCTCCTTCTTTTACATAAAACTCGCTGTTTTTACCTTTTACTGATTCTTCTTTGCCCATAAAGGAAGCGTAAAAGGAAAAATAGTAATGTGCTACTGCTGCATCACCGACAACAACTATTCTGACTGGCTCTAAATCCAGGAACATTACCTTGTAATCATCCTTCATCATACTCCACATCTTGCTGATCTTGGCTTTATCTGCTGGCATTGGATATTCATTGCTCCAGCCCAGGTAGCCTTCGTGGAACATGGCCATTGATCCCTCAACATCTCCATCTTTCCATTTTGTCCATGATGATTCAATGTTGTTCCATAATTCAAGCTGATCTTTTGTCCATTCCTGAGCCATAGCCGAAGAAATGAACAATAAAGTACAAATTACAAACACAATTGCTTTCAAATTTTTCATGATAAGACCTCCAAAATTTTGGTTAATAAATACTTTAAATTGACTAAATGGGATTGAATGTCGTGTGGTGAACTAGTTTGAAAGGGATGCTACAAATGGTTGATCCATTTAGTTTGGAACTGTAAAGTTAAACCAACAGATAGCGATAGTCAATATATTTTGTAACTTTCCGATATGATGCAGATGCAATTCAAGAAAGCCATTGTTAAAAGACCCGGGGAAAGCCTGCCAGAAGGTATTACTACAGCAAATCTCGGTAAGCCAGATATTGATATTGCGCTTGAACAGCACGATACATACATACAAACGCTACAGGAATGCGGTCTGGAAGTCGAAATACTGATAGCCGATCCTTCTTACCCTGATAGTACTTTTATCGAGGACACTGCAGTACTGACCCCATATTGCGCTGTGATCACCAACCCGGGTGCAGCCAGCCGGCGAGGAGAGGTCATAGATGTCCGCAACACACTTCAGAATCATTTTGACAAACTGGAGTTTATTGTAGATCCGGGTACGCTTGATGGGGGTGATGTAATGATGGCAGGGTCACATTTTTTCATTGGTCTTTCTGAAAGAACAAACA
Organism: uncultured Bacteroidales bacterium; assembly: GCA_963753055.1. GTDB lineage: Bacteria > Bacteroidota > Bacteroidia > Bacteroidales > B18-G4 > JAUWGC01. Next base: position 427,922 of record CAVWAP010000002.1, on the reverse strand, counting down.
CGGAGGGTGCAAGGCAACTGATAAGTATCCTGAATAAATATGGCATGAGCGGTGAAAGTATCAGCATCAAAGATCAGCTTCACTTAAAATCAGGCGTGAATTACCTGGAAAACAATAACCTGCTGATGGTCAATACATTTGAAAATCATCAATCATTTCATGCCTACAACAAAATCATTGTCCCTGATAATGAGGCTTATGCCGCCAATTCACTCTGGATCAATGGCAAGGTAATCGTTCCTCAAGGGTTTCCTGTCACAGCAAAATCCATCAGGGAATATGGCTATGAAGTCATTGAAATTGATGTATCAGAATTTCAAAAGCTTGATGGGGGATTAAGCTGCTTATCATTAAGGTTCTAATGTTCATTTATACATTTTCCACATCGTCCTGTTGATTAAACTGCCTGATGTTCTCCTGGGGAAAATCCGGGTCATGAGAAAATAATTAAGTTTATTATTAAATCCCGGTATGCAATATGCCTTTTTCCCCAATTGACTTACCGCATAAGAAGCTACTTTGCCAGGTTCCATTACGCTGGGTTTCAAGGTCCCATATTTAGGGTTGGTGGACAGATAGGCTGGTGTAGCTGTAGCACCTGAGATACATGCCATTACATCAATATTATATTGCTTGAATTCGTAATTCAGTGATTCAGCAAGGTTTAAAGTGAACGCTTTGGTAGCCCCATAGGGCGCAACCAACTGAGTGCCCCATAGTCCGGCAAGGGAAGACATCATTAATATGCCCCCGGATGAATATTCTTTTAAATGATCAGCAAACCCATAAACAGTATGCAAAAGCGTTCTGCAGTTGACATCCAGATACTTATCAATTTCATCTTCTTGATGATCCAGGAGTGGTTTTACTCGACTGTATGCTGCATTATAGATTAGCAAGCGACAATTCCGGTTTTTTGCCAATTCCATGATAGCCTTTGATGATTCTTTTCCAGCCAGGTCGAGATGCAAACATTGCGTTGCAATTTCAAAATTACTTTCAAGAAATGTTGCCAGGTCTTCCATTGCATCCTTTTTTTTATCAACCAGGATGATGTTCATCCCCCTGCTAGCCAGGACACGACAAAATGCCTCACCCAGTCCTTCAGCAGCTCCAGCCACCAGTCCCCAGTTCCCATAGCGCTTTAAGAAGTTTTCCATAAATTAATATCTTTACCTGCATTTTCAAGCAATACAATATTAACTATTTCCTATTGATATGCGCATCTTACTATTTACATTTCTCCGTATCATGAATAGCTTTCGAAAGCTGGGCTTAAAAATAAGGGGCAAAACAGAAAGTGACATACATGATCAACGTATCGTTTCAGGTAAGGCCTGGGAATCATTCTGTGATCAGTTAAAGCTGGCCGGTACTGTTTTGCATTCTTCAGGAACCCCTCGGGATCCTTTTCAACAGGCTGAAGGCATACGCTATCTCACACGATTGACCAGGGCCGGGCTTGAGGCTTTTGTTGAATACAACGACCCGGCCTACCCTGTGCTGAGGCGCATGGTACATGAAACAGTGAAGATGGGTGCTGACAACCCTGATAATCATTATTTCAACGCTCAGATCAGTGGTAAATACAAGTATCGTCTCACGGGGAAAAGAAATTCTGTTAATTATCTTGGATTTTTTACACAAAATGGCAATTATGCAACAACTGGAGGCCTGGCGCCCTGTGGAATCATTGAAGATAAAGATATTGTGGTTGATGCAGATGGAAATTTCGAAATTATCCTAAGCAAGGAGCCAAAAGGTACTAACTGGCTTAAGATTGAAGATGACACCTCATTGCTTATGGTCAGGCAAACATTTTTTGATAAATCAAAAGAGAAAGCAGCAGAAATTCAGATTGAGAACCTTGATGGAACAAAGGCTCCCGATCCCGTTTCACCCAAAAGGATAGATGAAGGGCTGAATACTGCCGCCATGTTTGTCGCTGGTGCATCCTTATTATTTGCCAGGTGGGCTAAAGGGTTCCAAAAACATACCAATAAATTGCCATTGTTCGATCCTGCCACATCCAACGCGGCAGGTGGAGATGCGCAAATCAAATATCATCACAGCCAATGGAGGCTTGAAGATGACGAGGCTCTGGTCATCGAAGTGAAGCCACCAGATTGTGACAACTGGAATTTCCAGTTGAACAATTATTGGATGGAGTCGCTGGATTACCGCTATCATAATGTATGTATCAATAAAGCCAATGCTGATGTTCAGGCAGACGGCTCCATCAGGATTATCGTTGCACATAAGAACCCTGGACAATCCAATTGGTTAGAGACCTGTGATCATAATGAAGGTACGATGTGCTGGCGATGGTATCGGCTGAATGAAGGTGTAAAACCGGTAGAGCCTGCTTGTCAGGTAGTAAAATTTGCAGATATTTGCGCTTCATGAGCAGTACAAGGGTCATTAAATCCAAACATTATAACGAGCGACCTTATTGGTTCAGGGGCCTTAACAGCGTGTGGAAGGCCACTTACCCGTTGGGGACTAAGTCTACTCTTGACCGGGATAAGCTCATTAAGGCATCCAGGAAAATTACAGGTCTGGATGACTTCGGTAAAGACTTCTGGGTTGAACCACTGGATAGGATGATCCAATCGATCAAGGAAGAGGCACAGCTACATCCAGTCGGCTACTTCATCACAAGGCAGCGTATCATAAATTTGCTAAACCTTCGTTTGCGAGCCGAGTGGTGGTTCAAAAAGCATCCCGAGATACTGGAACAGCCTTTATATCCAGTCTGGATGATCATGGGACTTCAGAGAACCGGTACTACAAAGCTGCATCGCCTACTCGCTGCTGATCCTGAGAACAGGGTCCTGAGGAGTTGGGAGGCCATAAACCCTGCTCCTCTTTGTAAGAAGTGGAAAATCAGAGACAAGCGTCGCGGGATAGCAAAGACAAGCGAAAAAGCACTTCGTTTGATGGCCCCCGGGTTTTTTGCCATCCACCCGGTTGAACATCTGGCACCTGAAGAAGATATATTACTATTAGACAATACCTTTCTGAGCACCACCACTGAAGCAACGATGCATGTACCCTCATATGCCAGCTGGCTGGAAAAAACAGACCAGACACTGGCATACGCTTATATGGTGAAACTTATGAAATTCCTGCAGTGGCAACAGCCAGCGAAAAGATGGATATTGAAATCACCTCATCATATGGAGTTCCTGGAACAGGCCGATAGACATTTTGAAGATGTGACCTTCCTATGGACTCACAGGGATGTAAACCGTTCAATTCCATCATTCCTGAGTATGGTATCCCATAGCAGGGTGATTTTTAGTGATCAGGTTGACAAGCATGTAGTTGCAAAACATTGGGTCCGCAAGACAGGCTATATTCTTGAGAAGGGAATCAACTTCAGAAAGGACAATCCCAATGAAAGAAGATTTATAGATATTCATTATGATCATTTTATTCATAATTCATTGGATGTAATGAGAAATATTTATGACCATGCCGGGGGAATGGATGCTGAGCTGGAAGCAAAAATTAAACTCGCAAATGAGAAAAACCCCCAGGGCAAATACGGTGTTCATGAATATTCACTGGCAGATTTCGGTTTGACCGAGAATGACATCAAGTTAAACACTAAAACTTATCAGGATTATTTTAATGGCAAAAGCGAAGAACAATCAATATAATAGCCCCTTTCAGGCTACCCTGAAGGGCATCACTGATCTTTTTAAGAAGCGTGATCGTGTTGGTGAACTTTCGGAATCAGAAAGGCTTGATGGCAAAAAAGTCTTAGTTACCGGTGCCAGTTCTGGCCTGGGTTATGCAACTGCTGAGCAATTGGCTGCATTAGGTGCAACAGTGATCATGGCCTGTCGCAGCGGGATCCCGGAGAAAGGGGATGCCATCAGAAAAAAAATGGGATCTGAAAAGATCTTCATGCATCATGTCGATCTCTCGGTAAAGGATTCTATCAATAACCTTGTTTCTGAAGTAAGAAGTACGCATGGCAAGATAGACATGCTTATCTGTAATGCTGCAGTTGTACCCAAGAAAAGCCGAAAGACCAAAGATGGGCTTGAAGAGATGTTCATGGTTAATTACCTGGCCAAGTTTATTCTGGTAAATGCACTTTTAAAAGAGGATTGTTTTAACACCAATGGGAACACTTTGCCAAGGATCATCATCGTATCTTCTGAAAGTCATCGCAATCCTAAGGAGTACCGATGGGATGAATTTGGCGTTTATAAAGAATATGGCATGGGAAAGACAGTGGAGTTATACGGTTACTATAAATTACTGCTCACTACGTTTGTGAATGAATTATCCAGAAGGCTCAACCCGGATGATGAAACTAACTTTTCAGTATTTTCCCTGTGCCCCGGGCCAGTCAATTCGAATATTGCACGCGAAGCCCCAAAGATCTTTCAACCCCTTTTAAAGGTAACTTTCAGCATATTCTTCAGATCCCCGGCTACTGCGGCAGAACCCGTTGTATACCTTGCGGCATCAAAGGATCTGGAGGGTAAACCTATCGATTATCTTTTCCTTATGAGCAGACAAGAGATGGATGAAAAGACAGTTGATCCTGAAAATGGGAAGAAGCTTTGGGACTTATCGGAAAGATTACTCAGCAGATAATCCATTCACTGCTTTAACACAAATTTTTACAGCTTTCTCAATTTCTTCCCGGGTGGTATACTTCCCAACCGAGAACCGGATTGTCCCTTTAGCATATGCATCGGGGACTTTCATAGCTTTCAGGACTGTTGATGATTCAACATCGCCACCATGGCAGGCAGCTCCGGCGGAGACTGCCAGGTCAATCATACCATAAAGCAGGTCGCTGACCAGGATATTATTAAAGCCAAGGCTCAAAGTATTTGGCAGTCTCAGTTCCGGGTCACCATTTAATTGAATGTCTAAACCATTATCTATCAGCCCCTGGTGGAGCAAATCCCTCATCTGCTTCATGTGCTCCTGGTTTTTATCCAGGTCCCTTTCAGCAATTTCGCATGCTTGCCCCAAACCGACTATTTCGAGTACATTTTCAGTTCCTGCCCTGCGATTATCTTCATGATCAGCACCATGCATGAACCTCTCTAAAGTGATTCCCCGTTTTACAAATAACACTCCAACGCCTTTGGGGGCATATAATTTATGACCTGCGAGTGACATCAAATCAACTTCAAGGTCTGAAACTTTCGTATGGATCTTACCGATCGATTGTGCTGCATCAGTATGGATAGCAATATTTTTCTCCTTGCAAATCCTGGCCAGCTCTTTAATGGGTTGAACAGTCCCTACCTCATTATTAGCATGCATAACAGATAAAAGTATTGTTTCCTTCTTAATATACATCTGCAGGTCTCCCGGACTAACCATACCAAATTTATCGACGGGCAGGTAAGTAATCTCAAAGCCATGTTTTTCAAGGTATTTGCAAACCTCGATTACAGCAGGATGCTCAATACTTGAAGTGATTATATGATTTCCTTTGTCTCTGTTTGCAAAAGCGAAGCCTTTGATAGCCATATTATTCGACTCCGTACCACCACTTGTAAAAATGATTTCATCAGGTTGGCACCCAAATGATCTTGCTATTTGATTCCTGGCTTTCTCAATAGCATTTTTGGTTTCCAGGCCATAGGCATGAGGGCTGGATGGATTTCCAAAATGTACTTCAAGGTAAGGGAGCATCGCCTTAGCTACGATCGGGTCAACCGGAGTCGTTGCATTATAATCCAGGTAGATGGGATCAATGTCAAACATTACTTTTTCTGTTTAAAAATCCTGATAATTGAAGAGAAAAATCTTTTTTCAAAGTTCCAGAAGAATTTGAATTGCCCAACAATGAATCCATAAATAAGAAGGATCACATTATATAAAGGCAATGTGATAAAAATAAATATCAAGATCCTCATCCACCAGTTTCGTTCCTCCGGGAAGTCAAATAGCCTGGCAATCAACTCTTCAACATATAAAGTAGAAAAACCTGTACAAGCAAATACGATCAGTATCAGGATAACCTGGAAAGTGGAATAGATACCCCATCGATCCTTTAGTCGCTCAATGAAACTTTTACCATTCAATTTTTGGTGGATATTTGAATAAGTCATTTAGAGTGCCAACAAAAACCTCATCGCTATTGCAGGCACAGATTATTTTCAATGAATCAGAGAATTCTTCCAATACCTGCCGGCATGCCCCGCATGGTGTCGTAGGTTTATTTGTTGGTGTAAAGATCACAACCAGGCTGACTTTCAGCCCCTTTCCTACATGAGTGATCGCACTGAAAACAGCATTACGTTCAGCACAAACAGATAATCCAAAGGAAGCATTTTCAACATTACATCCCTTATGCACCTTGCCTGTTTCATCAACCAGGGTGCATCCAACGGGGAATTTACTGTATGGAGAATATGAGTTTTCCGAGACTGTTTTTGCCTCTTTGATCAATTCTCTTTCAAATTCATTCAATTTGTTCATGATCTGGTTTTCAAAGATATTCAAACATACAAAATTATTCCCGGGTGACCAGCTCCAGGGTATTTATAAAATCAACGCTGTATTTTCCTTTAATGAGAAGCCCGGAAGATGTAAAATCCTGAAGTATTAGTATATCAACACTTTTTGGCAAGTATAATGCTTGTTTTCTTTTAGCTGAAAATAGTATACTCCTGGAGATAAACTTGATACATCAATGTTTAAATGACCCGGTGCTTGATTAAGCAGGTGACTATAAACTTGTCTTCCATCAGCATGATAAATTAATAACCTGGAATTAGGTTTATAACCAGGAAGTTGATAATCAACATTGACATAAGCATGCGAAGGATTCGGATATACGGATAAAGTAGCTCTATGGCCAGGTATTACTTTTTCAGATATTCCTATATAATCATAATTGGTATATGCTCCGCTATCTGTACAGCAAAACAAGGCAATAGCACTCATCTTAAGATTTATTGAAATATCATTAATGACCAGGCTGGCAAGTCCTTCATTGATAAAATTTATATGTCCACTTGCCGGATCATAGAAAGCAATTCCTTCATCAGTTCCTGTCAGGTTTTCATCCCATCCGATATAAACGCCGTTCATTACATCAATCGCTACGCAGCTCATGTTTACCGACCAGAATTCCACTTCCCAGGTTTCACCGTGATCAACAGAAGACCACAGGCCTGAGGAATAGCTTTCATCTGGGAAAATACCATACAATATACCATAATGGTCAAAAGCCAGGCAGCTTATAGCAGGAGAGCCAGGTGTAGGCGCATTCCACGTGATCCCTTCATCATGTGAGTACCAAACACCATAAAGATTATCCAAACGGGCAACAGCATAATGATCCTGGTAGGAATCCATTGCCACTATATTACAGTTCTTAAGGGCATCTATTCCAGTCCAGTTCAAACCATCTTCGGAAGTCATCATCCCAAATCTATGGCCGATATAATAGTCCTGTTGATCTTCAGCATAATAAATAAAATGAGGAGTATCAATCCATTCAATTAATTCAAACAGAGAGGTTGCGGGATCAAAGGCATAGATTCCATCCGAATTGGACCCCCCGCCAAGAATTACCAGTATTTTGATGCCGTCAAGATAAGCGGCATCCATTACAGGAAGGTCAGATTCATATGTCACCCAATCCTGGCTCACCGGTTCATATAAGCTAATGCCCTCATTGTGACAAACAGTGAAAGGATATGCATTATGTATACCAAAGGCGACACTGTTGGCCTCAATACCTTCTGGTCCAAAAGGAATCCAAATTGCAAAGATCTGGAGAGAGAACAGCATAAATATTGTTGACAATAAGACTCTCATGATCAAGTATTTTAGGGATTTTCATAAATATAAAACAAATAGATATTAAAATCAAGTCTATATTGACAAACAGCTATTATGAAAATTTACTTAATCACTTAATCACCTAATCACTTAATCACTATCTTATTAGTGTAACAGTCCCATAAGTTTTTTCGTTTCCATCACCGACGTCTGACCCCTGCCATGGTTGGCCAGTCTTAAATTCTGCTTCAATCTTCCAAACGTAATCACCAATCGGCAAAGGTTTTCCTCCTAATGTGCCATCCCAGCCTTCAGCAGGGCTACCCTCGCTATCCAGTTTCATAGAACTCCAAATGACAAATCCCCAGCGGTTGAATATCTCTATTTTGTATTTCCTTAAATTAATTCCAACCGGTTTGAATAACTGCAGGTCAGGATTATCCCCCTCCGGAATAAAGGCATTCGGAACGAACAATCCTTGAATGGTTATTTCAAGCTCCTTATATGATGTATCATAACACTGGTATTCATTCAACACTACAAGTTGAATAATATACTTGCCAGGATCCTCATAGACAACCTGTGGGTTCTCTATTTCAGAAGTCTCACCATTATCGAAGTCCCACATATATTGTATCGCTCCCACAGAAAGATTCTCGCAAAGGACTTTACCATATATTCCATCATAATTTGATATTGTGTTAAAATAACTTACTGGTGTAGGATTAACTTCTATTACCTTGCTTATTATGTCTTCGCACAGGTTAGCATCTGTTACTTTAAGTACTACAATATATTCCCCTTCATGTTTGTATATATATTCAGGGTTCTGCAGGTTTGATGAATCAGTTGTGCTATGCATATCACCAAAGTACCAACTCCAATTGTAAATTGGTGAGTGTACCGTGGCAGCCTCATCCTTAAATGATGTCTTTTTCCCTGCACAGGAAATTGTATGAGTAAAGTCGACAATTGGAGAACTGAATATCTCAACCTCTTTATCAATTGTATCTGAACAGCCCAGGTTATTAGTTGTAACTAATTTAATATTATATAAACCAGGAATGGCATAGTTGTATGTTGGGTGTTGTATTGATGAGGTATCATTACTAGAATACATATCTCCAAAGTCCCAGTCCCATGAAGTTATTATTGTACCATTACCCATCGTCATATCAGTAAACAAGGTAGAATTATTTATACATGGTTTACTAATAGTAAAATCAGCTGATGGTGACAGTGCAAACTGAATATTTCGGCTGGTGCTGTCTCGTTGCTCCATTCCATTTATCAAAGCCGTAACAGCCAGCTTAACATTATACATCCCTGTATTTAAATAATAGTGGCACACAGTATCCTGGAAATATCCATAAGTTTCTGTTGTTCCATCACCGAAATCCCAATCCCAGCGTATTATAGGATATTCACTACTATAAAGCATGGACCCATCAATAAAGCAAGCAGCTAAATTGTTACAAGGGGATTGCAAATTAGGTGCAAAAGCAGCGATGAGGCATGCACCTTTGATCACATCCTTTTGAAGTGCTTCAACACATCCAAATGCATTTGTCACAGTTAATGTTGCAAGGTATGTACTATCCTGGATGCCATAGGAATGAACAGGGCTCTGATAATTAGACGATTCACCATCTCCGAAATCCCATTCCCAGGTAGCAATTGATGAACCTGGTGCTGTTGAAAGATCGGTGAATTCTGTTGGATCATTGCATGTTGCTATGGTGGAGGAAAAGTCAGGAACAGGCAGAGGATGTACATTTATTTCTTCATGAGTTGTGAATTCACAATCAGCAATATTAATAGCCGTTACCTTAGGCATATAATTCCCTGCCATCAAATATAAATGACTTATTGTATCATATTCGGTATGAACAATTGGTGAACCATCATTAAAATTCCATATCCATTGTTTTACTGTATCATTTGATGCCTGATAGATTGCATGGAAAAGGGTTCTTTCACCAAAGCACACATCATTACTGACTATGGCAATTGTAGGTAAACCCATAACAAATACTTCTCTGGAAGAAGTTTGCTCACAACCAATTTGATCTGTTACTGTGAGGCTCACCTGATATGAGGTGTCTGTCTTGTCAAATGTGTGCTGAGGACTCGCCAGACTTGAAAATACACCAGGTTCAAATTCCCAAAGCCAGTCAACGATAGGTTGATTGCTTGAACCAGGCCAGGACAAATCAGTAAAAAACACTGTACCCGGTGGAATACATTGATTATTAAAATTGAATGCGGATGTTGGGGAATCATCTATCTGGATTTCCTTATAAACCGTGTCCATACATCCATTTATATCTGTTACGATCAATCTTACTTCATAAATACCTATAGCGCTATACAAATGCCCTGGATTCTGAAGGCTGCTTGTATTATGCGGTGCTGTAGCAGGATCACCAAAATCCCAGTCCCAATGTGTAATTATTGCTCCACCACTGATGGACCCATCCAGAAATTGTGTCGAATCACCTATACAAGGCTTCTCAAAACTAAAGTCTGCCAAAGGTTTTTCGCCTATATTTATCTGACGTACTACCGTATTCTGACAATCATAAATATCTGTGATTGTCAGTGATACATTATAATCACCTGGTAAAGTAAACAGGTGAGTTGGATTTTGTAGGATTGAAAGGTTATTCGCTCCTGATGCAGGGTCATCAAACTCCCACAGGTAATTTACAACTTCAGCAATATTAGTGCTGTCAGGATCTGTATAGAAATGAGTTAAATCTCCAAAGCAACCTGATGGGGGATCTGTATAAAAATATGCTAAAGGTGCAGGTTCTATGGTAATCTCCTGGGTGACAACATTATAACAGCCACCAACCATTGTTGCCTGCAAAGTAACAGTGTAAGTACCTGAAACATCGAATACATGGGTCGGATTCTGAAGGTTGGAAGTGTTATTCACTCCGGATGATGGATCACCGAAATCCCATTGCCAGGAAATAATTTCAATTCCAAAAGCATAACTAAGATCATAAAACTCCATCATTGCTCCTGCACAATTATTTCCTGAATGATCAAATAGTGCAACAGGCCCTTGACCAATGTTCATAACCCTATTTGTTGAATCTTTACATCCAGAAGAACTAGTAATCACCAAAGAAGAGAAATAAACTCCCGGATTATCATAGCTATGAGTAATATCAGGATCATCAGGATACATGACAATAGTATCATTGCCATCACCAAAATACCAGTGCCACTGAGCTATATACCCAGAATAAGCACTGGATTCATCAGTAAATAAAATTGGCATACCATTGCACGTTGGAGCTGAATAGTTATAGGCTGCCCATGGCGGTGGGTCAATAACGATACTATCAGTTATCGTATTGGTACAGCCGAATTCATCCACAACAGTAAGTGATATATAGTATGTTCCGGGATCCTGGTACACGTGAACCGGGTTCAGCTGAACACTGGTACCTCCATCACCAAAGTCCCACCAGTGTGAATAAATCGCTTGAGACAAACTGGTAAATATAACTTCATGATTTATGCAGGAGGTATCTGAGCTCTTATTAAAATCTACCCCTGGAAGGTCATTAACAGCAACTGTTTTAATAATCGTATCTGAACAATTTACAATATTGTTGACTACCAGGGTCACATTGTATGTTCCGCTACTACTGAATATGTGGGCAGGATCCTGTTGGGTGGATGTATTGCTTCCTGAGTTAGGATCATCAAATTCCCAGTACCATGTAATGATCGGGCTACCTCCATTGATTGAAGACAGGTCGGTAAATTCAACAGCCGTACCATTACATGCAGGAGGATGATTAAAATTAGCAATCGGACTTGATTCAATTTCAATGACTCTACTATAGGCATGTGAGCAACTATCCGAATCAAGTACCGTAAGCGTTACAGTATAGGATCCTCCCATTGGATACACATAAGCAATATCAGGATCATCCGGGTATTGCACCGTAATTATAGTACCATCTCCTAAATCCCAATCCCATTGCAACATATAACCATTAGGTGTACTGGAATAATCCGTAAAGTAAACGGTATCGTTGGAACAGGTAGTTGCATTAAATCCAAAGTCGGCTGTCGGAGGGTTGTTCACAACAACAGGATGAATAATACTATTAGGACATCCTGTGGTATCGTCAATTGTAACAGAAACATTAAATGTACCTGTCTGAAGATACCTATGTGAAGTATACTGACCTACACCAGTACTGCCATCACCGAAGTCCCAGATCCAATTGTTAACATTTGCATTACTGATACCCTCAAAGCTCGTCAGGTTATCTCGACATGTCGGATTGGGTGTAACAGTGAAATCTATATCCGGCAGATCTATCACTACAACAGGATGCATTAGCGATCTTGGACATCCATTCACGTCAGTTACTGTCAGTACTACATCAAATGTATCAATGCTTGTAAATAAGTGAACAGGTTCCTGTCCAGTACCTGAAGTTCCATCACCAAAATCCCAATACCAGGAAACAATATTACCCCCTGAAGTACCAAAGAAGGACGTAGTATTTCCGAAACAAGTTGGATCACGGTCCCATGTGAAATAAACTGTTGGTCTTCCCGGGACAGAAACGGGTTTAGTAATAGTATCTGAGCAAAGCAGTCCAGCACTATCAGAAGTAGCAATTAACGTTACCATGTAAACTCCACCGCTATCATAAACATGCCAGGGATGCTGCAAAACAGATGAAACACCATCACCAAAGTCCCAATCCCATTCAACAATATTATAACCGGAGGGATGATATGAAAGGTCTGTGAACTGGAGGCTGTCGCAATACACTACATAGTAGGCAAAGTCAGCAACAGGAGATGGTGGAATATAAATACTATGAGTTATTGTTCCTTCACACCCACTAATTGTCCAGCCAGTCAGGGAAACAGTGTAGGTGCCTGGCAAATTGTAGCTATGTGAAACATTTTGACCGGAACCAGTTTGTCCATCACCAAAATCCCAATCCCACAATACGATATTAAAATTACTAAATCCATTAAAAGATAATGCCTCATAAAGACAGGCAACTGGACCACTGCTTGTAAAGTCAACTTCTGCCTGAAGCATAACTTCAACAGGATGGATCTTCATATCCGAACACCCATTATCATCTGTATAATTTAAGCTGACATTATAAATACCTGTGGCATTGTATATATGGGTAGGATCTGATTGAGTAGAAGTCTGCCCATCTCCAAAATCCCACAAAAAGTCCGTAATAACAGATGATCCTGATTGGAAAAAGGACATCACTTCTCCCAAACAAACTGACTGTGGATCAGGTATGAAATCATAATTAATTTCAGGTCGCACTGTGAGATTGGTTTGGATCACACTATCACAAGCATTTATAGTCTGAAGCGTATCAAAATAAACGCCTGATGTATTCTGCCAGCTTCCTTGTGCATATAATGAGTCAAGAAAACATATGGTTGTATCAATAAGTGTCAAGTAATCGGGATAAATTGTGAGGATCATTTCATCAACCGAATCACAATTACTAATCAGACCCGAAGTCACCATAGTAAGTGTAATTTGTCCCAGTTCTGCAGGATCCGGAACATACACTGGTATCACAGCATAAGGATCAATGAAATTACCTGCACCACCTATCCAATATAAAGTATCATAATTTGAAGCCGAAGGCACAATAGAAGATGTAGCAAAGTTAAACGGCTCTCCCCTGCATGTACTTTCATTTGATCCGGCATTTGCTATGGCATTTGGGAAAACATCAAGGATCATTTGGGAAGTGTCGTTACCACATGGAGCATTCCCATATGCAAGCATTGTTAAGACGACCTGACCTGTTTCACCCGGGGCTGGGGTATAAATTGGTGTTATTGCGGTGGGATCATCAAAAGTACCCAAACCACCATACCACAATATTGAGTTATAATCCGTTGCTGTTGGAGGAATAGATGAATTGGATAAATCAAATGGTGTTTCTTCACAGGTAATTTCATCAGATCCAGCGTCAGCATAAACCTGTGGAATCATTTGCAAGAAGACTGAATCGACACCTGTACAAATGGCATTGGTTGCTGTAACACTGTACCAGCCTGTAGTATTTGGTGTAATCACCTGTATCGTATCACCTGTATTCCATAGATAATGTTCGTATCCTGATCCGGCATCAAAATATGCTGAATTTATTCCATTATCACATATTGTGGTATCAGGTCCCAAATTGGGATCAGGTATGATAATCACATTCAGGATCATTCGGGAGGTATCGTTGCCGCAAGGAGCATTCCCATATGCAACCATTGTTAATACGACTTGACCTGTTTCACCTGGTGCTGGTGTATAAATTGGTGCTATTGCGGTGGGATCATCAAAGGTTCCCAAACCACCATACCACAATACTGAATTATAATCCGTTGCTATTGGTGGAATAGATGAATTGGATAAATCAAATGGTGTTTCTTCACAGGTAATTTCATCAGATCCAGCATCAGCATAAACCAGTGGAACCATTTGAAGATACACAGAATCCCCTCCTGTACAATTGTAGGTTGTAGCAATAACACTATACCAGCCAGTTACATTAGGAGTAATGACCTGTGTCGTATCACCTGTATTCCATAAATAATGTTCAAACCCCGGTCCGGCATCAAAGTAGGCCGTGTTGACACCATAATCACAAATAGCTGTATCTGGTCCTAAATCCGGATCTGGAATTGGAATAACTGTAATAGTAACCGTGTCTGTTGCAAAATTGCCCAGAGAATCATATACGGTTACTATATAATCTGTCGTAACCGTCGGCGAAACAGGGTCGATGGGGTTAAATACTGTTGGGCCATGGCTCCAGAATACATTCTGATTGTCAGCACACCAAAGAAGTACTTCATCAATACCCCAGGTATCTGATTTCGCTGACTGATGAAAATCCTGCATAAAACGGAACATGGTTTGATTTGTCATAGCTGCCGGTGGGATTTCACATGAATACTGATGCCACCAGTACACCGCACTTGTATCATATCTTTCAGGAACATGAAAACCACCTATTGGGTTTTCCTGGGTCGGTTGCCAGTAACCACCTGATCCCGGGATTAATGTTTGGAAAGGAGGGTCAGCTTTGTTCTGTCCAATGGGGTACTGATTTACTCCCGGAAAATCAAACCAGGTAGTACCAAAATCTGTAGAGTATTGTAAGTGAAGACCATTATCAGGGTTATTTGGGTCTTCACAATCACTGTTACCAGCATGTTCTGCCCTGCCATACCTCATCCAAAATTTCACATTGCAATCTCCGCCGAAGGGAATATCGAAGGTATCTGTTGTAATATGCCTGGGCTGTACCATTTGCCCTGTGGGTCCAAACCAGCCATAATTTTCATTGGGGCCAAGGCCGGCAGGAAAGTATTCATCATCGCATCCTTGATCAATATAAATTGGATCCGGATATGATGAAGTCCATCCGGGCCCCAAACCATTCTCAAAACCACCATTCAGGAAAATATTACATGAACCTTCTGATTTCAGGTAAACAGAATCACCAAAACATATTGTGGTATCGTTGGCAGGCTGGGTAATTGTAATAAAACAATCCTGGGCTTTAACACCCAGATATGACAATGAAAACAGGATGAATAGATAAAGGGTATATTTTTTTAACATTTACCAGGATTTTAAGTAATTCAAATAAACATCTTATGGAATAATAGAAAGATTACTGCTATCCTAACTACAATTCTGAAGATTTCTCTACAGTCTATCAGTAATATTCTTGCTCCGGAATAACTATTTGTCCGAATGAAATATAAATTGGGACTATTCCCAGGAAGGATTGTTTGACTTCGAAATTAACTTTTGTAATTAATTTCTATCCAGTTCTATAAGCTTAAAATAAAATGGCCCTATCTATTAATAACAGTACTGGTTTAAATAAATGCTAATAAGAAACATATTTTACGCAAATAATCTATTAATGTTTCATTATTAACATTGTATAGAATACAAAAGAGATGAAATCTCACAAATGATAAAAGATAGTGCTTATTAATTATACAGGCCTGATATTCACAAATGTAGTATGTATATCACTATCGAATCAAGGCTACAGTCCCGTAGGTCGTGGTATTGCCATCGCCAACATCTGATCCTTGCCACCTATGGCCTGACTCAAACTGGGCATTGATGCTCCATACATAATCACCTACGGGTAATATCGAGCCCTTGTACGTGCCATCCCAGCCTTCTGTTGGACTTCCCTGCTTATCCAGCTTCGAGGAGCTCCACAGCAGCGTGCCCCATTTGTCGAAGATCTCTATCAGGTAGGACTTCAGCCCTGAGCCTACCGGCTTGAAAGTCCTGCAGGTCCAGGTTATCCCCTTCCGGAACAAATGCATTTGGCACATACAGTCCCTGCAGGATCAGATCATACTCCTGGTAAGAGGTATCTGCACACTGGTACTCATTCGTGGAGATCAGCTGTATGATATAAGTACCGTCCTGTTCATACACCGTCACCGGGCTCTCCAGCTCAGAGGTCAGCCCATTGCCAAAGTCCCAGGCATACAGTATGGCGCCCGAGGTCAGGTTCTCACACAGCACCTGCCCCTGGATACCACCGTAATTACTCACGGTGTTGAAGTCACTCTCCGGGGTCGGGTAAACCTCGATCACCTTGTTGGTTACATCCTCACACGTGTTGTCATCCCTCACCCTCAGCGCTACCGTGTAGTTACCCTCCTGCCCATAGATATAGCCAGGGTTCTGCTGGTTGGACGTGTCACTCGTGCTATGGCTGTCGCCAAAGTTCCAGCTCCACTGGTTAAAGGCTGCCTGGCCGGCGATGGTCTCATCCATAAAATGAGTCACCTTGCCTGCGCAGGGAAGGTTGAATGAAAAGTCTACCTCAGGCAAGGCAAAGATCTCCAGCTCATCCCTCAGCGTGTCTGTACAACCGTAGTTGTTCCGGGTGATCAGCTCTATGGTGTATGTGCCAGGGTTGGCATAGCTGTAGGTTGGGTTCTGCTGCGTGGAGGTATCGACTAGTAGCGTTGATATCGCCAAAGTTCCAGCTCCAGGAGGTGATGACAGACCCATGCCCCTGGGTCAGATCCGTAAACAACGTACCTGAGTTGATACAGGGCTTGCTCGAGGCAAAGTCCGATGTGGGCGAGGTAGCGATCTGTACCTGGCGGCTGGTGGAATCCTAGTTATCCACTCCATGTCACCAGCGCGGTGACAGTCAGGGTCACCTGGTAAATGCCATTGTTGGCATAAACATGACAGATGCTGTCCTGGTAGTTCGTATAGGTCTCTGTAGTGCCATCACCAAAGTCCCATTGCCACCTGGTCAGTGGGTACTCATCGGCGTAGACATAAGAGTAATCTGCAAAGCATACATCATGGTCATTACACACCGTCTGGCTCGTCAGGTCAAACAACGCCTGTACACAAACGCCTTTAGTTACTTCACGCTGTATTGAGTCAACACAGCCAGCTGCATTGGTCAGCGTTAAGGTGACCGTGTAGATGCTGTCCTCCGGCCCGTAAGTGTGCTGAGGGTTCTGCACCGTAGAGTAGGTGCCATCGCCAAAGTCCCATTGCCAGCTCGTGATGACCGTGCCCGGGGAGGCCGACAGGTCGGTGAAGACCGTGGGCTCATCACACTTGGCCGCAGAGGCTGCAAAGTCTGGCTCAGGAAGGGCATTGACATGAATATCCTGGTACATTGTACTCTCGCAGTTATCTGTATTCACCCCCGTGACAGTCACCAGGTAAGTACCCGCCTGGCTGTAAGTATGGCTGATAGTATCATGCGCGGTGTGGTGCACCGCTGAGCCATCACCAAAGTCCCAGCTCCACTGAAGGATGCTGTCGGTGCTTGGTAGGTAGCTCGAGGAGAAATACGTTCGCTCACCCATACATACATCATTACCCGTAAAGGCTACACTCAGCGGATCATTCACACATACCTCCCTGCTGGTGGTGTTCTCACAGCCATGCTCATCCGTCACAGTCAGGTTGACCTGGTAGCAGCTGTCGGTATAGTTGTATGTATACTGGGGGTTGACCTCACTAGGAGAAGTAGCCCGGCTCCAGCTCCCACTTCCACGCTACGATAGGCTGCCCGCCGGTGCCCATAAACGAGGAGTCGGTGAAGAACACCGTGCCCGGTGGGTCGCACGCCTGCTGGAACATGAAGGCAGAGGTCGGTGAGTCACTCACATTGATCGTCTTGTAAGAGGTATCCATACAGCCGTTGATATCCATGGCGATCAGCATCACAGTATAGGTGCCCATCGCACTGAACATATGACGTGGGTCCTGTAGGTTGCTCGTATTATTGGGTGCTGTGGCCGGGTCATCAAAGTCCCAGAACCAGCTGTACACTGGAGCACCACCGGAGAGCGAGCCATCAAAGAACTGCGTAGAGTCTGCCAGACAGGGCAGCTCATAGCTGTAGTCAGCCGTAGGCTTGTTCGTCACGCTCACCTGCTGGGTGATCATGTTCTCACAGCCATTAATATCGGTGATCGTCAGCGTCACACTATAGGTGCCCGGTGTGGTAAACACATGCGTGGGATCCTGCAATGTGCTCAGGTTA
This sequence comes from uncultured Bacteroidales bacterium, assembly GCA_963753055.1. Taxonomy (GTDB): domain Bacteria; phylum Bacteroidota; class Bacteroidia; order Bacteroidales; family B18-G4; genus JAUWGC01. The sequence goes on along the minus strand of CAVWAP010000002.1, from coordinate 409,554 downwards.
TTAGCCCCTGAGGCAGGGTCATCAAAGTCCCACAGGTAGCTCGCCACCTCTGCAATATTCGTAGAGTCAGGATCAGTATAGAAGTACGTCACATCGGTAAAGCAGCTCGAGGGTGGGTCCGTGTAATAGTATACCGGTGGCGGTGGGGCTATTGTAATATCTTGCGTGACAACATCATAGCAGCCTTCGGTGATGGTAACCTGCAAGGTCACCGTATAGGTGCCTGCCGTGTCAAACACGTGGGTCGGGTTCTGAAGGTTAGATGTGTTATTAGCTCCGGAGGACGGGTCGCCAAAGTTCCATTGCCATGAGCCTATCGTAGAGCCAAAGGCATTACTCATATCGTTGAACTGCATCGTGGATCCCTGGCAGTTGCTGCCTGCATAACTAAACAGTGCCTCAGGGCCCTGCAGGATCGTCAGATCCTGGCTCACAGAGTCAACACAGCCCGCTGAGCTGGTCACCGCCAGTATGGCGGTATAATCGCCTGCCGTAGCATAGCTGTGGTGCACGTCAGGATCATCAGGGTAGTACACGATCGTATCAGTGCCATCACCAAAGTACCAGTGCCACTCGGTTAAAAAGCCTGAGACGGCGCTGGACAGGTCAGTAAAGTAAACCGGCGTGCTCGTGCAGGCAGGGGCGCTGTTGCTATAGGCTGCCCAGGGAAGCGGGGCAACAACTACATCATGGCTCATGGAGTTCTCACAGCCATTGCCGTCAGTCACTGTCAGCGTGACGGTGAAAACACCGTCAGTCGTATAGACATATACCGGGTCTCTCAGTACGCTCGTGCCACCATCGCCAAAGTCCCACAGGTAGTTAGAGGCCGTGGGGCCAGGCTGGTGAAGGTGATCTCTTCATTGACACATACCGTATCGGTGCTCATCGTGAAGTCTACCGCAGGAAGCTCATTCACATCCACTGCCTTAATGAGCGTATCAGCGCAGCCTGCCACGTTGTGGATCACCAGGATCACATCGTAGGTGCCGCTGCCACTGAATAGATGCGTCGGGTGCTGCTGCGTAGAGGTGTTGCTGCCAGAGGCCGGGTCGTCAAACTCCCAGAACCAGCTGACGATCGTGCTGCCTGAGTTAGGGGAGGACAGGTCTGTAAACGCTACCGCCTCACCCTGGCAGCCTTGCGTGTTGTTGAAGTCCGCTATGGGGCTGGACTCGATGACCACATCCTGGCTGAAGAAGTCCGTGCAGCTGTCTGAGTCCAATATCGTCAGGGTCACCGTGTAGGTGCCGCCACCTGCGTAAAGGTGCGCTATGTCTGGATCACTAGGGTATTGTATCGTCACGATCGTGCCATCGCCAAAGTCCCATTCCCACTCCTGGATATAGCCATTGGGCGTGGTGGAGTAGTTCAAAAAGAAGATGGAGTCGGCCGAGCAGGCGGGTGAGGAAGAGGTGAAGTTAGCCGTCGGTGGCGGGCTCACTGACACCGGGTAGGAGATATTATTCGTGCAGCCTGAAGAGTCAGTAACTGTAAGGATGACCGTAAAGGTGCCTGTACTGGCATAAGTATGCGTGGTGTTCTGGCCAAAGCCTACTCCCCCATCGCCAAAGTCCCACGACCAGTTAGTGATAGTTCCCACTGCTGATGCCTGAGAAGCTGGTCTGGTTATCCTGGCAGGCAGGGTTAGGGTTGACCGTGAAGTCAACATCCGGGCCTTCAATAACCGTCACCGTATGCATCACCGTGTCGGTGCAGCCATTCATATCGGTAACGGCAAGGATCACGTTAAAGGAATCAGCGTAGGTGTAAATATGCACAGGCTCCTGGATGGTGGCAAAGCTGCCATCGCCGAAGTCCCAGTACCAGCCTGCGATGCTGTTACCCGAGGTGCCAAAGAATGAGGTGGGGTTGCCAAGGCAGGTGGGCTCAGGGTCCCACGTGAAATATACCGTCGGACGCGCCGGGACAGTGATTGGTTTGGTTATGGTGTCGTTGCAGAGGATCCCTGCGCTATCGGCCGTCACTATCAAGGTTACCAAAGATACCACCGCTACTGTATAAACATGCCATGGGTGCTGTAAAACGGAAGTACCGCCATCGCCAAAATCCCATTGCCATTGTACCAGGTTATAGCCAGGCGGGGTTGTAGACAGATCCGTAAATTGTATGGTGTCACACTGCACCACATAATAATCAAAATCGGCAGTAGGTGGAGGAGCAATATATATTGAATGTGTTACAGTGCTGTCACAACCATTATCAGCCATTACTGACAGGGTGACCTGGAACAAACCATAGGTTGTATAAATATGTGTAATGTTCTGTCCAACACCGTTTTGTCCATCTCCAAAATCCCAATCCCATGATACGATATTGGCACTGCTCAACCCGGTAAAAGCAACTTCAGCATTAATACATCCTGAAAGCATACTTGATGTAAATTCAACATCCGGATGAGGAAATACTCTCACTGCATGTACTTTCTCATCTGTACATCCATTATCATCAGTATAGCTTAATGTAATATCGTAGATTCCAGGGAAGTCATATTGGTGTGTTGGATCTTGTGATGTTGAGGTCTGTCCATCACCAAAGTCCCACAGGAAGCTTGTTATAGTGGAAGAACCAGATTGAGAGAAACTGATCGACTCCCCTTCACAAATTGAATCCAGGTTGGTAGTGAAATCATAATCAATTTCTGGCCTGACAGTCAGGTTAGTCTGGATTACGCTGTCGCAATCAAAAACAGAAAGCAAAGTATCATAAAATGTCCCGGAGGCAAACTGCCAGTTTCCCTGGACAAACATTGAATCAAGATAGCAAATGGTTGTATCCTGTGGCATGAGGTAATCTGGCCTGATGGTAAGGATCATCTCATCAACCGAGTCGCAGTTGACAATAAAGCCGGAAGCCACCATGGTCAAAGTGATAGGGCCCAATTCTCCTGGTGCTGGTACATATACAGGCACAGTTGCATTCGGATCAATAAAGGAACCTGCTCCACCACTCCAGTATAATGTATCCCAGTTGGTTGCAAAAGGAACAAAGGAAGATGAAGCAAAGTCAAATGGCACATCAACACAGGTATTTTCATCCGATCCGGCCTGAGCATAGGCGCCTTCTATCACATTCAGCGTCATCTGCGAAGTATCATTCTCGCATGGGCCGAGGCCGTAAGCCACCATAGTTAATGTCACGAGTCCCAGTTCCGTTGCTCCTGGTGTATAAATCGGTGCTATGGCCGTTGGATCATTAAATGTGCCTGTTCCTCCATACCAGAATACCGAAGCATAATCTGTTGCCGAAGGCGGAATAGTTGATGTTGAAAAGTCAAACCAGACATCTTCACAGGTAGCCTCATCCGAACCGGCATCATTAACCGGCAATGGGTGAACGATGATGGAATCCAATGCCTGTTCCGAACATACATCCAGGGAAATATTATAGGTTCCGGGGTTGATATAGGTATGTGTTACTATCTTGCCAATAGCTGTATTCCCATCACCAAAATTCCAGTTCCAATCTGTGAAAGTAGCATCACCGGTGCCTGTAAAAGTAACCATATGACCTTCACAGCTGGGATCAGGGCTCATAGTAAAGTTGATATTAACATCCACAGCCCAGATCGGGAAAGAGGTTGTATCTGTACAACCATCATCAGTAATTACTATTAGCTGGACAGAACCGGTATACGGAGCAGTATAAATATGCGTAGTATTCTGGCTAGTGGAACTGTTACCATCACCAAAATCCCAGAACCAGCTAGTAATGTTGAGTCCGAGGTTCTCAGACCCATTAAATGTCACTGTTTCACCCACGCATACTGTATCGTTCGGAGCAACGCTGATAACCGGTTGAGGAATTTCGTTAATATTCAGGAACAGGTAAGAAGTAGGTCCTGGATCCGGACAATTCGCATTTGTACCATAGACTTCTATGTTCCCTGCAGTTGCGGTTGGACTGAAATCAATGGTAATAAAAGGGTCCGAAGGATTGATATGATTGATCGTTGCACCTGTACCTGTGTAGTTCCAATGATACTCTTCAGTATTCACATCAGGTGCAACAGAAAAAGATAAACTGTAAGAGCCGGCACAATACTCCTGGGGAGGAGTCTGGTCAAAAATTAATGAGTCTGCACTGCGTTTTTCAACAATTGATACCGGGGCTGTCGAAGTAGATGCTGAGAACCACCAGGTATTGATTGTATTTAAATCTCCATATTCTTCATTATTAGCGGTTGTCCATGGGTGGCATCCGGGATTAGGGGCTGTACTATTACAACCGGTCAAATTGATTGTTCCAATCGGAAGACCATTATCTCCTAAAATATTTGAATCATCCCAATATACAAGAGGTATGGGACCTGGTGGATTGATAAGTTGTATTCTAAACCCAAATTCATTTCCTTCTATATCATATAAAGGCAGGTGGGTCAGGCCATTAATATAGGAAACCCTAAAATTGATACCAACACCATTCGGCACAGGAGTACCAGCACCATCATTACCATCCCACGGAATCAGGTTTTCCCCGGAAACTACATTAAATGGCAATACCCGGTCAACATATGGGTCATCAATGTCAAGCAATACTTCGACGGCAGCTGGTTTATCAACAGTAACATGGAAGATAATAACACCACTATCGCAAAACGTTTCCCCCCAGGGCATTGGAGGGATTATGGATCCATTAGTGCTTGCCGGTGGAAACATGTCCGGATCTGGTTCATTAAGAAAAATTTTATATTGTGGCACATATGCTTGCTGACTTTCAAGTGATTTTCTGTCTTCTTCAAAATCTCCTGTATTCTGGCATCCCCTGTCATTGCAAAACATAATCCATGCCCTTCCCTCCATGTCCTCATACTCAACCGAAGTAATTATACTATCATTAGAGTAAACATAGAAAGTAGATGAATTTCTACTCCATCCACCAAAACCACTACCTTCTATAAACTGCCAACCCTGGGAATGAACCCTGCCAGTTTCAACAATATTTGTTATTGAGTCAGCAATGGTAATATCAAAAAGTTCAATTTCAAAGCTACCCAGATCTACATTCCCTGATGAATTATCATAGCGTTGAAATTCAATATAATATCTCCCGGAATCTGCCGGAAAGAAAATATGAGCATCATAACCACCCGCACCACCCAATTGCAGTGGTCCTGCCCTGGCTTCATCAATTACAGATATAAAACCTGTACCTCCAGTTGGGAGATTGGTTTCTGGCTGAGCGACAGAGCCATCTATATACCTAATTCTATATCTGATTGTAGATCCAAAACCAGGATCTCCATTAAATCCTAGATACACTCTCTCTGCAGTATTTTGTACCTCGAAGTATAAACGATCACGTGGACCACAATCATAAATAGCGAATTGAGTTCGAATACCACTGGTTCCAGCGCATTGTGTAGCAAAATCATTGCATAAATACAACATTGTATTGGCATTCGCTTTATTGACATATATTTCATTCGATCCTTCAGCCAATACAATGGCAGGAAGCAGAAATAATAAAAAAGAAAGGATTAGTAAGGTTTTGTTTATTGATCTCATCATTTGAAGATCTTAGTAGTGATTTTATTCAAATCTAAAATTGGGTGAGAAAGATAATGAAAAATATTGAATTATTCAATTTATCTTATCAGGGCAACTGTTCCGTAGGTCTTGGTATTTCCATCACCAACATCTGATCCTTGCCACCTGTGGCCTGACTCAAACTGGGCATTGATGCTCCATACATAATCACCTACCGGTAATAATGAGCCCTTGTAGGTTCCATCCCAGCCTTCTGTCGGACTTCCCTGCTTATCCAGCTTCGAGGAGCTCCACAGCAGCGTGCCCCATTTGTCAAAGATCTCTATCAGGTAGGACTTCAGCCCTGAACCTACCGGCTTGAACGTCTGCAGCTCAAGGTTATCCCCTTCCGGGACAAAGGCATTGGGCACATACAGGCCCTGCAGGATCAGATCATACTCCTGGTAAGAGGTGTCTGCACACTGGTACTCATTCGTGGAGATCAGCTGTATGATATATGTGCCGTCCTGTTCATACACCGTCACCGGGTTCTCCAGCTCAGAGGTCAGCCCGTTGCCAAAGTCCCAGGCATACAGTATTGCCCCCGAGGTCAGGTTCTCACACAGCACCTGCCCCTGGATACCGCCATAGTTGGAGACGGTGTTGAACTCACTCTCCGGGGTCGGGTAAACCTCGATCACCTTGTTGGTTACATCCTCACACGTGTTCTCATCAGTCACCCGCAGCGCTACCGTGTAGTTACCCTCCTGCCCATAGATATAACCAGGGTTCTGCTGGTTGGACGTGTCACCCGTGCTCTGGCTGTCGCCAAAGTTCCAGCTCCACTGGTTAAAGGCTGCCTGACCGGCAATGGTCTCATCCATAAAATGAGTCACCTTGCCTGCGCAGGGCAGGTTGAATGAAAAGTCTACCTCAGGCAAGGCAAAGATCTCCAGCTCATCCCTCAGCGTGTCTGTACAACCGTAGTTGTTCCGGGTGATCAGCTCTATGGTGTATGTGCCAGGGTTGGCATAGCTGTAGCTTGGGTTCTGCAGCGTGGAAGTATCGCCGGTAGCGTTGATATCGCCAAAGTTCCAGCTCCAGGAAGTGATGATAGACCCGTGCCCCTGGGTCAGATCTGTAAACAACGTATTGGAGTTGATACAGGGCTTGCTCGAGGCAAAGTCCGATGTCGGTGAGGTAGCGATCTGTACCTGGCGGCTGGTAGAATCCTGGTTATCCACTCCATGTACCAGCGCGGTGACAGTCAGGGTCACCTGGTAAATGCCATTGTTGGCGTAAACATGACAGATGCTGTCCTGGTAGTTCGTATAGGTCTCTGTAGTGCCATCGCCAAAGTCCCATTGCCACCTGGTCAACGGGTACTCATCGGCGTAGACATAAGAGTAGTCTGCAAAGCATACATCATGGTCATTACACACCGTCTGGCTCGTCAGGTCAAACAACGCCTGTACACAAACGCCTTTAGTTACTTCACGCTGTATTGAGTCAACACAGCCCGCTGCATTGGTCAGCGTTAAGGTGACCGTGTAGATGCTGTCCTCCGGCCCGTAAGTGTGCTGAGGGTTCTGCGCCGTAGAGTAGGTGCCATCGCCAAAGTCCCACTGCCAGCTCGTAATAACCGTGCCCGGGGAGGCCGACAGGTCGGTGAAGACCGTAGGCTCATCGCACTTGGCCGCACTGGCTGAAAAGTTCAGGCTCAGGAAGGGCATTGACATGAATATCCTGGTACATTGTACTCTCGCAGTTATCTGTATTCACCCCCGTGACAGTCACCAGGTAAGTGCCCGCCTGGCTATAAGTATGGCTGATAGTATCATGCGCGGTGTGGTGCACCGCTGAGCCATCACCAAAGTCCCAGCTCCACTGAAGGATGCTGTCGGTGCCTGGCAGATAGCTCGAGGTGAAGTACGTTCGCTTTCACCCATACATACATCATTACCCGTAAAGGATACACTCAGCGGATCATTGACACATACCTCCCTGGTGGTGGTGTTCTCACAGCCATGCTCATCCGTCACAGTCAGGTTGACCTGGTAGCAGCTGTCGGTATAGTTGTATGTATACTGCGGGTTGACCTCACTGGAGAAGTAGCCCGGCTCCAGCTCCCACTTCCACGCTACGATAGGCTGCCCGCCGGTGCCCATAAACGAGGAGTCGGTGAAGAACACCGTGCCCGGTGGGTCGCACGCCTGCTGGAACATGAAGGCAGAGGTCGGGGAGTCACTCACATCGATCGTCTTGTAAGAGGTATCCATACAGCCGTTGATATCCATGGCGATCAGCATCACTGTATAGGTGCCCATCGCACTGAACATATGACGTGGGTCCTGTAGGTTGCTCGTATTATTGGGTGCAGTAGCCGGGTCATCAAAGTCCCAGAACCAGCTGGTAACAGGAGCACCACCGGAGAGCGAGCCATCAAAGAACTGCGTAGCATCTGCCAGACAGGGCAGCTCATAGCTGTAGTCCGCCGTAGGCTTGTTCGTCACGCTCACCTGCCGGGTGATCATGTTCTCACAGCCATTAATATCGGTGATCGTCAGCGTCACACTATAGGTGCCCGGTGTGGTAAACACATGCGTGGGATCCTGCAAGGTGCTCAGGTTATTAGCTCCTGAGGCAGGGTCATCAAAGTCCCACAGGTAGCTCGCCACCTCTGCAATGTTCGTAGAGTCAGGATCAGTATAGAAGTACGTCACATCGGTAAAGCAGCTCGAGGGTGGGTCAGTGTAATAGTATACCGGTGGCGGTGGGGCTATCGTAATATCTTGCGTGAGAACATCATAGCAGCCTTCGGTGATGGTAACCTGCAAGGTCACCGTGTAGGTGCCTGCCGTGTCAAACACGTGGGTCGGGTTCTGAAGGTTACTCGTGTTATTAGCTCCGGAGGACGGGTCGCCAAAGTTCCATTGCCATGAGCCTATCGTAGAGCCAAAGGCATTACTCATGTCGTTGAACTGCATGGTGGATCCCTGGCAGTTGCTGCCTTCATAACCAAACAGTGCCTCCGGGCCCTGCAGGATCGTCAGATCCTGGCTCACAGAGTCAACACAGCCCGCTGAGCTGGTGACCGCCAGTATGGCGGTATAATCGCCTGCCGTAGCATAGCTGTGGTGCACGTCAGGATCATCAGGGTAGTAGACGATCGTATCAGTGCCATCACCAAAGTACCAGTGCCACTCGGTTAAAAAGCCTGAGACGGCGCTGGACAGGTCAGTAAAGTAAACCGGCGTGCTCGTGCAGGCAGGGGCGCTGTTGCTATAGGCTGCCCAGGGAAGTGGGTCAACAACTACATCATGGCTCATGGAGTTCTCACAGCTATTGCCGTCAGTCACTGTCAGCGTGACGGTGAAAACACCGTCAGTCGTATAGACATATACCGGGTCTCTCAGTACGCTTGTGCCACCATCGCCAAAGTCCCACAGGTAGTTAGAGGCCGTTGGGGCTATGCTGGTGAAGGTGATCTCTTCATTGATACATACCGTATCGGTGCTCATCGTGAAGTCTACCGCAGGAAGCTCATTCACATCCACTGCCTTGATGAGCGTATCGGCGCAGCCTGCCACGTTGTGGATCACCAGGATCACATCGTAGGTGCCGCTGCCACTGAATAGGTGCGTCGGGTGCTGCTGCGTAGAGGTGTTGCTGCCAGAGGCCGGGTCGTCAAACTCCCAGAACCAGCTTACAATCGTGCTGCCTGAGTTAGGGGAGGACAGGTCCGTAAACACTACCGCCTCGCCCTGGCAGCCTGGCGTGTTGTTAAAGTCCGCTATAGGGCTGGCCTCGATCACCACATCCTGGCTGAAGAAGTCCGTGCAGCTGTCTGAGTCCAATATCGTTAAGGTCACCGTGTAGGTGCCGCCACCTGCGTAAAGGTGCGCTATGTCTGGATCACTAGGGTATTGTATCGTCACGATCGTGCCATCGCCAAAGTCCCACTCCCACTCCTGGATATAGCCATTGGGCGTGGTGGAGTAGTTCAAAAAGAAGATGGAATCGGCCGAGCAGGCCGGGGATGATGAAGTGAAGTTAGCCGTCGGGGGGGGGCTCACTGATACCGGGTATGAGATATTATTCGTGCAGCCTGAAGAGTCAGTAACTGTAAGCACTACGGTGAAGGTGCCCGTTATGGCATAAGTATGTGTGGTGTGCTGACCGGTGCCTACTCCCCCATCGCCAAAGTCCCACGACCAGTTAATGATGTTCCCACTGCTGATGCCTGAGAAGCTGGTCTGGTTATCCTGGCAGGCAGGGTTAGGGTTGACCGTGAAGTCAACATCAGGGCCTTCAATAACCGTCACCGTATGCATCACCGTGTCGGTGCAGCCATTCATATCGGTAACGGCAAGGATCACGTTGAAGGAATCAGCGTAGGTGTACATATGGACAGGCTCCTGGATGGTGGCAAAGTTGCCATCGCCGAAGTCCCAGTACCATCCTGCGATGCTGTTACCCGAAGTACCAAAGAAAGAGGTGGGGTTGCCAAGGCAGGTGGGCTCAGGATCCCACGTGAAATATACGGTGGGGCGGGCAGGGACAGTGATCGGTTTGGTAATGGTATCATTGCACAATAATCCTGCGCTATCAGCAGTAACTATCAGGGTAACAAGAATAACCCCGCTGCTGTCATAAACATGCCATGGGTTCTGTAAAACGGAGGTGCCTCCATCGCCAAAATCCCAGGCCCAGCCCACCAGATTATATCCTGGTGGCTTAATTGTCAAATCGACAAACTGAATTGTGTCGCACTGCACCACATAGTATTCAAAATCTGCAGTAGGTGGAGGGGAGATGTACACATTATGATATGCAACACTATCACAGCCATTGTCGGAGGTTACATTCAATGACACTTCAAACAGACCAAACGTCTGATAAACATGAGAGATATTTTGGCCGGTCCCTGTTTGCCCGTCTCCAAAGTCCCAATCCCATGATACGATATTGGCGCTGCTAAAGCCATTGAAATTAACCTGGGCGTTGATACAGGCAGAGGTCATGCTGGATACAAAATCTACATCAGGGTATGGAAACACACCAACTGGATGGACCTTTTCATCGGAACAACCATTATTATCAGTATAACTGAGGATTACTTCATAATTCCCGGCAAAATTATATTGATGTGTTGGGTTCTGTGATGTAGAGGTCTGTCCATCACCAAAGTCCCACAGGAAGCTTGTTATAGTCGAAGAACCTGATTGAGAGAAACTGATCGACTCCCCTTCACAAATTGAATCGCCTGGTCCGGTAGTGAAATCATAATCAATTTCAGGTCTGACAGTCAGGTTGGTCTGGATTACGCTGTCGCAGTCAAAAACCGAAAGCAAAGTATCATAAAATGTCCCGGAGGCAAACTGCCAGTTTCCCTGTGCAAGGACAGAGTCCAGGTAACAAATGGTAGTATCGACAGGAGTAAGGTGTTCGGGTCTGATCGTAAGGGTCATCTCATCAACCGAGTCGCAGTTGACAATAAAGCCGGAGGCTACCATGGTTAATGTTATCGGACCAACTTCTCCAGGTGCAGGAATATACACAGGCACTTCAACATTTGGATCAATAAACGAGCCTGCTCCACCACTCCAATATAGTGTATCCCAGTTGGTTGCAAAAGGAACAAAGGAAGATGAAGCAAAGTCGAACGGTTCATCAATGCAGGTATTTTCATCCGATCCGGCCTGGGCATAGGCACCTTCTATCACATTCAGGGTCATTTGTGATGTGTCATTCTCACAGGGTGAAAGGCCATACGCAACCATTGTCAGCGTAACAAGTCCAAGTTCCCCGGGTCCTGGTGTGTAAATTGGTGTCACAGCAGTTGGATCATCAAATGTCCCGGTACCACCATACCATAATATCGACCCATAATCTGTTGCCGCAGGCGGAATGGTTGACGTTGAAAAGTCAAACCAGACGTCCTCACAGGTAGCCTCATCCGAACCTGCATCATTAACCGGCAATGGGTGAACGATGATTGAATCCAGAACTTGCTCCGAGCACACATCAAGAGTGACATAATAAGTTCCTGGTGTCGTATAAGTATGATTTACTACTTTACCAATGGCAGTGTTACCATCACCAAAGTTCCAGAGCCAGTCGGTGAAACTGGCATCACCCGATCCGGTAAAATCAACATTATGGTTAACGCAGGTAGGGCTGTTGGTCATCGAGAAATTAATGTTAACCTCGACCACAACTTTTTGATAGTAGACTGTATCGATACAGTTATAATTATTAAATACCGTTAGTGCCACCGTATATTCACCCGGAGCTGTATATGCATGGGTTACATTCTGGCCCGTGTCCACATTGCTATCTCCAAAATCCCATGCCCAGGTGTTAATGACACAGTTTGCATAGCCATCCATCGCAATCAACTCTCCCACACAACAGGTATCCAGTGGAGTGGTTGTAAATCCGGCAACAGGAAGTGTGTCGATGGTAAGGACCATTAGGGAAGTATCATCATAACAGGGTGATGGACTATATCCGGTAAGGGTAAATATCACATCACCCAACTCATCCAATGATGGATAGTATGTTGGTAACAACGTTGTAGGGTCGCTGATTGTACCAGACCCCGTTGTAGTCCAAAAAAGAGAATCATAATTAAGGCCGGTTGGTAAAGTGCTTGCACCTGAAAAATCATACGGATCATTCTGGCATATTGATTCATCTGATCCAGCTTCCACATCGGACTGGGCCATGACCCAGACATTCTTTGTAAGCATATTTGAACAAATAGTATCAGCCGGAATCTGAGTTTCATCCAAATAATAATACGTATAAGAAACCTGATTTAATCCATAATTAGCCTGTGAAGGGTCAAAAATATTTCCTGTTACACCATTCCCTGAATAGATCCCACCAACAGGGTAGCCAGATAAGGTATCCGGAATATCCGTTTCACAATGAAGCGTATCAAGTCCGACGAAATCCATACTGTAATCAAAAATCCTTATCATCAAGGTATCCAGCTCATTATTACAGGCTGATTCATATGACATCAGCAGATAGATACGCTCTGTTGGTTCAACCAGCGTATCAAGGATTGGCTCAATAATTATCGAATCCGACAATGAACCGGCAGGAATTACAATAGAATCAGGTATTGTAACATAATCAACACCATTGATCGCCGTTCCCATGATGGTGAAATTGATGACATAATCATCAGGTTGGGTATCCACCAGCTCGAAAGTGATGGTGGCATTATTGCACCCTTCTACTGTTGCGCCGAAAGTCTCGGATGACTGACTGAAGCCGACTGAAGTATTTAATCCCTTGGCAGAAAAGCTATTTGCTTCAAGAAAAACACCTGAGTCATAAGAGGAGTCGCCGGCGTCACCAACCGCCAGTTTAATATGGTAGGTTTCACATGGAATAACAATCAGTTCAGCAGTCAGAACCACAGTAAATCCATCATAAGCAATATACAAGCCGCCGATTGCCTGGTTGTCAATATAAAGACTTGCATACTCTAAAGAAATACAATTTCCGGGAGATCCAAACGCACCCACAGAGCCATTATTTACAGAATTGATAGCTACAGGTAGAGGAGGATCAGCGCCCGGGATTATTGCAATATTCTGGCCTCCATAGTTCAGTCCTGTTGCAGGATTCGTTCCCCATATAAAAAAACCAAATACATCGTTAAAAGAGCTGCAAACATATTCCGGGTATTCCTCGGAACCAAACACATAATTAAACCTTATTGTATCACTTTGTGGAACAAAATCAAACTCCAGTACAGCAGCATCATTAGTATTACTACCAATCAAAGCTTCCAGGTCAGGGTCCCCGGGTGTCCCATTACCGGTAGTTGCAAAAAAACCAACAGGACCACTTGCCTCTTTGGCAAAACCAGAGGACAATATCACACCATGATCTAAATCCAGGAGGGTAGAGCTACCGTTATAAAATGCTCCTTTGGCACTATCATGACCAACATAAGTAATATTGGATGCGGAAACACCAGAACCAACCAATACTTCTTGCACTAATTGTTGTGCTGTCAGTGTATCGTACACAATCAACTGTGCAGAAACATTAACTGACAGAGAAAGAAATATTGCGATGATGGCAGGTGCCATCAAAGGTTTTAATATCCTAACATACCTTCTCATCTTCCAGAAAGGCAATTTTTTACCTGATCAAAGCAACTGTTCCATAGGTCTTGGTATTCCCATCACCAACATCTGATCCTTGCCACCTGTGGCCTGACTCAAACTGGGCATTGATGCTCCATACATAATCACCTACCGGTAATAATGAGCCCTTGTAGGTGCCATCCCAGCCTTCTGTTGGGCTTCCCTGCTTATCCAGCTTCGAGGAGCTCCACAGCAGCGTGCCCCATTTATCAAAGATCTCTATCAGGTAGGACTTCAGCCCTGAACCTACCGGCTTGAACGTCTGCAGCTCAAGGTTATCCCCTTCCGGAACAAAGGCATTGGGCACATACAGTCCCTGCAGGATCAGATCATACTCCTGGTAAGAGGTATCTGCACACTGGTACTCATTCGTGGAGATCAGCTGTATGATATAAGTGCCGTCCTCCTCATATACCGTCGTCGGGCTCTCCAGCTCAGAGGTCAGCCCATTGCCAAAGTCCCAGGCATACAGTATTGCGCCCGAGGTCAGGTTCTCACACAGCACCTGCCCCTGGATACCACCGTAATTACTGACGGTGTTGAAGTCACTCTCCGGGGTCGGGTAAACCTCGATCACCTTGTTGGTTACATCCTCACACGTGTTGTCATCCGTCACCCTCAGCGCTACCGTGTAGTTACCCTCCTGCCCATAGATATAGCCAGGGTTCTGCTGGTTTGACGTGTCACTCGTGCTCTGGCTGTCGCCAAAGTTCCAGCTCCACTGGTTAAAGGCTGCCTGACCGGCAATGGTCTCATCCATAAAATGAGTCACCTTGCCTGCGCAGGGCAGGTTGAATGAAAAGTCTACCTCAGGCAAGGCAAAGATCTCCAGCTCATCCCTCAGCGTGTCTGAACAACCGTAGTTGTTCTCGGTGATCAGCTCTATGGTGTATGTGCCAGGGTTGGCATAGCTGTAGCTTGGGTTCTGCAGCGTGGAAGTATCGCCGGTAGCATTGATATCGCCAAAGTTCCAGCTCCAGGAGGTGATGATAGACCCGTGCCCCTGGGTCAGATCCGTAAACAACGTATTGGAGTTGATACAGGGCTTGCTCGAGGCAAAGTCCGATGTCGGTGAGGTAGCGATCTGTACCTGGCGGCTGGTAGAATCCTGGTTATCCACTCCATGTACCAGCGCGGTGACAGTCAGGGTCACCTGGTAAATGCCATTGTTGGCGTAAACATGACAGATGCTGTCCTGGTAGTTCGTATAGGTCTCTGTAGTGCCATCACCAAAGTCCCATTGCCACCTGGTCAACGGGTACTCATCGGCGTAGACATAAGAGTAGTCTGCAAAGCATACATCATGGTCATTACACACCGTCTGGCTCGTCAGGTCAAACAACGCCTGTACACAGACGCCTTTAGTTACTTCACGCTGTATTGAGTCAACACAGCCCGCTGCATTGGTCAGCGTTAAGGTGACCGTGTAGATGCTGTCCTCCGGCCCGTAAGTGTGCTGAGGGTTCTGCGCCGTAGAGTAGGTGCCATCGCCAAAGTCCCACTGCCAGCTCGTGATGACCGTGCCCGGGGAGGCCGACAGGTCGGTGAAGACCGTGGGCTCATCACACTTGGCAGTGCTGGCTGAGAAGTCAGGCTCAGGGACGGCATTAACATGAATATCCTGGTACATTGTACTCTCGCAGTTATCTGTATTCACCCCCGTGACAGTCACCAGGTAAGTACCCGCCTGGCTGTAAGTATGGCTGATAGTATCATGCGCGGTGTGGTGCACCGCTGAGCCATCACCAAAGTCCCAACTCCACTGAAGGATGCTGTCGGTGCCTGGTAGATAGCTCGAGGTGAAGTAGTTCCTTTCTCCCATACATACATCATTACCCGTAAAGGCTACTGATAAGGCATCCTTCACACATACCTCCCTGGTGGAGGTGTTCTCACAGCCATGCTCATCCGTCACCGTCAGGTTGACCTGGTAGCAGCTGTCGGTATAGTTGTATGTATACTGGGGGTTGACCTCACTGGAGAAGTAGCCCGGCTCCAGCTCCCACTTCCATTCTACGATACCCTGCCCGCCGGTGCCCATAAACGAGGAGTCGGTGAAGAACACCGTGCCCGGTGGGTCGCACGCCTGCTGGAACATGAAGGCAGAGGTCGGTGAGTCACTCACATTGATCGTCTTGTAAGAGGTGTCCATACAGCCGTTGATATCCATGGCGATCAGCATCACAGTATAGGTGCCCATCGCACTGAACATATGACGTGGGTTCTGAAGGTTGCTCGTATTATTGGGTGCGGTAGCCGGGTCATCAAAGTCCCAGAACCAGCCGGTAACAGGAGCACCACCGGAGAGCGAGCTATCAAAGAACTGCGTGCTATCTGCCAGACACGGTAGCTCATAGCTGTAGTCCGCCGTAGGCTTGTTCGTCACGCTCACCTGACGGGTGATCATGTTCTCACAGCCATTAATATCGGTGATCGTCAGTGTCACACTATAGGTGCCAGGTGTGGTAAACACATGCGTGGGGTCCTGCAGCGTGCTCAGGTTATTAGCTCCCGAGGCAGGATCATCAAAGTCCCACAGGTAAGTGGCAACCTCTGCCAGGTTCGTAGAGTCAGGATCAGTGTAGAAGTAGGTCACATCGGTAAAGCAGCTCGAGGGTGGGTCAGTGTAATAGTATACCGGTGGCGGTGGCGCTATCGTGATATCCTGTGTGAGAACATCATAGCAGCCTTCGGTGATGGTAACCTGCAAGGTCACCGTGTAGGTGCCTGCCGTGTCAAACACATGGGTCGGGTTCTGAAGGTTACTCATGTTATTGGCTCCGGAAGACGGGTCACCAAAGTTCCATTGCCATGAGCCTATCGTAGAGCCAAAGGCATTACTCATGTCGTTGAACTGCATGGTGGATCCCTGGCAGTTGCTGCCTTCATAACCAAACAGTGCCTCCGGGCCCTGCAGGATCGTCAGATCCTGGCTCATAGAGTCAACACAGCCCGCGGAGCTGGTGACCGCCAGTATGGCGGTATAGTCGCCTGCCGTAGCATAGCTGTGGTGCACATCAGGATCATCCGGGTAGTAGACGATCGTATCAGTGCCATCACCAAAGTACCAGTGCCACTCAGTTAAAAAGCCTGAGACGGCGCTGGACAGGTCAGTAAAGTAAACCGGCGTGCTCGTGCAGGCTGGGGCGCTGTTGCTATAGGCTGCCCAGGGAAGCGGGTCAACAACTACATCATGGCTGATGGAGTTCTCACAGCTATTGCCGTCAGTCACTGTAAGCGTGACGGTGAAAACACCGTCAGTCGTATAAACATATACCGGGTCTCTAAGTACGCTTGTGCCACCATCGCCAAAGTCCCACAGGTAGTTAGAGGCCGTGGGGGCCAGGCTGGTGAAAGTTATCTCTTCATCGATACATACCGTATCGGTGCTCATCGTGAAGTCTACTGCAGGCAGCTCATTCACATCTACTGCCTTGATGAGCGTATCGGCGCAGCCTGCCACGTTGTGGATCACCAGGATCACATCGTAGGTGCCGCTGCCACTGAATAGGTGCGTCGGGTGCTGCTGCGTAGAGGTGTTGCTGCCAGAGGCCGGATCGTCAAACTCCCAGAACCAGCTTACAATCGTGCTGCCTGAGTTAGGGGAGGACAGGTCCGTAAACACTACCGCCTCGCCCTGGCAGCCCGGCGTATTGTTGAAGTCCGCTATAGGGCTGGACTCGATCACCACATCCTGGCTGTAAAAGTCCGTGCAACTGTCACTATCAAGAACAGTCAGCGTCACCGTATAGGTGCCGCCACCTGTGTAAAGGTGCGCTATGTCTGGATCACCAGGGTATTGTATCGTCACGATCGTGCCATCGCCAAAGTCCCACTCCCACTCCTGGATATAGCCATTGGGCGTGGTGGAGTAGTTCAAAAAGAAGATGGAATCGGCCGAGCAGGCCGGGGATGATGAAGTGAAGTTAGCCGTCGGGGGTGGGCTCACCGACACCGGGTATGAGATATTATTCGTGCAGCCTGAAGAGTCAGTCACAGTCAGCACTACGGTGAAGGTGCCCGTTATGGCATAAGTATGTGTGGTGTTCTGGCCAAAGCCTACTCCCCCATCGCCAAAGTCCCACGACCAGTTAGTGATGTTCCCACTGCTGATGCCTGAGAAGCTGGTCTGGTTATCCTGGCAGGCAGGGTTAGGGTTGACCGTGAAGTCAACATCAGGGCCTTCAATAACCGTCACCGTATGCATCACCGTGTCGGTGCAGCCATTCATATCGGTAACGGCAAGGATCACGTTGAAGGAATCGGCGTAGGTGTACATATGGACAGGCTCCTGGATGGTGGCAAAGTTGCCATCGCCGAAGTCCCAGTACCATCCTGCGATGCTGTTACCCGAAGTACCAAAGAAAGAGGTGGGGTTGCCAAGGCAGGTGGGCTCAGGGTCCCATGTGAAATATACCGTCGGGCGCGCAGGGACAGTGATCGGTTTGGTGATTGTATCATTACATATATTGCCTGAGCTGTCAGCTGAAACAATCAGGGTTACAAATACCACTCCGTTAGTATCGTAAACATGCCATGGGTTTTGCAGGTTTGAAGTACTGCCATCACCAAGGTCCCATTGCCATTGTACAAGGTTATAGCCTGGTGGAGAAGTAGACATGTCTGTGAACTGGATTGTATCACACTGCACCACATAGTATTCAAAGTCGGCCGTAGGAGGCTGTGCGACGACCATTGGTTTGGTAATCGAGTTAATACAACCATTATCTGCAGTCACTGTCAGGGTGACCTGGAACAGCCCATATGTAGTGTAAATATGTGAGACATTTTGTGTGTTGGCAGTTGTGCCATCACCAAGATCCCAATCCCATGATATAATATTGTCGTTGCTCAGACCCATGAAGCTAAACTGGGCATTGATACAAGCAGAGGTCTGGCTGGTGTTAAAGTCTACGTCTGGATGATAAAAGACAAAGACATCATGTTCCTTAAAATCAGAACAACCATTGTCATCTGTATAGGTTAATGTAACCGTATATGGTCCCGGGGTTGGATATGAATGATTCGGATCCTGGGCACTGGATGTGGCACCATCCCCAAAGTCCCAGAGCCAGTTTACGATATTAGCTGATCCCGTTTGCGTAAAGAACACAGGTTCGCCAATACAGGCAGAATCATTTGGTGTAATTGTAAAATCGCGATCAATTTCAGGCCTGACAGTCAGGTTGGTCTGTATCACGCTGTCACATCCCCAAACAGAAAGCAGTGTATCATAGAAAGTGCCTGAAGCTCCCTGCCAGGCACCCTGTGCAAAGACTGAGTCCAGGTAACAGATAGTCGTATCGAATGGCACCAGGTAATCAGGATGGATGGTAAGGATCATCTCATCAATCGAGTCACAGTTGAGTACGCCAAGTGCCAGTACGGTTAATGTAACCGGGCCCAATTCGCCAGGCCCTGGAATATAAACAGGCACTTCCACATTCGGGTTCACAAAGGATCCTGCTCCACCACTCCATTGTAATGAAAGGTAATTTGTCGCAAAGGGGACAAACGAGGAGTTTGCAAAGTCATATGGGACATCAACACAGCTGTGCTCATCTGAACCTGCCTGGGCATAGGCACCTTCAATAACTTCCAGCACCATGGTAGAGGTATCGTTATAGCATGGGGAAATACCATAGGCCACCATGTACAGTGTAACAAATCCTAATTCGGTAGGACCAGGTGTATATATTGGTGCGATGGCGGTAGGATCATCAAAAGTCCCTGTACCACCATACCAAAATATTGAACTGTAATTCGATGCTGAGGGTGGAACTGTTTTGGTTGACAGGTCGAACCAGACATCCTCGCAGGTTGCTGTATCCGAGCCTGCATCCGCATAGGCTTCAGGGTTGACAATTATCTGGTAAGCTGCTGATTCTGAGCAGACATCGAGCGTGACATTATAAGTATTTGCCGTTGTGTAAGTATGGGTCACATTCTGTCCGGTGGCAGTATTCCCATCGCCAAAGTCCCACAGCCATTGTGTAAAATTAGCCGGAACATTGCTCGTACCATTGAATGCTATTGGGAAATTCTCACAGGCTGGATCAGGTGTCATGGTAAAATCAATAGTCAGATCAATTACTACCTGGTCGTGGAAAGCAGTATCAAGACATCCATTGGCATTGGAAACAATCAGCATAATGTTGTATGTTCCTGCTGTTGTGTATGTATGTGTTGGGTTTTGAATGTTCGCAGTACCTGCATCTCCAAAATCCCATGACCAGGAAGTGATATCAGCGGAGCCGGTGCCAAAAAAGCTCACCTCCTCGCCAACACAGCTTGTATCATTCGGACTCACAGTAAAATCCGTAGTGGGCAATGCATCTATAATAATTTGTTGATAGGTGGTATCAAGACAGCTATTCTCATTCTCCACGATCAAGGACACATTGTATGTACCAGGGTTTGGATAGGTATGTGTTACATTCTGTCCGGTTGCTGTATTACCATCGCCAAAGTCCCAATCCCATGTGATGATATTCGGTACAATGGAGGATCCATTGAATGTAAGTTCTTCTTCGGCACAGATGACAGAATCAGGCAATACAGAAATATCTGCTACTGGTAAAACATGTATTTCCAGCTGATAAATAACAGTATCAGTACAGGCACTGTCATTCACCACAACCAGTCTAACATCATAAAAACCATCTATAGCATATGAATGTATTGGATTTTGAATGTTTGCATTGTTGCCATCACCGAAATCCCATTCCCAGTTTAAAATATTTGTTGATGATGTACCGAAGAACTGGATTGATTCATCTACACATATTGAATCACTAGGGGTATATGTAAAGTCTGGTTCTGGTGAATCAATAATATACAGAACCATGGATGAAGTATCATTGTAACAAGGTGCAATACCATAGGCAATCATGGTAAGGGTAATATATCCAAGTTCACCTGCACCAGGTGTGTAAACCGGTAGTTCTGCGGTTGGATCATTGAAGGTTCCAGTACCGCCAGACCACAGGATTGTACTGTAATTACTTACTGTTGCCGGTGTTACAGCTGTAGAAAAGTCAAACGGGTAACCTTCGCAGATCTCCTCATCCGATCCCGCATCATTTACAGCCTGCGGATTAACAATAAGGGTATCTAATTCCAGCTCTGTACAAACAGTCAGGGAAATAGGATAGGTTCCAGGGTTTGGATATGTATGGGAAACAAACTTTCCTGTATCTGTATTTCCATCTCCAAAGTCCCATATCCAATCAGTAAATGTCACATCTCCAATACCGTTAAAGTTAACCAGAAAGTCCTCACAGGATGGATCAGGTGACATTGTAAAACCAACACTAACATCAATCACCATCCTCTGATGGATGGCAGTATCAAGACATCCATTGGCATTGGCAACAACAAGGGTGATAGTATATAATCCACTTCCAAAAAATACATTTGTAACATTTTGGCCTGTAGCTATATTACCATCTCCAAAATCCCAATCCCAGCTTACGATATCTGGCGAACCAAAACCATCAAAATATACTGTTTCACCTGCACAACTCGTATCGTTCGGACTTATTGTGAAGTCTGCTGTAGGCAAGGAATCAATGATAATCTGCTGGAAAGTCGTATCCAGACAACTATTCTCATTCTCAACAATTAAGGTAACATTATATGTTCCTGGTGTTGGATATGTATGTGTTACATTCTGTCCGGTTGCTGTATTACCATCGCCAAAGTCCCAATCCCATGTGATGATATTCGGTACAATGGAGGATCCATTGAATGTAAGTTCTTCTTCGGCACAGATGACAGAATCAGGCAATACAGAAATATCTGCTACTGGTAAAACATGTATTTCCAGCTGATAAATAACAGTATCAGTACAGGCACTGTCATTCACCACAACCAGTCTAACATCATAAAAACCATCTATAGCATATGAATGTATTGGATTTTGAATGTTTGCATTGTTGCCATCACCGAAATCCCATTCCCAGTTTAAAATATTTGTTGATGATGTACCGAAGAACTGGATTGATTCATCTACACATATTGAATCACTAGGGGTATAGGTAAAATCTGGTTCCGGTGAATCTTTAATATACAGAACCATGGATGAAGTATCATTGTAACAAGGTGCAATACCATAGGCAATCATGGTAAGGGTAATATATCCAAGTTCACCTGCCCCTGGTGTGTAAACGGGTAGTTCTGCGCTTGGGTCATTGAAGGTTCCGGTGCCGCCAGACCACAGGATTGTACTGTAATTACTTACTGTTGCCGGTGTTACAGCCGTAGAAAAGTCAAATGGGTAACCTTCGCAAACCTCCTCATCCGATCCCGCATCATTTACTGCCTGAGGGTTAACCAGAAGGGTATCAAAAAGTTGTTCAGAGCAGACAGTCAATGATATTGGATAGTTACCCGGGGTTGGATAGATATGTGAAATAATCTTACCCGTATCAATTGTTCCATCGCCAAGGTCCCATATCCAGTCGGTGAATGATGCATCCCCTACTCCTGTGAAATCCACCAGGAAGTCCTCACAGGAAGGATCCGGGGTCATGGTAAAGCTGATGGAAATATCTACCACTTCCAGATTCCTCCACACCGTATCATAGCAACCATAGATATTTTCTGCAACGACCATGATGGTGTAATAGCCCGGGAGGGTATATACATGGTTCCGGTTGGGATTACCTCCGCTTATCGGTGCGGTGCCATCTCCGAAGTCCCAGTGCCATATAGCAATATTTGCGCTGCCTGAAGCAGAAAAGTACACTGTTTCATCCGTACAGGCCGTATCAGGCGGGTTTATGGTGAAGTCGGCTACTGGCAGGGTGTCAATCACAACTTGCTGATATACTGTATCAACGCAGCTGTTAGAATTAAGGACGTTTAATCTTACAGTATATGTTCCAGGAGTTGGGTAGGTGTGTGTTGTATTTTGTACGTTTGCAGTATTCCCATCTCCAAAGTCCCATTCCCAGGCTATAACATTTGTAGGGCTGGACCCATTGAATATCACCGAATCCAATGCACAAATAGCAGTATCAGGAAGAACAGCAATATTGGCAACAGGCAAACGGTTTATATCCAATTGATAAGTGATAGAGTCAACACAGGAGCTGTCATTGGTGACGAACAATGTCACATCATAAAGCCCCTCTGCAGCAAAGGCATGGGTTGGGTTTTGCACAGTTGCAAAATTCCCATCGCCAAAGTCCCAGTACCAATCGGTTATATTTGTTGTAGCTGAGCCAAAGAAGCTGATGAGCTCAGCGACACAGATAGAATCGCTTGGTGTATAAATGAAATCGACCTCCGGTGAATTAATTATATGTAAAACCATGGAGGCAGTATCATCCTCGCAGGTGGCTTTAGCAAAAGCAATCATGGAAAGTGTCACATTGCCCAGTTCACCCGGACCAGGTGTATATATTGGCACCAAGAGTGTTGGATCATTAAATGTACCAGTACCTCCGTACCACCTGATAGAATCATAGGTGTCGGCACTTGGTATTATGGCAGAGGTGGAAAAGTCGTGGGAGGATCTTTCGCATATCGTCTCGTCAGAACCTGCATCTGCCAGTGGGGCGGGATGGACTACATGCTGATGAACAACCTGCTTGGAGCAGACATCCAGCGTCACATCAAAGGTATCGTAGGTTGTATAGATGTGGTATACATTTTTCCCTATCGTGTCATTGCCATCACCGAAATCCCAGTACCATTCCGTATAGGTCACATCTCCGATTCCTGAGAAAAATACAGTATCGAAAACGCAGGTTTCGGGGGGGGTCTTGGAAAAATCAATGGTCGGGTCTACGACCCAGATAAGCATTTCTGCGGTATCTGTACACCCTGCATCGGATATCACAATTAATTTGACAGTATCTGTTAATGTTGATGTATATACATGTGACGTATTTTGAGTAGTGGCAAAGCCTCCATCACCAAAATCCCAATACCAGCTTACTATGGTCAGGCCAACGGTATCAGAGCCAAAAAATGAAACGGTATCGTTAATGCAAACTGTATCATTAGGGCTGTATGCTATTTCGGGCACAGGGATAGGGTCTATTGTAATGGCCAGGGATGCCACCGGACCAGGATCCGGGCAGTTGGTATTGGTACCGTAAACCTCTACAGTACCGGAAGTAGCACCCGGGGCCATCTGGACGATGATAAAAGTATCTGCCGGATTATTATGGATGATCGTTGCCCCGGTTCCCGTATAGCTCCAGTGGTATTCTTCGGTATTTGGATCATTGTTAACAGAGAAGAACAGGGTGTCAACTCCTGCACAATAGATCTGTGGCAGGACCTGGTTAAATACCAGGGTATCGGCGCTACGCATTTGTTGTATTGTAAGCGGAATTGTCGTTTCCGATGCAGAAAACCACCAGGTGTTGATGGTATTATAGTCACCATAAGAAATCACATCCCAGTCATGACATCCGGGTTCAGGAGGGACACTTAAACATCCCGTGAAGTTGGTTGTGCCGTTAGGGATATTGGAATCATCCCAATAAACAAGTGGTACCGGCCCGACTGGGCTGATAAGCTCTATCCTGAATCCGTATTCATTTAATTCGATATCATACAGTGGTAGGTGAGTTAAGCCGTTGATATAACTAACTGAGAAGGTGACAAAGGCATTATTGGGTACGGGTACTCCTGCACCGTCCAATCCATCCCACATGATCTGGTTCACTCCCACGACAACGGCCGCAGGCAGGCTTCGGTCAACATATGGATCATCAAAATCCAGGAATATTTCAAGATTGGCTGCTTTATCGACTTCAACATTAAAGACTACAACCCCACTATCACAATAGGTGTCCATTGTAATGGGTGGTATAATCTGCCCTGTTGTACTGGCAGGCGGAAACAGATCAGAATCCGGCTCGTTCAGAAAAATAGGATACTTGGGGACATAGGCCTGTGCATCATTTAAAGACTTGCGGTCCTCTTCAAAGTCGCCTGTTTTACTGCATCCCCTGTCATTGCAGAACATGATCCATGCTCTGCCTTCAAGATCTTCGAAAGTAACTGATGTAATAATACTATCTGCTGAATATACATAAAAAGTGGATGAATTTTTCCTCCAACCCGACATATCCTGGCCATCGTAATATTGCCATCCACTTGAATAGAGCCGTCCGGTTTCTACAATATTGGTAACAGAGTCTGCGATCGTGACATCAAAAAGAAATATCTGCCAATCATCAATAATTTGATTACCACTCGCGTTTTGCCTGTCAAATTCAATGTAATAGGTGCCGGAATCCGGAGGATAAAATATATGTGCATTATATCCGGCAGCTGCACCCAATTGTTGTGGGCCTTCTCTTGCCTGGCCTATATTATCAATATGGCCCACATCACCGGGAACCTCAGTTATAACCATTTCTGGTTGGACTATGGTACCATCAAGTGCACGTATCTGGTATACACAAAATGAAGTGGTTTGGTTTTGCCAATCATCGGAATTAAGGCCAATGTACACACGCTCGGTGGTGCTTTCTACTTCAAAATACAGGCGGTCCCTTTCATTACAGCCATAAACAGCAAATTGGGTTCGGTCTCCACCTGCGTTACATTGATTGACAAAATCATTGCATAAATGGAGCTTTGTTTGAGCATTGGGCTTATCGACCCAGATTTCTTTGGATCCTTCTGCCAATAAATTAAGGGGTTGGGAAAGTATTGCAAAAAAAAGCAATAATGCCGCTATTGCGTTTAGTTTCATCGCGTTGCGAATTTGGGTTATTTTAGTAATGCATTATGAGAATCAGCCTTCCCGTCTGTCTCATAAAGTTAGTTATACGTGATTACCGCAGCAAGTTACGAAATATTACTTATTTTTCCTAATGTATATTGTATATGCGTAAAAATACTAATCCAGTGATTAGTGACCACTGAACACTGAACAGCAGTAAGCAGTTCACTCCTGTTCAGTGTTCACTGCTCAGTGTTCACTTACTCTTTTACTCCAGACATCTTAGGTTGGAATTCTGCGAGTTCGTCGATAACGTCGCAAACTACTTCTTTGTACTCTTCCATTAACTTGTACCAGGATCCTTCTCCGTGAACTTCGTCAAAATCCTTTTTGAAAGTCATTTCCCTGTCGAAAAATGACCATTTGTCAAACATGGTTTCGATAACAAGGTCATAGCCATTCTCTGTATCAAACTGGCTTTTATAAACTGAAAATCCATAAGGATAGTTCTTTTCTTTATACACCTTTGCCACCTTTTTGAGCAGTTCATCAAAACGATATTCCTCGAAAGGCTTTAATTTATAAAGTGCCCAGACTACTTTGGGGTGTGATCCATCCATCTCAGGTTTGTAGGATGCCTCCTTATCTAATTTCCAATAGGCCAGGTCAGATGCACCGTCAAGCAAGGGCTTTACATTTTCATTCCAATCCTTTTCATGATCTTCTGCAGAAGGTCTGTCATCAAGCTGTGTAAATGTACAGGGTCCCATTGCCCAGAGCAGTTCGCCTCCATGAGGGCCAGTTTGCACCATCCAGATATGTGAATCATAAGGTGTTCCTTCAGGGTGAAATTTTTCATTGTGTGCAGCCATGCTCTTCTCCAATTCTGCAAATTTGTCCGCTTTTGGTTTCATGTAAACGGTTTCATACATGATATAATCCTTATCCTGGGCATTTGTCCAGAATACAATTCCCAATAATACAAATGTCAATACTAATGCTCTTTTCATGATTTAAATTTTTGATTGTTATTTAGAATAATTCTGGATAAAGATACGGTATGAAATAATTGGAACTATTTATTTAACAGGAAATTAACATATTCAGTGAACACTGAACAGACGTGAATAGTACTGGTCACCACTGATCAGTGTTCACTGTTCAGTGTTCACTAGTCAATACGATCCCTGAACTGCGTAATGGTATGCAGTAACTTGTTAAAAAACCTATTGCGCTCTTTGGCACCGGTCAGGGAGATGAGGTTGGATTTTTTCAGCAAGCCCCTGAGGTAGAATTCAATTTTTTGACAAAAAACCGGGTCACGTGTAATAAGAAGGCCAAGGACATTAAAGGTCAGATAAACTGCTGTAAGGTTATCCAGTTTAACAAAAATTGTATTATCATTCAGAACGACCTCATTTTCATACAGTTTAAAGGTATTCTCAATGCCTTCAGGCTCTTTTCCGGCAAGAAATTTAAAGCCTAATTCAGCCTGTTTTTGAATATGTTTGACCCATTTCTGAACTTTATCAATCAGGTTTTTCAAATCATCTTTACTGGCAAAATATCCGGAGATATAGTAGTACTCAATCTGTCTTAATGTAATATTAAAGGTATCTTCATTCCAGATCTCGATGGTAGGTATTTTTGCAGAGGTACTGATGATTTGCTGGCCAATATTCCAGACATCCTGGTCCAGGTCATCCAGGCGCAATTTCTTATCCTCATATTCAGGAAACTGGGCAAGTGTTTTCTCCCAGAAAAAAACCTTGAATGCTGCAACCTCGGGGAACTGGAAGTAATGAAAAATAGGCGGGTCTTTTGCTGCGTAGATTATTTCCTTCTCCCGTGAAAGCCCGATTCCTTTAATGTCGGTGAGAATGATTCGAAGCCATTCCTTGATTGTAAATTTTTCCGGCTCAAGTGTATGGGTTTTAAAAACAACGTTATCACTATGGATATTGAACAATGCGTCAACAGAAATGCCAAAGTGCTGACTGATCCTGGAGAGTTCTATAAAAGACAGGTCCTTTTCACCGCGAATTCTTCGATAGGCGCTATCATAGCTAATTTCCAGCAGCTCGGCTATCTCATGGACAAATGAAACATTCTGAGGCAATTTTTCTTTGATACTTTGAAAAAGAGCCTTCTGTATTTCAATGGTCTGCCCCATACAGTGGTAAATATAGTAAATATTCTTGGCTGGAACAAATATCTGTGAACAGTGAACAGTGAACACTGATCAGTGGTGACCAGTACTATTCACGTCTGTTCAGTGTTCAGTGATCAGTGTTCACTATTATTCAGAGAACCCAAAAGCCTGCATCATCTTCTGAAATATTTCGGTATTATCGTAAATACCTTGAAAGAGTTCAGCTCCTGGTCCATAGGCAAATACAGGGACCATCACGCCGGTATGGCTGCCGGTGGTATATGCTGCTTCAACCAAGCGTTTTTTTAGGTCACCTCCATTTATGCCCATGCCGCCGGTTTCATGATCTGCTGTTACAATAATGCAGGGTGTTTCCATCCTGTTTGGCATAAGCCAGTGCTACACCGATGGCATGATCAAAGTCAAGCACCTCCTCAACAATATAATCAGTTTTGTGGTCATGGGCCGCCCAGTCAATTTGTGATCCTTCAACCATCAGGAAAAAACCATCTGCATCCTGGCAAAGGATTTTAATGGCTTTTTTTGTAGATACAGGCAACATGTCCTTTCGTCCGTCTGAGCATCCTGGTGGCGCTCCCGGGTAAAGTAACCCGGCAATTTTTCCCGATTTTAATGCCTTTAATGACTTAATATCATAAACTAGTTGATAATCATTAGCCTGTAATTGCTCAGTCAGGTCTATGCTGTCTGTTCTATTATTAAAATGATCAAGGCCTCCACCGATAAATACCTCAATATCAGTTTTCAGGAAATCTGATGCAATATCTTCATAGTCCTGCCTGCTTGCCTGGTGAGCAATAAAGGCTGCCGGTGTGGCATGGGTGATCGTGCTAGTGGCAATCAGTCCGGTAGACTTTTCATGCTCTTCTGCGTACTCCAGGATGGTTTTGAGTGGCTTGTGACGTTTATCAACACTAATTGCACCATTGTATGTCTTTTGCCCTGTAGCCAAAGCTGTTCCGCTGGCCCCCGAATCAGTGATAAAATTGTCTTCAGCGTAAGTTTTGGCAAAACCAATATGTTTGAATTGTTCAATATTCAATGGTTTTTTGCCGGCTACCATACCTGCATAAACATGCGAGACCCCCATCCCGTCGCCTATCAGCAGTATGATATTTTTAGCATGAACAGCATCTACCTGGGCTTTAGCGGTAAAAGCAATAAAACCTACAATAAAAGCAATAAAGATTGTTTTCATTGCTGAATTTGAAATAATTTATTTTCCAATAATTCTGAACCCTATTGAGATCATCAGCATTTTATTCTTTTTCGTCCAATCAGCATTGTCGGTTCCTTTGAAGATATCGGTAACACCAACAACATAACGAGCAGTAACATTCAGGCGGAATGGCAGGTTAGCTTCTGCGCCAAAGGCAAAAGCAAATTCACCAGTAGTTAGTTCATTTTTTATATCCTCGGTAATATCATCAAATTTTTCTTCAGCGCTGAGGAGAATATTAAATTGTGGTCCTGCATGCACATTCAAAAACTTTATGATCTGCCATCTGACCAGGACAGGAACATCTATATAATAGAGCTTTGATCTTCCGGTCTCTTCAAAATTTAAAATGTTGTAAGTAATTTCAGATCCTTTCATGGAATACAATCCTTCAATTTGTATCCCCCAGCTTGACTTTTTGATAAAATAATTGAGGTATACTCCCGCATGATAACCTGGTTTCATCTTGGTACTGATATCTAGCTCAGTATCCTTGATTGTCTGACCGGCTAAATTTACTCCTCCTTTGACACCAAAGCCCAGCTGGCCGTAGGCAATGGTAATTAATAGCAACAATGCTGTAGTGAAAATAATTTTTTTCATAGGATATGGTTTTTGATTAGTGTGTAAATATAATAAAAAAGTGATCAGTGATCAGTGACCAGTGACCAGAAAGAAAATTTGCTCCATTGAACATTTGAGCATTGTATCTTATCTGGTCAATTGGGGCAGATTGGTGAATTGGTCAATTATTAAGATTATCATACAGCCTGAGAAAATCATATGTATTTCCTGACCATTCCAAAAACTTCCTGAAGTCTGCTTGGGTAATCACGAGGCTGGCGGTATTGATATTCGGATGGAAACTTATTTTTTCAGCGTTCAGCAGGCTTTCATCGATGAAAAGATGCACATGGTCTTCTTCATCATTGATCAGCCCGAAAAGGGATACGGAACCGGGTTCAATGCCAAGGTGTTTCATTAATCTTTTGGGAGAAGCAAATGTCAGTTTGCCCTGTTTTAATCGTTGTTCCAGGTCCCTGATATCTAATTTATACCGGTAATCACTGATTACCAGGTAGTGACGGTTTCCTTTATGGTTCCTGAAGAAGATGTTCTTGCAATGTGCTGAATCAATGTCTTTCCAGTATTTCAGTGCTTCCTCCACAGTAGGTCCTGGCGGGTGCTCATGGTATGCAAAATTGATACCAAGTTGTTTCAAAATCTCATATAACCGTGGATCGCCGTTCATAATTAGTTGTCGGTTCTCAGTTGTCAGTTCTCAGTTGTCAGTTGTCAGTTATCGGTTTTCGTTCATCTTTTCATGTGGTACTCAGTTACCAGGTATGGTTCCACACTTCCATAGTCAAGAAATGATCTTACATCCTTATATACCCGGATCATGTTATAGGGCATTTTAAGTGCTCCTCCGAAAAATTTGACCGGGTTTAACAGTTCGGATCGGTTCCGTGTGTGCTCCTCAACAATCCCATCCCACCATTCCGGGCCATCGGTTAATGATTCCTTAACCACATTCCTTGAATAATGCCATAAAGGATGTAGTTCAAGAGAAAGAGGGGTATGACCATTGTGCCAGCGATCGATAAAAGTATCATAATCAATACTTTTCTTCTGACGAAACAGGGTGAGCAGACATGCACCGGGTGTTGGGGCAAGGTCCTTCCAGTCTTTTTCATAGCTCACAGGCAGGTCTTCCCATACCTTATAAGCTCCAGCCAGGCCTTCCAGGGAAAGAATGTTAGGTTCAGGGCTTACTTCAGGTTGAACAACAGATATAGCTGCGATCTTACTTTTCCCGAAAGGAATTATTGAAATTTTTGGTGGTTCTTTATCGGTTATTGTCAGTGAAACTGCTTTTGGTTTGGAATTAGCAATAAGCGCATTTATGGCTGTAAATATTCTTTGTGAAAATGCTTCCCTGCTTTCCGCCTTGTTCCCCCGCACCAGGTAGATTTCTTTTTCCATATTTAGTTTTTCGTCTATATTTGGCATCCTAAAATTATATCATTTATTAATAAAAGACATGAATATTCTTATTACCGGTGGAACCGGGTTTCTTGGTAAAGCAGTTGTGAAAGAGCTTATCGCAGATGATGCATTACTAAAAGCTGATGAGATCCATGTATATGATCTTAATGATGATTTGAAAATACAGGATAGCAGGCTTATCATGCATAAAGGTGATATACGGGATTATGATAAGCTCCTGGAGGCTACACGGGAAGCAGACCTGGTCATTCATACAGCCGCCATTGTGGACTGGGGCACCAAATCAGAAGAGGAAGTCCTCTCAGTCAATACGCAGGGGACAGAGAACGTGATCAGGGCTTGCAAGGAGAATGGCATCAAGTATCTTGTTCACACAAGCACCCTTGATGTAGTCTTTACAGGCAAGCCTTTGGTTAATATTGATGAAAGCCTTGCTTACCCGGATAAGCATGTCACCATGTATTGTAAAAGCAAGACACTGGCAGAAAAGGCCGTTCTGTCTGTCAATAATGAGCAATTAAAGACTGTAGCGTTACGACCGGCGGACATCTATGGTGAAGCGGACCCCTATCATATGGATTCACTGATCAATATGGCAAAAGGAGGGTTTTATGTGCGGCTTGGCGATGGTAAGTCGAAATGCCAGCATATTTATGTGGGTAACATGGCCCATGCGCTGATCATGGCAGGGCAGGCATTGATGGATGGCAATGATCAGATTGCAGGAAAGGCATATTTTATTACTGATGGTGAAGGAGCAAATTTCTTTCATTTCTTCGACAGGATCGTGGAGGGAGCTGGTTACCGCATCTGGCCAAAGAACCTATGGTTGCCAAGAGGATTGGCTTACAGCATGGGATCCATGTCTGAAGCTATAGCTTTTCTCATCAGGCCCATCAAAAGATATTCCCCCAAGTTCAGCCGCTTCGCAGTGACTTACACCAGCAATGATTTTACATTCTCCTCAATAAAGGCAAAAGACGACTTCGGCTTCGAGCCAAAGTACTCGGAGAAAGAAGCACTGGAGCGGACTGTTGCGTATTACCGGAAAGCTTAAAGAATCAGTGAACACTGAACACTGATCAGTGAACAGAGAAGAAAGATTAATATCATATATCCGTTTATCTGTTTATCTTTTTATCCGTTTATCATTTATTGTATTATCAGCTTCCTGACCCCAACCCTCTCTCCAGCTTGCACCCTGACGAAATACATGCCCGGTGCCAGATTACTTACATCAAAAGTCATTTCCTGGTTGCTTGCTTTCCCTTCAAACAGAACCCTTAGAAGCTTCCCATAAATATCATATAATTCAACCCGGTAAAATTGACAGTTGACAGTTGACAGTTGACAGTTGACAACGTCTTCCGCTGGGTTTGGGAACACATCAAACACCAGCCTGCGTTCCATCTCTCCAATACCTGAAATACCTTCCCAATTCCAGGTAACTACTTTGCCATAGGTATCAAAGGAACCATTAACACGACGGTTATCGGTCCATGTAAATGCGATCCTTGATGAATTAGCAGCCACCCAGGGTACAGATTCAATATGATTAGGTCCATCAGCGACTATCATAAGGTTACCGCCGATGGGCTCACCATTTGCTGAATATCTTTGTCCCTCAACGTCATCGTTTTCCAGTGTAGTGTAACTCCTCCAGGTAATTACAAAATCTCCATTTATTTCCATTGCTACATTTGGAAAACTATGATAAATATTACCAATATCATCGCTGACTTTTACATTTGAACCATTTGTATTACCATTGTTATCATACATTTGAAAGTATATATCGGCCCCACTTCTTTCATCACTCCACACAACTACAAAATTTCCATTTTCATCCATAGCGATAGAGGTAGTGATACTATTTCCGGGATCATCATCTACCCTGATGTTTGAGTCAAGCGGATTTCCATACGGATCATATCTTTGAAGATAAACATGACGTGCACTACCATCACGAAAATCATCCCAGCTGATAACAAAATCTCCGTCGTCATTCATTGCAATTGATGGCGACTCCTGATGGGCACTTCCTACATCATCATTAGCCTTCACATTCATTCCTATTTTGTTTCCATCAGCGTCGAACATCTGAAAATAAATATCTCTGTCACCTGAGTTGCGGTGATCTTTCCAGGTAATTACGAAATTGCCTGCATCATCCATTGCCACTGCAGGATCGAGACCAACAGCATTTGCGTCGTTTGCCCTATTGTTAGCACCCACAGGATTTCCATTTGAATTATAAACCTGATAAAAAATACAACGATATCCGGGTCGTTCATCTTCCCAGGCAAGAACAAAGTTACCGGCATCATTCATAGCGACCGATACATCAACCTGGGGCAGTCCAGCACCATCATCATTTACCCGAATGTTTGATCCAAGTGAATTTCCATTCAGATCATAACTTTGAAAAAAGATATCCCAATCATCCCAGCCATGCCGTTCATCGTTCCAGGCAATGATGAAATTACCGGATTTATTCATTGTTACCATAGGAAAATGGTGGTCTCCAAGAAAAGTATCATCATTTACAATAAAATCATTCTTGATTATCTCCTGTGCACTAATGAAATGGCTAAATGCAACTACTGTGACAATAACTGAAAGTATCCTGATGCCCTTCCAGGTGTATTGCCGAACCGGTGAACACTGATCACTGATCAGTGAACAGATTAAGATTGTAAGTGTTTTTTTCATGGGTATAATATTTTCGTGACGCGTGACGAGATGGCGAATAGTTTTGTCAACTGTCATTTGTCAACTGTCAACTGTCAACTTGTTATTGGTTAATATCATTTATCCATTTATCTGTTTATCATTTATTGTATTATCAGCTTCCTGACCCCAATCCTCTCTCCAGCCTGTACCCTAATGAAATAGACGCCTAATGGCAAATGGCTTACATCGATTTCTGTGTTCTTACTATTACTTTCAATGGTTTGGACTTTCATCACATGCTTCCCATAAACATCATACAGCTCAACTTCACATGGAAAATGCAAAATGGGCAATCGACAATGGACAATGTTATCGGCTGGGTTTGGATACACTTCAAATTCATCCTGACTAAGCTCCTGCAGGCCTGTGGCTTCCAGCGATGCAAAATAAAAATGCAAGGATACATTGGCACCATACTGCAGGTTCTCAAAATAAAGAATTAATGATTTCAAAGGAATGTCAGGCATAAAAAAAGCAGCTGACGCTTCGTTGGAGGGCATTCCGCCAATAACAAGGTTGTTGTAAACAACATAATCCTCGGGGGTATCAGAACCTAACAAGGCTGCATGTGAAGCATCCCACTTAGGGATATTTACACCATCGGCAACTAAATCGGCATCAAAAAGCTCAATCAGCCAATCGTCAATATCCTCAACAGAAACTTGATTGTTATTTTCATCAATGGCAGAAATCAAACAATTTTCTACATCGAGATCAACAATACAGAAGCCCCATTTATTAGCAGGTGTAAGCTGATCGAAATTAAGGGTTAAAATCGCTTTAGAGGTAGCGGGCTGTCCGATTGATCCTATGGCATTTGGAACAACCTGGACACGAAGGTTCTGTGCAAAATTGGCCTGTCCGAACATGTTTTCAAACTGGTTTCCATCATCAAACACCTCATCATCCAAAATTTGCACTTCCTGGGCAAGCGTACCTTCCACATTCCAGGTGAAGTCGGACAATGCAGCATCATTAAAATTTCCGGTGCCCTGATGAACGCCGGTCAGTTCGAAGGTTGCGTATTCCTGGGCCAGTGATTTCAGTGAACACTGAACACTGATCAGTGAACAGATTAAGATTGTAAGTGTTTTTTTCATGGGTATAATATTTTCGTGACGCGTGACGAGATGGCGAATAGTTTTGTCAACTGTCAACTGTCAACTTGTTATTGGTTAATATCAGATATCATTTATCCATTTATCTGTTTATCATTTATTGTATTATCAGCTTCCTGACCCCAACCCTCTCTCCAGCCTGCAATCGAATAAAGTAAACTCCAGGTAACAGATCACTTACATCAAACACAGCCTCATACTCACCAGGCATAACCTCCTCTGCCACCAATCGCCGAATCAACCTTCCCTCAATCGAGTATAAATCAGATATCAGATATCCGATATCATGAATCAGATATCGAATGTGCAAAGCACCTGAGGTTGGCACCGGGTATAACTCAAACTCCAACGGCATCTCTGGTTCCGCGATCCCTGTAGTAAACCCCTCATATAAATAAGCAGCACCACACATTAAACCACCAGCGTACTGCAAAGGGGCTCCAGCAACTGCCCTTCCGTCATCAATATTAACAGCCCAGCCCAGCTTATCAGTTTCATGACCATCGCTGGCAAGAAGCTTTGTTATTTTATTCCAGTTTGCGCCGTCATTTTCATAAATATAAGCAGCTCCGGCATGGCTCCCATTCTCAACATCATCCGGAACTCCTACCAGGGCATAATTCCCTTGTATAGAGACACTATAACCGAAAGCAATATCGATAGTAGAATTAATGTCAAGTAGCTTAACCCGTTCCGTCCATTGCGCACCGGTACGCTTAAAAATATAAGCAGCGCCACTCCTGTATGTTTGATGGATTGCACTAACCGCACCAACAATAGCATATTCTCCTGATATTGATACTGAGATTCCAAAATAGTCACCAGGATTGATATCACCAGAAAGTAATTTTGCCTGCTGGGACCAGGAGTTTCCATCATTATAGAAAACAAATGCTGCACCACTTCTATTCCCCCCGCTATCATCAGTATATGCTCCCATAACGGCATAATTACCATCCAGACCAACTGATACCCCGAAATATGGTTCACTTCCAACGTAGTTTACCGGTGTTAATCGAGCATCCTGAACCCATTCAGGGCCTGCATCTCTATAGATATAAGCAGCCCCAACGTTAGCATCAGCCCCCCTGGCTCCAATCAAAACATAATCATCACTGATCGATATTGAACTGCCGAATTGATCCCCGGCTTGAATATCTCCAGGAACTATTTTTTGGTGCTGGTTCCATTGTCCACTTAAAGAATCATATTTAAAAACATATACTGCCCCAGCCCAGATCCCATTTGATGGTTCCTGGTCTGCCCCAACAAATACGTAATCGTCCTGTACGTCAACAGCCCAGCCAAACCTCGCGGCTGTAGTCCCATCACTTGCCAACAATACCGTATCTTCATCCCAGTTACCGTTAATATTTTCATATACTACCGCAGCTCCGGATTTTGCCCCAAGATTATTCGACTCAGCGGCCCCGACAATAAGGATATTGTTATCCAGGGCAACAGAGAATCCAAATGATACTAAGTTTTGTGGGTCTTCGGGAATGAGCTTAAGCTCTGTTATTTGAGCTAAACAGATATTCAGCCAAAATACGCTGACAATGACAGGGATAATTTTATGAATTTTCATAGCCTAATTAATTTGAATGGTTGAAGATGATGAAAATGACTACTAAAATTAATAGATTTTGAAACACTTATCAAGCTCTGAACGAATTAATTAGTATTTTTAAACTTAGCAAACCAACATTAATAAAAACTGACAACCATGAAATACGGAGCAAGAAACCAGATCAAGGCTACAGTAAAATCAATCAAGCACGGAAATGTTATGTCACTCGTGAAGTTTAATGTGACACAGGCAGCCCAGATGGCATCGGTGCTCACTATTGAATCTGTGGAAGACCTTGATCTGAAAGAAGGAGATGAAGTATCACTGATTGTAAAGGCGATACATGTGTTGGTGGTGAAAGACTAGGGAGAAGAGAGAAGGGAGAAGAGAGAAGAGAGAAGAGAAAAGTGGAGCGAGGCAAAGCCGAGGGACATCCCGCCGAAGGCGGGGAGAAAAGTGGAGCGAGGCAAAGCCGAGGGACATCCCGCCGAAGGCGGGGAGAGAAGAGAGAGGAGATTGAATTTTTTATTTACGATTTGTGATACAGAAATCGTTTGATTTTATGGGTAGCGGTTTTTTGGAATGGGTCGTGCTGGACAATTATCAGCTGCAGCTGTGAGAATTTGTTGACACGGGAATTGACATGATGCTTGAGTTCGACAATTAATTCGTCAATCTTCTGTTCGGCATAATCAGACACTTCATGCTTTAAATGCTGGTAGCGTTCTTCAAGCTCTTCGCGGTTGAAATGCACCAATGCCACCAATTTTCCCTTCTCCTCTACAACAAGAGATTCACTGACATAGTTGAAATTATTGATCACAGATTCAATCTCTTCAGGATAGATATTCTCTCCATTGGCCCCGACGATCATATTTTTCAGGCGGCCCTTGATGAAAAGGAAATTGTCTTTATCAAACACGCCCAGGTCCCCTGTCTTCAGCCAACCATCAGAAGTGATCATCTCACTTGTCAGCTCAGGCTCCTTGTAATAGCCTTTCATTATGTTCGGGCCCTTGGCCCATATCTCTCCCTCCCCTGTTTCCTTATCCGGCTTGTTGATCTTCAGCTCCACCCCTTCAACAGCTGGTCCCGTGGATTCCAGCCTGATAGTCTGAGGATTGACACCGGCCAGCAAGGGGGCGGTTTCAGTTAACCCATAACCTATTGCATAAGGGAAGCGTGCTTCCTGAAGAAACTTCTCCACTGTTGCATCCAGCTTGGCTCCTCCAACACCAAAAAAGCGTAATTCTCCACCGAAAGTCTTGAGCAATTTCTTTCCAGCCAGCTTATTTAACAATTTCCTTACAGGAGAGAATTTATATAGACTACTCATGACCTTACTACCCGTGAAAGTGGGCAATACCTTATTGCGGTATATCTTCTCAATAATAAGTGGTACTGAGAGGATAATTGTCGGTTTAATCTCTTTTAATGCCGGCAATAATACGCTTGGAGTAGGTGGTTTGCGTAAATAGTAAATGCACCCTCCTCCCAATAAAGGAAGGATAAAACCAAGTGTGTTTTCATAGGTATGCGATAGTGGCAATAAGGACAGGCAACGATCTGTGTCATCAATAGGCTGAACAATGCCCCCGGCGATCGCATTAGAGCAGATATTCTTATGTGTAAGCATTACTCCTTTTGATTTACCTGTCGTCCCTGATGTATAAATGATGGCTGCAAGATCATCTTCTTCAACGGCATACTGATTTACGGGTCTGGCTTCCTTTTTAAAATCAGCAGAAATAGTAAACTCTCCAATCAATGAGAAATCATCAAGCTTGATCCTGATTTTAAGATAATCATTGCTAAGATCTTCAATCTTATGAAGATGGTTCTCCGAAATGAGTATCGCTTTTGCTTCTGAGTGGTCCAGGATGTTTTGAATATCATTATGGTGAAAATCCGGCAACAAAGGAACTGTCACTGCCCCCATAAAGGTTATTGCAAAATAAGCAATGCCCCAGTTGGGCATATTGGCACTCAGGATAGCAACCTTGTCACCTTGTTTGACACCTAATTTTTCAAGAAATGCGATTAATGCATAAACCTGATCCTCCATCTCTCCATAGGTGAAAGGTGTTTCACCGACGAAAGATAAGGCATTGCAATCGTAATTTTTTTTAACCGACGCAGAAATCAGCTCCGGGAAGGTTAATTTGGTTTGGTCAGCCATGAAAGGAGCATATTGAATGAAATACAAAGATAATGCAAAATGAGAAGAGATAATAGAAAAGAGAGAAGAGAAAAGAGAAAAGAGAGAAGAGAAAAAGAGAAGAGAGAAAAGAGAGAAGAGAAAAGAGAAAAGAGAATTAAATAACAATAGATTTCTCTAATCTCTTTTCTCTTTTTACCTGGCGTGTATCTTCAACTTCTGCAGATGGGTCTCCGCTCCTGTCTGAACTGCGATCAGGTACAAGCCATCGTTGAGTCCCTGCAGGTTGATATTCATTTTGTGCTGTCCGGTTGCAACAACTTCTTCCTGGTGAATGACTGCACCAAGCAGGTTGTAAACCACGATTTTAGCTTGTCCATGGTGGTTGAAATACAATGTGAAGTCACCATTAGAAGGATTAGGATAGATCTTTATGTTTTCAATGGAAGTCTCGTCAATACCTGCACAGATATCTACGACGATCTCTCCTTCTGCATAGTTCTCACAGCCATTTTCATCCTCATAAGCATAGGTAATGGCATGTGCACCCAATCCGGCAACGGATGGATCAAACATATTATCCACGATACCAGGGCCAGCGTAATTGCCGCCTTCAGGTGAACCACCTGTAAGCTCATAAGGAGCCCAGTTCAAACAGGCTGTATCCTGCGGGGCTAATGTAACCTCCGGCAATGGTAGAATAGATAAATAGTCTTCTGCTGTTTGGGAATTGGAATTGCTTCCGTCAGAAACTGACAGCGTAACATCCCAGTCACCTTCAGCATCGTAAGTCACAACAGGATTCTGCTCCGTTGATGTAGCCGGATCGCCACCTTCAAAGGTCCAGTCCCATGAAGTCGGGTTACCGACAGTTTCATCGGTATAAGTTACCATACCATTAACACAGCCCGGGTTTGGATCAGCAGAAAAGTCAGCGACCAATGGGGGCACACAGCTTGCAATAATCGGATCAAAACAGGTTGCAACAGGTGGCCAGCACACATCGAAATAAAGTGTCCTGTCAGGACAAACAATGCAGTATGTAGGATATCCGAGGAAATTTTGTCCGGCAATGGTAATATCGATGGCTGCTGGTCCGCCACCTTCAGTACCGGCGCAAGGGTTAGTGATACCATATGACGCTTTATAAGTATTTATTTGCGCATTGTTATCACTCGGGGTAAGGCCCCACATGAGGAGATCCTCCTCACCGGAACCGTACGCGACATACACTCCTTCAATTAATGAAGCATATGTCTGGCAGCTACTTCAAGTAGTGAAGAACAGATCCAGGAAGACCGTTTTCCCGGCATCAAGTTGCTCATAAAGGTTCCAGGTATTGCCGTCTGAGTCGGTGATCGTAAAATCACCAATATCGGTTACCTTCATCATGCCCGATAAGAGCGCATCTCTTGTCTGTGGTTCCTGATTAGCCACGCCCTGGGCAAATACAGGTAACATAAAAGCAGACAAGAATAAGAAAAGTAATAGTTTTTTCATGTCAACGAGTTTATGGTTCATAATAGGTGATGTGATAACAAATATAATAAAAAGTGATCCGTGAACACTGAAAACTGATCAGAAATCTCAAAACTAACTACTAATTACTCACAACTAAATACTAATCTACCACAATCAACTTCCGCACTGCAACTTCACTTCCTGCCTGCAAGCGGATAAAATAAACTCCCACCGGCAAATCACCCACATCAAAAGTCCATTCCTGTTCATTTCCTTCATAAAGGGATCTCACCAGTTTGCCATATACATCATACAAGGCTATTGTGCAACTTTGAAAATTGACAGTTGACAATTGACAATTGACAATATTTTGGGCTGGATTCGGAAACACCGTCATATCAATATCTTCAGTCCTTTCATCAACACCAACATATCCTATATTCGTCTTAACCAGAATCCAACCAAACGGATCAGGAATGACATCAAGTACAGGTTGATCAACGGGAAGGCTGAATTGAGACAGGGTATCATCATGTAATAATCGAACGATGCTATCACCATCGGCAAAAATCAATTGATAATCCATCGTAAAATTGAATAATGGTGTTGTATCACATGTTGTAGTTTGCTGAGAATAGATATTAACCATTGCCCCATCCATCTCCCAGCTTATGTCCAGTACAGGATATCCTTCCCCATAATACCATTGATCAAAGAAAGTGGTAAAATCTATTC
Organism: uncultured Bacteroidales bacterium; assembly: GCA_963753055.1. GTDB lineage: Bacteria > Bacteroidota > Bacteroidia > Bacteroidales > B18-G4 > JAUWGC01. Next base: position 369,022 of record CAVWAP010000002.1, on the reverse strand, counting down.
CTGTTGTTTCTTCAAGAACTGATTTAAAATCTTCCAGAAAACTCGTACCATTCGCAAATTCACTGATATAATTTTGTAAAACAGTGAAAAACAGTTCATCATCCTGCAATTCATATCTGATCATATGCACCAGCATCGAGCCTTTACAATAGGTAAGCTGCCAGTTAAATATCCTGGATGCGTTCAATAATTGGGTTTCTGGTACATGAACGCTACCACATTGTGGGCCAAATGCATTAACAAGTGTCTTATCCATCCATTTCTCAGCTTCCCCGGTATTGCCAAACCGTTGCTCTCCCAGGTAGCCACCATACATGCCAAATCCTTCACTCAACCATATATCTTCGAATGAATAACAAGCAACGTAATCTCCAAACCATTGATGCGTAAGCTCATGGCAATTCCCGTCAATAAAAGTATGCGTATAACCAAAATCCAATTCTTCCGGCATTATAACCAGGGTATTATTCTCTGTCATACATGGCACTCCCGGGACGACAACAAGACCAAAGCTCTCTTCAGCAAAGGGGTACAGACCATATATTTCTGAAAAATAATTCACAAACAGGCCAATGCTGTCGAGCCGGTCCTTATAATCATCAAGGTAATCCTGGTTATAAACATAATGAGTGATCAGAATAGAATCATCAAATCCCTGAGGCTGTATATAATAATCATATAGGATGTAATCAGAGACGGCAAAAAAGATCATGTCATAGTTAATAGCGTATTTCGTCCTCCAATCAAACATAACCATACCACTGTCAAGCGGTGTTTTTTCATATAAGTGTCCTGAAGACACTGCCGTGAGTGTGGAATCTGTTCTCAGTACCATATGCACCGAGTCAATTTTATCCGAATGGATCTGCTTGCAGGGAAACCACTTGTAAGCATAAAAAGGCTGGCTGAAAGACCAGGTTACCCAGCGATCATATACATTTGAATATTGACGATGTATCCCTGAAAAAAAACTACCGACTGGTGTACCATGATAGTATACACGTACAATAAAATCCTGGTTTACAGACAAGTTAACCGGAACCTTAAGTAATTGGTCAGCATGGATGTAAAGGTGGTTAAGATCATTAATAATAACAGAATCAATGGTCATACTGTTGCTTAACTGCAAAACCAATGTGTCATCGGGGTTGCCCAGCCATTGACCATGGATCTCTGCCATACCCGAAATTTCACACGTAGTATTGCTGACTTCAAGATCAAAGTGGTAGAACTTTATATCATAAGCATCCATTTGCTTTTTTAGTACTTGATCCGGGATCATCATTTCTCTGTCAGCAATGATGTCATTATTTGGCTTAAATGATGAAATTAGAATGTAAAGAAAAAGAAACAATATCGGGGCGATAACCGCAGTTTGATAATGGTATTTAAACTTGTCCATGATTGATTTGCATTCTGATTGTCATAAATGTATTAAATAAAATCATATCTGTCAACCAGTAATCAACAACCAACAACCTATAACCTATAACTTATAACTTATAACTTACAACCTATAACTTACATCTTACAACCAACAATAAATCAATCTCTTCTCTCATTTCTCTTCTCTCTTCTCTCTTCTCTTTCCAGCGCCTCCTCAATCAATGTGCTTGGATCCCAACCCAGGTCCTTACCTTTCTGATGCGCTTCTTTCTCCATTAGCATCAGCTTTTCCAGGTCTTCAAACCTTTGCCTGACTTCCTGGAAGTAATTAGGATGGTCATGTCTTATCCTGGCAAATTCCTGCATGGCTTCTTCATCGCGCCTTTTAAACCTATGGGCTATACGGTTAACCTGGTAGGCTCTGAACCCAAGCCTTGTCAGCGTATCCGTTCCAACGCGTAGTGCTGTATCAAAAGTCTCCCGGTAAACCTGATCAACTTCAAGGTCGATCAGTTCATAAGCATCACGCCACCCGGCGCTGCGTGTTAAAATTTGCAGATGAGGATAATGTTTTTTCGCAGTGGTGGCTATCTCCAGGGCTTTTTCTGAATCATTAACCGCGATGATCAGTATACTGGCATCATTGGCACCAGCTGCACGCAACAGGGTATACCTTGAAGCATCACCGTAGTAGACCTTGAAACCAAGTTTTCTTAGAAAATCAACATTATCAGGATCATCATCAAGGTAAGTAGCCTGTATCCCATTTGCCTGTAAAAACCGGCCAATAACGCTCCCCATCTGTCCGAAACCGGCTATAATCACCTGGTTGCTTTCTTCAATTTCATCTTCATCCCTCCCTACTTTCTCTTTGGTACCAAACCGTGGCTGGATCAACTTTTCATTAACCAGCATAATCAAAGGGGTCAGTGCCATAGAGATTATCACAACACTAATCAATTGGTTGGCAAGGCCATTTTCAAGGACATTGCTCTGGACAGCAAATGAGAACAGGACAAAGGCAAACTCGCCGCCCTGAGCCAGTGAAAACGCAAAAAGCAATTTATTATCAAGGCTCATCCTGAACACCTTAGCAATAATGAACAAAACGAGGAATTTCAGGATCATCAATACAACAACCAACTCAATGATTATTAACGCATTATCAAAAATCAGGTGAAAATCAATGGAGGCGCCAACAGCGATAAAAAACAATCCAAGCAACAATCCCTTGAAGGGTTCAAGGTCGGTTTCAAGTTCATGCCTGAATTCACTCTGGGCCAGTATCACACCGGCAAGAAAAGTACCCAGGGCCGGGCTTAAACCCACTTGCGTCATTAATAAAGCAATCCCTACAACAAGGAAAAGAGCAGCAGCAGTAAAGGCTTCCCTGAGCCTGGTTTTTGCAATAATCCTGAACATGGGTCCTACAAGATATCTACCGGCTATGACAATCCCGGTTATTACGCCAAGCACTGTTAATGTCTGCATCCCGATCGACATCCCATCAATCCATGTTTGATGATCTCCATGTCCATTTTCATGTATAATACCGATATCACTGACAGCCAGCAGTGGAATAATGGCCAGAATGGGTATAACCGCAATGTCCTGAAACAAAAGGACTGAAAACACATTTTTGCCTCCTACAGTCTTATCCAGGCCTTTTTCACTCAAGGTCTGCAAAACAATTGCTGTTGAAGAGAGTGCCAGTGCCAGGCCTATAGCTAAAGACACCTGCCAGCTCAGGCCACTGATGATACCAATGATGGTAATGAGAAAAGCTGTCAGGCCAACCTGTGTACCCCCAAGACCCAGGATGGGAATCCGCATTTTCCACAGGACCGATGGTTGCAATTCAAGCCCGATAAGAAACAGCATCATCACAACACCAAACTCGGCAAAATGCATCACATCCTGTCCTTCTTCACCAACAAGTTCTAAAACAAATGGTCCAATAACGATCCCTGCGATCAGGTATCCCAGCACAGATCCCAGTCCCAGGCGCTTTGCCAGGGGAACAGAGATGACTGCTGCGGCCAGGTAAATAAAAACCTGGAAAAAGAAACTTCCCTCCATATTATTCAGGTGTTTTTGATTTATCAATAATAAGGGACATATCAGCATTGATGCGATGCAGAGATACAATCTTCTCAATATCAATGTTTGAATAACGAAAGGCCTCATAAAGGCTTATCAGGTCTTGCCTGTCTTTAATGATTGCTTCTTTGGGCATCCCCAGTGTCCCATGAATTACAAAGGGCGGCAAGAACAGCATCTTACACAGGAAGGCTGTCTGTTCCATTGGTGCCAGCAGCTGGCGCACTGTATACCTATTGGACCCAATTTCGCAATAGGCCTTTTCCTGCCCCCCTGTGGTGGTCACATTCATCAGCCACTTGCCTTTCAAGGCGTTTCCTTCTTTCCCATAGGCCCAGCCATGTTCCAATACAAGATCCAGATATTCTTTAATGATTGCCGGGGTACTATACCAGTAAAAGGGATGGTGGAATACGATAATATCATGATCCAGAAGTAATTGCTGTTCGTGTTTCACGTCAATATCAAACTCGGGATAAGCCTGGTAAAGATCATGAAAGGTCACTCCTTCCATCCGATCCATCCCTTCAATCAGTACCTTATTAACCTGTGACTTCTCTAATGCCGGGTGAGCAAAAAGTATTAAAATCCGTTTTTTCATGCTATTATAAATCAATTTAGGGGGTAAATTGTTTAATGTAATACAAATGTAATAGTTTCAAATCTTATACTCATCCCCCCATCCATCTGTCACTGACGGATGGATTATTTTATGGGTCAATTTTGCAACCCACCGGAAAAAGTGTTGTCTATATATAAGAATCAACACCTCCACTAACATGAGTGACTTACAGAATATCATAATGAGTGACAATTCCAGGATGTTTGCTTACCTCGGTAATTACCCAAAATCCGGAGAAGAGGCCAATAAGATCCAGGAAACTATTGGTGTAAAGATTTCAACAAGCCGAAGAAAGACACACTGGTATAATTTTAAATATAAAAACCAGGGCTTTTCAATACTGCATCACACCGATGATATCATCCTTTTCGCCGAGAACCATGAGTGCCCTGACAGGATACTGAAGGATCTTTTGGCACATCTTACAAAATCATAGCCGCATGGTCCATGGTCCATGGAACATTGAACATTGAACATGGAACCTTTATTTAACAAGCATTTAACCTTTTTAACATTCTCTTAACAGTTTGGTCACTTCTGAACACCTACTTTTGTTTAGATTTATTCTAAATAGGATAATCCTAAATTAAAACAACATGAAAAAAGTAATATTAAGTTTAGTCTTAGCAGGATTTATAACAATCGGATCAATGTCCGGAAACAGTGTATTTGCAGGAATAGCTAATACTGAAGTGCCTGATGTTGAGAAGAAAGTCAAGAAAGAAACATCCAAAACCAGCAAGAAAGTTGCTGTCAAACAGACCTCAAAAGCCGATCAGGATAACACTGATCTTTCGCAGGCTGAATTACAACCAAGCGCCACTCAGGACGATTTTGATACAAACAATCCCGCAAACAACGACGATTGTACAAAAGAAGGCTTTGACAAAGAATAAGGCCTGAATTTATAAATCATTAATACATGGATTGGCATTTGTTCAGATACACTTGCCTCCGGATTAGTTCATAAAAGCGATATTACAACTAACATTAGATATGAAAAAAACTTTACTTGCTCTAACAGCAATAAGCATGCTTATTGCTTTTTCTTTTGATATAAAAGCACAATCAACTTGTTCTCCAACACTATCTCATGGTAGCGGATTTACAACCAGCATTGAGTCCGTCACATTTGATGGATTTGATTCCAATGGGGATTCTTTGCATACAATCATCCTACGAATAGAGCACGATGGATGTTCCGGAAATTCGTGTAAAGCTCTGAACCAGTATTCGATTGAAGCTTTGCCCGGAACATATTCAAATATAACCCATGCAGTATTGGTTGGTAGCATGTCTGCAAATGGTATCAACATGGGTCCAGGTCTTGGTGGAACACCATTTCAGGGATTCAGGATTGCCAGCATCAATGGAATTGGCAATGGCCAGGCAGGAATTTTTGTAGTGGAATATACGTTAACGGGTGGCCTTCAAAGGCAAAAAACGCAAATCAAAGCTGGAAGCAACCAATCAATTGTAGAATTCCAGATTTCAGATTTTGCTGCTGTTTTGAATTGCCAGCCATATACCAGTATCCTGCCATATTATCCACCACCTGATGAAGGGAAACTTTTAAATTCTTTAATTGGGCCAGAACTTACTTCTCTATATGAAACCTATGTCATATATGACAGCCTGGTTTCAAATGATATATTCCAGATTATTGATGATACGAGTGTTTTGATCGAGGCATTTGCACTTGATGGTCAGTTTGATGCTTTATTAACCCTGATTCAAACACCTGATTATGGATTAACAGATGTTGTTGCAGATCAGGATGAATCAAGAATATCAGGAGTATTTCCTGTCATTAACCTGTTGTTATTGAATGACCTGGTAAACCTTCTAAGTTATGCCAATCCTGTTTATCCTGGGATCCCACAGGTTGGACTGGTAACAAGCCAGGGTGATACCTCTCTTTACAGTTTTATCGCACGCAATGGGTTTTTAGTTAATGGCGAAGGTATCAAGATCGGTGTCCTTTCGGATAGCTACAATACACAGATTGGAAATCTTGCTGCTGACGATGTGATCCGGGAAGACCTTCCCGGTCCGGCCAATGCAAATTATCCTACTCCAGTTCATGTGTTGCAAGATTACCCCTATGGTGTGGCCTCAGATGAAGGGCGCGCCATGATGCACATCATACATGATATTGCTCCAGGTGCGGAGTTAGCATTCAGGACCGGTTTGATAAATGCAAAAGATTTTGCCAACGGTATTATAGAACTCCAGGAAGCTGGTTGTGATGTTATCGTGGACGATATCACATACATTAATGAACCTTTTTTAAATGATGGCATAGTTGCTCAGGCTGTCGACAGTGTTGTAAGCCTGGGTGTTTCATACTTTACAGCTGCAGGTAACTTTGGCGACAAATCATATCAGGGAACCTTTAATCCGGCATCAACACTTCCGTCCGGACTTACCGGTGCAGCGCATAACTTTGCCAGCAGTGGTCCGGAAGATATTTATCAAAATATAACCGTTGTTCCAGGAGATTACACAATGGTACTTCAATGGGATGATGGATCAGGTTTCTCAGAAACCAGCACCGACCTTGATATTTATCTTGCCTATGATAACGGCATAAGGTTATTTGGTTTTAACAGGATTAACGATGGTACTGCCTCAATAGAAGTTCTTCCATTTACTGTAACGGACACATCAAACACTAATTTAATGATTGTAAGGTCTGCCGGAACTGATCCGGTAGAGTTTAAATATGTTGTTTTCCGTGGTGATATTGCATTTAACGAATACAGCAGTGCCGCTACATCAACTATTGTTGGGCATGCGAATTCAGCCAGCGCCATGACAGTTGGAGCAGTCCTTTACAGCAATACACCAGCATACGGAGTTGATCCGCCAACGATCGCTTCCTTCTCCTCAACAGGAGGAACACTTGTATCTGGAATGGATAGGTTTAAACCTGACTTTACAGGGCCTAATGGTGTGAATACCAATGTAGACCTGGGAGGATATAACCTGGAAGGAGACCCATTCCCGAATTTCTTTGGTACCTCAGCAGCAGCCCCACACATTGCGGGTGTTGCAGCTTTACTTCTTGAAGCAAAGCATAAATTCTATGGTGCTGATTCAACAATTACACCAACCCAGATGAGGGCCATACTGCAGAATACAGCAGTCGATATGGAAACTCCCGGATTCGATAATATCTCAGGGGCTGGTCTGGTGAATGCCGCTGATGCTCTTTCAACACTTGCAACGCCATCACCATATGTTTCTGCCATCATTTATGATACATCATTAACGCCGGGAGTGGATACAATTCCAATCGCAGTAATAGGTGAATTCCTGACTTCTGGGTCGGAGATCTACTTTAATGGTGTGCCGTTGGATTCATCTTCATTTGTTAGTGGTGACACCATGGTTTCATCGTTTATTCCTCCTTATGATGAAAACTATCCGGAAATCCAAGTATACAACCCTCCAAGTGCCATGACCAATGGACTGGACGGAGGGTTATCAAATCCATTGTACTTTTCTACAAAGCCAACAATCATCATTAACATCAATGATACCACAAAGAAATATGCTGAGGTTATACCTCAATTCGATGCCGACTACAGGATTGAAACACCTGATACTGTCTTAAGCCTTGCAGGTGCTGGCCTATCACCTGCTGCTATAGCGAGAATCCAAAGTATTCCTATAGTGACAGTAGCAAATGATACAAGTAATGTTGGTCTATGGCCAATTTCTGCATCACTGGATGATCCTTTAAACCCGAATAGCAACGTTATGGCAACAGCCCCATTAGATACAGCTTTATTGAATACTTTCAATTTTGATGTATCGAATGGGTTATTGACTATTGAAAAGCTCGACCTTATGATCATTCCAAAAGACACAACAATAGTATATGGAGATTCAATCACAGGGCTTGACTTTCATTATGTATTTAATAACGATACTATTAACCCCGGAAACAATGTGATCATAAGCGATACCGTTAATTCCGCAATCCTGAATGCCATGCGACAGGCCCATGCAACAGCACTGGTCAATGCTGTTGGTGTTGTCAGGGCTACTGCATTAGTAAATGAATTTGGAGAACCATTATTGGATTCAACAGCACTGGCAAATTCTAGTTTCTTCATAACCAATGCTGTCATTCAAAGACAGGCAACTGCTCTGGTAAATGGAACACTGCTAAATGCCCTTCAACTCTATAATGCTGTTTCATCATCTTCAGCAACAGCCCTGGTTAATGCTGTTGCGCAGGTGAGGGCAACAGCCTTGGTTAACGGTTTAGCCACTGTATCTCTGGGTAGTGGTTCTGCCACAGCCCTGGTTAATACAGGCGCTCTTATTAATGCAGCGGCAACAGGATCATCATCAGCTACGGCCCTGGTTAATACAAATAATGTCAATGACAGTAGTAATAGTGATGCTATTATGGTACTTGGTGAAGAAGATATTTTAATCCTTTCAGGTGATTCGATAGGTGACGTGGAAATTGTATCTGTCAGTGTGATTACCGGAAATACAGCCGGAACACACTGGAGTATCCCAGGGGCCCTGGTATCAAATAACTACAACGTCACTTATGGCTTAGGAAAGATTACCATTCTTCCGGACACGGCTGAGATCATTATTGATACAGCCAGCCTGGTACACACATACGATGGCACACCGAAAGAAATGGTTGTTTCAACAGTTCCTGACAGTCTTGATGTTGATATTACATATGATGGTAATTCCATTCCACCAACAGATGTGGGAACATATCTGGTGAATGCAACAGTTAATGACACAAACTATGTTGGCTGGACAAGTGCAATGATGACAATCCTGCCTGATACAGCTGAAGTTGTCTTTGATATTACCACATTGGCACAAGTATATGACGGAGCTACAAAGGTTGTTTCCGCTTCAACGGTGCCGGCTGATCTGACATTAACATACGCTTTCATAAATGATCCAATAGATGTCGGGCAATACGAAGTAACGGCAACTGTTACCGATCCTAATTATGTCGGTTCTGCTACCGATACATTAACCATTAATCCAGCTCCAGCCATTGTAAACTTTGATTCATTAAGTTTGACACAAACATATAACGGCACCTCACTGATGGCTGCCGCAACAACCGACCCTGCAGGATTAAATCTCCTGTATACTTATAGCAGTGATCCTGTCAACGTTGGGAAATATGAAGTAACTGCTACTGTAAATGAGTTAAATTATTTTGGCAGTGCAACAGATTCATTAACGATCGTTCCGGCTCTGGCAGGTGTTACATTTGATCCGGGAAGCCTGTCACAAACGTATTATGGAACTGGCACTTCAGTGACAGCCTCAACAATTCCTCCTGGCCTGTCGTTATATTATATTTATGACGGAGACACTACTTTACCTGTTAATGCTGGGTCATACAGTGTTTCCGCTGTTGTTGATGACCTGAATTATATTGGAAATGTCACTGATAACCTGGTTATCGCACCTGCAACAGCATCTGTTACTGCAGATATAAATGTAATATATGAAGGTGATCCATTACCTGCTTTCTCATTTTCATTTAGTGGGTTTGTGGGTGGTGATGATTCAACTGTTGTCAATAGCCTGACCTATTCTCTCAGCCCAAATTATTCTGGATCGTCCGGCAGCTATGATATTATACCCTCTGCCACAGCCAGTAATTATATTTTCCAGGTTTATAATGGTACTTTATATGTAAATCCCTCAGGGCCCGGAACAAAGCACATAAAAACCACATTATTGTGTGTTGAAGATATACCACCGGATTCATCAGGCTTTACATATATTGCACATTTTGAGTACGAGAACAAAAACTCTGATGATGTGTTTATCTTCATTGGTGAAGACAATGAATTGGTAGGGGAAGGTGCATTTAACGGAATTAACCAACCTCAGTTGCTCCTTAAGGGAGGAGGGACATTTGATGTGCCTTTCGATGGCAGTAAGCTGACCTGGACTGTTGCAAGTTATAATCATCAAGGGCATAAAACCTCAGTTGCCTCCCAGGGTAGCTCAACTTCATCCAAATGCAATAAATCGGAAGAGATTGAACAGGGAGGTGAATTAAACGATGCTATAACAGAATCAAAGGTATATCCCAACCCTTTCAGAGACAAGATATACTTGGAGCTAAGTATGGAAGTAAGTACAGGAGATATTTATGTGTATGATGTTTATGGTAAATTAAACCAGGTCCAGATAAACAGGACCAATAATCAATCTTATGAACTTGATTTAAGTGGTTTGATTTCCGGCATATATATTATCAAAGTCAATATGGGAGATACTATTGAAACATTCCGTATTGTTAAAAAATAGAAATGGTAAAACAAATATCAGTGTTCATGATCATCCTGGCCTTGCTGGTAAATATCAGCTATGCTGAAGATGTACAATTGGACAGCTTAAAGTCTGTTGTTGCCTCTGCCAATGAGGATACAAATAAAGTGCAGTCTTTACTAAGCCTTGCCAGTCGCTATTACAGGGCTGATAATGAAATGGCTATAAAATATGGCTCTGATGCCAGGGACCTTGCGGAAAAATTGGATTACCGGAGTGGCCTAGCTTATGCATACAAGTGCATTGGGATGGGCTATTATTTCCAGGGAGATTACATAGGTGCCCTGGTCAACTGGAAGAGCTCTTATGAAACCTTTGAAAAGGCAGGTGATAAGCAGGGCATGGCCAATATATTAAACAATCTTGGCGCTGTATATTACAATGAGGGTGACAATAATCAAGCCATTGAATATTATCTGAAGTCGCTAAAGGCATCGGAGGAGATCCGGGATACCCTTCGTATTGCAACAGCACTTGTAAACATCGGAGCAGTATATTACAGCAAGCAGGCTACCCAGGAAATGGCATTGGAATATTATTCACGGGCCTTACCTCTCAGTGAGATCCTTGGTGACAATGATGCAATAGGCACAGTCACGGTAAATATGGGACAGATTTACCTGGATAAGAAGGATGATACCTCGGCTTTGTTTTACTTTGAAAAGTCATTAGGTGCTTACAAGAAATCTGAAACCGGTAATGTGCCATATGCGCTTTTGAATATTGGCAGGGTATATTCTGTGCGTAAGGAATTTCAAACGGCAATTAATTATCAGATGGATGCCTTTAACCTGGCCAAAAAGAACGGTGCAATCCTGGAAATGGCTCAGTCCCAGTTAGCTCTTGCCAACACCTATGATGAAATGGGTGATAATAAGCTTGCAATCAAGACATATTTGGAAGCTTCCAGGTATGCTGATGAAATTAAGGCAAGCTATATCCTGAAGGATTCATATTATGGACTGGCTCAATCGTATGGGAAGGAATCTGATTACCTGAACGCTTTTAATTACCAGTCCAAGCACAATGAGATTAAAGACAACCTGTACAACGCTGAAATGGATAAACGAATCCAGGCAATGACCTTGAGTCATGACATTGAAAAGAAGCAAGGAGAGATAGACCTACTGGTTAAAGATAAGGCCCTGCAGGATCTTGTAATTCAACGTCAAAAGATATTAAGAAATGCAATTGGTATCACCGGGATACTTTTACTACTACTTGCAGGTGGCATATTTAACCGCTACCGTTTCATCAGGAAAACCCATAAAATCATTGCTTTTGAGAAAGACAGGTCCGATAAGCTATTATTAAACATTCTACCTGAAGAAACTGCAGAGGAGTTAAAAGAAAGGGGATCTGCCACACCAAGGCATTATGACATGGTGTCGGTTCTCTTTACGGATTTCAAGGGATTTACCAACATAGCTGAAAAGCTCACCCCTCACGAGCTGGTAGAAGAACTGAATAATTGCTTTCTTGAGTTTGACAGGATCATTGATAAGCATAACCTGGAAAAGATTAAAACCATCGGTGATGCTTATATGTGTGCCGGAGGCATCCCTGCTGCAAATAGAACCAATCCCATTGAGGTAGTGGAAGCTGCCCTTGAAATTAAAGCTTTCATGGACAACCTGCAAGCCGCTCGTCAGGCAAGAGGCGAAGATTTCTGGGAATTAAGGATCGGCATACATACCGGGCCTGTGATAGCCGGAGTGGTGGGCAAGAATAAGTTTGCCTATGACATCTGGGGTGATGCTGTAAACATAGCCAGCCGTATGGAATCCAGTGGTATCCCAGGTATAGTGAATATCTCCGGAGCCACATATGAATTCGTTAAAGATCACTTCATTTGTACTCATAGAGGTCAAATAGAAGCCAAAAATAAAGGTGCTATTGACATGTACATTGTCGAATCGGCAATGGACCATGTGGCAAAAAAACCTGAATTCTCAGAAATATTAAGTGAAATAAAACAAAATTAGGAAATGAGCGAAAATAAAATTCTTGTACCAAGCGACTTTAGTGATGCATCACATGCTGCTGTAAACATAGCGATTTCCCTGGCCAAAAAAAGCAATTTAGGATTGTCGCTTTTGCATATACAGAACGGGAAATCAGTATCTGATGCTGAGGATCAGATGATTAACATCAGTGAAAGCCTCAGGATCAAGCATAACGTTAATAGTGATTACATCATCCAGAAAGGAAGTATCTTCAGCGAAATTGCTAAAGTTGCCTGTGATGAATGTTATCAGTTAATGGTTATTGGTTCGCATGGTTTTAAGGGGATCAGAGAGAAGTTTTTTGGTGCTGATATTCTCAAGCTGGTAAAAACAATACCAGTACCGGTCCTGGTAGCTCAGAAGAGCTATAACTTAACTGATGCAGGTTTTAAGAACATTGTTCTTCCGGCAGCTTCACATGAAGATTTCGATCGTATTGTTGGTGCAACTGCTTACCTTGCAAAGTTGTTTGATGCGAAGGTGCATCTGTATACAATCGACAAGCCCGGCCAGGAATGGCCTGAGCAGCTAAAAACCAATATTGAGAAAGCAAAGGAAGTGTTTGATACCAAGAATATAAAATATATCCGTGTTAATGAGCAGGCAAGCACTTATTCCGTGGGTTATTCCAAGCAAACATTGCTATATGCAGAAAAAGTCGGTGCCGACCTCATCTCTTTAATGTCAATGCCTACCATGGAGTTTCATTATTTTGCTGATAGCGATAAGGAACAACTGCTTACGAATGATGCTGGGATTCCGATACTTTGTACATCGGATAAGAGGTCTGTGTAAATACAAGGTTCCATGTTCCATACGATTTTTTATTATTTCCCTGGCACATGGAACATGGAACATTGAACATGGAAAATGATTAAACTTATTTACCATTTATCAAACCCTTTCTCACTTGAATAGTCTCTTTTCAATGGTTTTCCCAACAGATGGATACGATACCTGATATCGGCCGATTGCTCCACACCTGTCAGTATACCCAGTGCGTCTTCCAGGGTAATGCCCTTGGCAAAGATCCCGTGGCTCCGGATTATGGCAGCTGGATAATTTATCAATGCAGGGGCAATCTTTTCAGCTACTTCATATGATCCAACCGGGACATCACACTCAACCACTGGAATTTTTTTATACAGGTACATGCCTTCAGCATCAATGCAGGTAAGCTCATCCTCAATCATTGAAAGAGCTGTACTACATGGTGCATGTGCATGGACGATGGCCATGGCATCAGTTTGCATATAAATATTTCGATGTACATTAGATTCCGTGCTGGCAATCAGTCCACTATGCGGATCCTCCTCCTCCAGGTCAATGACTACCAGATCTTCAGGCTGCAACCAGCCAAGCATAGCTGATCTCCTGGTAATAATGATCTTTCCCCCACTGCGCATGGACATATTACCGGAATGGCTGCTGACAAGTCCACGGTTGCTTAAGTCTTTCCCAACAAGGTCAAAACTTTTGAATGTTTCATTATCTATATTCATGGCTGATATGTGATATTTAATTCCTTAAGCTTCTTTTCCGTAGGTATTCCTTTTTCGTCCCAGTGCCTGACCTTATAATAAGCCGCAAGCATAGGCGCCAGCGGGACCACCCTGTCTTTTGAAAAACCCTCCTTTAAAGGTGTTGTGAGAAAGCGTTCCGGGAGCTTGTCCTCTTCATTGCCCGTCCCGGCAGCCAGGTTAAAAAGACGTTCCATGTTATAGATCCTGTCTCCTATCTCCAACAGTTTGCTAACGTTAAAGTCGTACCCGGTGATAGCCGTGGCAAAGCGTGCATGAAAATCGAAACCTATCGCAAAACCACTGAATTTACAATTCACAAGGCTGTCTTCCACTGCTGACTGATTTTGTTTGAGCACCAGCAGGTCAGGTTTCCCCCCCTGTGTGAAGCGAGGGATCTTCTTTGGTGCATTAAAGATCTCCATAGCCGCCATATACCCGCTAAGATGGCAACCGCCACGATTACTTGTGGCATATCCCAAAGCATGTCCCATGGCACCCCTGGGATCATAGGCAGGCAATTCAAGTCCTTTAACCTGGATAGCCACTTCCGGGTCGCCGTATTTCTCAGCCAGCCTTTTGGACCCTTCCGCAAGCTCAGCCCCAATACCTTCTCTGGCCGCTGTCTTCAGTACCAGATCGACCAGGATATCTTCATTGCCAAACTTCACTTCGGGGTATGGCAATAATCCCTTTTCCTGCAATTCCATGGCACAGGAGATGGTCACACCCATTGAAATGGTATCCATCCCCAGCTTATTGCAGTGATAATTGGCATGTGTGATCTTCAACAGATCAAATATTTCAAGGTTCCCTCCCAGAGCCCAGGTGGTTTCATATTCCGGCCCTTTGCCTTTCATCTTATCCGTTTGTGTAAGTCTGCCGCAGCGTATCGTACAACCATAACAAGCTTCGGTTTTAACCAGGATCTCTTTGCGAATTGCCTGGCCACCGGTCAGTGTTGCCTTCTCATGCTGTCCATAGCTAAAGTTCCTGATAGGGAGCATACCCAGGCTATTGGTTACATGCAAAACGCCGGCTGTGCCAAACATGGGAAATGCAGACCGTGTTACCGGCAAGGCTTTAATTTTATCCAATGCATCTTTGGCAAAGGACTTCAACAGATCCGGATCGTGTATCGTGGTTTTATGCTTTCCCCTCTTGACCACTATGGCTTTCAGGTTTTTAGCACCAAAGACAGCACCTACCCCACCCCTGCCAAAGGCCCTGCTTGCATCATTCATGATAGATGCAAGCCTCACCAGGTTTTCACCTGCAGGCCCTATCTCAAGCGTATGTGAACGCTCTCCCTCGATACTTTTCAGCTGCTCACTGGTCTCTTCTGTATCCAGCCCCCACAGGCTTTCAGCATCCTTTATCTCCAGACCATGTTCACCGTCCAGCACCAGGTAACATGGTTTATTCGATTTGCCTGTGATGATCAAGCCATCTACCCCGCATCTTTTCATGCTGAAGCCAAACATACCACCAGTGTTGGAGTAAAATATTGTATCTGTAAGCGGTGACTTTGTTACCAGCGACATACGACCACTTGTGGATACGGAGGTACCTGTCACCGGTCCAATGGTAAAAACAAGTACATTATCAGGTGATAGCGGATCCATACCGGGTGAAACCCGATCCGTAAAAAGCTTCACACCCAGTCCCCTGCCCCCAAGATAATCGATATATATCTCATCCGGCACTTCCACCACCTCATGTGACTTATCCGTCAGGTTGACATTGATTACTTTATTGAAGAGGCCGTGCATTGTGTAATGTGTTAGAGTGCAAAATTAGTGTTTTCTCCAATTAGTAGGCAATATGAACAAAGGAACAGAGGAGTTTTGATCTGAGATCTATTCAAAAATTTCAAATCCTTTGTTCCTTTGTTCCTCTGTTCTTCTGTTCAATGTTTGGGGAGATTGCGGGTGAATTTCTTACCTTTGCATGGGTAATCGGATACATTATCAATCGCAAAACGCAGAACTAAAAACCAATACACACCTAAACGAATAAACATCTAAACAATTAATCATGAAAACATTACTACTCCACTCAACGCTCATTATCCTGAGCATCCTGCTGATCAATCCACTCACGGCACAGCAGTCTGATGATTCGAAATCTAAACTCAGGCAGCTGGAAACACCTGGCGATAAATACATTTCAGTTGACAGAGGGTCTATGGCAAGAACACCTGCCTACACCCGTTCATCCCCGGGGTTCTTCATGACCCAGGTGAATATTGACGAGGATGGGATGAATGTTGTCGGGGATGCGGCAAACGAGCCTTCCATCACCTTTGATCGTACCAATCCCAACAGGATGGCCATAGGCTGGAGAAATTTTGCAACCATCACCAATAACCACCGGGAAGCAGGTTTAGGTTATACATCAGATGGTGGTGTGACATGGAAATTTGACGGTGTACTTACACCGGGGGTTTTTCGCTCAGACCCTGTACTCGATTCTGATGCCCATGGTAATTTTTATTACAACAGCCTCACAGTCCAGGGAGATTTCTGGTGTGAAGTATTTGTGTCAGGAGATGGTGGAGAGTCATGGGGTGAAGAAGTGTTTGCCTACGGTGGAGACAAGCAATGGTTTTCTGTGGATAAGGCTGGTGGAATAGGAAGTGGCAATATTTACCACTACTGGTCCACTGCCAGCATATGCGAACCTTATTATTTCACCCGTTCTACGGATGGCAATGTTTCCTGGGAAGATTGTATTTCAATTTCCGGTGGCCCTTATTGGGGTACTACTGCAGTTGACGCGGATGGTAATTTATTCATTTGTGGTACATCCGGTTGGAATTTCATGGTAGTGAAATCCTCGACAGCCAAGGATCCCGGACAAGCAGTCACATGGGATTTCGCCACCCAGATAGATCTTGATGGAATTCTTGTTGGATTTGGTGGCTATTCCTGTCCTAATCCAAGTGGTTTGCTGGGTCAGACTATCATTGCCATTGATTCATCAGGTGGTCCGACAAACAACAATATCTATTTATTGGCCTCTGTCGAAAGGGAATCAAACAACGATCCTCTGGATGTTATGTTTTCACGCAGCACTGATGGAGGCCTGACATGGAGTGATCCGATACGGGTTAATGACGATCTCAGCACTGATGCCTGGCAGTGGTTTGGCACCATGTCGGTAGCACCCGATGGCCGCATTGATGCAGTCTGGCTTGACACGCGGGATGATCCGGGTGGGCTCAACTCAGCTTTGTATTACTCTTTTTCACGTGATGCAGGCGAAACCTGGAGCCCGAACACGCGATTAACTGAACTTTTCGACCCACACGTGGGCTGGCCAAACCAGGAAAAGATGGGTGACTATTTCGACATGTTTTCAGATCTAAATGGAGCACACCTGGCATGGGCAGGTACGTTTAATGGTGAACAGGATGTTTATTATGCTCTCATAACACCCCCACCGGTTGGGATGGAAGAAAATGACGGTCAATTATCTCTGCAATCAAGAAACTATCCCAATCCTTTCCAGGATAAAACCACAATCAGCTACCTGGTTCTGGAAAATGGGTTCGTATCCCTTCAAATTTTCAGCATGACAGGTGCGGTTATAACCACCTTGGTTTCTGAACAACAATCTCAAGGATCCCACCAGGTGCAATTTGACGCAGGTGGATTGGAAAGCGGGGTTTATTACTATCGCCTGCAGGCAGGTACTACTATTGAGACCGGCAGACTTATGGTGCTTTAAAGGGAAGCTTAGGGCTGGATTTTGCAGGCTATATGCATAAATTATAATCACCTCTTTTTCATGAGGCAAACCCAATTCTTTGCAGGTTCTTTCCGATCACTGCCAAACCTGCTGGCTTTCAATATAAGGATCTCAAAATATGGCTCAACACCAGTTACTATTTCTTTAGCTGAATGCATAGGTGGGCCTTCTTCCCTGGGTGGACTGTCGCAGCTGCCAACCAGACTTAGCCAGAGGCCCTGTGGTTTAAGCTGAGCTGCTACCTTTTTCGCAAATAATCTTCTTTTGGGGCTGGTTTTATGGGAATGAAAGTATCCCCTGTCAAACACAAAATCAAATTCTCCAAGTTCCGGGTTCTCTTTCCAGAAATCCATGCTTAGAAAATTACACTTCAAATTGGCTTTTTTAGCATTCTCATCAGCAATCTTAATTGCGATATCAGAAACATCAAGCGCTGTCACTTCAAAGCCCTTTTCAGCCAGCCAGATGGCATCTGTACCTGTTCCACATCCCAGCTCAAGAGCTTTACATGCTGGAATTGGCCACTTTTCCACCATCCTCACGAGGTTGTAATCTGCTTTTTTATGGACCCATGGCATAAATCCATTTTTATAATAGTTGATGAAGCGTTTGCCTGTGCCCATATAGTGATTTAGTTAGGGGATGTGAAGGTACAAAAAAAGTAAAGAGTGAAGAGTGAAGGGGGAAGAGTGAGGAGTAAAAGGCAATTTCACTACCTTTATATTTAATGGAAAAGCTACAATACAGCATAAGCTCAACACGTCTTTCTCTGGATGAAAGAGATCAATTGAGTTCTCATGTGCAAACATTGGGATTGGATGATTCAATATGGACAGTGTATGATGGTTTGTTGAAAACCGAAACAAAGTATTCCATCCCCTTGATCCTGAGGGTAACATCAGACGATGAACTTGTAGCAGCTGTTATACTGGTCAAATGTTATGACCATGGCTTTACCTTAACCGGTATTAAGCCATTGGCCAGGTCAATGAAATACCTGCACTTACCGGCATATATCTGGATGCGCTCAGGCATAGGTGCTGAAATTCTTGCTAATCCAGGGTTTGTGAACCTGAAGTACGATCATGATGAGGTCATAACCAAAATTATCCAGTATATAAACAAGCATTGTTTTTTGGCATTTATCCTGGACCTGAAAGATCATGCAGGCCTTTACCCAGGTTTTATTCAACTTCCCTACCCGGATGAAGGTCTAGTTGATATCCGGCAGGTACAAAGTGCAGAAAATTATATTGCCTTGCATAGTAACCTTAAAAAGAAAATCAGGGCTTACCGTAACAAAGGAGGTATCATAGAGATTATCAAGGGGGCACTGGATAAGGATACCAGGGCAATGATAGGCAGATGTGTGAAGCTGACCTCAGAAAAAAGTGCTTTCAAATTGCCATACCAGGAAAATTATCCAAGGATGTGCATGGAATCAGCAGCTATCAACAATGAAAGCATTGTTCATTTCATTTGTAGAAGTGAAGAAGAGTTTTTTGGATACCATTCCTTTATCCAGTTTCAGAACCAGCTGCGATGCCTCAATGGAGCGTTCAACCGTGAATTGCGGTCAACACACCATGCCTATGAAAACATGATCCTTAAGGTGGTTAAATATGCTGCTGAATCAGGCATTGATAAAGTATACTTCGGTCCTGTACTTAATGAGACCAAAAGACGGATGATGCACGAATTCTTTCCTAACAGGATTTATTTCATGTCCAGCAATATGTTACTCAAGCGCCTTTTCCCCATCGTATTGAAAAACAGCCGGATGATGAACCGGGAATTGAGACAGTTTATCTCAGGATGAACAATTTAATCTATGAAAGCATTTATATATATAAATCTTTCAATCTATTTAAACTATGCCATTACCTTCAATAGATTCTCAAACCAATTTAGGGCAGGCTTTTGTAGGGTTCAATACAGGAGCTGAAAAGCCCTTGGTCCAGCTCTTACATTTCCTGATGAGAAATGATGAATCACCTCTTTCAACAGGGCAAAGGGAGTTAATTGCTGCATTTATCTCAGGATTAAACAGTTGTTCCAGCTGCTATGGTTCTCATTCAACAGTGGCTGCCAGGTTTGGTGTTGACCCGGTCATGATAAAGGACTTTATTGAGGATGTGGACAATACTCCTTTTGAGGAGAAATTTAAACCTATTTTGCATTATGTTAAAAAACTAACTTTATCTCCATCTAAAATGATCCAGGGTGATATTGATAAGGTTCTTCAAGCAGGTTGGAGTGAACGTGCTTTGTATGATGCAATCTTGATCTGTGGAACATTTAATTTGATAAACAGATATGTGGATGGAATAGGGCTAGAGACTCATACGGAATTATTCGGACAAAGTGCAGACAGGCTTATGGGAGGATATGACCATATGATAAGTAAGCTCAGAGATTGATGATTTCAGCTGTATCTACGGCTTCAAAATAGTGAATAGCTTTATCATCTTTGAATGTCCAGACATGAACTGCATTAGCCTTAAACTTCTTTCCTGTTTCAGCCCAAATACCGACATAATGACCGATCATGATGATCTTGTCACCAGCTTCATGTAATTCCTTGATATCAACTTTGAACCCTTCGTAATATTCAGGCAGCTTCATAAACACCCCTTGATCTATGGCTTCTGCACCCTTAAAAACCCCATCCCCAGTAACAAAAGGGAATCCTTTACACTCGTCCCAAATAATTTCAGGGTGAAAAATGGTCATGGCATCCTCAACATTCCCTACAGCAAAATCCTGGTAAGCCTTTTTAAGTTTTGATATATTATCCATGAGACCGGAATACTGTTTTTATAAGATTTATCTAAATATACTAAATATTAATTTTGCAAGCAAATTATTAACAGGTATTTAACAAGGAGAGTGGTTAGTGATTAGTGGTTAGTGGCCTGCCCCTGCGTAGGCAGGGGTTAGTGGCCTGCCCCTGCGTAGGCAGGGGTTAGTGGCCTGCCCCTGCGTAGGCAGGGGTTAGTGGCCTGCCCCTGCGTAGGCAGGGGTTAGTGAAATTATGTAAATTTGGCAATATTCTATTAATATTATGATCTATCAAACCCTAGACATTTTAAAGGAAAAGTACCAGGTTGATATACAAAATATATCCATTGAACAGGTGCGTATCGGTGTTTTTGAAACAGTTATCAAGCTTAGCAATGACAGCTATGGCCTGGCTACAACACTTGCAGGTCCCCACGACCACTGCTATAAAATTAAAAGAGATTCAAGACCCTTTTCAACCGGATATATCATTGGAAAAAACTTGTATGACCTTTTTTATAATGCCAACTCCTCAAGTATCGTTGACACTCTCAGGATTGCTGCCCTGAACGCCCTTTCCGGTAATTTAATCAACGAAAGCAATTATAAGGTTGAATACAACTGTGATCCCTTTTCCCTGCTAGACTTATCCGGAATCAAAAATATCAGTATTGTAGGTGCCTTTAAATCATACATCAATAAGCTGGCGGAGACCAGCCATCAATGGCATGTCATAGAGCTGAATAAAGAAGCGATTGAAGAAAAGTATCAAAATCACTTTATTCATGCTGATCAGGCCAATGAAGTACTCCAGGCATCTGACATCATTATTATTACTGGTTTTACATTGGTTAACAATACATTCCGTGAATTAAAACAGTCTTTTCCGGATCAATGCCAGGTAGTGCTTGTAGGACCTTCAAGTAGTTTTATCCCTGATATACTTTTTAAAAACAAAGTCAACCTTGTTGGGGCGATAAGGATAACTGACCCCGGGAAAGTAATGCAGCTGGTAAGTGAAGGAGCATCAGGGTTTCATTTCTTTAAACATAGCTGTGCTGAAAAATTATGCCTGATCAATGAATAGAGAAAGGCAACTGAGTGAGAAGTGGATAAAAGCTGCGGTGCTTGGAACTATCTGGGCCTCATCAGAAATCGTCCTGGGAAGTTTCCTGCATAACCTCAGGATACCATTCAGTGGTAACATTTTAACTGCCATCGCCATTATAATATTAATTTCAGCCAGCTACAAATGGAAGGAAAAAGGGATATTCTGGCGTGCGGGATTGATATGTGCATTGATGAAAACCATGTCGCCTTCTGCCGTCATTTTCGGCCCTATGATTGCCATTTTCACTGAAGCCCTATTGCTGGAAATCTCAATACGGACCTTTGGAAGATCCATCCCGGGCTATATTATAGGTTCCATACTGGCAATGTCGTGGGTACTTTTTCAGAAAATTGCGAATTATGTCATATTCTATGGCTATAACCTTGTCAAAATATATGAGGATATCATGGTATATGCCCAGAAGCAATTCCAGTGGCAATTCGATGCAGTATGGATGCCAATACTGGTTCTGCTGGTCCTGTATGCCATATTGGGTGTTTTTTCTGCCTTCATAGGTATGCGGACTGGACGTAAACTTGCAGATCCTTCATACACATCTCCGGCGTCTTATAAAGCACAAAACATCCAATATGTCAGAAAGCAGCCCAGGGTGTTCAATTATTCGAAAGCCTGGCTTACAATAGATTTTCTGTTGATTATTTGCTCTTTACTGTTTGCCAGCTATTTACCTTTCCTGGCATGGGTGATTCTGGTTGCCTGCATTGTTACCGTTTGGGCTGTACGCTACAAAAGGGCCTTAAGGCAATTGATACGACCAAAGTTCTGGATATTCTTTGTGGTAATCACCATGATCGCAGCTTTCGCATTTACCAGGATTCAATCAACGTCCAGCAGCATTTGGGAAGGAGTTCAGATTGGAGTAGAAATGAATCTCCGGGCCATTGTTCTGATCATGGGCTTTACCGTGCTGGGCACCGAGTTGTATAATCCCCGGATCAGGGATTTTTTGCAAAAGGGCAGGTTCAGGCAACTTTCATTGGCCCTGGAGCTTTCATTTGAAACCCTGCCTTCAATGATATCAGACATCCCTGATTTAAGGACGATGGCAAAAAACCCCGGTGGTGTGATCTACCATCTCATTTCCCAGGCTGACAGCCACCTGGATAAGATCAGGAAAAGACAGGAAACCAGTCCAAATGTATTCATTCTAACAGGTTCCCGGGATGAAGGGAAGACGAGTGATTTACGGTTTATAATTTACAATTTACGATCTATCGGGTTAAGTGTTGGGGGTTTTTACTCTCCCAAAAACATTGAAAGCGATATTATTACAGGTTATGATATTGTTGATATTATGACTGATGAAATTGTGCCATTTCTGCGTAAAGAAGAATCAGAGAATTATCAGAAAATTGGAAGCTATTCCATTATCCCCGAAGGATTGGAAAAAGGATTGAGAGCTATTGACAATGCTATCAATGCAGATGTCCAGATCATTATTATTGATGAAGTCGGCCGACTTGAAATTCAGGGTAAGGGTTGGGCTCTAGCAGTAGAAAAATTGCTTAATAAAACAGATCAGAAAGTCCTTTTTGCGGTGAGAAGAGATTTTGTAGAACAGGTAATTGAAAAATGGAATATCGAGGTTTATATGGTATACGGGATTGGGGAGGATGTAAATAAGATTTTAAATCATCTTTAATTAGGTTGGGTTATTTGCATTCCAGGAGTCTTTTTCGTATCTTAACGGGTTAGATATTAACCGTCTTGCAAAACCTTAGTACCATGAAAAAATTAAGCTTTGTTCTTTTATCAGTATTCATCGCACAAGGTACCCTGACAGCTCAGAATAATGCTCTTGAATTTGATGGGGAAGATGATTACGTTTGGTCTACCGCCAATATCAGTGCTTTTCCTGAAGGGACCTTAGAAATGTGGTTCCGGTCAGATATTGATCAATACATGATCCTGGCTGTCGGAGCTAATGATTTCCCTGTGGTCAATTGGGATATAGGGTACCGTTTGGGTATGCACAGTACTGCCGGGACAGGATTGGCTTTCGGCATCTATGTCGGACCCTGGGTGTGGGCACAAAGCGGGTTGGAGCCAATTGATAATACCTGGTATCATGTAGCAAGTACCTGGGGCCCGGAGGGGATAAAGATTTATATTAATGGCTCTTTAACAGGTTCAATTGCCTATACTGAATCAACCAGGGAATATGTCTACGATCTGATTGGTGCATCTACCTGGGGTGGTTATCTTGATGGGGCCATTGATGAAGTACGATTTTGGAGTATTGCCAGAGACTCGGCACAGATCAATGCTACCATGATGAGTGTTCTGGGCATGGAATATATTCAAAGTGCTGACAGTGGCCTGGTGGCTTACTATAAGTTTGATGCTTTTGAAGACCTGGCTGTCGACCAGGACGGACAGGATGATTTACGTGACTTTTCCGCCTCTGCAAACCATGCTGATTCCAGGGGTAACACGGCGCTTATCCCGTCAGGTGCATTTAACTATGAAGGTATCGAGCCCTTGAATAGTGGCAAAAATCATGGTTATTTATTATATCAGAACCAACCTAATCCATTCAGTACGATTACTACAGTTAAGTTTACCATACCACAGGCTGAAATCGTAAAACTTAAGGTTTTCAACTTCCTGGGGAAAGAAGTCACAACAATTGTTTCGAGCAAACATTCATCCGGAACCTATAGCTACCCCTGGGAACCTGCAGGACTTCCAGAAGGGCTCTATTACATACAAATGGAGGCCGGAAGCTTTATTGATACAAGGAAGATGGTATTGGCAAGATAGGATACCAGATACCGGATACCGGATATAAATTAGTGGTTGGTGATGATCAATTTATGTGTGGATATTTGATTATCATTTGTAACCCGAAGGAAGTACATACCGGCTGGCAAGTAACTTACATCTAGATTTATCTCAAACTCATTTTGTAGTATTTCTTCATCGGGGTATTCCTTAATCCTCAATCCTGATATCGAAAATAACTCAATCATCCTGTATCTGGTCCCTCGACTACGCTCGGGACAGGCATCCGGTATCCGGCATCTGACTCTTAAAACATCCGTGCAAGGATTAGATAATACCAATATTTCCATATTTGCCTCAGCCTCATCTACCGGCACCATCCCACACGCTGCCTTCACCTCTTCCCGGTTATTGCAACCGGTGGCATTATATTCAATAACTAATTCTCCGCCAGGATCTGATATATAATCACAAACGCTTTGAACGTCACATTCTGACAATGAATAATTATGATGTATGAGTAAATCATCAATAAATTCTGAATCTATATTATCCAGGCCAGCCAGGCTGCTTAGATTTGAATTACCGGTAATTAAAATGTTCACCCCGACGGATGATAAGTTTTGCAATCCATTGAGGCTTACCAGGGCACTGTTGCCATCAATATAAAGGTTTCCCCAGATAGTGGTCAGTCCTTCCAGCCCATGTAATCCTGTTAATAATGAATTATTTAATAAAACAAGGTCACCTCCAATGGAGCTTACATTATCCAGGCTTGCTATATTGTTCAGGGCATCATTAAAAGAAATGAAAAGCGCCCCTCCAATACTTGATATATCTTCCAGTCCATTCAAGCTGGCCAAGGCATGGTTATCCTGTATATACAGCCCCCCGCCTACGCTCTGCAGCGTGTCCAGGCCGGTTAGGCTGGTCAGGACATTATTTTTTTCTATATAAAGTCCCCCGCTAATAGCGGAGATATTATTCAGTCCATGAAGGTTAGTCAAAGAAGTATTGCCCGCTTGAGCTAAAATGCCGATGTAGAGACTCCCATCAATGCTTGTAAGGCCTTCCAGTCCTGTAAGGCTGCCAAGGCCAACATTTCCATATATAATTATATCACTTCCAATAGATGTTACCGAACCTAAACCCGATATGTTGGTCAGAATACTATTGTTCTCTATTGTGAGCGCCCCTCCGATAGAGGTCACATTCGACAGGCCGGACAAATTGCCCAGGGAACTGTTACCGCTGACCACAAGATTCCCGTCAATAGAAATCACATTTTCAAGCCCTGAAATACTGCTCAGGTTTATATTATTTTCAATGGTAAGGTCGCCCCCGAAGGACGAAAGCATACTCAACCCGATAAGGTTTGAAATATCGTTCCCCGAGATGGTCACATCCCCTACTATTCCTGTACAGTTGGGGAAGTTTACCTGAAAATTATTTATTTGAGCCTGCGAACTGAAAGTAATCCCAGTCGGTAGGCAAGGCTGAGACAAAAGTGTTGCAGTAGTTAAAAGTAGGTTTAAGAGGATGAATATCTTTTTCATGCACAGATTAAGTGATAGTTTGGTTTAAGTATCATACGAAATAATTGCTTTTTGGTTCATCTTGTTAAACATATTCTTTATTTGATAAGCTATACCTGGATCAGAGACTTTCCAGGAATAGATTTTTTTACCCACCCCCCAACCCCCTCCCTCAAGATGGAGGGGGAGTTTACTTTGCCAATGACCCGGAGGGGTCAGATGTCTATAGAAAGATGAAGCAATATTAATACCCCCCCCTTTACAAATTGGAGAGAGCCTGTCCCGAGCGAAGACGAGGGAGGGAAAAGGGGGTGAGGTGTAATTTGTTAACGTATTGTTAAAATTCTGAATATTAGCATTTTAAGATTTACATTTGCTATGATCAAAAAAGGAGATTCGAACTTTGCAGTAGTAGTAATAACAAAAAACAATACCTATGAAAGTTAGCGCTGAATCCTTACAAGCTTTAAGTTCCCGGACCAAAGGACAAATAATTTTACCCGATAATAATGGATATGACGAAGCCAGGGCAATCTGGAATGGCATGTTCGATAAAAAACCCGCTCTGATTTCTCGTTGTGAGACCGATCAGGATGTGGTTGAATCTGTAAATTTTGCAAGAAACAATGGCCTCCTGATCGCAGTTAAAGGTGGTGGTCATAATTCTGCCGGCACCGCTTCTTGTGATGATGGATTAATGATTGATCTGTCCCTGATGCAAAATGTGGAAGTAAACCCCAACCAAGGAACTGCAAAAGCACAGGGTGGATGCCTGCTCGGTGAGGTTGATAAAGCCACACAGCAACATGGACTGGCTGTATCTGCCGGTATAATCTCACATACCGGTGTTGGAGGATTAACACTGGGAGGCGGACTTGGCTGGATCAGCAGAAAGCATGGGCTCTCTGTTGATAACCTTATTTCGGCAGATATCGTAACCGCTGAAGGTAACCTTGTTAAGGCAAGCAAAGATGAGAATATTGACCTGTTCTGGGCCATCCGTGGTGGTGGTGGAAACTTCGGTATAGTCACAAACTTTGAATTCCAGTGTGCAGATATAGGCACAGAGTTATACTCAGGGCCGATTGTGAAAAAGTTCGAGGACGCAAAAGAATATTTTAAGTTTCACAGGGAGTTTGTTAAAACACTGCCCGATGAGATGACTGTGTGGACAGTTATGCGTCATGCACCGCCATTACCATTCCTTCCTGAGGATGTTCATGGCAAGCTGGTACTGCTGATTCCATTTGTATGGTTAGGTGATCCGGCAGAAGGTGAAAAAATAATGCAACCTGTCCGTGATTTTTCAGAAAATCATGGTGATGGTTCGGGCATGTATCCCTGGGTGATGTGGCAATCAGCATTTGATGGGCTGGTAACCCATGGAGCACGAAACTACTGGAAATCACATCAAATAAAAGAATTATCTGATGGTTTCATCAATGAGATCATCAGGTTTGCAGCCACCATGCCAAGCAATGAATGCGAGGTCTTTATTCCTCATATGGAAGGTGCTCCCAGCAGGGTTCCGGCTGATGCAACAGCCTATTCACACAGAAAATCACCATTTATTCTGAATATCCATACACGATGGCAAAGTGCAGCCGATGATGAAAAGTGTATGAAATGGGCCAGGAGCTTCCATGATGCCACCAGGCCATACAGTGATGGGGTTTATGTAAATTTTGTCAGTGATAATGAAACCAGCAGGACCAGGGAAGCATATACAACTGATGTATGGGAACGCCTTGTCAAGGCCAAAACCAAATGGGATCCCAATAATCTTTTCAGGGTAAACATGAATATCAGCCCAAATGGTGGTTAGTGGCTTGGAGCTGCTATCGGCATAAACGCCATTGAGGTTCCGGATGTAATCACCGCCGTTAAGGATTTCACCCGGGGAGGTGTGCATGTTTCTATCGATGCACTGGGAAGCCCTGTAACCTGTTATAACTCCTTGGAAGTCATGGCATGCAGGCATATAAATATGCATCTCTTTTAAAGATGATACAGGAAGGAAGGCTGCAACCGGAGAAATTAATTGGCAAAACGATCAGCCTGGAGGAGTCGGCTGATGAACTCATGAACATGAATAGTTTTAAGCAAACCGGGATAAGCGTTATAGATCGATTCTAAACATTCTTTTCCTTTCCAACCAGCTGGAAAACAACCCTCAAGGAGCCCTGAAGAGGATAATGAACTTGAACTGTTTCAGGATTTTCCTATCTTTATAATATGGAAGAAAACAATAAAAAATATCCAGAAGGCCATTTTGTGGGAATGTGGATAGGGATAGGGATGGCCATCTTTTCAGGAATGGGCATCCCTTTAAGTATTGCACTGGATGCTCCGGGCTTTATTGGAATAGGACCTGCCATTGGTGTAGCGTTCGGAGCCGGAATAGGCTCATCAATAGAAGCCAGGCATAAAAAAGAGGGGAATATCAGGCCTCTTACAGCAAAAGAAAAAAAGAACAGGAAAAATCTTGTTATTGCCGGAATCGCAACACTTTTAATAGGTGTGGCATTGTTGCTATTCTTTTTATTTAGATAATAGTGACACTTACACAGTGAAATATAACATACTGACAACCTTTTCATATTTAATCTTGTCTTATGTGTTATACCCCAAACATGTAACACCATGCGACGTCTTATCGTTTTATTCACCTTTCTGTTCCTTATTTATTCTGCACCCCTGCAATCCCAATCATCCTCTGACAATGGGCTTTTTGCTTCAACCTATCTGGGTGGGGCTTCAATAGAATTATTTGTAATGGAGCTTGATGAACTTGGCTTTCTCCAGCATCCAAACGGGGATGTTTATATCTGTGGCCCGACAGAGTCCAACAATTTCCCTGTCACCCTCGGAGCTTTTCAACCAAACCATGCAGGCGGTACATCCGAGTCTTTTGTTGCCAGGCTTAATGCTGACTTAACGAAACTGGTAGCATCTACATATCTTGGAGGATCAGCCATTGATATTGCATCAGCCATGATCATTGACAAAGATGGAAACATATGCGTTGCAGGTCATACTACCTCCGATGACTTTCCTGTTACCAGCGGGGCATACGACACATCTTATGTGACTTCTTTCTGGGATGAGTTTGATGTCTTTATTACTATTCTAACACCCGACCTGGATTCGGTTTTGGCTTCGACATACCTTGGAGGATCAAACCCGGATTATTTTAACCAGATCAGGGTAGCCACTGATACAAACGGGAACATTATTGTTGCAGGAGCAACCATTTCCGGGGATTTTCCTGTAACCCCAAACGCCTATAGTACTACCGGAGGTTATAATACCGGCCCTGATTTATTTATATCCAAGTTCACACCAGATTTGTCTGACCTGCTTGCATCCACTTATTGTGGTGGACTGGGTGTTGAGCAGGCGCTCGACATACTGGTAGATGAGAATAACAATATTTGCGTATGCGGGATAACCGGATCATCCAACTATCCCACGACACCCATGGCCTATAACACCACATTCAATGGTGATGCCGATGCATATATTAGCATGTTTGGCAATGACCTGGACACTTTGCTGGCATCTACTTTTATTGGGGGTGACGGTATGGATAATGCCTTTTCAATGGCATTCAACAGCTCCGGTAATATTTATATTTGCGGATACACTGAATCACTTGATTTCCCATATACTTCAGGAGCATATGACACAACCTTCAATTACGGCTTTTATGATGGGTTTATCACACTTATTGATTCCAGGCTTGAAAATCTTATGGCCAGTACTTTCCTGGGTAGCAGTGGCTGGGATTTCAGTCGTGACATAGTGTATGATGAATCCAGCAGGGATGTTTTTATTACCGGGTTGGCGGGAGAATCGGATTTCCCGGTGACAAATCATACATATGATACCAGTTTTAATGGAGAATCAGACTTGTATATTTCCAGAATGGACGGTGATTTAACCAGATTAATCGCTTCTACTTTCCTCGGAGGAGAGTGGGATGATTTCGGTCTTGAGCTTGCCCTTGCAGCGGATGATAATATTTTCGTTGCAGGAAACACCTATTCAGATGAATTTCCAACCACTCCGGGAGCCTATAATGAAGAATCCAATGGCAGTTATGATGCAACGATTTCACTGATAGACAAGGAGCTTTCAGGTCAGGTAGTTGGGATTCACCCTGCAATGAATCCCGCAGGGGATAGTAAGATTGTGCTGTTTCAGAATTTTCCCAATCCAACAAAGCACACGACCAGTATTTCCTTTTATTTACCTGAGTCTATGTATGTGAATATTGATATTCATGGATTGTTTGGAAACTGGGTCATATCCCTGGCAGATGAAACTTTTAACGCCGGTAAGCATGTGATCTCATGGAATGGAAAAGACTGTTTTGGCGAAGAAATTGCCAGGGGGATTTATGTAATCAAGTTAAGTGCCGGCAAAGAAGTCCATATGAAAAAAATGATCGTTTTGTAGCTTTCCAGTGACTGCTGATCATCTAATTACCTTTTAAACCACTTCAGTGATCGATGGCTTTTTTAATACATAACTGAAATAAATATACTCTCCTGATACAAATCGCTGATATGTTTCAGAACCTATTGTTCCGCTGAAGTTCAGGGCTATTTTATGAAGAATCTTAGGGCTGAGTCTTTGTACAAGTCTGCGCCTGCGCTCATCATCTAACTCCAAAGCAGTTACAACTTCCTGATTTATAAATCTCTCTTTAAGCGTGGTCATCCCACTCAAGTCCAGGTCCTTTTTCAAGTCTTCCATTTCATAATCGAATCGAAAATCGGTAATTAAAAAATATCCACCAGGACGTAAAATACGGGATACTTCTCCCAAAAATGCTTTCATATCGGGATAGCGGTGTGATGATTCAACATTAAGCACTACATCACAGCTATTGTTTCTCAGGCTTAAATTCTGGGCATCGCCTTGCATAAACGATAAAGCATCCAAATCATAATGGCGCTTACAAAATAAAACTGCCTGTTTATCCAGATCTACCCCTATAGCCGATGCAGGTGAAAAATGACTGGTGATATAGGACAATCCCCCTCCTCTGCCACAACCAATTTCAACGATATCTTTGCTTTCTAACGCTGTTGCACTTGCCAGATGCAGATATAACTGGATAGCGTATCGATCAGGCTCGCTTTGTTCATCCACTAGAATCTCCTGATCCTTATCGCTATATCCGTAGTTCATAAATAAGATCTCGGCATTTTTGTCAACTTTATTTACATACCAATACCAGATTTGGAACAATTTTTCGCGAAGATTGAACATCATCCTATTCTTTTTACTAAAATAAAAAAAAGCTTCCCACAGCGCAGGAAGCCTTAAGTTTCTTGTAGCAGAATTTACTTGGGAATCTCTCCTCCCTTAGCAATAATATACATATTAACACTACAGTTGAAGGTTTGACCTTCAGTGATTTGAAATTGGGTTAGTGAAGGGCTGCCCAGTCCACCTGAACCATACCATCCTACATAATCGCCCAAGGTCCAGTTAGCAGAATTGTCAATGTCTTTCCATACATCAAGGTAGTAATTTCCTGGCAATACATCAGTAATTGTAAACGTAACACTTGCCCCTGCTCCTGAAACAGCTGCAAATTTAATTGGCTGGTTGGTATTCCAGTTTTCCCAGGAAGTGTAGATGCTTACTTTTGCATTAGAAAGATCTCCTGATGTACCTGCAGGGAATTGGGCAGTTCCTGTTATTTTTGTTTCTGGTGGTACATCAGTAACTGTCAAAGCGCCAGAACCGTTTGCTGTACCTCCGTTCCCATCCGATACTAAAACAGTGACAGAATAGGCGCCTGCTGCATTGGGTGCTACCCAGGTTGCCACATTGCCAGTTCCCTGTACAGCCCCGCCAGTAGCAGTATAGGCATACGTCAAGGCATCACCGTCAGGGTCAGAAGCAGCAACAGTAACAGTAACTGTACCGCCAGCATTTATAGTTGCCGGGGTGACTGTTACTGCAGATACAGTTGGGATTTTGTTTTCCTCATCTTTTTTACAAGCAGTAATAACAATGATACTACTAAGTAAAATAATACTAAACAACATTAAAAATTTTAATTTTTTCATTTTATTGCTTTTTTAAGGTTGAAATATAATTATTCACTAATTTAATAAATATTATTAAAAAGTCAATCAGTATATTGAAATAACACTCATATTTACTATTTTGGCATAGAATTAAATTAGTTCAAGAAGAGAATAATTAGAAACAATTAGTTATTTTACGATGATGGATAAGGGCTTAAGAAGTCGGTATGATAAAACCTTGAATTTTGTTCAGAAACACCTTGAAAGCAATAGTGCTGTCTTGGATTTAGGGACGAGAAATGCTTTTTCAGGCATATTGGAGGAGCATGGATATACTGTAAAAAACACACAAGGAGAGAATCTTGATACTGACTATCAACAATATATAGACAGTGATGTAGATGCTGTTTGTGCGTTCGAAATTTTCGAACATATGTTGGCTCCGTTTAATATCCTAAAAGAAATCAGAACTAAAAAACTCATTGCTTCTATACCTCTGAAATTATGGTTTGCCAGTGCATTCTGGAATGAAAATGATGACTGGGCAAAGCATTATCATGAGTTCGAGAAAAAACAGTTTGATTTTCTCCTGGATAAAACGGGCTGGGAGATTAAAGACAGTCAGGCCTGGATATCATCCAACTGGAAAAAAATTGGCATAAGGCCACTTCTCAGGCACTTTACACCAAGATATTATATAGTTTACTGTGAAAGAAAAGAAGATTACCGGTAAATAACTCTTTATTCTGCCAGTATTTTTTCAATCACAGCTAATTCACCATCGGTAAACTCTTTACTGCTATAAATGCCCTGAACAATATCATTAATCTGATTTGCTTTACTGGCTCCGATCAATGCAGATGTAATCACCGGGTTCCTTAATGTCCATGCAATAGACATCTGGGCAAGACTTTGGTTTCGGTCTTTCGCTATATCATTCAGCTTACTAAGTTGGTCAATTCTTTGATTTGTAACCTGATCCCTGTTCAAGGAAGTATCATGCTTACCGGCCCTTGAATCAGCTGGTATTTCTTTCAAGTACCGGTTGGTAAGAAGGCCCTGTGCCAATGGAGAAAATACGATACAGCCTATTTTTTCTTCACGTAAAGTATCCGTCAGGCCATCTTCTATCCATCGATCAAGCATATTGTAGTTGGCCTGATGGATCAGGCAGGGAGTTCCCAGGCTCTTTAATATCTGTATGGCTTTCTTCGTTTGTTCAGGATTATATTGTGATATTCCGACATATAAGGCCCGACCGCTGCGGACAATATAATCAAGTGCTCCCATCGTTTCCTCCAGAGGTGTTTCCGGATCGGGCCGATGATGATAGAATATATCAACGTAATCCAATCCCATCCGTTTCAAACTTTGATCCAGGCTTGCAATAAGGTATTTACGTGAACCAAAATTCCCATAAGGTCCGGGCCACATGTCCCAACCGGCTTTGGTTGATATAATTAGCTCGTTGCGGTATGGTTTGAAGTCCAGATTTAATGTTTTCCCAAAATTCTTTTCAGCGGAGCCATAAGGAGGTCCATAATTATTTGCCAGGTCGAAATGAGTAATGCCAAGATCAAAAGCCCTTCGGAGCATTGCTCTCCCATTGTCAAAATCATCGATATCTCCCCAGTTATGCCATAAACCCAGGGAAACGGCCGGTAATTTCAATCCGCTGTTGCCACATTGGTGAAATGGCATCTTATCATAGCGATTGTTAGATGGATGGTAAGTCATGGTATTTATTTAATCGATCAATTGCTTAAAAACATATGTTTAAGAAAAAAGATATAAATTTGATAACCCTTAGTAATGAAAAACAAGCACCAGGGCCAGCAAGGCATATGAAATGAATACAAAGCTAAATCAATTCATTCAATCACTAAAAGAAAGATTTGTTCTATTTATCAGTATCTGTTTTGCTGTGTTCTTATTTGTCCTTTTTTTCCAACCTTTTCCCATTGACAATTTCGACTTCAATAACAAATTGATATTCATAGCGGGCTTAGCAGTAATTGTTTTTATAATCATGGTTTTAGTCAGAATTGTATTTCCGAGGCTAATTCAGAATTATCCCCAAAACAAGGAGGAGCCTGTTTTGCCCTACTATATGGGTGGCTTTATCATGCTGGTTATAAGTGTACTTGCTTTTGCATTTTACCTTTATTATGTGGGATCTGTCACCATCACTTTTTACATCATGTTTAAGGTTGGATTAATCTGCCTTTTACCACCAGTATCATTATGGTTGACTGATGTGTTCGGGGAACTAAAATATCAAAATGAAATACTGCTTGAAGAAATTAAAAGTGCAAAAAGGAAGGTTGCAAAATATGAAGAAGACTACCAGAACGTTTCCATAGATTTCATCTCGGAAAAAAGCTCAGAAAATATCAACCTCCTCATAGCAGATGTGGCTTTTATAAGATCAGCCGATAATTATATTGAAATCGTATTTAAAGAAGACGATATCTACAAAAAAAAGCTGCAACGGAATACCTTAAAAAATATTGAACAGCAATTAAGGCCATATGCTAATTTCATTCGCTGTCATCGTACTTGTATTGTAAATGCATATTATATTGAAACCCTGGCCAGAAGTTTTAACAATAACTGGCTATTGATAAAAGGGTCCAAAGAACAAATTCCTGTCTCACGCCAGTATTTACTCAAGCTAAAAGAAGCTCTTTAGACTTTCCAGGGGCGAATGGTATTCGCCCCTATATTTTGATATTCGCCAATTTATCATTCATTTTACCACATATTAAAACACTTTTATCCCTTTAATTTTCAAAACCTTTTATTGAGGATTATTTTTGCCACTATGTTTTAAGGTAATCTTAGAGCTATATTCAAAGAATATGGAGTTGTGGATGCTATCAAGATTATAGTTGATGGATACACAGGAAAAGGTAAAATCAACAAATTAACTCGTTTATTTTGAAACCATTATATATAGGAGACCTTAAAATACCCATCCCGATCATACAGGGAGGAATGGGGATTGGTATCTCTTTGTCAGGACTTGCGTCTGCTGTTGCCAATATGGGCGGTATTGGGGTTATTTCATCAGTTGGAATAGGTTTCATAAAGCCTAATCCCAGGGTAAGCCAGAAACAAAACAACATTGATGCTATCCGCAATGAAATAAAAAATGCCAGGAAGAAAACCCTTGGGGTGCTTGGTGTAAACATCATGTCGGTGATTACTGATTTCTCGGAAATGGTCAGGGCTTCAATCGATGAGGGTATTGACATTATATTTTCAGGAGCAGGCCTTCCCCTTGATTTACCCAAATATTTGAATGGCAGCACGAAGACGAAACTTGTTCCGATCGTTTCATCAGCACGTGCAGCTTCCATACTATGCCTTAAGTGGAAACAAAACTATAATTATTTGCCTGATGCATTTGTGGTCGAAGGTCCACTGGCAGGGGGCCATCTGGGATTCAAGGCGGATGAATTACAAAAGGATGTGGTTCCATTGGATAAGTTGATGTCTGATGTATTGGAGATCACAACCAGGATAAAAGAAAAATATTTAAAAAACATACCAGTTATTGCTGCAGGTGGTATTTATTCCGGAAATGATATATTTCAAATAATTAAAAAGGGTGCCTCTGCAGTTCAAATGGGTACCCGGTTTATTGCCACCAAAGAATGCGATGCATCATTAAAATTTAAGCAGGCATTTATACAGGCCAAAGAAGAAGACATTAAAATTATTAAAAGTCCGGTAGGAATGCCCGGGAGGGCTATTATGAATAAATTCCTTGATAAAGCTCAAAGGGGTGAAAGAAGACCAGTTTCCTGCAGTTTCAACTGTATAAAATCATGCAATCCAAAAACAACTTTATTTTGCATTGCCGATGCCCTGGTGGCTGCTTATCGCGGTGATTTTAAAGATGGATTTGCATTTAGCGGTTCTAATGGTGGAAAGGTTACGAAAATCTCCACAGTCCAAAACTTATTTACTGAATTAAAAGAAGAATACCAGCAGGCAAAGATCAGTGAACAGTGAACACTGAACAGTGAACAGAAAATCAGATATTAGATTCCAGCTTTTAGGATTTCCTGGTTCAGCTCCTCAGCCTGGATGGCCAGTTTATAATTAGGATCAGCATTTTCCCAGGCTTTTAAAGAAATATTCAGATGCTCCATGGCCTTGTCCTGATCACCTTTTTGATAATACAGAAGGGCCAATTCCAGATTAGCTTCAGGATCTGCTGGTGCGATTTTAAGAGATTCCAATAAATACCCCTCCCCTTTGCTTTCTTTGCCAGCCTTACGATAGCAGCGCCCAACATGGGTACTCACCGCATAGGAACCAGGCTCTAATTCATTGATTTTTAAATAATAATCCACCGCACTTTCAAAATTTCCTTCAATTTCCTCAACCCTTCCTTTGGCCAGGTAGACGAAATTCAGCAAAAGATCAAATTTCATATTCTCTATTACGGCTTCAAGAGCGGGAATAGCGTTCCTAATGCTGTCTGCATTATCCAATTCTGTATAAATCGAAATGTAAGCAAGGGATATTAACTGATCAAATGGTGGAATTAGCCTGGATTCAATATCATCAATCTGGGCAAGACCATCTTCCGTCCGGCCTGCCAGACAATATATTCCCAGTTCGATGGCCCTGGCAATATTAATAGACAGGGGAGCCTGATATTTTTCCATTGTTTTATACTCAAGCTGCTTAATATCAATACATTTTTCGATTTGCCCGCTAACCAAATAAAAAGTTGACAGTGATGTATATACTGTTGCACTATCTTCTGCTGACCTGCTGATCCTGAGGATATCCTTATACATCTTTTCTATCTTATCAAATTCACCCAATGCAAATGCCACTCCGGTAAGCCTAACCTGGGCAGAAATGTCGGAAGGGTCTATCAGAAGTGCTTTTTCGTAACTTTCCCTGGCTTTTTGGAAGTCACCCGTTTTTCTGAAAAAAGCACCCAGTTTTCTGTAGGTCCTGATATTATCCGGGTACTTTTCAGCATACCTGTCAAGATATTCCCTGGCATGTTCATAATCCTCCAGGCGCATATAATTATCAGAAATACGCAATAAGTATTCAGATCTTTCCGGATCAAGCTCAAGAATCGTCTTCAATTCAATAATCACATTCTCAAACTGACCCTTTTGTACATAAAAATCAGCCATTCTGAGGTGAGCATCAATATCATTGGGATATAAATCCCGCCACATTTCCACTACTGAAAAAGCTTTTTCATTATCGTTTTTGTAAAGACTGTAATAAGCCTGCCGAATCTCGAACTGGATACGCTCCGGTAGTTTGTGAAGACAGGTCAGTAATATATCAAAGCTCTCCTCCATTCTTTGTCGAAGATTCCCAGCGATACTGGCATTAAGGACATAAACATGGGCCATAGCAAATGATGGATCTTCTTTCAGGGCAAGGTCCTGGTAATAAAGCATTTTTTGCCAGTCATTGTTGAATGTCCAGGCTTTTTTACCCAGGACATGATACTTCACAGCTCTTACTGATTTACTGAATATATCTGTTATTGGGAGGTCAGTAGTTTCTTCAATATATTTTGCTGGCAAATCAAGATCTGTTTTCAACTGGGTTTCCAGTTGATCGATGATCTCAAAAATATTTTTATTCTCATAGGTTCCTTCAGCAATTCTTTTTCCCGTGGCAGTTTTATATAAAATATAACCCACAACGTACTGCTCATTCTCAAACTTGACAGAACCTGTAAGAAAATAATTCTTATGAAAACGATCTGCCAGCTGTTGTTTCAATGTCAGTGGAATGTTCACCCCCTCAGCATATCCAGCTCTCACCACTGGAGCATGAATATAATGCCCTGAAACGGAGTTAATATACATATCCTGGAACAATTTATATTCCAACATGTCTACCAGTCCATACTGTAGCCAATTCAGGGAAGTATCATTCCCGGGATTATCAAAAAAGAAGACTAAAAGGTTTTTCCTGAATTCCGATTTCACAATTTCTCTTTCAATCTTATCTCCATCTTCGGTGATCAAAGTCACCGATTGGGTAGTTGCCCCGAGGTCCTTACCCCTGAAAACAAAAAACAGGATCAATGCAGTGATGATAAGATTGGCAGGAATTGCAATCCGTTCAATATTCTTGATTTGCCGGGTCCCCGGGCGTCCATGCAGGTATGTAACCAGAAAAATCCCGGGTATTAACGAAACGAGAGCAATCAAGCTAAACTGGAATAGATATGGAGAAAGGGCATAATGCTGGATCAACCATTTGATGAATAAAAGAATAAGGAATGAAGCAACAATATATGCTCCAATTACCTGAGGGATCCTCCGCCGCCACATGTGTTTCCAGAATGGGACTTTAGGGATCTCTTTAGATTCAGGTTCTTCCATTAATATTTCAAAAAGCTTGATGGTCTCCGACACACCCTTCAATTGCTTTTCTCCAATTCCCCTGATAAAAATATCCTTTTGATTACGCAGCTGGTTCTTTACATCTTCAGAAACACATATCCCATTTGGCTTGGCCAGGGGCTCAATGCGAGCTGCAATATTCACGGCTGAGCCAAAAACATCTCCCTCTTTAAAAATAACATCCCCGATGTGAATCCCGGCTCTCACCGAAAACTCCTCCTTTTTAAGTGCTTTTTGAAATGCAATTACACATTGTACAGCCTGGATGGCACTTTCGAACATGATTAACAATCCGTCTCCGATCTCCTTCAAAATCTGTCCGTTGTAAGCTTCAACAACCGGGAATACGATTTCTTTTTGCTTCTCCAGAAGTTTCATGGTGTGCTGTTCATCAGCATCCATTTGCTGGGTATAACCAACGATATCTGTAAAGACAATAGCGGCAAGTCGGTGTTTTTCGGACATGGCTTGATTTTAAATATTATAATTTACTATTTGTTATTGGCTAATTATAGCCTGGTGACAATCAATTTCTTTATTCCAACCTGCTCACCCGCCTGGAGTCGAATGAAGTAAAGCCCTGCCGGCAAATCACTGACATCTATCTCAATCTCATATTCTCCGGGCATCTGCACTTCATCAATCAATCTTTCAATTTTCCTGCCATCTATCGAATACAAATCACATTTCAGATATCCGATATCATGAATCAGATATCGCAGACGCACAGCGTCTGCGCAGGGATTGGGATACACCGAAAGCGATAAAAGTTCATTCTCCTCAATCCCGGTAATTAAATTGAATATAATGGTATAGGTCATATGTATGCTTGTGTCCTGGGCAGTAACGATAATAGTTCCTTCACCGGGTACACCCGCTGCCTGAGTAATTTCAATAGAAGCAAGTGAGTCGTTTGGGGTTCCATCAATTACCGGTATTGGATTTCCTGCAGGCACATCCTCTTCATAATAAGAAATTAACGGGTCAAACCCCTCAATGCTGACACCATCCAGGGTTAATTCCGAAAGAGTGGCATCAGTCGCCGCTGTGTAAAAATGAACTGTATAAACCAATTCTGTTGATCCATCCTCTGCCACAACAAGTAAAGTTGCATCTCCAGGTATTGCTATGGCCTGAGTGGCGGTTAGGCTTGCCAGGGTATCACTGGTGGTCCCATCCACAACAGGTATTGGAGTAATATCATCAACAAGGTATTGATAGTTTAGAACATCAGGGGCGAAACCGGGAATAGTCACTCCATCAACTGTTAAATCTGACAAAGTGGCATCGTACCCCAGATAAAAGAAGCTTACTGTATAGGTCAACTCCGTTATGCCATCTTCTGCTGTAACAATCACAGTGGCATCACCTGGTACTGATGTGCATTGTGTTTCAACAACAGTTGCCAGTGGATCATTAGGGATTCCCACGACATATGGAATCGGGATGTTATAAATAACGCCGCAGGTGTAATTGTATACCCCCGGATCAAAACCTTCAATTGTAATACCAGCGACCATCAGGTCCGCCAGGGTTGCATCTGTTCCGGGAGTATAAAGGAAGTTAACTGTATATGTATTTGTAGTAATACCATCTTCTGCTGTAACTAACACACTTGCTGTTCCCGGCAGGGTTGTAGCCTGATTGATATCTACCATTGCCAGGGAGTCGATTGGTATTGCACCAACCAGGGGAATAGGGTCTCCTGTCGCAACCTGATAATCGTAGTAAAACACATCAGGAGCAAAACCCGGAATCGTGGACCCATCAACTGTCAAATCACTCAATGTGGCATCGGTACCCGGAACATGAAACTCAATGGTATAGGTTAGTTGTGTTACTCCATCTTCTGCAGTAACAAGCACCTCTGAAGAATCGGGAATTACCGCTGCCTGGGTAATGCTCACTGTTGCTGCTGGATGGTTTGCAGCAGCCCCGGTTACCGGAAGAGGATTCCCTGTTGGTATCGGCATACTATAGTAATAAGTTGAGGGACTAAACCCAGCGACAGTGGTCCCATCCACGGTAAGATCGCTCAATGTAGCATCACTGCTTATTGGTGGATCACCCATGGACCCATCAGTATATATATTTTGCATGTAAATATCAGACGAGCTGCCTTCTTCCCAGACAACAATTAGCTGATCATTAAGCATCTCAGAATTGGTAATATGAATCTTATTAGTTGTTCTTCCCGCCATAAGGGTGATGCTTGGCACCCAGATCAAAGTGCCGGCATCATCTACCCCAAGTGCTTTAATATGAGAATTTACTGCTGAACCCGAAACAAACTCGTCATAGGCGATTATGGCATTGGTTCCACCAAATACACAACCTCCAATGGCACCGGAAATATCAGGGCTCATTGGGACAAAATCTATTCCACTTGTGGTCCACTGCTGCACTCCTGTTGATGAAAATTTTTGTCCGGCAATAGCTGTCTGGCTCTGGTTGGCATTCTTTTTACTCCAGGTTACCAGTACCTCATTATTACTGTTTACACCAAGTATTTGAGGGTTTTGGTTGCTATTGGTAGTTGAATTTGTTACAACAGACCCATTGGCTGGCCAGGTAATGCTGCCATCTGTCAATACCCTTTGAACAGCTGCATCTATGTTATTATCCCCATTGCGGTCATCAGTCCAGGCTAATAGTATTCCATTTGCTCCGTCAGAAGCAATGGTGAAATTATTAAATGCCGATATTCCATTGGCATTGCATGCAAGTACATCAGATGCCCACACAGCATTTCCTGAAACGTCAAATTTCTGAACATAGATATGACGTGATAAGGCAGGGAAACTTCCTGTTTCCTTATAGAAACCCATCAAATAGTTGTCACCTTCAACCCCAAGAACCCTTGCGCCGGTATAACTTTGTGAACCACTTTGGTAGGTTATGCCCGCACTACCCCAGCTCAATGAGCCGGCTGGAGTTATCTTTTGCATTACTATTTCATTCTGCGTGGCAGTAGGCCGCGACCATGCTACAATCGCATTATTTGAGGATGTAACAGTGATACTGGGAACAAATTCATCCTGTGGGTCATTGGTCAATTGAATGCCGTTGGCTCCCCATAAAAAAGTACCGGTCGGTGATATTGAATATGCGTATACGTTGGCATTCCCATCACGTACATCATTAATGGCCAACACACAATTTCCGCTATTATCGGTTGTTAAATCCCACTCTGTAACCCAGCTGTTTTGTGTGTGATTGCTCACAAGCAGACCATCGCTTGCCCATTGTGCAACACCGTTGAATGTATAGTATTGAAGCCGTATGTCATAATTTCCGGCATCATTTGAATAAAACCCCACATAGAAATTACCTGAAGCATCGTATGCGATGTGCGGCACGGCTTGTGAACCGCTTAGACTATTAACAACGCTATTTAACAAGGGATCGCTTGTCCATTGGGCGGATGCAGACAGCGTGGTAACTACTATTGCTGAAAGAAGTAATATGAAGTTTTTCATGTTGATTTGTTTTGAATGAAGAGATTAAGTTCAAAAATAGTCTAAAATAATATATGATTCCGTCTATCAGTGATCGGTGATCGGTGACCAGAAATCATCCTTCGACTTCGCTCAGGATGACAGCCGCATATTTTATTTTGGATGTGGTCTCGACTCCGCTCGACCTTAAAAATTTCTGAGGAGATTCAAAGCAATCCCTTCTGCTCGAGCGAAGCCCTGATCTGCATATGATATTTCCAGAATTTGCTTTTTATAACTTCCATGGTTTTTTGGAATTCAGGATGGTCTTTAATATTATCCATTAAAGGATCTTGTTCCAGGAAAATGGTCAGCCAATAAAAATAATTTTCTTCTTCAGAAAACAACTTAAACTGTTCTATCGCTTTTCCGGTGTCACCCGTATAAGAATAATAAGCACATAGGCTCAAATGCTTATAAATAGATTTATCCTGTTCGGCATAAGCCTTATAATCTTCAAATATTTTATCAGACTCCTCTTTCATTCCCAGTTCTGAAAATACAACTCCGATTTTCCCATCTTCTCCAGGATACATTTTCAGGTTATAGGTTTCTTTAATGTCCATATACTTTCTATAGTAGATATATGAATTCTCATAATCCCTCAGGTAATAATATACCTTTCCAAGCTCCTGCAATACATCCAGGCGCGTTGTGTCTTTCTTAAGTGTAGCAATCAAATTGTCCCTTAGTTGTGTCATGTTTTCATCCCTGGCATAAAGGATATATGCTTTTACATAATCTGAAAAGATATTTTGTGGGTTATAATCCAGCGACTTGTTAATATAAAATTCGGCCTCATCAACAAATCCTGACTGGATAAAGGCATTGCTTACATGTAGAAAGACATTGCTCGCTTCAGCAGAATCACTTGCAGCGATATTTAGATCTATTCCTTTCAGTGCATATTCCAGATACTTTTCTGTATTCGGGGAAATATTTGCATAGAAATCTGATAGCGTGCTAATGACCAGTGCAGAATTTGGATTGTATTCCAAAGCTTTTTCCAGGTAAGGGATTGCCAGTTTATATTCTGCATGGCTCATATAAAAGAAGGCTTTGGCAATCAGGCTTTGTGGCAATTGAGGATCGTACAATAATGCTTTATCAGCATAATGATCAATTGAATCAGAATATTTCTTCTCAGATTTATAGAAATCCAACATATAGTAAGCTATTGCAACATCTGCATATGCCCATGCAAAAGTGCTATCCTGTTCAATCGCTTTTTGAAAATAATCAATAGAACCTACCACATCTTCCTGCTCCCCTTTAAATAACAGGTCCCTGCCTTTGAGAAAAAAGTCGTAGGCTATAAGGTTTTCAGTCGGGACTTTAGCTATCCTTGCTTCTTCCTCCGGCGTGATAATAGCCTCAATTTTTTCAGCAATATCTTTAGCAACCTCATTCTGCAATATAAATATATCTTTTGCTTCACGATTGTATTGTCCGGCCCATAAATGCTTGTCTGTTGGAGCTTCGATCAACTGGATATACAATAAGATCTGATCTCCAATTTTCTGGCCACTGCCCTCAACGATATAATTCACGTTCAACTCACGGCCAATCTCCGGAACTGTTTTAGGCTTGTTCCTGTACTTTTCAACCGATGTGCGACTGACAACCCTCAAGTCTTTGATTTGTTGAAGCTTGCTTAATGTGGACTCCATTAGGCCATTGATAATATAAATATTAGAGGAATCCTGACTATCGTTAATAAATGGTAAGACTGCAATCGACTTTTTAACTTCAGCTTGATTCAGGGATGCACCTGTGAGTGTGCCTTTCTCAAAGATGTTTGAATTGTAAAGAATGTACGCTAATAACATCGCTGCCAGGGGAATGATAATCCACCATATTCCGATCTTTTTTCCCCTTGTCTGTATTCCATTAATTTCGCCCTGCGATTTTTCAGCTTCTTTACCAGAAACCTGATCTTTTTCAGGAACTGTGAGTCCGGGATTGGTAATGGCAAACACCTCTATGGGTTTATCTACATTTTTAAGGTCAAACACACCCATTGATGCAGTATGAATGCCGGGTTGATTCTTGACTTCA
This sequence comes from uncultured Bacteroidales bacterium, assembly GCA_963753055.1. Lineage (GTDB taxonomy): Bacteria > Bacteroidota > Bacteroidia > Bacteroidales > B18-G4 > JAUWGC01. The sequence continues at coordinate 325,106 of CAVWAP010000002.1, read as the reverse complement.
TCGTATACCTTTTCTGAGATAAAAACACTCCCGGCAACCGAAAGGGACTCTATCCTTGAGGCAATATTTACACCATCGCCTATAATATCCTCTTTTGTGAATATGATATCGCCAGTATGTATTCCGACCCTGACCGGAATACGAGGTTCTTCCTGGAAAGCCAGTTGCATTTCAATGCCACATCTTACCGCATCAATGGCACTGGAGAACGTACTCAAGGTGCCATCCCCATAGTATTGCAGGATCTTGCCCTTATATTTCTTTGTTATGGCATTGAATACCTCCCTGTGCCTGTTTCTGAATTCAACTGCCTTTACTTCATCCCGCTGCATCAGGGCTGTATAATCCCTTATATCGGTAAACATAATTGCAGCCAGCTGGTGGCCTTGAGAGGGCTGATCGACTGTAACAGGACCATCTTCAATGAGTTTGCTTTTCCCAACTTCCCCGGGCGGGTACCCATAAAGATCACGGAAACATTTGATAAAGTAAGATGTACTGCTGAATCCAACCTTATATGATACTTCTGAAACATTCCAGGAGTCCTGCCTCAGCATTTCCATTGCCCTGTTTAATCGTACCTCCCTGATAAATTGGCTGGCTGATTTCTTTGTTAACTTTTTTACTTTTCGTAACAGGTTGGAACGGCTCATTCCCACATCATGTGCAAGCTCTGAAACGCCAAACTGCTCATTGGAAATATTCTCCTCAATGAGAGCAGTGATCTTTCTCAAGAATTCATTTTCGATGGAATGAGGATCAGGCATTTTCCCTAATAGTTATTCCGAAAATAATACTTTTTTGCGTCATAATTTATACTCCTGCGTCATAATCTCAACTCCTGGATCAAACTTGATATTATTGGCTTCATAGCTGATTAGTCATGCGCCAGCGTTTGCCGGACCTTTACATCATCGAAATCAATGTTAAATTTTAAACTTCGAAACAATGAAAACACGAATCTATTTTCTGGATAACCTGAGGACATTTTTAATCTTCCTGGTTATTGTAATGCATACAGGGATCGTATATACAAGCTTCCTGGACGCTGTCTGGATTGTAAGCGATCCTGTAAAAAATGAATCATTGGGACTGGTAATAATGTACCTGGATATCTTCGTAATGTTTGCGATGTTCTTTATTTCAGGGTATTTTATACCAACTTCATTAAGTAAAAGCACATGGGGATTCCTTCAATCTAAATTCAATCGGATCATGCTGCCCTGGATTGTGGCCGTACTTACCCTTATACCTGCTTATAAAGCTATTTTCCTGTATTCAAGGGGCCTTCCACAGGAAGAATGGTATACATACTTTCACATATTTGATAGGGCAAGCGGGAATTTAGGGTTCTTTGCTGATAACCCAACCCAGGGCTGGTTATGGTTTCTCCCGGTTCTGTTTCTGTTCCAAGTTATTTATCTGGTTCTGGCTAAGGCCAATGTGTTAAAAATAAAGATCTCCCTGAGAACAAGTGTGATATTAATATTTGTGATCGGGGTCATTTATGGTATGACAATTTCAAAATTTGGCCTCCGTGGCTGGTTTGACACACCAATACTGCATTTTCAAAGAGAAAGGTTACTGATATACTTCCTTGTCTTCCTTCTGGGATCTTTGTGCAACAAGCTTAATGTTTTTGAATCAAAGACAAAAAATAAAAGGCTCTTCATTTTATCAAATGTTGTACTCACGCTGTCACTTGGTATTTTCACCGTGGTAGCTTTGAATTTCCTGTTTAATATGATTGAACCTGAAAGGAACATCTATATTATTTCCGGAACTGTTGATGGAACAATTTATTACAGCTCTTTACTTCTTGCTATGTTCAGCTTTCTATTCATTTTGATCTATGTATTCCAATTCCGGATTAATTATACCAATCGAATAATGAGTGAACTAAGCAAAAATTCGTATTCAGTATATATCATACACACGGTTGTTATTGGACTTATTGCACTGGCTATATTAAACATATATATGCCGGCAGTTATTAAGTTTTTACTTGTAACAGTATTAACATTTATTGTATCCAATCTTTTGGTGTCTGGCACCAGGGTGGTTTTTCAAAAAAAGCTCTCAAGAAGTTTCTTATCGAAAGCAATAGTTCCTGCAGCAATACTTATTACAGTGGTTGTTTATGCAAAGCAAGGAACCTCATCCCCACCGGATGTTGGGCTTCATACAGCGGTGATTCAAGGAAACCTGGAAGCTGTCAGGCAGCACATCCAGGCTGGATCAGACCTTGATCAGGCAGAACCTGCTGGAGGTTCCAGTCCCCTAATAACAGCAGCGGTATTTGGAAAGACTGAAATAGCCCTTGCCTTAATAGAAGCCGGAGCAGATGTGAATTTCAAAAACCATGAGGGATCTACCCCTCTTCATTCAGCAGCATTTTTCTGTCGCACTGAGATTGTTAAAGCATTACTGGCAAATGGTGCTGATAAGAATATCAGGAATAATGCCGGTTCAACTGCCCTGGAATCAGTTCTGCCACCCTTTGAAATAGTCAAAGCTTATTACGATTACTTTCAAAATACGCTGGGGCCACTGGGGTTAGAACTGGATTATGATGAAATTACAAGGATTCGGCCGGGTATAGCCGAGCTATTACAAAAAAATATTTCAGAATAGTTATCAATGTTTGAGCTAACTTTAAAAATCAATATATAAATCAACAATTTTTCAGGAGGGAAAAAAATGGAAAAAGAAAAGAATAACAAATCAACTGTTGGCGGCATGGTGCTTGTCGGCTGCCTGATGATAGGCATTGGACTGGGATTTTACTATCAGAATATTGTCGTTGGCCTTTTCATCGGACTGGGTGTTGGATTTATTGGAATGGCAATAGCATGGGCCCTGTTAAAGCAAAAATAATATGCTGAATTTATATTAATGAAAGCAATAGTAAACACTAAATACGGATCCCCAATGGAGGTTCTTGGATTGAAAGAGGTTAACAAACCCTCTCCAGATGACAATGAAGTACTGGTAAAAGTGGTAATTAAAATTGCATAAAGAATGAAAAAAACAATTATCCTGTTGCTGGCATTTTATATTGCAGGTTCTATGATTGCTCCCCATGTTTTTATTGATTTTAGTTTTGATGACTATAAAAATGGAATTGATCCGCTTTTAGAAGAGATTATTGAATTCACCAGCAAATAGCCTTGAAGGTAAAAAACATAGTCTTATGAGCACACTTAAATATTTTAGGCATTCAGTGAGGCGTTCTAGAGGTCCTCATCCTTCGACTACGCTTGGAATACCTTGATTATTTGCTTATATTTGATTCAGCATCCCCACATCCTATGAGTTCATCAAGACAACTGGCTGCTATCATGTTCACCGACATTGTGGGCTACACTTCCCTTATGTCAAAGGATGAGCAGAAAGCACTTTCTGTCCTTCAAAAAAACAGGGATATTCAAAAGCCCCTTGTCAATAAATTCAATGGTGAGTTTCTGAAAGAAATGGGCGATGGAACACTGCTCTGTTTTCAGAGTACTCTGGATGCAGTAAATTGCGCTATTGAGTTACAGCAAGCAGTAAAAGCTGACCCAGACCTCAATTTACGAATTGGCATTCATCTTGGTGATATTGTATTCAAAGAAGGCGATATTTATGGAGATGGCGTAAATGTGGCTTCCCGGATTGAGCAGCTCGCTGATACAGGTGGAATATCCATTTCCGGAGAAGTTTATAATACCGTTAAAAATAAGCCTGGTATTGAAGCAATATTTCTTGGCGAGAGACAATTAAAAAATGTTGCTGATCCGGTTAGGATTTATGCTTTGACCGGGAAAGGATTACCGGAATCTTCAGTCAAGACTTTTCAAACTAAGCGAAAAAAATCTGATAAAAAATCTTTGTATAAAATTTTGATCCCTGCAGGAATAATTCTGACAGCAGTAATAGCTTATTTCATAATATCCCCTTCCTTTCAGACACAAATCCATGATCATAACGCACAATGGAAAAATTCTATTGCAGTCCTCCCATTTGTAGATATGAGTCCGAATACGGATCAGGAATATTTCTGTGAGGGTATGGCCGAGGAAATCATTAATGCTCTTTCACATATTACCGATATGCATGTTGTTTCACGGACCTCGGCATTCTCATTTAAGGGCAAGGATATGGATATTAGGGATATTGGCAAAGAACTAAATGTTGAAGTTGTTCTGGAAGGCAGTGTCCGAAAATCAGGTGACAACTTACGTGTTACTGCGCAACTTATTAATATAGAGAATGGATATCATTTGTGGTCTGAAAAATACGAAAGGAAACTGGAAGATATTTTTGCTATTCAGGATGAGATCTCCCTGGCTATTGTTGACAGACTAAAAGTTAAGCTTCTGAAAGGTGAAAAGAATGAAATGGTTAAACGGTACACTGAAAATAAGGAGGCCTATAACCTTTATTTAAAAGGCAAATATTTCTGGAATAGGAGAAGCGAAGTTGGGTTTAGCAAAGCGCTTGGGCTTTTCCAAAATGCTATTGATATTGACCCCAACTATGCCCTTGCCTATGCAGGTATGGCGGAATGTTATTGTATGCTTTCAATGCATCTGGCTAAGCCTGAACCATTTATACGCCAGGGTAGAATTGCAGCTGAAAAGGCATTATCCATTGATGAAACCCTGGCGGAAGCTCATACGGCGCTTGGATTCATTAAATTCTCATATGATTGGGACTGGCTTGGAGCTGAACGTTCATTTAAGCAGGCCATACAGCTTAATCCACGTTATGCTACTGCTTATAATTGGTATGCCGCATTTCTTAGTATCACCAACCGCCATGAAGAAGCAATCCATTATATGACCCGGGCCCAAGAAAATGATCCCGGATCATCAATTATCAATCGTGATCTTGGTGTTATTTATGCCTGGTCCGGTGATTTTGAGAAAGCAATAAACCAGCTTCAGTTTACCATTGATATGGATCCTGATTTCTCTCCTGCCTATATGATTATGGGTGTCGTTTATGCCTGGATGAAAAAGTATGATCTAGCGATTGAATATTTTAATAAATTGAGGGCTATGACCGGAAATTTTTTTGATGCTGGCGGGAGCCTGGGATATGTCTATGCCAAATCCGGACAAACAGAAGAAGCCCTGGATGAACTTAAAAAATTAGAAGATTTAGCTAAAAATAAGGATGTCAGGGCCTTCGAATTCTCTATACTTTATTCCGGTCTCGGGGAGAAAGACAAAGCCCTTGATTGGTTGGATATCGCCTGCAAAAATCATGAATTTGCGGTTGTATTGCTTGGAAGCGAATCTGAATTATGGTTCGAAGATCTGTTATCCGACCCTGGATTCAATGAAATTCTAAAAAGGATTGGAATAAACGAGTAAAAAGTTACTCGCAGCAAGAAATCGCAGAAATTCTCTATGCGCTAATCTTGTCATCCCGAACGCTTCGTCTGTGAACACTGAACAGTAATTATAAAGATGATTATTTTTTTCATAGCTATGCACCTCTTAATAATATTGGATGTAGCAAAATCACTTCACTAACACCTTCATCTGGTAAAGTTCGCCATTTATAATTATTTTAATGAAAACGACTTGTTTGGACACATTTACCGGAATATGATTCGTGCCAGTGGTGATGGATTTGCTGAACAGCAACTGCCCTGCTGAGTTATATATGAACAAATAGCTTTCAGTATTGATGCTTCCTGTAGTCTGTAAATACAGTTCATTACCGGATGAATAAAGTTTGAATGGGTAGACTTCCAATTCTGTTACTGATGGCGGTGGTGGCAGGTAAAAGGTAACTATGTTTGAATATTCACTGGTGCAGGCCGTATTGGACGTTTTTACTCGATAATAATAATCATGCCCTGGTTCAAGCCCGGTAACATCATACCAGCTTGTTGTATCATTGATCTCCAGGTTTTCATAACCAGGAACATAACTGGTAAATGCTGTATCAGTGGCTACATCCAGTATAAATCCAAGAGCTCCGCAACAACTGGACCAGTCGGCCATAAAACCGGTCAGGGTATATGAGGGTGGATAATAAGCTTCGGGGGTTTCCGGCATCTGGTTGAAATAGTATGCGCCGATATCATTTTGTGTTCCATCCGGGTCATTGAAAAGAGGGGTAGGATTACCTTCATCAATGCAAGGTGAACGTGTTAGATCAATAACAGGATAAGATATCCAGCATATGCGATAATCACCTTCCACAACATCAACAAACATGGGATCAAGATCAATATTGTCTGCATAAGTCCCGGAATAATTAACCGCTCCCGGACCACCAAAAGCATTAACATTACCCTCAATATCACAATACGTAAATCCTGGGTTGTTACCTGATTCAAGGTATACCTGGTCTCCATCCTGTGCGCTGTTCTGCCATAAAATCGTATTTTCAACAATGGTGGCCAAATAAGTATCAAATCCAATACCACCACCCACACCAGCCTGATTATAAGCTATAGTGTTGTTCCTTATTTCTGGATTGCATGATGTAATAGCAATTCCACCACCTCTACCTGATGAATTATTATTAGTGATCTGGCATGAGCTGATCAGGGTGGTTGTATTTGGACCACAGCCAATTCCTCCACCTCTCCCAACAGCCATATTTGAATCAATGATACATTGTTCTATGACTCCTCCGCTGTATGATAATCCGATACCTCCACTTGTCTGTTGAGCCGTGTTACCCCGGATAATACAGTTGCGAATAATAGGTGTACACTGATCGTCCACTCCAATACCTCCCGCACTTTCAACTGCAGAATTATTTTTAATCAGGCAATCTATTATTTCCGGATTGCATAACTGTAATATTCCAATTGCACCACTGCCTCCATTAGAAGTGTTATTAATAAATTCACAATTTTTGACAACTGGATGAGCTCCACTATAGGTAGCGAGAGCGCCACCTCCATAACCGGCAGTGTTTCCAAAAAAAGTGCAATTCTCAATCGTTGGGCTCGAACTCCAACACAGCAATGCTCCACCACTGACAGGACAAACATTATTTTTAAAACAGCAATCCTTTATGACTACAAGGTCTTGCGAAAAATATACTACTACCGCCCCACCATATGGTGTCACACATGTAGGCACCAGTGAATTATTCCTGAAAGAACAATGATTTAATTGCATTTCAGTCATATAGCTACATATCGCCCCTCCTCCTCCATTGGACTGGTCACAATGACTATGCTCAAAAATGCAATAATCAAATTTTGATACATTGGTGCCAATATTAAACAGCATCCCATTCCATCCTGTAAGAGTATCCAGGGCAGTGAAAATAATCGAATCACTTTCTGATCCAAGCGCCTCGATACATCCACTAATACTAATGCCATAATGGCCGTGAAATATAATTTCCACCCCGGCATAAATGGTTAAGGTGGAATCTGCCGGAACAGTTATATTGTCCATTATCTGATAAGGTGACCCATCTATTGTCCAGCGACCTGAGGCAGAAGGACCGTAAACAGGGGTTTGGCAATAAGCAATCAAAGAAATTCCAATAATTGCATTTACTAATAAGAAACGTAATAGTGTTTTCATGACTTTATTTTTTGCAATAGAACAGGCAAGCATTGTTCCACACTATAGGCTGTTTATTGGGGTTTTAAAGTTTTATATTCAGGTGCCACTGTAATCCCTGTCAGATAAGAAGTGTTAAGAATTAGCCAGGGAATTTTTATTTTCAGAAAGTATTATTGTAAGTGAAAGGATCGAACTCCTGCTATAGCAAAACCGCACAGTTGTATTATTGGTGAAGAGTGAGGGGTGAAGAGATTGTTTAACTGACAATATCTTTTTCGATAGTGATATTGTACTTTTTGCGTTTCCGGATGAGAGTATCCCGTGAAATACCCAGCAGGCGGGCGGCTTTTACCTGGTTATAGCGACTGGCATGTAGAGCGCGAATTATGGTCTCTTTCTCGATTTCATCCAGCTTGAAACTTTCAGGATCCACTTGACTTTCAACAGGTTTATAGGTTTTAAGAGGAAAATCTTTTATTTGTAGCCTTATTCCCGCAGAAAGGATCATTGCCCGTTCCACCATGTTTTTCAGTTCCCGTACATTTCCCGGGAAAGAATAGTTCATTAGTTCCTGTATTATCCCATTTTCCAGTTCAGGCATTGGAGTATTCTTTTTCTTGGAGAATACTTCTGCAAAATACAGAAGCAAAGGTTCTATATCTTCTTTTCTTTCTCTCAGGGGTGGAATATGGATTTGAAGGGTATTGACACGGTGGAACAGGTCCAGGCGAAACTTTTTATCCTGGATCAGCAGTTCAAGGTCCTTGTTTGTAGCAGAGATCAACCTGACATCCACTTTCACTTCATGGTTTCCCCCTACAGGCCTGATCACATTTTCTTCAATGCTTCTCAACAACTTAGCTTGCAAGGATAATGGCATTTCAGAAATCTCATCCAGAAAAAGGGTACCGCCATTGGTCAGCTCAAAACATCCTTTCTTATCATTCCTGGCATCTGTAAATGCTCCTTTTACATGTCCAAAAAATTCGCTTTCGAGAAGTGTTTCTGGGATGGCTGCACTGTTTATGGGATAAAAGGCCTTTTTATTCCTGTCGCTGCTATAATGAATAATACGTGCAACGATCTCTTTTCCTGTTCCGTTCTCTCCTGTAATAAGGATATTTACATCTTTGTCCCTGGCTGCCATCAGTGCCATGTCCCTGACTTGCTGTATAGCTTCGCTGGTACCAATGAATTCCCGTTGGATCAAACCTTCAAGCTGCCTGGAGATTAAAGACCAATCCTTCTCCAGGCTATGATACTTTGATTGCAGGTTCAGGTATTTGGAAGTGCGTTCAATGGCAAGCTGAACCTCAATCATCCTTAATGGTTTCTTTATGAAATCAATAGCCCCTAACCTGGTAGCCTCAATCACTGTGTCCATGTCCCCATGGCCGCTGATCATAATCACTTCAATTTCCGGACACTTTGATTTAGCTCTTGAGAGCACCTCCAAACCATTCATCTCCGGCAGGACATAATCGCAAACAAGAATATCTATGTCGCAAGAATCCAATATCCTGAAAGCTTCAGATGGTGCGTTGGCAACGTATGATTTGACATTACTATTGCCAAGAAACCGGGAAAGCTTATCCGTATACATGGATTCATCATCAAGAATAAGTACATTAAGCTTTTTCATAACGGCAATGTAATTTTAAAGGATGTGCCTTCATTATAATTACTTATTACATTTATTGTGCCATTCATTTCCTTGATCAGTCCGTAAGAAATTGAAAGTCCCAGGCCGGTGCCTTTACCCAGTTCTTTAGTAGTAAAGAAAGGATGGAATATCTTCACCAGGTTATCTTCTTTGATCCCAATCCCACTATCAATTATTTCAATGATAAGGGATCGATTATCCTGGAGTGTTTTAATTTTGATGGACTTCCCTTCGGCAGGCGACTTACCTGCATATTTATATTCTATCGCATCCCTGGCATTATTGATAATATTGACAATTACCTGCTCAAATTTATAGGTGTTGCCTTTTACCATGGGCAAATTATCTTTCAATTCAAGCTGGAGGTCAATATGAAGGTCCGCGAGTTTGACCTTCATCATTGATAATGCATTTTGAATTGCATCATTGATGGAGAAATCCTCTAAGAATTCTGTTTTCTGCTGGCTTGAAAAGACCTGGATATGCTCAATAAGCTTGTTTAGCTTATTAATATCCATATAAATCTCACTGATCATTTTATTAAAAAATTCCCTGTCCTTGAAGTCTTTGGATTCCTCTTGCTGTATGCTTTCAGTAGCAAACAGGATATTCTGTATAGGAACTTTTGCTTCGTGAGCAATACCAGCAGCCATTTCCCCGAGGGAAGTCAAGCCTGCCTGATGTATGATTATCTGCTGTTGCTGATTTTGTTGTTTCAGTGCTTCTCCAATCTTAATCTCAAGATGCTTGTTCATTCTTTTTTTTAACCTGAATTGATAGTATACGAAGGCAAGGATTATTATTGCCAATCCAAGGCTGGTCAATAAAAGCAAGTTGTTTAGCTCCTGCTTATCTTGTTTTAATTTCTGAATTGCCAGGTCCTTTTTCAATACTTCATTTTCCATTTCTCTTTCAGCAGCATAAGATTCCTCATGAAATTTTAATCGATTTTGTTGATAATTAAAAAACTGAAGTGTATCCAACCAGCTGGTATACAGAATGTACTGATAAAGTGCATTTTCATAGTCCCCAAGCTTCTCATATATATCAGCTGATATTCGATGAATATTACTTTGGTAGACCAGCCTTTCATCAAGCCCAAAGGATTGATTATCAAGCTTATAAAACAATTTTTCGCTATGCCTTATCTCCTCAAGGGCATGCTGATAATCACCTAGTACAAGATATATCTCTGCCACAGAAGTCTTTGTTGGGATCAAAAATGACAATTCATCCGGATTATCATGATCAAGCAATTCTTCTACTAAAGCATAACTCTTCAGCGCCTGTTGGTATTCATTTAGATCCTTATAACAATCTCCAATAATTTGCATGGTCCATGAATAAATATTGCCATTATAATGTTTATCACTTGGATGAACGAGATACTTCTGATTTGAGGTATTTATATAATTCAAAGCTTCCAGGCAATAAAAAAGAGCACTATCTGGATTGTTTAAATCCGTTAGATAAAACTCACCGATATGAGTTAATGGCAGGGCCATATCTACAATGACACCGGCTTTCTTTCTGTAGTCCAGAGCAATTTTAAAGAATTTTACTACAGAATACTCAAGCTTACTTTGTCTTCTGCTTATGGCTAATCTTTCATAAATAATAGCTGGTCTGATATAATCTTCAATCTCAGAATAAAGGTTCATGGCTTTATCAAAATAGATTGAAGCTTGCTCATCATCTCCGTTAAAAAAACAAACATATAGATGGTTAGCCACTGTTGTTGCCAATTCTTTTTTATCATTTAGTTGAAGGAATATTTCTTCAGCAGACTGAAGAAGCAATATTGCACTGTCTGTCTTTTCCAAATAACCATATGCATATCCCAGGCTCTGCATTGCCATACCTTTTCCATAGTCATAACTTACCTTTTCTGATAATTTTAGTGCTTTATTGCAATAAACTAAACAATCTTCCAACAATGAATCCAGCCGTGAATGAGTATGATATACAAAATCAAAATAACCAAGTTTATTAAGGATATCTACTTTTTCGCGGACCTCATTATCAGAATTGCCTCTTATTAATGCCAGTCTTGTTTTGAGGCTGTCGGAGTCTTTATCATCACTTGCAAACCCTGAAATCAAAAGGAAAAGGACAAAAAGGCTAAAAATTTTTATTGCGCGATTCATATGATTCGCTGTGGGTTTAATCGATGTTAAATATCTATGAAATATTAACTTCTTCATTACCGGGTCTAACTCACTTTATTGGTCAGGTGGTCTTATAAAGATAGTGAAATTCAGAAGGTTAGTCAATAGGATTAGTGAACATTGAACAGAAAATCGATTGTGTTTAATTATAACCCCCTCAACCATTCAGGCCTCAGGTCGGCCGAATCAGGGTTGGCAAGTGCTTCTTTCAGTTCAGACAGTATCCGCATCTTGTCGCGACCGAGGATCCCTTTCAGCACTAAATAATTCGATGCGTGATCGCTTCGGAATACTGTTTGGTCCAGGGCCAGGGTATTGATGAATAGCATCAGCTCCTGCAGCAGGTCTCTGATATCACATGGATCAAAACTTCCCTTAAAGCGTTTTTTAAAGTGGTCAATACCACGAGGATAGCTTAATACCAGTGTAGACAAGTATTCAGGCTGAATCATATTGATTACCTGAGCTGAATTTTCAGCATGTTGCCGGCTGAAAGATTTCCCGCCAAGGCCATTCAATATCATCACCGAAAGTTTAATTCCGGCATTTTTTGCTTTGAGCAGGCCTTCAACGGTACTTGCAGCTGTTTCATTCTTGCTCACCATCTGCAGGACCTCATCATCCCCTGATTCAATGCCTACATAGATTAGCTTCAACCCTGCCTTGCAAAGAGAGGATAATTCTTCATCCGTTTTGGCCAGAATATCCTTTGGCAGGGCGTAGGCTGATACCCGTGTAAGTTTAGTAAAAGACTTATTCAGCTCTGTCAATAATTCCAAAAGGTAATCATGTTGCAAAACCAGTGCATCACCATCAGCAAGGAACACCTTTCTAATATCAGGATGTACCGAACTGATCTCATTTATCTCTCTCTTAAGCTCACTTATTTCACGGATGCGGAATTTCTTGGTGGAATACATTTCGCAAAAAGCACAGCGGTTCCAGGAGCATCCAACTGTAGGCTGCAGGATCAGCGAGTACGCTTCACTGGGGGGCCGAAACACCGGCTCATCATACACCATGCTCTCTTTCACCTTCCTCTTCATGCTTAGTCTCTACCTGGCCACAACTGACGCTTAGAAACAATATTTGAATTAAAAATGCACCGAATATTACTTTCATGATAAGGTAATAATTAGTAGATATTTTAACTAGTCTTCAAATATACTTCATATTCCAGTCATTCAATAAAGTGACCTGTGATCAGTTTTTTGATGTACCATGTTCAATGTTCAATGTACCATGTTCCATGTTCCATGTTCCATCCAGCATCATAGAGACGCATAGAAAACCTTTAGTTTAGCCTTTTTCATTTGAAGTTATCTTTGGCTTTGTTGAAAAAAGAAAGAATGGGGTGAACTAAGCATAGAGCAAGGCAGATGGTCTATTATGCGTTTTAGTCCCCATTCTTCCATTCACAGTTGCAAGAACTTGTTAGAATCTTGGACTTAAGGTCCAATAAAGGTTTTAGTTAATGCAACTATTTTAAAAACAAAGTCACTCAAAGTTATGAAAAAAAGAACTTTTTTAGGAATTGATGTTTCAAAAGCTAAACTGGATGCTTGTATTTATGGGAAGGGAACCAAGGAAGTTTTTGATAACAACAGTAAAGGTTTAAAGAAAATGATCATCTGGTTGGAAAGAAACCTGGAAGATTTACAAGATTTAGTCATTTGCTTTGAACATACTGGCATGTATGATCTCCCGCTGCAATTGTTTTGTGAGGATAAAGGATTACATTATACCAAGGTTAGTGGGTTGCAGGTAAAAAGATCTCTGGGCATACAAAGGGGAAAGAACGATCAGATTGATGCTTTCCGACTTGCTGAATATGCCTTTTTGCACAAGGATAAGTTAAGAATGACCACCTTGGGATCAAAACAATTGGTCAGGCTAAAGTATTTGCTCTCTTATAGATCCAGGTTAGCCAGGAATCGAGCCAGCTTTAAAACATCGATGGAGCAATCCAAAGAGTATTTAGGGCTATGCAATAGTGATGTGTTGATCAAAAACCAACAAAAAATGATCCGGGTTTATACCAAACAAATACAAGAAATAGAAAATGAAATCATCCAGCAAATAGATCAACATCATAAAATCAAACATCAGTATCAATTAGCAACTTCGGTGAAAGGTATTGGGATGATTACGGCGGCATATATGATTGTTTATACAAATTGCTTTGAAGATTTTGATAATGCAAGAAAGTTTGCTTGCTATGTGGGTTCAGCTCCTTTTGAGCATAGTTCAGGGACAAGCATACATGGTCAAACCAGGATCAGTCATTACGCTAATAAAACGATTAAAGCACTGCTTACAAACGCAGCATTGGCTGCAATCAACCATGACCCGGAAATACGGCAATACTTCAAAAAGAAGATAGATGAAGGAAAGCATAAGAAAATTGTTATCAATAACGTGAGAAATAAATTAATTGGAAGAGTTTTTGCAACAATAACCAGAGGAACTCCATATGTTTCCATTGCACAATATGCAGCTTGAAAAACTAAAAAATACTTGACTTTAACTTAGAATACACATAGAATACCCATAGATAACACATAGCGCCATATTATTGTCAATTGTCAACTGTCAACTGTCAATTTATCATGTAAAAACCATAACTTTATCCTATCATGAATTTTATCGTATGTAAAACAATAAAGAGTCTGATTTTTTTTCTCTTCATGCTTTCTGCGCTTGTAACCCAGGCCCAGACAAACCTCGACTCACTCTGGAGTGTCTGGAATGATGAAACCGCTTCAGACTCCAGCAGGGTTCAAGCCATACAGGATTTTGCCAGATATGGATACCTGTACTCACAACCAGATAGTGCCTATTATTTTGCGCAACTGATGTATGACTTTGCCAGCGAAAAGGGTTTCAAAAAAGAAATGACAAGTGCGTTAAGCATTCAGGGGGGATCATACCTTGTCAGAGGCGAATATGATGATGCACTGGATTATTACCAGCGAAGTTTACTGATTTCAGAAGGAATTTGCGATAATAAAGGAATGTCCAAAACTTTAAACAATATCGGCGTTATTTATTCAAATCAAGGCAACTTCCCCAAAGCCCTGGAATATCACCAGAGAAGTTTAACGATCAAGAAGAGCCTCTCAGATAAAAGCGGAATGGCTGGTTCCATGAACAATATCGGACTCATTTACATGAATCAGGGCAATTATCCAAGGGCACTGGAAAAATTCCAACAAAGCCTGAGGATCAAAGAGGAATTCTTGGATAGCAGGGGAATTGCTCAAATCTTAAATAATATCGGACTTATTTATATGAGACGAGGTGATTATCCAGAAGCACTGGAACGTTTTCAGCGTAGCCTGAAAATATGTGAGGACATCTCTGACCTAAAAGCATCGGCTGGTATCTCATCCAACATCGGCCTCATTTATATGAATACAAAAAACTATTCTAAGGCACTTGACTATCACCTTAAAAGTTTAAAGATACAAGAGGAAATCTCCGATAGAAAAGGAATGGCCAGCACATTCAACAATATAGGAGAAATTTATATGTATCAGGGTGACTATGCCAAAGCCATGGATTATTACCAGAAATGCTTCAAGATCTATGAGGAAATTTCCGACAAAAGAGGATTGGCTGGTATCCTGGCCAACATAGGCAGAGCATATAATAAGCAAGATGATCATGGACAAGCCATTATCTGGTGTAAAAGAAGCTTACAGACATCAGAAGAGATTAATATTCTTTTGGAGCAGAGGAATGCTTGTCAATGCCTTTATAATGCTTTTAAAGCTTTGGGGAATAACGATACAGCCCTGGTGTACCATGAACGCATCGTGAAGTTAGATAGTAGTCTCCAGGCTGAAGAAACTGCTAAAAAGCTTCAGGAGATGGAATTTGAGAAGCAGGCATTGGCAGACAGTCTCATTCAGGAAGAAGACAAACTTAAGGTTCAGATGGCTCATGAAGCAGAAGTAAGGAAGAAGAACAGGACCAGAAATATCTCCATATTATCAGCTATTATTTTGCTAATTGGTGCAATCGGATTATATATGCGTATAGTATTTGTAAGAAGAGCCAAGAAAGCAATTGAACACGAAAAGGAGCGGTCAGACAAGCTCTTGTTGAATATTTTACCAGCAGAGATCGCCGAAGAACTAAAGGAGAAAGGTAAAGCCAAAGCAAGGAATTTTGAAAAGGTATCCATTCTATTCACCGATTTCAAGGAGTTTACACAAATATCTGAAAAGCTAAGTGCGGAAAATCTGGTTGGAGAAATCAATACCTGTTTTGAATCATTTGATGGCATCTGTAAAAAGCATGGTATCGAAAAGATCAAAACCATAGGGGATTCTTATATGGCTGCCGGGGGTCTTCCGGTTCCCACAGCTGATTCGGTAAAAAACACGGTATTGGCGGGAATTGAAATGACGGAATGTATGATCAACATGAAAAAGCAACGTGAGTTGGAAGCTAAATCTTCCTTTGAAATGCGTGTCGGCATCCATACAGGTCCTGTTGTCGCAGGTATCGTGGGGGTCACCAAGTTCCAGTACGATATTTGGGGCGATACCGTTAATACCGCCTCCCGCATGGAAAACTCCGGAGAAACCGGCAAAGTAAATATTTCCCAATCCACCTATGAGCTGATCAAAGATGATCCGGCATTCAGATTCACATCAAGAGGAAAAGTAAAAACCAAAGGCAAAGGTGATATTGAGATGTGGTTCGTAGAAAGAGTTTCATAACATGAAAATTTTGATGAGTGATGCGTAACGAGAAAAGAATTAAAATAGCAATTGTTGGCACCTACCCGCCAAGGGAATGCGGCATTGGTACTTTCACTAAAAACCTGCTCAACTCAATATTAGTTCACAACGAAGGCAGGGAGGATGGGTATGAGGGTTTTGTTGTTGCATTAAACGACAACAATCTTATTTATGAATACCCGGAAGAAGTAAAACTGACCATCAGGCAAGAACACCAGGAAGATTATTTAAAGGCTGTTAAATTCATAAATCTAAGTGGCGCTGATCTTTGTATCCTTGAACATGAGTTCGGTATTTTCGGGGGTCAAAATGGGGTATATATCCTTCCTTTATTACATAGACTGGAAGTTCCTCTTATTGTAACACTACATACCATTGTTAAAGCCCCCTCTTATAACGAAAAAGCTGTTTTGCAGGAAATATGCAAAATGGCACATAAAATAGTGGTGATGAGCCATAAAGCAATTGAATTCCTGGTGAGTATTTACAATGTACCGGAAGAAAAAATTGTCTTTATAGAACATGGCGTGCCTGACATTCAATTCAACCAGGAAAAATCAAAAAACGAGTTTAAGCTTGAAAGTAAGAAAGTGCTACTTACTTTCGGTTTCATTGGACGCAGCAAAGGAATCGAAACGGTAATAAAAGCATTGCCTGAAGTTGTTAAAAAACATCCTGATGTTATTTATATCGTTTTGGGCAAAACCCACCCCAATGTTCTGCGGCACTCAGGTGAAGAATATCGCATTTTCTTATTGCGTTTAGTAAAAAGCCTTCATCTGGAAGAGCATGTTATGTTTCTTAACGAATTTATTAATGTGCAAGATTTGTTCAAATATTTATCTGCTTCTGATATTTACATAACACCCTATTTGAATGAAGCTCAAATTACCAGTGGAACACTTTCCTATGCTGTTGGAGTAGGTTCGGCCGTTATTTCAACACCATACTGGCATGCTGCAGAGTTGCTGGCAGATGGAAGAGGAAGGCTTTTTAATTTTAATGATTCCAACGGCCTTACCTCCATTTTAACAGAACTTTTAGATAAACCTGAGGAGCTCAATGAACTCAGAAGAAAAGCACTTGATTATGGCCGAAAAATTACCTGGCCTAAGATAGGAGAAAAGTATATTAGGCTTGCTGAAAACATTCTGAAGGAAGAACATAAGGTAGTCATAAAGCAAGATACTGTGCTGGATTTACTCATTCTACCCCGTTTTTCTCTAAATCATATCATTCGTCTGACAGACGATACAGGTATCATCCAACATGCAAAATTTGGCATTCCAAACTTAAAAGAAGGCTATTGCCTGGATGATAATGCCAGGGCTTTACTCATGGTGTTAATGGCATACAGACAAAAGAAAGATATTCAGGCCCTTGAATTATCGCCCATCTATCTGAGCTATATTCATTATATGCAAAATGCAGATGGCAGCTTCAGAAATTTTCTGAGTTTTAGCAGAAACTTTCTTGATGAAGTTGGTTCCGAAGATTCTTTTGGCAGGACCATTTGGGCATTGGGTTACCTGTTAGGGAATGCGCCCAATGATGCTTATTATCAAACAGGCAGATTGATATTTTTTAATGCATCTCCCAATTTTGAAAAATTAAAGTCTATAAGGAGCATTGCAAATACAATGATCGGGATAAGTTATTACCTGAAAAGCAATCCATCTGATGACTCAATGACTGAAAGATTACGAAACTTGGCCCAAATCTTAATTAAACATTATAAGGAAAACGAAACCCCTGATTGGAAATGGTTTGAATCATTGCTTGCCTACGATAATGGCATCTTGCCTTTAGCTCTTTTACATTCAGCAGAAATACTTAACGATGATAAAATAACACAAACGGCGCTTAAGTCTATGAACTTTCTGACAAAACATACACTTTCAAATAATTACTTATCAATAATTGGAAATGAAAAATGGTATGAAAAAGAGGGGGAACGATCTGTTTTTGCTCAACAGCCAATTGATGCCATGGCCATGGTTTTAATGTACCATCAAGCCTTTCATATAACAAAGGATAAAGATTATCTCAATAAGTTATACATTTCATTTTTGTGGTTCCTGGGTGAAAATGACCTGAGAATGAGCCTGTATGATTTTGAGACCCAGGGATGCTGTGACGGATTTGAAAGTTATGGAGTAAACCGCAACCAGGGTGCAGAAAGCTCACTGGCATATTTAATTTCTCATTTAACAGTATTACAGGCTTATGAGGAATTTTACGAGTCAGATTAAAAAGTATTATAACTGACCACTGAACAGAAAATCAAATGCTTGTTCCGAGTACTTCGACTTTGCTCAGTATAAACTCCGCCGAGGAATCGTTATTCTGCTCTTAGCGTGTATAGCCCCCACCACGAACCCCGATAAGTTAAAAACTTGTTAAAAGCTTGTATTTGAGTATCATTTTCCAATTCCGGATTTACTTTTGAGAATACAAAATCAGTTAAGCAATCAATTTTAAACTTTTAAGTTATGATAAAATCAGTAATGTATCACAAAGTGAACGACTTCGGGAAATGGAAAGAGGCCTTTGATGGTTTCTTTGAATTCCGTAAATCCAAAGGTGAATTAAGTTATTCCGTAGGACAGCTGCACGGGGAATCAAACAATGCCTATGTGATCAATGAATGGCAGTCCGTTGAAAATTTGCAGCAATTTGTCGAATCCACTGAGCTGAGAGAGGCAATGAAATCAGCAGGTGTATTAGAACAACCTCACACACTCATACTGGAAGAAGTAGATAGGGGCTAGGCAATGCCAGTGAACACTGACCCGTGAACACTGAGCAGAAATTCAGATATCGTTAATTGTAATTCGGTATTCTGATATCTAGGGGGGATAAATGAGAAGTTTATTTAAAAACGAACACCAAATCCTCCACCGATAAATACATGATTGTATGTTACTTCGACATTTGGCAGTTCATCACGGTAAGGATTTTCATTGAAGGGGCCAATTTCAGCTTTTCCAACATACCTGTACTGGCAATTCAGTTCAAAAAAGAAAAGTGACTTTTTAGGGAATCTTAATCCGAAATCAATTAAGAATCCAACTTTCGTATGTTTATATTCAACATCTAAGGGATGTCCCCATGCTTCAACCTTGTACCCTTGTGTACAGCCAAGGTTTGTCATGCCTCCTGTAATGCCAATTAAAAAAGGGGATTCCAGATTGTAGTTTGCACTGATCATCCATGAAGGTTTGTAGTGATCCGTATGCGGATAATCTGTATCAGAATCTCCAAACCAGCCGCTTCCTTGCTGATCGTCAAATCCATTGGCAATCATCGCGTCATTTATTTGTTTACACGGACCTCCGATCGCCCATCCCAGGTACATAGTAACTGCCCAGGTCTTTTTTGTGGGAACGTCTGAAGTAATGGTTTCTTGAGCTGGCGCTGCAGGTATTATTAAACTGCTTATCAAAATAGCTAATATTAATTTTTTCATGACTAAAAAATTTTATGATATAAAATTAAGCCGGGAAGTAGATGAAACAAAATTGATTAATGACTGGGAAGCGCTTTTTTATAAACCATTTAAGAAATTCATGAATATGTACCTGCAGAAGTCATATTTAATACTATTGATGATGTAACTCTTACCGTAATTTGCAGAAATTGCAAAGTCTCATCAGTCAATTATTAGTTTCTGCAACTTATTTCACCAACCACCAACCACCAACCACCAACCACTAATCACTAATTATCACTATTTTTGAATTGAAGCTTTTTTGGTCAAATGTTGTTAGACACAGAATCTTACTATTGCCAGCAATACAACAAAAAATAAGCAATTGGGTAAATAATATCAGCAACAGACAGCTTGCCCTGGGGATTGTCATTCTGGCAATTCCTGCTTTTCTTATTAATCTGGGCATGTATGCTTTTACCGGCGATGAAGCCATTCGATCGCTGGTGGCTTTTGAGATGAAGCTATCGGGAAACTTTATTGCCACCACCATGCATGGTGCCGATTATATCAACAAGCCCCCGCTGTGGAATTGGTTTATTCTGCTCGTTTCAGAAGTTTGGGGAAGTTTCGGCGAATGGCCCACAAGGATATGCACTTTGCTTTCTCTCCTGGGCTTTGCCTGGCTTCACTACCGGGTCTTGAAACCTGAATTCGGTAAAACCATAGCATTTCTTGGCTCCATGATGCTTGTCACCAGTGGCCGTATTTTGTTTTATGACTCCATGCTGGGACTGATAGACACGGCATTTTCATGGACTATGTACGCTTTGTTCATGGTAATTTACAGGGAAGGAAAACGCGGAAACTGGATGAGGCTCTTTGTGTGGAGCTACCTGTTAATGTCGGTGGGATTTATGTTTAAGGGCATGCCTGCTATAGTTTTCCAGGGATTAAGCCTGATCACTGGATTACTGTTTTTCCGGCAGGGGCGCCGGCTGTTCTCCTGGCAACATCTTGCAGGCGGTAGCATTGCCCTTGTAATATTGGGAACCTACCTTGGCATATTGAGTATTTACAGGCCAATGGATGTGTATTTTGAAAACCTGTTTCACGAATCGGCACAGCGCACAGTCATTATCCATGAATGGTGGAGATTCTGGGTCCACCTGCTTACCTTCCCATTAGATAATATTTATCATTTTTTACCCTGGTCGCTCCTGGTCATCTTCTGGCTGGATCGTAAGTTCTGGAAAAAACTGCTAACCAATGATTTCGCCCGCTATCATTTCTGGATACTGGGCATTAACCTGATCGTTTACTGGACATCCCCGCAGGTACTCCCACGGTATTTGCTCATGTTTATTCCTCTATTCAACACAATTGGGATTTACCTGATGCAAAAGGCAGGCTCATCAAACTGGAGAAGCAAGATTTTTTACGGGATAATTGGGTTTTTCATCGTTGGTGCAGGTGTTCTTGTACTGGTTCTGCCATGGTATCCCAAAACCAGCACCATACCGCATATTTTCTGGATCAGTATTCCAATCGGTTTGGCGCTACTTGCTCTCTCATGGCTTTATTTCAAACATAAAGAACGGCTTATCTGGTGGTTCGTGGGCGCTTTACTGGTTGGCAGGATTTGTTTTGATCTGGTTGTGCTTCCTATTCGGACGCAAGATTCAATTGTTACGCCAGCCCGGGCAGATGTTTGGGCGCTGGCTGCCAAATACCCGGATAAATACTGGTATGTCTACGGCGATGCTTACATCAGGGAACCGGTATCTTTTTACCTGACCAACTCGGTTGGATATATCGTACAACGAACCTGGGACGTCCAGATACCAAATGCCATTTATCTGGTGTCTCACCAGGCTTACCCGGAGTTTCCAGGTATATGTGTTGACACTTTACAGACTGATTATCCCGAGTTGCAAATCAGGATTCATCTTTCAAATGGCGAGAATTAATTAAGTAAGTGAACAGGGAATCATATATCAGACACTGAGTGTGCCGAAACAGCGTGGAGGCGGACCATGAATCACGAATTATATATCAGAGAGTGACACGCAACAAATATGCATTTTTGTAGTATTTATGCATAATAATATAATTAAAGTCGCATAAAACATTCAGATGTAAGGATATAATACTAACTTTGTGTTTTATTTAACTTAAATTTTTAATCATGAGTAACGGAACAGTAAAATTTTTCAATAATTCTAAAGGCTTTGGATTTATCGCCCCTGATGATGGTGGTAAAGATGTATTTGTACATCAAAATGGTTTAATTGATGCCATAAATGAAGGAGATAAAGTAAGCTATGATGTTGAGGAAGGTCAAAAAGGATTGAACGCAGTTAACGTCAAAGTAATATAATATTACTCTGCAAGCTTCAAGCATTGTAAAAACCTGTCAAAATCGACAGGTTTTTTTTATTTTTCAAAAATTGTTTTTTCGTAATTGAGAATGCAATATTTATTGTTGTTCTTTAGTCCCCTCATAAAACCCACATACGCATTATCCTATATTCAGTGACCTGTGCCACCTGCCTTCGCAGGGGCAGGCCAGTGACCAGGAAATCATTATTCATTTACCATGCTCACATGTACGCATGTTCTCATTTAACAAGGTATTACTTCGTACATGTGTCCATGCGGCCATGGAACATCATTTCATTATTCCATCTTCACCAATTTTCTAACACCAACATTCTCACCAACCTGCATCCTTATGTAGTAAATACCTGCTGGCAAATCACTCACATTTATCTCAATTTCATATTCCCCTGGCAGTTTCTCTTCTTCCATCAATCTCAAAATCTTACTTCCCGAAATCGAATATAAATCACATATCGCTAATCGTTGGTCGGTAATCGTTAATCTCAAGCGTGCAACGCTTGCGCAGGGGTTAGGGTAAGGATGTGTGAAATAGTTATCCTTATCGCATTCAGGGACACTTACTCCAAAGTCATTGCCATAGTAAAGAAAGATGATCCATTTTGCAACATAAGGATTAAACATGCCAACACTTGGAGTATATGCATAGAATCCTACACGAAATGAATGATTTGCAAATTCATTTACCAATAGTAAGGAGTCGATTGAAAACCATGCTGAATCTGCTCTTTCCTTATACCTTTCTTCAGAACAATATGAGTGGCCGATCAGCCAATAATCATAGTATTGTGCATTTGAAGGAATTGACACTTGATTATTGCTTATTCCAAAAGAGTCTGCAGGAAAAAACTGATCTGGATAATGAATTTCTCCTGTTCCTAACCATATAATTGATCCATGAAACAAGGTGTCATCATCCCATGAATATTTATACAGAATTTCTCCAAAATCCATAGGATATTCAAAGATTATATTGAATGGAAGGCTATCC
Source organism: uncultured Bacteroidales bacterium (assembly GCA_963753055.1). Classification (GTDB taxonomy): domain Bacteria; phylum Bacteroidota; class Bacteroidia; order Bacteroidales; family B18-G4; genus JAUWGC01. The sequence goes on along the minus strand of CAVWAP010000002.1, from coordinate 302,171 downwards.
AGGTCACAGCTATCGCAAAGTAAGTAATAAGAGATATTTGCTTCTTCGAATTCGTATGTAAGGAAGTCTACAACAAGAACAGCAAGATTCATAGAGTCTTCTTTAATATACCCTTCATCATCTATGTTATTCTGTCCACATAGCGGGCAAACATTTAATAAAAAAGAGAATAGTACTATTGAATAGATTTTTGTTTGTTTCATCTCTATTGGTGTTAATATAGAGACAAACAATATACGAAAAAAGTGCGCAGGATCAAAATCGGTGAACACTGATCACTGAACAGTGATCAGTCGTGACGAGTGACACCTGCCTTCGCATGGGCGGGCCAGTGACCAGAAAAATCATAAATCAGATATCAGATACGTTGTCCACCGAAGCGCAGCGAAGGTGGATCACGAATCAGATATCAAAAAAGGGACAACATGTTGAACAGAGGAACTCAGGAACAAAGGTGCACATATAAACTAGTTATATCCAATAGCCTTACCCTCTCCCTTTTCGGAAAGCTGACAGTCTGTTTCTGCTAGCTGACTGCTAAAATGATTGAGGTCCTTCTCCCGCCTCGCTTTGCTCCGCGGGATCAGGATGACCGTTACAAGTAACTAGCTTTTCTATTTATAGCCGGCTCTACATTTTGCCAACTGAGAAGCATAGATCAATCAGTGCTAGCCGGTGCGGGGAGTGCACGAATGGTGTGCCCCTTTCGGGGACTGTGCGGTGGGAAGTCTGACCGTGGGGAGAAAGGGCTGCATTCGTGCTGTCCTTTTCTTTGCTTCGTTTCTTTTGGACAAGCAAAAGAAATGAAGAAATATGAAAGTCAAATTCTGTGCCAGTCCCCTGGTCAGAATTGCACCGGTTAAGGCTACAGGATCATAACACGGCGCAATAGGCCAGGGCAGTGTTTTAGGGTAAGCATACCTTTCAGAAAACTGGCAAGGGTTCTCCCTTTAAAACTTTGTCCCGAAACAGCGGGACATATAGAAGGCGTTTTTGTATATTTAATCCAGAAAATAGCGCCCCGCTGCCACGACACAAAAACACACGCCCCGGCCCATGCGCCGGGAACGTTGGAGGTAATGAACAATACGCCAAAATAGCCTATGAGAATTTATATCAAATACATGGTGAGTCTCCGATGCAAGATGATGGTTAAGGCAGAACTCGAAAAACTTGGTATACTATATAAAACGATAGACCTTGGCACGGTAGAAACCTATGAAAATATTGATGATGAACAATGGGGAAAGCTAAAAAAGAATTTACTCAAGTCAGGACTGGAATTGCTGGATGATAAAAAAAGTATTCTGATTGAGAAAATAAAAAATGTGATTATAGAAATGATTCATTATACTGATGAATTACCTAAAGTGAATTATTCTGATTATATAAGTGAAAAATTGGGTTATGATTATACGTACCTGGCTAACACATTTTCGGAAGTCAAGGGTATTACTATACAACAATTTATTATCATCAACAAAATTGAAAAGGTAAAGGAATTGCTATTATATGACGAATTGAATCTTACCGAAATTTCCAACAAGCTACATTATAGCAGCGTAGCACATTTATCCAACCAGTTCAAGAAAATCACCGGCCTTAGTCCATCTTTTTACAAGCAAATGAAGCAAAAACGCATGAAAAACCTTGAAAACATGTGATATATGTAAGATTTCATCATTTTTGTGTAATGCTCTGAATATTAATTAGCTCTACTTTTGCAGTATAATAGAGTATACACAATGGAAAGCACTGAATTTACAAAATCAAAAGCATTTAAAGTAGTTGAGGTCATCGAATACATCCCTAATTCAGTAGTGATCAAGTCAATTATTAAAAGAATAACTGGAAATGTCAGCGCCGTTTCATTTGATTCAGGTGAACTGTTGTGTGGAAAAACATCACCCTTTGAAATCTTCATTCAGATTATTGAGGGGAATGCTGAAGTTGTGATTGATGACAAATCCAATTTACTTGAAACAGGTCAATCCATTATCATACCCGCCCATTCCCGTAACACAATAAAAGCAAACGAGAAGTTCAAAATGCTATCCACTCTTATAAAAAGCGGTTATGAGGATTTTAGCTAAAGTACTGTAATAAGTCATTTAGCTTATCCGATAAATACATTAATATCTTGAAATAAACCGAGAAAAAACTATTGAATATGTATTCAAAAAAGAATACTAAGCTATTAACGAAAAAAATGAACATGAAAAAAAAAGCACTTGTATATAGTGAAAATGAATTTGGGCAATTAGACGGAAAAGTTGCAAATGGCCTTGCCAGGCACTCAGAAAAGTATGACATTTTAGGTATTATAGATAGCACAAAGGCAGGACTTGATGCAGGAGAATATCTTGATGGGGAAAGAACAGGGATACCTGTTTTCCGAAATATTGATGACGCCATTAATAAGTTGAACCTTGTTCCGGAATATTTCATCTATGGCATAGCTCCGCTTGCTTCCTTTCTTGACGAGGACCAGAAAAACATTATTTTCAGTGCTATGAAAAAAGGAATGAACATTGTAAACGGATTGCCGGAATTCTTCACCGATAATGAAGAATACAGGCAAAAAGCCAGTGAATATGGTGTTAGGATTTATGATATCAGAAAACCACCACCACGAAAAGAACTGCATATTTTTTCAGGAAAAATCAATAAAGTCAAAATTCCGGTAATCACTGTATTTGGAACCGATTGTGCTGTTGGAAAAAGAACAACCACTGTAAATTTAGTTGATGCCTTAAGAAAAGAGGGGCTGAAAGCTGCATTTATAGCAACAGGACAAACCGGCATTCTTCAGGGTTCAAAATATGGTATTGCAATAGATGTATTAACTTCAGGCTTTGCAACCGGAGAGGTTGAAAATGCAATATTAGACGCTTATGAAAAAGAGCAGCCTGACATTATAGTCGTTGAAGGGCAAGGAGCCTTGAGCCATCCTGCCTTTACCTCATCAAGTGCCATATTAAGAGGTGCCATGCCAAATGCAATTATTCTCCAGCATCCACCAAAAAGAAAAAATCATTGCGATTATTCCAACATACCAATGCCTACCCTTGAAAGTGAGATCGAATTAATAGAAGTGTTCTCAAAAGCGAAGGTGATTGCTATCACAATTAACCATGAAGATATGACCGAAGAAGAATTAGAAACAACAATAGCGGAATACGAATACAAATATGAACTACCTACTACTGACGTACTAAAACATGGTTGTGATAAATTGGTTAAAGAACTATTCGTAGCATTCCCAGAATTACAAAAACAATCTGTTCGCGTATGGTAACCCCCAGAATAGAAATAAATCTTGGAAAAATTGCCCATAATGCAAAAACATTAAAAGAACTATACGGCTCAAAGGGAATTGATGTTATTGGAGTTACAAAGGCAGTATGTGGGGATCCTGGTATCGCAAATTCTTTAGTAAAAAGTGGGATAAATATCCTTGCTGATTCAAGGATTACTAATATTAAGAAGATGCGCAATGCAGGCGTTCAGGCCCTTTTTCTCCTGCTAAGGACACCAAGCCTGAGCCAAGCCGAAGAAGTTGTAAAATATACAGATATAAGCCTCAATACTGAGCTTTCTGTAATCAAAAGACTTTCAAAATTTGCCGTCGAAAATAAATCCACACACAAAATTATCCTTATGCTGGAGCTGGGAGATTTAAGAGAAGGTTTAATGCCAGTGGATTTAGACAGTACCATTAAACAGGTATTGGAGCTTGCAGGAATTGAACTTGTGGGCCTGGGAACAAATCTGGCGTGTTTTGGAGGGATTAAACCAGATAAAGAAAAAATGGAGTTTTTGTCAACAATCGCAAGCGGTGTTGAAAAGAATTTCGGATTGAAATTAACTTTTGTTTCCGGTGGAAATTCTGCCAATTATAATTGGTTTATTTCTACGAATGATATCGGCAAGATCAATAACTTACGACTGGGTGAGTCAATCTATTTGGGATGTGAAACCCTCTATAGAAAGCCAATTCCGGGGCTTTTTACTGATGCGTTTACACTGGTTGCAGAAGTTATTGAATCAAAAATAAAACCTTCCCTTCCTTATGGAGATGCCGCCCAGGATGCAATGGGGAATGTTCCAGTGTTTCAAGATCAAGGTCCAATTAATAGATCTATACTAAACATAGGACTACAAGATGTACTGGTTTCCGGATTGACACCAAGATCAACTATTGATATCCTTGGGGCGAGTAGTGACCATATCATTGTTAGTACAAGGAAGATGAAATTAAAAGCAGGAAATGAATTGGAGTTTGATTTGAATTATAGCGCTTTGCTCTCGGCAATGACATCTCCATATGTAATTAAAGAAACAAATGATCTTATGAATGCACAAGAATATTGCGAAAAGGTTGAAAAACATTACCGCCAGCATAAACAACTTTTACCAGCTGTTTCAATAGAAGAAAACAATTCCCGATTAATCAGCTTGAAAGAATCTGAATTTAATTTGATATTCGAACCATCCATTAAAAAAGAATACTACTATATGGTTCGAGAAGATGTTTTTGATAAGATAGGCCGAATAAGTAAACTGTTAGACAAGCAAGATAAAAAACTAATCATTCGGTCTGCATGGAGATCTTTTGAACATCAAAAACTATTATGGGATGAAAAAGTTGAATCTTTGCAAAAAGAATATCCCAATAAACAATTAGAAGAAATTGAGGAATTAGTTTCATATTTCATTGCCCCAGCAATGGAATCAATGCATTCAACCGGAGGGGCTGTAGATGCCTTAATATATGATTTGAAGGAAGATTGCATTATGGATTTTGGTACGAATGAGGGGCTAAAAATAAACCTGAATGATAAATGCTACCCATACCATCCATTTATTTCACCTCTAGCCAAAATGAACAGAAAATTGCTTATTAATTTATTTGAGGTAGAAGATTTTGTGGTTGACATAAAAGAGTACTGGCACTTTGATTATGGAAATGCAAGTTGGGCCATAGAAAAAGGAGAAAATCACGCCTTCTACGGTAGCATAGAAGCCAAAAGTGCCTAGTTAACCCCATCTTATACATAAATTTGACAATATCAAGTATCACTACCACCAACAAGGTATATGCTATATAAACAAAGTGCGAGGAACTTAATCAGATAGACTAATGAAGAAAATCGGAGTTATATATTTATTGACTGCACTGACGATATTAAGCTCTTGTAATAAGAAAGAGACAGCTTCGGAAATATTACAAAAGACAATAAAAACAATCGATACCATTGAAACAGTCTACTATAAACAAGAAATGGCGAGGACAAATCCTCAAAATATTAATGATACAATTTTTCGCTATCGAGAGATGTATTTCAAAAGACTGATTTCTGATTCTATCGTCGGTGTAAAAGGGCACTGGTACATGTATGTAAACGATACAGAAAATGTGGTTTTTGAAGATATATATGATGGGAATAGGCTGATTCGCAAAAATATTAGAGATAGTGTTGCCAGGCTATACGATTTAGTTAAATATCCTGATTTTAAGAATAAACATTTTTGGAGCCATAATACACTTTATGGAATGCAATATGAGTTCAGGTATATTTTAGATAACACAGATTCATACTCAATTGAGAGATTAAAGGATACTGTTATTGAGAGCAGGTATTGTTTTCAAATCGTAATTAGGCTGGGGAATAAAATGACAATGCCTGGATTCGCGGCCAAACTTGAAGAAAACGAAGGTAATGTTTCGAATACTTTTTATTTTATTGACAAACAGACCTACTATCCGATTAGAATGAAAGGAGAAATCTATTCCCATGATAATCCCGAGCAGAAATTTTTTATTGATCAGAGATATAATGATATTAAATTCAATCTTGAAATTGATGAAACTGTTCGGTTTATTACATCAGAAGAATCTATAACAGGATTTGAAATAATTGAGATGGTACCTGAATAAATTTGGCTACGTGCAAACTTGAGAGTTTTGCGTTTCAAATCCCTTTACGTTTCATATGTATAGCCGTTGTCGGTAATTTAAGCAGGCCGAAGATATTTACTATTAAACTGTTAATTGTTTGTTATTTTATTAATTATCAGGAATTTGTCAGTTCTGATGAATTCATACAAATAAATCATAAATTCTTAAGATATTCTCATATTCCAATTTACTCTATCCTCTTACTGTAATTAGGTGAACACTGTTTAATAATTTGAACAGTGAAAGGGACATCCTCTTATTGAATCATCAATTTCTTTCTGTTAATTAAATGTTATATGTCAATATAGTGTTAACAAACAGCATATTATAATGTTACCTTCAAGACAACAACGCATGGGTTTTTAACTCAATAATTATAATACTATGAAATTAAAATTAGAAATATTAGCAATCCTGAGCTGGGTAAGCTTTATTATTGGAGTCGTTGTGTTTTCTATTGCTTTTTAATGATAGATAGCACAGCAAGAAATTATCTTATCTGAACAATATTCATTAATAATCATAAAACAATAAATAATATGAAAACTTTGAAACTAGTAATGATCATGGCAATTTTGACCTTTACAACAGTTACAATTGCAATTGCGGAACATCCCACTAAAATCAATCCGACCAAACGGACCATTAATCTGACCTTTGAGCAGGCCATACAGAGTCCCGTTCTTGTAATGGCAATGTACGATCAACTGCATCCTGACTTTTTAGGCACAAATACCAACCAACAATTGTATACTGTATCTGTTGCCTATATGAATTACAATGTTCGTATTACCGGAACTCATAAGCAATGGACATTGTTCTTCAGGTTAATTCATGTAGGACCACCTACTTTAGAAACTTAAAACTTGCAACCGGGAAATAATTCCTGGCTTAATAATAAAATCAAGAAGCCTGCCTTACATCGCGGGCTTTTTTTAATCATTAAAGGGGCTGCTTTTTAAACAGAGGAACACAGGAACAAAGGATTTGAAATTTTTGAATATATCTCAGATCAAAACTCCTCTGTTCCTTTGTTCTTGCAGCCCGACGTATTCATTGACCTAATTCACTAACCACTACTGTGCGTCGTCAAAATAATTTTCACCACTTAGATTATATCTTAATGTGTGATTTACTCAAAGGTACAAAGTTTATACTAACTTAATTTCCATGTGTTTTTCCTGATAATAATTAGCTCTTCTATGCTTCATCGTTCTCTTCTTGATTAAAGCTCTTTCCTTTAATATTTCTTCTCCTCTTCCAAAGAATACATCAGCCGGTGTCAAGTTGTTAAGGGACTCATGATAACGGCGATTGTTATAATAATCAACGAACTCAGCCATAGCGTATTCAAGTTCTTCAGGTGAGTAGTAGTTATCCAGCTTAATAACATTTTTCATCGTTCTGTGGTAGCGTTCGATCTTCCCCTGTGTCTGCGGATGGCAGGCTTTACCATTGATCGCTTTAATTCCAAGCTGTTTAAAAAAGGTTTTAATCTCATTGGAGATATAGCATGATCCATTGTCAGAAAGCAGCTTGGGAGCCGTGTTTTTAGTTAAACCGGTCTTTTCCATTGCTGCTCTGATCGTCGGCTTGACATCCTCTGAGGTCATATTACTCCGCAGGTCCCAGGAGATTATATAGCGGCTGTAATCATCCATTACGGTCGATAGAAAATACCATCCCCAGGCAATGATCTTGAAATAAGTAAAATCAGTTTGCCACATCTCGTTGATCCGTTGTGTTTTCTGTTTGAACTCATCAGCAGCAGCCAGGACAATCTGTGATGGAGCAGTGATCAGTCCACGAGCTTTCAATATCCGGTAAACGCTGCTCTCGGATATAAACCATTTGTGTTTATCCACAATGTGAACAGCCAGTTCCCGGCTTGAGAGTTCAGCATGTTCAAGGGCTTCTTCAACTACCTCATTCCTTTCTTTCTGTGGTATTTTATTCCAGGTCTTACGGGGATTTCTGGTCCTGGGTGCCAACCCATCATACCCATCCTCAAGATACCTTTTGTACTAGTTGTAGTAGGTCCGTTTGTGCAAACCGATCTCCTTTAAGGTTCGGTTAGCGCTGAGATCTGAACGGCTGACCATGCGAATGATCTCATACTTCTCCCTTTGGGTGAAACGAATATACTTTTTCATCTTGACCCGTCCGGTTATTTGTGACCATTCAAGCTTTTTTCTAAGCCTTGTTTCTCCATGTACAGGTCAGCCAGTTCTTTTTTTAGCTCATCGTTTTGTTGTTTAAGCTCTGCTACTTCATCCCGGTTGGCTTCCCTTGCAACATCCCCGCTCAGGCGGCGTTTGCCTGCTTCCATGAAGTCTTTGCTCCATTTGAAGTAAGAGTTCTGGTGAATGTCATACTTGCGGCAGATGGCTGCAATACTATCTTAATCTTTTCTTCTGCGGAAAATACTCGCTTGGTCCGGCGCTTGATCTCTTTTACCACTTGTGTGGCGGTGGGTTTTTTCTTCCTTGGTGGTGCCATAATGTGTGGGGTTTTGGCTGTACCGTTGTTTGCTATCCACACATTAAACCTACATAAAAAAGCATTTTCACACAGGCACATAAAAATCAAGGCCACTGCTTTATTTTTGTATATACGAGCTCGAAGCTCAATCGTATTGTTAAACTTAAATTAATAAGCTTATGAAAGTCAGCGGCCTTGATGTACACAAAGATACGGTATTTTGTGCTATTTACGATGGCAAGAAATACGGTAAAGTAAATGAATTTGCAACATTTACAGAAAACCTACGAGAGATGGTTCAACTGCTTATCGGGGAAGGTGTAAAGAAGATAGCCATGGAAAGCACCGGTATTTACTGGATTCCTGTGTGGAATATTCTGGAGGAAGCAGGTTTTGAGTTGATGTTGGTTAACCCATATCTGATAAAGCAGATGCCAGGCAGGAAAAGTGATGTAAAAGATGCCCAATGGATTGCAAAATTATTGCACAAGGGTTTGCTTCGTGGCAGCATGATTCCATGTAAAACAATCCGGCAACTGCGTACCTACAGCAGGCGGTTTGTTAAAACGCAAGAGATGATAACCCGGGTTAACCAGGAAATGGAACGAACACTTGAAATGAGTAATATTCGGATTACCTCACTTGTAAGTAAAGTAAATAGCGTAAGTGTTTTAAAGGTTATTGAACAGGTTGTGGCCGGCAATGACACCGTTGAAGAACTTGCCTGTTGTATTCATGCCAGGGTGATAAACTCAAAAGGGGAATTGGTGAAATTATCACTTGATGGTCATATTGAAGAGCATCATCGATATTCACTTTCTCTCTCATATCAACAGCATAAGCTTTATACAGAACAATTACATAGCCTGGAAAAGAAAATGGAAGAGCTTTGTAAGCAACATTATTCCCAGGAGAAGAAATTGTTAATGAGCATTCCAGGTGTAAGCAGCCAGGCAGCCATGCAAATTATAGCAGAAACGGGCGCAAATATGCAAACTTTTCCAGATAGCGGAAAGCTTACCGGGTGGGCGGGTCTGCGTCCAAGAAATGATGAAAGTGCCGGGAAACTAAAAAGTAGAGCAATCACGCATGGGAATAAATATTTACGCAGGATAATGGTACAGTGTGCCTGGGCAGCTGTAAGAACAAAAGGGTCAAATTACAAAAGTAAATTTGAACAGCTATGCATACGTAAGTCGAAGAAAAAAGCATTAATAGCAATAACCAGGAAACTATTGACAGTAGTCTGGCATGTGTTAAATGAGAGCGAACCTTTTAATGATCAGTTATTGCCGGTGTACGATCCGAAAAAGGTTGAAATGAAAATGAAATATCACATAAGAGAATTAGAAAAGCTAAAAACATTAGGTTTTCAGTTGACGTAAAGGCCGGATAACTTTATGATGGCAATGCTCAAATAGTAATTTGAGTAACCTCGTCGTTAAACTGGCCAAAATAATTTTAGCACACAGACATAAGTTAATGTCCGAGATGGCCAAACTTGCAGAGGAAATTCGCTCACCCAAAGCGTAATAATGGGAATCGTACAGTTAGGATTTATAGAGGAAAGTTATAATTTTACTGGTAAACATTACGCTGACGTTCTACATACTGTAACCAAAGAAAAATATTGAATAAAATGCGGCACGCACCATATTCAAACCGTTGTGATTAATTTATCACATCATGGCAAAATAAAGTTTTATGAAAACCATTAATCAGTTCTTTAAAAAGCCTTATATCTACTTAATTATTATTTTGATTGGGGTTTTACTGAAATTCTATGGATTGGAAAACCGGTTTTTCTGGATAGATGAGATTTATACAATTTACCATACCTCAGGAATTAATACCGATGAATTTCTGGAGCAAGTCCCTACCGATACAATAGTAAACATTAGCTATTACAATAACCTATTAAATCTCAACAACGGACAGCATACCATTGGATCCCAATTAAGTGGCTTGTCACAAATGGCTCAGTTTACCCCATTACATTATGTCTTCCTGGTTTTCTGGCAGCGCATAGTTGGGCATAATTATTTGGATTACCGCTTATTTACAATTTTAATATTCTTACTTACTCTTCCCTTACTTTATGCCCTTTCCAGGTTCTTATTTAAGTCAAGATTAGCCGGCTTGATTGCTGCTAGTTTTTATGCTGTTTCACCCTTCATGCATACTTATGCACAGGATGCAAGGTATTACATCTTATGGGCTTTTTCAATGATTTTATCCCACTTTCTTTTGCTAAAGGTTTTAAACAAGAATACAATGAAGTGGTGGATATTGTATTCATTGGCAGCAATAATGTCATTATATGTTTCAACTTTATCAGGCGTAATAATACTGGGGCATTTCATGTATGTCTTGTTTTTTTACAGGAAACTTTGGCTAAGGTATTGTATAAGTGCATTATTTATTCTATTGGCATATATTCCTTGGTTAATTGAAATCCTCAATAGCAGTGAAGAAATTTCTTCCTCTTTATCCTGGCAAACCGGTTATTTCAGTTTCTGGCAAATATTAATAAGTCCCTGGCTTGGGATGGCACATATCTTTTCCTATATTGATAATTTTTCTGATGTATATGTGCTTTGGAATGGGGATAACTATTCTGGTGAATTGATACTTAGTGTTATTATTAATGCATTGTTGATTATAGTTATTGCAGCATCAATAGTATTTCTAATCAGGAAAATGCCTGGTAAAATTGTATGGTTTCTTTTTCTAATTGTAATACCAGGAATACTTTTCTTTAACATTTTGGATTTGACTTTCCAAAGGTATCTCTCTTTAGTTTGGCGATATCATATTGTATATTTTGTGGGAATAATTCTGATTGTTGCCCTATTTTTTGAAAAGAAGATTTCCCGTGGCAAGTTGTTCTATCCTTTATTATATTTAGGAATCGTCACTGTCAGTATTATTTCCATGGTTAAAATATCTGTTGATGATTGCTGGGCGACATATAATTTTGAACATTGCGATGAAAAGATAGTTGCTGCAGAAATATTTTCAAAAGATGAAAATCCATTAATTATCACTGATTGTAACACCGAATTAGGCCTTATTGGGTTTTGGGAAACTATTGTTGAATGCTCTTCGGAAAACATCGACATTCTGAATATTACTGAACCCGAAAAGATTGGGGGTATGTTAATTGGTAAAAATTACTCCAATATTTATATCTACCAGGCATCGGGAGGATTGATATATAAATTACTTAAGCAATACAAAGAACATCAGCTTATCGAAAAACTACCTAAAACCATTCTGATTCAAAGGTATCTGAATGCTCTTCTCAATGGTGAAAGCCCTGAAATTGACAATTACACATTTGAAGAAGCTGCTATTGGCTTTTCAGTAAGTGAGATTAAATTTATTGTTGTTCCAAAAGTCCTGCCTCCATCTTCTACAATTTACATTACAGGAAATCACCCCTCAATTGGAAATTGGGCACCGAACAAAGTGGCCCTTAAGGAGGAGCCGAATGGGAGTTGGAGAGGTACTTATGTAATAGATAATGGAATGATGCTAGAATATAAATTTACAAGGGGAGATTGGGAAAATGAATTTGTAGATAAGAATGGAGATGTTTTTGGCAATTGGGATTTGGAAGTACAGAAAGATACTACTCTTACTGTTATTATTGAGAATTGGAAAGATTTGATAAAATAAAAATTGAAAATTAAACTAAGCACAACACGCGCTAAAAATAATGCTAGCTAAAGGGCAAACAAAAACTTAACCAAATAAACCATCGCTTTGCAAAGCTCTCACCTTCGCTAAAGCTACGGTGAGCGAAGCAGGATGATCGGAAGTTCTTTATTGTGAATCACTATTCAGATATCATGGGGATTATGAAATGAACATCAATGAAATATTAAATTATTCAAAACAACCAGATCTTTACAGTCCCGGGAATGCAGTGATGTGGACTGACAGTCATATTTCAAAACAACTGCTGGCCATCCATTTAAATGAGCATATTGATCTTGGCAGTCGCAAACCAGGCACCATAAGAAAGACCGTAGACTGGATATTATCCTTTACAGCTGAGGATAAAATGCACATTCTGGATTTGGGGTGTGGACCGGGATTATATGCGGAATTGCTTGCAGAAAAAGGACATAAGCTTACTGGAGTAGATTTTTCAGCAAATTCAATAAGCTATGCAAAACAGGTGGCACAAAAGAAAAACCTGGATATTACCTATATCAGGGAAGATTATACCAAATTAGATCTGCCAGAAAATAGTTTTGACCTTGTATTGCTTGTTTTCACAGATTTTGGGCCTCTGCTTCCCCGGGCAAGAAAACAATTACTTAAGGTAATCAGAAAGGTGCTTAAACCAGGTGGACTTTTTGTGTTTGACGTTTTAAACGATTCCAATTTTGAAAGCAAGTTAAGTCCCAAAAACTTTGAAATTGCCGATCAGGGATTCTGGAGTGAAAAACCTTACCTGGCTCTGTCTGAATCCTTTTTGTACAAAGAAGAGAAAGTTATCTTATACCAGCATATTGTAGTCGATGAAGAAACAAATGCTAAAGTATACCGGTTCTGGAACCACTTCTTTTCAGATTCCGATTTGAGAGAAACCCTTATAAAATTTGACTTCAAGGACATAGCATTCCATAAAAATGTTGTTCCATCAGGTGATGGCTATGAAAGCGGGGATGTAACATTTTGTACTTCCTTAGTCTTCTCCAAGGGAAGGTAATGTCATATAAGGCATTTTTCCTGTTAGGCTGAAATCGCCGAAAGCCCAGAATCCGATGAGATGTCGTGGCATTTTCTTTGATAATCCGACATAGGTACGGAATTCAAGGTCAGCCGCAGTCCGAAGTATCACAAACTCAATCTGACCTTGTAAACTGTAAACTGTAAACTGTAAATTGTAAATTGTAAATTGTAAATCAAAAAGGGGGCGCACGTTGTGCAGCCCCCTTTTTGCCGCTCCCCTTCTTTTTTACCCTCCGGAGCCTCTGGCGAAGGTGGGGCGGAATTTGCAACACAGAAATGACCTCACAGGTCCATTAATGTCCCTAAGATTAATGGAATAAGTATAGAAATACTTTGATAGTATCTCAAGAATTCATTTTTTTAAATGTATCTTTGACACTGGAATATTTATCCGTTGATTTTAATCATCCTCTTCGCCTATTTCATTAATCTGCGATCCATTTCAATAAAAAAGAGATTTATATGACTTTATTAAAAATGGGTGTCATCGGCACCTCAAAAAAAAAGGACGAAAGACGTGTCCCTATCCACCCAGAGCATTTAATAAGGCTTCCAGAATTCATCCGTCGACAGCTCATTTTTGAAAAAGGTTATGGTGCCCCTTTTAATATAGATGATGAAGAAATCGCTGGCCAAACTGGTGGAATAGCTACACGAGCTGAAATATTATCCGATATTGGATCAGTCATTATTACCAAACCGGTTGCATCGGATTTAGAGGAACTGAAAGAAGGCGGTATTTTGTGGGGCTATCCTCATTGTGCCCAACAAATGCTGGTTACACAAGCAGCTATTGATAGAAAACAGACATTGATTGCGTTTGAAGATATGTTTGTATGGACTCCTGATGGCCATATAGGCAGACATACCTTCTATAAAAACAATGAATTGGCCGGTTACAGTGCTGTTATACATGCGCTTCAACTAAAGGGAATAGATGGTCATTATGGAAATCAAAGAAAGGTAATAATATTTAGTTTTGGAGCTGTCAGTCGAGGAGCCATCTATGCATTAAAAGCGCATGGTTTTAGAGACATAACTATTTGTATTCAAAGACCAGATCATGAGGTAAGAGAAGAAGTGTTGGATGTGAACTATGTCCGAATCAGAAAGGGAGAAGGGGATGAGCCGCGGATGCTTCTAGTAGAACATGACGGATCAGAAAGACCATTATTAGATTTGATCAATGAATCTGAGATAATAATTAATGGCACCTATCAAGACACAGATGATCCTATCAATTTTGTGATCGAGGAGGAAAAATCCAGGTTAAAGCCTGGCACATTAATTATTGATGTGAGTTGTGACGAAGGAATGGGTTTTTATTTTGCAAAGCCAACTTCTTTCATGAACCCTATCATATCAGTTGATAAGATTGATTACTATGCGGTTGATCATACACCAAGTTATTTTTGGGAAAGTGCTACAAGATCAATTTCCGCTGCACTGGTTGTACATTTACCATCTGTGATAAAAGGTCGGGCCAGCTGGAAGGAAAATGAGACCATCCAAAATGCAATAAATATAGATGAAGGGGTGGTTGTAAAAGATAGTATTCTTAGATTCCAGGGCCGTCAAAAAGCCTATCCCCACCTGGTGATTTAGAGGGAGTCAGCTATGCTGGGCTCCTTTTTTTCCGGAAGTTGCAGCACAGAAATTTTGTATTTTTATTGATAAGCTGTTAATTTATGTCAAATCCGATAAAGGATTTTGAAATATAAAAGCACATATCATTACCATTACAACCCCAATTCAGATGTATAATGGTAATAAAGGTTAATCTATAAACAATTTAGCAGCAAGGTTTTGACAAGACTTATAATTAATTTAAACTAACTATACATATTATGGAGACATCAAAAAAAGGGAAATGTCCTGTAATGCACGGGGCAAACACAGAGTCCAATAATTCTGTGATGAGTTGGTGGCCCAATGCGCTCAACTTAGATATATTGCATCAACACGATACAAAAACCGATCCCTTAGGTCAGAACTTCAATTATCGCGAAGAATTTAAAAAACTTGATTTTGAAGGATTGAAAAGTGACCTAAAAAAACTAATGACTGAAAGCCAGGATTGGTGGCCTGCTGACTGGGGGCATTATGGAGGATTGATGATTCGTATGGCGTGGCACAGTGCCGGAACATACCGCACCGCTGACGGTCGTGGTGGAGGTAACACCGGAAACCAGCGTTTTGCACCCCTCAACAGTTGGCCCGACAATGCTAACCTTGATAAGGCAAGAAGATTATTGTGGCCTGTCAAGAAAAAATACGGAAACAAAATTTCGTGGGCCGATTTATTCATCCTTGCAGGAAATATGGCTTACGAATCGATGGGCTTTAAAACATTTGGTTTCGCAGGAGGCCGCGAAGATATCTGGCATCCCGAGAAAGATATATACTGGGGTGCTGAAAAAGAATGGCTGGCAGCAACTAAAAATCGTTACAAAAACGAAGCTGACCGCGAATCGCTGGAAAATCCTTTGGCTGCCGTGCAAATGGGTTTGATTTACGTAAATCCCGAAGGTGTTGACGGAACGCCTGACCCTTTAAAAACAGCCAGGGATGTACGAACTACATTCAAACGCATGGCTATGAACGATGAGGAAACGGTAGCGTTAACAGCTGGTGGACACACAGTAGGCAAGGCACATGGAAATGGCGATGCTTCGCTTTTGGGGCCAACCCCTGAAGGTGCACCTGTCGAACATCAGGGTTTTGGTTGGATGAATCCCACAGGTAAAGGAAATGCTGAGGATACTGTTACAAGCGGTTTGGAAGGAGCCTGGACAACACACCCCAATAAGTGGAACCACAATTATTTCTATTTATTACTTAATTATGATTGGGAGTTGAAAAAGAGTCCGGCAGGTGCATGGCAATGGGAACCTGTCAATATCAAAGAAGAAGATAAACCTTTTGATGCGCATATTCCCGGTGTTCGCAGAAACCCGATAATGACGGATGCGGATATGGCCATGAAGATGGATCCTGAATATCGAAAGATTTCTGAAGGTTTTTATAAAGACCCTGAATATTTTGCCCAGGTATTTGCAAGAGCCTGGTTTAAATTAACTCACCGTGATTTAGGACCGAAAAGTCGTTACCTCGGCTCCGATGTACCAAAAGAAGATTTGATTTGGCAAGACCCTATTCCAACTGTTGACTATAAGCTGACTGATACTGAAATTGAAGAATTGAAAGTGAAACTTCTGAATTGTGGCTTAACCCGAACCGAGCTAATTAATACTGCATGGGACAGTGCAAGAACTTTCCGTTTTTCAGATTACAGGGGTGGAGCCAATGGAGCAAGAATACGCCTATCTCCTCAAAAAGACTGGGAAGGTAATGAACCAAAACGTCTTGAGAAAGTCCTTAATAAGCTAACAGAAATTCAAGTGGGATTAAACAAGAAAGTAAGTATCGCTGATTTAATTGTTTTAGGAGGCAGTGCTGCCATAGAAAAAGCCGCACAGGAAGCAGGTATAAATATCAAAGTTCCTTTCAGTGCAGGGCGCGGAGATGCAACAGCCGAAATGACTGATGCAGAATCATTTGCAGTGCTTGAACCAATATATGATGGATACAGAAACTGGCTTAAAAAAGACTATGCTGTAAAACCCGAAGAGCTTCTTCTTGACAAAACTCAACTCATGGGCCTGACTGCTCCTGAAATGACTGTTTTAATTGGTGGTATGCGTGTGCTGGGAACAAATCATGGAGGCATTAAACACGGTGTATTCACTGACAGAGAAGGTGTGTTAAGTAATGATTTCTTTGTAAATCTTACAGACATGAATTATTCATGGAAACCTGTGTCTGATAATTTATATCATATTATTGACAGAAAGACCGGTAAAACGAAGTGGACAGCAACTCGAGTGGATTTAGTTTTTGGCTCAAACTCTGTGTTGCGTTCTTATGCAGAAGTTTATGCGCAAGACGACAATAAGGAAAAGTTCGTGAAAGACTTCGTAAAAGCTTGGGTAAAAGTGATGAATGCAGACCGTTATGATTTGAAAAGATAACCTAACCCGGCAGCTAACACCGTGTATATGGCAATACCGGATGACCGGTAGTGCTTTACTGGCGAAGCAGAAAAACTTCGAATTTCAGATATCAGACTCCTCGGCGGAGTTTATACTGAGCAAAGTCGAAGTACTCGAAACAGGCATCATGAATCAGATATCAAAAAAGGAACTTTCAGAACAGAGGAACACAGGAACAAAGGATTTGAAATTTTTGAATAGATCTCAGATCAAAACTCCTCTGTTCCTTTGTTCATAGAGCCTCTTCTTATTGGATTTGCAGGCTGTAATACTATTACTTAAAAACCATAGGTGTTAACAGCGGTATTTGCCCTAAACTTGTTATTAACCCCACCATTCCAGATATCAAACCCTGTATTATACAGTGCTTCATTGTTAACTACAAAGTTGTCCTCGTTATATGGCAATAATGAAATACCATCTCCTCCATTATAGTTAAATGTGTTATTTGGGCCTATCATATTATTAAAGGATGTATGTAAAAATAATCCTTCGTACTCACAATAACTTACATCATTAAGTTTGATTTGATTGTTTTCAACACAAAACGGATCGTGACCTGTCATGGAGATTCCTATTGAAACAGGGCCAATACTATTGTCGATTTGATTTCCCATAACCTTATTGTTATCACAATCAAAAACAAGCCAGATTCCACGTTCAGCATTGGATACCAGATTTCCCTTGATCATATTGTTGGAGCAAGTTTGGTCAGGATTAAGAGAGCCAATAAGTATTCCAATTTCCATTCCTGACACTTCGTTATCCTTGATTTGATTATAATTACCAGATTCCCAAATATATATACCCCAATCAGCAGATTCAATCCCGGGATAGGCCTGATTTGAAATGATATTGTTCTTGATTACACACCCATTAACATAATACAACCATACGCCATCCCAGGGAATTGGATAATCAGGCACTACGATATGAAAATCTTCTATAATGACGTTATCTGAGTTGTATACAACAGAAAAGTCACCATTTAAAATTACATTCCCAACTGCCCGTATATGGATTCCTGGTTTATTGAATATCCAGATATCTTCTACATATGTGCCACTTTGCACAATCACTTCTCCATACTCGCATACCATCTCAATGGCATCCTGGATGGTTGAGGCATCATCAGGTACAACCACCCTTTGCATGCATTCACGATTTGAATTTGCAGCCAGAGCAAGTTGTTCCTGGTAAACACGTAATGATGCCAAACGACTATTAAGTCGTTGATTCATTTTATCAAAATCCACTGAGGGATTCTGAATGGAGGTCCTGTCCGTGGATTTAAAATCCTGTTCTTGTTCAGTCTTTTGACAACTGAAACTTACAGCTCCTATTATAATAAGAGCCAATAAAAAATTTAATTTTTTCATAGTAGTGTTTTTTTCTAAAGTTAAACAGCTTTAAAGATTACTACTATCAGATATGTAACAAATGCTATAACAGATGTAACATTTGAAGGATTCCCGACTATCCAGATGACGAATATTAATAAAGTATCTATAAACCACCCCCTTCCCGGACTCGAACTACACACATAAGCCAAATCAGTGAACACTGAACACTGATCACTGAACAGAAAATCAGATATCAGATATCATGAATCAGATATCAAAAAAGGGACAACATGTTGAACAGAGGAACTCAAGAACAAAGGAGCACATATAAACGAGTTATATCCAATAGCCTTACCCTCTCCCTTTTCGGAAAGCTGACAGTCTGTTTCTGCTAGCTGACTGCTAAAATGATTGAGGTCCTTCTCCCGCCTCGCTTTGCTCCGCGGGATCAGGATGACCGTTACAAGTAACTAGCTTTTCTATTTATAGCCGGCTCTACATTTTGCCAACTGAGAAGCATAGATCAATCAGTGCTAGCCGGTGCGGGGAGTGCACGAATGGTGTGGCCCTTTCGGGGCTCGTGTGGCGGAAAGTCTGACCGTGGGAAGAAAGGGCTGCATTCGTGCTGTCCTTTTCTTTGCTTCTGTTTCTTTTGGACACGCAAAAGAAATGAAGAAATATGAATGTCAAATTCTGTGCCAGTACCTGGTCAGAATTGGATCGGTTAAGGCTACAGTAATATAACACGGCGCTATAGGCCAGGGCGGTGTTTTAGGTCGAGAACGCCGTTGAGCTTGAATGAAAGCATTTCTTTATAACAAAAATTGTCCCGCCTCAGCGGGACATCTTATAACAGAATTGACTAACTTTAATGTATTAACAAATCATCCCGCTGAGCCGGAACAAAAACACGCCCCGGCCCATGCGCCGGGAACTTTATGCTGCAATAAAAAATGACTCATTTATCTATTAATTATGAAAAGAAAAAATATCTTTTGGATCTTAATAATTCTTACAGTTTTAATATTTGCCATTGTATTAATTGGTCGTAGATATTTCCTTTCTGAACCTATCCTATCTTCTTCTAAGAACATGGAGGATGAAATTTCCCAAATAATAAATAAGATGGATGATAATGGTCAGTTTTCTGGTGCTGTTTTGATTTCGGTAAAAGGTGATATTATCTATAAAAATGCTGTGGGGTATGCAAATCTTGAAGACAGCATACCAAATACAGTGGATACAAAATTCAGGATTGCTTCCTTTACAAAACCATTCACGGCCATGCTTATCCTTCAACTAGTGGAGGAGGAGAAATTGGAATTAGATGGAAAGCTAACACAGTATTTACCCGAATTTCCCAAAGAAAAAGGAGAGAATATTACCATACATCAACTTTTAACACATACTGCAGGAATTACCGGGGAGTCCAGAATTTCAAATTTGATAGATATTGAAAAGGAGTATTATTCACGAGAGCGATTGCTCAACTGCATCGCCGAAAGAGAGCTTGTGTATGAACCTGGAAAAGGCAGGGAGTACAGCAATTTTGGATATGCCTTGTTGGGACTGGTCATCGAAAGAGTTAGCGGAAAATCATATGATGAAGTTTTACAGGAAAAAATTTGCCAGCCGGCTGGAATGAAAAATACTTTAGAAGATATAACTGCACAACCAATCGAAAATAGGGCCATCGGTTATAACTATAATTATTTTTCAGGCCTCGAGGAAGCCTCATTTCTTGATATGTCTTTTTGTCTTGGAGCCGGCCAACTGCTGTCCACCGTTGAAGATTTGTATTTATTTGATAAAGCTCTTTATACAGATAAACTTCTTAATGAAGAATCGAAAGAACTCTTTTTTAATAAATATGGCTGGCATTATCAGAAATGTCCTTATGGAAAAGGCTATAAAAAGATTCGCTCTAATAGTTTAGATGGTAGCATAAATGGGTTTGGGAGCCATACTCAAAGAATTGAGAAAGATACTGTCTTTATTGTCGCTTTGCGAAACACGAAAGAGTACAAAAAGCAAATTGTGATAAAATGGCCAGATTATATGATGTCACGGATACTTGCGGTATTGTATGGTGAAGAATACGATTTACCAAAAAAGTCCGGTGCTTATGCGATCTTCAAAACAATGCTTGATTCAGGTGAAAAAAAGGCTACGAACTTCTACCACGAGATGAAAAAAAATCAACGTGATAAATACTATCTGAATAAACGTGAGTTTTTGTTTTTCGAAAAAGAATTTATTAGTAATGATATGAGAGACATGGCTAAGGCTTATAATAAAATCCAGTTAGAAGAATGATTTAAGAAGATTAAAATCGCAGCATAACAATGGTGTGATCAATGGCAGCGGAATATACAAGAGCTACTTTGCAGGTTTTTTAAAGTGATTTACATATTATTAATCCAGGTGGAAAACTAAATAATAAAGTATGATAACATTGATGTTCAACAATATAGCACCTCAGCTTCAAACTATAGGTAATCGTGTTCTGTTTATTTTAGCAATAGCCATTGCAGCGCACCTCCTGGTGATAATTGTTAAGAAGGTAAGTAAGTTATTTCACTCAAAAACCAGTGGAAAATCATCGCCAAAAGTACTATCGGTTACAAGTTTGCTCACCAGTGTGTTGGTATTTATTATTTATTTTCTTGCTATTGGGTATGCTCTTAAAGAATTAGGTATTTCATTAACAGCATATATTGCCAGTGCATCTGTTATAGGGCTTGCTGTTGGTTTTGGTTCGCAGGGTATTGTACAGGACGTGGTTACCGGATTTACGCTCATCGTTTCAAACCAGATTGACATTGGAGATATGGTTGAAATTAATGGGCAGACCGGTATAATTAGATTAATTGGAATGAGGTTTATAGTCTTCGAAAATGCAAATGGAGCAAAAGTATACATCCCTAACAGAAACATAAATGTGGTAATCAATTACCCGAAAAAGTATATTAATTGCCAACTTGATATCATTTTACCTACAGATACGAAACTTAAACAAAGTATTATTGAAAAAGTGAATGAGATGCTTAATATAGTTCCTAAGAAGTATCCGAATATTCTTATTTCTAAAAAGCCCATAACTAAAATCATTAAAACATTCGCTGATAATGAGGTCTTTCGGTTAGTTTTTCATATTTGGCCGGGTAGAGGGGCTTCCATAGAATCGACTTATAAACAAGAATTAATTCAAGCCATCAAAATTATTGATCCTTCTTTTAACGATTGGATGGTTTCGGTAAATTACGAGATTGAGAAGAATGTTGTTGAAGGCATTACCTCAAAACGTGTTAAATGAGTTAATTAATCTCCCCCACCTTACACCCCCACACACCCATTGTCACAAATCAGTGACCAGTGATCAGATATCAGACTCCTCGGCGGAGTTTATACTGAGCAAAGTCGAAGTACTCGGAACAGGCATCATGAATCAGATATCATTTCAAAACTCCTCTATTTCTCTGTTCCTTTGTTTGTGGAGCCTCTTCTTGGTGGAAGTTGCAGCACAGAATCTTTGTATATTTACTGAAAACGTGTTTTTATCCACACTTAATGGGTGTGTAAAGTAACAAAAGGTTAACATATAAACAAGTTACCAGCCATTTGCAAATGCAAAAGAATCTTATTCGTATTCACGATATTAGAGGAGAAATAGTTTAATTTTATCAACATTAATGAAGAATTTTATAAATTACATATGGGCGCACCTACGTTAAGTATTTTTATTTGGGGAATTTATGTTATACTAATTGGTTTACTTCTGCTTTTTATACCTGGCAAAACTCTAATTCTTTTTGGGCATGAGAAACCAAAAGATCATTGGATTAGGGTTGTCGGAATAATTGCTCTCTCTCTTGGATACTTTTATTTGAATTCAGCTCAAAATGAAGTCTATAGTTTTTACTGGGCATCAATTTATGCAAGAATTGCTGGATTAATAGGATTTTCAGGATTGGTAATTTTCAAAATTGCTAAACCTAAAATTATCCTTTTCGGACTTATTGACACCCTTGGAGCAACATGGACTTTGTTAACTTTGATAAATTTAGAGTAAAATTTAATTAACCTCAATTAACTTGACAATTTTAGCAAGTTCGTTGCACAAAATAGTTTAACAATGAAAAGTATTAACAACAATGCACCTGTAATGTGCAGCAAGACAATAACTATTGCCGCAAGTAGCGAAGAAAGTATGGACAGTTTTAACCAACATCAACAATTGGGATAACTGGCAAACAGATATTAGCAAACCTAAATTGAATGGTGAATTAAAACCAAACTCAACATTTGATTGGAAATCAGGCGGTGCAAAAATACATTCCACGCTGCATACTGTTGAACCTTTTCAAAAAATTGGTTGGACAGGAAAAACATTTGGAATGTTCGCTATCCATAACTGGATAATAACCGAAAAAGACGGAAATATAGAAGTAAGTGTTGAGGAAAGTCTGGAAGGTTTTTTTGCAAAACTCCTGAAAAATTCATTTAATAAAAGTTTAGCAAATGGGATGCAAAACTGGCTTGACTTATTAAAGAAAGAATGTGAAAAATAATCCGATATAAAAAAACGGCTGGTAACAAAGTATAAAAATAATAGCCAGGACTGTAGTAAATTCAAGGGTTGTAGTCCGCTTCAACTTTCTTGTAACTTGACAGGGAAGTGCCAAGTAGTCGGCTACTATTCTTATACTAAACGTTATAGCTAATAGCCTTACCCTCTCCCTTTTCGGAAAGCTGACAGTCTGTTTCTGCTAGCTGACTGCTAAAATGATTGAGGTCCTTCTCCCGCCTCGCTTTGCTCCGCGGGATCAGGATGACCGTTACAAGTAACTAGCTTTTCTATTTATAGCCGGCTCTACATTTTGCCAACTGAGAAGCATAGATCAATCAGTGCTAGCCGGTGCGGGGAGTGCACGAATGGTGTGGCCCTTTCGGGGACTGTGCGGTGGGAAGTCTGACCGTGGGGAGAAAGGGCTGCATTCGTGCTGTCCTTTTCTTTGCTTCATTTCTTTTGGACAAGCAAAAGAAATGAAGAAATATGAAAGTCAAATTCTGTGCCAGTTGGAAATACCGGTGTACAATGGCTCCGGAATTTGCACCTAACACACCTATCATTAAAAAGCACTTGGTATCTTAGTCCAAACTGGAGAGAAAATGGTATGATGGAATTCATTTTGAACCACAGATAGGAATTCATCAATCACCAAGGTACGCTTTCAATAACTTACTTCTCGATGTATGCTTTAATCTTCGAATTGCTTTTTCTTTAATTTGCCTAACCCTTTCACGGGTCAAATCAAATTTTTCACCAATCTCCTCGAGTGTAAGGCCATTATTCAAACCAATACCGTAATACAAATTAATAACATCCCTTTCTCTATCGGTTAATGTGGATAGAGAACGTTGAATTTCTCTGTGAAGAGATTCCCTCATCAGGATGGAATCCGTTGCTGTAGAATCCTCATTCAAATATATATCCAGAAATTTTGTGTCGTTATCGGGATTGATAGGAGCATCAACAGAAATATATTTTGTGGAAATTTTCATTGCTTTATCCACTTTATATTCTGGCAAGTCCATCAGGTCAGCAATTTCATACGTTGTAGGAAGACGTTGGTATTGTTGCTCTAATTTTGATGTTGCTTTTCTAATTTTATTTAACGACCCTACCTGGTTAAGGGGTAATCTGACAATTCTGGATTGTTCTGCCGCTGCTTGTATGATTGACTGCCTAATCCACCATACTGCGTAAGAAATAAATTTAAAACCCCTTGTTTCATCGAAACGTTTTGCAGCTTTGATCAAACCAAGATTTCCTTCGTTTATCAGGTCGGGTAAACTTAAGCCCTGATTCTGGTATTGTTTGGCAACTGAAACGACAAACCTTAAATTTGCTTTAATGAGTTTTTCCAGTGAGTTATGATCTCCTTGCTTGATCCTTCTGGCTAATTCTACTTCTTCTTCTGCAGTTATAAGTTCTTCTTTTCCAATATCCTGCAGGTATTTATCAAAGGAAGCTGTTTCACGGTTGGTGATTGATTTTGTAATTATTAATTGCCTCATAATCTCCTCTCTCTATCCTTATTTCACTATGATTGAAGAACTTATTTTTAAAAAATAGCGAATTAATATACGAAAAATTAAGCCTACTTAAAAGCTTTTAACGAATATCAATTTTAAAAATTGCTTTTATCCCCTTCAATTGAAACGGATAATTCTTATTCAATTGTGTAAGTCTTCAATTTAACTCGGCCACTAAGATACGATAGTTAAAGTTGATTTACCTTACATTTTTCCCAACATACACCCTCCTCATCCCATTTTCACCAATTCCCCCCCTCCAACCTTTTCCCCAGCCTGTATCCTGTAATAATACATTCCAGAAGGGAGTCCTTCAGCATTCCATTCCACTTTTTGCGTCCCTTTTGCCTGACTCTCTTGTATTTTATCAACAATCTGACCATGTAAATTGTAAAATGTAAATTGTAGATTACGGGGCTTGTCAAGAGGTTTGCCATATACTGGTTTTTTTCCAAACGCTCGGAATAAATACGAATGATAATAAAATTAGTGTAACTACGCAATATTTAACCTCGTCTTAGAAATATAATATCAAATAACTATTTAACTATGGAAATAGAAATTACAAATCTCTCAAAAACCTACTCAAATGGAGTCGTTGCATTAAAAAATGTTTCATTGAATATTCCTACCGGTCTTTATGGATTATTGGGTCCTAATGGTGCCGGGAAATCAACATTAATGCGAATAATAGCAACTTTACAGGAAGCCGATTCAGGCGAAATAAGATTAGGTGATATTGATGTCCTGACCCAAAAAGGGGAGGTCAAAAAAATTCTTGGTTATTTACCCCAGGAATTTGGATTTTATCCCAAAGACAATGCATACAAATTGCTCGAACATTTTATAATGCTAAAAGGTGTTAGAAACAAAAAAGAACGCCACGAAAAAGTTGAGATGTTGCTAAAGCGTGTAAATCTCTGGAATGAACGAAAACAAAAGCTTAAGACTTTTTCGGGAGGGATGAAACAACGCTTTGGAATAGCTCATGCTTTGCTTGGAAATCCAAAATTAATAATTGTTGATGAGCCTACAGCAGGCCTCGATCCTGAAGAAAGAAATCGTTTTCATAATCTGTTAAGCGAAATCAGCGAAGATATTATTATTATTCTCTCAACCCATATTGTTGCAGATGTAAGCCAGTTATGTTCTAATATGGCTATTATTAATAATGGTGAAATACTATTTAAAGATAATCCTGTTAATGCTATTAATTCCTTAAAAGGTAAAATTTGGGAAAAAGACATTCTTAAATCTGATATTGAAATTTATGAAAAAAAATACGATCTTTTATCGAATCGTCTTTTTGCAGGTAAAACTTTTATTAGAATTTTCTCCGAAACAAAGCCCGAAAACAATTTTGAATCATCTCCCCCAACTCTCGAAGATGCTTACTTCTATTGGTTAAGCAGAAATAATAGATAAAAGACAAAATTATGTTCACAATAATATTTACTGCCGAATTAAAGAAAAATCTGAAAAGCGTTGCCTTTTATATTTTTACGGCAATAATGTTTTATGCTGCCTATCTGTGGTCTTCCAATACTGATCCAAACACGATAATGATGGGAATGAGGTTTGGCAAAGAATGGAACAATGCTGCAATAAATATTGCGAAAATATTTACAAATTTCAGCATCATAAGCGTTTTATTTACCATGTTAATAGTAGGGCGTGCTGTTGCAAAAGATTTTGAGGCAAATATCCACGATTTTTTCTTCACAACCCCGATGTCGAAATTCGCATATCTCGGAGGTAGGTTTAGCGGTGCTTTGATTGCAAACATTTTAATTTTTGCAGGTGTGGTTTTGGGTTATATTTTCGGTTGCCTTAGCATTGATGATAAATATTACGGACCTTTTCAATTGCAGGCGTTTATTGTCCCTATATTTCTAATATTAATCCCTAACCTGATTTTTATCGGCAGTATATTTTTCGCACTTGCGACCTTAAGCCGCCGTATGATAATGACATACATTGCCGGCATAGCCTTTCTTGGAATATATGGTTTATTGATGGGTGGATTAACGGCTGTGGATAATGAAACGGTTAAAACCTTAATTGATCCTTTTGGAATCTTAGCCATTAACCTTCAGGCAAAATTTTGGACAGTTGCCGATATGAATGCCAACCAAATGCCTATTAATGTTGTATTTATTCTGAACAGGATAATTTGGCTGATTATAAGTTTCGCATTATTATTTTACACCTGGAAAAAATTCAAATTCGTATCACAACTTGAAACAAAGAAGAAAAAAAACAAAGGGATTTCAACCCAAATAGTTGAAACAAGAAAAAATATTATTCAACGAATTCCAATTTCTAATATTGATGAATCATTTACATTTCAGTTACAAAAATGTTTCAGGCTTGTTTTTCTCGAGTTTAAACGAATTGTCTTTCATCCGGCTTTTCTGATACTCACTTTTTTTGCAATTAGTGAAATAATAGCCAACTTCCTTGGTAATGTAATGTCCGACCGTTCAATGGTATATCCCCTAACTTCGGAATTTTTAAAATACACCGACCATTTATGGACATATATGATACCGTTGACCATCTTTTTTGGAGGCGTTTTAGTGTGGCGTGAAAGAGATAACAGCTCAAACGAATTCTATGACACCTTACCTGTTCCTAATTGGATGAGCTATTTATCAAAACTTTTTACACTCATGGGCATTCAGTTCCTTTTTATTACCCTTGGGATGATTGGCGGAATAATCACACAATTATCTCTCGGCTTTACAGATATTAATCTTGGTTTATATATTAAGCACATATATGGAATTGATATGCTCAATTACTGGTTTATGGCAATTATTGTTTTATTAATTCAAAATCTTACCCCTAATAAATATCTCGGATTTTTTATATCTGCTCTTTATTTTGTGCTGGATATCGTAATTTTTATGGTCCTCAAATTTGACCATTTATTACTCAGGTACGGTAAAATTCCAAATTTTACATATTCTAACATGAATGGTTTTGGGTTCAATGCCGAAACCATTTTATGGTACACGTTTTACTGGGCGTTCCTTGGCGTTATTTTAATCCTGATAAGCACATTGTTGTGGCGGCGAAATAATGAGACCATCCTTAAATTCCGGTTTAAAATCGCAAAACAAAACATCACAAGATTTCAGAAAGTGTCATTGGGAATTCTAATTGTTTTATTTATAAGCTCAGGTAGTTTTATTTTTTACAATAAATATATTCTGAATTCGTATATGTCGGAAAAGACTTACAAAAACATAAAAGCTCAATATGAAATAAAATATAGTAAATACAAGGATGTTACGCAACCCGACATTTCAAACATTGATTTAAAAATTGATATATTCCCAGATAAAAGAGAGGCTTTGATCCGGGGTTATTATTTGTTAAAAAATAATTCAGATAAAAACATTGACGAAATTTGTACTAATCTTTGGGGGGGTAGGTTAGTAGATAATATTAAAAAATTTGAATTTAGTGCTCCTGCTGAATTGATTTATGAGGGAGAAGAAGCTGGGTTTAAAGTTTTCAAACTCAATAAACCTTTAAAACCCGGAGAGGAAATCAAATTGCTGTTTGATTATGAGATACTGACAAATGGCTTTACCGATGATAATCATCCAAAAGATTTAATTGTTGGAAATGGAACCTGTTTGATGCTATCAGGTGGCGAGTCTCCTTTCTTTCCGATAATCGGGTATAATAATCTTTTCATTCTTCTGGACGAAAATGACAGGAGAAAATATGGGCTAGGTGAACTTTCAGCATTTCCTTCTTTAGAAAATGCAGACAGAAAAGTTCCTTTTATTAACCTTGACAATATAAAGTTTAATGCCGTAATCAGCACAAGCAGCGACCAGACCATTGTTTCAAACGGGGAACTGATTAATAAATGGACTGAAAACAACCGGAATTATTTCCATTATCATTCAGATATTACCATGCAGAATGAGCTAATTTTTGCATCAGGAAGGTATGAAGTAGCAAAGGATAAATATCAGGATATTAATATTGAAATCTATTATGATGAAAAGCATCCGTACAATGTTCAGCGAATGATTGACGGTATAAAGAGGTCATTTGATTTTAATACTAAAAACTATTGCGATTTTCCATTTAATAATATCAGGATTGTAGAAATTCCTGATTATTTGACTGGTGGAAGTGCCCGCTCGCAGCCAAGTATTTTTATCTGGCGCGAAGGCTCCGGATTTACCGCCAACTTTAATGACCCGGATGTAGTGGATATGATGTTTGGAGTTTGTGTACATGAAATGGCTCATCAGTGGTGGGGATATGTTGTTACTCCTGCCTTTGCCGAGGGTGGTTTTATGCTCACCGAAACAATGGCCCAATATGTAATGGCAATGTGCAATGAAGAAAAATTTGGAGTGAAAATGTCAAGAAAATACCTTAAAGATGAAATGGAAAGATACCTGCGTCGTCGTAAAACTGATTATGAAGGCGAAAGAGCTATGTTTCGGTCATTGCCTGTTCAGGATTATCTGAACTATCCAAAAAGTTCAGTGGTTATGTATGCGCTGCACGATTATATTGGTTTGGATTCATTAAGCTCTGCTTTAAGCCGCCTTGTGAATAAATATGGATCAACCGTTAATTATCCGCTCTCAGTTGATTTTGTTAATGAAATAAAAAAATCTACCCCCGACAGTTTGCTATATCTTGTTACCGATCTTTTTGAAAAAATCACCCTTTATGAAAACGAAATCGAATCGGCACAATACGAAATAGTAAGCAACGACAAATACAAAGTAAAAATAAATGTAAAAGCAAAAAAATTCTATGCCGACAGTATTGGAACTCAAACAGAGCAGGCTCTAAACGATTATATTTATGTAGGTGTTTTGAATAAAGATAAAGAAGAAATCTATTACAAAAAACACAAGTTCACACAAAACAAAACCGAGATTGAAATCATCGTTAACGAAAAACCATACTACGCTGGTATTGATCCCTTTGTAGTTTTAATTGACAGAGACAGGGAAAATAATTTGAAGGAAGTTGAAGAAATATAAACAAGTTTTAATATTTGACTTGTCCGAAGTTTAGAGCCATGCACATTGGGCAAAGATTTAAAGCGTACACACTGTAGATCGTCAGTAAAATGTTTACCAGTAAATTTATAACTTCAATATGTGGTTTGCAAACAGAGGTACAGTAGAGATTCCTTCGTACATGTGTCCATGCGTCCATGGAACATCATTTCACTATTCCATTTTCACCAATTTCCCCCCACCAACCATCTCACCAGCCTGGATACTGAAATAATACATCCCGGCAGGCAATCCTTCAGCATTCCATTGCACCTTATGCTCTCCTTTTTCCTGCTTTTCCTTCATCATAAAAACGATCTGAGATTGTACATTGTAAACTGTAAACTGTACATTCTCAGGTTTGTCAAGGATGTAGGAGAGGGTTGTGGTGGTGGTGCAGGGGTTTGGATAAATGGCTATTTTAACTATTAAAACTTGTTCATCAATTGAAGTCGGAAGAGTTGAAACCGATTCAGTATTAGAATAGATACTGGTTAGGGCGCTGTTATATGCATTCACTCTGTAATAGTATGTTGTTCCCTGATCAAGTTCTTCAACCATATAGCGGGTGCTATCAAACACTTCAATTCCTTGATATACCATATTTGTAAATCCATCATCCAGTGCAACATCGAGATAATATCCGAGAGCCCCATAGCATTCCGTCCATTCTGCCAGGAAACTATTTTCATTTACATAGGTATTTGTTAGCATCACAGGTACATCCAGTTGCTGGAAGAAGGAATATGCCCCGATATCATTGCAAGTGCCGTCGGGTTCAGGTAATCCCACACAACCGGCATCAATACATGGTGATCTGGTTCCGTCCGGATAAGGATAATTATCCCATGTTAAAGAGAAATCATCGTTCATGGGATCTGAAAATAATGGGTCACCATAAACACAATCAGTAAGTGATACCGAGGCAGCACCATAACCGCTAAATCCAGCTGTGCTGTCCTGAATATTACAATATGAAATTATGGGAATTGAGTTGCCGGAAAGAAAAATCTGATTATTTATTTCGTTTACTTGATTGAAATAAATGATATTACTTTCAAAGGAGTGTGTTGTATTTCCAACACAGCATACCCCTCCTCCGTTAATAGTTGCCTCATTATAGGCAATGGTATTGTCTGATAATGATCCTAAATTATATGCGTCATCGAGATAGATACCCCCTCCTTCCTCAGCGGAATTAAAAGCTATAATATTTTGCTTAATAATAAAACTCAAAGGATCATAAATACAAAGTCCACCACCACCATTTTGACAGGTATTATGGATAAATGTATTATTGATTAATTCCAGTAAACCTCCTACAAGAAGTAGAATCCCTCCCCCTTCGTTTCCAGAGGAATTATTTGCAATGGTTGAGTTGGTCATAGTAAGAGAAGAATTGTTAATAATAACTATGCCACCACCATTGAAAGCACTGTTTGAGGTGATTTCACAATTTTCCACTGTGATAATACTTTCATCGCATAATATTCCACCGCCATCATAAGCCTCGTTGTTACGTATGATAGAATTTTTAATTGATATGGAAGCATCTGGGCACATGCTTACAAGAATCCCACCACCGGCATTTTCAGGAAACAAGCCAATACCCCAATCAAGTATTGTTTCTCCATATTCGACAATACAATAATCCAGGACTGAAGTTTTATTACTTTCTATAAACCTGAGCCCGTACCAATGCTCATTGTTATCATCAGCAGTAAAAAGAATATTGGCTGCTTCGGTGCCTTCAGCCATTAAGGATCCGTTTATGATAAACTTATACCAGCCTGTAAAACGTACTTCCACTCCCGGTTCAATTACCAGTGTGGCCGCTTCCTCAATATAGATTTCCCCGTTCACCATATAGGGTGAGCCGGCAAGGTTCCAGGTGCCGGATACCGGTCCCGCAGGAACCGGTGTCTGTGACATCATGATAATTGGAATCATCATAATGATTAATAGTATAAACTTTTTCATGGTTAAATATTTTAGGTTAATAAGTAGAGTGTATTATTTCATCATGGCCGTATTTTTCCCAAGTTAAGCAGACTTCTTACTTTAGGCTATCAGATATGTAACAAATGCTATAACAGGTGTAACATTTGAAGGATTCCTGATGATCCAGGTATGGTTAGTTGCTATCAGGCCGGAACAGGTGGGTCACAGGCTCCGGAATTTGCACCGGCATCCTGAACCCTGAACCCGGAAAATATTTTCATTCTATCTAAATATTTACTATATTTGAATTACCCGAAACCAAAACCATTGAATATGAAAAAGTTTTATTTATTCCTGGGTTGTGCATTTTTTACATTGACGCTTGTCGCACAGCCAACGCTTCAATACCCCCAAAACGCTCCTCAGGTAGGGGATGTATCCGATATTAATTTTGTATCTACGACCGGGCTGTCAACCGGCGCCACCGGCCCTGATGTTAACTGGGATTTTTCAGGTCTTAATACACTTTATGGAGGTCAGATCACAGCCATTGACCCCGCACAGGCACCTGCCGGAAATGAGTTTCCATCGGCCAATGTAGCTTTGAACATGGGAGATACCATCTTCACCTATGTCCTGACTAATACAGATGGATATTATTATTTAGGTTCCCAGTCAACAACCGGAACATTTCCTTCACTGTTGATATACAGCGACAGCAGGACTTTTCTAAAATTTCCTTTCACATATGAGGACACATACTCTGACACTTATAAAGGTGTTGTAACAACTTCTATGGCGGATGTCAGGGTGACTGCATCCAGTGAGATGTTAGCAGATGCTTATGGTACGCTAATACTCCCGAACGGAACCTATACAAACGTCTTACGAATATTAACCGTGGATACTGAAATTGACTCTGTGTTCGTTGGCGGCTTCTATGTTAAGGATTTTGATATAGTCAGGTCACAGTATTCCTGGTTTGCGGCAAATTCAAAATCGCCCCTTTTTAGCATAGAGATTCTTAACAATACTTATTATGGGGTCACCGATACTGTGGCATATTACAGCAGTGTTGTCACAGGAATCAGCAATCAGCCTGATGAAATGGTATCCCGGCTCAGGGTATTCCCCAACCCGGCCGATGACCATGTTATGGTCGAGTTCGATATTTCACCCAGCACAGGTGCTACTATTTCGATCGTGAACCAGGTTGGACAGGTGGTGATCAACCGAACCGCTGTTGGGCATACAAATGGAGCCGCGAGTGAACGTATCGATATCGGCAATTTACCCTCAGGCATTTACTTTGCCCATATCAGCTGCGATTGTGGAAAACACCTCACTGAAAAGTTTGTGATCAGGTAAGGAATACAGTAACATTATACGCCTCGTTTCTTGTAAGTCTTCAAAAGAATTTGGACATCATAAAGCTATAACCCAAGAAGATGGTTTAATTGTGACCAAATGTTGCTGACGACAAACATCTACCCCCCCTTTTCCTGACTAGAACTACACGCACAAGCCAACACAGTGAACACTGATCACTGAACACTGAACAGAATAATCAAATATCAGATATCAGATACGTTGTCCACCGAAGCGCAGCGAAGGTGGATCACGAATCAGATATCAAAAAAGGGAGCATCCGCCTCCGCCAAGGCTATGGCGGACAAAGCGTGCTCCCTTTTTTACCCTCCGGAGCCTTTGGCGAAGATGGGGTGGAAGTTGCAGCAGAAATGACCAAATAAACTTTTGTATATTTGAATAAATCATATATACAAATTACATAAACGTGTTTTTATCCACCCTATATGGGTGTTAAAGACAACAAAATGATAATATATAAACAAGTTACAAGCAATACTAATTAAATAATTAATTTCAAGGATCTTTTTATGGACATATCCTTCTTGGGCTAATTAAATATTGCGTTTTCTATAACTACAACTTCTGTCTTTTCACAAGGATCACAATTGGGATGACAAATCCAATTTTCACCCTGTTTTTTGGGATGACATGCCCAGGCGCAACCTTTACAAGTTACTGTATGACCATTACCAGAATCTAAATCCTCATAAAATTGGTTGCTTACCAGAACTAACTCAATTGCTGCCTCAATACCATTTGTTTCATCTATTCCAATTAACAAATAGTAGGTTCCCATATCAGCGATGCCGAATTCTGAGAAATCCACATTAATATCTTCATCCCCTAGGAGACTTTCCCAATCGGTCTTAATTTTTGATTCGCTTAAAGTAATAACGGGTTCACCTGATTCTAAACGGCCAATAATAATATTGCCCTGTTCCTGGCATGTTGTTTCACTGATCAGCAAAACAAAAATTGATACAAATAGCAATAATTTTTTCATAACATATAATATTTGATAGATTATGCCTACTTCTTTTTAAAGGTGTATTTTCGGCATATTCACACCACCAATTCAACACTCTGAAATGCGCACAAATGTATTTAATTTGAATACGAATTATAATTGATAATATGACTGATAAATTAGACTTTGCAGTCATGTATTAACATTTAATAAAAAAGTGAAAAGCTCTATTGTTAATACTATCAAATATTAATTCCAAAAAATCAATTTAGTAACCCATCGATTCTAATAAAGTTATGAACAATTTGTATTAAAATGCTGATGGAAATTGCACATTTTATCATCAATAAAATCATTACTTTTAAAATTGTATAGAATTTTCATTTAATAATGCTTGTAACCAAGGCTATATCCAATGCGGGTTTCAGTGATAATTTGAAAGTATACACAAGCAATAAGTTTTGTAGTGATTTGAAAGTGAGGTACAATAAAATCCCACACTACACATAGCCAAACCGTTAGCAACAATATGAGTGCTATAGATAGATCTTTGCTATGCCAATTATTCCCTAAAAATCACTCAATATATAAACCTCTTTGTGCATAACCCTCTGATAACTAAATAATACCAAAAATAAATTTGATTTAAGTTCATTATTCGCCAAAATTTGGTTAAACAAATAACAGAACATGAAAATATTTATTACAGGAGCTACCGGTTTTATAGGAAAACAGGTACTTGAACAGTTAAAATATACCAATCATGAATTGTTATGTTTGGTTAGGAAAACTAGTCCATCTATTGAAAGACTCCGGTCATCTGGAGTTAAAGTAATAGAAGGAGACGTCAGAGACAAGTCATCCATCCTTCAAGGAATGAAGGGTTGTGATTGGGTCATTAATTTGGCCAACATATATACATTTTGGGAACCTGATAAGTCAGTCTACAAGAAAACGAATGTTGATGGCACTCGTAACATAATGGAATGTGCATTGGAAACCAAGGTATCAAAAGTAGTGCATATCAGTTCAGTAGTGACTTATGGAAAACCTAATGAAATCCCATTTAAGGAAGATAGTACACCAGGCCCTGAGAAGTACAGTTTATATGCTCAGACTAAATTTGAAGGTGATCAGATAGCCTGGGATCTTTATCAAAACAATGGTTTGCCACTAGTAGTTATCTACCCCGGTGCAGTTTTAGGTGCAGGAGATCCAAAATCATCTGGTGCATATGTATCAGGGCTTGTCAAAAAGACTTTACCGGCAACTATTTTTAAAAATAGTATTCTTACATGGGTTCATATCAAAGATGTTGCTGAAGGGATAATTAAAGCGGCAGAAAAACCTAACAACATAGGTGAAAGGTACATTATTGCGAAACATCAGATTAGTTTAAAAGATTTCAATAAAATGATAAGTGAAGTCTCTGGAGTTTCATTGCCTTTTATAAGCATGCCTGATTTCATGGCATTGTCGAGTGCCTACGTGCTCACCCGGATTTCCAACTTGATCAAAAAACCACCTATCTGGGGTATGTCTGATAACCAGATGAAAACAATGAAAGTAGGTTTTCAAGCTGATGGTAGTAAAGCTGAAAAAGAACTGGGTATTACCTATACTCCCATCAAGACTGCAATTGAAGAATATATCGCAGCAATGAGAAGTTAACAAATATTGAAAAAATTACAAAAAGTTGACCTTTTAATATTGATAATAAAATACTGTTGCTAACACGCGGTCATACGCAATGCGGGACAATGTGGAAATTTAACGTGAGTACATGTAAATAAACATAGCAACGGCTCGATAGGTATTCGCCCTGAAACCCGCACTGCGCATACCGACAACGTTGTATCCAATAGCCTTACCCTTTCATTCTTTTCGTTTTTTGTAACAACACTATTAAATAGCTTACGGCATATAGCTGGCAGGTAGATTCTGCCAGTCCGGTGCCTACGTGATGGAGACCCCTCGACTTCGCTCGGGGTGACATCTTGTATCTATAAACCTTGTAAGATATCTACCCGGCACTGTCACAGAATTTATTTTAGAAGGAAGAATGATTGTTATCCGGGCGGGGGGGCCGGTCGGAACGGCGGGCCGGCGTGTGTGGGAATGTCCGTATCCGCCAGGATACGGACAGGGCGCGCGGAAGCTTCGTTCCGACTAGATTTTTTGTTACTTTTTCATCATGGAAAAAGTAAGAATGAAGAAAGTCAAATTCTGTGATCAAGCAAGCTGACTGTTTCTGCTGACTAGGAGCAAAAGTGAAGGAGGTCCTTCAGTCGCCTCGCCCAAGGCGAGACTCCTTCAGGATGACCGTTGCATGTAATTATCAGATTCTGTATTGGAAACAGAGCTTTTTGTATCTTTAGTGTAATAACAAAGAATCCAGCTGCGGCGGAACATAAAACACCGCCCCGGGCCATGCGCCGGGAACGTTGTGCTTAATACAAGAAAGAAGAAATGACACTTGAAGATTTAGGATATAATATAGAATTGGAAAATTACCGAAAAGACCAAAATCTTGATTCATTTGAAGTGGGACGAGTTATTTCCGAACACAAGGAAAGATACGTCGTAAAAACTACTAAAAAAGAATATGATGCGGAGATTATCGGAAATTTAAGATTTTCAGCTACTAAAAGGTCAGATTTCCCTGCTGTCGGTGATTGGGTTGCATTTTCAGAATATGATGAAAATAATGTGCTTATCCACTCGGTCTTTCCAAGAAAAACCATCATTGAAAGACAAGCAGTTGGCAAACAAGGCGAGAAACAAATCATAGCAACAAATATCGACTATGCTTTAATTGTACAGGCAGTTGAAAGGGATTTTAACATCAACCGAATAGAAAGGTATTTGACGATTTGCTATACATCAGATGTAGTACCGATTATCGTTCTTAATAAAATTGACTTGATAAGTGATACCGACTTAGCAAAGTTGATTACCACAGTTCAAGAAAGAATAAATCAAGTACCAGTAATTCCTATAAGCAATGAGTCCCAAAAAGGAATAGAAAGACTTAAACAGAATATAGAAAAAGGAAAAACTTACTGTTTATTAGGTTCATCAGGAGTAGGAAAATCAAGCCTTTTGAACAATCTTTCAGGTAAACAATTGATGAAAACTAATACGATTAGTACAAGTACAAACAAAGGACGACACGTTACAAGTCATCGCGAATTAATCGTTCTTAAAAATGGCGGAATTCTAATTGACAATCCTGGAATGAGAGAAGTTGGGATTGCGGATTCAACAGGAGGTTTGGAAATTACATTTGAAACAATACTCAAACTATCTACAGATTGTAAATTCAACAATTGCACACATACAACAGAAATTGACTGTGCAGTTATAGCATCCGTTGAAAGTGGAGAAATAGATAAGTTGTCCTATGAAAACTACCTGAAAATGGAACGGGAAAAAGAGCATTTTGAATCGACTGTTGCTGAAAAACGAAAAAAGGATAAAGATTTTGGTAAAATGATAAAGAATTACAAAAAGGACAAAAAAGGGAATAAGTACTAAGTGCATATTCCGGCCATACAGATCCACCTTGTCCGGTTGAAACTGACCCATCTTCTCTGGCCTAATTTACTTATTCTGAATCAACTGAAATATAGCAGAATTGGATAATTTCTTATACTTACAAAGGGGTGGTCAAATATTTCCGGTTTGGGATGGTCAATGGCAGCGGAATATACAACCTCATCAAGGGGAAGGAATTATGATGTTAGTTGAAGCATCAGCTGCCTTTGATGAATTTACCCGAGGTACAGCGGATGATCAGGTTGAAGATCAAAAATGGCCAAATTATCACCGTGCACATCGCTTTGTTCCTGCTGTAGAATACCTTCAGGCAGCTAGATACCGGACACTTATGATTCAGGAAATGCATGAGATAATGAAAGATGTTGATGTATATATAGAAATGACATGGTCAACTAACTGGAGCACAAATGTTACTGGCCTTCCAATTGTTGTTGTCCCATGTGGTTTCCTAAAAAATGGACAACCAACCAGCGTGACTTTTGTGGGCAAACCATACCAGGAAGCAAAACTAATGGCCGTTGCAAAAGCATTTCAGGATGCTACAGATTACCATTTAAAAAAACCAGAAAGATTCAATTAAATTGCAAATTCCGGAGTCCGTGTACACCTAATTCCGGAAATCGCTGAACACTTCAACAACACAGTCCTTAACATCGCATCTTTCATTAAACCAGTAGATTAAGATGTTTCTTAAACCAAATCTCCAGCCTGTATCCTGAAGTAATACATACCAGATGGAATAAGTAAAACTCCTCAGCGGAAACCGTGGGGCAAAAAATGGAAATAATATGAACTTCTCAATTATCCTTCAGGCAACGGACCGAGTTGCCATTTTGCTTAGTGTAGGTGGCCACGCCCACGTTGCCATCGCTGTAATTCAGGCTGCGGCACCAGGCATAGTCTGACGAGATATCAGTAGAAGACCACCAGAAGCCATAGTTGCCAATGATGAAGAATGGACCATTGCTGTTACGGTAGCCGCCCGGAAGGCCTGAGAAACCATAATCGTCAGTGCCCCAGTTATTATTGTCTTGACTCCAACGGGGATGTTCATTAGTGTTACATCCTCCTCCTAGTGGAGAATCCACCTGCCTACAGGATTTTAGCTCGTTTCCGTGTGGAGAGCCTATTCCACCAATATAATCAGTCAAAACAGTCCATTCGTCAACTGTTGGCACGTGCCACCCTGTTGGGCAAAGACCTTTGGCATCAACTGTTGCATACCAATTGTACATTGCCCCATACGGGCCTTTCCAGCTAATATCATTGTCGTACCATACATACGCTCCTGTTATAAGATTACTCCAACTGTTATCATTGGTAACGTTTGGTATAGGAGTGCCGTCTTGGTAAGTTGTCGTTTTTAGGTTCTCTTTCATCAAGCATTGAGAGCCAATTTGTACGGTATTGTATGTGTTGCTGTCAATGTCTGTTACTGTTGCGGTTCCGGGACATCTTAGGCCTTTTATAATCGAGAACACATAATCCGTATTAGTTTGAGGAGTGTCATCTATCACAGCACTGCCGAAAATGCCATCTATGGCATTTGCATATCCTGTATATTGTAATGTGTCTCCCAGGTCAAATCCAAAATTATTAATGGCTTTTTGAGATTTAAAACCAATTACTTTGTCATCATACCCAATATATACAATCTTGCATGTTCCTCCATAAGTTGTTATACTATTTGCATTTAACATTTTAATAGTTTTGCTTGTTTGATTTCCTGTAACGGTAAGCAAATAATACTTTTCATTACCCGAATAAAATGAAAAGGCATGATTGCCCCGGTTTAAGGCGTTTTCGTAGTATGCCAGTCCTCTACCTAGAATATCCCGAATAGAAATTTTAATGTCTTGCTTTTCCGCTAAGAACAATTCTATTGTAGTTTTTCCATTAAAAGGATTTGGATAATTCTGTGATACCCAGAAGCTGTTTGCCCTAAGTAGGTTATGTTCATTCACACCTTGAATGGTTATTGACAAGACGGTATCGGGTGCATAAAGTGTTGTTTCTCCTCCCTGAGTGAGGTTTTCAATAAGGATACTGTCCAATGGAACGTATTGCCCGTTGTTCTCTGCTGTGAACGTAAGTTGGATGGTGCCTTGACTGATACAAGGCATGTAACTAAACACACATAGGATTAATATGGAAAATGTCTTTTGCATATGTTAATGGATTAGGTTAGTACTAAAGTGAAATTAGTATCCGGCAGCATAGACACTTCAATGGTCGGATGGTCTTATAAAGATAGTGAATTACAGAGGGTTAGTCAAGAAATATCAGTGACCAGTGACCTGTGATCTGAAAATCACAATTTAACAATTATACTAATCACTAACCCCTGCCTACGCAGGGGCAGGCCACTAACCACTAATCCATCTTCACCATTTCCCCTCCACCTTACAACCCCGTACACCCATTATCAGGAATCAGATATCAAAAAAGGGAGCATCCGCCTCCGCCAAGGCTATGGCGGACAAAGCGTGCTCCCTTTTTTGCTGGGATCACCTTCTGAACCATCACATTTTTGTCGTTCCAGACCTTGACGATGTAGATGCCTGTGGGTAGGTGGTGGATATAACAAACTTTCACTTTAATGAATAATCCAGAATATCCATTTTTATGAAGTTAATCACGGTAACAGAGGTTTTGAATATCCCCAAACGCAGATGTCCTGAATCGATATAATCTGTTTCATTTATTGTTACATCAACTGGAATCCAGCCTGCATCTTCGCCCATATAGATTTCATTCCAGCCGTGTGATCCAAAACCGCCCCCATACTCGGGGATATATAGACATCCCCAGACCACACGTGCAGGAATTCCAACTGACCTGCATAGTGCAGCCAGTAACATTGACTGGGAACCACAGGCACCTTCCCTTCTTTTGTAAGTTTCATATGCTGTACCAAATAAAATCGATCCATCGATATTATCTGCCACCCAATTGCTTAACCTCAATGTTGCTTCCCAGTAATCCTTCGATCCTTCAGTAATCTCTCTGGCAAGTTGTGCCAGTTCCGGTTTATCAGACTGGATCATATCATCGGCTTCAAGATACTCTTGAATCTCGGAATCGAAACTGACATCAGAGTTAAAAATTTCTGCATTCTGCCCATTATACTTTTGATGATTGACCGTAAATATTCCTTTGACCAGATTATCCTTGAGATCGCCTTTGAATACCTGTCCCGGACAATTAAGATCTTCCATGACCGGGAAGGGAATGGGACTAAGCTCAGCCTCAACCTCCATCGATGCTATTGTATTTATGTTTCGTATGTATTTATTGGTTTTGATAAATATATTCTCATCCCAGTTCCCTACTCCTAATTTCTCCTTTACTGATATATCGGACAGGTACATACTAATACCTGTCTTTGACTCCATTTTAAGTCGTAATCCAGCTATTCACATCTATCCAGTATTTCACCTCCATCCCTGTCTCAGTGTCGGTTTCGCTGACAATAAGGGATTCATATTCTTCCTCGTTAAGCTCCAGTTTTTCCCTTCCCAATCTCTTATATATAACATTCTTGACTTCTCCCGACCTTACATCAAACACATGGTATGTTGCTGAATCCTTATTATTTTCCCAGGTCATCCAAGCATGTAAGAATAATAAATGGTATTTGGCAGTATAGTACCCTCTGGCAGGTATTCAATCTTCAATTCACCATTTATCGTGTCGTTAATATAAATCGAGTCACCGATTACTTTCATTATGCCAGCCATTTCATGTTCCCCTTGCCTCATATAACTATCATGGTATATAAAGTTACCTGTTCTTTTATCAATATGGTAAGTAAACACCTGCCGCTGTTCAATGTCTTTACCGAGAGCCTTAAAAGAGATATAAGTATTCTGTACAATTTCCATTATATGTTTGCTCTCTTTCTCTGCATCCCTAATAAAAATCTCTGAATATCCGCAGAGAACATTATTAAGTTTAATACCCATAAATAATTTCTGAATCTCTTCCTGGCCATAAACGGTTCCTGAAAGAATGATCAATGCTGTAACAATAATATGTTTTACACCCCTGTTTAGCCAATTTTTAATTGTCATGTCTGAATGGTTTTAATGCTTTTATTCACCGATAAATATAAGAAATGTGGGTGCTGAAAGCAAGGATAGTGTTGGGTGTTGGTTGGGGTGCTTTTTGATAGTGAGGTGCAATATGATAGGGGTTCTTCCACCGCTTCGTTCAACTTACCTCCCGCCTACGCTAAAGCTTCGGCGGGCAATGCAGGATGACCGGTAGTACTTAACCAGCGGAGCAGGAAATATTTACAATTCAGTTTTTAGACTTTACAATTTATACTATGGTTTTCGATTTGAAATTTGAAAAATATCGTAAAGTCTAAATTGTACATACCGAATTGTAAATCAATAAAGGCTAGTATTTCAACAACTTACCACCTCCAATTCTTCCGGAATTATCAGAAATCGTGAAATAATATATCCCGGCCGGCAATCCTTCAGCGTTCCATTGTACCTGCTGTTTACCATTTGATTGTCTCACCTGCATCCTGTAAACAATCTGAGATTGTAAATTGTAAACTGTAAAGTGTAAATCACAGGGTTTATCAAGGGTATATTCAAAGGTTGTGAAGTCGGTGAAGGGGTTGGGATAGCATGTTAGATTACCTAAATTTTCTACTGTCTCAGAAATCCCAACTCCAAGGCAATTATTATTTTCATCTGCACCTATATCAACTAATCCACACGTGGTATCTGGTCTGTGATCACCTTCATAATCGTAATGCGGTGCTTCGTAAACGATTCCATTTATTTCAATTAATTCCAATCCTGCCTCCAAACATGCGCTCCATGTGGAAATATGGCAAGAGTCATCCATAAATTCTGGATCTTCGAAGATATTTCCTTCACCTGACCAGTTGCCAATGATCTGGTTTGTGTTGATATTGTTATTATAAAGATAAGCTGTACTTGAACTGTTTACGGTATTGATCTCATCAGTGGAATTGTTATAGATAATATTATTTAAGGCAAGAAGATCATCATTAAGGAGGTCATTGGTAATTCCACATCCTCCACCAAGCCAGGCCAGATTATCAATAAATGTATTATTGATTATTTGATTCAGGTTGTCATTGGATTTAAAGGCAGGTCTCTTTATTAATTTCAATTTCTTAGTAAGTTGATTGAAAACGAAGTCACTATAGAACTGGTTGGTTATAAAAATACCACCCCCAGCATCATCAGCTTCATTTTGCTGGAAAACATTGTTCGTAATGTAAGCATGATAAGAGCCACATAAATATAATCCACCACCATTATCAGCATTATTATCACTCAAAATGTTATTTTCTATATAAGTTTCACCAATATCTTCACTTAAATACACACAAATTCCTCCTGCGAAGTTAGTACCACCATCACAGTAATTTTCAGTAAATGTATTTTGTTTTACGATCAGTTTATCAACAGGATCTATAATAAACAATCCACCACCATATCCATAATACTCCGTTGAATTTATCTGATTATGTAAAAAAAGGTTTTGACCAATAAAACCTGAATTTCCCCAGAACTGAAATCCTCCACCATATGACATTCCAGTTGCAGTATTATTCTTAATGATATTATGTTGAAGAATGGTATGCATGGAAGTAGCTCCTCCTCCTCCTCCAGCCGGGTACCAAAAATATGCACAGACTGAATTGTTAGCGATAAGATTGTGCTTTATTACAAGTAGACGATCAGGGCAGGTACCCGCGGAAATACCCCCACCATATGCACATGATCCTTCTATATCAACAATATTGTCGATTATCCTGTTGCGAATAATTTTAGCACCGGACCCTTCACAAAATATACCACCTCCAGATTTATCTCCCCAGGCATCAGGATACGTTCCAGTACCATTTTGGATAGTAAATCCATATAATATTGAATTGGTATCTTCTCCTGAAATAAAATATACCATTGAATTTCTGTCTGGATTACTAGGTTGACTTCCATCAATAATTGTATGTAGTATATGACTTGAATCCGGATCAATTAAATTATGACTGGCAACTGTAATCGCTTTGCCACTAAAGTCAATGTTTTCATAATAAATACCCTGAGCAACCAATACAGTATCACCATTGCTGGCATAATTGATGCCATCCTGGATAGTTGGTTGATCTGCAGGTACATGAATGACCTGGGCAATACAAATCTGGCTAAAGAGGAATAATTGGCCTATCAGGAATGTAAGTCTTCTCATTCTTGGCTCGCTTTAATTATTTGAGGATTAATTTAAATATTGATGATCGATAATTCCCTAAATGTAATGAAATACAACGCATTAGTCAAGGAATAAAGATTAAATATCAACATCTGACAGCAAAAGTATATCATTACCATGCACAGTTTATGTAATGATTTTGTAATGCAATTCTATGACCAAATCTTTACTGAACCAAAACAATAGTGTGACATTTCAACTCTGACTTAAGGTTAGATTTGGAGTATTCTAATCACATAATATTAAATCAAAAACCAAGGAGGTTATTATGAAAAAAATTGTATTTATCCTAATCACTTTTTCACTGGCTTTTGTAATTACTGGGTGCCAAGATAAAGATGATGATCCTGAACCAGCGCCACCGCCAGCAAAAACAACTTTAAATGTCACTATTACTGAACATCCTGAGGGTGGAAATAACATTAACCAGGTTTCAGCTCAGTTTGAAGGCAAAATCCTGGGCAAGGTAACACCATGTTCGGTAACAGTTGAATGGTGGTGGGAAAATGGGAATCACGAAAACCCATCTATGAAGTCTTCAGAGGAAATATTATTTAACT
The DNA here is from genome assembly GCA_963753055.1 of uncultured Bacteroidales bacterium. Classification (GTDB taxonomy): domain Bacteria; phylum Bacteroidota; class Bacteroidia; order Bacteroidales; family B18-G4; genus JAUWGC01. The sequence continues at coordinate 257,776 of CAVWAP010000002.1, read as the reverse complement.
CAGCAAATGTGACTTCAAAGTCTACCATCTACAAAGCACCTGTAGGGTATATATTAAATAATTATTACTGGGTCAAATTTAAATGGACAGATGATGATGGCCAACATGAGTTAGAAACCAGCAAAGCATTCTGTACCAATAAATAAATTGAATATTATCTTATCTCAATTATGATGGATCATGTATAGATTCTTATTTGTAATAATAGTATTTGTACTTTGTTTGGCCTCATGCGAAAAAGAAGAAGATATGCAGGTGAGAATTCAGAACAATTACTCTCAAGCCTTAAATATCGCTATTGGACCAACAACGTATGGTAGTGTATCTCCAGGAGAAACCACGAAATACAGGGGAGTCCCGGAAGGATCACATCAAGTATATGGAGATATTTCAGGAAGTATTACTATTACAGGATTAGGCAAACATATGTTTACCTTATTCATACATAGTTCAGGAGGAATTACTTTACAAGAAGATTGATTTTTCCTGTTTAGCATAATTTATACTAGATATTAAACCTGTATCCGACTCCGCGAATACTGATAATATATTTTGGATTAGCTGGATCATCCTCCAGCTTTTTTCTTAAGTCAAGAATGAAATTGTCTACAGTGCGGGTTGTAGGTAAGGTATCATACCCCCAGACTTCATTTAAAAGGTCATGCCGGTGGACTACCTCACCAGCATGTTCAACGAAATATTTCATTATCTCAAATTCCCTAGATGTGAACTTGATCTCCTGGTCATCTTGAAAAGCACGTAGCCTTTTGAAATCCAGTCTGATATTCCCGATGATAAATTCATCTGGAGTATCATTTACATTTTCATACCTTCTGAAAACCGCCCTGATCCTGGCCATAAGCTCCGGGATGCTAAATGGTTTGGTAATGTAGTCATCTGCACCTAAATCCAGACCAGATACTTTATCCATTTCTGAGTCCCTTGCAGTGATCATAATAATTGGCAAATTAGGCATATCAGTTTTTAATTTTCTGCAAATTTCATGGCCATTCATACCTGGCAACATAATATCTAAAAGCAGCAAATCAGGTTGGTCTTCTAATGCCTTTTTTAGACCGGATTTCCCATCTATTGCTTCAATTACCTTGTACCCTTCGAAATCCAGGTTATCTTTTAGGCCTCTTAAGATGCTGCTATCATCTTCAACAACCAAAATGGTCTTCATTCTTAAGGTTTTAATTTTTAAAATAATATAATAAACTTACTGCCTTGCCCTAATTTGCTTTCAACTGATATTTCCCATCGATGAGCGTCAATAATTTCTTTTACTACTGTTAATCCTAATCCAGTACCACTAACTCCTTCAGTATCTTCTCCACTGACCCTATAAAACTTTTCAAAAATACGACCTACCTGATCTTCTGGTATGCCAATTCCCTGGTCTTCAACCTCTATCAGGTTATGTTCCCCATTCTTAAATAACCTTAGATAAATATTATTAGATTCAGGAGTATATTTAATCGCATTACTGATCAGGTTACTTAGGACCTGTTTTATCTTTTCATTGTCTATGTTTGAATTGATATTACCATCTATTTCTGTGATTAGCTTTATCTTCTTTTCGACAAACCAATAATTCATTTCTTCAATGACTTCATTTATTAAGGTTGAAAGATTTCTATTTTCAAGCCTATATTTTAGTTGTTGCTCTTCCATCCTTGAGAAATCCAGGATATTATTAATCATCCTTTTTAACCGTTCACTTTCTCTCATGATGACTTCAAGGTACTCCTTATTTCCATCTTGATTTTTCACCCGCCCTAATAGCATTGATTCAGCAAACATCTTGATCGAAGTGATGGGGGATTTTAATTCATGGGTGACGTTTGATATAAAGTCGGATTTTAAGATTGCTATTTGTTTTTCTCTATTGATGTCTCTCAAAATCAAAGTAATGGCAAATAACATGCCGGAAAGTAGAACTGTCAGCGCAATACCATAGATCCATCGTCTGATATTTACATAGTTTGATATTAAAGCACTATTACTTAATTCTATCCTAACGGCAAATCTGGTAATATATGGATTGAGTTGATACAATTGATTCTTATGATCCAATGATTCTGACCTTGAAAAATTAACGACCTCAGTCTTATAATTAAATTCCAGATCATTGAATGATTGTTTTGTTATTACTGAATTTAACAACATATCAATATCAATAACAAACCCTATATAGATACCTAGTTCTTTATTAAGTACAAGTAAATAACCCTGATCATCATTATAATTCTCAATAATCTGGAAGCCATTTATGCTATAAAGATTACGGTCAGGATCATTGGCCTGCATATTTTCACTTATCAGGTTCCCGTATTGGCCAATTTGTTTTAGGCGTTTTTTTATATCCTGGATATGCATGATGGGTTGGGATAGTTTCTCCTGGTCAATAAACCCAAACTCATGTAACCAATTTGATATATCATCTATTAATACCTCTGAACTATGCATTAATGGAACTTTGTTTTGATAGATATTATTCAACCATAAAGTCAAATAAGAAAGCTGTTTATCCTTTTGAGTTGGATCTTTTATATTTGTTAATTGAGAAATACTATAATAACTATAAGGGTAGCCACTTGGATCGGTTATTTCAGGATAATATAAAATTATCCTGCCTGAATATTCAATTGCATCAGACATATTTGCGCTTTTGACTGAAATCCTGGCCAATGCATTCAATGCCCTTGCTGAGTCAGCACTATTTTCTGAAATTGATAGGCATTTTTGATAATGAATTTTGGCATTTAATAGCTGTTTTTGGGGAAACTCAGCTATTTCTCCCAGATTGAATGAATTACAATATGGCCTGGTTAAATTTTCATCAAAGCTTACTTTTAAATTATTAATATAGTATGGATATGAAAAATCTCCATGATCTAGATAATGAAATGGGAATGAGTAATAAGGAGAATATTCCTTTATCGCAGTTAAAGAATCCTGGTTAAAGCCATAACTTTTTGTTTGAAATTTGAATTTTGTGGTCAATCTTTCAATTGTTGTTTCTAAAGAATCCATAATTCTCCTGTAAAGCTGGTTTTTTTCTTCAAGGACTTTTTTTTCAGTGAGTTCCTCCAGATTCGATATGCTGCTAATACTGAAATATGTAAGTACGCCTCCAGAAATTATGAAGGCTATTATAAAGAAAAAAGTAAGCCTAGACACCGATTTTAGGCCGTTGCCCATATATTTATCTATTATCAGTTATCAGTCAGTGCTGATAGAATATTTTGCATTATCCAGATTTCTGCTTCCTGCATAAAGTTAGAAATTGCAATGTTATTTCCAAAGCTATCAATACTCATACCTGAATTCTGATCTTCAGATTCCCAAATTTTAACCGGGTCACCACCTGTTGCATCAACCCGGTAGAATACAGATCCATTTTCAACATTCTCGGAAAAGAAAATAAATTTCCCATCCAGAGACCAAACTGCAGATGCAAATTCATCAGCCTCCTGTGAACTGCAAATCTCACTAGTTGTGCCATTTGAAAGGGATATAGTATTCAATCGACCTTTCTTATCATTAACTGTTATGGTGGCATATAATAGAGATCCACCATCGGGTGATAACCTGATAATGGAAGATAACCCTTTCTTTTTCAGTAACCAGTCTTGCGAACCTGCTATTGCATCCACTGATAAAATTCCCGGACCATTGATCAGATATATTTTTTGATCATCATCCGACCATTCTGCAAGGCATTGTTGCAATTGATAAATACTATCTTTTATTGCTTCCGGGAAAGTAATGATTTCTTTAGTTTCCTTATTTCCTGGCTCATATGTATATATTCCGCCATAATAATCGGGTACATTGAACCTGCTCCATTCATAGCCTGTAAAAAGAATCTTTTTTCCATCATGTGACCATCGCAAATGTCTGGCTGCATACTTTTCAGAGAGTATTTTTTCTTCTCCTGTGTTACGATCCAACAAATGAATCGGACGGTAAATTCCAGTCGGACGCATATATTCTTCTATATAGGCGATGTATTGCCCATCCGTAGAAAATTCCACCGAATATTTCGACCCCAATAGAGGTGTAGACGACCCGAAGTCAGGATGAACAGGATCACCTAATGGCACAAGTATAGACGTATACTTCCTCGACGATATCCCATAAAATAATGCGTTAAAATCAGTAAAGCCCAGGGGAATAACTTGACCTACGCCAGGTAATATCCGGATTGGATTACCTGAGGCTGATCCATCTATCACAGGTTGTATCCAGGCATCCCAGGTTCCGGAACGATCACTGATGAATAGTAAAGCTCCATTTTGAGGAACCCATCCCAGTAACCGATCATTGGCAGGGTGTTCAATCAACTTTATTTCATCATTTCCATCCTCTGAAATTATGCAAACATCATAATTCCCATCATCTTTTGCAATGCGCTCATCATACGCAATAAACTTGTCATCGGGCGAATAGAAAGCACTCATCCAGTATCCTTCATCGAAGGATTTAAGGACTATAACTTCTTTTGAAATCATGTTCAATGATGCTAATTGGCAGGTAATTGAATCATTGAATCTGCGAAAAAGTAATTTTTCACCAGAAGGCGACCATGATATTGGATAAGCTTCTTCTTTGGATTTTTTATATATGATATGTGTGCTGTGCGCTTCTATATCAACCAATCTTATTTCATAGGTCATATCAACATTAAACCAGGAATAAGCAATTTTTTCCCCATCAGGAGATATGGTTGAGTTAATGGTAAATTGCATCGGGTCTTCATATGTTGCTTCTTTCGTCAATAACCGGGTATTACCTGATGATACATCCTCAAATCCCAGGTTGCCTGAATCATGATCCCAATAGCTGATAAATTTCCCATCATTAGAAACGGATCCAGTAATATCTACATTACTGCCTGCCCATATTCGTTGAAGTGATATGCTTTTCGGAAATGCAGGATCTGCGGTTGGTGACTGAAGGGCAGACAAACGGGATCGTGCAATTTCAACAATTTCCTTTTGTTCACCGTATTCATTGATTATTCTTCTATATGCATCTCTTGCTTCTTGGTTGCCCAGTTTTTGATAACATGAGCCAATATGGAGTAATGCTTTTGCTTGGACTTCCCTGTTGGCATCCTCTTTCAGTACAATGTTATTATATATTGCAATTGCTTCGGTTAACTCTCCTTCACCCACCTCCTTTTGTAAACCAGCCTGAAACAATTGCTCAATAGTTTGGCTGCGGGATTGCCAGTGGATACCAATCAATATGAACAGTACTAATATTAGATTTGGTATGATGGTTTTCATAATTAACCCTGCTTAATTCGTTTAATATTAGCAAAGCTAATTTTATTGATAATGCAGTATGTCATACTAATGTTTCCTTCATGTCAAGATTTTATCATTAAACCTTGCTCTTACAAAGCCTTTATTTATTGATAATCTATAAATATAGGAAAAAGAGAGGTGTAATACAAATACAAATTCCGGACATGTTGATCCACCACACAACCCCACACACCCATCATCCCCCCTAATCCAAGCCAACATACCAGAACCCAAAAGAAAACCATGTGAGGAGAAGGAAACCTGAATATTTGATAACTTTACTGGTGAACATTTCGCTGATGATCTACAAGGAATAACTACAATATTTTTGTATCTTTATGACACTATGAAAAAGATATTTTTGTATTTCTTTATGTTTGTTCCTTTATTTCTTTTCGCAGGAACAGGCTCTGCAAGTGATCTTGAATATATAATTTTAATATTAACAGCCATTTTATTATTGATTGTTGGAATTCCATATTGGAAAAACCGGACAAGTTGACCACCTTTCGCCGGTGGAAACTGACCATTGGAAGCCGGGATTGATTGACCCCCCTATTTTTCACATAAACAACAAAGAACTTTTCTTGAGCTAATAATGTTAACAAATATATTTTTTTATCGGGTTGTTTGCTATTAATTGTTGAACTTTCTTTTTTTTCTCATCGAGTCTCCTGTGATTTCCAACCGATGGGCATCATGAACCAACCTATCCAGTATAGCATCCGCAAGGGTTTTTTCACCAATAACATCATACCACTGTTTGACAGGGAGTTGAGAAGTGATGATGGTTGATCTTCTGTGGTGCCGGTCTTCAATTAATTCCATCAGAGCAGCCCGGTTTTGATTATCCAGAGGCTGCAGTCCGAAGTCATCCAAAATAAGCAGATCCTGTTTTTCTATCCTGGATATCTCACGCATGTAGGATCCATCAGCCTTCATCATCTTGAGCTTGGCAAAGAGTTTAGTGATGTTCATGTAGAAGACTTTATAGCCCATCAGGCAAGCCTGGTTTCCCAGGGCAGATGCTATATAGCTCTTACCGATCCCAGTTCTGCCTGTAATCAGGATATTCTCTGCTTTAGCAATAAAATCACATTCCGCATAGCGCATTAGCTGATTCTTGTCCAGGTCCCTCTCCGGACCAAAATATAGTTTCTCAATACTGGCGTTGTAACGGAACCTGGCATTGCGGATATATCTTTCAATACGCCGGTTATGCCGGTCATCGTATTCCGAAGTGATCAAAAAAGATGTCATCTCATCTGGGGTCATTGCTGACATCCTGCCGTTTTCCAGGCAACTGCTAAAAGCACTGGCCATGCCATAGAACTTCATGCTTTTCATTTTCTCAAGTGTTTCTGCATTCATATTGTTTGATTTTAAAGATTAATAAAATGGCCACCCACCAGGATGCATTGGATCATGATAAGTGGCCGATAAGTATTATTTATAATATCTCTTACCCCTGATGTTATTGTGCAGAGGTATGGTCTTTATATCATCATCTTTGCTATGATCGGTAAAATCCAGCTTTCTCTCTATAATGGTTTTTATAATCTTGTAACTGTACTCACCAAAAAAGTCAGCCCTGGCACAGGCATTGTTCAGGCGCTCGTTACCAACCCTTTTAGCCAGACTTATGATACCCTGGCAGGTACGGTAAGCCTGTTCAGCGTGCTGGGGTTTCTCCAGGACCTTGTGTATATACAGGTGTGTGCTTGGGCCTATTTTTTCGGCCCGCTCAATGAACCTCTCCGGCGTCCAGTCTGTAATATACCTGTGGCTTGTTGCCAGGTGTTCTGATTCAGTAGTATACCGGAAAGGGCGCAAATCCCTTATGTGGCTGGCGATCTTTTCATACTGATAATAGATCTCCACATCATCCTGGTTGTAAAACAGTTTCACCTTCTTGCCGATGTATTCATAAGGTACACTGTAATAATGCTTATCCACGCTCAGGCTTACATGGTTGTTTTTCATCACCGTGGCCACTTTTTTATGCCTTATCTCAAAAACATGTACCGGCAAAGGTTGAAATGCTTCTCGTTCAGTCTCCTCGAACAGCATCCGGCGGCTATAAGGCCGACCTTTCATCAACTGGTTGTTAAGTTTGTCCAGTTCTGTGAGGATATCCCTGTTCAAATCCGCAAGATTTGTGTAGCTCTGCTTGCGGATCTCAGGATAGATTACCCGGTAGATGATTTTAACCATACCCTCGACCAAAGCCTTGTGACGAGGTTTATAGGGCCCAGCAGGAAGAGCCGATAAACCATAGTGAAGTGTAAAATCCCGGAAGGCCTCATTCAACGTTGGTTCATACCTGTCGCTTTTTATAACTGCCGATTTAAGGTTATCGGTGACAATGGCCTGTGGCACACCACCAAAATAATGGAGTGCGTTCTCACAGGATTGTATGAAGTCCTCCTTTTTCTGTGAAAGGCTCGCATCAACATAGGTGAGCTGGCTGGCTCCCAGGATGGCTACAAATACCTCTACCTGACGCAACTCACCTGTATCCAGATCCACGATCTCAAGGCGATCACCGGCATAATCAACCTGCATCTTGTCACCGGCTTTATGCTCGATATGCATCACCCCGGCGGATTGCTTACGCCATCGGTTATAATGCTCCTTGAACTGACTTATGCGATAACCATCAGGATGCTTCTGATATACTTCTTCCACAGATGCTCCCGGGTAACACCCTTTCGTTTCAGGGCTTTTTCCATCTGGGGAAAATAACCCCTCAAGGTATCAAGCTTCGCATGGGGCAAAGGAGCTTCTGACTTAAACAATTCTTCTAAAGAGGTGTTGCTCAGCTGGTTCAGCTCCTCAAAGGATTTGCCCATGGCAATAAACTGACGGATGTACTTCTTTACCGTATTACGGCTACAACCGCTCTTTTCACTAATGGTCTTCTTGCTTACACCCTCGGTGTACATTCGAAGAATCAATCTTACTTTTTTCATGTGCGTTAAATGGTTTGACATAAATGATTAAAAATTAATTACCAGGGCAGGTTAATCATTTATGTGCTTATCAGCACAAGAAAAATCCTTATTGTTTGGTGGTCAATTTACTCCGGCCTGAGGTGGTCAGTTTGCTTCGGCGAGGTGGTCAATTCACTCCGGCATTGGGGTGGTCAATCAAAATCGGCACAAGGGGGTCACTTTGTCCGGTTTTTCCAGTCATGGCACATACACGCCAACCGTTACAAGTGCAATTTGAAATCCACAAATCCCACCCCATCTACAAAGAAGTATCTAAAAACCACCCCCTTCCCTGACTAGAACTACGTACACAAGCCTTTCAATCAATCACTTAACCAATAAACAGGGTAAAATCCAGGGATTTTCGTGACTCCCAAAAACCCCCAGTATCTAAAAAATATTTTGAAGGATAGGGTCCTTTGCTAAGGGTAGTAAAATCAATACTTACGAAAGGTAGGGGCATAAAAAAATCCCGATAAATCCGGGATTTTTCAACGAGGGCTCCCCCTGCTGGACTCGAACCAGCGACACCCTGATTAACAGTCAGGTGCTCTAACCAGCTGAGCTAAGGGGGATTGTGTTTCTCTCTTTTACTCAGTCAGGTGCTCCCTGCCTACGTTAAAACTTCGGCAGGCGCAGTAACCAGCTGAGCTAAGGGGGAATGTCGTTATTATATATATAATGAACTCGATTTCAAAAAGTGGTGCAAATTTACACCAATTTTTTAATCTTGCAATGCTTTTGATGTAAAAAAATACATCACCCACCAAAGCAGTAAAATACTACTTCACAAAATCTCCTCAAACCATGTAAATTGTAATCTAACCGGGAGCTATGGCACCATCAGGTGACTATTCCTGCCAGGCCATGTCCTTCCGTTCATCTCTGAAGGAGAAGTCGGAACCTTCACCGATGAATACGTAATCGATCGCCAGGTCCCCCAACACGCCATCGCCTGTGGTTCCTTCGAATTTAAACCGGATTCTCTGTCCGGAGTACCTCTGTATGTCAAAGTTCGCAACATACCACCTTTCACCTTTGTTTCCATTGTAAGCACAAATTAGTTCATTCCAGGAATTTCCATCATCCATACTCACCCATACCTGCAGGTGTCCCATATCCTTACCATACATATGATAAGCAAAAGACAACACCGGGTCCTGTAGCTGACTTATATCCACTCTCGGGCTGATCATGCTGGCCCGCTTAAACGGATAATTTTCGGATGCACGCGTAAAGATGTAACAATCACCATCGTATGCGGAAGCCGGTCCGGTTCCATCAAACGGGGTTACTGAAACATTTACCGTCCAGTCGAAATCATCAGCTACATCCTGCTGCCATTGTCCATATACATATTCAAAACTTTCCACATAGGGAAAAGCAGTAATGGCCAGCGCAGGGGGTGGCTGTGAATTAGTTTGGATCGCACTTATGCAAAAAACGATAATTAAAAGGAATAAATAAGAGAGGGTTTTCCAGTTATTCTTGCCAGTTACCAACATTCATCAAGTTAGTTAAACTTCAGTTAAATTATAAAGTTTCTTAACAGAAAGCAATATTTAAACTGCTGATTTACAACCGTCAATATTGCTGAAATTGCTAAGTGTAAGTACGGATAAGAACGTCCGAAAAATCATTTAGATTATATTTATACCCACGACATTTTCAAAGGTTACGGTAATCACTTTATCATTTTCAGAAAACTCACCTCTTTTTCCTCCAGGTGCCTCCATTTCCCGCGTGGGACGTCCTTTTTCGTCAATCCACCATAGCTTACACGGTCCAACCTGACCACATTATACCCCAGCACCTCAAAAACCCGCCGCACAATCCGGTTTCTGCCTGAATGAAGCTCCAGGCCAATCTCCTTCTTATCCTTGACACCAGCGGCATAGCTGATGCTATCCACCTTGATGAATCCATCATCCAGCTCAAAGCCTTCTTCGATCTTTACAAAGTCATTCTTTGTGAGTGCCTTGTTGAGCACAACATGGTATACTTTTTTGATCCCATGCCTGGGGTGAGCCAGACGTTGTGCAAGGTCGCCATCGTTCGTAAACAGTAGCAATCCCGTGGTGTTACGGTCTAGTCTGCCCACCGGAAAAATGCGCTCCTCGCAAGCATTCTTGATCAAGGATATCACCGTTTTCCGCTCATAAGGATCATCCATGGTGGTGATGAATCCTTTTGGTTTATTCAACAACACATATTGCAGTTTTTCCCTGGACAATTTCTGATCGCCATAAACAACCTTGTCCCCTGGCATCACCCTGGTTCCCAGCTCGGTAATGACCTTCCCGTTGATCTTGACAACCCCTGCCTCGATCAGTTTATCCGCCTCCCTCCTGGAGCAAATTCCGGCATCCGCAATATACTTGTTCAGGCGTACAGAACCATCAGCTTTAGGCCTTCCTGGCTTAGGCTTGGTGTATCCCCTTGATTTACTGGTAGTTCTCTTCTCTTGTAAGTATTTTCCGCCCCTTTTATCCTCAAATTCAGTCTTTTTTCCCTTTTTTGCAGGGACTTTTTCCTTTTTTGCCGGGACTTTATCCTTTTTTTTGTCAATAAACTTGGAAAAATCGCCATGACGCTGGCGCGGAGAACCGGGTTTTTTACCTTCTGCCATTTTTTGTGGGATTAGATTGTAAAGGTAGGAAGAATAGTGATTAGTGCTTAGTGGTTAGTGGTTAGTGATTGATAATCTTTTGCGTAATGAGTTTATCAAGCCATTTAACATCATACCAATTTCATTTATTTCGATAATTACTTTCTTCTTTTGCACGGGGTTTATATAGTCTAGATCATGAGATAGCATTACTAAATATTTTAGTTCATGTAAAGATCCTCCTGATTGTATTAGAAAATGAATTAGGTCTTTGGTGGTATAGCGTCCAAATCCCTCTGCAATATTATTCGGAATAGAGACTCCAGATCGTCTAATCTGACTTGTAATCCCATACAATTCTTCCTTTGGAAAGTCCTTTGTTATCTTGTATAATGATACAACAAGAGAATGACTTCTTTGCCAAACCTCTAAATCCTCAAAAATTCTAACCTTTTCCATATCATAAATCATATATCATAAATCCCACTAACCACTAATCACTAACCACTAGTCACTTACGCGGTGTTCTCTTAAACACCGCGTAAAGTCGGATAAAAAGCATCCCTGATATGCCTCACCTTACTCCCTGTCGGCGTTACTACCACCGACACGATGTCAAAGCGGGTTTCTTTCCTGACATCTTTCCAGTTGATATACTTGTTGGCTGCACGGATCAAATAGTATTGCTTCTTCTTATCCACAAAGACCTCCGGCTCACCATAATAGCTCGACGACCGGGTCTTCACCTCCACAATCACAAGATAATCACCTTCCTCGGCAATAATATCCACCTCATCCTTGCCATAGCGGTAGTTTGTTTCCAAAATTTTTAATCCATGCGATAGAAGAAAGCTTCTTGCTATTTCCTCTCCTTTTTGCCCAAGCTCATTATGATCAGCCATGTTTCAGTTATAAGTTATAAGTTATAAGTTATAGGTTGTATGTTGAAATCAGATATCAGATATCACGAATCATGAATCAGATATCATCTTGCGTCTTGTGTCTTGGATCTGAACTTTCAGAATCGCAGAAAGACTCGTTCTGCTACTGTCATTTCACAACGCCGCCCTATTATTAATACCCGATTATCGGAAATGTGCCCAGCGGGGAAGTTGAAAATTACGGGGAAGGAATAGGGTTTTATGGCTTCGGCGATGATCTCATAAGCGGTTTTGCCGAAAGGGACCTCATTGTCGTTCATCTCAGTCATGCCGCCAACGATCAGTCCTGCAAGGTTTTCCAGCTTGCCGCTGCGCCTGAGGTTCATCATCATGCGGTCGATGTGATAGAGATATTCGTCAAGGTCTTCGATGAAAAGAATTTTATTGGTGGTATCTATATCGGATGTTGTGTTGTTCAAACTGTAAAGTAAGGAAAGGTTGCCTCCCACAACCTGTCCGGTGCATTTTCCGTGACGGTTGAACGGATGAGGCTCTAATTCATAACTGATCTGCTCTCCAAAAAGAGCTCTTTTAAGCGATTGCATAGCCTCAGGCGTACCTGGAAAATTCAGGGGCATGATGGCATGCATGGTCTCAATCCCAAAATGGGAATGGATATGCGAATGCAGCACCGTCACATCACTATACCCCACAACCCATTTAGGTCGCATATTGTAAATTGTAAAGTCTAAATCATCTATGATCCTCACTGTGCCATAGCCTCCCCGTGCACACACAATGGCCTTGATATCAGGATCATCGAGCATAGCTTGCAAATCAGCAGCTCTTTGCTTGTCTGTGCCGGCAAACTGGTGATAATCTGCAAATAGATTCTTGCCAAGAACCACCTCTAATCCCCAGTCGGCAAATGTCTGCAAAGCAGGCTCAAGCTCAGCTTCGGTAATCTTGCGGGCGGTGCTGATGATGCCGATTTTATCGCCGGTTTTGAGGTATGGAGGAGAGATCATTGAAGTTATAGGTTATAGTTATAAGTTATAATGTTAGTGGTTCTGGTGGTTAGTGATTTCTGGTCACTGGTCACTGGTCACTGATCACTTTTAAGTATCTTTGTCTAAATTACATGAATTTACTGTAAAATGGGAAGAAAGCAGCAAGATTTTAAGCGATATACCGTCACTTCAGCCCTGCCATATGCGAACGGGCCGATACATATCGGGCACCTGGCCGGGGTCTATGTTCCGGCTGATATTTATGTGCGTTACCTGAGGTCGAAAGGTGTTGATGTTTTGTTTATAGGTGGATCGGATGAGCATGGTGTACCCATCACCATCAAGGCACGTCAGCTGGGCGTTACACCACAGGAGATCGTCAACAAGTACCATAAGATGATCAAGAAATCTTTTGCCGATTTCGGCATCTCATTCGATATGTACTCCCGCACCTCTAACAAGATACATCACGATACTGCTGCCGAGTTCTTCACCACCCTGTACGATAAAGGTGAGTTCATCGAAAAGACCACCATGCAGTACTACGACGAGGAGAACAAGCAGTTCCTCGCCGACCGCTATATCACAGGAACCTGTCCGCATTGCAGCTACGAAAAAGCTTATGGCGACCAGTGTGAAAACTGCGGCACCTCGCTCAGTCCCAAGGACCTGATCAACCCAAAATCAGCCCTGAGTGGCAATGTGCCGGTACAGAAAGAGACCAAGCACTGGTTTCTGCCCCTGGATAAATACGAGGGCTGGCTCAACGAATGGATCGTTAAAGGCCATAAAGATGACTGGAAACCAAATGTTTACGGTCAGTGTAAATCCTGGCTAGACCTGGGACTGCACCCCCGGGCTGTTACCCGCGACCTGGACTGGGGTGTACATGTTCCACTGGAAGAAGCCAAAGGAAAAGTACTTTATGTCTGGTTTGATGCACCGATAGGCTATATCTCAGCTACCAAGGAATGGGGAGAAAAGACAGGCAAGGACTGGGAACCATACTGGAAAGATAAAGAGACCCGGATGATCCACTTCATCGGTAAGGATAACATTGTATTCCACTGCATCATCTTCCCGGCCATGCTGAAGAAGGAAGGCAGTTATATCCTTCCCGACAACGTGCCGGCCTTTGAGTTCATGAACCTGGAGAACGACAAGATCTCCACCTCACGCAACTGGGCAGTATGGCTGCATGAGTACCTGGAGGAGTTTCCCGGGAAGCAGGATGTGCTGCGTTATGCGCTTACAACCAATGCACCGGAGACCAAGGATAATGACTTTACCTGGAAGGACTTCCAGGCCAAGAACAACAATGAGCTACTGGCCATCTTCGGCAACTTTGTAAACAGGACACTGGTCCTGACCCATAAATACTACGATGGGAAGGTTCCGACGATACAAAACATAACACCTGAAGACCAAAAGACACTTGATGAGATAACAAGCTTCCCTGAAAGGATAGGGAAAAGCCTTGATAATTTCAGGTTCCGCGAATCCCTTGCCGAGATGATGAACCTGGCACGGCTGGGCAACAAGTACCTTACTGATTCCGAGCCCTGGAAGATCTTCAAGACTGATGAGGAAAGGGTGAAGACCATTTTGTATATATCATTACAGATCTGCGCCAACCTCAGCGTCCTTTGCGAGCCCTTTCTTCCATTTACTGCGAAAAGGCTTGCAGCGATGCTCAATTTACCGCAGATGGACTGGGCAGAAGCCGGTCAGACCGACTTACTACAGGCTGGTCATGAGTTAAGCAAGCCCGAGTACCTCTTTGAAAGGATAGAAGACAGCGTGATCGAAGCACAGGTTAAGAAGCTTCTTGACACTAAAAAGCAAAATGAAGGAGAGGCAGCAAATGTGTCCCCGGCCAAGAAGATGATCACCTATGATGACTTTTCAAAGCTCGACATCCGTGTAGGCACCATTATTGAAGCCGAAAGAGTACCCAAGACCAAGAAGCTTTTAAAGCTTAAGATAGATACCGGTATTGATCAGCGTACTATTGTATCCGGCATTGCCGAGGACTATGACCCCAAGGATATCATCGGGCAGCAGGCCTGCTTCCTGGTCAACCTCCAACCCCGCAATATCCGCGGCATCGAGTCGGATGGGATGATTCTGATGGTCGAGGGACCTGATGGGAACTTATGTTTTGTGATGCCTTCGGAGAAGTTTAATAACGGAAGTACCATAAGTTAAGACCATCAGAATAATTGACCAATTACCAAGCTCCAATTGACCAAATAAGCTCCAAATTACAATGATAGAATAATCAATTTTCAAAGTTTGAAAATTGAAGGGATTGAGTCTTGGAGAATTGTACTTTATTTGGTCAATTGTTGCAGATTGGTGAATTGGTCAATTCCCAATGTTTTGGTCAATTCTTAGGTATGTTGTATTTCTCCAGATTGTTCATTAATTTTGCAGACCGATTTACGATTTCGGCCCCGTAGTTCAATGGATAGAATAGAGGTTTCCTAAACCTTAGATACAAGTTCGATTCTTGTCGGGGCTACAAAAAAGCACTGCCCTTTGTCCACCGTAGCTTTCTGCGAAGGCGGATGGCGAGGCTTTTTTGATAAAAGAAAAGAAAGAAGAGAAAAGAGAGAAGAGATTGAAAACAACAATTTAACAGTTTAACAATTTAGCAATATAACAGTATAGCAATATAACAATTTCACTAACCTCTACCTCACCAAAACTACCACACCCGACATTGTTCTGATTTCAGCCAAGCTGCCAAGCATATAATCTATCTTATACACATAAGCTCCTGCAGGAGATGGCTGTCCTTTGTATTCTCCATCCCAGCCACGTGAGATATCACTGCTTTCAAATATTTGCTCTCCCCAACGATTGTAAATATACATGCGGAAAGAAGAAATTTGATTTGATGTAGTTATTGCTTTAAACTCATCATTCAAACCATCCTTGTTGGGAGAAAATGCATTAGGAACGAAGATAAGGTTATCCTGAGGCTCCATTGGTGGTGGGGTGGTGAAAAGAACATAAATGGAATCCTCTCCATAGCAACCCTGCAGGGATTCTATCAACACACCATACCAGCCTTCATGGACAGCAGTAATAAACTGACTGTTCTCTCCTGTAGTCCAGCTGTAAGTTGCATGATTCGCACCTGCATCTATCTCTACAGGTACTTCTGTAGTGATTGTATCCTGTCCAGAGAATGCAGGAACAGGGTTTGAGTAAACAACTAAATCCAAGGCTGCTTCTAAATTGCATTGTGCAGTATCAGTTACGCTTAAATAGTAGGTACCTGAGCTGCCTCCCTGAATATTATTAAGGTACTGTATCTGCTGCAGGCTTGTATCCCCATTTGGATAAGTCCACAAATAGCTGACCTCACCATTGCTTGACAGAAGCTGTGGCATTATCGTAATATCATCACCTTCACAGGCTTCAAGAGAGGGATCAAGTGCCACAGATACTTCGTTGTATATCTTAACATTTCCCATGTAATAATCTACCGGGATATCATCTCCCAGGGAGTTCAGGAAATAGCTTGATCCTTGCTGCCCATCCCATTCAATCTGGTTGATTCCAGGAATAGTAGATGAGAAGACCAGGTCAGTTAGAATAGATTGTTGAGGCAGTGTCACGGATGTTGATGACCAGCTCAGTTCTATCCTTCCTTCTGCGGGAAAAACAATAACCTCCAGCGAATCTTCCAGCTGTGCATTTGCATTGGCATAACCCTGGCAATCCAAAAGGGTGTTATTGTAAAGTAGATTAGTCCTAAATGTTGCAACATCCTGAAAATTTGTGACAATAAGTGGAACAAATGCAGCATTACCTGGACAGGCTTCATCATCACCAGCTATAGCTTGTAGACGAAGGATGGTTTCTTCCGTAACTTCTACGATAAAGGTTGTATCACAGCCATTCTCATCCATCACAATGCAGTTATAAAAGCCTGCAGATAGGTTTGAGAACCATCCGTTGTTAATTTGATAGGATGATCCGTTATCATTAGAGTAATACAAGGTATCTCCGCTACCTGAAGCAATAATCTCTATAGCTCCGTTATTCTGCCCTGTGACCGATGGTGTAACTACTACATTATCTAACTGTGGGCCGGGTATGTTCTCAATAATAATCGGATTGTAGATATATACATCCTGGCAGTCGGTGGAGTCCTTTACCCTGACAGCATATGATCCAGCAGGCAATTCAGTAAAATTGCCCTGGTTATTGTAGTAGGTAGTACCATTGTCAAGAGAATAAAACAGCATTTCCGTTAGCCCGGATGTAGCTGTGACAGTTATAGTGCCATTCTGCTGGTCACAGTATTCTGAGGAGTAGGTTACATCATCGATCAATACATCCCCGGCATCATGGATTGTGTAAGGTCCAATTAAAGAGTTACAACCGTTGCCGTCTGTCACATGCAATGTATAATTACCGACTGCAAGATGAAATAAATCCAGGTTGCTTGATATTGTATCTCCAATATCATTTGTCCATATGTATGAAAACGGGGGGATTCCTGAGAATGCCAGACCAGTGATTGCTCCCATGCTTCCTCCACAGGTTGTTGGGATTACTACCAGACTTGTAGTATCAACAAATGCAGGAGGATAAGCAGATAAATGAATAGAATCCGTTTCAAAACATCCTGCATTATTCTCCACCCTTACCCAATACCATCCTGTATCTGAAACAGTAATCTGACTTGTTCCAAAAGCCCCCGTACTCCATAAGTAGAAATGATCTCCGCATTCGGCATCCAAAGTGATACCACTGGTAGAGCAAAAAGTTGTATCTGTTCCAAGGTCCGGCTCGGGAGCATATACAACTTCCACTACCCTTGAGGTTTCTTCAATACGCCCATTCGGATATTCCACATGGACAGAGACTTCATAACTGCCCCCATCTGTGAATTTATGGGTGGCATGAGGGATTGTTGATGTGTTATTTGCTCCCGATAATACATCACCGAAATTCCATTCTATGTAAGTTGGCTCAGGAAAAAACCAGGGATCGAAAGTAAAAGTGTCGCTTTCGCAGATACCTTCAAAATCAAAACGGAAAAGAAAATCAGTCACAAGGTTAACCGTCCCGTAGCGTACTGTCCCATAGTCAATTAAGAATGCATTGGCTTCATAATTGCAGGCAATGGCTCGTTTTTCAGGATTATGAATTATGCCGACATAATTATTTTCCGGATAAAACCATGCTAAATATGGGTCTATTCCAAAGCAATATATTTTACCATCTGGTGCAAGTTGAAGGCTGTTGCCTTGCCCAACACCAATTTGGGTAATGGATTGTTCAAACGCGGTTGAATCCTCGATATATTGCATATCAAATTGAAACACATGAGTTATTGAATCTGTAAATATCACTCCTGAGAGATACATGTATTTCGAGTCAGGAGAGAATTCGCAACTATATGTCCTATAAGGAGGGCTGGCATATACTAATTCTCGTAGCTTAAAAGAATATAGGTGGGTGATGCTACCTGATTGAATGTCGATTTTACAGACTTCAACTTTTGCCCTGCTGGCCCCTGCTCCAGGGAAACAGGATACCATATATTTCTTATCATAAGAAACTTTCATAATGCCTGCATAATCCCAACCACTTGAGAAATTTTCTTCGGGAGCCGGGCTAAAAACAGGATTGTTGTTTACCCCTTCTGTAGTAACTTGGAAAGAAGCATATCTTTTATCTCTAAAACTACGGGTTACAACCCATAGATCCGTTTTGTTATTTTGATAAACTGCAGTCAGCTTTTCTGTAGCGTCACAGTATGAAGGGAGATATACGATGTCGGTAACTTCGCCCAAGCCATTATTTTGGCTCATATCAACTATATAATAAAACATTGGAAATTGTTCATCAATGTATCTTGAAGTGAAAATGTAGTAAATACTGTCTGATCCAGGTTGAGGAAAAGCAATTGAAGACTGGGTGCCGGGATCATAGGGTGGACCAACATATCCATTATTCATCAATTCGTGTTCTTTGTTCCAAATTTGTCGACCGTTGGAATAAAAAAGTAAATTCCCATTGGTGTCACTCATTACAGAACCTGTGACCCCGAATCCTTGTGTGTATGACAATCCTGAGAAGTCTTCAACAGGCATTCCGCTATTGAAATCCAAGCCACAAGAATCAGCAAAATACCAGAAATTCGTACGTTTATTGGGTTGGGAATAGCTTTCTATGCTGCAAAGGAAGATAGATAATATAGCAATTATACGAAAGACCGAAAATATAACAACCAATCTTGACCTAACACGACTTTCTATGCAATTTGCAGTATACATGAGATGAACAAATTTTCACCTTCTTTTATCAAATACACATCTAAGTTAAGGAAATATTTGTCTTTGTGCAAATGAGAAGCACTGTGGCAGCTTGACTAAATTTGAAATTACGGGTTCATAAAATAGGTTAGATTCCAGCGAGGCATCTTAATATCCCTCCATTGAGGCACTTCGGTAATACTGGCTAATGTGAGAGTACTAACCCGGAATCCTCCAAAACCGGTATCAGATCATAGATTTTCTTTAAATCTTCTATATAATCGTTCGATAATATTCCATCAGGGGCTACAAAAAAAGCTTCGCCCTCTGCCTCTGCTAAAGCTACGGCGGACGTAGGGCGGAGCTTTTTTGATATCAGATTAACGAATAACGATTGCAGAAGTGTTCTTGATCCGCGGATCGGATCATATGTTTCTAAAAAAGGGAAGCCACAGGATACATCTACGACCCCGGAGGGGTCGCATAGAGGAACATAGAGACGAATAGAGGCGCATTAATATCAGTATTAAATCTTTTCTATGAGTTCCGTCTTTATCAATTGGTATGATTTATTTTGATCGTACTCAATACCCGGCCTTAGTAATCCGTAAATGTCACCGCTAAAATCTGAATCTTTCAATTTGTGTTCCATGTTTAGCAAAAATTGCTTTTGAGTAGGAGGACTTTCCACTGAAGATGAAATGTATTTTTTGTAACATATTAGAACCTTCTCTATATCTATATTAAGATTGTTTAAAGCATAGTACAAATCAAACAGGTCCCGACCTTTTTTACGTTGATAAAGTGCTCGCAATTTGGTGCCAAGCATTTCTTCTACTTCAAATGAAATGAGTTTACAAGAACCAGCTACCCAGGAATTTTCGATGTTGTATTCAACCTCTTTGTATCCTAATACTGTAAAGTGTTCCCTGCAATTAATTTCGATTTTTAATCTTAAATTAACGATTGGAGGTATTTCAGAATCAAATCTGTAAACCAGGGTGTTATTGTTCATTTTCTGTTTTACAGATGGCTTGCCTAAAAAGTCGAATTGTTTTCTAATAGCAGCTATTGTTTCCTTTATAGGTTCGCTTTTTATTTGTACCAAGTCAATATCTTCGGAATAACGTACCTGTGGTTTCAGAAAGATCTTGTGTAAAGCTGTACCCCCTCTGAAAGCCAATTGTTTATTTAAAAATGGATCAGAAAACAATTGCAACAATGCCTTCTCAATAACAAGGTCCTGTTCTACCTGTGCATTTTCTGGCCATAATGCAAATTCCTTCCATTCTTCGATGAATCTCCTCGGGATCATTAAATGTCGAGTTCTGTGTTGATGATTACTTTCCACTTTTCATTAACTAATCCCGACTGCTCTTTGTGTGCAAGCGATAAAGGAATGTAATTAGGTGATAAGCCGGATATTCTGAGTATGGAATTAGCAAGAGCTTCTTTACCTAATTCATCCAATAGAAATCCTAACCGCTGAACATTAGATGTTTTTTGACTTTTAGCAGTTCTTAACAGTATTGAAGGCTTTATCATATCTGTCAGGTCTTCGAGAATGGGAATTATACGGTTTAACCCACCAATCTTTTTATGGTGTAGTACAAAATCGAAAGCAGTCAATTCAGGTGAAGAAACATTAAGATACCCGGTTTCGGTTTTCTTTTTTATGATTAGGTCAGGTTGCCAATTTGTTTTTATAAAATATGATATGGTCAGCTTTTGATTTTTAATGTTTCGAAGAGGAGGCTTTTTTGTTATTATTTGAAATTCCATAGGTTGCTGATGACCTGCTCCATGTAAAGCCGCTGCTGAGAAAAGTGCAACATAATATTCCCTGTTCAGCGAGTCCATCATATCATCGACAAAAAGAGTAGGAGGTACCATTCCTCTGTAGGAATATTGAGGCGGAATAATTACATAAAATTCTTTTCGTACTTGCGCAAGCTGTTTTTTTTGTTTTAGGCGGTAAATGTTTTGCAGCAGGGCTTTTTCAGAAACATTAAAGCGGTTCTTTAATTCATCGAATGTTACTGAATATCTCCCTTTAGCCTGTATTTCGTTCAAGTAGTCGTCAATGTAATTATATGTGGATTTTTCAACCATAATCACGTTTGCACAAAACTACACAATATGTAGTAAATCGCAAAATAAAATATAGATATATTTACACTAACCACTAATCACTTACCACTAATTTCCCACTGCCCACCTTACCTTCAGCCATGATCCTGCAATAATACATCCCCGCCGGCAACCCTTCCGCACTCCATATAACCCTCTGCACTCCTTTATCCTGCTTTTCCTGCATCCTAAACACAATCTGAGATTGTACATTGTAAATTGTAAACTGTACATCACCTGGCTTTGCCAGATCGTATTCAAAGGTTGTGGAGGTAGTGAAAGGATTTGGAAATATGCTTAGGCCTGAAACAGTATTATTCTCCTCAATATTTACCGGGAAATGGGTCTTCAACGTAAGCCCGCTAACTCCCGTGGCCCATCCATAACCGGAATCGATAAAGTCCAATGCCCTTAACTCTGTTTCATCTGGATAATCGTCAAGTACGTCCATTTGCCAGGTAGTACCTCCGTCGGTTGTCGACATGATAAACTGGCCCGGATCACCTCAGCAGGGTCCTCCGGTTATCCATCCAAGGTTCTCATCAATGAACTCGATGTCCCATATGCGGTAGTCTGCGGGCAGTCCAACCAATACACCCGGATCCAGTGCTGTCGCAATGTACTCCCATGTATCGCCGCCGTTACTTGTAGTAAGAAAAGTCCGGTTACCTGCAGATGCAAAACCTTTCAGGTTATTGACAAACTCAATATCCAATATGCAGTTGTATTCCGGCGGTGGATCATTCAGCTGTGTCTCCCAGCTGATGCCTCCATCTGTGGTTTTGGCAATGTAATATAAATCACCTCCCCCGCATATCCATCCTGTGTCTTCACTAATAAAATGAAAATTATTGATCCAATCCGTAGGCATTTCATCTGATAAGGTCCATGCTTCGCCACCATCTGTGGTAGAATAATAACGAGTGTCATTGGTACATAGGAATCCAATATTTTCATTAAAAAAATAAAGCTCGTAGAAATCCAGGGCAATATCTATCAGCTTGACTTCCCAGGTATTTCCACCATCTTCCGATTTGCATACGACACCATTTCCCGGCGATTTACAATAACCGCCTGAAACATTCCAGATAATGTCATTGTCAATCATCACAATATCGCTATAATATTCTTTTGAACCCGGGATTGTCACTGTTTGCCAGGAATCTCCGCCATCAGTGGATTTATATACTTCTTCCAGGCTAACAATAAACCCGATGTTTTCATCAAAAAAATCCACATTCACATATCTGTAAGGTGTGGGGAAAACCTGGGTCCATTGCCCGTAAACTGAATTAAAACTTAAAAGCAACAAGATTAGGGTAAGTTTTTTCATTGTGACCACTCTTATATAGAGGCATACAAGATACGAAAATAGTTGGCAGGAACAAAAATTTCGAAAGAAGAAGAGGGAGGAAAAGAGAGAAGAGAGAAGAGAAAAGAGAAAAGAGAGAAGAGAGAAGAGAGAAGAGAAAAGAGAGAAGTGGAGCGAGGCAAAGCCGAGGGACATCCCGCCGAAGGCGGGGAGAAAAGAGATTGAAAATAACAGTTTAACAGTTTAACAATTTAACAGTATAACAATATCACTGTTCAGTGATCAGTGTTCACTGGCTTTCCTTCTCTTCCGATCCAGCTCGCCCAAAAGGATCTTTCGGATGCGGATGGACCTGGGGGTGACTTCGACATATTCATCATCTCCAATATATTCCATGGCTTCTTCCAGGGAGAACTTGATGGCCGGGGCAATTGATAGCTTTTCATCTGAGCCGGCAGCACGCATATTGGATAGTTTCTTGGTTTTGATCACATTCAGCACAAGGTCATCGTACCGGGTGCTCTCCCCGATCACCTGTCCTGCATAAATGGCCTCGTTGGGATCAATGAAGAACTTTCCCCTGTCCTGCATTCTGTCGATAGAGTAAGCGATGGAGGTTCCTGTTTCCATAGCGATCAGGGCACCGTTTCTCTTGCGCTGTATCTCACCCTTCCATGGCTCATAGCCTTTAAAGCGATGCGAAATTACTGCTTCGCCTTCAGTGGCAGTAAGTATAGGATTGCTTAGTCCAATCAAGCCCCTGGCCGAGATCTTAAACTCAAGGTTTGTCCTGTCATTCTTCTTCTCAATATTCATGATGTCGCCCTTACGTTTGGTGACGATCTCAATGACCTTCCCGGAAAATTCCTCGGCTACATTTACATATAAGAGCTCTACCGGCTCATTTTTATACCCATCAATTTCTTTTATAACCACCTTGGGCTGGCCCAGTTGAAACTCATAGCCTTCTCTTCTCATCGTTTCTACCAGGATAGATAAGTGAAGGATACCACGGCCGTAAACATTCAGGCGATCGGGTGAATCGGTTTCTTCAACCCTTAATGCCAGGTTCTTTTCGGTTTCTTTAAATAACCTGTCCCTCAGATGCCTTGATGTGACATATTTCCCTTCTTTACCAAAAAATGGTGAGTTGTTAATGGTGAAAAGCATGCTCATCGTAGGCTCATCAATAGAGATTGGTATTAAGGCCTCAGGTTCCTCAAAATCGGCCACGGTATCTCCAATGTCAAAGTTCTCAAGGCCCATGATCGCCACGATCTCACCGGATTTAACTGCTGTCTTGATTTTTTCTTTGCCCAGCCCTTCAAAAAGGTATAACTCCTTCACAACGGATTTATTGACCAGACCGTTTCTCTGAACAATAGAAACCTGGTCGCCCATCATGATACTTCCTCTGTGCACTCTTCCTACGGCAATCCGCCCTGTATACGATGAATAATCCAATGAGCTGACCTGCAATTGTAAGGTCCCGGGGTTTTCCTTAGGAGGCTCAAAATACTCAATAATCGTATCCAACAAATAGGCCACATCATGGGTTGGTGTTTTCCAGTCAGGTCCCATCCATCCCTGCTTCGACGAGCCATAAACCGTCGGGAAAGCAAGTTGCTCGTCAGTCGCATCGAGAGCAAACATCAATTCAAAAACATCTTCATGCACTTCGTCCGGGTTGCAGTTAGGCTTGTCAACTTTATTAATAACCACAATAGGCTTCAGGCCAAGCTCCAGTGCTTTTTGCAGGACAAACCTTGTCTGAGGCATAGGACCTTCAAAGGCATCAACAAGAAGCAGGACCCCGTCGGCCATATTTAAGACTCGTTCCACCTCTCCGCCAAAATCCGAGTGGCCCGGGGTATCAATGATATTGATCTTCGTTCCTTTATACCTTACTGAAACATTCTTAGATAGGATTGTGATCCCTCTCTCCCGCTCCAGGTCATTCGAATCCAGGATCAGGTCCTGCATCTCCTGGTTGTCCCTGAACAGCTTCACCTGGTGCAGGATCCTGTCGACCATGGTTGTTTTACCATGATCAACATGCGCAATGATTGCTATATTTCTTATATCCATAATGCACTTACTTCTTAAACAGCCCGCAAAAGTACACTAAAGCTACTCACAATCAGCATTTTTCTTTATTTATTTCACCTCACCCCCTTAACCCCCCGGCCCCCTTTTCCCCCTCTCCAAATTGGAGAGGGGGCCAGGGGGTGAGGTTATAACAATGCTTCATCTTTCTAATAACATCTGACCCCTCCGGGGTCATTACCACATTCGTGATCTGTGACCAGTGACCCCTGCCTTCGCAGGGGCAGGCCTGTGACCAGAAAATCAGATATCAGAAATCATGAATCATGAATCAGATATCAAATCAACACTCCTCTGTTCCTTTGTTCCTCTGTTCAACCTGGGCCAGGGGGTGAGGTTATAACAATGCTTCATCTTTCTAATAACATCTGACCCCTCCGGGGTCATTACCACATTCGTGATCTGTGACCAGTGACCCCTGCCTTCGCAGGGGCAGGCCTGTGACCAGAAAATCAGATATCAGATATCATGAATCATGAATCAGATATCATCCGGCATCTGACCCACACCAACCACCAAAATGTAACGTTTCCCATTTTCCCTCGTCTTATAAGAAACAACCGAACGTTATGGTAGTAGACTTGAAAGCCAATGAAATGGTAAAGATGGCCGGCGATGTGCAGCATCTTTCAGAAAACAATGAAGTTAAAGGAAAACTGATCCTCACCAATCAACGCATATATTTCCAAACCTCATCCGACAATACCAGGGAATACAATTTTGAGATCGTTCCCCAGGAGATCCAGGAACTCCTGTATTTCAAATCCGGTTTTTTCAGCTCCAACGGCCTCACGGTCCTGACCAAAGACGGCAAAGAGCTGCGCTTCGTCGTCAAGAAGCGCGATGCCTGGTGCAAGATGATCAATCAAATGTGCTGATCACTGAACAGAAAGACTGGTCACCACTGCTCAGTGTTCACTGTTCAGTGGTCACTGACTTGACTAACCCCCTCAAATTCACTATATTTAACATTCTTATCGATGATTGACCTCGCTGCACTGCCAGATACTATGATTTTCCTTATGTGAAAACATAAACCGGAGGGGCATGATTAATATCCTTATTGCTGATGACCACCAGCTGCTGATCGACGGCATTAAAGCAAATCTCGCAGATATTGAAGATTTTAATTTCATTGCCGAGGCAAACAATGGCTATCAGGTCCTGGAACGGCTGGAGTCGGGCATTGCTGTGGATGTCATCCTTATGGATATCAATATGCCTATGCTCGATGGACTGGAATGTACCAAGAAGGTCAGCAAGCAATTCCCTGAGGTCAAGGTTATTGCCCTGTCGCAATACGACGAAAAGCGTTTTGTCAAGTGGATGGTCAAGAACGGGGCATCTGGGTACCTGCTGAAAGATGCTGACAAGGATAACCTTGAAAAAGCCATACGCGCGGTTCATGCCGGGGAAAAATACTTTTGCGACAGACTTTCATTACGACTGGTGACCCAGGAGCTGAAGATGGAAAACACCCGTGATCTCTTTCCAAAGCTTACCGACAGGGAGGTAGAGATCCTGAACCTGATCTGCAGGGAGTTCTCCAGCCAGGAAATAGCAGATAAGCTTTTCATCAGCTTCCATACGGTTGAAAGCCACCGGGCCAATCTTATGCATAAGGCCGGGGCTAAAAATACTGCCGGACTGGTTCGCTGGGCAGTGGAAAATGATTTTATAGACTAAAAACAAAAAGCCCGCCATTCGGCGGGCTCTCGCAATTTGATTAAGGCATTGCTATTTTCGGCTTTAGGTGCTAATCCCACCAGATCGCTTGTGCCTTTACCGGCTTCATATTGAAAAATGTAAACCACGCTGTACGTGATCCGGAAACATAATAGGTCCTTCCGTGCAATCTTACGACGGCATGATATGTTTGCTGTTTTTCATACTTAAGGAAACTGGAATTTACCTGTGAAAAGACGGCAGCTGCCAGTCCCGGAACTGTAAAAACCTGCTCGATTGAGATCTTGGTGATAGACTTGACATTTTTTGGTTTATTGTCGGCATAACTTACTATTGCCAGTGAAACCAGTGCTGTGATTAATAAAACTTTTAGATTTTTCATTTTGTCCTCCTGCTTTTTGAATTTATAAAATCGGTTTAACTAAGAAAAGAACTGTTGCTTATGTTCTCGAAATTCTACAACCAAAGGTATGCTCAGTGGGATTGAGAATCATAGCTGGTTTATGCTACATTTTTTTTTAGTGGTTTTCAGGGATGCCTCCAGGCCGGAGGGATAAGACATGATAAAAAAACACCCCGTTTCCGGGGTGTTACTCGCATTGATTAATCTACCATGAATCGATTACCCACTGCTACACTATAGATATAATGGTTACTGCGACAACACACAAGGGATAAACAAGAAACATGGTCAATTCGAACTTTTTAGCTATTGCTTTCATGACGACCTCCTGCTTTAAAGGTTACCCCTTGCAGCACCTGGGAACCCCTTTTGCATAACTCCTTTTGGTACTGGCTTCATGTTGAAGAATCTTAACCATGCTTTGCGGGACCCGTATATATAATAGGTGTTCCCATTATGATTCGCGATGGCGTTGTAATATCCCGGATGCTCAATTTTGAGAAATACCGGATTTACCTGTGAATAAATGGCCCCTGTCAGTCCCGGAACGGTGCGAACCTGCTCAATGGCTATCCGCGTGATCTTTTTGACCTGCTTTGGCTTGTTATCAGCATAGCTTAACATGGCCAGGGAAACGAGGGACGTAATCAATAAGATTTTGAGATTTTTCATAATACCCTCCTGCTTTTTGAATTTATAAAATCGGTTTAACTAAGGAAAGAACTGGTTTTTTGTTCTTTGCAATTTCACTATCAAAATTATGGCCACTTGCTTTTAAAAGCATGGCAGAAAACGTTGATCAATTATTATGGTGGATTTCTGCTATGGATTTCTTTGCATTCTGATGTAATATTGTAGACCATGAACGATAAAATCAGATATGTCAGAGACATCCAGATTGTCAAAGACGATGCTGCACCAGATCTGATGGCCATAAAAGCAAGAGGGGTGGCTGAAATTAAAAAGTTGATCGCCCCCGTACTGGTCCCCAGGAATTATGATGAGGCACCGCCTGATGGCATTTATGAACTTGATTTCAAACTGGATGATAGTGATCAGGAATATACCAATGTGGAACTTGAGGTAGATGTGGTATTCAGGATCAAGAACCTGCCGGAATGGGCCAGGGGCATCAAGATCAATGCATCGGAGAATTCTGATATTGAACTAATTGACGGAACAATGTAGCACGAAAGTGTGAAATATATATACGACCAGATATTAATATAAAAGAGAAAAATTAAACGAATTTCTAACCCAAAAATTTTAAAGTCATGTCAATGTATCAACCCATTCAAAGAATCGATGTGCTCACGCCATCCGATGGAAATACACCGGTAAAATCAGTTGTTAAAGTCTATTTACCATTTGGTGAATATATCGGTCCAATAGAAAAATATTATATAGGCAGTACAGGAGCAATAATTGTTTTAAATATCAAAGGCACACCAGAAGAACCTGGGGCCGAGATACATAAAAATGTGGAAATTCTATCCTTCAAAGGACCAAAACAACCTAACTATACAGTAACTGCAATGGTTTACGAAGGCGGCAGCAAAAAAGGGGAAGTAACTACCATTTCACAATCCCAGGAAATTCCTGAAGAGTAATTGTCTAATGAAAATTACAACACAGTGGCTGTTTATTTCTTTATTCATCCTGGCAATTTCAGGATTGGATATTAAGACTAGTTCTGCATCGTCTGATGTTGACAGCGTTCTTAAAATTATATCTAAAGAAAAAAATAGCGTTGAAAAAGTTAATAACCTGCTCTTTCTTACAAGAGAATATTATTTGGCAGATCCGGATAGCGCGATGTTGTTTTGCCAACAGGCATATGATCTTTCAAATAATCTGAAATATGAGGAAGGGCAGGCCAAGGCTTTATACTGGAAATGCATACTTTATAAAGCAAGAGGTGATTATGATACTGCGATGCAGATCATTACCAACTATCTAGCATTAGATATTTTGAAACAGGATAGTATCATGATGGCTAAAGGTTATTCCCAGTATGGTAAACTGCTACGAAGCCAGGGGAAAATGGAATCATCCTTAAGCTATTACAGAAAGGCCCTGAAAATATTTTTAAGAAACCTTGATACAGCAGCATTAATTAGCATTTATAACAGTTTTGGTATCATTTTCCAGGAACTGGCAGAGTATGATTCATCTGCTCTATACCTTCAAAAGACCATAACCCTTTCCGAAAAAAGTGGACGCACAAGATACCTTTCGTTGGTTTATTCAAACCTGGGTGAAACGTATCTGAGAATGGGGCAATCTGATAATGCTAAAAGATACCTTCATAAAAGTGCAGTCCATGCAAGGTCATCCGGGCATGATAAATCATTGGCCATTATTTATACTAAACTGGGTAATGTGGCAAGTGCAGAACAAGAATTGGACACAGTTATATATTATTATAAGAAGGCAGAGGAGTTATACAGGGAGATCAAAGATCAAAGGGGCATAAATGATCTTTATGTTAATTACGGGATTGTATTCCAACAAAATGGATTATATGATCTGGCTATAGAGAATTATGACATGGCCCTTTCCTATTACAAAGCTCAAAATTATACAAGGGGAATTATCATTGCCTTACAAAACAAAGCTTCTATACTGGCAGAACAGGGAAAACATAATCAGGCATTAGTCTTGTTTGATTCATGCAAGCAACTTGCACTAGAAACGAGAGATAAAGAAAATCTTAAGAAACTACTTCTGCATATTTCCAATACTTATTACCAGGTAGGTGATTATAAAAAAGCCCTGGAATACTATTATCAATATGATACAGTAAAATATGATATTTATGATCTAAACAAAGAAAGGGTGGTTGCTGATCTTCGCTTTCAATACGAAAGAGAAGCAGACCAGGCCAAACTTTTGGTTCAGAAAAATGAGATACTTAGGAAGACGACTCAGCGAAACATATACTTCTTTACGGGCTTAGGTATCATTGCATTAAGCATATTCCTAATAATAGTTATTCGCCTGACCGCCCGCAAGAACAGAATCATCTCTGAACAAAAAATCAGGCAGCTGGAAGAAGAAAAGAAGCTCCTTGCAGCACGCTTCCTGGTCGAGGGACAGGAAGAGGAACGCAAGCGCATCGCCACAGAGCTGCATGATGGACTGGGTGTGTTGCTCTCTGCTACCAAGCTGCAATTCACCTCTATTAAAGACCCAACGCCGGCCAACAAGCCACTTATAGAAAAGGCAACCCAATTCCTGGAGCAGGCCACCAGCGATGTGCGTAAGATCTCACATAATATGATGCCGGGATTACTCACCAAGCTTGGTCTGTGCGAAGCACTGGAGGACCTGTTTGAAAAGCTGGAAGATACCGAAGGAATGGATGCACTATGTGAGATCAAGGGTGCGCGTGAGCGCCTGCCCGAAAACAAGGAGATCATGATCTACCGCATTGTCCAGGAACTGGTCAACAATACACTCAAACACGCTAATGCAAAGAAGATCCGGCTTAAGATTAATGTAATGCCAGCAAAACTGGATATTCATTTTTCAGATGATGGCAAAGGCTTCGATGTAGATAAAATGCTGGCGCAAAAGTCTATCGGACTGCAAAGTATCTTTTCACGTGTGAAGTTCCTGGACGGGACTGTTTCGATTGATTCCGGAGCTGGTAAAGGAACGGTATTTGCCATGCAAATACCCTTGATCAGTGATCACTGATCAGTGATCAGAATTGTCAACTGTCAACTGTCAACTGAACTGGTATCACTATTCCATCTCCCCATTATTGTATTTAAGCATTGTCTTATTCCCCTCCTGATCCCACAGGGTCCACTTCCCATGCTTCTTGCCATTGGCATAGGTGCCTATGCATTTCTTTTTACCATTTTCATAATAGCTCATCCATCTGCCTGCCCGTATGGAGTCGCCCCTGTATGACTTTATTTGTCTCAGGCCTCCTTCCGGATAATAGAGGTAAATATCCACATCTGTTGGCTCTCCCATGATAAAGAGGCATTTTTCCTGCAGGATGTCATTAGCGTATTGCGACTGTGAAATACATTTTCCATCCTGGTAGTCATAATAGGTGGCCTCTGCTATCACACCTTCATTAAATATCTCATGAAACTCCAGCTGTTTGTTTAAATTCCAGTATTTTATATATCCTTCAGTACCTGAACTTAGCATGAGGCTTTGGAATCTCTCCAGCATAAACGTCTGGAGACTTTCCAGTGATTCTCCCCGAATATAAGTCACCGTTTGTCCATAGGTCTTTCTAAAAAGCATCTCAATGGCTTCATCCAATCTTCTGATTTCTTCTGCTTGTTCCACACTAAGTCCGGTAACAGATACCAGCTCAACGTTATTCTGTCCACCTTTCCACTTAATCATTCTGCCATCCTGCCAGATTTCAGTTGACCTGACCAGCTCATCGTTTTTCACATATCCTTCAGGAGGGTCAACCGAGAAATTCTTCCATGCGCCCACTCTTTTCCCTTGATCATATTCACCTTCATAGTACTTGAAGTAATCATTGCTTATCAAATAATAAGTCCATTTACCATGCGGCTGTCCATCAATAGAATCACCTTCCGCCCTAATGCCTCCCCTCTGTTCATAGGAAGCATAATCATTTAGTTCACGTGTAATATAAGCAGCGGGTGTTTGCGCAATGATATAAGCAGAAACAAATATCAGTATTATGGTAATAAAGATTTTACAAGCACGCATATGCTAAAGGTAATCAATTATCATGTTCCATGTTCAATGTTCAATGTACCATGTGCCATGTGCCATGTGCCATTTTAGTTTACCTGGAACATGAATAGTATTATTTTTATACAAATGATTCCAGCCTCCAGATACCAGTTACTTATCTTGTTTTGCCTCATCCTGTTTTCCTTACAGGCTCAGCAGGGAAACGACAGCATAAAACGATACTTTATCCTGGGGGCTCGCTATAACTACGGTGTGGTCTTTCGCCATTCCAAAGCATTGCCAAAGGAGATACAAACCAACCCTATGGGTTTGCAGCTTGATGCTGCATGGCATTATAAAAGTAAAAATGCAAGGGATTATTGTAATTGCTATCCAAAACTTGGTTTATCCTTTTATTACTGGGATTACCGTAATTCAGAAATTCTGGGACATGGCATGACATTGTTAGTCTTTGCAGAGCCTTTCCTTAATGCCCATAATCGTGTCAGTTTTTCGTTGAGAGCAGGCCTTGGCCTGAATTACCAGAGTATGCCGTATGACCCTGATGATAATCCATTAAACCTGGCTTACAGCACTTATTTTGCTTTTGCCGCTCTAATAAACTTTACAGCTAATTTCCAGGTCAGCGACCATGTAAAACTGATCCTGGCTGCCAACTACAACCATATTTCAAACGGAGGTGTGAAGTTGCCAAATAAAGGTTTGAATTATCCGGGTTTTAGTGCCGGAGTAGATTATTCCTTCAAAAAATCCAGTTTTAAGAAAATCAAAACTGGTAAAAAAGAAACTCGTCTTTTTAAACGAAAATGGAGAAAGGATATCGGTACTTTCCTTGGATTCCGCGGAATCACAGATGATGAAAACCTGTATTATGTCTTTGGCCTTTATGGGCAGTTTGCCTGGCAATTCGGACGGGTATCGGCTTTACCAATGGGTATGGAATATATTCATGATGGTGGTGAGCTTGCACGGAGCCAAATTCATCCAGCTATCAGTTACCGTGCCGCCAATAAAGTATCAATTTATACAGGTTACGATTACCTTCTTGGCAAACTGGTTCTTTCTTTTAACCTGGGTGTATATGTGTATAGCCCTGACAGGGAATCATCCATGCTGTACCAGCGTTATATTGTCCGTGTACAGGTCTTTAAGATAGCCTTCGCAGGCCTCAGCCTTATGGCAAATGGTCATATTGCGGAGTTTTTTGATGTACGGGTGGGGGTTTCATTTTAATAATTTACCATGTTCAATGTTCCACGTTCCACGTTCCAAGTATATTCAAATGGTACATGGCACATGGTACATTGAACATTGAACATGGAACATCGAATAGAATTACTTTATCTTCACAACCTTCCGCACCACCACCTCATCCCCGGCCTGCATCCTCAGGAAATAAACCCCTACCGGCACATCACTCATATCAATTTCTATCTCATGTTCACCAGGCATTTGAACTTCTTCCACCAATCTCCGAATCCTCACACCCGAAATCGAATATAAATCACATATCGTTAATCGTTGTTCGTTATTCGTTAATCTCAAGCGTGCAGCGCTTGAGCAGGGATTTGGGTAAACACTTACCTCTTGCATAGGCATTTCTGTAATCCCAATCGCCAACCCCGTCTCAAAAAAGCTTCCTTCAGCATATATAATCACATTACCTTCATAGTCTTCCACAGTATCGGCCAGGAGCTCAACATAATACAGTTGCTCTTCCTTCAATACAGATGTAGGATAAAGGGTGATGGTCATCTTATCATCACTTATGGATCCTGAAAATGTCACATCCAGGCCTTCCCTATCGTTCTCCCTTAAAATAAAGATATCTGGAATGTCCTCATCCAGGATCTCATCACCACCTTCATGACGCACAGGCTCGGTAAACATGACTTGAATATCAGTGGCAGGATCAACATTCACAATTCCATTTGCTGGGCTAAAGAAAACTGACGGGGCTTCATCTTCCCAGAAACCATTCAGTGTAAGCTGGCGGGCGATCCGGCGGGAATTATCAGCATTATCGTAGTTCAGCGTTAGCAGGTCATTATATTCCCCGGGTTCCAAAGGATCAAAAGCGATCGTGATCATGGCACTGGTATTGGGAAAAACACCCAATGGTAATTGGGTCGTAATCTCATATGCTGAAAGATGATTGTACGTACTTGTAATATGAATGATGCTTCCTGATTTATTATTAATAAACAGATATAGCTCTTTGGGATCATCATGCCCTGCAAAGTTTCCAAATGATAATTCTTTGATGGTTGAGAACTTATTCGTTTCCCAGCCATATTTCAGGGACCGGTAGCTTGTTACACTACCTGGTACAAATAATTCCATGGACACTGAATTATCCGGATTTAATTCCGTAATCAGGTTCTCCATGTCGGTGCCACCCCACCCTATAATCTTCTTTTCATTTTCGAGCATCCTGTAGCTACCTGTTACCGGGGCATATATGAGGGGCTCATGCGTATAATTCCAAATCAGGGTTGCGATCAAGTCGGTTTCATTGATATCATATTCCATCGGCCTTGAAAATTGCGACTGATGTAAATTCCCATTATCATAAAGGGTGTAGTGGCCATTCGGCATTTTCCGGATATCATGCTGATGTGTGAAACCTATGGGGTCACTAATGATATCAAATTGATTATTTGAAGCATTTTTCCCAAATCGCCAGATAACTTCACCGGTATTGTAATCAATCTTGGTAATTTCATCCATATTACGGCTTGAGAGCAGGAGATGACCATCATCATCAAATTCGAATGCATTGCCATGACAATAATCTATGCTTGATGCTGTCAGACTGATATCAGATGTTGCATCTGTAATTTCGAAATGGTCCCAACTACGCCATTGCCAGTAAACATTTTCATCATTATCTACCTCCTGGATGATCAGTCCTGTCACAATAGCATCCGGATTTCCTCCCGGAACAATAAGGCTCATGTTAACCGGCTGTGGGTCATATGACATGACAAGATAATGCCCGTTACTCATCCAGAGCATATCATGGGAATCTAAATCATAACCATTTCCAGTCCTTACAGAATCAATAATAACATATGAGCTGTCGGCTATATAATACTTTTCATTGGAAGAATTTGTAGCATAGTTCTTGCACCATGCCAACAAACCGTTGGGCATTACATGAAAGTTAAAGTAATTACGATTTGCTGTTTTCTGATAATAAATTGGGGTGCCAAAATTATCTAAAATGACAGAGTAATTACTGAAAGATGCTCCGAGCATCCTTGCATCAAGATTGGTGAAAGTATACCTATTGTCAACATATCCTGATGTTGATGTTATCGGTCCTGGAAAATCAGGTGGCAGATTGTTATCCAGCCACCAACTATTATCAGGAAGTTTATCATATGGTTTTTCGCCTCCCCGCTCAGGAAATCCCATCTCCCCTTCGTCGAAAGAAGGTACCCCACCAAGCTCTTTCTCTTTGGTATAAAAGACAAACTCTAAATCAGGAATAGGTTTACTGTCAATCGTTCTCAGTCCCGTGACACGTACAGTAACTTTTTCATCAAGACTAAATTTTTCCCTGGGCTGTATAATTAATGTTTGCTGATCTCCGCTTAATAAAAAATCAAACTGATTAATTCCACTTTTAGATCCCTGTAAATAAGCATTAGCATTCTCTATCACACCCGGGTCAAATGATGACAAAGTTTTCAGAATGATGTTCTGCTCCGGGTTAAGGTATTTCGACCCAGGGACAGGGACAAATGTAATTCAAGCCCGGTTGCTGGGCCCTTGAGATGATGGTCAAGATATATGAAGAAAATAAAAAAGATTTGGGCCTTGCAGAAGCCGTTTTTCATTTTAGGTGTCTTAAGCTTGGTTTGTTTCAAACAATAAAGATACCAATAAAACATATCATTTACCATGTTCAATGTTCAATGTACCATGTGCCATGTGCCATTTGAATTACTTGGAACGTGGAACGTGGAACGTGGAACATTGAACATGGAACATCATTAAACCATCCCCCATGGCACCTATCTAATTATCATACTATTTCACTTATATTAGCGTATGAAACTTCTTTTGCTCTTGCTTACGGGAATGTTGACCATTGGTGTTTATGGACAGGGATACCTGGTTTCAGGAAGGATCATTGACAGCAACAATGACAGCTTTTTACCCGGCGCAACTGTTTCTTTAACAGGGTATTCTGACACTTTAAACCCGAAATATACCACGACGGATAACCGTGGACGTTTTACTTTTTATCAACTTGAGCCACAAACCTACCAGTTCAGGGTTACCTACATCGGCTATCAGCCACAGGTTAAACTAATCTCAGTCGACTCCAGCAATATATCCCTGGGCATTTTAGAACTGGAAAGAAAAATAGAATCCCTGGAAGATGTCGAAATCATTGACCAGGTCCCGATGGTCACGCTGAAAGGAGATACGGTGCAATTCAATGCAGATGCTTTCAAGGTCAACCCGGATGCGACGGCAGAAGACCTGGCAAGAAAAATGCCGGGAGTGACCATTGAAGACGGGACCATTACAGCACAGGGAGAAGAAGTCAAGAAAGTGCTGGTCGACGGGCGGGAATTTTTTGGCGATGATCCCAATCTTGCATTAAAAACTTTACCTGCTGAAGTCATACAAAAAATAGAAGTTTTTGACAAACTAAGTGAGCAGGCTGAGTTCACAGGCTTTGATGATGGATCCTCGATTAGAACAATGAATATTGTGACCAGGCCTGAAACACGCAATGGTACATTTGGACGTGTATATGGCGGTTATGGAACAGACAACAGGTACACCGCCGGAGGTAATATTAATTTTTTTAACGAAGATCAGCGGATCTCTATCCTGGGATTGTCAAACAATATTAACCAGCAAAATTTTGGATCCCAGGATCTTCTTGGGGTGATGAGCAGTGGCAGCAGAAGAAGAGGCCCTCCCGGAGGTGGAAGTGGAGGTGGAACCCCCGGTGGCGGATCAAGATCATCTGGTGGCGGAGGAGCCAATAATTTCATGGTGGGACCACAGGACGGGATCACCACAACCCACTCAGCAGGGATCAACTACACCGATCAATGGGGTAAAAATGTTGAAGTTACTGCAAGCTACTTCTTCAATGCCTCAAAAAACATCAGTGAACAGATCACTTCAACCGAATATATCATTCCTGGCGATACCAACCAGTTCTATGATGAGATCAGCAGTTCAGAAACAGAAAATTATAATCATCGCTTCAATGCAAGGCTTAAATGGGAAGTGGACTCATTCAACTCATTCATTATCAGGCCCCGGATAAACCTGCAAACCAATAATTATACCAGCGATGTTGGAGGCATTACATTCCTGGGAGCAGAAAGCGTCCTCAACAATACCATGAATAAATACGATGATCATTCATTTGGATATAATTTCAATAATGATCTTTTATACCGGCATGCTTTCCGAAA
The DNA here is from genome assembly GCA_963753055.1 of uncultured Bacteroidales bacterium. Classification (GTDB taxonomy): domain Bacteria; phylum Bacteroidota; class Bacteroidia; order Bacteroidales; family B18-G4; genus JAUWGC01. The sequence continues at coordinate 220,891 of CAVWAP010000002.1, read as the reverse complement.
ACGGGGGCGTACAATCTCATTTAACCTGGGCACCGGAATGAACAACTCCAGTTCTGACAATACCTTGCTTGCGATAAATCAATATAACTCCATGCCTGAGGTCAGGACAGACACCATTGACCAGGTCTCGGGTATTGAAAGCGATGCTTATTCACTGTCTGCCAACCTTGTGTATACCGAACCTATTGCAGATAATGGTCAGCTTAATATCAACTATAGAAGCTCATACAGCAAAAGTGAGTCAGATAAGGCTACCTATAACTTTAACCAGGAAACCAACGACTATACAGAATTTGACACGCTCCTTTCCAATAAATTTGACAATGATTACCTTACAAACAGGTTTGGTGTTGGTTACAGGTATTATAAGAACAAGGTTATGCTGATGGGAGGCCTTGCATATCAGCGGGCCGACCTGTTCAGCAACCAGACATTTCCACAGGAGGCTGACCTGGATCAGACCTTTAATAATATCCTTCCGAATGCCATGTTCCGGTACAGGTTTTCTCGTTCAATCAATCTGCATGCTTTCTATCGGTCCAGCACACAAGCACCCGGCATCAGCCAGCTGCAGAATGTAATTGACAACTCCGATCCGCTGAACATCACAGCTGGAAATCCTGCTTTGAAACAGGAATTCTCCAATATGCTGATAAGCAGGTATTCCATTACAAATACAGATAAATCAAAGTTCTTTTTCCTGATGCTGTTCCTGAGGAATACCCAGAACTACATAAGCAATTCTTCGGTGATTGCTTCACAGGATACAATAATTGGAGATGGCATCCTGATGAACAGGGGATCACAGCTTACCATTCCTGTGAATGTGGATGGATACTGGAATGCCAGGACCTTTGTCACATATGGAATTCCTATTGAAAAGATCAAAACCAACATGAACCTCAACGTAGGCCTCACCTATACCAGGACACCCGGTATGATAAATAAGACGGAAAACATCTCCCATACGATGAAGCTGAACTTAGGAGCTGTCTTAGGAAGTAATATCAGTGAGCGTATCGATTTTACCTTGTCATACAATGGCTCAATAAATTTTGTCACAAATTCTGTACAGGATGCAGAAGACAATGATTATTTCTACCAGAGCCTTGGCCTGAGGTTCAACTGGATTACGTGGAAAGAAATAGTTCTTCGAAATGATTTATCCTATAAGCTTTATCTTGGCCTGTCTGATATCTTTAACCAGGATTACCTGGTCTGGAATATCCAGGTTGGTAAAAAATTCCTGAAAGACAACCGTGCAGAGTTAAGTCTTGGTGTATATGATCTTTTAAACCAGAATTTAAGCATAAAGAGAACTGTCACCGACTCCTATATCCAGGATTCTGAAACACAGGTCCTTCAGCGGTATTTAATGCTTACATTTACGTATAACTTTAAAAATTTCACAGGCAATGAAACTCCGGATTTTGATCGGCCTCCTTATGAGCATGGCCCTCCTCCTGACCGTCAGATGTTCTAAGATGCCGGTATACCAGTCAAACTGGGAAAAAGGAAAAGGCTTAAACCTGACCGAATTTACAGGTTATGACAGTGATTCAAAAATACGCTACCTCGTATCCAATGATGATACACACCTTTATCTTGCTTTTGATACAGAGAGCAGGGGTGTCCTGATGAATATTTTACGCTCAGGAGCGAAAATATATGTTGACACCAATGCAAGGAAAAAAGGCACCGCCTACCTGACTTACCCCTATATCAAAAGACCGGGTGACGGCGCCCGGGCAACAAGGGGAAACCGTCCCAGGCAGGGGGACAGGCAATCAATGCAACAAGCTTTAAACCAACGGATAATGGGCCTTAAAGAAGGCCTCTGGGTATGGGGAGATTCTGAATCATTTATCGATTTACAGCTGGACAATTCCGAATTTGATGGTGTTATGCGCATTGATACAGCAGGAATGCTGCAATACTTCGTAGCCATCCCATTCCATTCAATCCAAACCAGGACAATAGATGAACTAGCAGTGGGAATTGAGGTTGAAGCACCTTCAACGCCTTCCCAGGGGATGTATGGTGGCAACCGTGGCGAAATGGGGATGGGAGGACGGCCTCCCGGTGCCGGAGGCGGAGGCGGCTACGGAAGGCCTGATGGCCAACGCCCAGATCCTTCCACATTACAAACCGACCCGGTCAAGATCTGGTTTAAAGTTCGGATTGCGAGAAAGTAATAAAGCAGTCATTTTCACTTTTCTCGTACCCTCCCCCTGGTCCGGTATAAATTCAATTGTTTGTAGGTGTGCACCCCCTCCCTCTTGAGGGAGGGGGAAGGGGGGTGGGTAAAAAAACTCTGCATGATTTTTACTAACTTCGCCCAAACTCTTAATCCATGAAAATCGCAATCACCGGAACCAATGGCCATGTTGGAAATAACCTTGTCAGGAAACTCCTGGAAAAAGGATATGACGTAAGAGGCCTCGTTTACAATGATAATACAAGCATCAAGGACCTGGATATAGAAACCGTCAAGGGAGATATTCTTGATCCGGCTTCACTGGATAAGTTATTCGAAGGGGTTGATGTTGCGATCCACCTTGCAGCCATTATCTCAATTGAGAAAAATGAAACTAAACTGTTTAAAGTTAATGTCGATGGTACACGCAACGTTGTGGAAGCATGTAAAAAGGCCGGGGTGAAGAAATTGATCCACTTCAGTACCATCCATGCCATAGAGCATATGCCATTGAATGAAGTGCTGGATGAAAACAGGCCCATCATCACCTTCAGCAAGATTAAGTACGAGCAATCCAAGGCCGAAGGGGATCGGGCGGTTCATGAGTTGTGTGGCAAGGACCTGAAATTCATTATTTTCAATCCCACAGCCATCATTGGACCCAATGATTTCAAGCCTTCATTACTGGGACAGGCACTTATCAAAATGGCCAAAAACCAGATACCAATGCTGGTACCCGGAGGATACGACTGGGTGGATGTCAGGGATATTTGTGATGCGGTCATAAACGCAATTACGCTGGATAAATCTGGGGAAAGGTACCTTGTTTCCGGAGGATGGCGGAGCCTGCAGGACCTGTCACAGATCATTTCAGGGGTCACCGGAAGGAAGACTCCAACAAAGATGGCTCCGATTGCATTGGCAAAAATGGGGCTGCCTTTCATTCAGGCCTGGGCAAAGATCAGGCACGAACATCCACTGTACACAAAAGACTCTCTTGATGTCTTGATGATGAGCAGTAAACGTATCAGCCCTGCCAAAGCAGAACGAGATTTGGGATTCAAGGCACGGCCACTGGAAGAAACGGTGAGGGATTCGTGTGAGTGGTTTGTGGAAGAAGGATACTTGTAGAGAAGAGAGAAGAGAGAAGAGAGAAGAGAGAAGAGAGAAGAGAGAAGAGAGAAGAGAGGGGAGAGAAGTGGAGCGAGGCAAAGCCGAGCGACATCCCGCCGAAGGCGGGGAGATATGAGAAATGAGATATGATTTGAGATGAGGAGATTTAGGAAAGGGATAGTAATATTTTTTATTGGGGGAGGATCGGTTGTGATCATTGCCCTGGCATTCAGTTATATCGTCCTGAATTATTATTCTCCTGATATTTTTGAAGTTGAAATTGATCCGGTAGCAATTGAATACTATCATGATACTTATGAAGAAAGCAGGCTTGCTTTCATATCAAAATCATTGGCTTTAAAAGAGCGTTTTGACAGTGTTTGGGTCTTTAAAAATTCTGTTGAAAGTCAGGTTGATACCGGACTTTATATAGATTATTGCTTTCTGCCGGGAACAGGTGACCCTCAGCGTTTACTGATTCTTTCTTCCGGCATACATGGCATTGAAGGCTTTGCCGGCAGCGCCGTTCAGCTCATGTTCATGGAGGAATTTCTGGATGAAGAACTATTGGAAAACATGGGTGTTCTGTTTATTCATGGTCTTAACCCATATGGTTTTAAACACAACCGAAGGTTTACAGAGAATAATGTGGACCTGAACCGTAACTGGGATATTGATAAAAGTCTTTTTGCAACCCCTAACCCGGGCTACTTCAGGTTTGGTCGAATAATTAATCCACAGGAGAAGGTAGATTTAAATAGTGCCGGCAATCGTTTCTTCTTTTTGAAGGCTGTTCTGAAAATGACCACCAACAATATTGAATTTGCCCGTCAGAGCATTTTACAGGGACAATATGAATACCCGGATGGATTGTATTTTGGGGGGGTGGACTTCGAACCACAGGTGAGCATAGTCAAGTCATTATTGGAGGAGTTTTGCGAACCTTACCAGGTCATCTTCCATATCGATTTGCATACAGGTTACGGACAATGGGGGACACTGCATTTCTTCCCGAACCCCGTTAAGGATTCCCTTTCCAGAAATAACCTTGAAAAATTGTTTCTGGATCAGAAAATAGACTGGGGCGATAAAGAACAGTTTTACGTCGTAACCGGAGGATTTCCAACCTTTGTTGGTAAGCTCAACCACGGGAAATTATTTCTTCCTATGACCTTTGAATATGGCACTATGGACTCACACACCACTATTGGGTCTATTAAGTCCCTGCAGATCATCATCAACGAAAACCAGGGACATCATCATGGTTATTTGAGTGAAAAGGATAAAACAATAACCATCAATCAATTTATTAACATGTATTACCCGCAGTCTGAGGCCTGGCAAACCCAGGTGATACTCACAAGTAGAAAGACTTTTAATAATCTCCTGCCACGATACGCTGCGCTAGTTTATCACTAGCTTCCCGGTAACCAGCTCGTCTTCACACTTCAGCTGTATGAGATACAGGCCTTTGCGCAATCCGCTGATATCCAGTTTTTGTGAAAACTGTCCGTTCCTGGCAGTAAATTCTTCCTGGTATTCCGTTTTTCCTGTCAGGTTGTAAATACCAATATGGAATCTCTGGCAGTTCATGCCGCTGACAAGAAGTTCAAATGCTCCTTTATTTGGATTTGGAAGGATCTTCATACTCAATTGTTCAGTTGAGAGATCAACCAATCCGGAACATATGACGATCTCAAGGTGCATCTCATCATCTGCTTCATCAGTACATGGTCCCAGTGGATAAGTAGTAAGTGTCAGGTCAACACCACCATTGAAAATATCATCACCTCCAGGAGTATATGTGGCATCCAGCACGGATGGATCATCAAAGTTACCATCACCTGCCGTTGACCAGAGGACTGAGCTTGAATAGTTGGTAATACCATAAAGGATAATGCTTTCGCCCTCACATATCGTTGAATCCTGTCCGGCATCTGCCACAGGAAGTTGCTGAACGGTAACCAGAACATTAGCATCGGATGCGGTAACACCATCGTCAACAGTAACCGTATAGGTTGTTGTCACTCCAGGAGTAACAACAGGATTCTGTAATGTTGAGGTAAATCCCGGGGGATCAGACTCCCATGAATAAGTATATGTTCCTGAACCTCCAGAAGTAACAGCATCCAGCTGTGAGCTTTCCCCGTTACATACCAGGTCAGGATCAGCTGTAGCCTGTGTCTGCAGAGGTCCACCATCAACAGTAACAGTAAGGTCATCTGCAGCGGCACAGTCAGTTGAGTCATCTGTAACGGTCAGAGTAAATACTGTTGTACTGTACAGATTAACAGTTTCAGTGCTTAGGCTATTCGGACTAACAACCTGGTCAGCAGGTTCCCACTGATAAATCAATGTTCCCAAGCCTCCGCTTGCAGTACCGGTTAAAGTTGTAATGGTGCTGTACTGTATGCTCTGATCCTCGCCTGCATCAACAACAGGCAACAGATCGATGGTCAGTACCATGTCATCAATTGAATCGCTGGTACATGGTGATACTGCAGAAGCAGTTAATGTCAGGGTTGCAGAGCCATTGCTGATATCAGTTGGTCCGGGTTCATATTCGGGATCAAGGATAGTTGAATTACTAAATGTACCATCACCGCTGGTGGTCCAAAGTACTGAACCATAATTGTTGGCAACACCGGAAAGCTGGTAGATGTTCTCCTCGCAAACATTTCCGTCAGCACCTGCATCCGCATCCGGTAAGGTCTGGAATGACAGGAGCAGATCATCTGTACTATCACTCATGCATGGTGCCACAGAATAAGCTGTGAAACTCAATGTCACTGAGCCATTGGTAATATCTGTTGCCCCGGGAAAATAAATTGCATCCAGGCTGTCGGGATAATCAAATGTACCATCTCCATCACTTATCCAGAGAAAAGTTCCAGCATTTGAAGCCGATGCCTGGGTGCCGAAGCTTCCATCTTCGCAGATGGTAGTATCAGGTCCGGCAGCAGAAACAGCATGAAGCAGCACTGATAACTGTGTTGTGTCGGCAATCGTATCTGTTAACGGTGCTATAGCATAGGCCACCAACGTAAGGTCAGCCCCATCACTGGTCATGTCACCCGTACCTGGAGTATACATTGGCGTCAGGCTTGTGGGGTCGTCAAAAGAGCCATCACCGGATGTATACCATTGCAGCGAGCCATAGTTAGTGGCTGTACCATTCAGCTGGACTGGATCCATTTCACATGTGCTTACATCAGATCCTGCATTGGCATATGGTCCGGGAGGTGAGAAATAGAAGGAAGCAATCCTTGTCCTCCATGGTGCCCCACCCGTATATTGTAAATACTCGGTTGTATACCAGAATGTTGTCGGGCTGGCCGGGTCGACAGACATACAACTGTAATCGCCCCAGCGGCAGGCTGATCCGGTTTGCGACCCGGTACCGGCCATGATCAAATCTTCCGCTACGGTCATTTGCCCCAGCGGGTCGGATGAAAAACGGCCCGTATAACGGATAGATGGGTAGGTAGATGAAGTGGATACAGTATAACCAAGGGCAATATTTCCATTGATATCCATAGCCACAGATCCCATCCAACGATGTTCATTGTCAGGAGAATATGTTCCCTGCTGATAAATCTGCCATCCATTGCCATCATGTGAATCTCTTATTTCATACCAGCGTATGCCTGCGATTCCACTGCCGGCATCAACGGTATGGTTCGTCAGCATCACCTCGTGCGTACCAAAATTTCGATATTGTAAACGGAACATCAGGCGGTCAGAAAGAGATTCCAGCTGCCTGGTAGTACCTGACTGAGGGATACACCTTCCACGGTAAGCAGTACAGATTTCATTATCAAAAGCTGCTGTTGGCAGGTTCATCGTCTCGGTAAAGGTTGAGTTTGCCGGAGTAGTCCAATCAACTGAGAACTCCCAAACCCTGAGATGGTCATTACTGTAGCCCCAGGCATCATCGTTGAAATATGCGAAATAGTTTGGTGTTCCGGTAGGAGGTGCTGCTCCGTCAAAATCTGAAGGCAGCATGCTGAAGGGATCGGATCCCGGAGGAAGATCAAAAAGCACCATCTGTGCATTCGGATTACCGTTAAGCATCTCTGTCCGCTCAAAAGCAGCGGCAGCGGCCCTGTTATAAGAGCCGAAGATGTTAAATGATGCATAATAGCCATCTGGCCAGACACCAAACTTAGGATAATCATTAAAATCAGGAAACTGAAAAGCATACTGATAATATGCTCCGGTAGGATCACTGGTCTGTGATATAGCAATCAGCTGCCAGTAAGTTCCATTGGTTGTGTTAACGGCAAACTGGCTGGCAAGCCAACGATCGGCAAGCTCATCATACAGTACGATCGGGTCACCGTCGTTGGTGCCTGTCCACGCCCCTATGAAGCCATTCCACAGGGTGCTGTTATCAGCAGGTCCGTAAAGCAGGTTTCCTGTTTTATCATATATGGCAAATGACAGGTTAACCATCTGGAAATAGTGGTTCAAACCTACATCACCATCGGTATCCGGGGGATAAACTCCATTCACATTATTGACACCATCAAAGTTCTGGTCCTGGGCACGTCCATTCTCAGTACCCATCCTATGCTGAACCACAGGGTCGATAGTGCTGGAATTATCTTTTGAATCCTTGGTTTTAATGTTTTCTTCATTCCGGATCACATTGTCCTTCCAGGATCGGTCACGGATTCCCGGGGCAATCTGCTCCATCTCACGTAAAGGCTTGGTAACCCGAAAATACTTAGCCGTTTGAACGATCGGCTTCAGTTGGGTTTTTTCCTGACCAATAGCAGGTTTTATTGCTACTAATGCAGTTAAGACTCCATAAATAATCGCTGTGTAGAATTTCTTCATAGCATTCGATTTCAATGCATCTCCGATGCAAAATTACACTTTAAATTAATCTGAAACTTTTCGGGGAAAAAGACTGGTAACTGGAAAAAAAATAAGCCCTTGGGCTTAATTGTATATATTAAACGAAGAATTGGTTAAAATGTTATCTTTAGTGATTAGTGGTTAGTGGCCTGCCCCTGCGTAGGCAGGGGTTAGTGGTTAGTGTAATATTTAGCAATTTATTAGTTATAAAACCGGGGTTATGAAAAATATTTTTTGTCTCGCTTTAATATTAAGTTCCTTGTTGGTTTTTTCAGAAGATTATGAAGTTCTATCTCCGGATGGCAATATAAAACTGACTGTAAGCATCACCAAAAACATCTCATGGTCAGTGATTTATAAAGGAGAAACAGTGGTCCTTCCTAGCAATATTTCAATGACAGTGACAAGTGACAAAATCCTTGGCAAAAACCCTTTGGTCAGGCAAACCAGGAAAAGGGTAATTGATAATACTGTCACTCCCGTTATACCATCAAAATACTGTTCGATACACGATCATGCCAACGAGCTTGAAATACAATTTAAGGGAAGTTACTCAATAGCTTTCAGGGTTTACAACGATGGCGCAGCTTACAGGTTTATAACAGACCTGAACGATAAATTACTTGTTTTTGATGAAGAATCCATGGTAAACTTTCCGGATCAATCGAATGTATTATTCCCTGAAGAAAACAGTTTCATTTCACATTATGAAAGGATATACACTGATACACTGTTGCAGGCCATTAATACTAACCAGTTTTGCTCATTGCCAGTCCTTGTGACAACCGCCAATGAAGTAAGGATTGGGATTTCTGAAACAGACCTCTTTGACTACCCAAATATGTTCTTTTATGGAACAGGGAAAGATGCTTTAAAAGCCACATTCCCTAAAGTCCCATTGATCGTTAAACCCGGAAGATATCCTGACCGGGATATGATCATTGAAAAAGAAGCAGATTATATTGCAGAAACAGAAGGTAAAAGGTCTTTTCCCTGGAGAGTATTTGTGATCACCGATGATGACCGTAAACTGGTGGAAAGTACGCTAACCTATCAACTTTCAAGGCCTCTGGAACTGGAAGACACTGATTGGATCAGACCAGGTAAGGTGGCTTGGGACTGGTGGAATGCATGGAATATTTACGGGGTTGATTTTGAGGCTGGTATAAATACGGAGACATACAAATTCTATATTGATTTTGCTTCTGATTTCGGTATTGATTATGTGATCCTGGATGAAGGATGGTCGAAAACGACCGACCTGTTTGAGGTCATACCTGAAATTGATCTTGAAGAGATCATCAGGCATGGTAAAGAAAAAAATGTGGGAATTATCCTATGGACATTATGGAAGCCCCTGGATGATCACCTGGAGCAGGTTTTTGATCATTATTCAAAGATGGGTGTGGTGGGTTTCAAAGTAGATTTCATGCAACGTGCCGATCAGCTCATGGTTAACTATTATGAGCGTGTTGGAAGGGAAGCAGCAAAGAGGGAATTATTGATTGACTTTCATGGAGCATATAAACCTGCAGGACTTCGAAGGGCATATCCTAATGTTCTTACTTTTGAGGGAGTTAAGGGGCTTGAAAACAGTAAATGGGGTAACCTGATCACACCGGCACATGATGTCACCATCCCTTTTATAAGAATGTTGGCAGGTCCGATGGACTACACCCCGGGTGCAATGATAAATGCACAGGAGAATAACTTTGAACCATTCTTCACCCGCCCCATGAGCCAGGGCACCCGGTGCCACCAGGCTGCCATGTATGTTGTTTATGAAAGTCCGTTGCAAATGCTTTGCGATAACCCTTCAAATTACCTGAAAGAACCTATTTATACAAGTTTCATTGCCCAAATACCTGTAACCTGGGATGAAACAAGGGTACTGGAAGCCAGCGTCGGTGAATACATTATCATCGCAAGAAGGAAAGGTGATAACTGGTATATCGGCGGAATGACAGACTGGAATGAAAGAGCGTTTGAAATATCTCTTGACTTCTTAGCAAATAGCACATATCAAATCGAATATCTCGAAGACGGCGTTAATGCCAATAGGTTTGCCGGCGATTATGTAAAAAAAACCACAACGGTGACAAATAAAAGCAAAATGAAAATAAAAATGGCCAAAGGCGGAGGCTTTTTAGGAGTGATTAAGTAATTAAGTGATTAAGTGATTAAGTGATTAGGTGATTGAGTTTGTCCCTGTCTAAAATACGTATCTCCTTTCTGTGAACCTCGATCAGGCCATCACCGGCCATCTCTCCCATGGCGCGGGCCAGGGCGGGCCGGGTAACGCCGAACAATGATGCAATGGCTTCCTGGGAACGATTCAATTTGATTACATCATTTTCCTTGCCTCCCTGGCTCAGTATAAGATGGGCTACCTTCCCCTTGATGGTTTTAAATGATAAAAACTTGATCTTCATAGATAGGAATTGGGCCCGGGTAGATACCATGTTCAGGAAGTTCTCAAGAAAGAGGCTGCTTTTCTGGAACATCTGCAACAAAGAAGACTTTGGAATATATAAAACACTTACAGGTGAATTGGCTACAATATTTACCGGGAATCTCTTCTTCTCACCAAAAATAAATGCAGAAGCAACCGAGTTGGGGGCTTCAATATCTTCAATCTTTATCGTCTTTCCAGAGAAGTCAACCATCTCCCCTCTCACGCTGCCCTCAAGGATGATCAGGAGATGATCACAGGGTTCTTCCATCTGCACAAACATCTGGTCTTTTGCATATTTCCTGACCTGAAAAGAAGCTCTTTCAAACAAGCGCTCCATTGGTTCTTGGTCAAAACCTTTAAAAAGCGGACAATTCATCAGTGTTTTTATCATACTGTTCATTTTGAACAAATTTCTAAAAAATTCATGGTTTTGTAACAATTATTACATTTTATTCTTTCTTCCCGGGCTACTTTTACTTCAAATTAAGTTGGGAAACAAAAAACTCTACATATGAAAAGGGAGATCATTAAAATAGACGAAGAAAAATGCAATGGTTGCGGACTGTGTATCCCGGGTTGTCCGGAAGGGGCCTTACAGATGATTGATGGGAAAGCCCGGTTGGTGAGCGACCTGATGTGTGATGGCCTGGGGGCCTGCATTGGCGAATGTCCTGAGGGAGCCATTGAGATTGAAGAACGGGAAGCAGAGCCCTACAACGAAACTGCAGTTATCCAGGAAATCATTAAACATGGTGAAAACACTGTTATTGCTCACCTCAGACACCTCAAAGAGCATAACGAAGTTGCCTACCTGAAAGAAGCTGTCCAATATATGGAAAGCATTAGTGATACCCTTGACTTTGACCTCCAGCAGGTGAAGCACAGTGTACATCATGCAGAGGTGGAAGCAAGCAGTTGTGCAAGCGGTGGATGTCCCGGTTCAGTTGAACGGGATTTCAGGGTGGACCTTGACCAGGTTGATAATGCCGGTAAGGGCAATGTTCAGGTAAACGCAGATGAATTGAAATCCGAACTCATGCAGTGGCCAGTGCAAATGCACCTGGTGAACCCCATGGCACCGTATTTCAGAAATGCAGATGTTGTGCTGGCAGCCGATTGTGTAGCTTTCAGCCTGGGCAACTTTCATCAGAAATATCTCAAGAATCACAGTCTGGCAATCGCTTGTCCCAAACTCGACCAGGGCCAGGAAAACTATATTGAAAAGCTAAGGGCTATGATAGACGAAGCTCAGATCAACACACTGACCGTGATGGTTATGGAAGTTCCATGTTGCGGCGGTCTGTTACATCTTGCCAAAGCGGCCATTGAGAAAGCCTCAAGGAAAGTGCCGGTAAAAATGATCATGGTAGGGATCCAGGGAAACATTTTAAAAGAAGAATGGGTGTAAATGATATCGATTCGTGATATCTGATATCTGATTTATGATTTAAATATAAAATATAATATGGAAAGTACATTTAAGCATTCAGAAGTATTTGAGTTTGCAAAGACAGTTGACTATTCATCAGATGGCATTGTCAGCAAGCGCATCATACAAAAGCCAGCAGGCAATGTATCCCTTTTCTCCTTCGATAAGGGACAGCAGCTCAGTGAGCATACAGCGCCTTTTGACGCTTTGATACAGGTACTGGACGGTAGTGCCGAAATTATTATCAATGGCAAGCCCTATCAGCTTTCTGCCGGGCAGGCCATCATCATGCCCGCCGGGATACCACATGCAGTGAAGGCAGTTGCACAATTCAAGATGCTGCTGACGATGGTAAAGGAATAAATGGTGGAAGTGCAATAACCAATAAGTGGACCTGGATGCAGAAAAGCTGGAAAGTGAAAAAAGACAGTTTTTAAGCACTGTTGTGAAAGATTGGGTTGCCCAAGGTCAGTAAACACTGATCAAAAATTCAGATATCAGATATCACGAATCAGATATCACTTTGTATTTTCATATTGATTCTGGAAACAAGCATGTCTATGGCGATCCTGTTCTCGCCACCCTGGGGGACTATCACATCGGCATAGCGCTTTGAAGGTTCTATGAATTGCAGGTGCATGGGCTTGACAAAGGTAAGGTAATGCTTGAAGACATCCTCAACGGAACGGCCTCGTTCCTGGGTATCCCGCTGTATGATACGCATCAGGCGGTCATCATTATCGGCATCGACAAATATCTTTATATCGCAACGGTTACGCAATTCCTCATTGGTCAGGACAAGAATGCCTTCCACAATAATTACAGCTTTAGGTTCTATCCTGATGGTTTCTTCTCCCCTGGCACAGGTAACATAGGTATAGGTAGGCATGTCAATTGTTTGGCCTCTTTTTAACTGATCCAGTTGTTCAATCAACAGGGGCCATTCGATGGACTCCGGGTGGTCGAAGTTTATACGTTTCTTTTCTTCCTGAGATAGATGTCCATTATCCCAGTAATAGGCATCCTGCGCTATGAGGGATACGGTGTTTTGAGGCAGGTTTTCTATTACTTTTTTTACAACAGTTGTCTTACCCGATCCCGAGCCACCAGCAATACCAATAATAAGCATATCTATACTTTTTAATCCAAATTTAGTGCTTTCTTGATTTCAGGGATAAGGAATTTGGTTTTTTCATAACCTATCTCAAAAAGTTTTTCATCGGTTTTTTTCTTCAGGAAGCTATATTCAAAGGCTTTTTCAGGAATGATCATATAATCACATTGCTCCATCCGAGGTTTAGCATTATCATATAATCGAAGACTTAAATAGCGGTCAAACATAGCTGGCCATGTTTTCAGTTCATCGATTTCATGAAAATTGTGTACATAAACACCCAGTATTTTGTCACAGTGTTCCTTTAATGGTTCAACTGGCAGGACATTCAATAAACCACCATCAGTATATAGCTGCCCGTTGAGCTCCTGCGGCTGGAAAACGACCGGTACTGCAGCTGAAGCCAATACTGGCCCGATAAGGGGGCCACTGCTGAAGATATCAGCATTTCCTGTATACAAATTGCAGGCGCATACATAAAGAGGTTTCTTCAGCTGTTCAAAAGTATCGTCTTTCAGGTACTTATTCAGCAGGTGTTCAAGGTACTTCATATTGCTGATCCCTTTTCTGCGGAAGCTGGGTTTAAACACCTTATAAAGCTTGCTTGCTTTAGAGACCTCCAGCATTTCACGTGGTGAATAGCCACTTGCATAAAATGCACCAAGGATTGCGCCGATGCTGGAACCTGAAATTACATCAGGAAAGATATCGTAGTCTTCCAGCGCAGCAAGTACACCTATCTGTGATAAGCCCCTGATGCCACCACCACATAAAACTATACCAATATTTTGCTTGTCTGTCTCCATGCTACATTGAATTGAACGTATATAAACCCAGGGCTACAATGGCTACCAGGATGACACTCCAGATCACATTACCCAGCAATGACCATAAATACAATTTCCTGACCGAGGTCACCATCGTGATGCCAATAGCCATACCCAATGCTGGTCCAAAAACGCCGGGCAGCAACAATCCCAGGCCTTCAATCCCATACTTCTCAAGATACCTGACCATTTTCTTCTCTGATTTTGCAGTAAGTGACTTGCCTCTTTTGCTCAGGATCAACTGTTTAACTCGCTTGCCCAGGATATAAACAACAGAGGTACTGAATGTTGATCCGAGGATGATGGTAACGCAGATCCAGAAAGGTTTGATGCTGAATGCCAGTCCGTAAGGAATAGAGATCCACAGTCCAAAGCAGCCTATACAGAATAAAACCAGGTAATTGATGGGATGTGCTGTCATGTCACCTTAAAGTTAGAAAAATATCCTGTTGAATATTCAACTACAGGAGGAAACTAATCAAAATACCGGCAGCGACGGCAGAGCCGATGACACCGGAAACATTTGGCGCCATGGCATGCATCAGCAGGTGGTTGTTAGGGTCACTTTTCAGGCCTTCATTCTGAACGACCCTGGCACTGTCTGGCACAGCTGATACGCCTGCAGCTCCAACCAGTGGATTGATCTTGTTCTCTCCTGAAAGAAATAGGTTCATCACTTTGGCAAAGACAATCCCTCCTGCTGTGGCAATCATAAATGAGACTGCACCCAATATAAAGATCAGGATGGATTGTGATGTAATAAAGACATCTGCCTGGGTTGAAGCTCCTACGGTCAAGCCTAACAGAATAGTAACAATATCAATCAGTGATGTCCTTGCAGTATCTGCCAGGCGTTTGGTCACACCACTTTCCTTCAGAATATTACCGAAGAACAACATTCCAAGCAGTGGCAATGCACCGGGAGCAATGAAAGTTGTCAGGATCAGTCCAACAATGGGGAAAGCGATCTTTTCAACTTTAGAAACTGAGCGGGGCGGCTTCATCCTGATCAGTCGTTCTCTTCCCGAGGTAAGTAACCGCATGATTGGAGGCTGCATTACCGGTACAAGAGCCATATATGAATAAGCTGCAATGGCAATCGGACCGATAAGATTATGGGTCTGGATACCATTGACGATCCCTCCATTAGCCAGTTTAGATGAAAGAAAAATGGCTGTGGGCCCGTCAGCGCCTCCGATAATGCCTATTGAAGCAGCTTCAGGCAGGTTAAAACCCAGCCATAAAGCCCCCAGGAGGGTCAGGAAGATACCAACCTGAGCTGCTGCACCCAGCAGCATGAGCCTGGGATTGGATATCAAGGATGAAAAATCCGTCATGGCACCAATACCAAGGAAGATCAATGGTGGATAAATCCCTTTGGTAACCCCAAAGTACAGGTAATTCAGAACGCTGCCTTCCTGGTAAATGCCAACTTGAAGATTGATCCCCGGCGCCTGGAAGAAAGGGATATTCCCGATTATAATACCTGTTCCGATAGGAATTAGCAATAAGGGTTCATAGTCATACCTGATAGCCAGGAAGATAAAAAGCAACCCAACCAGGATCATGATGATATGTCCGGGAGTGGCGTTGGCAAACCCGGAATAGCTCAAGAATCTTTTAATCCCCGACAAAGCATTGTCTCTGAAGTCAGATGAGCCCGACTGGCTGGATGCATCGTCGGTCAACACTTGTTCCTGTTGCGCGGAAGGGTTGCCTGGTGCTCCTTTTGATTCAGAAAACAGCATGGAATTCAGCATGGCCAGGATGGCGATGATGCTGACAACGGTCAGGGCTTTGCTCAAAGCTGTTTTACTATTCGATTTCCAATAAGACCTCATCCTGCAAAACATTATCTCCGGGTGTAACTTTGATTGACCTGATCACCCCATCTTTCTCAGACAGGATATTGTTTTCCATTTTCATGGCTTCATAAACCAGCAGCTTCTGTCCTTTCTTTACCTCATCCCCAACCACAACAAGGATATTCATGATGATGCCAGGCAGGGGAGCCTTGATCTTATGAACGCCTGCACCTTCCTTCTTGATCCTATGGGCATCTTTTGTGGACTTCACCGACTGCCTGACCAGCACAGGTGTTTTGGATTCACGGACTTCCCTGTGTAACTCAACCTCATAGGAAGTCCCATTTACCTCAATCAAGGCCTGGTTCCCCTCTAAGCTCTTGACCTCCACATCGAAGTTCTGTCCTTTTATTGAAAATTTAAAGTTTTTCATTTTACACTTGTTCCGTTTTATCTCCTGAATGATCTCATACCATCCAATCTGTTACTCCAGGGTGTATATGTCCTTGATATCCTTTTAATGGTTATCACATTGCTTTCCTCATCATGCAGCTCGTGCGTAATATATATTGCCAGGCTGATAGCCGCTACAACATCTCCGGGAATGAAAATGTCTTCTTTTGCTTTATCAATCTTTTTTCCTTTCCTGGCAAGCTTTTTCCTTACCTGGAAGGAATAAAATTTAGCCAGGTAGGTAAAGGCAAAGTAAAGTACAACCAGGGCCAGAAATACGGTAACATATCCAACGACTGCAACTACTATTCCCTCATCGATTACCGCTCTGAAGTTCAGGCTAATGTCATTGATTATCAAGTTCATTACAATGGGATATTACCATGTTTTTTGGGTGGATTATTGTCCTTTTTTGTAGCCAGCGTCTGCAATGCCCTTACTATTCTGAAACGTGTGTTCCGGGGTTCAATCACATCATCGATATAACCATACCGTGCAGCCTCATATGGATTGGCAAATTTCTCCCTGTAATCTTCTTCCTCCTGTTGGACAAAATCTTTTTTCTTTTCCGGGTCTTCAATGGCCTTGATCTTTTTGCCCTCAAGTATCTCTATAGCTCCGGCTGGTCCCATCACAGCTATCTCCGCAGAGGGCCAGGCATAATTGATATCTCCCCTGAGCTGCTTGGAGCTCATCACATCATGGGCTCCCCCATAAGATTTCCTGAGTGTAATAGTGATCTTGGGTACGGTGGCCTCACCATAAGCAAACATCAGCTTAGCTCCATGGACAATAATTCCACCGTATTCCTGTGCACTACCAGGCAGGAATCCCGGGACATCCACAAGGGTAAGGATTGGAATATTAAACGCATCGCAGAACCTGACAAACCGGGCACTTTTCCTTGAAGCATCGATGTCGAGCACACCCGCCAGGAAGTTTGGTTGATTGGCCACTATGCCCATGGGCATACCATCAAACCTGGCAAAGCCCACAACAATGTTCCTGGCAAAATTCCTGTGTGTTTCGAGGAATTCACCTTCATCCACGATAGAATGGATGATATCGAGGATATCATAAGGTTTATTTGGATCTTCAGGGATAACCTCGTTAAGAATGTCTTCCATGCGGTTAATAGGATCGGAACATTCGATTGTTGGGGGGTCCTCAAGGTTATTTTGTGGCAGATAGCTCAACAGTTTACGGATGAGCATGAGTCCTTCGTCCTCATCCTCCGCAATGAAGTGGGCAACGCCGGACTTCTTGCCATGAACCTGCGCCCCTCCAAGGTCTTCAGTGGAAATATCTTCCCCAGTAACCGTTTTGGTAACCTTTGGGCCAGTCACAAACATATAGCTGGTCTTGTCGCTCATCACGACGAAGTCGGTCAATGCCGGTGAATAGACAGCACCTCCGGCACAGGGTCCGAAGATGGCTGAGATCTGTGGTACAACGCCGGAAGCAAGGATATTACGCTGGAATATCTCCGCATAACCAGCCAGGCTTCTCACGCCTTCCTGTATACGGGCACCGCCACTATCGTTGATACCAATAACGGGAGCACCAACTTTCATAGCCTGGTCCATAATCTTACAAATCTTCTGAGCAAAGGTCTCACTCAGGCTACCGCCAAACACGGTAAAATCCTGTGAAAAAACATATACTACCCTGCCATCGATGGTACCATGACCGGTAATAACGCCATCCGACATATATATTTGTTCTTCCAGGCCAAAATCGGTTGAACGGTGGGTAACAAACATATCATATTCCTCAAAGCTGCCTTCATCCAGCAACATATTGATGCGTTCACGAGCAGAATATTTCCCTTTCTCATGCTGCGAATCCATCCGCTTCTGTCCACCACCAAGTTTAGCTTCTTCTCTTTTATCAAGTAGTTTCTTGATTTGATCTTCCCTGGTCATTGCTCACTTTTTTCGGTCTTCACAGAACTCGGTTAACACTCCGAAAGTTGATTTTGGGTGCAGAAAGGCGATATCCAATCCTTCAGCCCCTCTTCTGGGAACCTTGTCAATAAGCCGGACACCATTTTCTTCGACACTTTTTAGGCACTGCTCGATCTCATTCACGGCAAAAGCAATGTGATGAACACCCTGTCCACGCTTCTCGATGAACTTACCGATAGGTCCTTCCGGGTCGGTTGATTCCAGCAATTCAATCTTCGTTTGTCCAACTTTGAAAAAGGCCGTCTTCACCTTCTGGTCTTTCACCTCTTCAATGGCATAGCACTTTAATCCCAGCACCTTTTCATAAAAAGGAATTGCTTCATCAAGACTTATTACTGCAATTCCAATATGTTCAATATGAGATAGATTCATATCAAAATTTCTTTTGTTAATTAATTCACAAAGGTAGTGCAATTTTGAATAATCCAAAGAAATTCAAGAAATTTATTACCTGGTACCCGGTTATTTTTTATTGAAAGGCATTTTCTCCGGTGATGTCGAAACCGGTGATCAGCAGGTGAATATCATGGGTACCTTCGTAAGTGATAACCGATTCAAGGTTCATCATATGGCGCATCATGGGGAAGTCGCCGGTAATGCCCATAGCGCCAAGTATCTGTCTTGACTCCCGGGCTATATCCAGGGCCATCTTCACGTTGTTGCGCTTGGCCATGGAGATCAGGGCAGAAGTTGCCCTGTCTTCATTCTTCAGCTGTCCCAGTCGCCATACCAGCAGCTGTGCCTTAGTGATCTCGGTCAGCATCTCTGCAAGCTTCTTCTGTGTGAGCTGAAAAGATGAAATCGGCTTGCCAAACTGCTTCCTCTCCCCGGCATACCTGACTGCTGTATCATAGCAATCCATAGCAGCACCCACAGCACCCCAGGCAATGCCATAACGTGCCGAGTTCAGGCACTTCAGTGCAGCTTTCAGTCCTCTGGCTTGCGGAAGGAGGTTATCTTTTGGCACTTTCACGTTATCAAACACCAGCTCACCGGTAACTGAAGCCCGCAGTGACCATTTGCCTTTTGTTTCCGGCGCAGTAAAACCTTCCATCCCTTTCTCAATAATCAATCCACGTACGAATCCCTTTTCATCTTTGGCAAAAACAACAGCAACATCGGCAATACTAGAGTTGGTGATCCACATCTTAGCACCGTTCAACAGATAATGATCGCCTTCATCTGAAAAATGGGTTTCCATGCTGCCCGGGTCAGATCCATGATTGGGTTCGGTCAATCCAAAGGCCCCGATCATCTCTCCTGCAGCCAGCCCGGGAAGGTATTTCATTCGCTGTTCCTCTGTACCAAACGCAAAAATTGGATACATCACCAATGAAGTTTGAACAGATGCTGTTGATCGCACGGCTGAATCGCCTCTTTCAAGCTCTGTCATGATCAGTCCATAAGAGATATGGTCCATTCCGGCCCCACCATACTTTTCAGGAATAAATGGTCCAAAGGCACCAAGATCACCAAGCTCTTTGATCCAGTTCCGGGGGAATTCATGTTTCTGGGCTGCCTCCTCGATAACCGGCTTCACTGCCCGGTCAACCCAGTCGCGAATAGCGCTCCGCACAATCTTATGCTCGTCGCTCAACAGGTCATCAACGTGGTAGTAGTCCGGGGGGGTGTAGGGTGGTTTCATGAGGAGTTTATTATGTGGGTTCAAATATAGTTATTATTATGTTTTTTACCCACCCCCCGTCCCCCTCCCTCTCGAGGGAGGGGGTGCGCACTCGACAAACAAATGCCTTACCACCACACCTGGGGGTGGGTACAAGAAATGAAAACAAAAATTAATTGCTTGAAACTATCAGATCACTTCCTAAAAAACTTCCGCTGAAACAACAGCAACAGGATAACACCTACAGTGATAGATGAATCTGCTATATTGAATACCGGCCGGAAAAAGATAAAGTTCTGTCCACCCCAGAAAGGGAGCCAGTCTGGGAAATTGCCACTTACCAAAGGAAAGTATAGCATATCCACGACCTTGCCATGAAGAAAGTTGCTGTAACCGCCACCTTCAGGCAAGAAGGTAGCCACAGTATGGTAGCTGCTCTGGCTGAACAGCAACCCATAAAAGGCACTATCGATGATATTACCTATGGCACCGGCAAGGATCAGGGTTATGGAAAAGACCAGGCCAAAATTGGCTTTCTTCCGGGTTAAATGATACAGGTAATAGCCAATGGCGCCAATAGCAATGATACGAAAGATGCTGAGGATCAACTTGCCAAACTCACCACCCAGACGCATCCCAAAGGCCATTCCTTCATTCTCGGTGAAGTGCAGGAGGAACCAGTTGCCAATCACCTGCTGCTCCTGTCCGATCGTCATGGTAGTTTTGATCCAAAACTTAAAAACCTGGTCAATGACTAGGATTACAAAGATGATAATAAGTGCTTTTTTCACTATGTACAGGGGAAATTATTTGGATTGCTGCAACTTAGCATCAATACACAATGTAGCATGAGGGACGCTTCTCAGTCTTTCTTTTGGAATCAGCTTTCCGGTTGATCTGCAGATACCGTATGTTTTATTTTCAATCCTTACAAGCGCATTTTCAAGGTTCTGAATGAATTTACTCTGCCGGACAGCAAGACGGCTATTTTCCTCCTTTGATAATACCTGGTAGCCTTCTTCCAACACCTTAAACGTAGGGGAAGTATCATCGGTACCATGCTCATCACTATTGGTAAAAGCTTCTGTCAGCATTTTCAGATCCCTTTGCGCTTTTTCCAGCTTTTCGAGAATAATTTGCTTGAACTCTTCAAGTTCTTCATCTGAATATCTTGTCTTAATCTGATCGTCCTTCTTTTGGTCTTGCTTATTCATAGGTCTAGTATTAGAGAATAAAACATTAAATCCTGTCTATCACTAATTGTGCTGAAATCTCATCTGATAACTCAACCTGGATCTTTTCGGGAGCATCAATTTGGTTTACCAAATCCAGGCTTTCAGCTAATGTTTCAGAACAAATATAAGAAAAATTATGCTGAATTGCTACGTTCAGCTCATCGTTGCTTTCAATTTGAATACGGATCTTATCGGTTACCTCATAACCATTGTCTTTCCTGAGGTTTTGTATCCTGTTCACCAGGTCCCTGGCAATCCCTTCTTCCTTAAGTTCGGGAGTAATTGTTGCATCCAGGGCAACGGTCAGGTTTCCAATATTGGATATCAGCCAGCCCGGGATATCTTCAGTAACAATTTCCACATCAGATAACTGAATTTCAATGGAATTATTGTCAACCATCAGTGCATAAGAGCCATCCTGCTCTATCTTGTTGATGTCATCCTGCTCGAACAGGTTGATCGCTGTTGCGATCTGTTTCATCATCTTGCCATACCTGGGGCCAAGAGCCTTAAAGTTCGGCTTGATTTTTTTCACCAGGATCCCCGAAGCATCAGTCAGGTAATCCACTTCCTTCACATTGACTTCCGACAGGATCAGGTCTTCCACAGCCTCCAGCTGCTTCTTGAACCTCTTATCGAGCACCGGTATAATAATTTTTTGCAATGGCTGCCTGACCCGGATATTAGACTTCTTCCTCAATGAAAGTATCATTGAAGAGAACTTCTGTGCCAGCTCCATCCTCTCTTCAAGGTCTTTGTCAATATATGAATCCACAGCCTCCGGAAAACCAGTCAGGTGTACAGATTCTTCATCACATCTTCCTGTAACTGAGTTCAGGTCCATGAACAGCTGGTCCATATAGAACGGCGCAATTGGTGAAGAAAGCTTAGCAACCGTTTCAAGGCAAGTATAAAGCGTCTGGTAGGCAGAGATCTTATCCGTTGAGTATTCGCCCTTCCAAAAACGTCGGCGGCTGAGCCTTACATACCAGTTGCTGAGATGTTCGTCCACAAATTCAGCTATGGCACGGCCGGCCTTTGTCGGTTCATAATCCTCATAGCTCTCTTCAACAAACTTGATCAGTGAGTTCAGCTCTGACAGGATCCAGCGGTCGATCTCCGGACGGTCCTCAAACAGGATATCTTCCTCCTTATAAGTAAATCTGTCAATATTAGCATACAATGCAAAGAATGCATAGGTATTATATAGCGTTCCAAAGAATTTCCTTACCACCTCCTGGATGGCTTCAAGGTCAAACTTCAGGTTATCCCATGGCTGAGCATTGGTCAGCATATACCAGCGTGTGGCATCCGGTCCAAATGACTGTATTGTATCAAACGGGTTAGCAGCGTTGCCAAGTCTTTTCGACATCTTATTGCCATTCTTGTCAAGCACCAGGCCATTTGAAACACAGGTCTTATAAGACACTGAATCGAACAGCATGACAGCAATCGCATGCAGGGTAAAAAACCATCCTCTCGTCTGGTCAACACCCTCAGCAATAAAATCCGCCGGAAAATAATCCTTGAATTTCTCTTTGTTCTCAAATGGATAATGAAACTGCGCATAAGGCATGGAACCGGAGTCGAACCAAACATCAATCAGGTCCAGCTCACGAGTCATCT
Source organism: uncultured Bacteroidales bacterium (assembly GCA_963753055.1). Classification (GTDB taxonomy): domain Bacteria; phylum Bacteroidota; class Bacteroidia; order Bacteroidales; family B18-G4; genus JAUWGC01. The sequence goes on along the minus strand of CAVWAP010000002.1, from coordinate 198,183 downwards.
TCTTACCCGTTGGAGATACCAGTATGATCTTATCCACATAAGGCCTGTGCAGGTCGAAAGTATCGTAGTTCTCCTCCGACATATTTCCCGGGACATAATTCTCCAAAGGATTGGTGTCCATAAAACCTGCCTCAACGGCTTTATCAATTTCTTTTTTAAGCTGCTCAACGGATCCGATACAAATGACTTCATCCCTGTTCTCTGTCCTCCAGATAGGCAACGGCGTTCCCCAATACCTTGATCTTGAAAGGTTCCAGTCGACCAGGTTCTCCAGCCAGTTCCCAAATCGTCCAACCCCGGTAGCCGCCGGCTTCCAGTTGATCGTCTCATTCAGCGACTGCATCTTATCCTTGTAAGCAGTAGACTTGATAAACCAACTATCAAGTGGATAGTAAAGGATTGGTTTATCTGTTCTCCAGCAATGAGGGTAACTGTGAACGTACTTTTCTGTTTTGAATGCCTTGTTTTCTTTCTTCAGCTTTACGACAATATCAATATCGACGGTATCATCAGCTTTTTCGGGGTCAAAATCGGGAGCATACTCATTCTTCACATAGCGTCCGGCAAACTCACCCATCTGATCAATGAACCGTCCTTGCTTGTCGACCATAGTAAGCGAACCAATGCCATTATCCCTGCCAACCTTGAAATCGTCAGCGCCAAAACTTGGTGCGATATGGACAATGCCGGTACCTTCCTCTGTGGTTACAAAGTCCCCAATAACAACGCGGAAAGCATCACCATCATCCGGCTGTGCATAAGGCAGCAATTGCTCAAAGCGGATACCCTCAAATGTTTTTCCTTTGAACTCTCCGATAACTTCAAACGGGATATGTTTTTGTCCAGCCTCATAGTCATCCAATTTCAGTGTTGCATCCTTCTCCTGGAAATATTTATCTTTCAAATCCTTGGCAAGAATAACAACAATGGGCTGATGAGTATAAGAGTTAAATGTCTTAACTGCGATATAATCGATTTTCTTTCCTACGGCAAGAGCCGTATTAGAAGGGAGGGTCCATGGAGTTGTCGTCCAGGCCAGAAAGAATATATTCTCTTCCCCCTTATCAAACAAGAATGAAGACTTTTCATCTTTAACAACCTTGAACTGGGCCACGACTGTAGAGTCTTTCACATCACGGTAACAGCCCGGAAGGTTCAGTTCGTGAGAGCTAAGGCCCGTTCCTGCAGCAGGTGAATACGGTTGAATAGAGTAGCCTTTATACAGCAACCCTTTCTCATATAGCTTAGCCAGCAGGTACCATACGGATTCAATGTATTTATTGGTAAAGGTCATATATGGATGATCAAGGTCAACCCAATAACCCATTTTCTTGGTCAGGTCGTCCCACTGGTCCTTGAACTTCATGACCTCAACGCGGCAGGCTTTGTTATAATCTTCGACAGAGATCTTTTTGCCAATATCTTCCTTGGTGATACCCAGTGTTTTCTCAACCTGTATCTCAACCGGTAGCCCATGTGTGTCCCATCCCGCCATCCGCTCAACATAGTAGCCCTTCATGGTTTTGAAACGGCAAAAAAGATCTTTGATGGCACGTGCAAGCACATGGTGTATCCCTGGCCTTCCGTTTGCTGATGGCGGTCCCTCATAAAAGACGTATGGCTTGTTTCCTTCGGTCTTCGCAAGACTTTTTTCAAAGATCTTGTGCTCCTCCCAGTATTTGCCAACCTCAATACCAGCCTTGGTAAGATTTAATTTGCTGTATTCCTTATACCCGTTCTTCATTGAAGAAATTTGACACTGTTTTAAAAAATCAGGCAGCAAAAGTACAAAATATAATCAGTAATACAAGTGGAATCACCCTATATAGAACCTCCACCCACAAAAATACTCCTCCGGATGAGGGTCGGGTGGACAAGCGATACATTCGGTCCGGATGCGGGGATCGATGGTCTCTGCAAAGGTGGTATACTCTACTATTCCGCCTGACTTACAGGGATAATCATCCAGTCCTTTACGCTGACGGGCCAGTTGCACCCGGCATTCATTCATATGGAAGACAAAGCTGTTCTCTGTTTCTTCAGCGACAGATTGCTTATTGATGGTGGCATAAAGCCTGTATTCCAGGGCCTTTTTCAAGCCGTCAAGGCCAGGGTTCTCAGGAAGGTTTAACAGCTTTTTGATTGATCTTGCCTCAAAGGGAGAGAACTGCGCCCAGCAGGAATCATTACATCGCTTGGCATCATCCATACCCCTTGAAAACTCAACTGCCTGGAACCATACTCCATCATTGGCAAGCCAGTTCACTGCAATGGCTTCCTTTAATTGTTCCAGGGTAGGTTCATCCATACCTGAAAGAGAAGAGGGCAGTTCATCTTCCATCTCAAAACCAAGAACCTTACCTAGGCGTTTCATCTGGATCTGGTAACTTCTGTCAAAGGCCTTCTCCATAATCTCAAACGCCTTTTCCCTGCCAAACTGGTGCTGTACTTCAGCATACCACATGGCATAATGCATCACTGTCCTGTGAATAAAATCAATGATCAACTTCGCAGTTTCCTTCTTACTCATAATTATTTACTTAACTCTCTGATAAACAATTGGTCTATTAATATATTTGCTAGTACTGTTGCTGCCACATTCGGACCATAACTTAAGAGCCGTTCTTCGATATCTTCCTTCATACTCTCTTTCTTGTCAATACTTGACAGAACAGATTTTATCTCCTTAACCTGTATCCCTTTCAATTCATCTTCAAGGGAGTTAATGATAAGGGTAAAAAAAGCGTTTTCTTCATTTGTACTTTCCGGCAGTCCAAAATGCTCAAGTTCATCGATAGAAGCTTCGAGTATTTTTTGGCCAAGTTTCTTACATGTTTCCATATAGGAGGAGGCGCCTGTGGTATCACGCAGGGCCCAGCTGCTGAAGTCATATTCAATACTTTCGATCTGCCGTATCTTTTCAGTCTTGTCACCAAAAATCCTGGCCAGGAGTATGATGGTATATTTCTTCCAGGCTTCCAGGTCAAAATCCTTGGTGTCAATCTTATCTATCTGCTTCTTTAACAGGGATATTTCTTTTTTTGCCATGATTTATATCTTATATTTGAAGTTAAATATACGAATATTGCCCATATAAAAGCTCTTGAAGAAGGCACAAAACATACAATGGATTTTTGTTCTTTTGACTATCATGATTATGTCATTGCAGTTTATCCCTGTAAAGGGCCAGCATGCACCTTCTCCGGGCAACAAGGAATTTGTTTGCTTTGTATATCACCGCTTCAACGATAACCGCTATCCTTCAACGAATATTGCTGCTTCAGTCTTCCGTGATCAACTCAGTTACCTGGCTGAGAATGATTTTACGGTGATGACCCTGAGTGAAGCCATTCATTGGCTCAATACAAGTGGTAGAGAGCAGGAGAAAGTAGTTGTTCTTACCGTTGATGATGGCTATCGGTCTTTTTTCACGGATGGCTATCCCATACTGGAGGAATTTGGATTTGAGGCAAGCGTCTTTATTAACACTATTCATGTGGGTGATAAGGATTATATGACCTGGGAGCAATTAAGGGAAATCAGTCAGGCAGGCATCGAAATTGGTTGTCACTCACATAAGCATGAACAATTTGTAAACATGACACCAAAGGAAATGCATAATTTATTTAACCATGACTTAAAGTTATTCCGGGAAGTATTAAAGGATAAGCTGGGCATTCAATCAAAAGTCTATTCCTACCCTTATGGAGAATTCAACACACAGCTTAAGTTATTGATCAAGAATGCAGGGTTTCTTTCAGCCTGTGCTCAAAACAGCGGGGTTGCCAGCCAATCATCGGATGTATACTCATTGCCAAGATACCCAATGGGAGGACCATACGGCACCCTGATAGGGTTTATCGAGAAATCTAACATGCATGCCCTGCCGGTAAAATGGCAAAAGCCGGAATCTACGATCCTGGATTCCAATCCACCTGAACTAATTCTTTGCCTGGAACCTGATGCCATAGATATTGACCAGCTTCAGTGCTTCATTCATGGAGATAAAGAATGCATAATCATGTTTGAAGAATCTGATGAAGGCCAGGTTATTAAGATCAGGAGTCTCCGCCCCTTAAACAATCGACGCACGCTATATACAATCACTGCTCCGCGGCTTGACGGGAAAGGGTGGTGCTGGTACAGCCGATTATGGATCAATCCGGATGTTGAGGAGTAAAACATTGTCATCCTGAGCACTTCGACAAGCTCAGTATAAACTCCGCCGAAGGGCACCAACCACTCTCTCAACAAGCCCCCGGTCATAAATCTTCCCTACCGGGTACTTATCCTTCTTCTGATCCCAATAAGGTGACTGTTGGTAAAACCAGTTCAGCATACCCCATTGGCTTTTGGTGAAGTTCTCATCCTCTGCCTTTTTTTTCTCAAATTCTTTACGTAATTCTTCATCATTGGCCAGCATCTCACGTGCCAGTGGTTCCATCTTATAGGTCTCGCTGTATTCTTTCTGTTCAAAGACTGCATCGAAGAAACCCCAGTAGACATAAGAGTCTTCAGCCCTTGGCTCCAGGATATGGGCAATCACCCGCGCAGAACGCTGGTTCATATCTATCAAAGCTGAGCCCTTTGGATAGATCCTTGCTTCTGTTATTTCTTCATATTCGATATTACTCATAGTATGCCTGCCTTCATAGGGAGCATTTCTCCATTTAGGGCTCATAAAGTGATATGTCTGTACTTTCAGTTCAAGATCTTCATCCAGAACAATATAGTCGATGCCATGCATGTCAAGGCGCCTGATAACATCTATCCATTCAGGTGGGATGATATATGCTTCCGGCAAATCAACTGTAACGCTGGCTTCAGGCTTATTAAACCATGGCAGGGTATAAGTAACCGGGATATTTGTGTATTTAAACCATATCCCCCCGGTAAGGTCACTTTTATCTGCAGAATACTCAACGCCTTTAAACTCAACCATAACACTATCTTTGGCCGACCTGCGAAAAGCAACAGGCAGGGGGTCTTCACGGAATGCAGGGCTGGCTGATATATCATCTGCTTTCCTGTTCAATGTTATTAATTCATCTTTCGTTTTATTCATCAGCTCTGCCGTGTACTGAAGTAAATGGTACGTTCCCTCAACACGTATTTTATGTGGTTTCAGTACATGGCTTTCAATCAGCAGGCAGGGTCTGTTCTGGATAGCAGAGAACCCATTAGATAAGCGTGGAGAAGACGTCCCTGATACCAGGCCGCTCCTGGGATCGTGCCATCTTCGGAAGCTCACGTACGGATTGATGGGATAGCCTGCTTTTTCCATCTTTTCATGTACAAATGGAAGAAAGACATCCCTTTGCCAGTCGGTGAGCCCCTGGTCCATATTGCCAAAGATCTCCATCATATAAGTAAGCACATACTGGTAGTCGGCTCCGTCGGTGGTATGGCAATCCACGAAGAAGTCGGGCAGCCACTTATTGAAAAGCTTTAGCCAGGCATGCATTTCCGGGGCATCAGCCTTAAGGAAATCACGGTTAAGGTTTAGGTTTTGGGCAGTTGAACGCCAACCCATTTCTTTCGGACCATTCTGGTTAATCCGGTTATAAGGACCAAACCTGCCAAGTCCATCCACATTGAATGCAGGTATGACCAGGAAGGTAACATTGTCAAGCAGGGAATGTTGTTCCTTTGTTATTGCTATGTCGCGCATCAGCATCAAAACGGCATCGGTCCCATCAGCTTCACCCGGATGTATTCCTGCCTGGATAAATAAAATGGCATTCCCTGAAGCCCTGACCGACTCAGGGTCGAAATTTTCATTACGGTCGATGAGCAGCAGGGGCATCTCCCTGCCCTGGGGGCTTCTTCCATACACGCTGTAGCTGACGAAGGGAGAATGTTCAGCCAGTAGCTTACTGTACCGTATAACCTCTTCGTAATTAGCCGTTTCCAGGAACCCCGACTTTTCATAATGCGTCGTCCAATCAACTTCCTGTCCCACAGCAAACCCTGCTAATACCATTATCAAGCAAACAAAAAAATACCTCTTCATAACACTTAATACTTAATACATAATACAAACTAACCACTAATCACCAACCACCAACCACCGTCATCCTGAGCGGAGCCGAAGGGCACTAACCACTAACCACTACTCCACTTCCCACAGGTAATCCACATACTCCCACTCAAACTCATCTCCTTTAACACGTACCAGGACAAAGCCCTCTTCAAATCCCCGGTTCGGGCCCGTCCACCAGGCACCGGAAACGGCACCTCCGGTGATGAAGTGGGTCCCATTCACATAAATATCTTCGACGGTATGCAGGTGACCCTGCAGTACCAGTTTCAGGTTATGGTCTGCGAACAGGTCAATAACATCTTTTCCATTGATGACCACAAGACCTGAATCATTGGCTAAAGTTGTGCCATAATATATCTGGTTGAATATTGTCAGCAGAGGAATATGTATACTGGCAACGATAGGGGTTGATTTATCTAAAGCCGCCAGGTCCTCACGTATCCAGTTCATTTGTTCCTCATCAATCATGCCCATATAACGGCTTTTTTTAGTGTCCTGAATCCCGTCCAGGATCATGAAGTGCCATCCTTTATGATCAAAGGAATAGAATCTTTTATTCATACGGTTCTCGTACATGGTTTTTCCATATTCAGGATGGTCCTTGGGAACACCACTCCTATCGTAGATCCCAAATATTTCATGGTTGCCCATGGTATTGTGAACAGGCATTTGAAATTCATCCATCAACCCGGAGTAAAGATTATAAAGACTATCTGCCCTGCTATATGTCTGCTCGAGAGCATCCATAATGAGGTCACCGCCGGTGATTACAAATTCGGGGTTGATCTTATTGACCGTATCTATGGCAGCCCTGAAGCCTGCAACGGCATTCCGTTTATATTGCACATGAATATCGGTCATAAACACAAATGAGAAATCATTCGGACCGGGAACTTCTTTAACATTCTCTTTACAGGAAAAGATGACTGTACTGATTAAGACAACAGCACAGATTTTAAAAGCATTATAGAAGCAGGTAGTTTTCATTACACGAAATTTTAGTTTTAATCAACGAATCTAATAATTATTGCAGGACATTCATGGTTTTCCTTTGCATATGTTATTAAGAATTTGTTAAATTTACCGTTTCTAGAAAATAAAATAAACCAAAAGCCATGCTGAAAAAGACTATTCTCTTATTATCCTTCTGGGTAAGTGTTAGTATTGTTATTGCCAACCCCATTCAAGATCTCATAAAAAAATCCGGATGCCAGAAAGACTATCCCAATGCCAATATGCTTGTCATATTCGACAGCACCAATGTGGATGTCCAGGAGTCTGGCTTGAGTTATGTCAACACTCACCGACTATACAAGGTATTTACACCCGAGGGTGCTCTGGACTTAAAACAGATCATTTACGGATATGATCCCTTATCTGCCTATGTTGATATCCAAAAGGTGATCATCTATCGGAAAGATGGCACCATTGAGGCATTGGATATGTCGAAAGTATTTGATTATCCTGCCCCTGCCAGGGCAATTTACTGGGGGGCTCGTGAAAAAATGATTGAAATTGGTCGCCTGGAGCCTGGTGATGCGGTTGAAGTATTCCTTTTCAGAAAAGGCTTTACTTATGCTTTGCTTTTCAATGAGGATGGTGATGACGACAAGTACATTCCTCCTATGCGGGGTCATTTTTATGATATCATTGAGTTCTGGAGCAATGAGCCTATTAAAGAAAAAGTCTACAGAACCTGGATACCAAAAGATAAGTTTGTTCAGTATGAATTTTACAATGGTGAAGCCCGTTCATCTGTTACCCCCCAGGGGGACAAGGTGCTTTATTCATTTTCCAAAAAGGATATCGGGCCTATCAAACGTGAACCCTGGATGGTTGCAACATCAGATGTTGCCCCGAAGCTGTTGATCTCTACCAGTCCTGATTGGTATGCCAAGGCGCTCTGGTTCCATGGCGTCAATGAAGACTATGGCAGCTTTGATGTCACTCCCGATGTCAAGGCCAAGGTAGACAAGATCCTCAGGGGTGCTGTGGATGAGATGGACTCTGTCAGCAGGCTTACCCATTGGTGTGCGGATGAGATCCGGTACTCAGGCATCTCCATGGGAGAAGGGGAAGGATTTACTTTGCACAAAGGACAAATGACCTTTACCGACCGCTGTGGGGTTTGTAAGGACAAGGCCGGCATGCTGGTAACTATGCTTCGTGCGGCTGGCTTCGAGTCCTATCCTGCCATGACTATGGCCGGATCACGGATTGATTATATCCCGGCCGACCAGTTTAATCACAGCGTTACGGTGGTAAAGCTGTCTGATGGAGAGTATCATCTGCTCGATCCCACCTGGGTGCCATTCCTGAGGGAACTCTGGTCCAGTGCAGAGCAACAGCAAAATTACCTGATGGGTATCCCCGGAGGTTCTGACCTGGGGATCACACCTGTTTCCCCACCAGAGAATCATTATATTAAGATCATCGGTACCTCAACCATTTTGCCAAACGGGACCCTTGAGGGAAATATTACCCTGGAGGCTGAAGGGCAATCTGATGGTTCAATCAGGGGCTTGTTTACACGTTCCGCCAAGGCCCGCTGGCAGCAAAACCTGGAAGGTGAGATCAAGCGCACCCACCACCTGGCACAGATCACCAGTACCAGTTATCATGACCCTTATGATTATATGGCCGGCCCCATCAATATTAAGATCAGTTATAAGATCCCTGACTATGCCATCGTAACGGAGGAAAATATCATTTTCATCCCTTTCGCAGCATCAAAAATATTCCAGAGAGGCATGGCCCACATGTACCAGAATACCGGAATCAAGGAGCGCACCTATGGATTCAGGGACCGTTGCTCCAGGATGGTCCATCTGCAGGAAGAAGTAACCTTGCCGGAGAACATGTCGGCAACCATCAAGTATGTTCCGGCAGCAGATACCTTTGCGACGGAAATTGCTTCTTTTGAAGGCAGATGTGAACTTAATGAAGCAGGATCAGTCCTGCAGCTTGATGAAAAACTAACCTTGAACAAAAGGATTTATGAACCCAACGACTGGCCGGATTATCGAAAGGCAGTTATGGCACAGCAAAAGTTTGCCGAAGAGGCTGTAATCCTGAAATTAAAAGAGTAACGATCAAGTATTCATTAACACAACCCATGAAAAAACTAAAAAATATTACCATGAAACCCATTATATACAAAGCTATTTTTACGCTTGTCATTTCTTTTTGCATCTCGGGCATGCTGGCCCAGGAAACGAATAATGATGCCCTCATAAAGAAATTGGTTAAGGAGTACACATTGAAAAAGGATGGAAGTTATGACCTGCATGTTTACAAGGAAGTTGAACTTCTGACCTATTATTCATTTAATCGTCAGTTTGGCGAAACATTCATCATCTATCATCCTGAATATCAAAAGCTCAGGATAAACAAGTCATATACCATCATGGCAGATGGTAAAAAAGTTATAACCCCTGACAATGCTTACAATGAGGTATTGCCAAGGTACGCTTCCAGGGCGCCGGCGTTCAATCAAATGAGAGAAATGGTTGTAACACATACAGGCGTTGAGAAGGGTGCTGTTATCTATCTTGATTATACCCTGCATAATTCAGCCAAATTCACATCTTCCCTTATGGGCAATGAGATAATCCCCACCAATGCACCGATCAAAGAAATGAAGCTGATTGTAAAGGTCCCATCAGGAAAGGTCCTGAACCATAAAACCCTCAACTCACGGCTTGCTCCTGAGGTATCAAGTTCAGGGGGTATGACCGTTTACACATGGAATTTTAAAAACATTGATGCCGTGCTGCCTGAGGGTCATCAGGTGCCAGAGGATATGACAAGGGTTATATTCACTACCCAGGAGAACCTGAAGAAGGTTTACTTCGAATTCGTTGCCCAGCCAGCCTTCACTTATCCTACCACTGAACAAATGGATAAAAAAGTTGAAGAGATCCTCAATGAATGCGGTGAGGACGAGGTAAAGATTACATTGAAATTACAGAAGATGATAGCTGATGACATAGCAACCTATAATATCCCTCCTGAAGTAATTGGTTTTCGGGCACGGACACCGGTTGAAGTTTGGAACAGCAACGGCGGTACACCCATGGAAAAAGCTATTTTACTCAATACGCTGCTGATTAAAGCTAATATTTCCTCAACTCCCGTGGCAGTCATTCCAACACAGTATTATGATGAAGAGCATGGTAACCTCTTGCTCTTTGAAGATTATTTGCTCCAGGTTAATCCCAAAAAATATGGACGATGGTATCTCTCACCAATTAAAGTCGATGGCCAGAACCTTAGTTATGAACTGGGCGGCAAGACTATGCTGGTGTTAGATGGGGCCATAGAAAGCCTGAAAACATATGAAGAAAAGGATTCCCGTTCTGTTGTTCGCTTTGGAGGCACTTTATCTTTTGCAGATGATAAGACAGTCAAAGGTGAAGGACTGTTGGAGTTAACCAACCAGTCTAATCCATACTTAAGCCTGTACCAGGATTCTACAAGAGTCAAGGGTATGCTGAGTGAAGCAAAGGTTGATGAGTTTGAATACAGGACCATGAACGAAAGCAGGACTGTCGCTGAGCTGAAACTTGATTGTACAGGTTCCTTAAAAACACTTTCTACCTATCATTTCTGGACAATCCCTGAATCCAGGAATGGAACGAACAGCTGGCATATCAGTTACCTGCCCGACGAGCGCGAGACAGACTTCCTGGTACCCGAGATCCTTTATGAGCGTTATGAATATTCACTGGCAATGCCAGGCAATTATGTTCTGGTCTCACCAACCAATGTTGTTGACATCGACAATGACTATTGTAAGGTAAAAATTACACTTACCAAGATAAATACTGAGGTTGTGATTATTCGTGAACTGGAGATCAAGGAAAGAATTATACCTGCTGCCAGTTACGCTGAATTCAAATCCGTCATGGACGCCTGGCTTAATGACAGATATAGGACGCTGATTTTCAAAAAGACAGAATAATATACACCTTTTCCGCCTTCTTCTCTCCGCTTCACGATATTAACAATTGTTGATATCTCCTGTGAATACATTGTTCATATTACAGGGGTGTTAATCCTTGACAGGCAAGCCTTCAATGTCCTATATTTGTTCTACCGAGTGAGCGATAAAAGGCTGGCTCAAGTTTGCAGGGAGGAAGCAAAGTCGGGCTTCGGCACGACAGAACTAAATCCTACCTGATTAAAACAGCGCCGAAAGGCAAAGTAGAGGTCGGGTCCGCGGGCAAGAGCTGTTGTCAGGTCAAAGGACCGAAAGGACCAAAAAAAGGCAGGGCATCGACGCCGAGAGAGATGTTTCAATCGAGGCACAACTCGAAGTGTTAGCCATAATAACAGTAGCTTGGTGCTATCTAGGCACTCCGGTGTTTAGGAAGCGGTGGGAGTCAGGTCGTCCAGATTTGGTTCCCACTTTTGCTTTTAGGCCCCGGCAATATTATTTGGTGATTATGCGGCTCAGGCGTGCATTAATTTCCCGGCTGATCGTTTTAAGCCGCTTCTGCTCTTCAAGAAGTATCAGCAGGTCCTCTTCTTCTGTGGTATCTTTGATCCGGCGCTGATTTAAGATGATCTGGCGTTCAAGTTCTTTAGCTTTCAATGCCAGCAATGAGGTCTCCAAACTGACCCGCAGGCGCTGTTGTTCGGTTGGGACATTAATCTTATTCTTAATCCAGTTCTTGCTCAATTCATAGGGTGAGCTTAACAAATCAACTGCCGTCCTGGCAACCTCAGCGTTCTCATGACTAACAAAATACTGGTTATCAGGTATGAATTCCTTATTCAGGGCCTGTGAATATTCATTGAAGATACTTTGGTAAACCGGGTTCTGAAGCTGGATTTCATCTTCTTTTAAATCATTCACGATGAACTGGGCTACTTTGACCGGTGTACTTGCCTGGCTTTGCTCTTCCATAACAGGTTCCAGAACCACATCGTCTGCCCCGTAATTCAATAACAATCGAATAATATTCCTTTCCTGGAACTCAGAAGTATTATTATCAATCTCTTCCTGTTTGGGTGGAGCATAGATTGGTGGCTCCGGGATCTCATGTGGAGGTGGGATGTTGCTCTTTTGCTGAAAACGTTTCCTGAGCATCTTGTTCAGCTCATTCATCAAGGTCTGTTCCGGAATATCAAGGATAGAAGAGCATTCCTTGATATAGACTGAGCGGTAGATGGCATCCGGGATCAGCGATATGGTCTCTACGATCTCCCTGATTAGTCCTGCTTTCTTAACCGGATCATTGGCTGCTTCCTCTTTCAGAAGCTGCGTCTTGAATTTGATGAAGTCATTGGCATTATCATTGATAAAGCTGATGACATCATTGGTCCTGTTGTTCATGGCAAAAGAATCAGGGTCCTGCCCTTCCGGAAAGAGTACGATCTTCACGTTCATACCCTCTTCCAGGATCAGGGCTATGCCCCTGAAGGCAGCCTTGATACCTGCCACATCCCCATCATACAGAATGGTGATATTGGAAGTATACCTTTTTATGAGCTTAATCTGATCTGTTGTCAGAGAGGTGCCAGATGAAGCTACTACATTTTCAATACCGGCCTGGTGGAGCGTGATCACATCCGTGTAGCCTTCAACCAGGTAGCAATTATCCTCTTTAATAATAGCGTTCTTGGCAAAGAACAGTCCGTAGAGGATCTGGCTTTTATTGTATATCTCCGACTCAGGTGAGTTGACATACTTAGGCTTGTTCTCATCTGATACCATTATCCTGCCACCATAGCCAAGGATTCTGCCGCTCAGGTTGTGAACAGGGAAGATGGCACGGGCACGGAACCTGTCGTAGATCCTTTCCTCCTTATCAATGCTCAGGCCTGTTTCAAGCAAATATTCCTTCTGATAGCCATTCTTAATGGCATGTTTGGAAAAAGCCTCCCAATCCTTGAGTCCATAACCCAGCTGGAACTTTCGGATGGTCTCTTCACGATACCCTCTTCCTTTCAGGTAGGATAAGCAAACTGCTTTTCCTTCCTCGTGATCAAATAGGTTGTCTGTAAAATATTTCTGCGCGAAGGCGTTCAGGTGAAAAAGTGATTCCCGCTTATTCAGCTGCAGCAGCTCCTCGGGGGTGGGCTCTTCTTCATCTAATTCAATGTTGTACTTCCTTGCCAGAAAGCGCAGGGCTTCAGGGTAGGTGAAGTGCTCGTGCTCCATGAGGAAAGTGACAACATTGCCTCCTTTTCCCGAGCTGAAGCACTTGAAAATATTCTTTCCGGGCGAAACAAAAAATGATGGATTGGTCTCATTGGTAAATGGACTGAACCCCTTCATGTTCTTACCGCTCTTCTTGAGGTTCACATAATCGCCAATCACTTCCTCAATGCGGGAAGCTTCCATTATTTTGTCTATTGTTTCACGTTTAATCATCTTTGGTAAAAATACAAAAAATGGAAGGGATATATACTTAAGAATTGACCAATCATTGGAAATTGACCAATTACCGAGCTCCAATTGACCAAATAATCACCAAATTTCAATGATAGAATAATAAATTTTCAAACCTTTTGAAAATTGAAATCTGAACATTGGTGATTTGTAATTTATTTGGTCAATTGATTCAGATTGGTGAATTGGTCAATTTTCAAGACTCTCTTTTCTTTCTGAAAAAATCCTTCAATAAGGCAGCACACTCTTCCTCCAGCACACCATCAACAACTACCGTCCTGGGATGTAACATATTTGGATCAATGTTGGTAAATCCTCGTTTTTCATCCGATGCTCCGTATACGATTTTCCCGATCTGTGACCAGAAAGAAGCTCCGGCACACATAGGGCAGGGTTCGAGGGTTACAAACAGAGTACATTCATTCAGGTATTTGGCTCCCAGGTGATTGGCTGCGGCAGTGAAGGCTTGCATCTCCGCATGAGCAGTCGCATCATTTAATAATTCTGTAAGGTTGTGGGTACGGGCTATGATCTTCTGATTGCACACAATGACAGCTCCGATGGGAACCTCATCCTTGTCCCTTGCCTTGTAAGCTTCTTTCAAGGCTTCCTTCATGAAGTATTCATCATTCAACTCAAATATTGCCATTATTGTGTTTTTTTAATCTTCTTTTCCATACCCAAATACCAATGAGCAAGCTTAGCATTGCAACCAAAAAAGCCGGGATAAATGAGGATTTTGGTTCAAACGAGTCCGGCAGAAAAATCCCCAGCAAGAAAAAAAGCAGGTTGGCCGCAAAACCTGATATGATACTGCCCAATGCAATCTTTCGATACAAAAATGCCTGTTTGTTCAAAAGTGCTAAAAAAGTAACCGGTACAAAGATAACGATGGTTGCCAGGCCCACCACCATCAGATCAACAATATGTGGAAAAACCAGGGCCATAAACAAAGCAATAAATCCAAATATAAAGGCAGTTATCCTGATCCTTTTATGTACCTTCTGGGTTCGTTCCTGCTTTTTCTTCTTCCAACCGACGAAATCACGAATGGCGGAGATGGAGATCAGGTTTAGAAAGCTGTCGCCCGACGACATCAGGGCAGACAGCAGTCCAACCACAGCAAAGCCAAGGATAAAGGAGTTACAATGATTGTCAAGAAAGTTATACGCCACATACTTTGGTTCGATGATATCGGTCTGGGTTATTCTGAGGGCCATCCCTACCAGCGGGAAAATCACATAAAATGGCAACATCCCCAGGCCCGATATTATAGTTACCTTTCTGGCTATCTTTTCGCTCCTTGCAGCCAGCAGCCTTTGCCATATATCCATTCTAACAATTACGGAAGGTGCCAGAAACAGTGGCAGTCCTATGAGGAACAATATCCCATAATAGGTCCCATCTACAAAATGTGCCGGGAGCTCATCCAGCCGCGTCATATTTGCTGTGTCTGATAATATGCCGGGGACAAAGATGAAGATGATCATAAAAATAATGACGATGAACTGGATGGTGTCGGTTATGATCACGCCGGATAAGCCCGCAAGTGCAGTATATGCAATCACCACCAGGCAGGAGATGATGGCAGCCTCAAGATAGCCAATGTCAAAGGCAAATCTCAGCAATGAAGCCATCCCGACAAACTGCGCCGACAACAGGAAAAAAAAGATGAAAATGTTTACGCCACTGACAGTTGCTGAAAACCATCTGGAGAAGGCTCTTTCTGTGTCATTGGTATAATGCTTGTTCAGGAACTCCGGGAAGGAATAAATGTTCTTTTCCTGACCAATTCTTCTGATCCTGCCAGCGTATGGGGCAATGATAAAAAAGCCGATCACATAGGCTACACCAATACCGACAGCTGCAAATCCGGACTCGTAACCCATGGCCATCAATCCGATGGATGTTCCCCCACCCACAAAGGTTGCCAGCGTTGTGAATACCAGGGGCAAGGTTCTTGTATTCCTGTTGTTGACAAGGTAATTATCAATGTCCCCTACCTTCACATGCCGGAAAGCAAACCATGCGATCACAATAAGGTAAATGACGATCCAAAAAACGAACCAATTCACGATTATTTCCAGTCTTTATAAGGATTTCTAACCAGGTTCATATTATAATATCTTTCATCACCCGTTACCTCCTCTCCGATCCATTCAGGCTTTTCAAATGACTGGTCTTCGCTCTCAAGCTCAATCTCTGCGATGACAAGCCCTTCATTGGGGCCATGGAATTCATCCACCTCCCAGGTATTTCCCTTGTAATCAACAACATAACGATGCTTGTCTATTAGTGGTTCTTCACAAAGATCATTGATCATTTCGCGGGCATCTGTAATTGGGATAGGGTATTCAAACTCCTGCCGTGTTGCAGAGATTGTAGATCCTTTTATAGCCAGGCAGGCAGCATCTTCCATGATCCTTATCCTGATCGACATCTCTTCACTTCCCAGCAGGTACCCTTGTTGGATATGCACCCCTGATGATGATTTATAAGCATCATTATTAACAAGAAACTTACGTTCAATCTCCAGGCCCATAACTTAATCTAAAGTAGTAATTCTAACCGAAATGAAAAAAAGTGAGAAATAAATGGGAACGTTTGCCTGAAAAAAAGATTAACAAGTAGGGTGATGTGTTTTTATCTATTATTACTATACCAGCTATACATACTTTTCACCTTTTTCTATTTTCACATCACTTACAATCTGGCGGATGTTTTGCTCATCCGCCTTTTTGCATACCAGCAAGATGCCCTCTTCCTCAACCAGGATATAATCTTTTAACCCTTGTAACACAACAAGTTTTTCTTTAGGGACATTAACGATACAATTCTGGGTATCATAAAGCATAACATTTTTTCCCACCACGGCATTCCCTTTATCATCTTTCCGACGGATATCATACAATGAACCCCAGGTTCCCAGGTCAGACCATCCATAGTCAGAAATACGGACGAACACATTTTCAGCCTTTTCCATCACGCCATAATCAATGGAGACATTGCGGCAAACAGCATAGGTGTCTTTGATGAATTGCATTTCATCTTCTGTATCATAATAGTCTCCGCCATCCTTAAAGAGATTGTCAATTTCGGGAAGGTGTTTTTCGAAGGCAATTATAATGCTCTTCAAAGACCAGATAAATATTCCTGAATTCCAGAGAAAGTCTCCACTTTGAAGAAATGTTTTAGCCAGCTCAAGGTTGGGTTTCTCTGTAAATGTCTTAACCTTCCTGACCTGATCATCCCCGGAGTATACGGCCTGCTCCTCAAACTGAATATATCCGTACCCGGTATCAGGGCGGCTGGGCTTGATTCCCATGGTCATCAACCAGTCATTTTCTGACACAGCCTGCATAGTTGAAAGTGCATTTTCAACAAATTCATCTTCCTTCAGGATGATATGGTCGGATGGGGCAACAAGGATTATTGCATCAGGATTTCTTTTCTGGATCTTATAATTAGCATAAGCAATGCAGGGAGCGGTATTCCGCCGCATAGGTTCACACAAAACCTGCTCCTCGGAAATATCATCAAGCTGGTTCATAACCAGCTCTTTATAAATAGCATTAGTAACGATATAAATGTTTTGTGGGGGGCATATTTTTTGGAGGCGAGTGAAGGTCTGCTGGATTAATGTCTCTCCGGTACCCAGGATATCAATGAATTGTTTTGGGTGAGATGTACGGCTCATTGGCCAAAACCTTGCTCCAATGCCACCGGCCATGATAACACAGAAATAATTATCTTTTCCCTGCATAGCGTTGCTTTTTTTTATAAATATAAGATTTTTTGTTTATTCATTTTCCAATATTACATTGGTCATCGGGTGTACCATGTAGATTTTATTATTATCCAGGCATAAGCAGCGGAATCTCTTTCTCATTATATCCAACTTCCTGAATTTCTTTCCATTATATATTCTAAAAACAGCCTGTGAAGGCAATTCTTCAAGGGTAAGTCCCTGCTCTTTGTCATATTGATTTAATACCCTGGCCAGTGAGATGTCTGCACCGGATGAGGCCAGGGGCTTGTGTGCATATTTTTTCAGGGCCTTTTCAACATCGTCAGGAAATAATCCCTGATCCAGAAATGTGCCCAACATGCGGCTGAAAGACTTTTTCCATTCCCTGCCATGGGGACTGACCTTATTGCGGTATTGCTGCCACACCTCAACATGAGCAATTTCATGTACCAGGGTAATCAGGAAAGCATAAGGGTTCAGGTTGTAGTTTACCGTGATTTTATGGGCTTGGTTTTTTGCTGGTGGTCGAAAATCTCCCAGCTTCGTTATGCGGCTTTTAGTAACGTGCAGATGAATGCGGTATGATTGTAGCCACTCAATGATTATCTCCTCAGTCCCATCCGGCAAATATTTCTGCAGCAGCAGTTTATATTGTTCCATCAGCTTTCAGTTGAATGACAGAAGGTTGATCAACATGGCTCCATTTAGGACAATTGCACTTTCTGGGTTTTCTCTTTTTACTGTACGGATATTTGGATGATGCACAGCCTTCAAATAGCAAAAGGGCAGCTATTACCAGGCATGCAATTAGAAAAATATTTTTAATGGCTTTGTTCATTTTCAGCATATGCGGTGTCACAAAAATAACATAAACAAGCTTGATTTTCAAAATATAGTTAAATTAGCAAAAGGAATAAACACGCCAATATGTTCAAGGCTTTTGGAAATTATTTCCTGTTGATGAAGGATGTGCTTAAAAGACCGGATAAAGGGAAGGTCTTTTGGAAGCAATTGTTTGTCGAGTTTATAAGTCTCGGTGTCGAATCACTGGGCATTATCGCGATCATCTCTGTTTTTATGGGTGCAGTAGTTGCTCTACAGACTGCTTATAACATTGACAGCCCGCTTATTCCGCTCACCATGGTTGGCTTTACGGCAAGGCAATCGATTGTTCTCGAGTTTTCTCCTACCATCATGAGTTTGATACTTGCAGGTAAGGTGGGTTCCAGGATAGCTTCAGAAATAGGTACCATGCGGGTTACCGAACAAATCGATGCCTTACAGATCATGGGTGTTAACTCAGCGAATTTCCTGATCTTTCCAAAAGTGGTGGCAAGCATGCTGATCAACCCTTTCCTGATCTCAGTCAGTATGTTCCTGGGTATATTTGGTGGTTGGCTGGCATGTGTCACATCGGGGCTTGTCACTTCTGAGATATACATCATCGGTATCCGCTTTTGGTTCGAGCCCTATACTGTTTTCTATGCCCTGGTTAAAACTGTCGTTTTTGCATTTATCATCGCTTCAGTATCAGCATATCATGGATATACTATCAGGGGCGGCGCTCTTGATGTGGGTAAGGCAAGTACAAAAGCGGTGGTCAACAGCAGTATCCTGATTATTATTTTCAACCTCATCCTCACACAATTATTGCTTGTATGATAGAGGTGAAAAATATATATAAATCGTTTGGTGACAAGACTGTCCTTAAGGACATCAACTATGTTTTTGAGCCCGGCAAAAACAACCTTGTCATCGGTCAGAGTGGCTCCGGAAAAACAGTGCTTGTAAAATGTATCCTTGGCCTGTTTCAGGTTGATAAGGGAGATATTATTTATGATGAAAGGGTTTTCTCCGGGATGAAGAAAAAGGAGCTGAGGGATATACAAAAAGAGATTGGTATGCTCTTCCAGGCCGGTGCCCTGTTCGATTACATGAATGTCGAAGAGAATGTAATGTTCCCCCTGTCAATGTTTACCAAAGATAGTTACCAGGAAAAGTTGAAGCGGGTTGATTTCTGTCTTGAGCGTGTCAATCTGAAAGAAGCTAACAAGCTGATGCCTTCAGAATTATCCGGCGGGATGATCAAAAGGGTTGCGATTGCCAGGGCTATCTCCATGAACCCAAAGTATTTATTCTGCGATGAGCCAAACTCTGGCCTGGACCCCCAAACTGCCGGATTAATCGATGACCTCATCAATGAGATCACCAAGGAATATAATATTACCACCATTGTTAATACGCACGATATGAATTCTGTCCTGAATATTGGAGATAATATTGCTTATATCTTCGAAGGACAATTATGGTGGACAGGTTCCAAGCAGGAGATATTATCTGCATCCAACAAGGAATTGAATGATTTCGTGTTCGCAACAGAATTAACAAGGAGGCTTAAATAATGAATGTCCTGGATATCATTCTTGCTGTTCCGCTTGTCTGGTTTGCTTACCGTGGATTTACCAAGGGCCTGATCATTGAGCTGGCATCCCTGGTAGCATTGATCTTAGGAATCTGGGTTGCTATCCACTTTTCCTTTTTTGCAGGGGATTTTCTATCCAACAATTTTGATATAGGCCCAAAATACCTTTCAATTACTGCTTTTATCGTCACCTTTATTGCAGTTGTAATCGCAGTTTATCTGATTGGAAAAATTATTGAGAAATTCATCGATATCCTTGCGCTGGGCTTCCTTAACAAGCTCACCGGCCTTGCTTTCGGCATCGTGAAAGCTGCTTTTCTTCTAAGCGTCATCATCCTGGTAATCAACAGCTTCGATGATAATCAAAGTGTCATCACCCCAAAGTTAAGAGACGGCTCCATGCTCTATAAGCCTGTAGAAAGATTTGCTCCTTCCATTATACCGAGGCTGGATGTAGATGATGTCCGTAATATAGAATTCAACAGTAAATCTGTAAAGGCAGTCTGATAACGGATAAATTGACAGTTGACAGTTGACAGTTGACAATAAATCGAAAATCCTGATAAGTGTTCAGTGTTCAGTGATCACTGGTCACTGCATTTACCCCTGGTAATTGCTTCCCTTCGATATACTCCAGCATTGCACCACCACCAGTTGATACATAGCTGACTTTATTGCCAAGCTCATATTTATTGATGGCAGCAACGGAATCTCCACCGCCGACCAGGGAAAAGGCACCATTCTGGGTAGCCTCAGCAACTGCCAGGGCTATGCTTTTGGTTCCTGCTTCAAAATTGGACATCTCAAAAACACCCATTGGACCGTTCCAGAGTATCGTTTTAGAGGACTTGATGATGCTATTGAACAGAAGTTGCGTTTCCGGTCCAATGTCCAGGCCCATCAGGTTATCCGGGATCTCAGCGGCATTACAAACTGCCTTTTCAGCATCATTATCAAAGGCATCGGCAGTCACGGTATCAACCGGGATAAGCAGGTTGGTTCCGAGCTCTTTGGCCTTGTCCAGCGTTTCCCGGGCTAAGTCCAGCAGATCCTCTTCCACCAGTGACTTACCTACCTCACCTCCCATGGCCTTAATAAAGGTAAACATCATACCTCCACCTATGAGGAGGTTATCAACCTTATCGAGAAGGTTTTTAATGATCTCAATCTTGCCGGAAACCTTGGCTCCACCAAGAATGGCAGTAAATGGTTTTTGCGGACCATGGAGCACCTTGTCAATATTCTTCAATTCATTCCCCATGATATAACCAAAGGTTTTGTCATCCGGAAAGAATTTCGCAATAATAGCTGTTGAAGCATGTGCACGATGAGCTGTTCCAAAGGCATCATTTACATATACATCAGCAAGCCTGGCCAGCTTTTCTGCAAAAGCTTCATCTCCTTTTGTCTCTTCCTTATAAAATCTCAGGTTTTCCAATAACAGAACATCACCGGGTTTCATGGTCGCGGCAAGCTCAACCGCTTCATCACCAATGCAATCAGGGGCAAATCCTACATCAACGCCTAGCTTTTCAGACAGGTAAGGCAGAAGATGCCTGAGGGAAAACTTGTCTTCCGGTCCTTCCTTGGGCCTGCCCAGGTGTGACATCAGGATTACGGCACCACCTTCTTCGCGAATTTTTTGAATGGTCGGGACAGCTGCATTGATCCTGGATGCATCTGTAATCTGGAACTTATCATCGAGGGGTACATTAAAGTCAACCCGGACCAGGGCCTTTTTGCCATTAAAGGGATAGTTTTCTATTGTTTTCATGGATTGTTTTATGATAAATATTGGTTAATGCCTGTAAAATTATGACTTTGTAACTTACAATACCATTAATACTTAAATTTGTTCAAACATTTGCATTTTAGTAACTTATTCATTTATATTCGCACTGTGTAAAAACTAATTGTGATGAATATTGTTATTGCGGGAGATGGGGAAGTCGGTCTTCACCTTGCCCACGAACTCGCTCTTGAAAACCACAACATTACTATTGTTGACCCTCACGAAGATCTGATCAACCTGGTGGAATCCCACGTGGATGTTATGGCTATCAAAGGGGATTCCACATCGGTCAACGTGCTAAAAAGTGCCAATGTAAAGAAGGCTGACCTGCTTATCTCGGTACTACACGACGAAAGGATCAATATTATTACCGCCGGTCTTGGCAAGCAACTTGGTGCAAAGCGGACAATCGCCAGGGTCAACAACCTGGAATACCTCACAACTGCCAACCAGGCTTATTTTAATCAGATGGGTGTTGATTCCCTGGTTTGCCCCGAAAGTATCGTAGCTGATGAAATAGCAAGCTTGCTAAGCCAGACAGCTGCCACCGAGGCTTTCGATTTTTCCAATGGGAAGCTGTCCATGTTTCTGATCCGGCTCAGTGAAAACGCTCCTGTCGCTAATAAAACCCTTAATGAGATAGCTGCAGAATATCCTCATTTGGATTTTCGTGCCGTGGCTATACATCGCGAAGGCAATACTATTATTCCAAAAGGCAATGATACGATCAAGCCTAATGACCTATGCTATGTCATTACCAAGCCCGGAGGAATTGATGACCTTTTAAAACTTGGCGGAAAGACTAAAATTGAGATCAGGGATGTCTTGATCATCGGTGGAGGCAGGGTTGGACGGACCACGGCCAAGAAGCTTGAGAAAACCCTGAATATCAAGCTGATCGAGCAGAACAAGGAGAAGAGCCAACAGCTCGCCAATTACCTTGAAAATACGCTTATCATCCATGGTGATGGCCGCGATATTCAGCTATGGCAGGAAGAAGATATCGTCGGGATGGATGCCTTTCTTGCAGTTACCGATAATACCGAAACCAATGTGCTAAGCTGCCTGCAGGCTAAGAAATTTGGAGTGAAAAAGACCATTGCCCTGGTTGAAAATATTGAATACATAGAAATTGCACAAAATATCGGCATCGACACCATCATCAACAAGAAGCTGAGCACTGCCAGCTATATTGTACGATTTACTATGAGTGCTGAGGTGACTTCAATTAAATTTTTGAGTGGGGTCAATGCAGAAGTGATGGAATTTGTTGCCAGGCCCCATTCCCTCATTACAAAAAAACCTATCCGTCACCTGAATATACCCAAGGGAGCTATTATTGGGGGAGTCATTCGTGGTGAAGACAGCCATATTGCTGTAGGTGACCTTCAGATCCAGGAAAATGATAAGGTCGTTGTCTTTACGCTCCCCGAGGCTATCCATAAAGTAGATTTGTTGTTTAACTAATTTCATCCGGAAATGTCTGCTATCATAGGTATCAATGTAAAGATGATCTTCCGGATCCTCGGAGTCCTATTGCTTATTGAGGGTGCCTTCATGTTATTGTGTATGCCCATGTCGGCTTTTTACTGTCATGAAAACTGCTTGTCCCTGCTTTATTCAGGATTGATCACGGCTTCTGCCGGAGGGATAATCTTTTTCCTGACCAGCAAGAATCTTAAAAAACAAATCGGCAAGAGAGAGGGTTACATCATTGTATCCACGACCTGGATCGTTATTTCTTTGTTTGGGACCCTGCCCTTTATTCTCAGTGGAGCTATTCCATCATTCACAGATGCATTTTTTGAAACCATCTCAGGCTTCACCACAACCGGAGCCAGCATACTTTCAGATATTGAGGCCATGCCCAGGGGAATACTCTTCTGGAGGAGCATAACCCATTGGATTGGTGGAATGGGGATTATTGTATTATCTGTTGCAATCCTTCCAGCCCTTGGCATTGGCGGAATGCAATTATATGCTGCAGAAATGCCCGGTCCTACAAAGGACAAACTACACCCACGGATAACACAAACAGCTAAGAGGCTTTGGGGAATCTATGTGATTTTTACCATTGTAGAAACCATACTGTTAATGACTGGCGGAATGGATCTATTTGATGCCCTGTGCCATACATTCGGCACTGTGGCGACGGGTGGTTTTTCAACACAAAATACAAGTGTTGCCGGCTATTCACCTTTTATTCATTATGTGATCATTATATTTATGATCCTGGCCGGTACCAATTTTACCCTGCATTACATGGCATTGCATGGAAGGATCAGAAGGGTCCTGAAAAATGAAGAGTTCAGATACTTCATTGGCCTGATCGTTGTTACCGGCCTGGCTATTACCATTGGTCTGGCCATCAGTAGTGATCTTCCTTTTGGGACAGCCTTTAGAAAATCATTGTTCCAGGTGGTCTCCATAATAACAACTACAGGCTATATCACAGACGATTATTTGCTCTGGCCGGTTGCTTTGTGGTTTATCATTTTCTTACTGATGTTCGTTGGCGGAATGGCAGGTTCAACAGGAGGCGGCATCAAGGTTGTCCGGCATCTGCTGTTGTTCAAGAATTCAACCATGGAGCTCAAGCGTGTAATTCATCCCCAGGCAATCATCCCTGTCAGGTTGAGTGGTAAAATTGTATCATTGGATATTGTTTATAAGATCATGGCTTTCTTCCTGATCTACTTTATCATCTTTGGCCTGGGCTCATTGGTCATGACTTTCCTGGGCCTTGATTTCCATTCGGCAATAGGTGCCTCCATCGCCACCCTGGGTAATATCGGGCCGGGTCTGGGTGAAGTAGGGCCGGTAGGTAATTATGCAGCCATCCCTGCGTTTGGCAAATGGTTTCTCTCATTACTCATGCTGCTTGGCAGGCTTGAATTGTTCACCGTCCTTATCCTGCTATCTCCTTCATTCTGGAGAAAATAAGTATATTTGATGCTTGTTCAATCAATGCAATCCAGATGCCGGAGATCTCAGTTATCATCATAACCCTGAATGAAGAAAAGAACATCGAAAGATGCATTCAGTCTGTTGTGGAAATTGCTGATGAGATTGTGGTTGTAGATTCCTTTTCCACAGATAAAACAGAAGAAATATGTGATCGCTTTGACGTGCGTTTCATCAAGCATGCTTTCGAAGGTTATATAGAACAAAAAAACTGGGCCCTGGATCAGGCCGCCTGTCAATATATCCTTTCCCTTGATGCCGACGAAGCACTGTCTGATAAACTCAGAGACTCTATCCTGCAGATCAAAGATAACATGGACCATGATGGATACCAGTTCAACCGAATGACAAACTACTGCGGTCGGTGGATCAAGCACTCCGGATGGTATCCCGACAAAAAGTTACGTTTGGTGGATAAGCGGCTTGCCCGGTGGACAGGGATTAATCCGCACGATAAGCTGGAAATGAAGCCAGGATCACACATACAGCATCTTAAAGGAGATCTTTTACACTATTCATATTATTCTATTTCACAACATGCGGCCCAGGCCAACCATTTCTCAGACATCACCGCCAGGATGTTAAAGACCAAGGGGAAGAAATCAACAATCTTCAATATCCTTTGCAATCCTTTTCTCAAATTTGTTCGTGACTATTTCATCAATCTGGGATTCTTAGATGGTTACTATGGGTATGTTATTTGCAGGATCTCTGCACATGCAACCTTTCTTAAGTATGCCAAGCTAAGGCAAATAAGACGAAACAAATAAGCCAGCCAGGATGCACAGGAAGCCTTTTAATCACATTATCATCAGTCGCACCGACAGCATTGGAGATGTGATCCTCACCTTGCCTGTTGCGGGCTTGTTGAAAGAAAAGTTTCCGGAATGCAAGATTACTTTCCTTGGCCGTGCCTATACGCAATCCATCGTAGCCCTCTCCAGGCACATTGATGCTTTTGTTGATTGGGACGAGGTTCAACAGCAGAAGATTAATCAACAGTTGGAGCTATTCCAAAAAATGCAGGCTGACCTGATTATCCATGTCTTTCCCGTTAAGGCTATTGCCCGGCTTGCCAAAAAAGCAAGAATACCAACCCGCCTGGGAACCACCAATCGTTTATTCCATTGGACAACATGTAACCGGCTGATTGCCTTATCACGTCGCAGGTCACCCTTGCATGAGGCTCAGCTCAACATTAAGTTGATCAGCTCATTGACAGGTATAAAACACCTGCCATTGGAAGATATTCCGCAATATTATGGTTTACGTGACCCTGAACCTCCAGATGAAAATATTAAAGGCCTGTTTGATCCCGGACGGTTCAGCCTCATTATGCATCCCAAATCGAAAGGCAGTGCCCGGGAATGGGGACTGGATAATTTTAAAAAGCTGATCCGCTTAATGCCGGAAGAGCAATTTAAGATTTTCATCACCGGCACACAGGAAGAAGGTGAAATGATAAAGGGATCATCTCTGTTTGCTGAAAACCCGAATGTTGTTGACCTGACAGGAAAGCTAACACTAAGCGAGTTGGTAAGTGTAATCTATCAGGCTGATGGATTGCTGGCGGCAAGCACGGGCCCCCTGCATATAGCTGCGGCCCTTGGAAAACAAGTACTTGGGATCTACCCCCCTATACATCCCATGCACCCGGGACGATGGGCCCCGGTAGGCAAAAACGCCTCTTACCTTGTGCTGGATAAAGACTGTGATGATTGCCGTGATAACCTGGAATGTACATGTATCAAAGCTATATCCCCTGAGCAGGTAAAAGAACATTTTGGAAAAATTATGTAATTTGCAAGTCAATGGAGCCTAAGAAGATCATTTCCTGGATGTATTTGTGCGGTCTGGCATTAATGATCGTGTCGATCCCGCTGTCAAAGTTTAGCATGAGCGTGGCTCAATTCACCCTTGCAGGTACTGTGATCATAGATTATATTAACAGAGAAAGGGCTATGAGCCTTCTCAATGGTTCCGTCGTAAAAATAATCTTACTTATTATCCCAATGGGTTTTTTCCTCATTGCTGAAAGTTTCTTTAAGATATTTAAGACATTCTTTCGCAAAGAAAACCTGCCTGCCATTATTTTCTTAAGCCTGTTCCTGCTTCATATCATCGGCCTAATATATACCACCGACCTGGCATACGCATTTAAAGACATACGTATTAAGCTTCCAATATTTATTCTGCCTATAATCATTTCTGTTTCTCCATCTCTTGATTATAAGAAATTTCGCTTTCTGATGCTTCTGTTTGCTGCAGCAGTTGTGGCAGGTACACTTATTACAGCTCAAATTCTGCTGACACAAAACATAACGGACACAAGGAACATTTCCATCTTCATATCTCATATTCGTTTTAGCCTGTTGATTGTCTATGCATTCTTTGTTTTCCTCTATTTTGCTCTACGTGATAAAGACCTTAAGTCAATTTGGAAAATTATACTGGTGCTTCTTGCATCCTGGTTGCTTATCTATTTGTTTTTATCCGCTTCTATGACAGGCCTGCTTATACTTCCAGCTACAATATTGATCTATGCAATCATTCGATTATTCAAGTCAGGAAGTAAGGCGTTAAGGGTGATCATTCCTTCCGTTATCATCCTGATAATGATTTTTTTAGCAGTATACATCTCTGGGATTGTTCAAGATGTTTATAAGGTTAACCCGGTTGATTTCAGTAATCTGGATAAAAAAACTGCTAAAGGCAACTTGTATTGGAATGATACAACCATAAAAGATGTTGAAAACGGACATTATGTTTGGATATATATTGCAACTCTTGAAATGAGGGAGGCATGGAACAAGCGTAGTCAAATGGATTTCGATGGCAAAGATGAAAGAGGACAAACTTTACGGTTCACCTTAATGCGCTTTCTGACCTCAAGGGGGTACAGAAAAGATGCTGAAGGTGTGAATAAACTCTCTGATGAAGAGGTCTGGCTGATTGAGCAGGGAGTAGCCAGTATCATTTACCACGAGCACTCTAATATCTATGTCCGCCTGTATAAGATGATCTGGGGATATAAACAATTCAGGTTTTCAGGGGATCCAAGTGGCATGTCATTCTTACAAAGGCTTGAGTACTGGTCTGCTTCAATTGAGATCCTCAAAGATCATTGGCTAACGGGAGTGGGTACCGGTGACCTGAATATTGTTTTTGATCAGCAATACCAGGAAATGAATTCCCCCCTGCCCGATCCATTCAGGTGGCGCTCACATAATCAGTTCCTTGCAATATTTATTGGTTTTGGAATATTTGGACTGGCCTGGTTCCTGATAAGCCTGGTTTATCCTGCTTACAAATTAAAAATGTTTAATGACTATTTTTACCTCATCTTCTTCATTATCATCACCTTGTCTATGCTGACAGAAGATACAATTGAAACGCAGACTGGGGCAACGATCTTCGCATTTTTTACCTCTCTGTTGCTTTTTGGAAGGGACTGGAAACTTAAAATATAAACATCAGAACCCAGCTAATGAATA
This sequence comes from uncultured Bacteroidales bacterium, assembly GCA_963753055.1. GTDB lineage: Bacteria > Bacteroidota > Bacteroidia > Bacteroidales > B18-G4 > JAUWGC01. The sequence goes on along the minus strand of CAVWAP010000002.1, from coordinate 170,321 downwards.
ATGATGAAAAATCATCAGCCCTGAAACAATGGCTCGTTATTGTCAATCCTAATGCAGGGGCAAGAAAAGGGGAGAAAGACTGGCCAAAAATTTCCAGCATACTGGATGATGCCGGTTTTGAATATATTTCCATACTCACCACGCATCGCAATCATGCTATAGAGGTTTCTGCAAATTACATTAGTCAGGGCTATAAAAAAATTATTGTTGTTGGTGGTGACGGCACAATGAATGAAGTGGTTAACGGAATCTTTCAACAGAAAAAATACCCAAGCACAGAAATTGTTCTGGGGATGATCATGGTAGGTACAGGAAATGATTGGGGGCGGACATTTGGGATCCCGGTGAAGTACAAGAAGGCTGTTAAGGTGATCAAGAATGGCAAGACTTTTACCCAGGATGCCGGGGTGGTAACCTATCATACTGAAGAGGCCCATACCAGGTACTTTATCAATATGGCCGGGTTAGGTTATGATGGGCTGGTTGCGGATAAAACCAATAAGATGAAAGAAAAAGGCAGGGGAGGTACAATGGCATACCTGGTGAATCTCTTATTGGGGTTATTTGAATACCGGCAGCCTACTTTAGAAATTGATGTAGATGGGAAAACAGTGTTTTCAGGTAGGGTATTCAGCATGAGTGTTGGTATCTGTAAATACAATGGGGGTGGGATGATGCAATGTCCGCATGCCATCCCGGATGATGGCATTTTCGATATTACCCTGATCAAGTTTATTCATAAGTACAAGGCCCTTGTACATATAAAAAAGCTGTACTCCGGGCATTTTGAGCAATTGCCGTTTATTCAATTATTCACAGGTAAAACCATTGAAATTAATAGAAGACAGGGAATGTCAATGAAGCTTGAAACAGATGGGGAATCCCTGGGGCATGCACCTTATCACTTTGAAATCATACCTAAATGCTTAAGCGTGATCTTTGGTAAAGTTGAACCGCCCTTATAAATCGATCCAATCACCATTTTCCCTGATCACGCTGATCAGACTTTCAACAGCCTTGCCCTCTTCAATATCTTTCTTAACAACTTCCTTCCCTTTGTACAAAGTGACCTTACCCTGCCCGGAACCAACATAGCCATAATCTGCATCTGCCATTTCTCCCGGTCCATTGACAATACACCCCATAACACCGATTTTCAAGCCTTTAAGGTGGGAGGTTTTCTGACGTATCCTTTCCAGGGCTTCCTGGATATTAAACAGGGTACGGCCACAGGAAGGGCATGCAATGTATTCCGTTTTGGAAATCCTCAGGTGCAGTGCTTGTAGAATACCTAATTCGATTTGATTTAATTGCGTATCTGAAAGAGGGGCATCAATCACAATACCGTCTCCATAACCATCTGCCATCAGCTTCGCCAACAATGAGGAACAGTTGACAAGAATATTATCCACATTATCTGTCAAGCCTGTTATTTTCAATACAACTGGACGCTTATCTTTCCTATCCCCCGCTGCCTGGATCAGATCAACTATATGTCCGGCCGGATCTTTGGTCCTAAAACTGATAACATTGACTTTCTCAGATTTCAGAAAGCTCTCAGGGAGTTCATTGGATACTGCCGGAATTTGTTTGCCACCAATATTTTCAACTGCATCGGTAGATCTTCTTTCATATGCTACCGGCAAGGCAGGTATATTTATTTTAATTCCTGAAGCCGGCTGCTTCCGGCTTCCCGCAAACTGTTCAGCAATCATCCTGGCCACAGGGATCTCTGCAACAGGATCTTCCGTCAGCGACACCCGGATGGTATCTCCAATGCCATCTGCCAGCAGGGCTCCGATGCCTGCAGCAGATTTAATCCTGCCATCTTCACCATCACCCGCCTCGGTCACACCAAGGTGAAGAGGATAATCCATTCCTTCACCGATCATACGTTGAGCAAGCAGGCGGTTAGCATAGATCATCTGCTTTACATCACTGGATTTCATTGACAATACCAGGTTATCAAAATCCATTGTACGGCATATGTTTGCAAACTCAATTGCTGACTCCACCATTCCGGCAGGTGTATTGCCATAACGGTTCATGATCCTTTCTGAAAGAGAGCCATGGTTCACTCCAATGCGTATGGCAGTGTTATTCCTTTTGCAGATACTTATCAGTGGATACAGTCTTTCTGCAATCTTCTCCAGCTCCTCCCGGTAAGCCCTGTCTGAGTAGTCTGTCGATGCACCTTTTTTCCTGTCAACATAATTCCCCGGATTGATCCTGACCTTTTCAACGATACTTGCTGCCACTTCAGCAGCATTAGGGTTAAAATGTATATCTGCGATAAGCGGCACTACAAACCCGTTTTTAATCAACTCATCTTTAAGCAATCCCAATTGTTTTGCCTCCCTGGTCCCCGGAGCCGTGACACGTATCATTTCACAACCTGATTCAATCAAAGAGATACATTGACCCAGTGTTGATGCTGTGTCCATAGTATCAGTATTGGTCATTGATTGGATCCGGACAGGATATTGCCCACCCAGGGGCAGATGCCCAATACTGATAACTCTTGAAATGTATTTAATGCTTTCCAATGACTTCCAGATTTAAACGGAAAGGAGATAAAATACAAATTTAATGATCTCTTTCATATGAATCTATTAATTTTGGACAGTGCCAGGCAACCAATGTGTAAAAGCTTGATTCTACAATAAAAGCATCTTTTTTTAGTTAAGAATATACTATTCAGAAAAGAATATTAATCGATTAATGTATCTATGAAATATCTCAAATTGCTTTTCACAGCATTTTTACTTAGCCTTTTTATACATAACGCAGAAGCTCAGGATGTTGGAATAGGACAATGGCGCGATCATCTGCCCTGGAACAACACACTTGCTGTCACAGAAGCAGGTAATATTATCTATTGTGCTTCTTCTTTCGGCATTATCAAATATTTCAAGGATGAAGATAGATTTGAGAGGCTGACCAAAGTGACTGGCTTATCGGATATAGGAATCAGTGACATCCGTTTCACCGACCAGCATCAAACCCTTGTCATCGCTTATGACAACACCAATATTGACCTCATCAAAGACAATCTTATCATCAACATCCCTGATATCAAAATGAAGCAGATACTGGGCAAGAAGACCATTAATAAGATAACCTTAAAGGATGACTTTGCTTATCTCTCCTGCGGTTTTGGAGTCGTTGTGGTAGATCTTGTCAGAGAAGAGATTCATGATACCTATTATATCGGTTCTAATGGCAATCATATCAATGTGCTTGACCTTACATACAACGATACCTCTTTTTTCGCAGCAACAGAACAAGGAGTTTTATTCGCTCCTGTAGATAGCCCGAACCTGGCCAATTTCGAGTCCTGGAAAAGGATGCAAAACATTAATTACCAGATTGAATATGGGTTGATTGAGTCTTATGGTAACCGTATTTTTGTAATGAAGCCTAAGGCTACAAATGCTAATGATTCTATTCTTGTTTGGGATGGTTCATCATGGTCCAGATTTAACCAGGAGTGGACTGAGGATATTTACAGCTTTCAGGTTTCATATGATCAATTCCTGATTTCATACAAATATTTTGTCGTGCAATATGATGATGAGATGAATGAAATCATGAGAATATGGACATATAATGAATCCAGCCCACGACCTGGCGATGCCATTATTGATAGCAGATCAGATACTTATGTTGCAGACATGTCATCAGGTCTGGTAAAAGTATGGGGCGGTGGATTTGAAAATAAGAGGATCTTACCTAACGGACCGGCAACAACCAGCATCTTCTCTCTCTCTGCCGGGGGTATTAGTGTATGGATAGCTCCCGGTGGATATACGCAAACCTGGTCCAGTTTATATTTCGGAGGATTGACATCGGTCTTTACTGATGGATTCTGGAATACTTACAATGGTTGGAACACACCTGTTTTTGACTCAATCAGGGATGTTGTGACAATTGCAATTGATCCATCGAATCCTTCCAGGGCAATCGTTGGAGCTTTTCGAAACCAGGTTGGAGCAGTAGAAATGATCAATAATGATGTGGTTGGTGTATATCATGAAGACAATAGTGAATTACAGGTATGGGAGGCAGCCGCATCAATTGCCACCACCAGCATATCATTTGATAGAGGAGGAAATGCCTGGTTTACTAACTCGGGGGCAGAGAAGGCAATAAGTGTTCTGCGACCCGGGAACCAATGGGAGTCATATTATCTTGGATCGGCTGGTTCAAACGTAGATACACGGATTATCATTGCAACATCTCAGGGACAAAAATGGGTCGTCCTTAGAAAAAAGGTGCCTGACCAGAGTAATAATATCGTTGTTTTTAATGAAAGCAACTCACCGGGTAACCAGGTGGAGATCCTGAATGCTAATGCTGGTTCGGGTAAGATTCCCGGTTCTAATGTATTTAGCATTGCCGAAGATAAAGAAGGTGAAATCTGGCTGGGTACAGATGAGGGTATAGCTGTGTTCTATAATCCATCAAACCTGTTCACAAATTCACCTTCTGATGCAGAACGTATCCTGGTCAATTTTGATGGGTATGTTCAGTACCTGCTTGAAACAGAAACGGTAACAGCCATTGCTGTTGATGGAGGCAATCGTAAATGGATGGGTACAGATCGCGCAGGCGTTTTCCTTCTTTCAGAAGATGGCACTGAGCAGATTTACCATTTTACTGAAGATAACAGTCCCCTGTTTTCCAATCAAATTACAGCGATTGCCATCAACCCCGAAACGGGAGAAGTATATATTGGAACATCAAAAGGCCTGATTGCTTACAAGGGTTCAGCTACAGAAGGCAAAACCGAGATGGATGATATTTATGCTTTCCCCAACCCTGTTCCTGCCAATTACTCAGGCACAATAGGAATTCGCGGCCTGGTTAGTAATGCCAACGTCAAGATCACTGATGTCAGTGGGAATCTCATTTATGAAACCACAGCTGCAGGAGGCCAGGCAACATGGGATGGGAAAAACTTCTCCGGTCAAAAAGCCAGATCCGGAGTTTATATGGTTTTTGTCACCAATGCCGATGGTTCCAATACCATGGTTACCAAGATCATGATCATCGAATAAATGATACACAAAGCAAGGGGGATTGTATTTCATTCTATTAAGTATGCTGAAACAAGCCTGATCACCAGGATATATACCGATAAGTTTGGCCTTCAAAGCTATCTGGTCAGGGGAGCCAGAAAACCAAAGGCCAGGTTGAAAGCATCACTGTTCCAACCACTCTCATTGCTCGAAATGGAGGTCTACAATAAGGAAAAGAGCAGCCTGCAAAACATTAAAGAGGCCAGGGTGGCACATGTCTTTACATCTTTGCCTTTTGATATCAGAAAAAGTTCCATAGCAATGTTCCTTGGGGATGTACTTACTAAAACCATCAAGGAGGAAGAAGCAAATCCCGAACTGTTCCATTTTCTTAATGTAATGATCCGGCAGCTTGATCATCAGGAAGATGATATAGCTGATTTTCATCTGCACTTCATGGTACACCTGTCAAAGCACCTGGGCTTCTTCCCCCAGGGAAAATACCAGTCCCAATCTCCCTTTTTCGATCTTAAAGAAGGAAGCTTTTGTAAAAATCAACCCGGGCATGCACTCCATATTGATCAACCTTTAAGTGAGCAATTCTCCATGCTTATCCACCATCATCCACCAGACCCTATCTCGCTGAATATCAGGCGAGGAAATCGAAATCAGATCCTTGATCACCTGATCACTTATTATCACCTGCATTATGATGGCATGCAGGAAATCCAGTCTCATCTTGTCCTGAAGGAAATCTTCAACAATCCATAATTATCAATGAAATTCCTTTATATTTGAAGTAGTTTCAAAACGAAAATAATGATCAGCTGGAAAGGTTCCGGGAAGTCCTTCTTCATCTTCTCAAGGTTATTCAATAATCCATGGTTTATCTATTTCCTGCTGTCTGTCTTCATCCTGATTTTCACCTTTCCACGCCTCTATCCTGTGATCACACGGGGGCTTGACTCTTCTTATGTTCTGGCGATTAATTATCTGGCTGCTGCCAATTTCGATGCATTTAAAGACCTTATTTTTACATTCGGTCCCCTGGGGTTTTTGAAATACCCACTTCCTATTGGGAACAACCTGGAAATTGCTATTATCTGGCTCATCATAGTAAGGCTAACATTCATCGGGATGATCTTGTATATAGGCCATCTCCAGGAAAAGCCGAAAATATTTACCTTCCTGCTGGCCCTGGTATTCGCGAACATCTTACATTTTGACCAGAATATTTATGGCATTATTATCTTTAGCCTTATCATACACAAGCTAACCAACAAGCCTTCCTTTCTTGCATCTGGCATATTGTTTACTGTGATAGGGTTGTTTATTAAAATTAATATCGGTTTTATTGGTTTTCTCATCTGTGCCAGTTACCTGATCTACGATTACTATATACATAGAAACCACAAAAGAACATTACTGGTAATTGCATTTTCCCTGGTTTCTTTTATTGCTTTTTTCTCAATACTCCTGGGCAACCCCTTAAAGATCTTTGCTTATTATGCCCATATCTATCCTCTTGTAGCAGGCAATTCTTCAGCACTTTCAGTGTACCCTGATAATAATTGGCTATACATTCTAATCCTGTTTGCAATCTTCTTTGTAATGCCAGTTATTGACCGCAATAAAGACCTTAACTTCATCCTGCTTATTATTGCCCTTGCTGTATTTGCCATTTTTAAATATTCCTTTGCACGACAGGAAAATGTTCATGCAAAACATTTCCTTGATTTCCTGTTCCTTTTTGCATTAGTCGTCCTTTTGTTTCCCAGGAATATAAAAGTTATCACCTTAGTCCTGGTGTTTGTCCAGATTGCCTTATACTATCTTAATTTAAATTATACCGGGACCTATACGATGGATGACAAGGTCCAGCTTACGGGGGTAAACAACTTCAAGGAGATGATTTGCGATTTTTCAACTTTCAAATCTGAGAACCTGAAATACTCCAGGACAGCCCTGAAGGAAAGCATCCTTCCCCCTGCCTTCACAGATGAGATCGGCGGGGCAAGCATTGATTTTTATGCTTTTGAGCTGACTTACTTTTACATCAATAATTTGAATTACCAACCTCGTCCTACCCTGCAGAGTGGGTGCCTGTATATCCCCCCTGGCATCGACAAGATCAATGCCAGGCACATGAATTCAGAAAACGCACCGGAATACATGATCTGGACAGGCACTGCTGACAATGGATTACGCGGCATTGACGGACGGTATTTGCTGAATAGTGATGGAGACTATTTGAATGCCTTTCTTGGCAATTATACCAGGATCCTTGAAGACAGCAAACGTTCTTTATGGAAACGGACCGGCAATGACAGGCTGGAAGAAAAGGTGCTTCTGAAAAAAGAAGAAATCCGCTATGATCAGTGGCTTGATGTTCCTTATTCCGAAGGACAAATACTGAAGATTAAGCTGGATGTCAGCAGAACATTACCCGGCATGATCAAAAGTGCTTTATATAAAGAAGGCGAGTTTTTCATTCATTACAAGCTGGCGGGAGGAAAAGAAGTCAGGCATAAGTTTTCCCGTGATAACGCACAGACCGGTCTGTGGATCCAGCCATATATCCGGCACATTGGGAATCAACTAAGCGGTGATACCGTAGTGCAGATCAAGCTTACACATACCCATAAGGGGGTGTTTTTGAAAGATATTAATAAAGTGCAGTGGTACTCTTATTGCATTGATCCCTGAAATCATGTTCCATGTTCAATGTTCAATGTTCCATGTACCAGGGTGTGTTATGGCATATTTTTCTTAGTAGTTTTTATTGTGCTAACAAATATTGCTATCAGTTGATCACACTCCGAAAACAAATGATCATATTTACCAATGGATTTACATATCCCTACCTTTTTTATGAGCAAAAGGTTTATTTGGGTTTCTCTTAATTCCTTTAAAACGATGCTGAGTTTATGAATAAAATCTTTTCTGCTTTCAGCATGTTGTGCTTCACCATAATTTAAAGCGCTGGATGTTGAAGATCGAATTATTTGTTTTTTTAAATGCCAGGCTTCAAATGTTCTATTAAGTGATTCTGACATTTGTATAACCTCTGCTGCAAAATCGATCACCCTATTTTGTAATTCTTTTTTCATATACTCTTTTCTTGTTAATACTCAAAATCAGAATATATACCCAAAATAAAATACATTTTATTAATACTTGGTACATGGTACATGGAACATTGAACATGGAACATGAATCAAGTATCTTTAAGAAACAAAGCCATTAATTTATCTCGAAGAACTTCTTTCACCCTTTTTATATCAACCTTCTCATCAAGTTCTTTCTCCATCGACGTAACGCCTTTATCCGTGAATCCACAGGGGTTCATATATTGATAAAAGGAAAGGTCGGTGTTGATATTAAAGGCAAACCCATGCATGGTCACGCCCCTTGAGGCCCTCACGCCAATAGCACAGATCTTCCTGGCCTTACCAGGGGCATCAGGATCAAGCCAGACGCCTGATGCAGATTGCAAGCGACCGGCATGGATATCAAAATCTTTAAGGGTAAGGATCACAGATTCTTCCAGGTATTCAATATAAGTGCGGATACCCAGGCTGAACTGGTCAAGATCAATTATGGGATAACCGACAATCTGGCCAGGGCCATGATAGGTAATATCTCCTCCCCTGTTGGTACGATAAAACGTTACCTGCTTTGATTTTAGCTGCTCTTCGTTGATCAGCAGATTTTGAGGATCTCCGCTTTTGCCCATGGTAAAAACATGAGGATGCTCGCAGAACAAAAGGTAATTCTGAGGTGTAGCCCGGGATGATAATGGCAGGTTTTTGTTTTTTAACTTCTGGTCAGTGATTGATCCAAATATTTTTTCCTGGTAATCCCAGGCTTGCTGATAATCCATCAAGCCCAGATCCTTGTAAATAATATTAGTCTGGCCTGTCATAATCATGCAAAATTACCCAAAGCTTATGAATTACCGGATATGTTTTTCTGCGTGGTAAGAGGAGCGTACCAGGGGGCCGCTTTCAACAAAAGAAAATCCTTTTTCCAGGCCTGCCTTCCTGAAGCCTTCAAATACTTCCGGTGAGACAAAATCAATAACGGGATGATGCCTGTAGGAGGGCTGCAGATACTGTCCTATTGTGAAAACTTTACAATCAACGGCCCTCAGGTCGTCCATCGTTTCATATACTTCATTTTCCACTTCACCCAAACCAACCATGATCCCTGATTTTGACCTGGAAGCTGACTTTGAGACATGCTCGATAATTTTCAGGCTGGTGTCATAATTGGCAACACTCCTTATCTGCGAAGTAAGCCTTCTGACTGTTTCAAGATTATGGGAGATGAGCTCAGGCTGAGCTTCGATAACAATATCAAGCAAGTCAAGCCTGCCCTGGAAGTCGGGGATCAATGCTTCAATGGTCGTGTTGGGGTTTAATTCCTTAATGGCCCGTATTGTTTGTGCCCATATTTCAGCTCCGCCATCCTCCAAATCATCACGATCGACGGAAGTGAGGACACAGTGTTTCAGTTTCATTAATTTAACGGACTCTGCAACTCGCCGGGGCTCATCAAGATCTGCTGGCAAAGGTTTACCGGTACTGACGGCGCAGAACTTGCATGACCTGGTACATATATCTCCAAGGATCATCAATGTGGCTGTGCCACGGCCCCAGCAATCACACATGTTAGGACACTGACCGCTGGTACAGATCGTATGAAGTTTGTGCTGGTTAACAATATCCCTTACTTTAAGGTAGTCTTTTCCCCCTGGGAGCCGGATCTTCAACCAATCAGGTTTAGTTCTTTTTTTGGGCAACATTATTATCCCATCTGAATTCTTTATTACAACGCAAAGAAAAGAAATATGGTATTACCAGTGATATAAAATGTTTCAAAGTATTCTTTCTTTATCTTTGCAAAAATTTCGTAGGTTATGAGTCTGGAATTGAGCGAACAGGAACAAATAAGAAGAGATTCATTAAAGCAATTAGTTGATCTTGGTATTAATCCTTACCCTGCAGAAACTTATCCGGTTAATGTAACAGTCAGTGAAATCCTGGAAAAATTTCCAGGGGATGATTCCCTGTTCCAGGATGTTCAGATTGCCGGCAGGATCATGAGCAGGCGTATTATGGGTGCAGCATCTTTTGTTGAGTTACAGGATATGACCGGCAGGATGCAGCTTTATTTTAAGCGTGACGAGATTTGCCCTGGTGAGGACAAAACCATGTACAACACGGTATTTAAAAGACTGCTGGATATAGGTGATATTATTGGTGTAAAGGGTTCTGTTTTTACCACCAAGATGGGGGAGGTCACCATCCAGGTCAAAGAATATACATTGCTGGCAAAGTCCTTAAGGGTTCTGCCTGTCATCAAAGAAAAAGATGACAAGGTTTACGACGCATTCACCGATCCTGAACAGCGTTATCGTCAGCGCTATGTTGACCTCATCGTTAACCCCCAGTACAAAGAAACATTCGTACAGCGGGCCAGGTTGATCAACTCCATGCGCGGCTTCCTGAATGATAAGGGATACCTGGAGGTAGAAACGCCGGTATTACAACCTCTGTATGGAGGAGCGGCGGCCAGGCCCTTCAAAACCTTTCACAATACCCTCGATATGACATTGTATTTAAGGATAGCCAATGAGCTCTACCTAAAACGATTGATTGTTGGTGGTTATGATGGTGTTTTCGAATTTGCCAAAGACTTCCGGAATGAAGGAATGAGCCGTTTCCATAATCCTGAATTTACGCAGATGGAGCTTTATGTTGCTTATAAAGACTATCAGTGGATGATGGACCTGGTAGAAGAAATGGTAGAGCGTATAGCCCTGGACCTGCATGGCAACACAGAAATAAAAGTGGGTGATCACATGATCAACTTTAAAAGGCCATGGAAGAGATATACCATGTTTGAAGTCATCCGGGAATTTACAGGTATTGATATTTCACAGATGGATGAAGCGGAGTTAAGGGTTACTGCAAAGAAGCTGGATATCGCCCTCGACGATACGATGGGTAAGGGCAAGATCATTGATGAGATCTTCGGTGAGGCGTGTGAGCCTAACCTCATCCAGCCTGCCTTTATCACCGATTATCCTGTTGAGATGTCTCCCCTGGCGAAGAAACACCGCAAACAAGAAGGTCTGGTCGAACGGTTTGAGGCCATCTGCAATGGGAAAGAAATATGTAATGCATTTTCTGAACTGAATGACCCGCTGGACCAACGCAGGCGCCTTGAGGAGCAGCTGGAGCTTGGCAAGAGAGGAGACATGGAATCTATGGTTGTGGATGAGGATTTCCTGCGTTCGCTGGAGTTCGGGATGCCACCTACGGCAGGATTGGGTATTGGAATTGACAGGCTGGCCATGGTCATGACCAACTCCTCATCAATACAGGATGTGTTGTTCTTTCCGCAAATGCGCCCGGAAAAGCGTGAAGAGGCTTCCAGTGACGAAGAATTCATAGCCCTGGGTGTACCTGCCGATTGGATCCCTGTCATAAAGAAGAAGGGATTAAAGACCGTGGCAGACCTGCAGGCTGAAAATCCAAACAAGCTGGCCAATGACCTGAATGGATACAGGAAGAAAATGAAACTGAATATCCCTGCACTGAACCCTGATGTGGTAAAGGGCTGGGCAACTACTGAAACTAACTAGTGAGCACTGCCAATAACAACGATCAGCGACCATTATTTAAGATGTTTAACCAGGTACCTCAGCGGTATGATGTGTTGAACCGTTTACTTACGATGCGGCTGGATGAAGGCTGGCGCCGTAAAGCTGCACACGCATGCCTGGAAAATGAACCTGTTAGAGTATTAGACCTGTGCACCGGCACGGGAGACCTTGCAATTAGCCTTTCACGACAGCCTAATCCTCCCCGGGAGCTGACTGGTTTGGACTTCAGTGCACCGATGCTGGAGATTGCCAGATCCAAATCCAGCAAAAAAGCAAAAATGCATATTGAGTATCTGTTGGGTGATGCTGCGCAAATGCCCTTCCCGGACAAACACTTTGGATCTGTGGGTATTGCTTTTGCTTTCCGCAACCTCACCTTCCATAACCCATTGAAAGACAAAAGCCTTTCCGAAATTTACAGGGTCCTCGACGATAATGGAAGATTTGTGATCATCGAAAGCAGTCAGCCTAAATCAAAGGTCCTGAGGCAATTTTGGCTATTCTATATACGTTATATCGTGAAGCCCGTTGGAGGATGGATTTCAGGACATAACGGCGCTTACAATTACCTGGCCCATTCTGTCAAGAATTATTATCACCCCGAAGAAATTAAAAACATGCTCCTTTCGACAGGATTTAAGCAGGTCGAATACAGGACATTGGTGGGTGGAGTTGCTGCGCTTCACATAGCATATAAATAATTTTTATCTTTGCAGGCTAAAATTAAAATCATCTCATTCATTAACAAAACTCGATGAAAATGAAATTTACAAAAACTACATTAGTTGTTTTATTAACCGTTTTAGTTTCCTGGACATTTGGGCAAAGCTTGAACGATGCCGGAGCTGCCTTCAATGAAGGAATTAAGCTGACAAAAGAAGAAAATACCAAAGGAGCGATCCAGGCTTACGAAAACTGTATTCAGATTTGTGATCAGCTTGGTGAAGAAGGAAACGACCTGAAGCAGAAATCACAAGCTCAGATCGTCAGCATATATACCAACCTTGGAACAGCATCATATAAAGAAAAACAGCCTGACGCAGCTATCTATTATTTGCAGGAAGCCCAAAAATATGCTGAGACTTCAGGAAATGCTGCAGGCGTGAATAAAGCCAGGAAATATCTTGGATATGCTTACACATACAAAGGCAATACTGAGCTGAAAGCCGAAAAGTATGATGAGGCTATTAATAACTTCAACACATCTTTAGAGTACTCACCAGAAAGCATTAAGACTTATTATGGCTTGGGATTGGCCTACCTGAAGACAGACAATGAGCCAAAGATGAAAGAAGCCATGGATAAGGTTATTGCTATGGGTCCGGCAGAGGACAAGACAGTAGGAAGGGCCAAATCAGCAGCAGGGAAGTATTACCTGGGAAAATCAGGCATAAAGTTGGAAAAACTGAAGTATGATGAAGCTATTGTCCTTTTGAACAACAGCCTGGAGTACATCAACGACAATCCGGATACATATTATTACCTGGCTATAGCCTATAACAACACCAAGGCTTTTGATAAAGCTGTAGCAATTGGTGAGCAAGGATTATCTATCGCCGGCGAAGAGGCTTTTAATCTGCATTTTGAAGTTGGAAGGGCTTATGAAGGACTGGGTGAAAAGAAGAAAGCTTGTAGCCATTATAAAAGTGTAACTGGCGGGCCAAATACTGAAGCAGCAAAGTACCAGGCTGAAACAGTTCTGGGCTGCTAGAGGTGATCCACTGAATTTTCTAAAAACAACATAAAATAAAAAACCACCTTGAAGGGCCGTTCAAGGTGGTTTTATTACTTAACCAAAATTAATAATGTTCCTTCCCCAGAAAAGAATATTACTATAAATAATAAAAAGAACGTTTTTTTTGCTGATTTTTTAATCTCTCTTCTTCTTGTCCGTCTTAATTCATCAGCTTGAATTTTTTTAACACTTTGGCTTTTTGTTATAAAAAGTTTTGATTTTAGGTAGCACTTTCAATGGCTAATATACGGTGAAAAAACACTGAAGTCTACGGTAATAGGGCATTTTCAGGGTAATCTCTGTATAATAATGTGGTAAATACGTAGATGGGCTGAATGAAATTTCGGGAAATACGGAAAATCAGTTGACAGTTGACGGTTAACGGTTGACAAAAAGATTATTGCCTACTGTCAATTGTCAACTGCCAACTGGCTAACGAACTATTAATTTTCGCACAGCAGATTCGTTACCGACCTGCGTCGGGATGTTTGTGTGGTTGGTTTGCCGTCAGATCCCGACCTGCGTCGGGATGACGTGGGATATCGCTGGCTTGGGGTAGAGCGGCGGGGCACTCCTATGAAATCATTTATGGTGTGCCCCGCCGCTCTATATATTTGCACACCCTATGCGTCATCCCGGCGAATGCCGGGATCTGATATCGTACAAGAAGACTGCCCCGGCGAATGCCGGGATCTGATATCGTACAAGAAGACTGCCCCGGCGAATGCCGGGATCTGATATCGTACAAGAAGACTGCCCCGGCGAAGGCCGGAATCTATTATAACACAAACCTGATTAACGTACAATCAACTTCCGCACTGCAACATCCTCCCCCACCTGTAACCTAACAAAGTATATGCCAGTCGGCAAATCACTCACATCAATTGCAAGTTCATGTTCACCTTGTGATATATATTCACTGGCAAAGGACATAACCTTCATTCCAGAAATTGTAAATAACTCCATCATCCGGTATCCGGCATCTGGCATCTGGTATCTGATTGTAGTTATATCCGTCGCCGGATTAGGATACACACTCATGGTTATTGCTTCTTCTGGTTCTTCCACCCCACTGATAATATCCGAATCAACGACCAGTATCACATCATGAATATTAATGTTCGATTCAACAAACATGGTATCTACCAGCATCTCGCCAAGGCTTTCAACCGGTAAATCAATATACACTGTCAGCACAAGAGAGTCCCCGGGATTCAATAAATATGGAAGCGCAATAGGCCAGGGGGCGATACCCCAACTGAATGGTTCAAATCCTCCATTCGTGATATCAATTATCTGGATCGGGTATTCTTCTGTTTCATTGATAATATAGACCAATTGTCCTTCAACAGCCTGGATGGTTTCTGTATAGATCAGTGAATCCGGGGTGACCGTGACATCGGGCAATGGATTGGTTACCGTGAATACGTGCGGATCAGGAGCACCGATCAGGGGATGGTCAACACTTCTGCCTGTTTCATCAGCAGCATGGAGATAATAGCCAATAATTGAACCCGCAAGCTGTCCCGGTATATTACCTGTATAAGTATAATCCTCAACATGAACCAATGGCGCTGTGGAAAAAACACCACCGTCAACCTGGTAATAGATCAACAAGGAGTCGGGATAGATGGGTTCATCGCTGTAAGGAATGATTTCTGCACTGATCTCAAACTCATCTGAGAATGGGACAGGTCCATAAAGCGGGAAATGCCTGACGTAGAGCATTCCTGTATCAGCTATTCCCTTGGCCCGACAATGCAATGCATCTGTATTTTCCCATCCACTATACATGATGCCATGTATTTCATAGCCAGGCATAGCATCTTCATAAACTTGTAAGGCATCCGAATCATACTGACTCCCGGTCATCGGGACAAATACTTTTTTATTTAATATCAATGAGTTTGTATATGGGGTATAGGGATAATTTCCAGGAGTATACACCCTGAACACTTCATAGTTATAGCCATAAGAACAGGTTGCATTCGCAAAATAATTGGCAACATATTCAAAATCATCATACCGGGGATCAGATGGGCCAACCTGTCCGATCAGCACCTTGTCCACATCAAGAAATTTACCCCAGCAGTCGATATGCTTGATATACTCACCCAGGGGGTCAGGTAAAACATGGTAAGTTTCAATGCCAAGATAACTATCTACACGGTTTTCAATATCATTATGGCTTAATGTTGGGTTCTCCCCCCAGACAAGGTCCGTTGAGGATCCAACAGAAATTCCATCACACATGTAATTTCCACCGGTATGGATCAGGTTCATGCCATAAAGCTCAATTCCCAGGTATTCTGCAACCCTGATTGGAATATCATTGTCGTTTGGCCTGGGCCGGTTGTATGGGAAATTGCAAATCCCGACATCATGATTACCGTTAACGACAAACCATGGGCCGTAATCCCTTGTCCAGTATGAATCGGATAGTGCATGAATGAACTCACAATTATCAAGGTTCACGCCGGCAGACTGATACTGAGACCTGACTGTGTTCTCCTCTCCCTGGTTTTCTACAATTGTGGTTACATGGCAATCCTGCGACATTTCAGCCATAAGGGCCATCGGAAGGCCAAAAGGATACCGGACCAGTACACTTTGCATATGCTCAAACTCGGCAATTTGCCTTACCGGGCCTGCAGGAGGCAGTGTGGGGTAAAAATCCCGGCCAATTTCATGGCGGCGCAATTCTTCCTCAAAGGTCATCCTGTGTGGAAGACTTTCAGGATCAAATCTTAGAACCTGTTGAGAAAAAGCTCCGAGTGTAAGTGAGATAAGAAGCGAGACAATGCTTAGTCGTATAGAAATCTTATTCATAATGTACCGTTTATATTCTGACAGTGAATATTCATTAAAGGTTGCTCGTCGTCAGCCTTCAAAAATACGACTTAATTTTCATCTATATTGTTATCTTTGTATAACGAACTGAAAAAATCTAACCAATGAATATATCCATACTTCTTGGAATGATTGGTCCCTGGCAGATCATTCTTATCGTTTTGATTGTCTTGTTACTTTTTGGTGGAAAGAAGATCCCTGAACTTATGCGAGGCATTGGTAAGGGTACTCGTGAATTTAAGAAAGGTATTGCCGGGGAGGATGAAGAGGATGAAAAAAAAGACAGCACCGAGGACAAACATATCGACAAGGAATAGCCCCGATGCTTTCTATACTTTATCTTTTCTTATTGTATTGGAATATAAATCTCTGTAAGTAATTCTTCAGCCCTGGTTCTCTCAGGATCATTCAAATACTTCTCAAAACAAGGCAGGTCTTTTACCTGTGATTTGCTTTCAGCCAGCCAGTCCTTGTAAATCTGATCATAGGTCAGATGCAAATTTCTATATGGTCCTTTATGAATAAATACAGCATATTTGCCTCCTTCAATAGTTTTCACTCCTATTTCTCCTTCAGGTTTTATGTCCTGGTTTATCGTCAGGCAGGCATCATATCGAAGCTTTTCTGTTTCTGTAATATTGGGATCATCATGGCTAACACCAATGAATTCGTTGGATTTGCCAAACAGCCCTTTCCTTCCCGCCCATGAACAAAGCTTTTCCCAGCTTGGGCCTACATTATTATAATCACCAATGGCCTGGACGTAAATAACTTTTCTTGGTTCAATAGTTTTAATCTCCGGTGTAATTTTCATTTTTTCAAGTTTTTGATTAGATAAACAATGACTTCTCTCAATCATGATGGTGTCGTTGCTTTCCCTGTATGATTTTGGTGAAATCCCAAACCTGTTCTTAAATGCCTTTGTAAATGAAGAAGGGGTATCATACCCGATCTTGAAAGCAATTTCACTCAATGGTAAGTCTGTGTAAATAAGCAGGGTAGCTGCATTTTCAAGCCTGATCCTGATGATATAGGACCCAAGCGGCTCCTTAAGATAAGCACGCATGATCCTGTGAAAATGATATGGTGAAAAATGGGAAACTGACGACAGGGTCTCCAGATCTAGCTTCTCAGCCAGGTTCTGATCAATGTATGTCAAAACCACATTGATCCGTTTCATATAATCATCAATTGTTGCCTGGCTGTGCATGTTCCATCATTTGAAAACCAAAATTACACGGTATGATAAAAGTACACTTTTCCAATATTGCGCAAAAAAACAATATTTTTGCATCCTCTTTAACAACAACATACGTATAACGACAGTTATACTAATGCATTAATCTGATAGTAGAATGAAAAAACGCCTTTATCTCAAGATCGTCATTACCATTATACTTACCTGTTTCATCACAATAGCCTGGGCATCTCCGGATACCGACTCATTGCATTATAACGATACAATCAGTTCAACCTTTGTAACAGATACCAACCACCTTGGGCAGGTCATTATTAAGGATTCGCCTATTCTTGCCAACCTCGACAGCCTTGCCCACATTACATACTTTAAAGACAATTACTTCAGCACAGATACACATAACCTGAATGTTTTCAATTATACTGCAGAACAGGTTCCACAATTTGATGATTCTGTTTACCAGCAGCGATTAGCCATATTAAATGGTGAAACACCCATCGAGCTGATCTACAACAAGCAGGTTAAAAACTTTATCAATTTATACGCCGTAAAGAAGAGGGACCTTACATCCAAGATACTTGGATTGGCAGAGATCTATTTCCCGATGTTTGAGGAGCAGCTCGACCGTTTTGACCTTCCGCTGGAATTGAAATACCTGGCAGTTGTGGAATCTGCATTAAACCCTAGCGCCGGTTCCCGTGCAGGTGCCAAAGGACTCTGGCAGTTTATGTACTATACCGGGAAAGTATATGGCTTAAAAGTAACATCTTACGTTGACGAGCGATATGATCCTTTAAAGGCAACGATAGCCGCTTGTGAACACCTCCAGGACCTTTACGATATTTATGGCAACTGGGAATTGGCCATGGCTGCATACAACTCAGGAGCAGGAAATGTAAATAAGGCTATACGACGTGCTGGTGGCGTTAAAAGCTATTGGGCCATCTGGCCATTCCTGCCAAGGGAAACAAGGGGATATGTTCCTGCTTTCATTGCCGTTACCTATGTCATGAATTATGCCCCCGAACATAACATTTATCCACTGGACCCAGGCATACTTTATGGCGGGATCGATACTGTCAGGGTGAAGGACGTACTTTCTTTTGACCAGCTTAACGAGATGCTGGGTATTCCAATGAGCGACCTGAAATTCCTGAATCCCTCCTTTAAAAAAGGTGTGATCCCTGTAACTAAAGATAAATCCTATTCATTATCATTGCCGAAATCATATATTGGTGATTTCGTCAACAACGAGAAAGAACTGTATTCCTACAAAACCATGAAGGGTGTTGAAAAAGATAAGCTGCTGGCAGAGATCAAAAAGGCACAGGAACGCACTATTCACGTGGTCAGAAGCGGGGAGAACCTTGGCCTGATCGCTAAGAAATACCGTTGCTATGTCAGCCAGCTAAAAGCATGGAATAACCTCCGGAGCTCAACCATTTATCCCGGTCAGCGCCTTGTAGTCTATCCTTCTTCACCTTACAGGGCACAAAGCACCTCAACAGCGAAGAAAAGCTCCGGGAAAAACCCCACAGCAAGCACAACTACTATAGCCATAGACGGATCAACAAAATTCCTGTATCACACTGTTCGTAAGGGTGATACATTGTGGGATATAGCCAAAGAGTACGATGGTGCAACGGTAAGCCAGATCAAGGAGCTGAATAATATCACCAATGCGAAACGGCTTAAACCGGGAGAGAAAATCAGGGTTGCTGTGATTAAATCATAATACATGTTCGCACGTTCACATGGACACATGTTCGCATGTACGAAGGATTTCCTTGTTAAATGTGAACATGTGTACATGCGTACATCGTACATGAAATTTATTTATTAGTATCTTCGTTTATCATTATAAACCCAAGTAATTACCATCATGCCTTTCACTTCTTATTTATCATTTATCCGTTTATCATTTATCTGTTTATCTGTTTATCTGTTTATTTCTCTGACCTCCTGCGATTTTCAAAGCAACAGGAAATCAAGGTCCACAGGTAAGACCAACGAAATCCTTGTAGTTACCAACACCAAGGGAATGTGGGAATCAGCTCTTGGTGATACTATACGCAGCTTCTTCGGTCAATACCAGCTGTGCCTGCCCCAGGCCGAGCCTATGTTTGAAATGTATAATATTCCGGAAGCGGCTATCAATAAAACATTCAAGGCTCTCCATGCTATTTTTATTGTAGATATCAATCCCGGGTTCAAAGAACCTTTGCTTGAAGCCAAAAAGGATCTTTGGTCAAAGCCACAGTTGGTGATTAAGATCACAGCCCCTGATGAAGAATCCTTCTATAAAATGTTTCGTGAAAGAAAGGCGGGTTTTCTTGAAGCATACATTGACCTTGAGATCCTGCGGACCAACACTTTCTTTAAAATGGCAAAGGACCATTCCCTGGAAGCTAAACTGAATAACAAATTCGGTTTCAAAATTGATATCCCGGGTGGATTTGCCGTTGCCTATGAGGATGCTAACTTTATATGGTTGCGGCAGACCATGCACAAGGTAAAACAAGATGCCGAAATGGGAATTATCGTTTATAAATTTCCTTATTCTGATACCACCGCTTTTGTCCAAAGAAATATCCTGGACCTCAGGGATACACTGACCTACAACTTTGTCCCCGGTCCCTCAGAAGGATCATACATGGCAATATCCAGGGATATCGTTCCACCATTGAGCTGGCGAAAGGCAGATTATGTTACGGATTTTGCTGTTGAAACCCGTGGCCTCTGGAAGGTAGTCAATGACTTTATGGGGGGGCCGTTTATCAGCTATACCTTCACCGATCCGGATAACCAGTATGTGATCATGCTTGATGGATATGTCTATAACCCAAATGGTCTTAAAAGAAATTTCGTCAGACAGCTGGAGGCTATCTTCCATACCCTGAAATTCGAGAAACCTAAAGAAAATGTTTAAGGCTGTTGCTTGACATAAGTAACTACGATAGTGCCAATCCCTGTTTCATTAGTGGCGATCAGTTTACCTTCCTGATATTCAGCAAATTTCATTAGTTCAGGTGCCCTGGAACCATCAATCTTCATGTAAATAGCCGCTTCATCTTCCCTGTATTCCCATTCACCGGGATGGACAGAGCCATCAGAGATTAAATTCATGGAATCGTTTTCGAGAAACTCGAAGCTATTGGCACGGTAGAATTCCAGCGCTTGTTGCAAAACTTCCGGTCTGATCTGGCTTGTATCACTGTCGGCCTGTACATCTTCAGCATCCCACATACCTATAATTTCTGAATTAGGACTACTTGAGCAAGCTGCCATCAAAGCAATGAACAATACCATTAAAGGCATTAGGTGGTTGAATTGAATTTTTTTCATAGTATATAAGGTCATTTGTAAACCGTCATCAAATTTATGTAATCTGCATTAACTAACGCCATTTCAAAGTATTTATTTGCATTGATTTCAGAAAAACCTCAAAAATTACTTGACATGGGAATGATAATGTTATATTTTTGACCAATCAGTTTAACCATTTGATTAAACCAAATAATTAAACCATTTAGTCAACGTTATGGAACCCACGAATACAGAAGAGAAGATCCTGCAGGCGGCAACAGAGGTCTTTATTATGAAGGGTTATGACGGATCGACCATGCAGGAGATTGCTACTAGAGCAAGCATTAATAAGTCACTGCTTCATTATTATTACCGGAGTAAGGACAAGTTGTTTGCAAGGGTGTTCGGCATGGTTTTCCAACTTTTTGTACCAAAATTCACCAGGATCTTTGATTCAGATGATAGCCTCTTTGAAAAAATTGAGGCTTTCACTGAACAATATATTGACATAATTCTTAAAAACCCCTACATCCCGATGTTTGTTATGCGGGAATTAACCAATAATCCCGATCGTTTAGCTGAGGTAGTTAAACATATTGGCCTAAGGCCCGAAAAAGCTGTTCAGTCAATCCAGGAAGAAATTGACAAGGGCAATATCATTGATATCAAGCCAAGGCAATTGATTGTCAATATCATAGCATTGTGCATTTTCCCGTTTGCCGGCAAGCCAATGTTAAGGGCTATTTTATTTGAAAATGACGATGATGCTTACGGAGAATTTCTGGAAAGCCGCAAGAAGGAGGTTTCCAAATTTATCATTAATTCAATTCGCAAAAAATGAAACGGATAATTATTTATTTGGGCATGCTTATCCTGGCACCTTTGATGGCATCATCACAAATACAGGATAGTTTAACATTGGAGGACTGCTATAGCCATGCAATTGTTCAATACCCGCTCAGTGCACAATTTGCATTGCTGGATCAAAAGAATGATTTGGAAATCAAGAAGTTGAACACCAATTATCTTCCACATCTTAACCTTAACGGAACCGCCAGCTACCAGTCTGAGGTAACCAGGGTCAATGTCATATTCAATCCCATTTACCTTCCCCCTCCTATTGACCAGGAACTACCAGCCCCGACCCCCATCGTACCTTATCCTCCCAAGGACCAGTACAAAATCAACCTCAACATTAACCAGGTGATCTATGATGGGGGGGTAACTGCCGGGCAGAAGAAGGTAGAAGATGCCAATTACACTATTGAAAAGCAAAATGTTGAGATTGAGTTATACCAGGTAAAGCAGCAAATAAACCATGTATTCTTTAGCATTGTACTCTTACAGGAAAGTGAAGAATTGCTCCTGGTTTTAAAGAGCCAAATCAATGATAAGCTTAAAGATGTTGAATCTGCTGTGAAGTATGGTATGGCCCTTGAATCTGATCATGATGTGCTGGCGGCTGAGTTGATCAATATCGATCAACAACTGGCAGAAGTAAGAATTAGCAGGGATGCAGCTTTTATTATGCTTGAGGAGCTCACATCCTCTGAAATTGATCCCGACACCTATCTCGTTTTACCTGACCCGGAGGTCTCAATAAACCAGTTTGAGAACCAACGACTGGAATATACTTTGTTTGACCTGTACAAGGCCAGGAATGCGGCAGCAAGGAAGTTAACCGAGGCTCAATGGATGCCCAAGATTGCTGGTTATGGCCAGCTCGGGTATGGCCAGCCCGGGTTAAATATGATGGATCCCCGTTGGGACACTTATTATATCTTCGGAGCAAAGTTAAACTGGGATATCTGGAACTGGAATAAATTCAAAAAAGAAAAGCAGGTTCTGGACGTTCACGACCAGATCATCAATACACAGCAGGAATCTTTTAACAAGAACATCAAGGTTGCATCAGCACAGGATATTGCAGAGATCAGGAAATATGAATACCTGGTCCAAAAAGACTTTGAGATTATCACATTAAGGAAAAGAGTAGCAAATACGGCCTCATCCCAGCTGGATAACGGTGTCATCACCTCAACCGACTATATCCAGAGGGTTAATGATGCCACGCAGGCAGAGATAAACCTCAAAACCCATGAGATTCAGTTGGTTCAGGCAAAAATCAACTACCAGGCAACCCTGGGAAAACTATAATTAGCAAATAGTAAATAGCAAATATCATATAATCATGAAACCACATTACTTATTATTTATCGTGCCGATCTTTCTGATTTCTTGTATGGGGAATCATGAAAAATCAGATGCATATGGCAATTTTGAAGCGACAGAAATAACAGTCTCCGCCCTTGGCCAGGGCCAGATCCTGCAATTCTATATTGATGAAGGATCCTTACTGGAAAAAGGCCAGGTCATCGGGCTCATTGATACCATTGATCTTCACCTGAAGCTGGAGCAACTGATCAAAACCAAAGCTACCGTCGCCACACAGGTGCCTAACATCAATGCCCAAATAGATGTAAAGAAACAGCAAAAGGCTAATTTAATGATTGATAAGGAGCGTGTTGACAATCTATATAAGGATGGGGCTGCGACAAAGAAGCAGGTAGATGATATTAATGGGGCCCTGGACCTTGTCAATGCGCAGATCAAGTCATTGGAGGTTCAGCGTACATCAGTTTATAATGAAATGGAGACCATCGGCAAGCAGGCTGCCCAGGTCAAAGAAAGCATTCGTAAATGTACCATCATCAACCCATTGCCAGGGACAGTCCTGGTGAAATTTGCTGAGGCCGGGGAGGTTGCAACCATGGGCAGGCCGCTTTATAAGATCGCCGACATGGAAAATATAAAGTTAAAAGTATATGTTAGCGGTGACCAGTTGCCCCATATTAATCTTGGACAGCAGGTCGAGGTTCTTATTGATGAGGATGCCAGGAACAACAGGGCACTGACCGGGAAAGTAAGCTGGATATCCCAAACAGCTGAATTTACGCCAAAAACGATTCAAACAAAGGAAGAAAGAGTAAATTTGGTATATGCCGTGAAAGTCCTTGTAAAAAATGACGGAAGCCTTAAGATCGGCATGCCAGGAGAAATCAATTTTATATCCAAATAAAAAATACATTCACCAAAAACACAATTATGCAAAAAATCAGATTTACATTAATGATCCTTGCCGGGATCCTCTTTGCAGGACTTCAGGCTTCAGGACAGGCCTACAAGGCTGATGACGTACTCGGACTTTGGCTTAACGAAGATGAAGATGCCCACATTGAAGTCTATAAAGAAAACGGCAAATACTTTGGGAAGATCGTCTGGCTGAAGTTCCCCATTGATGATGAAACAGGTAAGCCCAAGCTGGACAAACACAACCCTGATGAAGAGCTGCAAAAGCGGCCCTCATTAGGTATCATAGTTACCAATGACTTTGTTTATGATGGAGATGATGAATACGAGGATGGGACCATTTATGATCCCAAGAACGGCAAAACATATAGTTGCTATATGAGGTTTCAGGGAATGGATAAGCTCAAGATCAGGGGATTCATAGGAATTACTTTGATTGGAAGGACAACATATTGGACAAGGGTAAAGAAATAATCATATCAGACATCTCTAAATCTTACGAGGATGTTGTTGCGCTTCAAGGTGTTTCTCTTGAAGTGAATAAAGGTGAGCTGTTTGGCTTTATCGGGCCGGATGGAGCTGGTAAGACAACCCTGTTCAGGATCCTTGTTACCTTACTGCTTCCTGATAAAGGTAATGCGCAGGTAGCAGGATATGATGTGGTCAAACAATACAAAAAGATACGCAGGATCTGCGGTTATATGCCGGGAAGGTTTTCATTGTACCAGGATCTCACTGTTGAAGAAAATCTAAAATTCTTTGCTTCAATCTTCAAGACCACCATAGAAGAAAATTATGATATGATCAGGGATATTTACAGTCAGATTGAGCCTTTCAAAAACAGGCATGCGGGGAAGCTTTCCGGGGGGATGAAGCAAAAGCTGGCATTGTCCTGTGCCTTGATTCATAAGCCTGAAGTACTGTTTTTAGATGAACCAACAACAGGTGTAGATGCAGTGTCCCGAAAAGAGTTCTGGGAAATGCTTGGAGGCCTTAAGAATAAGGATATTACTGTATTGGTGTCTACACCATATATGGATGAAGCCAGTCTTTGTGACCGTGTTGCCCTGATACAAAAAGGTAAAATCCTGAACATCAATACCCCGGAGGCCATAATTAAAGAGTATTCTCATCCCCTGGCATCGATCCGTTCAGACAATCCGCAACAGCTGATCAAGGACCTGCGCTCTTATGAAAATGCCCTGTCTGCTTTTCGCTTTGGGGAAAGTATTCACTATGCGTGTGATTCCGGGAAGATGAATACTGAAAAGTTGCAGACGTTTCTTGAATCCAGGGGGCATTCAGCAATTAGTATTGAGCCCATAGAACCAAATATCGAAGACTGTTTTATGGCATTGATGAAAGAGTAGATGATGACAGAAAACGATGGAAATATAATTGTTGCCAGGGATATGGTCAAGAAATTCGGGAGCTTTGTCGCTAATGACCACCTGAATTTTGAAGTGAAACGAGGAGAAATATATGGTTTCCTGGGTGCAAACGGGGCAGGTAAAACAACGGCAATTCGTATTCTGTGCGGCCTTTCCAAGCCAACTGCCGGTGAAATTCACGTTGCCGGGTACGATGTTTTCAAGGAATCGGAGAAGATCAAGAAAAACATTGGGTATATGAGCCAGAAATTTTCACTTTATGAAGATCTGAAGGTGAAGGAAAACTTTAATTTCTATGGTGGCATTTATGGTCTCTCGAGGAAAGATATCAGGGAAAGGACCAATCACTTACTTGAAAAACTGGAGTTACAAGACACGCGTAATAAGTTAACCAGCTCACTGCCCCTGGGCTGGAAGCAAAAGATAGCTTTCTCCATCGCCATCATGCATAATCCAAAGATCGTTTTCCTGGATGAACCAACAAGTGGCGTCGACCCTATTACAAGGCGACAATTCTGGGACATGATCTACGACGCAGCCCATGATGGGATTACTGTTTTTGTAACCACACACTATATGGATGAGGCTGAGTATTGTGAGCGGGTTTCTATCATGGTCGATGGCAGGATTGAGGCACTCAATACGCCAACAGCACTGAAACAACAATACGGTGTAGATTCAATGGAAGAGGTATTCCTAAAACTTGCCAGATGAGACAACACCAACCACTAACCACTAACCACTAACCACTAACCAACTAATCACTAATCACTATCATATGTTGGGATTTATAATAAAAGAATTTTACCACATCTTCCGGGATGTACGCTCCATGGTGATCCTGTTCGGCATGCCGATTGCGCAGGTATTGATTTTTGGTTTTACTATCAGCAATGAAATCACTGATACCCGGATCGCTATCCTTGATCACTCAAAAGACTATGTTACTCAGGAAATTACAAACAAACTGGTTTCTTCAGGGTATTTCCTGTTAAATGATAATATTGATTCGTATGATGAGATTGAATCTCAGTTCAGGGATGGAAAGATCAAGGAAGCTATCATCTTTGAAAACAATTTCGCCAGGAGCCTGGAAAAAGACCTGAATGCCCATGTACAGATCATCACTGATGCTTCAGATCCCAATATGGCCAATATCGTTCTGAATTACACAATTGGCATTATCCGCAACTACCAGTTGGAAAAATTCGGGAATATATCCCTTCCTATCGACATCAACGTGGAAACCAAAATGCTATATAACCCTGAACTTAAGGGGGTTTTTATGTTTGTACCCGGAACAATAACTATCCTTCTCATGCTAATTTCAGCAATGATGACCTCCATTTCCATAGCCAGGGAAAAAGAGCTTGGAACCATGGAAATATTATTGGTTTCACCATTGAAACCAGTACAAATTGTGGTAGGGAAAGTAGTTCCTTATGTTTTCTTAGCTTTTATTAATGCTATTTCAATCTTGTTGCTCGGCTTTTTTGTCTTTGGAATGCCGGTGAAAGGCAGTATTGTCTTGCTCCTGGCAGAGTCTCTGTTGTTTATCATTTTGTCATTATCACTGGGAATTTTCATTTCGACAGTCAGCAAAAATCAGCAGATCGCCATGATGATCTCAATGCTTGCATTGATGTTGCCAACAATGCTGCTTTCAGGATTTATATTCCCTATAGAAAATATGCCCGTAGCCCTTCAGTGGTTTTGCCAGCTTATGCCACCGAAGTGGTTCATTATTATCATTAAAGATATTATGCTCAAGGGTGTTGGGATCGCCTATATCTGGAAGGAAACCCTGGTGCTTATTGCCATGACTGTATTTTTTATTGGACTGAGTGTAAGACGATTTAAAATAAGACTTGAATAAAATATGTGAACACTGAACACTGAACACTGAACAGAGGTGACCGGTCACTACGGATCAGTGTTCAGTGATCACTGGAATTATGCGCACAATAATATACATACTACAAAAGGAATTTTTCCAAATATTTAGAAACCGTACAATGGTATTCATAATCATCATGGTACCATTGATACAGTTATTCATATTGGCTCATGCAGCAACAATGGAAATAAAGAATGTAGACATTTTCGTAGTTGACCTTGACAAGAGCCAGACTTCCCGTGACCTGCTTGGAAAATTTGAAGGTTCTCCATTTTTTAAGATTATTGATTATTCATTTTCCTATGCCGAGGCAGAGGAAGCCCTGAAGAAAAATGATGCCGACCTTATTATTCAGATACCTGCAAATTTTGAAAAGGAGCTGGAGAAGGATGCAAAATCTGATGTGCAACTAGTTATTAATGCCATCAATAACAGCGTTGCCAGCCTCACAAACGCATATGCCTTTTCTATCATCATGGATTTCAACAGGAGCATTGTGGTTAATAAGCTGGGCCTTAGTGGAAATCCTGAACCGATAAAGACCAGCTATTCCTTCTGGTACAACCCTGAGCTTGATTATAAAACCTATATGGTGCCAGGTATCCTGGTTATTCTCGTTACCCTGATCGGGATGTTTTTAACAGCGATGAATGTGGTCAGGGAGAAAGAGATTGGCACCATGGAGCAGATCAATGTAACACCAATAAAAAAACACCAGCTGATCATTGGTAAGTTGTTGCCATTCTGGATTATAGCTTTGTTTGAATTAGCTTTTGGCCTTGTTTTTGCAAAGCTTGTTTTTAACATCCCAATTTTGGGTAGTTTATGGCTGATCTTCTTATGTGCAGGGGTTTTCCTGTTGGTCATGCAGGGAATAGGATTGTTCATTTCCACTTTCTCCAACACCCAGCAGCAGGCCATGTTCCTTTCCTGGTTTTTTGTTGTTATTTTCATTTTAATGAGTGGATTATTCACTCCGGTAGAAAGCATGCCGGATTGGGCACAGATTATCAATAAGATCAACCCGCTTGCCTACTTTATAGGAATATTACGGATGATCATGCTGAAGGGGTCCGGCTTTGGAAATATTGAAATTCAGTTCTTTACCTTGTTGGGATTGGCGGTTTTTATGCTTGTTCTGGCCACATTCAGGTATAGAAAAACCGCCTGAAACAAAAAATCAGTGATCTTACTTATATTTCAAAGAATATTTTTTATAATAATATGAATTTATTATCTTAGTGTATTGTTAGGGCTAACCCATGTTATTAAAAATAACATCTTTTTTAAAAGCCATATCATTTGTATTTATGATTGGCTTTATTTGTCTCCTCCCATCCTGTCTTGACCAGAATGATCGGCGAATTGCAGAGATTCTTGAACGGCAGGAAGACAAGGTCGCTTACAGCTGCCTCAGCGAAGTAAGGGCCCGGGGTCGATTAGTTGCATTGACCGATTACAACTCCATTAATTATTTTCTATACCGTGGTGAGCCAATGGGCTATCAATATGAGAAGCTCAAGCTGTTGGCAGAATATCTTGGGGTAAAGCTTGATGTTAAAATTAGCCATGACATTGATAAAAGCTTTAGCCGGCTCAATTCGGGTGACGTTGATCTTATCGCAATTGGATTGACGATAACACAGGGTCGGCGACAGAAGATAAATTTCACCATGCCACATTCACAAACCAGGCAGGTGCTTGTTCAGAGAAAACCTGACAACTGGAGAAACATGAAGACCTGGGATGATGTAGAAGCACACATGATCAGAAACACGCTTGACCTTGGTGGCAAAACCGTTTACATTCAGAAAGGATCTATTTTCAAAAGCCGTCTCATAAGTCTTGCTAACGAGATCGGTGATACCATTTTTACAGTCGAAGATGAAAGGGAGGTGGAGGAGCTGATCACTGCAGTCGCAAGTGGTGAAATTGAATATACTGTTTGTGATGAACATATGGCTTTAGTAAATGAAAAGTACTATTCAAACCTGGATGTTAAGACACCGGTAAGTTTCCCTCAGAACCTGGCATGGGCTGTCAGGATCGGCTGCGACAGCCTGAAAATTGAGGTTGATAACTGGCTGGCTGCTTTCCAGCAGTCCGCTGCCGCAGATTATATCTACAATAAGTATTTCAGAAGCCCCAGGCAAATCAACATTGCACAAAGTGAATATCATTCTGTCCGTGGCGGCAAGATCTCCAAATACGACGACATCATTAAGGAGATCTCTGAAAAGAATGGATGGGACTGGCGCTTGCTGGCATCTTTAATTTACCAGGAATCGCGTTTTCTCCCTAGGGTACGTTCATGGGTCGGGGCTTTTGGGATCATGCAGCTTATGCCCAGCACTGCACAAGTCTATGGAGTTGACAGCACCTCGTCCGTTGAAGATCAGATTGCGGCCGGGGTGAAATTTATCAAGTGGCTCGACAGGCAACTTCCTGAATCTATTGATGACCCCGAGGAAAGAACCAAGTTCATCCTGGCGGCATACAACGTGGGTATAGCACATATCTATGACGGGAGAAGGCTGGCTGAAAAGTATGGTAAAAACCCTAATGTGTGGACTGGCAACGTGGATTTTTTCATCCTGCATAAATCCAATCCAAAGTATTACCGGGATTCTGTGGTACGTTATGGCTATGCACGCGGGGAAGAAACGTATAATTTCGTGATTGAGATCCTATACCGTTACGAACATTATAAGAAAATGCTTGAGAACTAAATGATATCTGATTCGTGATATCTGATATCTGATATTTGATTTATTTATGATTTAAGGGTCATTTTGTAGTGTTGGATATTTGCTTCCTCGAATATTTCTCCTTCTTTCACAAATCCGTTTCTTTCATAAAATCTGACAGCGCTTATCTGGGAATTTAGATAGATTGGTCTTTGTAACGCAATGACGTCTTCCATTACCTTATCCAGAATCATATTCCCGATACCTTTATTTCGATATTCTTTAAGGGTGGCGAAGCGTTCCAGTTTGATGCCATTGTCTGTTTCACGCCACCGGGCAGTAGCAACTGGTGCTTCATCCTTGTACAGGAGATAGTGAATTGATTCCTGCTCAAATTCATCATATTCCAGTTCCGGGTCAACAAACTGCTCAACCACAAACACTTCCCTGCGTATAGCAAAGGCTTTTTCTGCTAATTCAGGCTTTTCTATTACCTTAAATCTCTCAATACGAATCATGTTTCAAAGATAGTGTTTAGTAGTTAGTAGTTGGTATTAAGTATTAGGTATTAGGTATTAGGTAATATGTATCTTGGATCTTGCATCTTGCGTCTTGTAACTTGCGTCTTGTAACTTGCATCTTGTAACTTGCATCTTGTAACTTGCATCTTGTAACTTGCGTCTTGTAACTTGCAACTTGTAACTTGCAACTTGTAACCTGAATCCTGAATCTGCGTCAAATGGGTGGAAATCAAATTAACAAACCTTAAAAACAATAATCATGTTAGAATTGACACCGATACTCGTACTGCTGATCATCTTTGGATTCATTTATGGAGTCGTGAATCTTGCCGTTAGAAGAAAGGAAAGAATGGCCTTGCTGGAAAAAGGCGCTGACCCAAAAACATTTTATGCTGAGCCTTTAAGGATTACAACATTAAAGTGGGGATTGTTCCTGATTGGAATTGCCATAGGCATCTTCCTGGGCAACATCTTATCCGCCACAACCGTTCTGGACGAAGAAGTAGCTTATTTCTCAATGATCTTCCTGTTTGGAGGCATCGCCCTGGTAATAAGTCACTTTATGGAGAGGAGTCAGATTAAAAAAGAAGAAGACCAATAAAGGATTCAGGTTCCATGTACCATGTTCAATGTACCATGTTCCATGTTCCATATAAAATACTTGGTACGTGGCGCATGGTACATTGAACATTGAACATGGTAAATGTCATAGATTAAAGGTTTCCAGGGTGTGATAAGTTGGCCCGGTTGGGTCTAATATGCTTTCAATAAGATAAAATTCTTCAACCCGGATTGTCTGGACCAGTCCGGGTTTATGTTTATCAAGGATTTGTTGAAACCTGTCCTTATCCTGAAGGGACTTGATCCTTCCAATGGTCAGGTGGGGTACAAAATTCTGACTGTCACGTTCAAATCCAACACCCATAAGCTCATTAAATATATTTTCTGCAAGATTGAAAATCTGCACCTCATCTCTGATGCCAAGCCAGATTACACGAGGGTTGTAGGAACTGCCAAAAATGCCAAGTTTTTCAATCACAAGGTCGAAGGGCATGATACCCAGTCGGGCCTCCTGTAATGCATCAACAATCTCTTCTACCTGGTATTCGGGAGTTTCGCCAAGGAATTTCAGGGTAAAGTGGATGTTTTCTTCTTCAACCCATTTTATCTTTTCCTGTTGAAGTGCTTTCTTCAGCTCACTGTAGAACTGGAGAAATTTCTTATCAGGATGAATCTTAATCGCTACAAAGAGGCGTTTTTGATCCATATATACTTACATCAAAGCTTATATTCCTTCTAATGCCAGTAAAATGTCTTTTATATCACCCGAGGGCCTTGATGCCGTAGCATCAACGATCATTCCTTCCTTATCGATCAGGATAAAGCGCGGGATGCCCCTGATGTTATAATCATCCGTAATCGTTGATTTCCATCCTCCCCCACCGAAAAGCTGAATGCCGCCCAGCTCCTTGTCCTTAACCATATTTTCCCAGTCTTCTTTGGAATCATCCACAGAAACGCTGACAAAGACAACATTTCTATCGTGCATTTCTTCTTCAAGTGCTTTCAGGTAAGGTATTTCCGTTTTACATGGACCACACCAGGTAGCCCAGACATCGATATATACATATTTGCCTTTCAGGTCATCCAGGGCAACCATCTCTCCGTTAATATCAAGGTATTCAAAGCCCGGTGCTGGTTGGCCTTTTGCAATTTTTTCCCATTTTTTAATGCCTTCCTCTACATTTTTGATAACCACTGTGTCGTGGCAATTGGCATAAAAGATCGTCATTATCGTATCATCCCTTGTCAGGCCCCTGTAATTAACCAACTCCAGGATATTTTCTCTGAGAAGAAAATTCCTGACCTTTTCATCCTCGAATTCCTGGGTAATAACCATCATGGAAGCCATTCCGTAAGGATTATCATATTTCTCTTTGATTTCCGGGGTTTCAGTTACTTTTTTTCTGGCCTTTTCAGAAACATACATTTGCACCAGGGACTTATATTCATAAAGTTCCATCATTTCTCCATTATCCATATCGATCTCATCCAGGAATGCATAGTAGTTTTCGCTGGGGGTGTATTCGTCATTGTGTGTCAGGTACTTATAATAAGAAGGATACATGAGCAATTCAGAGGCACTTTCGTAAACCATCCGGTTCTTTTCAAGTGCAACAAATTCAAGATATTTCTCATCCTTATTCAAAAAGAATGTATCAAGGTGTTGCATTAGCACATGCTGATTTTTCTTTATGAACTTCATGAACATCTCCTCCTCCATTTTAAAAGCTTCCCTGGGATCTTTGTTCATCTTTTCATTGATCAGGTATTTGCTTGCCAGGTAGTTATTTGGGAGGGCCCCATTGCCTGAATAGATGATGGTTTCATCAAATGCTTTGGTATCAAGGACAAGGTAGATATCATCACCAGGATACAAGTACATATAGCTAACTTCCCTGCCGTGTGCAAGTGTGGCATAGCCGGGCTTCTCCAGCCCAATGGAAATAGTAAACTTGCCTGCTGAGTCGAGCAGGGCTGTATCAGAGTCCTTTCCAAGATCGAAGGCAATAAACTCACCGGTCGGGTTATGGATCTGTCCGGATATCAGGGCTGTTTTGGTTTCGGTCATCTCTGTGCAGGCAAATAGAGATGCTAATAGAACTATTAGTATGGTTCTTTTCATGATCCTTTTGGTGTTTTCGGTTTAAGATTAAGGCATTAAAGATAAGACATTTCACATCGTTCCGCAATACATGATGCTATGGCAGGTGATTTTAAAAAATTTATTACATTTGCGCCACCAGATTCTGGATACTGGATACTGGATGCTGGATGCTGGATACTGGATGCTGGATACTGGATGCTGGATACTGGATATCTTTCTGATCACTGATCACTGGTCACTGATCACTGACCTGGGGCATTAGCTCAGCTGGCTAGAGCGTTTGACTGGCAGTCAAGAGGTCATCGGTTCGACTCCGATATGCTCCACAAAGAAAATCAGGCAGTTACAAAGTTAAGTTTTGTGACTGCTTTTTTTATTTACTAACAAAATGACTAACTTTTTCACTCTTTATTTTAATTCACTATATTTAGGTGGGTCAATTTCACCGGAATTTGCAGCTAATTATTTATTCAAAATAAATCATCAAATCACAAGAGGAGGAATTATGAAAAATCAAGTATTAAAATTACACATTTATTTGTGTGTGGGACTTAGTGTAATTGCCATGCCTCGAAATTGTTTTGCACAAGTTAATTTTGAAGAATTGTTAGTTGTAGAAAACTATGAGGGAACAATGTCAGTATATGCCATTGATATGGAAGGTGACGGTGATATGGATATTCTTGGTGCAGCGTATTCAGGAAATTCAATTGATTGGTGGGAAAACGATGGATCGGAAAATTTTACAAGGCATACAATAGATTCAAATTATGCCGGGGCTTTATGCATATTTGCTATTGATATTGATTTTGATGGGGATGCAGATGTGCTGAGTACAGCCAGTAATAATGCCAGGGTTTCTTTATGGATTAATGATGGGAATAATAATTTTCTGGAAGATACAATATCATCATCAGGTTATTCACCCCACACTGTTTATGCAGCTGATCTGGACTTAGATGGTGATATAGATATCTTTTGTACATTCTGGGGCAGCAAGGGCATTCTATGGTGGGAGAATGACGGAAATGGAAATTATACAGAAAATACAGTCGCTACTTTTTCAAAGGCCACCAGTGTCTTTATTGCTGATATGGACAATGATAACGATATGGACGTGCTTGGAACAAGTTATGAGGGTGGGAAAATATATTGGTGGGAGAATGATGGCAATCAAAACTTTACTGAAAATCAATTAGATTTTCCTGCTGCACATTGGGTTAGGGCTATTGATATGGATAAGGACTCTGATATGGATATCGTTGGATCCTCATGTGGTACCTATATTAAATGGTGGGAAAACGACGGCACCCAAAACTTTACTTCTCACACTATTACGTCTTCATTCTATTGTGCTGCACAGATCTGTGTAACAGATATGGATAATGATGGTGATATAGACGTTGTTGGTTCAGCAGAGCAACATGATAAAATAGCCTGGTGGGAAAATAATGGCGAGCAAAGCTTTACCAAACATTCAGTATCCGGATACTTCCAAGGTGCCAGTGGAGTATATACGGTAGATATGGACTATGATGAAGACGTAGATGTTGTCGGTTCAGCACGCTTCGGGAATAAAATCTGTTACTGGACCAATGATTTGGGTGTTGGATTTGGCAATACTATTCTAAACAATGAAACTGCATATCCAGTAGAGGTTTTTCCTAATCCTGCTAATGATAAAATCACAATTTTTCTTGAAGGTTATTCAGGGGAAAATTCATTATTATCTATTTATAATTCCTTCGGAAATATTATTAAGCAGAGGTGCTTAAACCAGCAGGAAACGGATATTAGCATAAGTCAATTATCTGAGGGGATATACTTTTTTAAAATAGAGGTAGATGATAAAATAACCATTGAAAAGATAATAAAATTATAGATTAAAGGAGTGTGACTACATCAACTAAAAGTGGACTTTTATGAAAAATAATAAGTATACACTTTTAGTATGGAAAAGACGGAAGAAAATAAAAGATATCTTAAGTTTCAAAGAAAGTTGAGAGCTTTAAGATTAGCTGAGGATCTTGGATGTAAATATGCCTGCGAAGTATTCAAAATTAGTAAGACTACCTTCTACAATTGGAAAAGAAAATACGATAATTACGGAGAGGAAGGTCTTTGGAGAAAGAAGAGAGAATCCAGCTCATATTGGAACAGCATTGACAAAAAAACGATTGAACTTATCTTAGATCTACGTGAGCAATACAAATTGAGGACTTGGAGGATTAAATGGTATCTCGAACGCTATCACGGCATCAACAACCCTTTCATACACCCTTAAGAAGCCCTCGGATGTACACTTTACAATTTACAAGGTCGGATTGTGTTTGTGATGCAGGAGAGACAAGATAAGGGAGAACAGAAGGTTCAATGGAACGCTGAAGGACTTCCAGCTGGAATGTATTATTTCAGGATTCAGGCTGGTGATAAGGTTGGTGGTGGGAAGATGGTGAAGATGGATTGAGCGATGTAGCGATTGGACGATTGGGCGATTTTCGATTTGAATAAATCGCCACGTCGAATATCGCCAAATCGACAATCGACAATTCTGATCACTGGTCACTGGTCACTAGTCACTGATATTCCTTGACTATCCCCCTCATATTCCCAACCAACCTATAGTTTAACGACCCATTTAATTATTATGCTTTTAAAAACTTTTCAAAACCAGTATTATTTTTTAGACAAGTGTGCGCTTTTGCTATAGCAATATTATGCTACTATCCATTAATTAATTACTGCTTAATGTAATTGTTCCATATTTCAAAACATCCATATTCCTTGCTTGACAATGATTAGCAACTAACAATCAAAAAGCATTCTATTAAATTCGTTGCATTCCGGTTCTGCGGCATAAGGCTTGCTCATTCAATAACAAAAATTTGAACGATGGTTGAACTTCAAATTAATCGCTTGATAGACTCATTTATGACTCATAGACACGAGTACGTTTCTTCAAATCAGTAGGTCTTTAAAAGCCACACAATATGCAAATACAGCTTCTAAAATATTAGATCTTGTTGACCTTGGCCGAGTTTATGTATTATCATAATATAACTATTCGAATGTCTTTGATATATTGCCTGACGGAAACTCTACTAACACATTTATTAATTCATAAAAATGTAGAGCTATGAAAAAAATATCATTAATTACAAGCTATATAATGGCTTGTTTTATCGCTTCTTCCCAGACCATCATTAATGTCCCGATTGATTATCCAACGATTCAAGCGGGTATTGACACTGCCAATCCTGG
Source organism: uncultured Bacteroidales bacterium (assembly GCA_963753055.1). Classification (GTDB taxonomy): domain Bacteria; phylum Bacteroidota; class Bacteroidia; order Bacteroidales; family B18-G4; genus JAUWGC01. The sequence continues at coordinate 134,023 of CAVWAP010000002.1, read as the reverse complement.
AGATACTGTTTTGGTCCAAACGGGGACCTATTTTGAAACCATAAACTTTAAAGGAAAAAAAATAACTGTTGCCTCCTTGTTTCTTATTTCCCAAGACACATCATATATTTCACAAACCATCATAGATGCTAATAAGCGTGGTGCAGTGGCCACTTTCAATTCCGGTGAAGATACCTGTGCCATACTGGCTGGTTTTACCCTGCAGAATGGCAACGGATCAGATGAAACATATTTCTGGTCAAGTGGAGGAGGTGGTGTTTTTTGTCACAACTCTTCTCCAACTATCAAACACAACAGGATCAGCAATAATTCTGCATCATTAGGAGGCGGGATTTTTTGCATGAATTCCGCTCCAAGGCTTTACAGCTTGAATATTACCAAAAATCAATGCACTATCGAAGATTACTGGGAAGGAAACAGTGGTGGTGGAATTTATTGCTACAATTCAAGCCCTTTGATAAAAAATGTTATTGTTAACAAAAATCTGGTAAATAGCTTTAACCTTACACATCAAGGTGGGGGAATACATATCGCATCAGACTCACACCCTGTTATGATCAATTGTACTTTATCTAATAATTCATCAACTGGATTACCTGGTGGTGGAATTTATTGCTATGAATCAAAATTAACAATGAGCAATATTTGCATAAATGGAAACACTGGTGGCGTTGGGGCGGGAATATTTGCCCTGGATTCTGAAATATTTATGGAAGAAGGATCAGTTATAAGTAATTCATCAGGAGTTGTTTTTGTTGGAGGTCTGGGTCAGGGAGGAGGTATATACTGTAAAGAAAGTGAAATAATTATGACCGGCGGTTCCATAATTGGTAATGCGGCACAAAGTCATGGAGGGGGCATATATTGCCATAATAGCACATGCTATCTGGATGGGGTAATAATCTCCGGGAACAGGACTTTAACATCGGGAGGGGGAATATATTTTGATGTTGGGGCAGATATTCATTTTAATAACAATAACAGGTGTTCGATATTTAATAACCATGCATGCATATTTGGAAAGGATATCTTTGTCAAGGGGACACAAATCCATGAAATAATTCTTGATACCTTCACCGTGATCAGCCCTTCATCCTATTTTGCCTGCCCTCTCGACAATTTTAACTTTGATATTCTAAATTCCTATGTAGATGCTATAAATCAGGATCTCTATGTAAGTGAAACCGGATCGGATTACAACAGCGGATTGTCTGCAGATGATCCACTCAAAACAATAAACTTTGCCTTAATGAAGATCCTTGCTGATTCTAACAATCCTACTATCATTTATCTTGCACCGGGTGCATATTCTCCTGAAAATACAGGTGAGACCTTACCATTGAATATGAAAGACTATGTTTCTTTATCAGGGTCTGCAAAAGAAACTACAATATTAAATGGTGATAGCCTTTATGGCATAATATATTGCTATGAGGATGATGGATTTGATATTACAGGTATAACCCTGGATAAAAGTGTATCACAGGGTGTTTATTGCTTTAATTCCAGCATTACCCTGAATGATGTAATCATTATGGGCTGTGTATCTCAAGGCATTTATTGTGAACAATCAAATCCATACATTTCAAACCTTGAAATACTTCATAATGGATACGGGGGCATAAGGCTAGTGGATTCTGATCCTATTATTGAAAACACACTGATCCGTGACAATTACAACACTGCAATAGTGTGTCATGAATCTAATCCTATATTGAACATGGTTGTTATGAAAGAAAATAGTGGGTCTGTCGGTGGACTACATTGCAGCAATTCCAGTCCAAAGCTGAATAATGTTATCATATCCGGTAACCAATCAAGCACCCACGATGGGTATGGTGGTGGTGTTTCGATATCAAACGGATCTCATCCAGATTTTAACAATGTCTTGATTTCGGGCAATACGGCCCAAAATAACGGAGGAGGCGTTTATATAAGTAATTCAAAACCGGCATTCAACAAGGTTACCATAAAAGAAAATAATGCTTTTAAAGGAGGGGGTATTTATCTTGATGATGAATCAGATGTCGTGTTTAACCAGGAAGCTCATTGCAATATATATCTAAACCATGCAAATAAGGGCAAGGACCTGTTTTCCAATAATGATGAACAATCTGTTCTGATTGTTGTGGATACCTTTTCCGTATTAAACCCAACGGAATTTTATGCCTGGCCACTAAATAAATTCTCTTTTGATATTCATCATGGCATGGTTACCCAAGCTGATTTTGATGTTTTTGTTTCTCCCCAGGGAAGCAATATGAACAGTGGAGCAAATTTTGATGAAGCATTAAAGAATCTGGATTATGCTTTTTCCATTCTTGCTGTCGACAGTGTCCATCCGCGTACCATTAATCTTGCTCCCGGCATTTACAGCAGTTCGACCAACGAAATCTTTCCCATTTGTCCTATAAATCATGTTCAGATCAAGGGTGCAGGAATGGAACAGACTATTCTGGATGCAAATAAGACTGGGTCAGTGATATATTTGGAAAACAATCAAGATGTAACTATAAGCGATCTTACTATACAGGGAGGCCTCATCGATGATGATTATGGTCTCAGGGAGGGAGCGGGTATTTTTTCATGCAATTCGTCAGGAGATTTAAAAAACCTAGTTGTAAAAAACAATTGTATCAACATAAGATATACATCCAGAGGTGCGGGAATATGTTGCGATAATTCCAATCTTATACTGGACAGTGTTTACATTACTGATAATACGCTCATTTCCGGATCCTATTCGAGAGGAGGCGGAATGGCAGTATATGGTGATATTTTTCCTGTTTTAAATAATGTTTTTATCGAGAGAAATAAAAATTTTGCTCAATATGAAGCCTGGGGTGGAGGGCTTGCTGTAAGATCATCAGGAGAAGAAGATAATTTTATAATGCTCAATAATGTTACGGTTAATGATAATTTTATTCAGTCTGATCAATATGGTGGCAAAGGAGGGGGCATTTGTTTCGATAATGCCAGTCTGATATTTAATAATGGGGAGGTGTGTGGAAATTACTCCAATAATTCAGGTGGTGTAATTGTGTATAAGGAAAATTATTCCGGACAGGGCAATCTCAAAATTAATATTTCCAACGTCATCATTAATAATAACTTCGGGGAGTATGTGGGTGGAATATCTGTTTCCAGTCTGGGTATGTCTTCATTCCTGGAAAATGTAAAAATCGAAAATAACTATGGGGGTGGCTTGAGTTGCCGTCATTCGGACCTTTCGTTAACTAACGTACTTATTGATAACAATCATGCCGGGTCAATGGGTTCCTACTACCCATATATCAAAGCCGGGGGGATCGAATGCAAGATCTTCGGACCTGAAGATTCTGAACTCTAACATAACAAGCAATATTGGATTAGGCCTGGAAGGAGGCTGTGGTGTCTTCTTAAGAGACGCTGATGCAGAGATAATGAACAGCATCATGTGGGATAATGACAGTACTGAAGCAATTTTTTATGGAATTGATGGCCCATGCAAGCTAGAAATAGCTTATTCAAATATCAAAGGAGGGAATGAGGGCATTGTTTCCAGTATCAATGCGACTGTGATTTGGCTTGATGGAAACATGAGCGAAGATCCCAAGTTTCTTCTTTCCAGTGATCATCCTTTTGCCCTGGCATCGGGTTCTCCCTGTATAAATATCGGGCATCCTGACACTTCAGGATTGTTGCTTCCAGGATTCGATCTTGCTGGCAACCCAAGGATATGGAATGAAAGGATAGATATAGGAGCCTATGAATGGAATAATATTGGTATAAGAGGAAATTTAGCCATAAATAATGATATCCTGGAGGTAATATTTAAACCCAACCCCTTCACAACCTCAACAACCCTTTCCTACACCCTGGACAAGCCAGAGAATATACGATTTACAGTTTACAATGTACAATCTCAGATTGTTTACAGGATGCAGGAAAGACAGGAAAAAGGCGAGCAATTGATACAATGGAACGCTGAAGGTCTGCCTGCCGGAATGTATTACTTCAGGATTCAGGCTGGGGAGATGGTTGGATCGGGGAAGGTTGTTAAGCTGGAATAGTGTTTGGTGGTGCTATATGTCATCTATGCGCCTCTATGATAAAAGTTCCCGCCCGATGCGGGAACTTTTTCATTGTCCATTCTGCATACACCTAATCACTCAATCACTTAACCACTCAATTACTTGTTATTTCTCTTCTAAAAAAGGAACTCCGTCCAGCACTTCCATCCTGATAGCCGTGAGAATATAGGCTTCAATCTGGTAAAACTGGGTGGCAACAATGGGAGATGTCACTTTTTTGATTTTGTGGTAATATGTAACAATCAGTTTATCGGTCGCAGAGGAAAGCTTTATTACTTCCATCGTCCATTTATCAGCCTGCTCATCCGTCATGGTATTATATTGGCTTGCATATTGCTCGAGAAGCTTAATCCGCTTTTTGCCGTTTTCTTTACGTGCAGCTTCGTATTCATCATAGAGATTCCAGAAAGCATCTTTTTGCAAATCAGTGGGATGAACAAAATTGGCTACTACGGCCTTTTTTTCCATGCCAAAAGCAGCTTGTAATAAATCAACTTCTTCTGTGTTGGACTGTGAATACATAAAACCCGCAGTTACGATAAAGGCAATAAATAATGTGATCTTTTTCATTGTTAAATTTTTAATTGTTTATAAATCGAATTAATTAGTAATCATTATGTTAATATGCTTTAATTATTACAGGATGATGATTGCTCTAATGATCGATCCCGGTATTATCAAGGGATTCATTTTCAATTTACTATATAAACCCTTACTCAATCACCCAATCACCTAATCACTCAATCACTTAATTCCCCGACGGAATGATCGTTGCATCAGGAAAAGCATCCCTGAGCTGCTGACGGCCATTTGCAGAGATCTGAGTGAACTCAACCGAAATGGTTTTCAGTCCGGAAAACTGAAGAATGGTTGGGATGCAGGCGTCGGTAAAATTTCCTCTTTGGAGCAATAAAATTTCCAGGTTGGTGCCAGGATCAAGGTAGGTCAATCCCTGATCATTGATTGAAGTGCTTCCGACATTAAGAATCTTCATTGAGGGAAATTTCTGATTCAGGATTTGCATCGAATTGTTTGTTACACCCGTACCTGATAGTATTACATTTTCAACCAAATTCATGGTAGGTAAAGAGGCAATGCCCTGATCATTAACCTTGCTATTACTAAGATACAACCCTTTAAGACTTGGCAATGTGGCAATATGTACAAGTCCCGCATTGGTCATCCACGGGGGTACAGAAAGTGTTTCAAGACCCGTAAAAGCCTGTAAATGCACAAGGCTGTCGTCACACATATAAAGTGTTCTGGATACCCCATTGATCACGGGGCTTCCGGTAGCTAAATCAAGTGATTTAATGGTTGAGATCTGATCAACAGTCAGCATATGATAATTCTTAAACGGGGCAAGCCAGTTATAGGCTTCTTGTCGGGCTTCAGCAAGCGGATCAACGGGTTCTTCTTCTTCAACAGGCTGAACGATTTTCATGTCGGCTTTCACTTTTGTTGTGGTCAGGACCTGTTTTTGTTGTACACTTTTGTTGGTGGTTGTTTGTTTGGTTTTCTTTTGCACCTGCGCAGAAAGGAAGAATGGGAGCAGGGCCAGCAGGCAGATCAGGATACTTGTTTTCATAATTAAGGTATTTAGAATTATTACATGTTTTCTTCCGCCGAATACTTACATAAACTACATCACAGATTTTTTGATCTTAGCTCTCCACTTTGACAAATCCTGTGCTTGTTTCAGGATTTCTTCATTTGAAAACCTCTTCCAGCATTACTCACCATCAAATCCCTACCAGGCATATATAAACCCTGGACTTATATTTTAAAACAAACTTTACACTTTCATCCCCGCTTTTCTTAAGCCTTCCAGCATTAGCGCTAAAAGATCAGCTTCTTTGATAAACCTGGTGAGAAGGTATTCAGCTTTTTCTTCAAAATCGGATCTGAGTTGTTTTAATAGGGCAAAATCAGACTTTGCTTCATCCTGCATATTCAATTGTCCGTATACTGCAATCCGTTGCAGTGGAGCCCAAAAAAGAGTTGAGCTGTTATATTTCTTTAGCTCCTCAAGAGCATTTTCGTATTCATTTTTACGATAGTAATATAATGCAGTAACTCCATAATAATGCACTGGAAAGCTGATTTTTATCTTCATTATCCTGTCCAGAATCTCTTTGCCACGCTCCCACTCTCCATAAAGTGCAAGGTAAAAACCCAACAACCCCAGTCTCATTGAAGGTCGAGGATTTCGAGAAAGACAAGTTTCAGCTTCCTGGATAAAGCGGTCCCTTTTATTTGAAAGGAAACAAACCACTGAATAAATAGTTCGAACAAACAAACTATCAGGATCAAGGCTCATCGCTTTTTCAGCCAGGAATGTCATCCTTTCATATGCACTATCGGCACCTGGAAAATCAAGTACGTAACGATTTCCATAAAGACTGGCAAGCATAGCATGGGCTATTCCTGAGCCCGGATCACTGGAAACAGCCTGTTCAAGACTCTTAAATGCTTCTTGCGCAGCTTCTATTGTTTGATGTGCTTCAAAATAGTGAAACCTGGAAATAGCATAAAATGTATCCAGTTTTTGAGGTTTTGTATGCGTTAATTCGCCTGTCAACCTTTGCATAATAACCCCATACTCACTTCCCAGAACGCTGGAAATTTTGGCAATTATGTTCTCTTGTATTTCATTCAAGTCGTCTCCAGATATTTCCCGGAGATACTTTTCCGCCCAAATTTGCATATTTTTTGTTCTATCGATTAGTCTAACTAATACTTTTATTTTTTTAGCTGTGAGTTGAATGCTCCCTTCGACAATAAATCTAATCCCCTTCTTCTTCAGGTAGGAATGTATTTCAGCTTTTGAAATTTGACTATCTGAAAATGGGAGGCTTTCATAAACAATAAGATCCTCAAATTTGGTAAATTCTGTTGATAGCTCCTCAGCAAAGCCAACCCCAAAATAATCTTTATCAGGATCTCCTGATATGTTTTTGAAAGGAATTACCGCAATTGATGGTTCTGTGGCTGGTTGATTGTTTTTCAATTGAGAATTATTCTCCTCAACAGTATTATCAACATTAGCTAAAAACCCAGGCACATATTGTCCTTTGGGTATTTCAATCCTTATCGCATCATTTTTGCCTGTTTCCAGATAGTATAACTTCAATGCCCTTCTTAATCTTCCAGCATGAATTCTAACCAATGGATCTTTATCCGGATCAAAACCTTCTTCTTTTCCCAACGCTTCGGTTCCGATTGTATAACCTTTTAATCTTTCTTCTCTTCCGGCAAGTGTTTCAACAACTAAATACTCTAACAGGCGGCACAGAATTGATTTACTGGAAAGCTCACTGCTTAAGCAAATCTTATTGACTTGTTTAATGACTTCCTCATTAGAAAAATCTTTGGTGCTCATCCAGGGTTAAATCATCAATTTATCATTAACAAATATAGGATTTTACTCGGTATTTTACTGTATAATACTGTAATTATCTTGTTTAGGGCCTGTAGCTCAAGTACTTTTAAAGTTCAATTTTCACACTGGTGTTCAATCGTTGAAAGCAAATTACTATGAAATACTCGATGACAAATTCTGATAATCTTCTGGATAGGATTGTTTTGGAATTTCCTGAAAATAAGAGAGAAATTACAAGCCTTTTTAATAAAAGCATCGACTTTATCGAAGTCTGTGAAGATTATATAGTTTGTTTGAACTCAATTCACGAACTAAAAAAAACAGCAAATTTAAAGGATGAAAAAAGAATGAATGACCTTCAGACAGTTTCCATTGAATTAAAGGAGGAATTATTATCAATGATTTAACAAACAACAGAAACCACTATCATCATCAATATTTACAGTTTTTTAAACAAAAACAAAAAAAATGAAGAAAGAGCTATTAATTACTTTATCCGTATTGATCTTCGGATCGTGTGCATTAAATGCACAGGAAAAATCTGATAAGAAAAACATACTGGGTATCAGGGGCGGTTTTCAAACAGCATCAATGGTCAATGAAGGTAGTAAACCAGATACAGCAAATAGTATCAATTGGTTTTATATTGGCATTTACCGCGACCAAAAAGTGAATAAAATCCTCTCTTACGGTGCCGGATTGGAATATTTTCAAAATGGTCTCAGGTATCCTAATAACAGTGAACGGGTCCAAAATACTTTAAGCATACCGATACACTTAAAAGTGAAGATTGGACCTGTGTTTGCACTTGGTGGCATCGCTACAAACTTTAAACTAACAGAAGAATATAAAGTTGGCGACAATAAGTATACACCTACTGATACTGAAAAAACAAATTGGATTGATTTTGCAGCTTTTGCAGGTATAGGTGTTAAAATATTATTTATAACTGTTGAGGCCAGGTATCATTGGGGATTACTCGAGGTCAGACCAGATTTGTACAATCGTTATTTTCAGATTGGAGCAGCCTTTTCTTTCTAAGCCTATTTCAAAAGAATTTTGATTACCACCAAATAAAGAATAAATATTATTGAATGAATAAAATCTCATATTCAAAAAATTTAATAAAATGAAAACAATAAACCATGTATGCTGCCTTCTGGTCTTATTGATGGCATTTTCGTGCACACAAAATCAGGAAAAAGTTAAAACAACCGAACTACCTTCCGACGGAAGTGTATTACCATTTCCTGAACCTGTTTCGGCAAGTGTTGCCGGAAAAACCCTAAAAGATTCAAAGCACCAATGGCGCAAAGCCGAAAACCGTCTTCCTGAGGATGCTCCCAATATCGTTATTTTCATGACGGATGATGCCGGTTTTGCTCACCCCTCCACATTCGGAGGTCCGATTAAAACACCCACCATGACAAGGTTGGCTGAAACGGGTATCTCATACAATGCCTTTCATACCACCGCCATGTGCTCACCCACAAGGGCTTCATTGTTAACCGGGCGAAACCATCACCGGGTTGGTGCAGGACAGATTGCCGAGTTAGCTTCCGATTGGGATGGCTATGTAGGCAAGATTCCCAAATCGACGGCTACTTTTGCCCAGGTCCTTAGTTATTACGGCTATAACACGGCCGCATTCGGCAAGTGGCACAACACTCCGGTAACAGATATCACCAAATTGGGACCTTTCGACCGATATCCAACAGGACTAGGATTTGATTATTTCTATGGCTTCCTGGCCGGTGAAACCTCACAGTATGAACCCGCATTGTTTGAAAACACCAATCCGGTTCAGGCACCTCATGACCCCAAGTACCATTTAACTGAAGACATGACGGAAAAAGCCATCGAGTGGTTAAGAACCAGTAATACCATCAACCCCGGCAAACCCTTTTTTATGTATTTCACCCCGGGTGCTGTGCATGGTCCTCATCATATATTTAAAGAATGGGCAGATAAATATGATGGCAAATTTGATGAAGGCTGGGAAGTCCTTCGATCTATGACCTTTGAGCAACAAAAGGAAATGGGATGGATACCTGAGAATGCTGAGTTAAACCCTTTACAAAAAGGTATGCAGAAATGGAATGATATTCCACAATCACAGCGTGAATTCCAATGCCGATTAATGGAAATTTTCGCCGGCTTTCTGGAGCATACAGATGTGCAGTATGGCAAAGTAGTTGATGAACTGGAACAACAGGGGCTGCTCGACAATACCTTGATTATCTATATCCTTTCTGATAATGGACCTTCTGCGGAAGGTATGAATGGAACCATTAGTGAATTGTTGGCCCAGAATTCAATGCCCTCAACCATTGAAGAACATATTCAAGCGCTTAATGAAGATTATGGCGGAATGGATGCCCTGGGTGGACCAAAGTTGGATATCATGTATCATCATGGGTGGGCATTTTCTGGTTCAGCACCTTTCCAAAGCACCAAGCTTGTGGCAGCACATTTCGGCGGTACCCGCACACCACTGGTTATATCCTGGCCAAAAAAAATCAAGCACGATGGGAAGGTTCGTTCACAATTTCATCATGTAAACGACATTGCGGCTACCATTTACGATATTTTAGATATTAATCCTCCAGACATAGTAGATGGAATTGAGCAGCAGCCATTGGATGGTGTTTCAATGGTATATACTTTTGACCAGCCAGAGGCTAAAACCACTAAATCCACTCAGTATTTTGAAATTCTCGGTAGTCGGGGTGTCTATCATGAGGGTTGGTTCGCCGGAACTTTTGGCCCACGAGCGCCCTGGTCGACCAACATGGAGGGTGTGCTCAACTTTGAGCCCGAAAAAGATATTTGGGAACTATACAACCTGGAAGAGGATTATTCACAATCGAAAGATTTAGCAAAAGAAAACCCGGAGAAACTGGCTGAATTGAAAGCACTTTTCGATAAAGAAGCCACAGAAAACCTTGTTTATCCTATAGGTGCTTCCATGTACACTGTGTTTTTCAGTCCAAGTGAACTGCCCTCTTCACCACTTACAGAATGGTCGTTCTATGAGGGTCAGGATCGGATCCCGGAAGCAATGGCTCCCAAATTTGCGAGTGGTCGATCTACTTTGGCAGTGATTGATGCAGAAATTGGTAAAAATGCCGAAGGGGTGCTTTTCGCACTTGGCGGAATTTCCTCAGGATTTACAGTATATATGGATAAAGGGGTTTTAAAGGCCGAGTACAACGCCATGACCCTGAACCGTTACAAAATTACATCACAGTCAGCCATTCCAACCGGGAAGGTAAAAATTGAAGTAGAAACAAACTATGACACCAAAGAAAGGATGGCTCCCGCCACAGTAACTTTAAAAGTGAACGGGAAGCAGGTTGGTCAGGGGCGCATTGAACGATCGGTTCCTGCCGCCCATACTGCTTCTGAAACCTTTGATGTTGGCGTGGACCTGGGCTCACCGGTGTCATTGGATTATTATGATCGGGCTCCATTCAGGTTTAATGGCAAGATTGAGAAAATTAACATCAAGTATATTGATGAATAAAAAATCGTATCAAACTAATTAAACATGAACGAGGAACATAAAGCCTATTTTGCGATGAAGAATATCCTATACATTTTTATTATCGGATTGCTGATCTCCGCTTGTGTTCAGCAACCAACACAGGAAGAATGATGGGTGCTGCTACCGTTGCAAAATTGCATGCTAACGAAGATTTTATGATTGACCTGGCGGCGGCAAAAGAGGAAATTGCACAACAAAAAACAATAATAACTAATGAATAAAATTAACACGTTCACTATGAAAAAGCTATTACTAATTACAGCTGGTTTACTTCTCTTCTTAAGCATATTAAATGCACAGGATGAAGCAGAGGACCTCTCAAAACAAGCCGCCAACCCTTTGGCCGACCTGATGAGCTTTCCGTTTCAGAATAACCTGAACATGAATTACGGACCCTACAACCGTAATGCGAATGTGTTTAATATTCAACCTGTCATACCATTTGCCGAGGGACGGATAATCACTCGTACCATTATCCCGATTGTGAAGATACCTGATTTCACCAGCGAGACGGGGAAATATTCCTCCGGGCTTAGTGATATAGTTTTTACCGCCTTTTACGTGCCAAAAAGCAAAGTCATGTGGGGTATTGGCCCTATTCTGGAAATGCCAACTGGGGGTGCCGAACGTGGCACACAAAAATGGAGTGCTGGTCCATCATTTGTTTTATTGTTACAACCGGGAGAATGGACGTTTGGAGCACTAATAAATAATGCCTGGTCATTTGCCGGAAATTCTGATCGTGAAAACGTAAATCACATGTTCCTGAACCTTTTTATTGTAAGGCAATTAGGAGAAGGCTGGTATGTAAACAGTGCTCCGATTATTACTGCAGACTGGACAGCAGAGTCCGGACAAAAATGGATCGTTCCACTTGGGCTGGGTGGTGGAAAACTGATTTTCCTTGGAGGGAAACTACCGGTAAACATACAATCACAAATTTATTATAATGTCGTTCGACCAGATTTTGGCCCTGAATGGCAATGGAGGTTTCAATTGCAGATATTGCTGCCGAAAAGCATTTTTAATAAAAAATAAAAAATGAATACGATGAAAAGAATACTATTAATTTGTGGAGTTGCCTTACTACTTGCATCTTGTCAGCAAGAGGCAGCAGTTAAAGAAAAAAAGAGCGTTCAAACTTACGAGATGACCACCGAAATTCCGGCAGGTGTTCTCACCCCCGATAAGGTGGAAACGAGTTTCGGAACTTTGGAATTTTTCGATGGTGTACCTTCAAAGGCAACTGCCGAAAATGTATACGACTATTTGGACAGAATGCGTGGCGTTGATGCTTTTATGAGAGGAATACCTGGCGCTTCAGTAAGAGGCTTGATAGTAGGTTTGGAAGAAGCCGGAGTAGATCAATACAATAAAGTAGGGATTACAAAAACCTTGTTAGATTCAAAATCCTTATTGTTAACCGCTAATACCTCTACCATTTATGTTACTCCGCATATAAATGTTGGAAAAAACGGCCCCATAGTTATGGAAACTCCTCCGGGTATGTTGGGTGCTTTTAACGATGCATGGTTTCGTTACATTGCTGATATTGGACCATTTGGCGAAGACAAAGGCAAAGGCGGCAAATATTTGATATTACCTCCAGCGTATGAGGGCGAAATTCCAGAAGGTTATTTTGTAATAAAGTCCCCAACCAACAAAGTATTTGTTTTTACGCGCACATCCATTGCAAATGGCATAGAAAAAGCCGTAAAGATGCTCCAAGACAATCTGAAAATATATCCATTGGCTGAAAAAGACAATGCTAAAAAAATGGAGTTGGTAGATATATCAGGCGTAGATTTCAACACCGTACACACCAATGACTTTTCTTTTTATGAGCATTTAGCAGAATGGATTAACGAGGAGCATGTTGATATGCTGGATGATCAAACAAAAGGACTCTTTGCATCCATCGGTATTGAAAAAGGAAAGCCTTTTGCTCCCGATGAAAGAATGAAAGGCTTACTTACCGAAGCTGTTGCCATAGGAAACGCTGCTGCCCGTTCAATTACCTACTATCCACGTACCAACATGAATTTGGCTGGTGTTGAAATTTATCCCGATACAGAAAGTTCCTGGATAATGGCCTTTGCCAATAAAGATGTATTCTTTACAAGTGAAACCGGAGGTTTTAATACCGATGCATTGGATATGTTCCACTATAGTTATACTGCCGTTACACCTGCTATGGCCGTTACTATTGAAGGGGCGGGGTCTGATTATGCCATTTCATTTCTGGATGGAGAAAAAAATCCATTTGATGGCGCAAAAGAATATAAATTGCATATCCCGGCAAATGTTCCTGTGAATGATTTTTGGGCAGTAACCATTTACGATACGCAAACGCGCTCATTGCTACAAACCGATCAGCAGTTTCCAACAGTTGGTAGTCTAACAGAAGGGTTTAAGCAAAACGAAGATGGTTCTTTCGATGTCTTTTTCTCCCCCAATCCTACTCCAGGTAAGGAAAATAATTGGTTACAAACCATTCCCGGAAAAAGTTTCTTAGTGATCCTTCGTGTATATGGTCCCTTAAAACCATGGATTGAAAAAACATGGAGGCCAGGTGAAGTTATGCTGGTAAAATAAGACAAACTATAACTTTAAAGATAATCATACTATGAAAAGGAAAAACATCCTAATCCTTGCTTTTGCTTTGTTACTTATAACAAGCGCTTTTGCACAAGAGTCTAAACCTAAATACGCTGCTGATGTACCCGAATTTTTGCTTACGCCAGACAAGGTAGAAACTGAACTTTTAGGCGACCTCGAATTTTTCGATGGTATGCCCAATGAAGCTACGGTTCAGAAAAGCTTTGACTTTCTCGACCTATCGCGAGGCGTAGAGGCATTTCTGAATCGGAATGCCGGCCACTTCCATCTATGCCATGCTGGAGGGCCTGAAAGAAGCGGGCTTGAAACCGGGGGACCTCGGGCTTTTCGGAGAATTGATGGATGCGCGCACCCTATTCTTGACTGCGCAATCAACAACTCCGTATGCATTTGCAGAGATTGACTTAAAAAATGGACCGGTTGTAGTAGAGATACCCGGGCCTGTATTGGGCTCTCTTGACGATGCATTTTTCCGTTTCGTTAGTGATGTGGGCCTCACCGGCCCCGATCAAGGCAAGGGTGGTAAATATCTATTTATTGGGCCCGACTACGAGGGGGATATCCCCGAAGGCTACTTTGTTGCAAAATCCACAACCTACCGTCACTGGCTTTTCATGCGTGTTTTTGTGAAAGATGGCGATTTGGAGGGGTCTACAAAAGAGCTAAAAGAAGGTTTTCGTTGCTATCCACTGGCAAAAGCAAACAAGCCACCAAAACAAAAAGTCTTAGACCTCTCGGGCAAGCAATTTAATACCATTCATGCTAACGATGAATACTTTTATGAAGAGCTTAACGCGGTGATTCAATATGAACCCGCAGATGCTTTTAATCCCGAACTGGTAGGACTCTTTGCCTCTATCGGCATTAAAAAAGGAGAACCCTTTGCACCGGATGCACGCATGCAAAAAATACTAAAGGATGCGGCTGCAATCGGCAACGCTACGGCGCGCTCCCTTGTTTTCCGGCCCCGCGATCCAGCTGTTTATTTCTATCCGGATCGTCGGTGGTATACATCCTTCATCGGCGGCCATGATTTTATGAACAACGGAGAAATGAAGATTGATGGTCGTAGTATTTTTCACTATGTGGCTACCGGCATTACACCAGCCATGTCTATGCCTAAAGTAGGAACAGGATCGGCCTATGCCTTTACTCCCCATGATGTGGATGGGAACTACCTTGATGGTGGGAAAACATATAAAGTAACCCTTCCTGCGCCCATTCCCGTGAACAACTTCTGGTCATTCATGGTCTATTCCGGTCAACATCGTTCCATGCTGGAGACCGATCAAAAATCAGCTGGTCTCGACAGCAACAGTCCGACCATTAAACAAAACGATGATGAATCGTATACGGTTTGGTTCGGCCCTAAGGCACCAAAAGGGCATGAAGACAATTGGATTCAGACCATGCCTGGAAAAAGCTATAACGTCCTACTAAGACTCTATGGCCCACTGGAACCGTGGTTCGACAAAACCTGGAAGCCCGGTGATTTTGAATTGGTGGAATAGAAAAAAAAGAATGTACACATCCAATAAAGACGGATCGTTGGATGGATACATTCAAAAAGAGAACCCGGGAAAAGATAAAGTTTCCAATTGGTTACCTGCACATAAAAAAAATCGAAATAAATGTATTAAGCAAATAAGAGGAAATAAAAAATCATACAGAATGAGTGCTATATGGAGATATTTGAATGAAAATAAAGTATAATATATACATCCTTATTTTTATTGCTTTAAGCATTCTCGCGGAATCGGGCAACGCACAGGAACTATCACCACGTGCATACTGGCCAGCACCCAAAGGAACTATGGTAGCTTTTCTTGGATACCAATACTCTTTCGGTGACATACTCACTGATCCCTCACTGCCTCTTACGGGATTGGATTCGCAAATCCATGTAGGATTTCTCGGCTATCTACAAACGTTTAGTTTATTTAACAGAACAGCAAACTTAATAATTGAACTGCCTTATACGTGGGTAACAACAACCGGGATTATTGTAAGTTCTTCCGGAGGGACACCGAGTAGGCGTGATATTTCCGGCATTGCAGATATTGGTATCACTTTTTCAATTAATCTGATTGGTGCACCCACTATGGGCATAAAGGAATTTCAGGAACTAAGGAACAATCCGCGACAAATCCTTGGTGCGAGCTTGAAGATACTGGCTCCTACAGGTGCTTACGAGGAGGATAAGCTAATTAACATTAGTTCTAACAGATGGGCGTTTAAGCCAAAACTTGGTTACATGATTCCACTCGCACAAAAGTGGCTGCTTGAACTGGAGCTTGGAATGTGGATTTTTAGTGACAATAATGAGTTCCTTGGTAAGACCAGGAAACAGAATCCGATATTTGCTGCTGAACTTCATTTAGTTCGAAGATTTACACCCGGTTTTTGGGCTGCTATCGATTTAAACTTTTTTTGGGGGGGGCGCACCAATCTGTTAGATGAAGATCTACAACGGAATTCAAAGATTGGGTGCACCATAGCTTATCCATTTGCCGGTCGTCACTCACTCAAGGGTGGCTTCAGTATGGGTGTGATAACTGAGTCATGGTGATGATTTTAAGTCGTTTATATTGGGCTACAATGTACTTTTGAATTAGAACTGTTTATAAATCTAATAAGTGAAAAATATTTCAAACAAAATTAAAGAGAAGATAAAAAATGAAACACCATACCTATATTATAGATAGAAAAATATATCACAAATCACAACTGTTTACGGCAATAGTGCTGTCTGTTATCATGTTGAGTTGTACACAGCAAGCAGTAAAAGATCAGCAGCCCATCACTTCCTTATCAAAAGAGATAAAGGAAATTCATGCGGGAATTTTAGAAGGGTATTTATCGAAAGATGAAATTCCGAATAGTTTAAAATTAGTTCCTCCTCCGCCGGAGGAAGGTTCAGCGGCATTTCATCTTGGATCAGGAAATTGCAGCCATGTATGTTGCTTCTGACGATGAAGCCAGAAAAGAACAAGCCACTCAGGATGCTGTATTAACATTTCCAGAAGCTATGGATGCTTTTAATATTGTTTTGAAGGTACAGATATCTGAAGAAACCACACCTCATTTATATATGATTCTTCGCAGGACTTTAGCCGATGCCGGCTTATCAACTTATGCTGCAAAAAACCATTATCAGCGTGCACGGCCATTTATGCTTAACAATACGCCTATTTGCACGCCTGATGATGAAGCGGTTTTACGTAAAGATGGTTCTTATCCTTCGGGGCATACAGCTATTGGCTGGGCCTGGGCATTAATTTTAGCTGAGGTATTTCCCCAGCAAGCCGATGTAATTCTGGAAAGAGGAAAACAGTTTGGCATAAGCCGTAATGTATGCAATGTGCATTGGCATAGCGATGTAGTTTACGGAAGAATGATGGGGGCAGCAGCAGTAGCCATGTTGCACGCTAATACTGATTTTATGATTGATTTAGCAGCCGCAAAAGAGGAAGTTAAAGTATTGAAAAATTAAATTAATAGTCTATTTGAATAAAAAATAATGAGAATAATTAAACTATTTTTTTACCAATTATACTTGGGGGAAAACTACCCTTAAACCTGCAAACTCAAATATATTATAATGTAGTTCGACCGGATTGTGGACCTGAATGGCAATGGAGATTTCAATTGCAGATATTATTGCCTAAAAGCATTTTATCTAAAAAATAAAACAAATATTATATTAAATAATTTAAAAGTTGCAATTATGAGTTTATCTATCGTAAAAATTTCTACTGTTTTTCTAATTGTTTTTTTCGCTGTAGGATGTAATAACGGAACAAAAAAAGCAAGCCTTGTTGAAACCGATGAAAACGGTTATGCAGTATTAACCGACGATGAGGTTAAAAACATCGTAAAGCGCTCTTACCAGTATGTTGCCCTGTATAATGTAAACAACAAATTTGCCTTATCACAAGGTGGGTGGAATACTTTGGTAGCTGATACTAAACTCAAAGATCACACCATGACAGACATTGCCCGGCCCAATAACGATAGTTTTTACGCCAGTGCTTTGCTCGATTTAAGGGGAGAACCCATCATTCTGGATTTACCGGCCTTTGACTCAAAATATGTTTCTCTAATGGTGACAGCCTACGATCATTATGTGGATGTACCAAAAGCAACTCGAAAAGGCGATTTTAAGAAACCAGAAAAAATATTATTCTATTCTGACAGAACTGAAGGATACCAGGGCGAAAATGTAAGCGGTGTGGATATGATTTATAAAACCACTGGTGATTTTGTTTCAGCCGTATTTCGGATTATGCCTCATGCTAACGAAGCGGAAAGATTTAAAGTTATCGTTGAAACCATAGGAACAATTAAAATTCAGTCACTTTCAGAGTTTAATGGTGGCGAACCAAAAGTGGCACAGGAAATTACTTTTCCGGAGGTGGGTAAAACAGACATGGACATTTTTGAAAATAACCTCTTGGAAGTCATGCAGTTTGTCTTTAACCATATTTCTTTTGATCCAAAAGATAAATTGGATCAAAAAGTACTTGAAGCTTATAAACCACTGGGCGTTGTACCCGGCGGAAATTATGATCAGGAGAAAATGAAAATCGATGGTAAACGCTTCAAGGCCGCGGCAGAACAGGTTCAGAAAGAAAACCTGAACAAATTGAGTGATCCGACCCTGACTAAAGAGATGGCGCCAAAAATGTTTAAGACTAAGGGTTTGACGGATTTGCAAACCCTAATAACCGTGTCTGTTATTGGGCCCATTGGCTTACCTATGGAAGAAGCCATGTATCCTAATGTAACTTCAGATGATGGTGAACCCATGAATGCCTTGAATGATTACGTAATAAAAATGACAAAAGATGAACTTCCTCCTGCACAGGCCTTTTGGTCCTTAACACTTTATGATAAAGCCAATGGATTTTTTATACCAAACGACCATAAAAAATACAGTGTAGGCGAAAATGCAGGTTTCAAATTGAATGCCGATGGAGGAATTGAAATATATGTAGCTGCTGAAAAACCTGCCGGTGTACCGGAAGAAAACTGGCTGCCGGTGAACCGTAAAGATGAGGAGATAGACATTATATTGAGAATTTATGTGCCAGATCTGGAAAAAACAAAAACATGGGAAGCACCAAAAGCCGAAAAGTTATAAATTCTAAAAAGATATTTTAAAGCTGTAACCAATTGGAAAATGATAAAATTCTTAAAGTGATGAAAATTACGTATCCCTTTTTAACCCTAATCTTTATACTGTTGCAATCCGGCATACTGCTTGGACAATATTGTGTGCCATTTGAAATTGAAGAAATAGATTTTCAGGCAGAAACCAAATATGTAACTGTTGATGCACAATGGTATCCAAGCTGGGTTGAATATCATCAGGGTAATATTGTGTACCCCGATGCGCTTGAACCATTGAATAAATGGAAGCATCCTTTTATGAAAGATGACCTGCCCAGTGCCATGCATGAAGATTCCTACGCTTCAGATATTAGTAATATGCAGGGACCAGTTCCGGAAAATGCGAAAGTTCAATATTTTCAAGTTAAAGAAAAGGGAGAAGAATTTTCAGGCATGTGTCCTTCTTTTGCATTTGTTGATGAATTCACCATGGTTACTTTATCATTTGGCAGAAAAAACACCAGCTTACTACTCATCGATATACAAGATACGATTAAAATTCTTGATGCTATTATCATCCCAGGTAGAGGGCATAAAGCCATGGAACTTGCTGGCAAAAAGAAACGAATGGCTTTATTCAGGAATACCTCCGGAGGTGCGTATTTTTTCCTTTCAAAAGATAACGAGGTAATTATTCCCGGGCCGGAATTCAGTATTTTTTATATCCCCATTAAAAATAACAGATTCGATAGAGACCGGATGGTAAGCTATGATATTTTAGAGGAAATAGAAAAAGGGGATATTCTTGTTGATGGAATTTCTGACAAAGAAGGACGTAATAAATTAACTGCGGTGATGCCTGATGCTCAAGGCAATATCTGGTACACATCGAAAATGGGTGTGATTGGAGTCATCGACCTTCAAGGCTTCAAGAAAGGAGATTTCAAAGAAAAAGGACTGTGCCCGAACACCTATTCATTTTACATCGGTGGATTTGGATTATTGAGAAAGATTGAGCATTTCTTCGGAAAAAAGTATGACCGCCTGGAAGATGTGGAATTTTATAGAGAAGGGATGACCGATGTTGAGTACAGAAACGAATTTCGGGAATTTTTCATGATGGAACCTGAAACCCGGGAAGAAATCCAGAACTCTTTTTCGATTGGCCCTGATGGCGTATATATCATTTCAAATATCGCCTTGTATAAATTGAGGTTTAATGATGAAACGAAGAAAATAGAAATGGATCCCAAATGGCAGATAACTTTCAATGAAACCGGAGATCAGATTTATCCAAATGACGGCACCCAAAAAAAAGGGCATTTGAATGATGGCAGTGGAACAACACCTACTTTAATGGATGATCGATTCGTCATTGTTGCTGATAACGATTCCCTGCAAATCAATTTGAACATCTATTCACAGGAAGATGGCCACCTCGTTAATCGGCTTGAGTTATTCGCCTTAGACAGCAGTGCCTGCGAAAACTCAGTGGTGGCATACAAGAACAGTTTATTTATTGGCAATACCTATAATTATACTGATCCATTTGACATTAATGATACACCTGGTGGAATTGACCGCTTTGATTTCAATCAACAAACGGGAAAATTTGAAAAAGTTGAGAATTGGCCGGCAGAACATATTGATGGAAAAACTGCTACACCAAAAATGTCAACTGCCACAGGTGTTATTTATGTCTATAACCGACAGGAAGAATCTGAGGATAGACATAACGATTGGCAATTGACTGCAGTAGATTACGAAACGGGAAGGAAAGTATTTTACATACGGCCTGAATTTGATAAAAAGACATTCAATGATAATATCTCATTCCTGATGAAATGGTTTTCAATGGGTTTGAAGAATTACGACCGGAAAGTATTCAATAACATCTGGGCGACCTATACTTTTGGCCCCAACAACAGCATATATATTGGAGCTTACAGAGGCTTTCTGAAATTCTCCTCAGACCCTAAACCAGAATAGCCCAAATCCAGATCAGTAAGAAGCACATAAAGGCAGGTATAAAAAAACAATAAAACCAATTAATAATTATGAGCATAAAAAATAACAATATGATTTTATCAGGAGCAATAATCTCATTTACCATCATAGCAATGCTTTCTGGTTGTATAAATACCAGGGAGCAAAATGGTTCTGCCTCTGATCTTTCTGATGCAGAGAAGGATACCCTCATTTTTTCTTCTCCCAAAAATTATTTAAGGGTTTTGGATGATATCGACAATTCCAGCGAGGTGGAAATCAGGGACTACAAGGATCTGTTTACACTGTTTGAAAAACTGAATTACACACCCGAGGCATGGCAGGCAGGAATTCGAGAGGTCCCACGCGTTTACCTGCCAATAATTGGTGATAAATGGGGAACGACCAAATCAAAGGAAGTTACTGTTGAGAATAAAAAACGCTTGTTTTTTCGAGGATTAGCACCCTTGGTATTGCGGTCCAATGAATTGATCATGATGGACAGGGTCCGGTTAGAAACCATAAGAAGTTCATTCAATAAAAAATCAGCGATTGACGAGAAGGATCAAAAATGGGTTCTGAAACTCGCAAAATTATATAAGGTCCAGGCTGACGAAGGATCCGTTACAACTTCAATGCTTGATGAATTATGGAAAAAAGTTGATATTGTTCCGGTGGCTTTGGCACTGGCCCAAAGTGCTGAAGAAAGCGGATGGGGTACCTCCCGTTTTGCCGCAGAAGGCAATGCTGTATACGGGCAGTGGACATGGGGGAAAAATGCCATTACGCCAGAAAAACAAAGGAAGGAATTGGGAAATTATGGTATTGCTGCCTTTGAAACCCTGCAGGAATCTGTGTGTGCATACATGCTCAATCTGAATACACACAATGCATATAGCAGTTTGCGAAACAAAAGGGCAGAACTTCGCAAAAAGGGAGGAAAAATAACAGGATATGAGCTGGCCGGGCAATTAACTAAATACTCCGAACGAGGCGAGGAATATGTAAAAGGCCTTAGGTCGCTGATGGATTATAACCGTCTGAACCCAACAGATGATGCGTATTTATCTGATGATCCTCCAATTTACTTAATTCCGGTTGCAGATTAACTTTGATACATGTAAATATTATCCGAAAAGATAAAGGAAACAAACTATGATGAGATATCAACTTATATCATTAATTGTCTTACTATGTGTAACATACACATTCGCTCAGGCACAGTCTGATTCAACCAAAAATGATAAACATAGCTCCAAAAATTGTGAACCCCAATTGACTTTGCTATAGGCAAGGAGTCAAAAGGCTTCTGTTTTTCCGGGCAGGAAACATTTTAATCATTAAACTGAATTATAAAATCGTTATAAATATTTATTAACTTTAAATGTGAAACAATGAAAAAGAAATCATTAATTATTCTAATTTGTCTCATTGCTTTTGTAATGATCGGTTCTGAGATAAAATCTCAATCAAATTGGGAGGTAGGTATGCGTTTTGGCGATAATATTTCAGTCGATGCTACCATCCCCATAGGTCTTTCACCTAGATTTCATCCCGCATTATATATCACAGACAGATGGGGAATTGGAGGATACTTTGACTGGATGTTTGCCTTATCAGGAGGACCAACCGGTTTAAAATTCTATCCCGGACTTGGTCCTGAGTTTTTCTTTGAAAATGGCTTTGATATGGCTATAGCAGGTGATTTTGGTGTTGAGTATTCTTTTGACTTTCCTCTTACCATTGGCTTTGACTGGCGACCCGGCTTTACTTTAACTAATAACTTTAAAGGTAAAGCCAGCAACTGGGGATTTATTGCAAGATTCAGGATTGGAGAAGGGAAATTTGTTAGAGCAAAATAGACCTTGCAGTTATTATAGAAAACCCAGGGCAAACTGTTGCACATGCTGGTATAGGAGCTAAAATTTCAATTACAGGAGTTGAGGCCAAATATAACTGGGGATTGGTTGATTTAAATGCTGACACCATGGTCAGTGAAATTAAATGGATGGAAAGGGGGATTGTTGTCGATGAGGGTAATTTTTCATAAAAAGTTACTTCCTAAATCAACTTGTCTATTAGTTGGTCTCTTGTTAATTATGTTATTGCCTGATAATGCTAAAAGTCAGGAAATCGATACCACAAAGAAAGGATTAGATTACATAGGGCATTACCTTTTGTACCGAAACCATGATACTTCCTACATTAAAAACTATAGTCATAAGATATCTGTCAAGCTTGTCACTATTAATAAATATAATTATTTCAAGGTACGAGACAGAATTAACAAAACATCACTCAAGTACATACCTGTTCGTGATGTAAGCCTTGGATTAGGCGTATCTTACAAGTGGTTTGCCCTGGATTTAACTTTTGCTTTGGGTTTAAGGAAAAAATCAGAATTTGATAATACACGGTCATTCGATTTTCAGGGTAGTATGTTTAGCAGCAAACAATATATCACATTTACCATACAATATTATCAGGCATATCAGTTAAATTCCATTAATGGTGTAGATATCATCCTGAGTGAAGACGTAACTGAGAAGGGAAGACATACGTACCATCAATCTGGGATTGCAATATATGTTTGCTACAAATTATACTAAATTTTCAATAAAAGCACCGTTTGTTCAGAACGAGGGTCAGCGAAAAAGTGCAGGAAGCCCTATTATCGGTGCCAGTTTTAATATGTTTGTTATGGATGCTGATTCATCCATTGTTCCAAATGAAGTTTCTGATTTTTTTGAACCGAACCTTCATTTAACTGATTTAAACATATTAAGCGTCTCAGCAAGTTTTGGCTATATGTATTCATTCGTTTATAAAAAACGGTTTTTTCTTACATTGAGTCTAATACCTGGCCTCAATATTAATGCGGGTGATTATTATACAGATAATAGAAATTATAATTCAGCATCCATTAATTTAAAATTGAACAGCCTCAACGCAATAGGCTACAACAGCATGAAGTTTTTTACCGGATTTCAATTTTTTGCTGATGCCTACTTCTCGCGTTTGGAAAAAAAATTATCTGCTGAAATTGGTCATGGGAAATTTAGTTTTTTTGTTGGCTATAGATTTGGTAAATAATATATTTCAAGTGACTATTTTAATACTTAACTAAAGCTACATTCAGATCAATATATGGTGATATGGATCCCCATGCCGGCGGCAATCAGCCGTATTGGATTCTCCCAATTTTCCAGAATTATAGTTTATCTCCTTAACATTTCTATTCCATTTTATTTGTATTTTGCACATATGTGCATTATCTTTGTAAAAAATAAAATATGCCAAGACCGCAAAACAATAGAATTGTACATGAGCCTCCACTATTTTCAGAATTTAAACCTCTTGGGATAAAAGGACAGGACCTTCAACAAATACTGTTGACGCTTGATGAGTTTGAAGCTTTTCGTCTTGCTGACCAGCTTGAGTTTTCACACGCTGAAGCAGCTGAAGAAATGGATATCTCACGATCAACCTTCACAAGGCTTATCAACCAGGCAAGAAAAAAAATTGCCGAATTTATCATCCAGGGAAAATTGCTCACCATAGAAGGAGGAAATGTTCATTTCAAAAATAACATTGTCCGCTGCCAGGATTGTGGACAAATGTTCAAATCAAATATCAAGACATTAATTAGTGAATGCCCTTCATGTCATTCAACAAATCTATTGAACCTGGCAGGTGGTTTCGGTCATGGTAAATGCTGTAATTTCAATCAACACTAAAAAGGAGGTAAATATGCCAGGAGGTGATAAAACAGGCCCCCAGGGAAAAGGACCCTTGACAGGCAAGCGCATGGGATTTTGTACAGGAAACAAACAAACCGACTCCGACGACCGCCCGGGAATGGGTCGCAGACGCTGGAGATGGGCTAATACAGGCAGGGGAAGAGGTTTCGGCCGCAGAGGTAATGGCAGGTTTGGGTTTCGGGGAGGTCAGGACAGGACAAACGGAAACGATTAACGTTCAGAACTTGGGAAAATGAGGGTTGCTATTGCTAGTGGGAAGGGAGGTACGGGAAAAACAATTTTGGCAACAAATCTTGCTGCTTTGCTGGCTGAGAAAGAAGAGGTTGTTTTAGCAGACCTTGACGTAGAGGCACCTAATTCGGGATTATTCATTAATGGAAAATGGGTTAAGGAAGAACCCAAATATAAAATGATCCCGGAATGGAAGGAAAATACCTGTGAATTATGCGGGCAATGCCAGAAGGTGTGCAATTTTAATGCAATCATTCAGCTGGGAAAGC
This sequence comes from uncultured Bacteroidales bacterium, assembly GCA_963753055.1. Classification (GTDB taxonomy): domain Bacteria; phylum Bacteroidota; class Bacteroidia; order Bacteroidales; family B18-G4; genus JAUWGC01. Next base: position 109,043 of record CAVWAP010000002.1, on the reverse strand, counting down.
AAATAATGGTTTTCCCGGAATTATGCCACAGCTGCAATGCCTGTACCGGATTATGCCCAACCTCCTCCTTGCCCGTGAAAGGGTTGGAAATAGGGAAAATAAGACATTTCCAAAATGGGAAGATCACATTTATCGAGGGCCATTTACATGTTGGACAGGAGCAATCTGTTCCCCTGATCTCGCAAACGATCAAATATGTCAATGAACATTTTGGTGACAGGCACGTAATCCTCTTTGACTCACCTCCCGGCACATCATGTCCTGTAATTGAAGCAACAAAAAATGCTGATTATGTAATACTGGTCACCGAGCCGACGCCATTTGGGATGCATGATTTAATGTTAACCATCGATACGATGAAGCAATTAAACAGGGAGTTCGGTGTAGTCATCAATCGAAATGGTATTGGGAATAATGATGTGGCTGATTATTGTAAGAAAGAACACTTCCCGGTTCTTGCTGTAATTCCTAACAAGCGCAGCATTGCCGAGCTTTATTCGCGGGGAAGGCTTATATATATGAAAGATCCTGAAGTCAGAACGGAACTCGAAAAAATCATCAGGTATATATTTTCTTTAAAGACAAAGGATGAGGCATGAAAGAAATAGTCTTTATTTCAGGTAAGGGGGGCACAGGTAAAACATCAATAACTGCCGCGTTTGCCATGCTTGGGAAAAAGGATGTCATTGTTGCTGATTGCGATGTTGATGCAGCAGATATGCACCTGCTTTTAAGACCTGATTTTGCAAAATCCGAATCATTTTACAGTGGAGAACTGGCCATAATTGACAGTGAAAAATGCACTAACTGCGGTGAGTGCGCCAGCGTTTGCCAATTTAATGCTGTTTCGGTCAACAAAGGACAGCATATCATTAATCCATTAGATTGTGAGGGTTGTGGATACTGTGCCCGCATTTGTCCCGCTGATGCCATCACTAATGAAACAGTTAACGTTGGCAACTGGTACGTTTCCACCATTAAAACGGGAAGCATCATGGTACATGCCAGGCTGGGTATTGGTGCTGATAATTCCGGAAAGCTTGTGGCAAAAGTTAAAAATGAAACCCATCAGATTGCCCAAAAAAACGGACAGGGAATAATTCTTGTGGACGGTTCCCCCGGAATAGGCTGCCCGGTGATATCATCCCTTGCCGGTGCAAATTTCGTTGTTCTGGTTACCGAGCCAACACTATCCGGAATACATGACCTGAAAAGAGTATATGAGCTGGTTGCAAAATTCGGGATCAGGGCAGGATGCATCATCAACAAATCAGACCTTAATCCTTCAATATCAAAAGAAATATTAACCTTCCTTGAAGAAAATCAAATCGCCGAAATCGCTACAATTCCTTACGATGATACCTTTTCAAAAGCAATGTCACAGGGAAAAACCATTATTGAAGCAGAAGACAATATAATTAAAGAAATACTAATAAAAAGCTGGGAAAAAATTCAACAGCTTCAAAATTAACAAAGAGCAATGAAAATAGCATTCACAACACAAGGAACAGAATGGGATTCAGCAATGGACCCTCGTTTTGGAAGAACAGCTTATTTGCTTGTTTACGATGAGGATGAAAAAAAACTCAGTCATTTTGATAACAGGTCAATAGAAAATGAAGCACATGGGGCAGGCCCGAAGACTGCACAAAAACTATTGGAACTTAAAGCCAATGTCCTGATCACTGGAAACGGTCCTGGTGGTAATGCCGGTCACGTACTCGAAGAATCAGGGATCAAAGTATATGTTGGCGCCGGACAAATGACAGTAAAAGAGGCCTTTATGGAATATAAAAATGGCCGTCTGAGCGAAACGTAATACACCGATAACAAATTACATTAGATATGATAACTTCAGAAAACAGTATCCGTGTAAGGTATGATGAGGTGGATAAAATGGGATATGTATATCATGGGAATTATGCAAAATATTATCACATCAGCAGGACCGAATTGCTTCGAGAAGCTGGGATCTGTGATAAAGAGCTGGAGAAGCACCTGGTCATATTGCCTATTATCGAGATGAACATCAAGTATTTAAAGCCTGTTTTTTATGATGATATCATCATGATCAAAACCTCGCTCCATGATGAACCAATAAGCAGAATGACGTTTTTTCAAGAGGTATATAACCAAAACAATGAACTGATAAATGAAGCGACCAGCATTTTGGTATTTGTAAATTCCCTGACCCGCAAACCAACCAGGGTCCCTGATATCATCAGCAAAAAACTACAAGAGCACCACAAAACATCTGTTCATCCTAAGCGTGAAGACGCCATTGACGAATTCCTTACAAAGGCTCACGTTGGAAAACAAGTTCTCTAAGACCTGGTAGCTAAAAGAGATATTATTGAAACAACATATAAAAATCAACATATTTATGTCAGAAAGCTAAGTCCGGAAATTGTAATCTAAAATTAAAAGCCATGAATGTAACCTATTTATGTCCATACTGCCGGGGTGCGATTAATTTACTTGATCACATCATTCTATCGGCCAAATGTGCAAAGCATAAGATTGGTCTGGTATTACTCCATGAGGAAATTGGGAATTACACCATACAAATGAGTGCTTCTCTTTCTATAGAACTGGGAAATATTTTTGATTTTTTCTGCCCAATTTGCCATGAAACGCTAAATACTGAAAAGGGGGAGCATTTTGCTCATTTTATAAGAATCGATAATTCAGGAATGGAGTCCAAGATTATTATTTCAAGAAAATATGGGGACCAGTACACATTGAAGATCACAGGAAGCACGTTTGAATCTTATGGAGAGAGTGCCCGAAAGTTTGTGGATCCGGAGTGGTTTCTTTAAAACCCCCCAAGGACCCTGTTAAATAAATCTTTCTGGTTAAAATTTATGAATTAATTACCCTGAACCTGTCCCGTACTATCCGCTGCTGCCTGAGCCTGAATAAAGGCCTGCTCCTCTTCCGGCGACAACCAGCCGCCTCCAAGGGCTTTATAAAGCCCCACATGTGCTCCAAGCAAGTCTCTCCTGGTTTGTGAATAGCTCAACTGGGCATCGAAAGATTGCCTTTGTGATTCAAGGACTTCCAGGTAGCTAGTTTGTCCTTTATCATAACGCTCAGCTGAAAGATATTCTGCATTAATTGCTGCATTATATCTCCGTTGTTGGGCGGCCAGTTCTTCTCGCAAGGTAGTAATTGAGATCAGGGCATCCTCAACCTCTTTGAATGCCTGCAGGGCAACGCCCTCATATATTCTTAAAGTGGCTTCGGTATTGGCTTTTTCGATCTCAACCCTCCTTTTGTTTTTACCAAATTGAAATAGTGGTCCAAAAAGAACTCCTGAGGCCGACCATCCCAGGCCCGCAGTACCAAGGGCTGACAAATCTGTTGTAGCAACACCCAATAATCCGGTCAGGCTCAGGGATGGCCACCTCATCGCCTGTGCCGCTCCTATGCGTGCATTCTGTGCTGCGTATTCGGCTTCAGCCTGCATCACATCCGGTCTCCGTGTTAATAATTGGGATGGCAAACCATTAGGTATCTCAGGAGGTTCAACCTGGTCAATTAATTTCACTCCAATGGGTACAGCATCCGGATAACCCCCAAGCAAAATGCTCAATGTGCTTTCATTGAATGCAATGGCTCTTTTATAAATGGGTACGGCAGCAGCAGAAATTGCCTGCTGTATCTGCGCCTGGTTCAGGTCGATTTCAGGTACCACGCCGTAATCAAACCTGGCCTGTATAATGTTTGTTGAGCTATCCCTGGCAGCCAGTGTTCTTCGTGAAATTGCAAGTTTGGCAAGGTTATCCAATAAGGAAAAATAAGTGGAAGCCACAGCAGTTATCAGGCTGATCTGTACAGTCCGTAAACCATATTCAGATGCTAACAGGTTGGCACGGGCTGATTCGTTTAGTCTCCTGTATTTTCCCCAGAAACCAATTTCCCAGTCCATTTGCGGAAAGGCAAAAAAGTTATCGGAGACGTTGGGCAATGTTGCAACTCCATTTACAGAATTCCCGGTACCTGCTCCAACATTAAAACCAAATGAAGGCCACTGGTCAGCTTTGGTATAGCCAAGGTTCGCGGCAGCTGCATCCACTCTTGCCGCAGCAAGCATGACATCTTTATTGTTCTCCAATGCCTGCATGATCAGGGTGTCGAGTACAGGATCGTTAAACAGCTCCCACCAACGCAGGTTCACTATTGTATCAGTAGTTATAGAGTCAAAGCGAAAGTTAGCAGGGCCGGCATATTCAGGTCTCTGAAAATTAGGACCAAGTTTACATCCTGACAGGTAAACGATTAAGCCGAGAAGAAGAATTGAAAGTGCTTTTTTCATAGTCTAATCATTTTTATCGTTAACATTAGCGGCTTCAGCTGCCTGTAATCGGTCTCTTTTCTTTTCATATCCAGCTAATTTTCCAATAAACACAAATAACATCGGATACAGGAATACGCCCAGGAAAGTGGCAACTGTCATTCCCCCAAGTAGTGCTACTCCCATTACCTTTCTGGCCTCGGCACCTGTACCTGATGCGACAACTAATGGGAAAACACCCAGGATGAAAGAAAAGGCGGTCATTAAAATAGGCCTGAACCTTGACTTCGCTGCTTTAATTGCTGCATCGAAAAGCGAAAGCCCTTTTTTAAATTCCTCGTTCGCAAATTCAACAATCAAAATGGCATTTTTTGCGGCCATACCGATGAGCATCACAAAGGAAACCTGAGCAAAAATGTTGTTTTCGAAAGTTGGGCTGATAAGCCTTCCAACCCAGAGGGCAAACAAGGGCACCAAATATGGCAAAGGGTGTTCCCATTAAAATACTGAATGGAAGCGACCAGCTTTCATACTGGGCTGCCAGAATCAGGAATACAAATACCAGTGAAAAAGTCAGGATGATCCCAATGATCCGGATGCTTTTTCTTCCTGGTATGACATTGCATTCCAGGTATAACTCATGTCATCAGGCAATTCGGCTTCGGCAACCTCCTTCAGGGCATTCCGGGCCTGTACCGAAGTATATCCCGCAGCAGGCCCACCTGTAACCTCAACCGACCTGTACAGGTTAAACCGTGTCGTATAATCTGGTCCGGCAATAGGTTTAATAGTAGCAATTGTCGATAAAGGCACCATTTTTCCCACATTATTCTTAATAAAGAAATTACTGATCTGCCTTTCATCTACACGGTATTCGGGCTCAGCCTGGATATATGTTTTGTACAGCCTTCCAAAGCGAGTAAAGTCATTTACATACGAACCACCCATGAAAGCCCCAATGGTTAAATAGAGGTCATTCAAATTAATTCCAAGCTTAAGTGCCTTTTCCTTATCAATATCCATATACCGCTGAGGTACTGTTGCCTGGAATGTTGTAAATGCCTTCCCGATTTCGGGCCGGGCATTGGCTGCTTTAATAAATTTCATGGCATTTTGAGACAGGTATTCAGGTGTATTACCAGCCCTGTCCTGTATCATCATGCTAAACCCGGAACCGTTTCCAAGGCCGGGAAGGGCGGGTGGGCCAAAAGCAAAAACCTGGGCACCTTTTATTTCCCTGGATAACCGGAAATTTATTTTATCAATCATTTCCTTTACGGTGATATCTCTTTCCGACCAATGCCTCAGGGTGACGAACATAAATCCATTATTTGGGATCATGGACCCTGTAAGCATGCTATAGCCCGTTGCATTCAGTACAAATTGAACTTCAGGATACTCCAGCAGGATTTCTTCAATATCGTTCCAGAAATAACACTTGTTCTTTGAAGTGATGCAGCATCAGGCAACTGGATATTTACATAGAAGTACCCCATGTCTTCTTCGGGGATAAAACCACCTGGCACCAGTCTTCCAAAAATACCGGCTGCAACGGTCATGATCACAATAAATACTACACTTCGCTTAATCTTACGCGTTACTATATTAGTAACACTCATGTATGATTCCGTGCTCTTATCCATCCATTTATTGAACTTGCCAAAGAACCAACCCAAAGGACCTTTATACGGTTTTGGTTCCTTTAACAGGATGGAACAAAGTGCAGGACTAAGTGTAAGTGCATTTATTGATGAAACAATTACAGAAACTACAATAGTGATTGCAAACTGCTGATATAAAATTCCTGTAATACCGGCCATTCCGGCAACAGGAATAAATACTGCAATTAAAACAAGGGTTGTAGCAATAACCGGGGCCGTAACTTTCGCCATGGCATCCAGGGTTGCTTCTTTAGCATTCATGCCCTTTGGCAATATTCACCTGCACAGCTTCCACAACGACAATGGCATCATCCACCACAATTCCGATGGCCAGAACAAGCCCCAGGAGTGATAACACATTGATGGTAAATCCAAGCATCGGGAAAAAGATAAATGCACCAATCAGGGATACAGGAATAGCCAGGGTGGGGATAAGTGTTGCCCGCCAGTCCTGGATAAAAATAAATACCACCAATATCACCAGGACCAGTGCAATAATTAAGGTCACTACAATATCTTTTATTCCTGCTGTAATCGGAAGCGTAGTATCAAGTCCAACCTCATAAGTAACACTTTCAGGGAAACTTTTTGCCAGTTCGTCCATTTCAGCGATGATCTTTTCGGCCAATTCAACTGCATTTGATCCCGGAGACTGGTAGAGTGCAATGATAGCACAGGTTTCTTGAGTTTGTCCGGGGAATCATATTATAGGTTTCTACTCCAAGGTTAACAGTTGCTATGTCGCCGATTTTTACCTGTGATCCATCAGGGTTCGTCCGGATAACAATATCTTCAAATGCTTCAGCAGAGTTAAACCTCTCCGGCAATCTGACAGTATAGGTAAATTCAGTTCCGGGTGGTGCAGGTTCAGCACCAAATTTTCCTCCGGGAACGATCACATTCTGTTCATTGATCGCATTCACGATTTCAGGAACAGTCATGCCCATTTGTGCCAGGCGATCGGGTTTAACCCAGATACGCATTGAATAATTGGCAGCACCCATCACATCAACCCGGCCAATACCTTTAACCCTGGCCAACTGATCTTTAATATTGATCAAAGCATAGTTGCCCAAAAAGTCCTGGTCATACCTTCCATCGGATGTCAGTGTAATAGCCAACATAATGTTGGGCAATGACTTTATGGTTGTAACACCATATTTGGTTACGTCAGGCGGCAATTTTGCAGATGCAGCCGATACCCTGTTTTGGGTTAAAACGGTGTTCATATCAGGGTCAGTACCTACATCAAATGATACCTGGATAACCATGGTGCCATCATTGGCATTGGTCGATTTCATGTAGATCATGTTATCTACACCATTGATTTCCTGCTCCAGGGGTGTAGCTACAGATTCTTCTACATTTATTGCATTCGCACCAGTATAGGTACCCCTCACTTCCACAATGGGTGGGGTCAAATTTGGATATTGTTCAATGGCCAGACCGATCAATGATACCGTCCCAACGATCACAATTACGATTGCAATGACCATGGCGACAATGGGCCGGTGAACGAAAAAATTTCCTTTGTTTTCTGCCATAATCTTAGAATTGTGTGTTAGATTGACTTTCGAATACAGTTATATCCGGCTTGACTTCCATCCCGGTAACTACCTTTTGTAACGCATCGATAACAACTTTTTCACCAGCCTGAAGGCCTTCATTTACCAGAAGCATATCACCTATTGTCTCTCCGGCAACAATTTGCCTGCTCTCCACTTTATTTTCATTATTGACCACATAAACAGAATATTGTCCCTGCAGCTCCATGACACAACGCTGTGGAATTAATAATCCATCCTTCACATCTTTCAATTTGATCACAACCTTGGCGTATTGGCCCGGCCTCAATAAATATTCCGGGTTTGGAAAAGTAGTCTGTACAAGCAATGAACCTGTTTCCGGATCAACCTCACGGTTAATAAAATTGACGTATCCTTTATACTTGAAGGTCGAACCGTCTGCAAGGATGAGCCTAAGGTCAGGCTCTCTTTTGACGGTTTTTCTATTATCAAACTCTCTAATCCTCCTGGATTCCCTGGCTAAACGAATATACTGGGCTTCTGCAATGTAAAACTCAACGCGTATTGAATCAATGATAGATACTGTGTTTAAGATAACAGGGTTGGGATCCTTTCCAACAAACTCACCCACCCGGGCCTTTGTCTTGCCAATAATGCCATCCAATGGGGACTTGATCCAGCAATAACTCAGATTAATGTTTGCAAATCTAAGATTTGATTCCTGCGCCTCCACATAGGAAAGCGATGCATCGTAGTTTGCCTGGGCAGCATCGAGGTCACTCTGGCTAACTGCATTGATCCTGGCAAGCGGTTCAATCCTGTCAAGATCACTTTTTGCTTTGGCCAGGTCTGTTTTCGCTTCCGCAAGATAGCTTTGCTGGGTAGCAACTTTTGACTGAAATTCAGAAGGATCGATGCTGTAGAGCAACTGACCTTTTTTAACACCCAGCCCTTCGTCAAAGTGAATACCCTCCAGGAAACCGGCAACCCTGGCCCGGATTGGAATATCAGAATGGCCATATACCTGTCCAACGAATGAGCGGTATATAGGCACATCCTTTTGTATAACCTCAACTACGGGTACATCAGGGGGGGGGGGCGCTTCCTGTTTCTTTTCTCCACATGAGGCAACTGCAATAGCAAGCAGTATTACCGAGCTGATCCTTAGATAGGATGGAATAAATTTCTTCATGTATATAATTATTAATTGTTAAATGCCAATGTTGTTTTAAAAGGAAATAGTCTTCTTGTAAGAGCCATTAAAAATATAAAATATTCAGGATATGAAAGATGAGTCCTGTCGATCTACTCAATCACTTAATCACTACCTTTACACCCCCAATCCTTAAAACTATCTCCCATGTATAAAAATACCCTGCTTACATTCTTTTTTATCCTTGTCTCCACCCTTTTCCTGATGGCAGATGAGGAAGAAGAAAATAAGCTTACCTGGCCCCGCGAAATGGAAATTGAAAACACCATCGTCACCTTATATCAACCTCAGCTTGAATCATTTGACAACAATGTGCTCTCCGGGCGAATGGCTCTTTCGGTCAAGTCAAAAGAAGATAAATTGTTTTTTGGCGCTCTCTGGTTTGATGCCATTATGGAAACGGATATGGAGTATCGTGTGGTTTTATTAAAATCCATAGATATTAACAAGGTCCATTTCCCTGAGGTGAAGAATGATGAGCTGATCGAGCATTTCACCCGACTGATAGAAGAAGATTTGGAATCAAAGGACCTTGAAATGTCGCTCGACCGCTTGTTAGCCGGACTCGAGGTAAATGAGCAGGAAAAGGATCGAATTGAAAACTTCAACAATGCTGCCCCCCAAATACACTTCCGTACAGTACCATCGATACTTATTTATATTGACGGGGAGCCTATCCTGAAAGACACAGAAGAACAGGGTTATCAATACGTGTTGAACACACCTTTTTTTATCATTAAAGAAAGCAGCAGCGGAAAATATTATATCAAAGGGGGGAAATGGTGGTACTCATCACCAGCTATTGTTGATGCTTGGGAATCCATTGATAAGGCCCCCAAGAAAGTTCGTAAATTAGCCGATAAGGTCATGGAAGACAGTGATGCAGAAGAAGATTCTGTGATGATGGCCATGACAGAAGCGCCCGAATTGATTGTGAGCACCATCCCTGCAGAATTGATAATGGTTGATGGTGAACCTGATTATACCCCGATCGATGAGACAACGCTTCTTTACGTGAAGAACACCGAGAGTGATATCATAATGGATATCAACACCCAGGACTATTATGTATTGCTTGCAGGTCGCTGGTACGCATCTAAAACCTTAAAAGATGGCTCCTGGCAGTTTATCGAACCAAAAGACCTTCCGGAGGACTTCAGCAAGATCCCAACGGAAAGCGACATGGCCAATGTGCGGTCCAGTGTCCCTGGAACCGATGAAGCAAAGACTGCTATGCTGGAGCAAACCATCCCTCAAACAGCAACTGTTGACAGGGCCACCGCAACGGTAAAAGTCAAATATGATGGTAATCCCAAATTTGAAAAGGTTGATGGCACTTCAGTCGCTTATGCCGTAAACTGCGATAAGACTGTCTTGCTCATCGATAACACTTATTATTGTGTTGATGATGGCATCTGGTTTGAGGCCAGTAAAGCTACCGGACCCTATGAGGTCAGCATTAAACGGCCTGATGAGGTGGATAAGATCCCACCGGAATCACCAGTGTATAATGTGAAATACGTATACGTTTACGATTATACCCCTACCGTAGTTTATGTTGGCTATACCCCGGGATATACCTGCTCATATGTTTATGGCGGTGTAGTCGTTTATGGTACCGGTTATTATTACCAGCCCTGGTATGGGGCTTATTATTATCCAAGACCTGTCACCTGGGGCTTTGGTGTCCATTACAATCCATGGACCGGCTGGGGCTTCTCGGTTGGCGTAAGCTATGGATGGTTCAGTGTTCGTATGGGTGGTGGATATGGCTATTGGGGACCCCGGGGTTATCGCGGCGGATATCGCCATGGCTATCACCGGGGCTATCATCACGGATACCGGCATGGGTATAACCGGGGTTATTCTGCCGGTGCAAGAGCTGGTTACAGGGCTGGTAGCAGGTCTTCCAGCACGCGTGCAGCTTCCAATAATGTGTACCGCAACCGATCCAACGGTGTGCAATCCACCGGGGTTCGAAATAATGCTGCACAGTCAAATGCCGCACGAAACAGGGCGGGAAATACCAGCCGCCAGGCCGGCTCAGTCAACCAGGGGGCTGCCCAAAACCGAGCCCAGACCAGGCCATCAAATCAGCCCAATAATGTATATAGCGACCGCAACGGTAATGTCCAACGCAGGGATAACAACGGTAACTGGCAGCAACGATCAGGAAATAGCTGGGAAAATCGTTCGGGAAGCAACCAACAAATGAACCGTAACCACCAGAGTCGTCAGCAAGGTTCTACACAGCAACGTAATTATAACCAGAGCCAGTCCAGGCCAAGTAGTGGATCCAGGCCAAGCGGTGGCAGCCGTGGCGGCGGCGGAAGAAGACGCTAGGGATCACAGGCCTGCCCCTGCGAAGGCAGGGGTCACAGGTTAAAAGTTCAACATAAATGTCGTCATTTGCCCGGGTTCAGAAGAAACATTGATAGAGCCTCCATGCAGGTGCATAATCTGCCTGCACAGGTTTAGCCCGATACCGGATCCACCATCTTTGGTAGAAAAGAATGGAACGAAAACTTCCTTTTGCAATCCCTTTACTATACCTGGTCCATTATCCCTGACTTCAATGTTTGGCTTTAAGTTGATATCCGTACCAGCACAAACAGAAATTTCTTTTCCCTTTGTTTCCCCTAAGGCTTCAATGCTATTTTTAATAAGATTTAGAAGTACCTGCTGCAACAAAACAGGATCGGCTGAAACACACAAATCAACAGGATCGATATTCAATTCAAAGTGAATATTGTTCCTGTCGAATTCTGCTTTCATTAAATGATGCAATTCTTCCATAAAATCCTGAAGCTGGATGTTTTCGATTTTTGGTTTTGGAATCTTGGTCAACTTCCGGTATTCATTCACAAAGGCCAGCAGGTTTTGCCCTCTTTTCCTGATCGTATCCACCGATCCAATAACATCTGCAATTTGCTCTTTATTAAGCTCTCCGGGGCTTTTGTATTCATTGTTATCATTTCTGAGTATCATCAGGATGGTTTCCGTTAAGGAGCTGATCGGTGTAACAGAATTCATAATCTCATGGTTCATGGTCCTGATCAGTTTAATCCAGGCTTCATTTACTTTTTGATCAACCTCGCTACTTATATTTTGAAAAACAATTATTGTATATTGATCATCTAATAGTTTGATCGAAGCCACCTGAATAGCAAGGTCTGTCATTTGCTTATCCCTTCCGGATTCCAACAATATTCTGCCCTCAGGGAGAATCTGCTTAACTGCTTCGGAAAATTCAGGCGCTTTTTTATGTATATGCTGCCATTTTGATGGGCCGGAAATATCCAGCAGGTCCTCTGCCATATCATTGATAAGTTCAATATTTAGCAAAGGATCCAATATAAGGATACCGATTTCTATTTGCCCCACCAATCTTTTTAAAAAAAGGTATTGGGCTCTCTTTTCCAGGCTAATTTCATTCATCACTCCAACAATTTCATTAAAGGCCTGGTAGAGTTCTTTTTTCGACCCGCTTTCTCCTTCCGGCCTGTAATGCATTTGAAAATCCTTTGATTTAATCCCTTTCAGAAAATTTGCAAGTTCCATGTTAGTTCTCCGCACATACCTGATAAGCTCAATGACCTGGGCGATTAAGATGAGCAGGATGAGGAGATAGGTGAATAATAACTGATCGGATTTCAACAATAAAATTGAAATGGCGGAACCTGTCAGCGTGACCAGGATCAGGAATATTCTAATGCTTACATTCAGGGCGTATCCTTTATAAGCCATATTTCTCCAGTTTTCTGTATAATGTTGACCGTGTAAGGCCCAGGTCCTTTGCTGCCCGGGTCATATTTCCTTTATGCATACTGATGGCCTTAAGGATGTATCGTTTCTCCATATCCCTGAGATCAAGCATGTCGCCCGCAGGCCCGTCACTCACTTTCACTGATAAATCCGTGGCAAAATCACCAAAACCCAGGAGCATACCCTCACTTAAAATCACAGCTCTTTCAATGGCATTTTCCAGTTCTCTGACATTACCGGGCCAGTGATATTTTTGTAATCTTGTATGTGCACTTTTTGAGATCCTGAGGCCCGGTTTTTTGTATTTTCTCTTATAGATTTCAAGGAAATGATTTAGCATCAGGGCAATATCACCGGATCTTTCACGCAAAGACGGAATATGAATTTCCATCATATTGATCCTATACAGCAGGTCTTCCCTGAACGTCTTTTCAATGACCATCTGGTTCAGGGGTCGGTTGGTAGCACAAATCAATCTTACATCAATAGGAATAGCTTTGTTTGAACCTATACGGTATACTTCACGGTTCTGTATCACAGACAATAATTTTGCCTGTAAAGGCAATGACAGGTTGCCTATCTCATCAAGAAACAATGTTCCTCCCGAAGCAATTTCAAACCTGCCTGGTCGACTATCAATGGCGTCAGTGTATGAACCTTTTTGGTGGCCAAAGAGCTCACTTTCAAAAAGGTTTTCATGTATTGCGCCCAGGTCAACTTTAATAAATACTTCTTTCGACCTGGATGAGCGCCGGTGAACTTCCCGGGCTATAAGCTCCTTGCCTGTTCCATTGTCCCCCAGAATCAACACATCAGCATCTGTACCTGCAATCTTTTCAACCAGGTTGAAAACTTTCTGCATGGGGAGGGAATTTCCAATAACCACCTTATAATCACGGTCAATATCAATGGAGAGTTGCTGGTGCCGGTGTTTATATTTTTCTGTTTCGTATTTTGAACGCCTGAGCTGAAGTGCCGAGTTTATTGAGGCCAATAATTTATCGTTCTCCCATGGCTTTACTATGAAATCAAATGCGCCTTCTTTTATTGCCCTCACTGCCAGGTCAACACCGCCAAAGGCTGTGATAAATACAACAACGACATCAGTATCTATCTTTAGTATTTTCTCGAGCCAATAGAATCCTTCAGAGCCATCGTTAAGCCCCTTTTTAAAATTCATGTCCAGCAAAATGACATCGAATCTTTGCTCTGCCATGATCTGCAGAATATGCTCCGGGTTTTTTTCCGCCCGTACAGAGGTGAATAGCTGCTTCAGGAATAATTGAGCCGTAGTCAAAACATCCCTGTCGTCATCAATGATCAATATGCTGGCCTCAGTTTTTTGCATCTGGCTTATTTGGCTCCATCAAAGATAAACAATTGTGTCGCATTTTTATACATCCGTTGTCGCAATTTTATACACTTATTAATCCACCAACAGTTAACGGCCCGAAGAAAACAACTGATAATCAGACATATGTGGTTTGTGGTACCTTGTTTGCTTATAGATTAACAACCAGACTCATTAACCATGCTCATCAACTATTTCAGAATTGCATTCCGCAATATAAAACGCCAGGGAATTTATGCCTTTATTAACATCTTTGGACTGGCTATTGGGTTGGCCAGTTTTATCCTGATCAGTCTCTGGATTATTCATGAATCCAGTTATGAAAGGATATACAAAAATGCTGACAATATTCATCAGGTCTATAAGACTTTTCTAATTGGAGACGACCTTGATGTCAATAGCTCCCTGCCTTATCTTCTGGGCCCGACACTTATGAATGAATTTCCTGAAGCCCTGCATGTGACCAGGGCTATGCGTGATGCCTCGCTGGTAAGTCATAAGGATAAACATTTCAGGGAATCAGAAATTGGCTTTGTTGACACCTCATATTTTAACATCTTCAATTGTCGGTTCATCAAAGGCAATCCAGCTCAGGCTTTAGAAAAACCTTTCAGTGCGGTCATCACAGAAGATATTGCGATAAAGTATTTTGGGGAAGAAGATCCTATCGGAAAGGTTCTTGTCATTGATCATGAGGATCAATATGTTGTTTCTGCGGTGATTGAAAATGTACCAGACAATACCTACATGAACTATCATATTCTATTGCCCATTACAACCGCATTAAGGAATGAATCTGATTTAAAAAACTGGTATTCTCATTTTATCCAAACCTATATGGTGTTGCCAGCGGAAGTGAATAGAGACACCATCAACACAAAGCTTACAAGGCTGATCCGGAGTTACCTGGAGGAAGATGCTACAATCCAGCTGATGACACAGCCTATAACAAAAAGACATTTATATAATCCAACGGAAAAAAAGCACAGGGCTCAATATGTACATATCTTTTTACTCATTGGATTAATGATATTATTCATTGCATGCATCAATTATATGAACATGTCAACCGCCTTATCCGTCAGGCGTGCACGAGAGATCGGGTTAAAAAAAGTGGTCGGAGCTAACCGGGGCCAATTAGCCATGCAATTTCTTGGTGAATCCTTTCTCCAAACACTTTTTGCTTTACTTGTTGCGATGACCCTGGTTGAACTTTTAAGGCCTTATTTTAATGAGCTGACAGGTAAGACTATTTTTATTCCCTATTCAAGTGGATGGTTTTTAATTTCCCTGTTTGCTCTATTAATCATAACCACATTCACAGCTGGTGCTTATCCGGCTTTGCTACTTTCCTCCTACAAACCATCTGATGTGTTCCGGGGAAAGGTGGTGGCAGGCAAAAGCCAGGTGTTTTTCAGAAAAACACTTGTTACCATTCAGTTTTCCATCTCTATCGGACTGATCATCAGCAGTCTGCTCATCTATTCACAATTGAAATTTGTAATTAAAAAAGATATCGGTTTTGACAAGGAAAATCTAATTTCTTTGCCTGTAGTGGGCGACCTGAATAATAAGTATCAGGCCTTCCGAAATGACCTTGTTGGAAGCCCTAATATTGTGAATGTATGTCGCACCTCTCAATATCCTTCTCATATATGGAATATTATGCGGGGTATTACATGGGAGGGCAATGAAAGTACTGAGACCTTTGCATTCGGTTTTGCTGCTGTTGATTATGATTATCTGGAGACTGTAGGATTGGAGCTGGTCAGCGGCAGGAATTTTTCGAAAGATTTTGGAACAGATACCGCAAATTATATCATCAATGAAGTAGCAGCAGAGCAATTTGCTTACGATGATCCGATAGGCAAAAAGATGGGCTCAGATGACCTGGATGGCAGGATTATCGGGGTGGTCAAAAACTTTAACACCCTTCCACTGCATTATGAGCTGGAGCCTGCTCTTTTCAGGATATTGCCTGATTATTACTGGCGTATCCTGATCCGCATCAGGCCTGAGAAGATTCCTGAAACGATTGAATATATTGAAAATACATGGAATGCTTATGTTCCCGGATTCCCTTTTGAGCATACATTTGTTGCTGAACGTATTGCCCGTAGTTACATAGGGGATGAAAGGATCGGGAGGCTGGCAGCTACCTTTACCCTGCTGGCTATACTGATTACCTGCATTGGTTTATTTAGCCTGGCCTCTCATACGGCCCAGCAAAAAACCAAGGAAATTGGGATCAGAAAAGTATTCGGTGCATCCGTTCAGTCTATTCTTGCCATGTTCATAAAATCGTTCGTCAAATGGGTCCTGATTGCTAATCTTATCGCCTGGCCCCTGGCGTATGTCTTTATTATCAACTGGCTGAACAACTTTGCCTATCGTGTAGATATACCATGGTATATTTTTATTCTTTCCGCTGTTGTTGCATTGGTAATTGCGGTCCTTACCGTAAGCTATCAATCTTTCAGGGCCGCCAATAAAAACCCGGTCGATGCATTACGCTATGAATAAATGCCTGTTCCTGGTTAAATGTCTTTTGTCTTTTTTTTATTGCTCGCCTGCTTCCCGATTTATCGCGGGATTCCGCTTTCCAGGAGCGAAGCGACATTTTCCCTCATTACACTCATAAAATCTCCCGTTTCGGGTTTGTTGGAACAGGGATCGAAGACCACCAGGTTAAGATTAATTTTTTCCAGTTCCTGGCGGATTTTAGGTAGTGGCTCTGCTTCCCAGAGCATGGTTCCTGTTTGATGCTCTTTGAGGATACTTATTAAATTTTCCCATTCGTGCTGTGAAGGAATCTTGTCTGGTTCCCAGTGAAGGTTATAAATTTCTAAATGATAACGTTGCCCGAAATACTGGTAAACAGGATGAGATGCTACAAATGCTTTGCCCCTGATAGATTTACTGTATTCGATCAGCTTTCTGTCAAAACTCTCAAGCTCTATTTTTAGCTGCTTGAACCTGACATTCAGTTCTTCTTTATGCTGGGGCATCGTACCTAAAAGAGCCTCATAAACAGCCTTTGCCTGTGCGGTTGCTATCTCAAAATCCAGCCAGGTGGTAAAGGCAAATCCCATATGCTCATGCTCACCTTCAGATCCATGAGAATGGGTTGTCGTCTCATTAACAGTAAGGTATCTGTCATTAAGTCTATCGGCCGTGTATATAATTTTTGACTCCGGCAAGCTTGCCTTTTCCATCCATTTGGCATAACCTGCTCCATTGGCCAGGATAATGTCGGCTTCCTGATAAAGCTGAAGAGCTGCTTCATCTGGTGTCCAATACGCAGGATCAACCCCTGCCGGTATAGGCAACTCAACCTTCACCAGGGCTCCCCCAATCTTTTCTGCAAAAAATGCTACAGGATAGTTAACTGCAGCAATAACTACAGGCCCGGAGGTTTTTCCTTGCTGGCCCGAACAAGCAATTACAGCCAGCAGTATGATTAAATATATTGCTTTTTTCATGTTGATTGGTTTGTTTTTTTCAGAGCAAAAATAGTATAAATAGTGATTAGTGGTTAGTGACTAGTGGTTAGTGGTTGGCCTGCCCCTGCGAAGGCAGGGGTGGTTGGTAGATTTTTGCGTTCTGCGTTTTGCGATATATTTATACTAACTTTATATGGCCATTGTTATTCTGCATTTAATTCTTTTGTCCCATGAAATATTTGATTATCATCTCACTATGCTTGTGCATATTCCAATTGCCAGCCCAAAACACCGTTTATCAGGCCAGAACCGGAAAGAAGCCGGTTGCCTTTTGCAAAACACCGCCCTTAAAAGACATTGAGCCCTACCGGGAGAAAGTAATTCATGTGCCCCAAAAGGAAGAAGCCCATAGTATAGATCAGGCTGCTGGCTTAAATCTGGGTAAAAATATCTATTCTGATCCTGTGGTTCAGGATGAAATGGGCCTCACAACCGCTCCTCCATTAATTCAAAATTTCGATGGGCTGGGGCCCTTCGACATAACCTGCACCAATCCGGACACAGATGGGGATGTGGGCCTCAACCATTATATGCAAATGATTAAACGTTCTTTTGCCATCTGGGATAAAGAGGGAAATTTATTATATGGCCCTGTGCATAATAAAACTTTATGGTCGACCCTGCCCGGCCCCTGGCTCGATCATGTTTTTACTGACCCTATTGTTGTTTATGACCATTTTGCAGACAGATGGCTGGCAAGCAATATGGTCTACAGTAAAGACTGGGAATATTTCTGGGAAGTAATTGCCTGGTCGGCCACCCCCAATCCACTGGGAGAATGGTACTGTTATGCTTACGAATTTGATTATATGCCTGATTATCCAAAATTCGGAGTGTGGAACAATGAGATCGTCATGACCATCAACAATGCTGATTTAAGTGTAACAACATATCCTTTTATGGGAGCTGGTATCTGGGCTTTTAAAAAGCAGGATCTGATGACGGGATCAGCTAAACCAGGGGTAATTGAATTTACAACAGCTGTCAGCAGCATTAGTCTTTATGATAACCCGTCTTCATTTTTACCTGCCGACATCGATGGCCCTATGGCCCCCCTGGGTAGTCCAAATTATCTCCTGTATTTCAAGGATGATACCTGGGGCTATGATTATGATCACCTGTCACTCTGGGAATTGAATACGGATTGGGCTGTTCCTTCCAATTCCACACTGGAGGAGGTTCAGGTCATTCCCGTAGAGCCATTCACGACCAATATTGATTACACCTGGTTCATTCCCCAGGCAAATACCACCCAAACCATTTTTGCCATGCCTGACCGCTTAATGTTCAGGTTGCAATACCGGAATTTTGGTGATTATGAGGTGCTTACAACCAACCATACCGTTACCCTTGATGAGAATGATCATGCAGGCATACGCTGGTATGAACTGAGAAAGGATGGGGATGATTGGTATCTGAACCAGCAAAGTACCTATGCGCCCAACGAAGAATATCGTTGGATGGGCAGTATATCTATGGATAACAGGGGAAATATGGCATTGGGTTACAGTGTGTCCAGCAATGAAATATATCCATCTATCAGGATAAGCGGACGATTCGACACCGATGAGCCTGGGGCTATGACCCTTGAAGAAATTGAGGTAAAGACCGGCCTGGGATACCAAAGTGGCAATGGTAGATGGGGTGATTACAGTTACATGACGATTGATCCCAGCGACGACCAGACCTTCTGGTACACGCAAATGTATATGGGAGGAACCGGATCGCTTGAATGGGAAACGATGATTTCATCAGTTAAAATTGCCAAAGAGCTGACCTTCAACACCGATACATTGTGGTTTGAAACCTTTGAAGAATGTATGGGGGGAATAATGCTGGTGATGGCAAATTATTCATGGGATAGTATCAATGTTAATCAGATCCAGCAGGATGGATATATTCAAAATGCCATGTGGTATATAGATAATATTCCCGGAGCTATTCCTTATGACTTACCTGTCGGTGACTCAACAGAACTGTTGGTCAAGGTTGATTTCACCACCTATCAATCCTGGGAAGGTTACGCCTATGATACCATGCAGATCACGGCCAATGGATCTTATCAATACGACATCATTGTTGCCATCAATGAAGAATTGCTCACTGGAATACCTGAACAAACATCGGTCAATTACAACATAAATATTCATCCAAATCCAACAAACGGAAATATTAACATTTCTTTTGTTTTAGCAGAAAGTGAGGTTGTAGATATCCGAATGTTTGATGAAAAGATGTCGGAGCTTGCGATAATAAGTGCTGATCAGAAATACAGAAGCGGCGAGCACCGTATATCATGGAAACACAAAGGACAACAATTACCTGCTGGCCTGTACTATATTCATATCAAAATCGGCCAGGAAACTATTGTTAAGAAAATAGTAATGGTACAATGATTATTCTTCTGAAAAAACCCAGATAAACCCCCTGAAGCGGAAAGGGGGCATGAATACAAATATAACAAATCAGTGATCACTTGAGGTCAAAGACCTCAATTTCCTCCAGCGTATCCGGATTCAGCACCTCCAGCGTAACCTTCTGTCCGTCAATATGGAAAAGACAGAGTGCGTATTGAGTTGAAAACATTTTGACAGCAGGCCGCCATGGTGGGCGTTCCTGTCCATAATACGGTGCACCGGCAGAGCCATTGGTAATCTGCCAGAGGTGGCTCATGATGGGCAAGCGAACACCCTCCCAATTTGTAAGGTAAATAATTGTGCTTTGCCTGATCCTGGTCCTGCTGTAATTATGTTCATCA
This sequence comes from uncultured Bacteroidales bacterium, assembly GCA_963753055.1. GTDB lineage: Bacteria > Bacteroidota > Bacteroidia > Bacteroidales > B18-G4 > JAUWGC01. The sequence goes on along the minus strand of CAVWAP010000002.1, from coordinate 88,969 downwards.
CCACAAAGCAGTGCTGCCACCTTGGTGCTGTGGTTAACCATCAGGTCTACAAACTGGTCGCGACGCTCAATAATGCCTTTGTCAACAGGTTTCCCTGATACATATGGACGATAATCATTATTTCCATTATACCACATGTCACTGTCAACATGGCCGCCATTGGGAAATGCAGGGGTGTGGATGCTTACAAAAACATGATCGATACGTGAATCTTTTTCAAACGCCTCCAGTGTCTTTTTCAACCACGCCAGCTGGTTATCCATAATGTAACCATGGAGGTTTCCGCTGGTATGCTTTATTCTGTCTTCCGTTGATGCGTACCAATAATTGGAATTGAGTACGATCATCGCAACGTTACCGTAAGTATAGTAGTAAACATTCTCTTTATAGGAAGGGAAGTTCCTGGTTTTTTTATCCGGATCATACTTAGACCTGTCTTCGCTTACCGGGCCATTGTTGGGGTTCACAAACATCTCAGCAAAAAGGCTTTCCGTAGAAGATGTATGGAAGGGGAATTTTTCAACAAGGATGCCGTATTTGCTGCCATCATCAAAGATATGATTGACAGATTCATGATTCCCTATGCCAACATACACGGGGACATATGCTGCAAATGGCTCAATAGATCTCTTCCAGTTCACATACTGAAGCCTGGTGTCTTCAATATTATCTGAATATCCGGTAATCATGTCGCCGGTAAACTGGATAAAGGCAGATCCCTGCTGTAGAGCCAGTGCGGTGATCTTTCTCATCATGTAGGTGTTGCATCTGTATGTGCTCCGCTCTCCACCACCCTGTCCTGACCTGCTATCGCTTGCAAAAGCAAATGTGAATGGGGCTCTGGAGGCAGGATTGGGGGCTGTGCGAAAACCATAGGTTTCCTGTATATCCCCAACATTGATAGTATAACTGTAATCGGTTGCAGGGTTTAGCTTGTTTATCATGATTTCATGGCTGGTGGTTTTTTCCAGCATATAAAACTTATTGTCATTGGCCTCAATATTAGCAAGCACAGGGTAATTCGTCCGGAATGAAATGACAGCACTCTCATGGGTCAGCATGTTAACAAACGGACCTTCTATAATACATGTATCAACAACAAAGGGCCCGGTTCCATCCAGGTTCACCTTCCCATTATATACGATAGTGCCATCTTTATAGATGATACGATACCCAATCTTTGCTTTTCCTTTATTTTCCCAGCCGATAAAATCATACTTGCCTTTCAGTTGTAAAATGTTGACCGAGGCCTTTCCTTTGCTGATTTTAGCGGGGTATTTAAAATACACTGGCTGGTGGTATAGGCCATCATCCATATTAATGAACCCAAACACCACCTGGCCCTCAAAGTTCTCATCTTTAAAATCAAATATTACGCCTTCGTCAGACCCACTTATGCTTTGCTCAACCTGGCTAAGCGTAAAAGGTGGCACTGTATCAATTTTATAGAATTTTTCCAGGCTTTCAGGATCCTGGAAGTACAAAACCCCCTCTTCGTCATATGCAATATTAGAGTAAATATCAGGCACTTCATTCTGGGCCTTTACCGAACCAATGCTGCCGACCAATAACAATATAACAGTATAATAATATGACAATTTAATAATGTTACCGTTTAATAATTTTATCATGTCTAATGACTTTTAATTTCTTACCAAGGCTGTAAAACAATTTTTAGATTACTTTTGCAGAAGGTCTCTAAATTTGGATCAAATATAGCATATAATCTTTTGAAATGAACCTGACGCGAATGAAATTCAAATCCTATTTATTCTTCATTTCCATCATTTTCATTATCCTTATCTCCTCCTGCGTTCCACAGAAAAAAATCCTTTATTTGCAAGACATGCCCGAGGAAGACACGGTAATGAATATGGTTCACCAGCTAAAGGCGGACTATTTAATTCAGCCTGGTGACAACCTGTATATTAACATTTTCAGCCTGGAAGAAAAAGCCATGAGTTATTTCAACAGGGAAGCGCAAATGAGGACAAATTATTATAACCCCATTGGTGTTTACCTCAACAGTTATTCGGTGAGTGATTCGGGCTATATTGATTTCCCCCTTGCCGGAGAGATATATGTCAAAAACCAGACAGTCGATGAGGTTAAGAGGGTTTTGCAGGAAGTAATTAATGAATACCTCAAAGAAACAACGGTGGTGGTGAAGCTGGTTAATTTTACTGTTTCTATGCTGGGTGAGTTCAGAAAGCCCGGGCAATATTATGTTTATCAACATTATATTAACATTTTTGAGGCCATTTCAATGGCTGGAGATATGACGGATTTTGCTATGCGAAGTGAAGTTTCCATTATCCGGAAAACAAAAAACGGCTCTGTTATTAAGCGTCTGAATCTCAACGATAAAAGAATCATTGAATCGGACTTTTACATCCTGAAGCCCGGTGATATCATTTATGCACCACCACTTAAAGGGAAGCAGTTCTCATTTGCCAATTTCCCTTACGCCCTGGTACTTACGTCCATTACAACAGTCTTAGTCATTATTGCATTTTTCCAAAGATAAGCGCCCATGGAAGCGAACCTTGAACAAGAAAGAATTTATCAAATTGACAAGGAAGAACCGATAGATTACAAGGTATTGTTCTTCAAGTTTTATCGTTACTGGTATATTTTTGCCTTTACCGTGATTGTTGCCCTGGTTGTCGCCTTCTTATTTAATAAGTATACAAAGCCTGTTTACGAGGTCAACACAACTGTCCTGGTTAAAATAGACGCAACTATGGACGCCCAGGACCTGATAGGGATGGGCTTTATAGGCCGTCAGCAGCAAAACATAGAAAATGAAGTAGGCATCCTGAAATCCTACAACCTGGCAAGCAGGACCATTAATAAGCTTGAGTTTGAAGTTTCTTATTTCAAAGTTGAGAATTTTATCAGCAAAGAACTTTATAACGAATCACCATTTACCGTGGTGTTTGATACTAACGCTCCTCAGCCATTAGATTTAAAATTCCATGTAACTATTCTGTCTAGCAACAAATTTCGTCTTGAGGCCGAAGCCATGGAGATTGGTTTATACGATTATAGAACCAAGGATGTGGTTGAAGATATTAAAATCGATGCAATAAGCCTTGACCAGGAATTTGTTTTTGGAGAAATTATTGAGGATGAATATTTCAGCTTCCGGATTTTACTTAACAGCAATTTTGAGCCAGATATTGATATTGACCGGGATTTGTATTTTCAGTTTAACAACATGCAAGCCCTGGCCAAGAATTTCCAGGCCCTAAAGATCGAACCAACAGAAAGAGAAGCTTCTTTGCTTAGGATCTCGCTCGAAGGAAGCAATGTTAAAAAGCTTGTTGATTTCCTGAATACGCTCACCCTGGAGTACCTTGCCCGGGAGCTGGAAAAGAAAAACAAGGTTGCAAGGAATACGATAGAGTTTATCAACACGGAATTAGCTGATATTGAAGACACGCTGATCAATACTGAGCAGGTACTGGAGGACTTCCGACTGAACAATGAGGTCATGGATATGGATTTTGAGGCACAGCAAGCATTTGAATTCATGAAGACCTTACAGGACCAGAAGGCAGAGCTGATGGTTAAGTCGAAATATTATGCCAGCCTCCAGAAGTATGTTGAAAAACACCAGGAGGACCTGGATAAGCTGGTGGTCCCTTCTTCCATGGGTATTGAAGATCCTTTGTTGAACCAGTTAAGTGTAACCCTGATCAGCCTGTACAATCAAAAAACAGAGATGCTCACTGCATCAAGCGAAAAGAACCCATTTGTTGAAGAGTTGAACCTGAAGATCAGGAATACGCGGAATGCCCTGCTTGAAAATGTAAGTAACATCATTCTAACATCAAATATTGCAATTAAGGATATTGACGGCAGGATTGCGGAGATTGAAATACGGATCCGTCGCCTGCCACATACACAGCGTTTGCTATTCGGTATTGAGAGAGAGTTTAAGCTCAATAACGCAATATATACTTATTTGCTCCAGAAACGTTCAGAGGCGCAGATTACCGAGGCATCTAACTTCCCTGACAATGAAGTGATTGATGTTGCACGGGAAGAAGCCAGGGCACAGGTGTTGCCCAAGAAAAGCCTGAATTATACCATCGCAATCTTATTGGGGCTGATCCTGCCAATTATTTATATCCTTGGCCGGGATTATTTCAATGATAAGATCGTTGAGCGCAAGGACGTGGAGAACCTTACAAGGCTTCCCATCATTGGCCATGTGGTACACAGCACCAAATTAACCAATCTTGTTGTGGCCGAAGCCCCTAAATCATCTATTGCTGAATCGTTCCGGTCGGTCCGGACCAACATGCAATACATTCTCAAGAACAAAGAAAAACAAACCATTCTGATCACATCGGATATGGTAAGTGCCGGAAAAACATTTATTGCCATTAATATTGCCTCTATTTATGCTTTTTACGGCAAGAAAACCCTCCTGATGGGCTTCGACCTAAGGAAACCTAAGATTTACCAGGATTTTGAGCTCACCAATACCGAGGGGATCAGCACCTATATGATAGGAAAAAGCTCTCTGGATGATATTATTCAGCGTTCCAGTATTGATAATCTGGATATCATCATGGCAGGCCCCGTCCCTCCTAATCCTGCTGAGTTAATTGCTTCTGCAGAAACCGACAAACTTTTTGAGCAGCTCAAGGAAATATATGATTTCATCATCATTGACACTCCCCCGGTGGGCCTTGTTACAGATGCTTTCCTGCTGATGAAGCATACAGATGCCAATATCTTCATCGTACGCCAGAATTTCACCAATAAGAAGGTGTTTGGTTCCATTATCAAAGATGTTGAGTCGCGACAAATCCCCAATGTCTGCATCCTGATCAATGATGTTAAGCTGGGCCGTACCGGGTATGGATACAGCTATGGCTATGGCTATGGTTACGGCTACGGCTACGGTTATGGCTACGGTTATGGCTATGGCTACGGTTATGGTTACTACACTGATGACCGGGAAATGGAGAAGAAGAAGTCCGTAATTAAGCGAATCTTTAACAGATAGTTGAAGGTTAGAATTTGGAATTTGGAATTTGGAATTTAACTAAACCCTCTGTATATTTGGTTTTTTAAGGATCCATGTTCTCAAAATTCGGGTTTTTACCTATTGACAAAGCCTTAATAATAAACTAATTTGCAGATCTAAACCCGAAGAGAACTAATAAATTACGACTACTATGAACTCATCTGTCAAGGTATTTATAGCAGATGATAACGAACTCATTAAACAAGGTATATCATCCTGGCTCCGTGGTGTTCAGGGATATAAACTGGTTGCAAAGGCTAGCTTCTGGGATGAATTCGTTGAAAAATCAAAGCTACAAAAATACCTCATCGTTATCAGTACCATCCAGTGGATCCAAAATGAGGGGAGGACTGATTTTAAAGACTACATGAAGCAAAACCCCTCAGTAAAATACATAGTGATTTTCAATAATCTGGAAGTCCAGAATATTTCGGAACTCCTTCAGTTAGGAATTAAAGGTTTTATCAGTAATTCCACCACTAAAGAGGAGTTTATCCAGGCACTGGATAAAGTGCATGAGGGAAATCACTACTTTTCATCAACAATTTTTCAGTCTTCATTCAGTGAAATTGAGATGGAAATGAAGGCTGGGGATAAAGAAAATGCCAGTCATTTAACCAACCGTGAAGGAGAAGTCCTCGAGATGATCAGTCATGGCCTCACCACCAAGGAGATCGCCACCCGGCTCGACATCAGTAAAAGGACTGTCGATGGACACAGAGCACGGTTGTTAAGCAAGATTGGTGTGAAAAACACAGCCGGGCTGGTAAGGTATGCGTTGGGACACAGAGTCCTGAAAGACGACTAATACCGGATCAGTCGATTATTTATTGGCTCTAATAAAGTTACTGCGGTTCATATTATCCTGTCTCTGCACAGGTGGGTTATGGACCGCTTTCATCACAGCAGCTTACTACCAATTTCCAAATCAACAATTAACAGTTCAATATTAACAATTTATAAATCCCTGCTTGATTTATATTGATTAAACATGTAACTTGGTGTTATATTAGACACTCAAAAAGCATCCGACATGTTTAACAAGAGATTTCTGCTTCTTTTATTGATTTTTATTTTCAGCTCAAGATCATTTGCGCAAGAATGGGCCCCACCGGGAGCTACATGGTATTATTCTGTTGATGGTTTTGGTGTTGAGGGTTATATGATGATCGAAGCGGTCAGCGATACGGTAATTGACGGGCAAACCTACAGGGTATTGGTAAAAACCCAACATTCCTATAATCACATAACATCTATCTATTTTCATGGAGAAATCGGGCGGGAATATACTTATTATGAGGATAACAAGGTGTACATCTGGCGAAATCATGTGGTTTACACCCTTTATGATTTTGGTGCAGGGCAGGGAACCCAGTGGCAGGTACCTTACACTTATTCCGTTGATACAATTTGTGACAGTGTCGGGCTTGTAAATTGTGAATTCTCCGACACTGTTGAGCTTAATGGGTTCCAGTTGAATATACTTCTTTTAACTCCCGGGGAAGGCTCATATTGGAGCCTCGGTAATCCTGCAGAAGTAATAGAATATATTGGCAATACCAGTTATTACCTTTTGCCCAACATCACAGAAAACTGTCCTGTTGCCGACCTGGGCGAAGGTGGTGCCTTCAGGTGTTATCATGATGATATTCTGGGGTGGTACACGGAGGTTCCGCAGGGTGAGTGTGATTTCTTGGTTGGCATTGAGGAAAAAGAGCTTGATGAGGTGTCGGTTTACCCTAATCCCTGCGCAGACGCGGTGCGTCTGCGATATCTGATTCATGATATCGGATCCCTCGGCGGAGTTTATACTGAGCAAAGTCGAAGTACTCGGGACAGGTATCTGATATGTGATTTGTTTTCGGTTACGGGAATAAAAATAAAAGAACTCATAAATGAATCGATGATGCCCGGCGCCCATGATTTTGAGTTTGATGTGAGTGACTTGCCTGGTGGCATTTATATGATCCGTATTCAGGCGGGAAGCGAGAATACAATTTTGAAATTGGTGGTAGTTCATTAACAAGTTCTCGGTTCTCAGTTGTTACTTAACTGAGAACTGACAACTGAAAACTGATACATTATGAAAAAACTTACATTATTTCCCCTCATCCTACTTGCCTTTCAAGTATCATTTGGGCAAGATCCGGGTTGGTACCAACAAAATTCCCCGGTCACTGATAATTTGATTTCGATCAGTGTTATCGACGAACAGCATGTCTGGATAGCCGGTGTCAATGGAACACTTTTATATACCGAAGATGGTGGAACGACCTGGGAACTCAAGCACACCTTTCCTCAACAACATCTGGAAAGTATCTTTTTCACCAACAGCCAGCATGGTTGTCTGGTTGGTTGGGGAGAAGAGCCTACCGACAGTACCCTTGTCATGATTACCAATGATGGGGGTCAGACGTGGCAAAACAAGGAACACCCCAGGGCCAATTATTTCTTTGATGTTTTCTTCATCAATGATACCAGGGGCTGGATTGTCGGAAAGGGTGGCGTTGCCGGCTGGATCATCTTTACTGATGATGGTGGCGAAAGCTGGGGTCGTCAGATGGAATTGCTCGGGGTAAGCGGAGAACTATATGGCGTCTATTTCCGGGATAATCTGGTGGGTCAAATTTGTGGGGTTGGAGGTACTTTTCTAATTACCAACAATGCTGGAATTGTTGGAAATGGTTGGGCTATAAACATTTCCATCCCATCCCTTGGCAAGGACCTTTATGGTATGATTGATTATGGGGTCGCGGATGGCTGGGCTGTTGGTGAGCAAGGGTTGATCATCGGAACCATCGACAACTGGACAAACTGGTATGAGCCGGCTTCCGGAACAGAAAACAATCTTAATGCCGTTCATGGCGATGTGACAGTTAATAAATTCTGGACAGTCGGTGATGCCGGCACCATTCTTCACAAAGCAGGATTTTTAGTTGGCTGGTCGTCGCAGGTTTCCGGTGTCACAGAAAACCTTAATGATGTAGGTTTTGCAAGCAGCGATTTTGGCTGGGCTGTCGGTGATAATGGTACCATATTGAAATATACCATAAGCGGGGCGGGTATTGGTGAGAATAATGAGGTTATTGTTTCTATATATCCCAATCCCTGCGCAGACGCGTTGCGTCTGCGATATCTGATTCATGATATCAGGTATCTGATATGTGATTTATATTCGATTGAGGGAAAGAGGATTCGTGAATTGATTCATGAAGTGATGCCCGCAGGTGAGCATGAGGTGGTGGTTGATATGGCCGGCATTCCAGCTGGCATTTACTACCTAAAGCTTCAAGTGGGCAATAATGTTCAGCTAAAAAAGATCGTGAAGGCTGGGTTATAAATGGAGATGCCATCCCATTGAACAAATTATGCTTATCTTTGTTTATTCTTAAAAGAGAATCATTCTTAAATAGGTTTAATTCGATATGGGATTTACTGTTAGTCAATCACAAAATACGCTTAAACACGCAGACCTGAAGGTTACACCACAGCGCCTTGCTGTGCTTGAGGCAATATATAAACTGAACAATCACCCAACGGCTGAAAACATTGTTGATTATATCCGGCAAACACACCCCAATATTGCCACAGGCACCGTGTATAAGGTTCTGGATGCGTTGGTTGAAAAGAAAATAATCCAAAAAGTCAAAACTGATAAGGATATCATGAGGTACGATGGCATGATGCATCAACACCACCACCTGTATTGCTCCGAATCAGATAGAATTGAAGACTATATGGATGATGACCTTGATGAGATTCTTCGGGGTTATTTTCAAAATAAGGGAGTGTCCGGGTTTGAAATTGAGGAAATTAAGCTCCAGCTAAATGGCCGGTTCTTAAAACGAAAGAAATAAAAATACACAAACAAAATAAATTTTTACAAACTTAAATATTAGCAATTATGGAAGAAAATCAAATTACATCAATGCCAAGGATTGGCGATCCGGCACCGGAATTTAAAGCCGTTACAACACAGGGCGAAATTAATTTCCCGGCAGATTATAAAGGAGACTGGGTTATCCTTTTCAGTCACCCGGCCGACTTCACACCTGTCTGTACATCTGAGTTTATGACTTTTGCAACAATGGAAGATAAATTTAATGAGGCGAATTGCAAACTGGTAGGATTATCTATTGATGGGCTTTTCAGTCATATAGCATGGCTGCGTACTATAAAAGAAAAAATCGAATACAAGGGCATGAAAGATGTGGAGGTTACATTTCCACTGATTGAAGACATCAGTATGAATGTTGCTCAAAAATATGGCATGATTCAGCCAAATGAAGACTCTACCAAGGCTGTCAGGGCTGTATTTTTTGTTGACCCCAAGGGGATTATTCGTACCATTATTTACTATCCCTTGAGCCTGGGACGTAATTTTGACGAACTATACAGGGTGTTGATTGCTCTGCAAACAGCTGATGCTTTTGGTGTTGCTACTCCAGCTGATTGGCGGCCCGGTGATGAAGTCATCGTTCCACCGGCAGGCTCGTGTGGTAGTGCCAAGGACCGGATGGACGGAAAAGAAGAGGGTGTTGATTGCAAAGACTGGTTCTTCTGCACCAAAAAAATAGACAAAGACACGGTGATGAAGAGGGTCCTTAAAAAATAATTCACCAAATTTCAAGCTCCAATTGGTCAATTCTTAAGTTTCCCGATCCTCTCAACCCATATCACCCACAGGGTGAATATCACAACATAGAAGAAGGGGCGGAACAGGTAATCATGGCCGAAATGCCATTGTGATGGCCAGTGGATTACGACCACGCTGAGGCCAATAATACGGAAAAGATTAGTAAGGTGTACGATGACAACACCCATGGGAATAAACCAGAGTTTCTTTTTCCAGGGTCCGGGGTAAAGCATCATCAAGAGAGCAAACTGGGTAAATTGCTTGAGTCCTGAACAGCTTGCATTAAGACCTATGTAGCCATTATTCACAAAATACATGGTCTGTCCTTCTGTAGTAAATTCAAGTCCCAGGATATGTTCATTAAACCAGGAGCTTTGAATAAATACCACCTTGGCCATAAAATTGCCGGCATCTCGCATGAACTCCTGTATGGGCCAGTAGTGCCCGTCTATAGCCCATGAGCGCCAGGAAAAATGAATTACAATTGTTATGAGGATGAAAAAAAATACATCCTTCAATGGTCGCAACTTATGCTTTTCCAGAAACTTGTTGATCTTGTTGTCGAGCCGTTTGAGCATTTGGTTTTTCCTGGCTTTGATAGTAATTGATGGCTAAAATAGATATATTTGAATTAAATTACTATCTAATTAGTGAACACTGAACACTGAGCAGTGAACAGTAGTGATCTGTTTTTCTGTTCAGTGTTCAGTGATCAGTGATCACTGTTTATAACAATGCCCCACAAGAAACGAAGCACAATTAATGAGCGTATACGCCTGTACTTTAAAAAGGTAAGCTTCGAACGGGAGGAGCGGGCCAAGCGACGGTATAAGAAAAAAGTGATCCGGCGGCGCATCAAAGAGCACCAGCAGGAAGAAAAGCAAAAGCCACAAAGGGTCAGGAGCAGGTCCAGGAAGCGTATTCGCAATTTCTTCCCCCCCCTGCCGGGTATTCCGCTATTTGAAAAACAAAACAGAACGTTTCTATACCTTGCGGTCGACTCCACGGCCATATATATCATCACATTCATCCTGGTATACTTCCTGTACCAACTAATTATCCTGGCCGGGGCCAGCCTGTGGGGCACCGGCACCATCCAGCAATATCACAGGATGGTGTTTACCGGCCACGCGTCATTATATTCCCGGCTGGGGATCCTGTTCATCGCCTCGGTGGGACCTAATCTGACCCTCGTTCTTGGTTTGATCTTATTCACCTGGGTGTTCAGGTTAAAATTCTTTTCAGGTCTTCAGCGTCTTTTTGTCCTTTGGCTTGCCCTGCATAGCATTAATCATTTCTTTGGTGCCCTGATGTACGGGGCAATTACAAATGAAGGTTTTAAGGACGTTACACGCCTGCTGAATATTCAGCAGGTCTTGATGTTCTTTTTGGCATTTATCGCTTTGATCCTGTTGTTCTGGATTGGGTTGCGTGCAACACGGCCTTTCCTGGAAACCACAACCTCTCTTACCATGATCAACTCAGACAACCGGAGAAGGTTTATAATCAACCAGGTTATTCTTCCCTGGATAGTCGGAAGCCTCCTCCTGGCAATGTTATTTGATCCGGATAACCTGAATTTCACTTACGAGCTGCTCACATTCATAACCATGGGCTTCATCATTATCCCTGTTTGGTTCAACCGCCACAGGCGGCCCCGTTTTAAAATCCGAAAAATCAAGATCCGTATTCATTATACCTATGTTGTGCTGGTGGTTATCCTGTTGATTGCGCTCTGGGTTGCCTCTAACAAGGGGCTGGGGTTTACTACTGTGTTTGATCTAATAAAATAGTGGTGCTGTTTTAAGAATTGACCAATCTGTATCAATTATACCAATTGACCAGGTAAATTCCAAAAATCAATGTTAGAATGATAAATATTCAACCGTTTGAAAATTGAAATCTGAACAATTGAAATTTGTAAATTATTTGGTCAATTGATACAGATTGGTGAATTGGTCAATTCTTAAGTCAGATATCGAAATTAAGTATCTTTGAATTCTAAAACTTTTTCAATGAAACTCTCCGTCGTAGTCTGTGTTTACAATGAGGAAGAGAACATCAGTCCCCTGGTGCAACAAATCCGTGATGCTTTAAAAGATTTTGATTACGAGATTATTTATGTGGATGATGGCTCGACCGACAATACTGTTGCTGAAGTCAGACAGGTTCTGGACAATGATATGAAACTGATAGAGCTACAAAAAAATTATGGGCAGAGCTCGGCACTTGCAGCAGGCATTGATGCTGCACAGGGTGAATATATTGTAACCATCGACGGTGACCTGCAGAACGACCCTTCCGACATCCCCATGATGCTGAGGGTCGCCGGGGGTGGCGACTGGGACCTGGTGGCTGGAATCAGGAAAAACAGAAAAGATGGTGTTTTTCTCAGGAAGATCCCCAGCAAGCTGGCTAACTTCATCATCCGCTCATCCACGGGTGTTAAGATGAAAGATTATGGCTGCACCCTGAAGGTTTTTAAAAGTGATATCGCAAAGAACCTTGGGCTTTATGGTGAACTTCATCGCTTTATTCCTGTGCTGGCTGCCCTTGATGGTGCCAAAATCACACAGGTTGACGTCAAACACCACCCACGTCAGCACGGAAAGTCGAAATATGGCATAGGGCGAACATTTCGGGTTATCAGCGACCTTCTGCTGGTGCTCTTCTTTAAGAAATACATGCAGAAACCTATGCACCTTTTTGGGAATCTTGGTTTATTAATGCTTCTGGCAGGCATTGTAATCAACATCTATCTTGTCATTTTAAAGATCATGGGACAGGATATCTGGGGAAGGCCCCTGCTGATCCTGGGGGTGATTCTGCTGATCGCTGGCATCCAGTTTATCACGGTGGGGATCGCCGCAGAGCTCCAGATGAGGACCTACTACGAATCACAGCAGAAAAAGCCATATAAAATCAGAAAAATAACCGGCGGAGAAAATTAAGGACCAAGATGATCACTTATATTGAAAAGAATCCCTGGATCCTTTACCTCACAAGCATTATCCTGCTTTTTCCAGCCCTTCTTATCAATCTTGGCCTGATGCCGGTAAGCTCCGACGAGCAGATCCGTGGGCTGGTCGCCCTGGAGATGCTGATCAGTGATGACTGGGTCGTGCCCACCATGTATGGTGAGTACTATCTGAAGAAGCCTCCGCTGTATAACTGGATCTTAATAGGTTATACCTCATTGTTCGGGAATTTTGATGAGTTTACCCTGCGATTCTCAACTGTTGTTTCCACCATTTTGTTTGCTGTCTCAATCTTTTTAATCTTCAGAAAGCACTTTGGAAATGAAATTGCTTTCCTGAACGCCATCGCATTTATCACCTGCGGCAGGATGCTCTTCTGGGATACACAGCTGGCGCTTATTGACATCACTTTCTCCTGGGTGATCTTTTTGAACTTCATGGCTTTTTACCATTTTCATAATAAAAACAGGCTTCTGCTACTGTTCCTTGTTTCCTACTTTCTTGCTGCCGTTGCCTACCTGTTTAAAGGCCTCCCGGCTATTGTTTTTCAGGGTATTACCCTGTTGATCTTTTTTACCTACCAGAAAGAGTTCAAAAAGCTATTCAGCCTGGCGCATTTTGCAGGAATATTTGTTTTCCTGGGTATTGTCGGAGCTTATTACCTGCTCTATTTCGGTCGGTATGAAGGAACACCCGGAGACTTGTTCTACACGCTTTTCGATGAGTCATCACGCAGGACGGTGGTTCGTTTTGGTGTACTGGAAACCATGGTGAGCATCATGAAATTTCCATTAGACATGATTTATCATTTTGCCCCATGGGCATTGTTGATTGTTTGTTGTTTCCGGAAAGATTTCTTTAAAACCATCTGGAGACATCCTTTCTTAAAGTTCTGCATGATCATTTTCCTGGCAAATATTATTGTCTACTGGACCTCCCCCGAGGTGCATGCCAGGTATCTTATCATGTTCATTCCGCTAAGTTTTGGGGTTCTTTTTTACTTTTATTATAAATACAGAGAAGAGAAGCTGTTTCAAAATGTGCTGATTGACTATTTGCTATTTGCTATTGGTGTCATCGCAACTCTGGGAACAATTGCTATCTTCTTTATTGATGAAACCAGGAACCTGCCCTTGATCATTCCAAAGTTTATATTCCTTTTCCTGGCCATGGGGGTATTAACTTACCTGATGCTGAGGATAAAGCCTTACCGTCTGCTCATTTTTGCGATCATAATGCTAGTGGTGAGGATTGGCTTCAACTGGACCGTTATTCCGGCAAGATATCAACTTGATCGTGGCATTCCGGCCAAAGAGGGTGCGATCAGGATGGGACAGATCATAAAAGGAGAACCCTTGTATATCCTTGGTTGGAGTGGTGTAGATGATTTTTCAGCCTTTTATATTACGCGGGAAAGAAATGAGATTTTGTCCAGGAAGCATGGGGGGCCTTATGATGTCAGTAGCACTATTTATTACATTGGCGACAACAATAAGCTGGTTAACAAAGATTACCGCCTGTATTATTCGTACAACACCCATTGGCAGGAACGAAAACTTAAACTTGTAAAGATCCTTCATGAATACGCGCCTCAAAAGAACCCTTAAGCTGCTGCTGAAGATTTCTATCACAGTCGCCGCCCTCTATATTGTTTTCAGGAATATAGAAATACGGGAGGTATTATTGCTTTTCGGGCGATCGGATCCATGGTGGTTATTATTGGCATTGCTGGCTTTTGTCCTTTCCCAGGTCCTTTCCTCTTTCCGCCTCAACCAGTTTTTAATGAGTGTCGGTATTCATATTTCAGAAAAGGCAAATCTTAAACTTTATCTCCTGGGCATGTTCTATAATCTGTTTCTTCCCGGTGGCATCGGGGGTGATGGGTATAAGATTTACCTTTTGAACAGAAACTTCAGGGTTAAGGTGGGCAGGTTGTTTTGGGCCCTGATCATGGACCGGCTGAGTGGACTGGTTGCCCTTGTTGGCATTGCAGCTGTATTGATCTATTTCCTTGAGGTTCCTGAAATTGTTGATTACCTGGCCTGGTTGTTGGTCCCGCTATCTGCGCTGGCATTTTACCTGGTCATTTATTATTTCCTGAAGCATTTCACCAGGATTGTGTTTAAGATCATTGGATATTCATATGTGATCCAGCTTTTGCAGGTCATATCTGCCTTTTGCATTTTACTGGCTTTTGGCACGGGAGAGAACTATCTCACCTATTTATTTCTCTTCCTGGTCTCTTCCATCGTCTCCTCCATCCCCATCACGGTGGGTGGTGTAGGGTCGCGCGAGATCACCTTTCTCTACGGGGCACAATTCCTGAGCATGAACGTGAATGAGGCCGTGGGGTTGAGTTTTATGTTCTACCTCATAACGGTCGTTGTATCGTTGTTTGGACTATCATATGTGGTTGACGGGAAGAACATTTTAAAGAATTGACCAATCCTTGAAAATTGACCAATTGACCACATTCCAATTGACCAGATAAGCTCCAAAATTCAATGTTAGAATGATAAATTTTCAACTCTTTGAAAATTGAGATCTGAACAATTGAAAGTTGTGAATTATTTGGTCAATTGATGCAGATTGGTGAATTGGTCAATTCCTCAATATCAATAACATAGCTGTAGATTTTCCTCAATAATTTTTTTATTTCCAAAATCCATTGTATCTTTGTGCCCGCAAGCGGTGCCATAGCTCAGTAGGTAGAGCAACGGACTGAAAATCCGTGTGTCGCTGGTTCGATTCCAGCTGGTACCACAAACCGAAAGATTAACCCGCTATATAACAATTTGTTGTGTGGTGGGTTTTTTGTTGGGGGACGGTTTGGGGGATCGTTGTGCTCTAAAATCGGCCTAGACAATTTTATAGTTGGGGTTCATATTTATTCTTATTACATTTGTGTAGTTGTCACCTAAAACCCCTGATTATGAAACTTGTAAAAGTCCTTGACCAGCTGAACTCCTTTGAGAAAAATGCTTTTCTTAAAATTGTTGACAATATCATCGCCGAAAACCCGAAGAACTTTAAGGAAATTGACAAGATCTTAAGCGATACCGACAAAGACCTGAAAAATGTTGACAACATCAATATCGCGCGGGTTTTTTCTTTAATAGAAACCGAGTTCTCAGAATGTATCAAAGAGGAGTTTGCCCAAACCACTTCCCAGCTTGATATATTGGTGGATATACTTATTCGGGATGGTAACTGCATAATGTCTAGGGAGTGGTTCGACAAGCTTTATATAGAGGAGATAAAACACCTAAATACCAAGCTGAAAGAATTCAAAAAGATCTTGCAAGATGAGGGCAATAGGGGAGAAATGAGAATAAGGGACTATAAGATCTATAGTCAATGTTTGCATACTGCTTATTACAATGATTTACAAAGCAACCTTGATAGTAAAATAACGAGTGACGAACAGTCCATCCTGATCGCCTTATCAAAGCAATTAGATTTGTCCCAGGAAGAAGTCAAGCTTATTAATTATTCCATCTTGCCAATTGAAAAGCAGGAGATAGACAAAATAATAAACGACTTAAGAAACCGGGGTGTGGTATTTTACTCCAAAAAGAATCACAACGTATTCATTACTGATGAAATCGTTCGTCTTTTAAGAAAACTAAGGGGCAAGGAGGTTGCAGATAAATTCTTTCGTAGGGTTCTCAAACATATAAAAGATTCACCGCTTAACCTGGTTTGTAGAAAACATAATATCAATTGGAAAATGTCTCGCCAAGAAAAAATTAAGGAAATCATTAACGAGGGCATTTCTTTTTCGGGAATGCTTGAGAACGACATGTTTAAAGAGGGCACCAAGGTAACAGACAAGAAGAACTATCTAAACACATTACTTGAAAAGGAGCTTAAAATTTCCCCCCCACTAAAAGGTATAACCATAAGTGATAAGATTCAGAATCTCGTTATGTACTTTGAGGACATTGAAACTGATGAAAAGGTTGGAATTTCTATTGACGGTTACGAAAAGTTGTTAGTCGATCTAAATGAGAACGTAAGAAACTTCAACCAATTTGTGAAGACTGAATTTGAACTGCAAGAAGAAAATGTTCTCAGTGGAAAATATTTAATTGATTACAACATAAAACCTCGCGATATTCTGGACATTCTCGGAAACAAGGGGCTTGAGGGATTCTCTGAAGCAAAATCAATTAAGACAAGGGGGAATATTGTTTTAAACATTTTAGATTCATATAAGGACACAGAAAATATCTTCTTAGAAAATTTTGAGAATATTGGTTTAAGGGATCTAAACACCTTAAAAGAAAATGGGATTAGGATTAAAGAGGCAGACCTGGGAGCAAAATTTGAAACTCTTACTAAGAGCATATTCACAAAGCTTGGGTTTGATGTGGATGAAAAATTAAGGAAACAACTTAACACAAACAAGAACAAGATGGACATTGTTCTTAACCTTGGGAACCAGGAACTGATCATTATTGAATGCAAAACCATTAAGGAAAGTGGGTACAATAAGTTTAGTTCTGTATCACGTCAAATCAAATCTTATTTTGAATTGGCTCAGAAAAACAACTTTAAGGTGATTAAGTCTTTGTTGGTTGCCCCGGATTTTAGTGATGATTTTATTAATGAATGTGAGTTGGAATACGAACTAAATCTTTCACTTATATCGGCCAGTGCCCTTGTGGGGATATTGGACGGATTTAAAAAATCCAAACTCAAAAAACTACCATATAACTTGTTAATGCGAGATGTAGTGATTAAGGAAGACAGAATACTAAAGGCAATAAAGAAATAGTATACCCCCTTCTTGTTTTTGGCAAATTGAAGTAATGACTAAAGGTATACCCCCTCGCGAGAGATTGCGTGCGAATGAACGCGGTGGGGTTCATGCTTACTAATTTAAATAGCTCCAAGAATCACTATAGCCTCCCCCTCAGTTCCTCTCTCCTTGACTAACCACCTGTAATTCACTATCTTTATAAGTCTATCCGACCATTGAGATATCTACTCTGCCAGATACTCAGCTTACATTGTTATAAATCTTAAATATTAGAGCTATGAGAAAATTACTGTTTACAGCAAGCATTGTAATGATTACTTCTGTTTCATTTGCACAACACCTTATTAGTGCAACAGAAATTGCCAGCGGAAATGTTACTGATGTTCAGCTTACTTTAGATTGGTACGGTTGGAATACCACTTCTATGTCCCTTAATGGTGTTACAGTCTATTCAATTACCTATAACACCATCGATGTATTCGGGAGCCCAACCGTTGCATCTGGTGCCTTGCTTGTTCCTCAATACTACTGCGATACTCTACCTTTAGTATCTTATCAACACGGAACAATATTTGAAAAAATATGGGTTCCTTCTAATGGTTATCTTATAGGGAATGGTTTGTTATTTTCTGGAAATGGTTATATAACCACCATGCCAGATTATCTTGGATTGGGAGTTAATCCTGGTACTCATCCATGGTGTCATTGGGAGTCGGAAGCAACGGCAAGTATTGATTTAATTCGTGCGGCAAGAGAATTTTTAAATGGTTCACTTCAGATTTGGGATAACAATCAGTTATTTTTAACTGGATATTCGGAAGGGGGACATGCCACTATGGCTGTACACAAATACATTGAAGTCAATAATCTTCAAAGCGAATTTAACGTTGTGGCCTCAGCTCCTATGTCAGGACCTTATTCAATGTCGACAGTACAAATAGATGGAGTATTTGACGGAGATTCAACCTATTATGTACCATCACTCATAGCTTATTGTGTCGATTCCTACCAGCATGTTTATGGAAATTTATATACAAATTGTAATGAAATCTATGATCCCCCTTATGACTCTATAATACCTGACTGGTGGGCTTCGGGTATACATTGGGCTGGTGAATGGGATGCATTACTTCCTTACAATTATTATGACTTTATCCAGGATTCCGTTCTAAACAACTTCCTGAACAACCCTAATCATCCTTTAAATGTTGATCTTAGGAAAAATGATCTGCACAATTGGATTCCACAGGAACCAGTTCGTATGTTATATTGTGGTATGGATTCAATGGCTTTCCCTGAAAATGCAATCATGGCACAAGACACTATGCTTGCTCTTGGAGCCCCTGATGTGCAAGCAATAGATTTAGACCCAATTGGAACACATGAAACATGTTGGCTCCTATCCTACCCATATGCACTTACTTGGTTTGATAGTTTGAGAGTTGAATGTGGGGGAGCATGTGGGAATAATGGTAATAAGGTTTGGGTGTGTCATATACCACCTGGGAATAACAGTAATCCCACTACCATTTGTGTAAGTCCCAATGCAGTACCTGCTTTGTTGGCTCAGGGAGCTTACCTTGGACCATGCCTGAAAAGTTCCCCTCTTGAGGAAGATGATTACAGTAAAGAAAAATTTACAGTTAATGTATATCCAATTCCCTTAAAAGAATCAATTAAAGTTGATATTACAATAATTGAACAGGCTTCCACCATAGTAGAAGCTTACGATATAATTGGAAGAAAACTCTCCTCGATTGACCTTGGGATATTAGAAGAGGGTCAATATAACTACAATTGGAAAGTTTCTACATTAGGAATTAACAAATCAAATAACCAAAGCTTGTATTTTCTAAAGATTGTATCTGGGAATAACATACAGATAATTAAATTACTTTAAAGTACTGCTGGAGTATGTTTGTCGTCAGCAATATTTGTGTACTATTTCAGGATACAGGCTGGGGAGATGATTGGTGGGGGGAAGATTATTAAGATATCTGATATCTGATTCGTGATATCTGATATTTGATTTCGGTTTACGATTCATGAATTATGATTTTCTGTTCAGTGATTAGTGTTCACTGTTCACTGATATTTCTTGACTAACCCCCTGCAATTCACTATCTTTATAGGACCATCCGACCATTGAAGCATCTATGCTGCCAGATTCTCAATCCACTATTTATTAATCCAAATATCATAGTGATGAAAAAAATAGCCCTGACAGTTTTTTCAACCGTTATATTTCCTCTTATTGCCATATGCCAACCATGTTTACCTGAAGGGATAACATTTGAAACACAATCTCAGATTGATAGTTTTCAGATAATTTATCCGAATTGTACGGAAATTGAAGGGTATGTGAGAATTGGAGCAGGTGTGGGGGTGATTAGTAATATTACTAATCTCGATGGATTAAGTGTTTTAACCTCTATCGGGGGAGAGCTTAATATTTATTGGAACTTTTCCCTGACCAGCCTCACGGGCTTGGAGAATGTAACCACTATCGGGGGAAACCTCTATTTTGAAAATAACCAAACCTTAACTAGTTTGACAGGCCTGGAGAATGTGACCACAATCGGTGGAAGTCTTCTTCTTGACATTAGTTACATAAGTAGTTTGGCAGGGCTACAGAATTTATCCTATATCGGCGAAAGTCTTGGCATTTCATTTAGCGGAGGCCTAACCAATCTGACGGGCCTGGAGAATTTGACCACGATCGTGGGAAGCCTTTCGATTGATGTCACCGATGACTTTACCAGCCTGGCAGGGCTGGAGAATGTGACCACAATCGGAGGAGGGCTCAATCTTGTCGCTAACTATGATTTAGCCAGCCTGACAGGGCTGGAGAATGTGACCACAATCGGAGGAGGGCTCTATTTTGAACATAACCCTATCTTAACCAGTTTAACCGGGCTGGAGGGTTTGACTTCCCTAGGAGGAAGTTTAAATATTGGGGAGATTTGGTATGGAGGAAATTCTGCCCTGACCAGTTTAACAGGATTGGAGAATTTGACTTCCATTGGGGGTGACCTTGAGATTTCAAGAAATGATGCCCTGACTACCTGCGACGTTCAAAGTATTTGTAATTATTTAAATAATCCTTCTGGTAATGTGAGGATTACTCAAAACGCTATTGGTTGCAACAGCCCTGAACAAGTACAGGATTCTTGTATTGCCAATGGAGTTTCTGTTGAAGAGCAGTATTTAATTGAATACTGTTATATATCCCCCAACCCCTTCACCAATTCAACAACCCTCACCTACACCCTTGACAAACCAGAGAATGTACAATTTACAATTTACAATGTACAATCTCAGATTGTTTATCTGATGCAGGAAAAGCAAGATAAAGGCGAGCAGAAGGTTCAATGGAACGCTGAAGGACTACCAGCTGGGATGTATTACTTCAGGATACAAGCTGGAGGAAAGGTTGGTGGAGGGAAGATGGTGAAGATGAGGTAATGTGTATACGTTTCAGTAGGGCAAAAAAATATGTGGCGGCCATCCAGCACCCCTCTCGGGATGAATTTCCTGGGGGTACCCCAATCTTAATCACATCAACTTATCAATTTTCCATTTTCAGCGGAACCATTCGGAAAATTAGGCACGAACCCAAGCTGGGTAATGTAAGATACCACTGGGCTCATTTTTGCCAAAATCAGGTGTATGGTTGATGGGCTTTTAGATAATGTCCCAAACATTAAAATCATTAATGGTAATATTCTTCATTTGAGTTTTCATATCAATGAATTTTTCGATAATAAAGTCATTGGACAAGTGATAGTTAATCAACAATTCCTTCTTGTCATTCATGCAAAGTATCCCGTTATTATTTATCATTGTTTTTATGTGATAAGTTTGACCAATATTCATAATTGATAGTGGGTTGGATCCCAATATGCTTTAATAATTCTGCTTCTACTATGGGTTTAATCTTTTGCTCATAACCGGTGAGGGTAACAATACTGTCATGAATTGTAAAAAGGGGGATCTGGGGATATTCCGATGAAATACTTCTGCAGGCCTTGTCAAGTATAATATATGCTTCAATCCGTTGCAACAATACTGCAAGGCATTCATGATACCGCTCCTTGAAGATTGAAAATATTTTGCTCACGGTTGGAAAGAGACTGCTGAAAACCTTTTTTTCCTTTCTATAACACCCTTCGGCAGAATAAATCACAAGGAATAGTTTTTTCTTCGCCTGTTCACGTGTAATTTGTGTATTGTAACTTTCGTTATAGGTCACCTGGTATCGTTCATACAGTAGTCCATTTGCCACGGTAGAAACATACCCCCCAACCTCCTGTTTCTCAGCCGCCCCAAGCGATATTAACAAAGTAATGGTAGGGGTGGCTTGTCTCAGGATAGATTGAGTTATTGGTTTTACTTTCTTACAAGGAGAATTGACAGGGATAATATCATAAATATTAAACGGGCTCGATTTTTCATAAAACTTAGGCTGAAACAAGATGGTGCTAAAATATGGCTGAGAGTTTTTGATGTCTACTGCTGATAAAGACTGGCTATCGTAGGTAATAAACTGTCTCAGCTCCTTTGGGAGTATTGTCAGGTTGGTGTGGACACGGTGCCCCGTTTCGTCAGCAAAGAAAAAGTAGTCCTTATGATGTATCATAGAAATGCAGTAAAACCCGGTGTTATGTTTCATAATTTTATGTGCCATGTTCTCTTTAGTCGACTTTTTCAATTTATCACCTATGAAATCTATTGATTGATCAAAGTCGATTGTGAGCATCCCATCATCGAAATATTTACTCAGATAGTGGTATTTTTTGCGGGACTTGATTTCCCTGAGATACCGATGCAGATTAACTCTTTTAATCCCTGTTTCTTTGGCTTCTTTCACAGGGGTATGATAAAGCTTGGTTAATCTATAGCCGCGTGATTTCTGACCAACTATGAATTGATTATCGGTTTCTATAACCCCGCATTCCATCAAATAGTTGAGGTATTCATTATAATTATGAATGCCGTCCTGGCGAAGTTTCTCAGAGTTTAGTGGGACGTATCCATTGTTCTGAAAGTTATTGCGAACTGTTTTGTTTCGAGCTGGAATTTCGGTAAACAGACTGATGATATGAATGAGTTTTGACTTTTTAAACCACTTGATGTTGTCAGTGGGATGGTCAACCGTTAGCTGTTCTACATTAAGATTCTCTGGAATAAATCTTGTTCTCATAAGTCATTGATTTTTCAAGTTCATTGAATTTTCTCTTAGCATCCCGGAGGTTGTGGTACGTCCATGCCCAGTAGCCAAAGGCTTCATTATGGGGGAATCTTTCCCTTGGGGGGATTTCTCTACCAAATAAGGTTTGAGCGGGTTTGACTTTGATTAAGAACACCTCATAGTAAATTGTATCTGGTTCCCAAACCATTTGCTCGTAAATGCACGAAGTCTTACCACGCCATATCTGAGTATACCTAAAACCGTTTTTGTGTATAATACCGGGAAGGGTTTGAATGTTTTCCATTATTTATCCCTCCGATATTTCAGGGAATGAATTTCCTTGACGGCATTCTCTACCTCATCACTCTTGAACCTTACCCTGGAATTGATGCGGTAGGCCTTGATGATTCCTTTCTTTGTCCAATCATGGAGGGTAACCAGGGAAATACGGAGGTGATCCGCTGTTTCCTGACGGGTTAGGTACTTTACTTGGGGCTGAGGTTTGGGGATGAGGCTTGACACCTTATTCTCGATGGTGTCTTCAATAATCACTTTTAGCTCATCAACGGAGAGGTTTTGAATTTGTAGTGTCTGCATAGTCAAATAATTTTTATTTGACCGCAAAATACATCGCAAATTGCCTGATTAAATTACCAGAATAACATTGGTAAGTTTGGTAACAATAGACTAAATGAAGTTGAAATAAGATCGGTATTTTTCAGCAAGACCGGATTGGGAATCCTTAAACATTGTATCCGAAATTTTGCAATTAAAATACTTAATATACGCTTTGTGGATTTCTCTATCAGAGTATTCACTATTAAGGTATTTATCAAGTTCAAGTGAAAGGGCAACCAATTGTAATTTCTTTCCTTTTTGATTAATGGGATTACCATGCCATATATAATTTCCTGCGTCATTCACCCTGATATAATTTCTTTCTTTTAATTTATTAATAATCTCGGATAGTTTTGTTTCGTCACTAAACATCTTGTCAAGACTTATGTCTTGGGATTTCGTTTTTTGTGTTTCCGGAAATATGTCTAAGATAAATTTATTACAATTGAACTTGAGGCTTCCTAACATTTCCATGTATTCCTTATTCAGATTAAACTCTTTGTAGATTTCATCATCTAAAGGATGCTGTTCAACATTTTGATATATCTCTTTAACGTTTAATTCAAATATTTCAATTTTGTGTTTGAGGATTTTGGCAACTTCATTATAATGTTTTTTTACTAACAGTATCCCTTTTTCCCCTGCCATAATGGGTTTTTCAAGTTCCTCAAACAATAAATACGTAAATTCATGGGCCGCTCGTATCTTATTTAATATATCCTTCTCATTGTGCAACTTACAATTACTTAAATCGTCTTCAATTTCTCTCAACTTTAAAAAGAAGAGTCTCTTTTTCTTGCCAATATTCATTTCCCTATCGAGTTGGATGAAAATAAAAATATGAAATTAGGGCTTTAATGAAAATAAAACAATGACTATAACAACAAGATTTTATTTATTTCGCTAATTGGAGTGGTTTATTGATTTTGTAATCCCGGGTAATTCTTTCAGCTGTCTCTTCCTTGGTTAGCTGAATGTATTTAAAGAAATTACTCTCCAGGCTATGCCCGGTGATCTTCATAATGTCCACTGTTGGGATGCCCTCTTTATACATGTTGGTGGCTCCCGACCTTCTGGCGGTATGAGTCATTATTAGTTTATGCTTAGGAGTTGTTACTTCGTATTTAGTGCCTTGTTTATACACCACCTTGTTAACGGGTTCATTGATCTTTGCCTCTTCTCCAATGTCTTTGACCCTCTTGTTGATCTTCTGCTCATAGCTCTTTGGTAATCCATCTGGGTATTTGTCTATCAGCTCCTCAAGGATCCAGTGCCACATGGGAATGATGACCTCTTCTCCGGTCTTTTTTGTGATGATGCGGATCACCTTTGTACCAGAGGGTGTTGTTTGAATATGTTGGGGTTTAATTCGGCTGTAATCCGAATACCTTAAAGCAGTAAAACAACCGACAAGAAATATATCCCTTGCAGTTGCAAGTTCAGGGCTGTCGGAAAGATCAAGGTTATATATGCACTCTAACTCTTCCAGGCTGAGGTAAATAGGTTTGATCTTCTCAGTAATTGCCTTGAATTTCTTTAGCTGATATTGGTTGTTGCTGTGAAATCCCCCCTCGTAGGATGCATTCATAACAGCCTTAAGGGTTTTGATCACTCTGCCAATGGAGTTGGTAGAGTAATCCTTTTCCCTGAAGAACTTGAGTAGATCATCGTAAAGGTCTGTTGTGACATCCTTAAAGTCTAACACACGGTGTTTCTCCTTTTGGAATAGTCCTAACTGGGTCTTGAGTTGATAGTAGTTCTTAACTGAACTGTGTTTGTATTTTTCGCCTTTCTCGGTGAGCCTGTTCCCGGATTCAATGTCTTCGATAAATTGATCAATATAATCGTTTAGGGTTACCCTTTTGGCCTTTGGGAGTTTCTTAAATTCTATATCCAACCCTTCACGAACTGCCTCGGTAGTAGGCTCAACCCTTTGAATTGTGAATGAGTCAAATATCCTGGTGACAGTCTCCCGGTATCTACCTACCTGCACATTAATAGTCTTGTTGGTTTCTTTGGTGGGATTTGAAAGTTTAAGCCTCATCCTAATGAGTTGCTCATGTGAGCTCCTTGTAATTGCCTCCTGGTTTTCCTTATCCCAGTAGTTTGGATGGATGGAGTGACCAATTGAATACTTAATCCTGTTGTTATCGAAGCGGACAAGGGCATAGATAAGAGATTCTTTGTCACTGTTGGGCTCTTTAAGAACAAACTTTATTGTTGCCATTGTTATGGGGGTGTTGATTGTATATACAAATATACGACAAAAAGCACCCAAGGGGGACGGTAAAGGGGACTATTCTTCCTTACTAAACCTAATTTACTCTTTTTCTAAATTAATGTACGTTACCTGTAATGTCTTTAATAACGTAGTGTTTAAGGTGTTTTTTCTAATGATACTTAACAACAGGAATTAGGTGAGATTTGTTTAGTTGAGGTACAGCTGGTACCACAAAAAAAGCTCAAGCGATGCTTGGGCTTTTTTTATTTACAATTCTGTGTTTACAATTTACAATATTTGATCTGATATTCGATATCTGGTATACGATACCTTGCTGGTGCGATCTGTGCATGGCTGGTCCAACAGGGACCTGATGTTGATAATCCCGGCACAATATGATATGTGAAACAAAGGTTTTTATTCAACAATCAGTTCATCGTTCGTATAATATAAGAAGATAAACCATCCTCCCGAACCTTCATTCAGGTCTTGTTTGTATATACCGTTATAACCTTGCATGACGGCATACCAGTGATTTGTTCCATCGGTATAATTCGAATAATAGTTATCTGCTTTGGCTGAATGCTCAACCCGCAGCCCGGTAAGCAAATCATCAGAAGGACCTGCAGATCTCCGGTAGGCGATGTAAATTAAATCACCTCCAGCGCCTTTATTAAGGTCTTCCGGCAACTGCACCCAGCCTTCACCAGGAAGATTGTTCAAAGACTCCCCGTCTGATGCATCTATGGTGCATATTTCAGCTATAGGTGTAAAGGTTTCATCGTTAGTATACCCCAATAAATAATAAATCCATATAAACGATCCACCAACCGAGGCATTCAGGTCAGCATTCAAACGATGATATTCCCTGTCGTCAATTAACAATGGATCAGCCGGGTTACCAAAAAACACCTTTACATCAAGAATACATAATTGAGGCGCTGGATTTGTAGTAATTTCATTATCGCTGGCCCATACATCGAAAGCTGCTATCAGCTCATTTATACGTGACTGTTCATCAACAAACTCCCATACAGGGACAAGACCGTGCTGTGTATAGTCACAAAATACCGTATTTTCATCAATGCTATTTATCCATGCGTCATAATCATCCTCATTAATTATGTCCTGTCCAAACTCACTCTGTCCACCATAGGTTTTCACGATCTTTTTCTGGCTATTCAGGTATTTGGAGTATTCCTCGCTGGTCACTGTTCCACTACTGCCGGTAACAGAAACACCTCCACTTGAAAAGCTGGCCTCTGCATATACCTCGATACTCTTCCCTACGGTCAGGTCGCTGGTTCTTGCAGAAACACTGTAATCAAGCCGCCCCCCAAGCATTACCCCGGTCAGGCAGTGCGTGCCATAAATATCGAAAATATACTCTGGTGACACCGCAGGATCGTTAAGCTTATTTTTGGCTGTCTCAGTAAGATAGGGTTTCAGTTCATCTGCCGACATATCGATCGGCAGGCGAAGCTGGGTTTTATGGATATTGCTTTTTACCGTAGCAAATGAATAGGACTCATAAAGATACCGGTCTTCATGAAAATTTGTTTCCACAGCACCGCTGAAAAACATGTAATTCCCTTCCAGGCTTGCTGATACCTTAAGAGAGTTGCTGTATTCAGATATACTTTCTCCGCTTGAGGTAGTAAAGATGCTGTTTTCCACTGTTTTCTTTTCAATGAGTCCATTTTTATTCAACTTATCTACATCCAGAATGGCAGCCTTTACACGTGATACTTCGGCGTAATTGTCGAATACATCATAACCAGATCCAAGGTTTTCGGAACCCTCGATTTCTGGGGGATCAATAACATTATCGTTATCATTATCTGTTTTTTGGCAACCCGAAATAATCTGCAGAATTATAATTATTACGATAACAGTAAAATGATTTGAGAAAATATTTTTTTTCATAATTATTTGTTTTGGGTTTATAAAATAACATGATCTGTAACAATAGTTGGAGATACCCAAATTTACAGAAATACACACCTAAAGTCAATGGGTACGCATATTTTAAAAATCATGGATGTTATCGGTACTTTCCCTAATGAATCTGGTATCTGGCATCCGGCATCTGGTATCATAGAGGCACATTTGGCAAAGAGCTAAGAGCAGAGCGCTAAGCGTTTCTTCACCCTTAGCTCTTCGCCCTTTGCCCTTAGCCCTGTCAGTCAAGAATATTCTGTACTGCATAAAGAGGAAACACCTTTATATTTTGGTATCGATCAAAGTTCTCCATGGAAATCCGGATGCCGTAGTTAATTTTCTTTTCCCGCAGGAATAACCGGAGGCTTTGCATCTTTCCCTGGGTTCCGGACTTAACCTCCAGAGGTACCAGGTCCTTGTCCTTTTGTATGATATAATCAACTTCAGCAGAACTTCCTCTCTTTTCACGATGCCAATAATATAGTTGTGGTTTTATGGTGGGTAGCTGATTCTTAATTAGCTCCATGGCAACAAATTGCTCAGCCAGATTCCCTTTGTTAATAACACTAAGATCATCTGATACCAGGTATCTTGATAAGTCAAGACCAAGAATCCGCTGAAATATACCATGATCAAATAAAATCACCTTGAATTTTTTAGGGTTTACCTCAGCCCCCAGCGGGATTCCATTGGCAGCTGTATGCTTAACCTTATAAGCCAGTCCGGCCATTTCAAGCAGGTCAAGTGCCTCTTTTGTCTGAGAATGATTTGAAGAATCAGATGCTTTTGAATAATTGAATTTGCCCCCTGATTGATAAACGATTGAATTAAATACCTCTCTGATACGGCTTTGCGGCACCCTTTTCCTGTATTTAATAAAATCGTCCTGGAGGCCTGTAATTAACTGATCAAGAACAGTTTGTGGCTGATAGTAATCGTTGGTCCTAATAAACGTTTTAACAACCTCGGGCATGCCCCCTATCAGTAAAAACTGTTTTAAATAATTAATCAGCTTTACATGCAGTGCATTGTTTAGGATTTTACTATAACTGCTTTTATGTTTGATATCATAGAGATTTTCTTCCCCCAGCGCTAACAGGAACTCATCAAAAGAAAAAGGGTACATGAAAAGATTCTCAAATCTCCCGACACCGAATGAGGGAAGTTTTTCCAGAGCAAATTCAAGTAAAGACCCTGCCGCTATTATATGCAGGTTTTTTTTCTTTTCATGAAAGAATCTCAACGAAGAGATTGCCGGAGGGCAAGACTGTATTTCATCAAAGAACACAAGTGTTTTACCGTCAATTACAGGAACATTATAATAAGCCGACAGGTTCCTGCATAAAACATCGGGATCCATTTCCTTATCAAAAATATGGTGAACCTCCTGGTCAGATTCAAAGTTAACCTCCAGGAAATGATCAAATCCTTTTGCAAGCTCCCGGACAGAATAGGTTTTTCCAACCTGCCTGGCCCCCCTTACCAATAATGTTTTCCTGTTAGGATCTGTTTTCCACCACCTAAATTCCTGATCAATGCTTCTTTTCATAAATATCCCACCTCCTTTCTGCAAAATATCAGGGCAAACAATGCCAGATAATTTCAAATTATCAAGGCAAATATCGGCATAAAACACAAAAATGTCAAGGCAAATCATCAATATTGACAGAAATCATCTGGTGTCTGGTATCTGGCATCCGGCATCTGGTATCATAGAGGCACATAGCGCCATATTCCAAATTTTGTCATCCCTGAGCGGAGCCGAAGGATCGGATACCACATCAAATATTGTAAATTGTAAACACAGATATAAATCAACAACACATCGTTTTATTCACTATATTTGATATGCCCCTGCGCTTACATATTAACTCCAATTCAAATGAAAGCACGAATTATTCTTTTCATTCTATTGCTGGGTTCTATGCCCGGCTTTTCCCAAAACATAGGCATATTTGATAACCCGGATGGTAAATCCTCAACCTTCTATCTAAAATTACCAGACACCACCTATACGCATCAATTCACTGACGGGCAACTTCCCGAGCACTTAGAGTTTGATGACAAGTATGTGCTATCTCCCAGGGAGATGTTTGATCGGGGTTCATTCGAGCCACATACCAGGATGATCGACAACCTGGACAGCATCGACCCGGGAATACTACCCGAGGGTGATCTGCCCTATAAAATAAAATATACCGCTGACGGAGAAAGACTGATAACCATCTGCCACCATTCTAATAATGTTTATGTCTATGATGTTGACACGAAGGAAGTCCTGGCCATAATTAACGTGGGGCTGGGGCCGGAGGACATGGTTGTAACAGAACATCATCTTTATGTCTGCTGCTATTATTCAGACCAGGTATATGTTATTAACCTGGATGATTATTCTATTCCTTTGATAATGAGGGTCGAATCTCATCCATGTGTGATACGGGTTAATTCAGATGAGGACCTGATCTATGTTGGTTGTCATAGTTCTGAACATAAGGGAGGCTTTCTTACAGGATACAGCCTCAATACCCAGACCAAGCTCTGGTCAAATACCTGGCCCCATATCGACCAGATTAATATGTCAAGAGGTTATAAAGGCAGAAAGGTTTATACCTATGCCGAATTTTTGCTCATTAATGATGACAACTATATTGCCTGCCAGAAACAGGGTAGCACGTGGCTTATCATCCTTGATGCATTAACGGGAGATATAGTCAAGGATTTTGAATACAGCTACTTTGCCATGGTAAGCACTCCCGGGGCAGATACTCTGTATACAGCCTCAGTAGGGCCAAATAATGAGAGCATGCGTTATTTCTGCATCAATACTAATACCCTTGAAATCCTTGATTCAATCATAGCACCAACACCCCAGTTACCCATATCCTGGTACTGGCAGGATAATCTTTGTATTGATGCAACAGGGAAGAAATTGTTTATTGAAATGTCTGGAATGAACTGGAACCCCATGGGACTAATGGCTGATTTTAACACCCATGAACAAATTATATTTGATACTACCCTGTATGACCCCTGTTATAACCCGGTCGTTTCATTTGATAATAGATACGTGATCTCATATAGAAGTGGCTACCAGGCTGTATTCGATTTTGAAGCCGAAGAATATGTGGATTATAAATGGATGGGTTTGGAATATTTATGGAATGGATATAAGGTTAATGCTGCTTCTCCAAACAGCTATGAATATGTATGGCATGACCACCATGCTTATACAAAAGTTACCAACTGGCTAAAAACAGAGAGGATCAATTTCTGGGATTTTAATGATCCTTTCAATATTGTATTAACCGATAGCATCATTTGCGGTATGTGGGATGAAGCGGACCTGCCCTGGACATGTTTTCTTAGCACCAAACACAATAAGATCATTACCAGCCAATACATTTTCGCAAAACTTAAGCATAATAAATGCCACAACATATGAAGTCGATACTTTCATTACCGTTAATGAGATAACGAATGTAACCGGTATTACAGATGATATCGTTGTCCTCTCTGGCGTGGATTTTGAAAAGATGTATTTATTTGATTTGAACACATTAAGTATAATCCAGGAATTACAAGTTTGTGCTCCCTATGGAGGTTATGATATAACAATTCTTCCTTCGCCGGATCATCAATATTTCTATGTTCACAACAGGGGAGAAACAAAACTGATCAAATTTCAGATCGATGGAACTAATGCTATACGTATTGATAGTTTGCTGATTGAAGACCACTTTGTGTTCTATGTTAACTGGGAGTCGAGGTATTCACCTGAGATTTCCCCTGATGGAATGAATATATTGTTCCAGGGGATGAACGGTATACAGATCGTCCACACCGGCAGGATGGATATCGAATGCGTGGTCCCCACACCTAATTACCATGTGTTTGATATGGCATTTACCCCCGACAGCAAAAGAGTATGCCTGGCCCATGGATTTATGTATGAATATTACAGTGTAATTTATATCAATGGTCCTGATTCATACCTTGAGCATACAATCAATGTGGGCAAGGATGCAGGTATGGGTTGTGAATATAATCCGGTTGATGGTAAGTTCTACCTCCTGATGCAATACAATATTCTAACGGCAGATCCGGTCAGTGGCCTTCTCGTGGACACCATATTTTTAAATGCAACAAGCAGGCTTATGCAGATAGGCATTGATCCGCTGGGAAATCCTGTTACACAGGGACTGAGACATTTACAATATAATGGACAGGAATATTACTTGCGGGAATGCTGCGAGCCATTTAAGGTTTACAACGAATCTTATCAATGCCTTATCCCCAGGCCCGGACCGGATAATGTATTCATCCTGGATTTTCTGACCGCAGAGATAAGTGAGCTGCCAACATCCAAAGCGGATGAAAGCATCAAGATCTATCCAAACCCTGCAACCGACAGGGTAACTATTAAGTCCAAAAAGATCTTTAGCCAGGTTGAAATATTTAGCTCCACAGGAGAACTCCTGTTTTCAAAAGAATATTATAATGCAATGACTACACTGAGCCTTGCGGGTTATCCGCGTGGTATTTATTTTGTCAGGATAGAAGCCGGCGGAAAAGAAATAACCAGGAAGGTACTGAAACAATAATATAACAACCAATCCAGTATCCGGCATCCAGTATCTGGTATCCGGCATCCAGCATCTAGTATCATAGAGACATAGCGCCATATTTCACCAACCACTTAACAGCTTAATCCCTGATTTACTATCTTTGTCCTTCACACAAACTTGTAAACCATGAAAAAATACACCTTAGCATTATTCGTCCTGGCACTCGCAGTGATTGTGGGATGCTCAAGCATTTCTGTTACTGCAGACTATGATAAAACCATTGACTTCACACAATACAAAACATATTCCTATTATGGCTGGGCCGATAATAGTGATCAGTTGCTTACCGGCTTTGACAAGGAAAGGCTGGAAAAGTCTTTTGCCGATGAGTTTGACAAGAGGGGGCTCACTTTTGTAAAAGATGGCGGCGACCTTACCGTTGCGCTCTTTATTCATACTCAACAAGAACAGCAGGTGACAGCAACGACCACAGGCATGGGAGCTGGCTATGGCGGCCGCTACGGTTATGGCCCCGGATGGGGATGGGGCGGAGGTATGGCAACCACCACCTACAACACCTATGATTATACCGTAGGTACGCTCATTTGTGACGTGTATGATACACAGGCCCAAAAATTGGTCTGGGAGGGTGTTGGTAAGGGAACGGTTAATGACAACCCACAAAAAAGAGAAAAAAATATTCCCAAGGCTGTAGCACAGATCATGGCTCAGTACCCTGTTCAGCCAGTAGTAGAGAAATAGTAGTTAAGTATTGAGTATTAAGTATTGAGTATTGAGTATTGAGATTTCTGTTCAGTGTTCACTGATCAGTGTTCACTGATTATTCGTATCTCAATGAATCCGAGGGATTCAGCCGCGCAGTCCGAACTGTCCGATAGGTTGTCGTTAGCAACGCAATGACCATCGCAACCAAAAATCCCAGTATAAAGTCAAAAGCATCCAGGCTGATGCGATAATGGTAGTTTTGAAGCCAGGTGTCGGCGATCCAGTAAACCAGTGGCCAGGCAATCAGGGTGGAAATGGCAATGAGGATCATGATTTCTCTGGAGATCAGGTACCAGACCCTGGAAACAGATGCGCCAAAGACTTTGCGAATACCAATTTCTTTGGTCCGCTGCTGAACAGTAAAGGCTGTTAGCCCATACAATCCAAGTGAGGCAATCAGAATACCCAGGATAGTAAAGAGAATGGATAGGCGAGCGTTTTGCCTTTCTTCTTTATACAATCGCTCAAAATCCTCATCAAGAAAAAAGTACTGCATGGGCTGTCCGTCAGTATAGGATCCCCATAGACTCTCTATCTTTTCAACCGTTTCTGATGAGGCGGTAGGCGCCAGCCTGATGCTGATATAACCCCAGCTGAAATCCTCACGATACCTGAATATAAAAGGGCCTATTTCCCGCTGCAATGATTCATGATGAAAGTCTTTCACAACACCTACAATGGGCATATATGATACCTCCATGGTCTCATCATCCCGGTCCATGAACTTCTCACTCAATGGATCTGCCATATTATAATGTTTGACAGCCGTTTCATTGACAACCACAGCATTTTCTTCCGTACCAAAGGTTTTGTCAAAGAATCTTCCTTTCGCCATCTCCATGCCATAAACCTTAAGAAAGTCCTGGTCGGCCCAACTGGTCATCAGCAAAAAGGATTCTTCTTCCCTTCCCTTCATCATATACCCGTTATTGTTATTATTGTGTCCCGGAATGGCAGTTGATGTTGTAATGTTCACTACATCAGGAATTTGCCTGATGTCATTTTTAAAGCCCTGAATGTTGTCGCTGATCGTACCTCCCCGGCTGATTACAAAAACATGTTCTTTATCAAAGCCAAGTTTCTTGCTTTGCATATAGCTAATCTGCCTGAACATAATCATGGTGCCGATGATGAGAATTATTGAAATAGAAAACTGCAGAATAACCAGCACGCTCCTTAGACGAGTATTGCTCTTGCTGCCAGACCGGCTGCCTTTAAGGACATAAACAGGATTGAATGATGAAAGATAAAACGAAGGATAACTTCCTGCAAAAATGCCAATCAGGATTGAAAACAAGAGGAGTACGGGAATCGTAAACCAGTTGTTAAAATATCCGATTACCAGTTCTGTTCCCAGCAAATCGTTAAAATAGGGAAGGAATAATTCTGTTGCCAGGACGGCTAGCAGCAATGCGAGAAAGGACAGGATGATGGTTTCAAGTAAGAACTGGCTTACCAGGTTTCTTTTCGTTGAGCCACTTACCATTTTTATTCCAACTTCTTTTGCCCGTTTTGAGGCCTGGGCGGTTGACAGGTTCATAAAATTAATCCCGGCAATAACAATGATTAGCATGGCAATGCTCCCAAAGATCCAGAGGTATTTTGGATCGCTGGCCGGGCGGAGGTCCTGTTCAATATTTGGGTTAAGGTGAATCTCTCCCAGGGGCTGCAGGAAAAGCCTGTACTTGTTGCCCTGGGCCAGGAAGTCCTCCAGGGTAGTGCCAAAGTACTTGGTAACCAGGGGGCCGACATATTTTATGATCATGTCTACGAACCTGGCATCAACATCCTGGGGATTCGAGTTTGGATGCAGCAGGACATAGGTATCAAAACTATTTGAAAGCCATTGATCATCGGTAGACCTGGAATTAGTCATGAAAGATGTTATCATATTAGCCCTGAAGTGGGTGTTTTCGGGAATATCCTGCATCACCCCTGTAACCCTGAACAGGGTCTTGTCATTGCCAACCTTTATCATCTTATCAACCGGGTCTTCCTCACCAAATATTTTAGCCGCCAGGGTTTCCGAAAGGACTGCCGTATATTTTTCATTAAGGACAGTCGCGGCGTCTCCTTTAATCAATGGAATGGAGAAGAAATTGAAAAAGGAAGAGTCTGCCTCAATATTATACTTCTCGATAAAATGCTTGTCCTCATATTTAATCACAACCTCCCAGCGACCATTTATCCTGAGGAAATCTTCCACCTCCGGAAACTCATTAAGCATGGTGGGCCCGATCGGGGCTGCTGTTGAGGTGACTTGAAGCTCCTGTCCGCCCATTTTGCCATGCAGGATCACCCTGTAAAGCCTGTCCTTTTTTTCATGATACTGGTCAAAGCTCAGTTCATGTATAATAAATAAAGCAATTATCAGGCTGCAGGCAATACCAATGGCCAGCCCAAGCACATTGATTAATACATAGGTTTTTTGACGACGCAATGCACGAAGGCTGTGCCTGAAAAGACTCCTGATCATAATACAATAGTGTTTCTGTTTTTATGACGCACAAGTGGCGGACATGTTACAAATGTACAGCAAAACAATCGCATGCTTTAATTGTTTAGAGTTTATCTAAATCGCCCTCATGAGAACCACAATATATACTGCGTTAATGGTTTTGGGATTTACATTAAGTGCATTTACCCAGCAATATGAATGGGTTCGTGCGCATCAGCTGGATTACAGCATGAACCCGGCCATGATCCAGACATCAACGACAACGGACGATGACAACTGTGTATATATGTGGAGTATGCGTAACTTTAAATACATCTATGGCACCAAGGCGTTTGGCGACCTGGCATTGACGAAATATGATGCTTCAGGTAACGAGATCTATGCAAAGACAATATATGGCCATGGTAGTATCATCACCATGAAAGATGACGGTCAGAAATATGTTTACCTGCTTGGAATCATGCGCAGCAATCTTGGCTTTTGGGGTTCAAGCATTATGGGTCATGGTGGCGGAGATGACTCCGAGTATTTCCTGGCCAGGATAAGCCCCCAGGGTGAGCCCGAGCTCATGCTGAATATAGATGGGTTGTTCCAGACCCCTGTTTATAACATTTCAACTTTTTCTTTCAACAACCAGGGTAACCTTCTATTGGGATGGGCCTCTCCCTGGGCTTCATATATCACTGAGATCTCTGTAGAAGGAGATAGCCTCTCGTCAATGGTCCAGGAAAATGTTCCCCTGATCAGCGGTATTGCCACAAACTCATCAGGTGAAATATTCACCACCGGATCATGTGCTGGTCCTCTTGCCACCTTTGCCGGGGTTGCCCATGAGCCTGAGTTTGGCTACAACAGGTATATTGCAAAATACAATGCTGATGGTGATGTGCAGTGGGTTAGATACGTTGAAGACATTACCTGCAACTTCCCTACGATCCAGTGTGATGATAATGGAAATGTATATTATGCTGACCTGCTACATATAGAAACACAGTTTGGAAGCCACACGGCAAACGGCCCTGAGTGGGTCTATGACTATTTTTTGACCAGGCTGAATGCTGACGGTGAATATCAATGGGTAAAAGAGGTCCCGGTACAAAGCCAGATCGCAGGTGATGCAAGCCTTGGGGCCAATCATTCTTTAACAATTGACAACCAGGGTAATCCAATACTATGTGGTTTTCAGCGTGGCACTATCGATTGGGGCAATGGCATCGTTTCTGAAGCCGAAACTTATTATGATTACTTCATGATCAAGTATGATCCGGAAGGAAATGTCCAGTGGGTGAAAAATGGTGGTGGTAAAGGATATGACACTTTTCACGAGCTGGCCATCTCTGATGATGGCTCTATCTATGCCTCCGGCATTGCCCACGATACTATTTATCTTGATAATATTATCCATTACGAAGAAGGGTGGCTTTACCCGGTGCTGGTGAGGGTTACTGATCAGCTTACCGGCGTCACTGTTAATGATATACCTGCAGATCATTTGCTGTCTGTTTATCCAAATCCCGCCACAGGCACTATGTGCCTTCGATATCTGATTTATGGTTCAGGATATCTGATATCTGATTTGTTTGGGGTTTCAGGAAATCTGATTAAGCGAATAGTTGAAAAAGAAGTGTCCGCCGGCATGTACGAATTTACTGTTGATATAAGTGGCTTGCCTGCGGGTGTTTACTTTATCCGCTCACATTCCAACAATCAAATCCAAACACAAAAGTTGATAATTGAATAATTGCACATTGTAAGAGGTGTGTGTTCAAATCGTTTATTTTCCTACAGACATCTGACCCCTCCGGGGTCACTGGCTTTATGCGCTCCCCCTCCTTCTTGAGGGAGGGGGAAGGGGGGTGGGTAAAAGAAAAGAGCTGGTCTGTGATCAGAAAATCATAACTCAGATATCAGATATCATAATTCAGATATCAATGTTGTATCTTTATACTCAACATGAAACTCGTAATCGACCTCGGTAACACACTCAGAAAGTTTGCTTTTTTTCACGGGGATGAAATGAAGGAGTTCTTTTCTGTTGAAGAGCTTGATCTGGATGAACTTGAAAGAATGCTGGAGGATGTTCCGGTAAGTGCATCAATACTTTCTTCTGTAATCAACTACCCTGAGAGGCTTACCGATATCCTGGCTGCGCGTTCCTTTTTCATCAAACTTTCCACCAGCACCCCTCTCCCTGTAAAATTAAACTACGATACCCCCGAAACACTGGGCAAGGATCGTATGGCCGCTGCGGTGGCAGGTTCACACCTTTACCCGGACCATAATGTGCTTGTTATCACTGCCGGGACATGTATTACCTATGATGTGGTTTCTTCCGATAAAGAATACCTTGGAGGTGCCATCGCTCCTGGTATTGACATGCGTTTCCGCGCGCTGAATACTTTTACCGATCACCTGCCGTTAATAGAGAAGTCCGCCGAAAGCGCACTAACGGGTAGGTCAACGGGCGGATCAATAATATCCGGTGTACAGGTGGGTACTGTCGCTGAAATTGATGGCATGATCGACCGGTTCAGGCATGAATATGGTGACTTAATAACGATTTTAAGTGGTGGAGATGCCAAATATTTTGATAAGAAACTAAAAAATAACATCTTTGCAGTCCCAAACATCGTACTAACAGGGCTAAATATAATCTTGGACTTCAATGTTTAACTTTAATATGGGTCGGCGAACATTTCTTTTTCTGAGCTTTTTACTTCTGGCCATAGCAGGCATGGCCCAGGTGCGGATCAGTTCTCCCTATTCAAGGTATGGCGTGGGTCTTCTGCGCAGGGGTGACTATAATATTGTGTTCTCTTCGATGGGGGGAATCAGCAACGCAATCCGCTCGCCCTATCATCTGAACTTCGCTAATCCGGCATCATATTCAGCTATTGACTCTACTTCTTTTCTGTTTGATGCGGGCATCAGTACCGATATTACGACCATGAAGAGCGCTTACAATACTGAGCAATCAATGTACGGTACGCTGGCACATCTCCTGTTTGGCTTTCCTGCCACCCATTGGTGGAAAATGAGCCTGGGGGTGCTGCCTTTCAGTGATGTGGGATACAACATCACACAGGAACAAACATCAGAAAATATTGGAAGGACCCTTACGCAATATGAGGGCTCCGGTGGCATAAACCAGGCTTACTGGGGAAATGGCTT
Source organism: uncultured Bacteroidales bacterium (assembly GCA_963753055.1). GTDB lineage: Bacteria > Bacteroidota > Bacteroidia > Bacteroidales > B18-G4 > JAUWGC01. Next base: position 50,595 of record CAVWAP010000002.1, on the reverse strand, counting down.
CAGTGTCACAAAAGGGCTTTCTCTCGGTATTAATTTCATTTATTATTTCGGGACCATGAACCGTTACAGGAAGGTATACTTTCCTGACTCTTCGGCTACATATATCAACTCCAACCTCGAAAATAAGATCAAAGTTAGTGACCTTGCTGTGGACTTTGGTGCACAGTACGCTGCAAACCTAAAAAAAGACTTTGTGCTGACATCCGGCCTAACTTTTGCACTGGACAATAAAATGAGGGCAAGAAGAGAATATATTGCCAATACTTTCCAGGGCAGCATAGGTTCATCTGAAACATTTCTTGACACGGTTGCTTACTCTCCGGAAGAAAAAGGGCATATTCTTGTGCCGGCTTACATCGGTGTTGGCCTTGTTCTTGAAAAACGTGAGCACTGGCTCGTAGGTGCTGATTTCGATTTCCAGAACTGGTCAGATTTTGAAATGTTTGGTTACACCGACTCTCTTTTAAACACCTATGAAATAAGGGTTGGGGGACAATATGTGGCTGACAAAACCTCCACATCATCCTTCTGGAAAAGGATGACTTTCAGGGCTGGTGCCCGGTATACACAGCTGCCCCTGGTGTTCAGAAATCAGCAAATCAATGAATTTGGCATAAGTTTTGGATTTAGTTTACCGTTACGGCGTTCTAAATCAAATTTTAATTTTGGATTTGAGTTCGGCAGAAGAGGAACAACGGCTGAAGACCTTGTTCAGGAGAATTTTATTAAATTTAACTTTGGTTTATCACTTTACGAACGTTGGTTTCTTAAAAACAAATACAGGTAATTTGAATATTAATCGCTTCAACAAAACAGAAATGAAAACACGGATCTTTTCACTGGTAATAATTTTCACGATTTCCCTGTTCGCCATCACATCACTGCAGGCGCAGGAAGAAAAGGTTAAGAAATACGGCGAAGACAGCGTTAATTGTATCATGAACCTTTCCCTCTACAAGGAATTTTTTAAACAATGGAAGGCCAGCGGGTATAAAAATGAGGCTATTAAGGATGTTATTCCTCCGTGGCGCTCGGTATTATTAAACTGTCCCGCCTCAAGGCAAAGCCTGTATCTTGACGGGGTAAAGATCATGACCTGGAGGATCCAAAACAGTAAGGATGTGGTTGTTAAGAACAAGATGATTGATACTTTGATGATGGTTTATGATTCCCGCATTAAGTATTTTAATAAGGAGGGGTATATTCTTGGAAGAAAAGGTGTGGATCTGTATACATACAGGCCGGAAGACTTTGAAGAGGCGTACAAAATTTTTAACCGGTCGCTAGAATTAGACGGGAATAATACAGCTCCCGATGTTCTGGTATTCTATATGCGCGCCACTAAAAAGATGATCGATGAGGAAAAAGCTCCTGTTGATATCATATTCGAAAATTATGATCGATCTTCACAAATCATCGATTTTAACCTGAAGAAGTACGCTGAGGATCAGAACAAGAAGTCTAACTGGGAAAATGTTAAAGGTAATATCGATATTACCTTTGAGCCATATGCTACATGTGATGCACTGGTCGAGATCTATACGCCTAAATTCCAGGAGAACCCGAATGATATAGATATGTTAAAGAAGCTAACCAAGCTTCTTGATAAGAAAAAATGTATCGATGCTCCCTTGTACTTCGAAAGTACAGTTAAGCTTTATGATCTGGAGCCCAGCCCGGAATCGGCTTACCTTATTGGTAAGATGATGATGAAGAAAGAAGACTACAACAAGGCCATCACCTATCTTAAAGAAGGTGAAAAACTTGAAGACCAGGAGAGTGTCTTTAATAGTAGCCTGATGCTGGCAGAGGCATACAACAGGTTAAATAACTACCCGGCTGCGCGTTCATATGCGTTGAAGGCTGCCAAGATTAACCCTGATAACGGGCAACCATACCTGTTAATCGGTGATATGTATGCTGCATCTGGCAATGAGTGCGGAACGAACGACCTTAGTAAAAAGGCAGTTTATTGGGCAGCAGTTGACAAGTACTACACAGCTAAGCGTGTTGACGAGTCTCTTACAGAAATAGCAAACAGCCGTATCTCTACATACTCAGCACACTTTCCCCAGGGGCAGACCATCTTCTTCCACAACCTGAATGAGGGTGATGATTACAAGGTTGAATGCTGGATCAACGAAACGACCAAGGTCAGGGCGGCCAAATAGTAACCAAGTCTTAAGAATTTGAGACGGCTCATTAAAAAAAGCACAGGATTTCTTTCAAAAAGCATTGTTCTTGCAACAATAATCGCAATGCTTTTTGCATGCAGGAATGAAATGAAGGACATCACGGCCTTCGATACCTCCCTGGACTCCCTTCCTGGTTTGAGCGCCTACGATATAGAATTTATTCATAGTGACTCTGCAAGGATCCAGGTCAGGCTTTCAGCACCTACCATGCACAGCTTTGACGGAGAAGATCCCTACATGGAGTTTCCTGATGGGTTCAAGGTAATCTTCTATGATGAAGAGATGATTGTTACAAGCCAGATCACTGCAGACTACGGAATCAACTACCGGGAAAGAAAGTTTATGGAAGCAAGAGGTGATGTGGTGGTAAACAACTATGATACGGACGAGCAGCTCAACACAGAAGAGCTGATCTGGGACCAGCGCAAGGAAATCATCTATTCTAATAAATTTGTCAAGATCACCACGGGAGATGGTGTGCTTTATGGTGATGGGCTGGAGTCGGATCAGACATTTTCAAACCGAAGGATTATCAACCCCCACGGAGAAATACTCATCGATGAAGAGGAACAATAATTTATGGATAACTGGCTGATAATCATATTCACTCTCATTTTATCTGCATTCTTTTCCGGGATGGAGATCGCCTTTGTCAGCTCAAACAACCTGAAAATAGAAATTGACAAAGGCAAGGGCTTGCTGTCTGCCCAAATCATTGCATTTTTCAATCAAAACCCTCCACGTTTTATCGGTGCTTTATTGCTTGGGAATAATATAGCACTGGTTATTTATGGCATCGCCACCGCCAGGCTCCTGGAGCCATTTTTATTGAATAATCTTCCCGGTGGGCTGAACAACAACTGGGTCATCCTGCTTATTCAAACGATCCTGGCAACCCTGGTGATATTATTTACCGCTGAGTTCTTGCCAAAAGCACTGTTCCGGATCAAACCAAATTACATACTGAACCTTTTTGCAATTCCCGTTTTTATCTTTTATATCATTTTTTACCCATTTATAATTCTTTTTATCGGGTTGGGAGAGATCATCATCAGGGTTTTCTTCCGGATCAAGACTACCGGGCAGAAGTATGTGTTCAGCACCATCGACCTTGACCATTACCTTAAGACAATTACCCTTGAAGCACCGGAGGAGAGTGATCTGCAACAGGAAATACAAATGTTTCAGAATGCAATCGACTTCAGAAATATCAAACTGAGGGAGTGCATGGTCCCAAGAACCGAGATTGTTGCATTAGAAGAAAATGATAGTCTCCAGAACCTGAGGCAGCTGTTCATTGAATCCGGCTTTTCCAAGATCCTCATCTACCGTGAATCCATAGACCATATCATTGGCTATGTGCATACATCGGATCTTTTCAAAAACCTTGAAACCATTAAGTCCATCACTCGCTCAATCATCGTTGTACCCGAAGCCATGCTTGCCAATAATGTATTGTCAACCTTTATCCGGGAACATAAGAGCGTTGCTGTGGTGGTAGACGAGTTTGGTGGCACCTCGGGCATGGTAACCATGGAAGATATCATCGAAGAGATCTTTGGAGAGATTGAAGATGAGTTTGATGAGGAAGCACTGGTAGAGCGCCAGGCCGATGACGGAGGATTTATCTTTTCCGGACGTCTTGAAATTGACTACCTCAACGAAAAATATAATCTTAGCTTTCCTGAAACAGATGACTATGAAACACTTGCGGGATTCATTATTCATCATCACGAAAGCATACCCGAGCTGAAAGAGGAGATCCCGATTGGCCGCTTCATTTGTGTGATCCTACAGGCAAGCGAATCGCGGATTGACCTGGTACACCTAAAATTTCAAGAATAATTCGGTTTTTCGAAATTTAATTCTACCTTTGCAAACTATTTTAAACCGACAGTCAAAATGGCAGTAATTGGAGCTATAAGAAAACATTCAGGACTAGCAGTAATTCTCGTCGGCGTAGCAATTGCCGCTTTTGTTTTGAGCGACTTGTTCAAGGCCGGACCTAAAGCTAAAACCTCTATAGGCATCATCAACGGTGTCGAAATACAGGGTATGGATTTTAATATCAAGGTTGATGCAAATGTGGAAACACAAAAACTCAACCAGGGCAAGGAAAACCTAACCTATGATGAGCTATTTACAATAAAGCAAAATACCTGGACACAGGTCGTGAACGAAATCCTGATGGATGAGGAGTTCGCCAACCTGGGTCTTATTGTCTCAGCTGATGAGTTGTTTGACCAGATACAGGGTGTAAGCCCTCACCCCTTGATTCTTCAGTATTTTACAAATCCGGAAACTGGTCGTTATGACCGCAACCTGATCATCAATTATTTACAGAACCTGGATCAGCTTGATGAGCAGGCCCGTAACCAGTGGCTTAGTTTTGAGCAGTTTATCAAGAGAGACCGCCTGAACACCAAGTATAACAATCTTATCTTAAAAGGATTTTATGTACCACAGGTATTTGCAAAGTCCCGGTACGAAAACCAGAAGAAGACAGCTGAGTTCCGTTATGCCTATAAGAAATATGCAGAGATCCCTGATTCCCTCGTTACCGTTACAGAAGATGATGAGCTCCGTTATTATGAAGAAAACAAGTACCGTTTCGATCAGGAAACAACCAGGGATATTGAATATGTTGTTTTTGAGGTTGGTCCTTCAAGGGATGATTTAAGCAGCATCGAGCAGGATGTACGTGATATTTTTCGCGAATTCACCTATGCAGAGAACGTACCAGCCTTCGTAAATACAACCTCTGATGCCAGGTATGATAGCTCCTGGTATACCCAGGGCACCCTGCCCGTACTGATTGACTCTATCATGTTCAACTCGGATATCGATGTTTTTGTTGAGCCTTATGTTGAAGAGGAAAAATGGCATATGGCCAAGTTGATGGATGTTCAGTACCGCCCGGATTCACTTCGCGCAGAACATATTCTCATTGCTTATGCCGGTGCTTTCAGAACAGCCCGTGAGGTTACAAGGACAAAAACCCAGGCCAGGGCCCTTGCCGACAGTCTTCTTGCTGTTGTCCAAAACAACCCTGAAAAGATCCAGGAGCTGGCAGTACAGTATTCTAATGATGGCTCTGTTGAGCAAAACCTTGGTGATCTTGGTTGGTTCCCGGATGGAAATATGGTTTATGCTTTTAACGAGGCAGTCCGTAATGCAGAAGAAGGAGAGATCACAACAGCAGAAACCATCTTTGGTTACCACGTCATAAAAGTAACCGGCAAGACCGAATTAAAGAAAAAGGTCCGTGTAGCGCAGATCGAAAGGATTATCGCACCGAGCAGCCAGACATTCCAGCAAATATATACACAGGCCAGCAAGTTTGCCGGAGAGAATACAACGAAAGACCAGTTCGACCAAACAGTTATCAATGAAGGTCTTGATAAAAGGGAAGCAACTTATTTGCGTGAGATGGGCAATGCAGTTCCCGGCCTTGATGACCCAAGGGCTATTATACGTTGGTTGTATTTTGAAAAAACCAAAATCGGTGATGTATCACCTGTCTTTGAGCTTGATAAAAAATTCGTTGTGGCTGTTGCAACCGGAGAGCGTTTTAAAGGTATTATCCCTTATGACGAAATGAGGGAAAGGCTGAAAAATAACGTGTTGAATGAAGTCAAGGGTGAGTTCATCGTAAACAAGATCAATGAGTCCGGCATTTCTGATATCTATCAGATCTCTGACCAGATGAATGTATCGCTCGACACCAATACCACCCTGACATTTGCTTCCAGGAATATTCCGGGTTTCGGATCCGAAAGTGAAGTCATAGCCAAAATCTTTACACTATCACCAAACCAGAACAGTGGCCCTCTTGTTGGAAACGGTGCTGTGTTTGTTGTCGTTCTCGATAACATCAGCGAAGCGCCGGAGCTTGGCAGCTACGCCATGTACAAAAGCCAGATAGCCACCGAGTTTGAGCGCAACGTAAGGAACAACTATCCGTATCGCGCCATTGAGAAAAACGCAGATATCGAAGATTACAGGAGTTTGTATTATTAGAGTGAAGAGTGAGGTGTGAAGGGTGAAGGGAATTTATTCCTTTTTCAACTTTTCTTTTTGGTACTTTATTAATCCTATCAATGGCCTTCTTACCATTAACAACAGATTCATGTATGAATCAAGGTCTTGAAAATAATTTAGTTTTCGACCTATTATAAGTTGTGTTTCTACCTCTGACAATGATCCCAGGGAAAGATGCAGAAAGCGAACAAGCTCTTTTGAAGAATTCCTGGCTGAGCCCTCTGCAATATTTGATGCTATTGACACTGAAGCGCGCCTGAGCTGTTGTGACAACGCATAAGATTCTCCGGGGGGAAAGCTTTTTGTAAGCTCATAAATTTGAACAACAAAATCTATTGAGTTTTTCCAAGCGTCAAGGTCTTTGTGATTCATTGTTTCTGGTATTTATTAGTTAATACCAAAAATCACAAAACGTTCCCATTTTTTCTCTTCACCCTTCACCCTTCACCCTTCACCCTTCACCCTTCACCCTTCACACCTCACTCTTCACCCCTCACTCTTCACCCCTTAAGCATTCGCCCTCATGGCGTCTACCGGGTTCAGCCGTGATGCTGACAGGGCCGGGATCAGTCCGGCAACCACTCCAATCCCCACAGAGACAAGTATGCCAAGGGTGATATTGCCCTGTGTCAGGACCAATTCAAAATCAAGTACGTAGGTCGTTATCAGGGTAATCAGGAAGATGATAAGCAGTCCGACCACACCACCGAATATGGCGAGAAAGATTGCTTCGAAAAGGAACTGCAGGAGTATGAAATAGTTCTTTGCCCCAAGGGCTTTCTGTATTCCAATAATGTTGATCCTTTCCCTGACAGACACAAACATAATGTTGGCAATGCCGAAGCCACCGACGAGCAGGGAAAAGCCTCCAATGATCCAGCCAATAACGGCAACCACAGAGAAGAAATCATCAAAACCCTGTGAAATAATATCTATTTCGTTGATGGAGAAATCATCATCAGCGTTAGGTTTGAGCTTCCTCACCGATCGCATTATCCCGATCAGTTCATCTTTCAACTCTTCATTGGAAACGCCCGGTTTGGCCATCACAACAATATTAGCACCCCTGTCGTGAAGGTCTATAAATGTTTTAGCATAGTTTACCGGGATAATGACCATATTGTCGGATGAGTTTCCAAACATGTCTTCTCCTTCTATGGCCATCACTCCGATGACCTCTATCTTTCTGCCGGACATTTTGAATTTCTTGCCTATGGCGTTTGTGTTCTTAAAAAGGTTCTCAGCAATATTATTTCCTATGATGGCAACTGGCCGGCCCGAGTTGGATTCAAGCTGGGAAAAATACCGGCCATCGTGGAGATCGAACGGCAATACAATATAGTAATTATGTGAAGTTCCTATGATTTCAACACTTTCAATGCTGTTGTTCTGATATTTGAGGGTACGGTTAAAACCGGTCATATAGGCGCTGGCCACCGATGCGGTGCTTCTTTTCTCTATCTCTTTCAGATCATTAAGGCTCGGTTCCGGGCGTCTGTAATATTTCCACCAGGGATAATCCCCACCCATTGACCAGGGCCACTTGGTGATAAACAGCACATTGCTACCCAAAGAGTCAATCCCTTTACGCATTTTGCGTTCCATGGAGTCGAAGATGGTGAACACCATAATCACCGAAAAGATCCCAATGGTTATTCCAAGCAATGTAAGCATGGTCCTGGTCTTGTGAACCATCAGTTCGTGCAGGGCGAAATTGAAGCTTTCGCGGATCAGTCTTATAAGTATCATACTTTTCCTGTTTGCGGGCGCAATTTGTAAAGTTAATACTATTACTTTGAAAATTATGCATTAAATTTGTGGCTCTTATTCAGGCCCTTGTAATAAACTACTATTCAATGCAAAATAAGAAAATCAAGAATGCACTAATTTCTGTCTACCATAAAGACAGGCTTGATGAAATCGTTTATTTATTAACAAGTTTAAATATCAGGATCTATTCCACCGGGGGCACCTATGATTATATCAAGGATCTTGGCGTTGAGGCATATACGGTTGAGTCCTTAACTGATTATCCCTCCATCCTCGGTGGTCGTGTCAAAACTCTTCATCCAAAAGTCTTTGGCGGCATCCTGGCACGACGAGATCTCCAGGAGGACCTGGAGCAGCTATCTTCTTATGAAATACCTGAATTTGACCTGGTCATCGTGGACCTTTATCCTTTTGAAGAAACAGTGTCATCAGGTGCTTCAGAACAGGACATCATAGAAAAAATTGATATTGGTGGTATCTCGTTGATCCGTGCCGGTGCAAAAAATTACAAGGACGTGCTGATCGTCCCTTCTTCAGATCAATATGATGAACTTATTGCCCTGCTGCAGGAAAAGAATGGCTTAACATCTGTGGACGACAGGAGGCTTTTTGCCCGCTATGCTTTTGATGTAAGCTCCCATTACGATACAGCTATTTTTAATTATTTCGATGGAGATAATGGCACTGCTTTTAAACGCAGTATCGCCCACCCCAACCCCATGAGGTATGGAGAAAACCCACACCAGGCCGGCAGGTTTTACGGTCGCCTGGATAAGGTGTTCGAACAGCTTCATGGCAAGGCCATAAGCTACAACAACCTGGTTGACATTGACGCTGCAATCAACCTGATCAGCGAATTTTCAAATCCTACTTTTGCCATCCTGAAGCACACCAATGCATGTGGTGTAGCCTCCCGCGACGACCTAACCGAAGCCTGGAAAGATGCACTGGCCGGTGATCCAATATCCGCCTTCGGGGGAGTTATTATTACCAACAGGGCTGTTGATAAAGTCACCGCTGAAGAAATCAATAAAATATTCCTGGAGGTATTACTGGCTCCGGGTTATGATGATGAGGCCCTGGAGATCCTGAAATCAAAGAAAAACCGCATCATCCTTAAAGCAAAATCCTATACTTTTCCTGCACTGCAATACAAATCCGTTCTTAATGGCGTTATAGCACAGGACAAAGACCTAAAACCCTTATCAATAGAGGAAATGGAGACTGTAACAAGCTTGTCTCCAAAAGAAAATGAGAAAAATGATTTACTTTTTGCAAATATCATCGTAAAACATACCAAGTCTAACGCGATTGTATTGGCGAAAAACAGGCAACTTATTGGGACCGGTGTGGGTCAGACATCAAGGGTAGACGCCCTTAAGCAGGCTATAGAGAAAGCCAGGTCATTTGAGTTAGAGCTGGATGGAGCTGTTATGGCCTCAGATGCTTTTTTCCCATTTGCGGATTCCGTTGAGATAGCCCACAAGGCTGGAATCAAAGCGGTAATCCAACCGGGAGGATCTGTCAGGGACCAGGAGTCCATTGACTACTGTAACAACAATGACATGGCAATGGTTTTCACCGGCACAAGGCATTTTAAACATTAAAAGTAAGTAAGCAAAATAACATATGGGACTGTTTTCCTTTTTAACTAAAGAAATAGCGATTGACCTGGGAACGGCCAATACTATTATCATTTTTGATGATAAGGTGGTTGTTGATGAGCCATCGATCGTGGCCATTGAAAGAAACACCGGGCAAATCATTGCTGTGGGCAGGAAGGCCCAGATGATGCATGGCAAGACCCATGAAAACATCAAGACTGTCAGGCCACTGAGGGATGGTGTGATAGCAGACTTCCAATCAGCAGAATATATGATCAGGGAAATGATCAAGATGATCTTTCCCCGCAAAACCTTATTTCCCCCGGCATTAAAAATGGTAATCTGTATACCTTCGGGTATTACAGAGGTTGAAGAGCGTGCTGTAAAAGATTCAGCGGAGCAGGCTGGTGCCAAGGAGGTTAAGCTGATCCATGAGCCTATGGCCGCCGCCATCGGTATGGGAATTGATGTGCTTGAGCCTACCGGAAACATGGTTATTGATGTTGGTGGCGGTACCAGCGAGATCGCGGTCATTGCCCTGGGTGGTATCGTTAACAATAAATCTATCCGTATTGCCGGAGATGATTTCAACTATGATATCATCGAATACATGAGGAAGCAACATAATATCAATATTGGTGAACGTACAGCAGAGAGGATCAAGATAGAGGTTGGAGCTGCCATTCCGGATATTGACAACCCGCCGGAAGATTATGCCGTTCATGGCAGGGACATGCTGACGGGTATTCCAAAGGAGATCACGGTTAATTACGCAGAGATAGCACATGCACTCGACAAGTCTATTTCCAAGATTGAATCTGCTGTGCTTAATACGTTGGAAATGACACCACCTGAGCTTTCTGCAGACATATACCGGACAGGTATTTACCTGGCTGGTGGTGGCTCCATGCTCAGGGGGCTGGATAAACGGCTGCACCTGAAGACCAAGTTGCCATTACATGTGGCCGAGGATCCATTAAGGGCTGTTGCCCGTGGAACCGGTATTGCTTTGAAGAACTTTGACAAGTTTACTTTCCTTATAAAATAGGACAATGCGAACGTTGATTGCATTTTTCAGCAAACATTATTTTTTCTTCATGTTTGTCATACTTGAAGCAATTGCATTGACCGTTTTCGTAAACAATAATTACTACCCTAATACGCATGTCATCAACTCTGCAAACCGCTTCACCGGCTTCATCAATTCCATATACAGCAACACCACAGAATATTTTGCTCTAAAAACTGATAACCAGCAGCTGGCAAAAGAAAATGCCCTTCTGCGCAGCCAGCTTGATGCTTCGTTTTTAATTAACGACACCATTACTTTTTACTCCCGCGATTCTGTTTACCGTTTCATCCCGGCTAAAGTCATTAATAATTCTGTTAACAGGAGAAATAATTACTTCATGATCAACAAGGGAAGCAAACACGGTATTAAACCAGATATGGGAGTGGTTTCACCTGACGGTATTTGTGGGATTATCATCGGTGTATCCCAACTATACAGTACGGGTATGTCGCTGTTACACGAAGACGTTAAGATCAGTTCCAAGATTAAGAAAAACGATCAGATGGCTAACGTTTTCTGGGATGGCAGAAATTACCGCACCGGTATCTTAGATGATATTCCAACCCATATTCGGCTTCATGAGAAAGATACGATTATCTCCAGTGGATATTCCTTTATTTTCCCTGAGGGACTGCCTATAGGGACTATTAAGGAATATGAAAGGGTGGAGGGAACCAACCTCAATAGTGCAATTATCTGGTTCTCTGCAGACTTCAACAGGCTAAAGCATGTGTACGTGGTACAAAACCTGATGCAGGACCAACAAGAAGAACTAATGGAGGTTGTCACAGATGAATAGAGAGATCTGGCTAAATATCATCCGCTTTATCTTACTTTTCCTGTTCCAGGTTCTTATCCTGAATAATATACAACTGAGTGGATATATTAATCCATACCTGTATGTTCTCTTCATCCTGATGTTGCCTTTTCAAACACCTCGCTGGCTTTTGCTTTCAGCAGCATTTTTCATGGGGCTTGCAATCGACATGTTTACAAACACACCCGGCCTGCATGCGGCAGCCTCAACGTTTATGGCTTTTTGCCGCCCCGGCCTGATCAGCCTCTTGAGCTCCAATAAAGAAATAGAACCCGGTAGCAGTCCCGATATACATGTTTTTGGCTTTGCCTGGTTTTTGGCTTATTCCTCCATCCTGGTTCTGCTTCATCACCTTGTACTCTTTTATCTTGAGGTTTTCCGGTTCAGTGATTTCGTCATTACAATGTCACGTGTCCTGATCAGCTCGGCAATCACGATTGTCCTTATCCTTCTTACCCAGCTCCTCTTCTACGGACATAAGAAATAGCATTTTATCTTTATCTTTGACACCTAAATAAAATTCATACTATGAAAAGATCTATTTTGCTTATTGTTATTATCGCTATTGTTTTTTCCTGCTCAGGACCAGAAAAAAAAGAAAGCGACAAGCAGTATTCTATTAAAGGAACTATTAATAAAGAGCTTGATGCCACTGTGTATATCAAACAGCGTAAGGATGGTAAATGGGAGCCTGTTGATTCAACACAAATGCTTAAGGGGCAGTTTTCATTTACCGGAGATGTGGATTATCCCGTCCGTTATTATATCCAGATACCTCAGACGATGTCACTGGTTCCATTTTTTCTCGAGGCCTCTGACATACAAATAGATATTGATGTTGACAGTATTAATAACACGGTGATTTCGGGTTCGGCCAGCAATGATGATTATGAGGCTTTCCTGGATGCTGTTGCTGTTTACGACACAGACATTAAGAAATACGTGGATGCTTTCAAAACCGCACGCGAACAGGACAATCAAGCCCTGGCAAATAAGTTTGAAGCAACCATCGATTCTATCTATGAAAAGAAAGAAGTTTTTATCCAGGAATATATTCTTGATAATAATAAGTCAGCAGTAACACCCTATATCGCTTATAGAAATATCTATCAGCTTAAGCTGGCTGACCTTGAACAGATTGTTGAATCCTTCGATGAATCGGTAAAGCGTTCAATCTACGTAACATATCTTAACAATCGATTGGTCGTGCTGCAGCGTGTTGCTATTGGGCAAACGCTGATCCCTTTTGAAATGGAAGACAGGAATGGCAAAATGTTCAAGCTAACTGACATCAGCGCAGGAAGGTATTTGTTGATTGATTTCTGGGCATCATGGTGCGGTCCCTGCCGTCGTGAAAACCCCAACCTTGTTGCAAACTATTATGATTTCAGGAACGAGAATTTTGAGATCCTTGGAATATCTCTTGACCAGAACAAAGAAGACTGGATCAAGGCTATCAATGAAGACAACCTGACCTGGCCACAGCTTTCCGACCTTAAGGGGTGGGACTGTCATGCAGCGCACCTTTACGGTGTACTCTCTATTCCGTCAAATGTACTCCTTGACCCTGATGGGATTATTATTGCTAAAAATCTTCGTGGTGATAGGTTGCGTAAAAAGCTTGAAGAAATCTTTAACAATGATATCTGATTCATGATATCTGATATCTGATATTTGATTTGTTTTTGATTTTATTATTTATCTTTTGAATAATTATTTGTTGTGAAGATTCTTCTCTGCGGTTTGAATCGTTTTAACAAAAATAGATATCAATTCATTGTTCTCTTTTAAAGCCCTCACTACCATTGGTTCTGATTTACAGAGTTTTATTTTGTGAATTATCTGAAGTGCAAAAAATGTCTCCCGTAATTCTTTAAGTACAATTCTTGTTTTATGAATGAAATCTTTTTTAGATTCTGCCGCCAGGGCTTCCCCATAATTTAGTGCTGTTGAAGATGATGATCTGATAATTTGGTTTGAGAAGTGATGGTTTCCGGTTTTGTTAAGGAAAATATTTGATACATCATATACCAGAACAGCAAAATCAATTAGTCTTTCTGCAGGGTCTTGTCGTCTCATAACAAAGGGTTTTAATAGTTAATACCCAAATGTTACAATTCGTTCCCATCAACCTTCCCAAATAAATCAAATATCAGATATCAGATATCACGAATCAGATATCATCAGCGCTTTATTTTTTCCTTGAGCGGTAGAGTTTTTTAAATGATTTGTCGCTAAATTCAGGCAGGGCTCGTCGACTGCCCCAGGCTTTATGAAATACTTGTTTCACGGCCAGGTTTTTGAGGCTTCCACCAACAAGATCCATCATCGACCTGTTTTTCATTGTCTTCTTCCAGCCTTTCATGGTTAGTCTTTCCGAAGAAGTTGTAAATCCCTTCATTACAGCATCATTCCTGTTTTGCAAAAGCATCTCATGAAGGGGAATGTTGACAGGGCATACCTCGGTGCAGCGCCCGCAAAGCGAGGAAGCAAAGCTAAGATGTTTATAAGCCTCCACTCCTTTCATATGAGGTGTGATCACCGCACCAATAGGTCCGCTATACGTCGTACCATAGGTATGGCCTCCTATGTTTTTATATACCGGGCAGGCATTCAGGCAGGCGCCACAGCGAATACAGTTCAAGGCTTCCCGCTGCTTTATTTCCTTAAGCAGGTTGGTGCGCCCATTATCCAGCAGGACCACATACATTTCTTCCGGTCCGTCGATCTCATCATCCTGCCTGGGACCAAGCAATAATGAATTGTAGACTGTCATGTACTGGCCCGTGCCATGCGTTGCCAGAAGTGGCCAGAAAATATCAAGATCGCCCATGGAGGGGATGATCTTTTCTATACCTGTAACAGCAATATGAATCTTCGGAAAGGAGAATGACAGCATCCCGTTGCCCTCGTTTTCTGTTAAGGCAACGCCTCCTACATCAGCAATGATAAAATTGCTTCCGGTGATACCCACATCAGCGTTTTTGAATTTTTCCCTGAGCAGCTTTCTCACAAAAGCCGTAATTTCCTCCGGGGTGCTGTCTGGTGAAATATCAAACTTTTCATGAAACAACTGGGCTACATCCTCTTTAGACATATGCATCGCCGGAGTAACAATATGGTAGGGCTTTTGTCCGGCCTGTTGAACAATATATTCTCCAAGGTCTGTTTCAAGAGATTCGATACCATTTTTCTCCAGCGCATCATTGACATCAATCTCTTCGGTGACCATCGACTTTGACTTAACAATGGCCCTGGCTTCAGCTGCCAAAGCAACTTTCAATATTTTAGCAACAGCTGTTTCAGCATTTTCAGCCCACAGGATCTTTCCTCCTCTTCTCTCAAAATTTACTACAAAAGTATTCAGGTATTTTTCCAGGTTGTTGATTGTTTTCGACTTCAGGAATGACGCTCTCTGCTTTGCAAGATCAAGATTTTTATAGATCTCCTTACCACGAATTACGGCATGATCATAAGCAGATATATTGAAATTAACAGTCTTTCTGTGCTCAACATCGAAAGCCATTTTTTCAGAATCCGCAAGAAATTTTTCGTGGGTTTTCAGCATCAGGGTTCGTTTTAAAGGGTTTCTGATATCTTCCTTACCCTTCTTTCATGCCTTCCTCCTTCAAAATCAGTATTAAGAAAAATCAATGCCATCTCCAATGCTAATTCCTGCTTAATAAATCTTCCGGGAATGGAAATTATATTAGCATCATTATGCATCCTGGCCAGCTTAGCCAGTTCAACATTCCAACATAAAGCTGCCCTGACATTCGGATATTTATTGGCAACCATCTGGGCTCCGTTACCGCTTCCACAGATAATAATCCCAAGTGTATTTATTCCGTTATTAACAGCCCTGGCAAGTGGATGGATGAAGTCAGAATAGTCAACACTGTCCTCTGAGTAAGTACCAAAGTCCTTTAGCTTAAAGCCTTTCTCCTCAAGGGATTTCTTTAAAAATTCCTTCATTTCAAACCCTGCATGATCGCTGGCAATAGGTAGTTTTTCTTCTTTATTAAACATGTTTTTATTAAGTAATTAACAATCGATATCTTGATAAGTCCGTATTTTTGTTATTAATTTGCCTGATCGCTTGGTAATTATGAACATTTAAGCAATAAAGATAGTGCTGTTAGATGACTAATGAAAACTTACGATTAAATATCATCATTATTTCAACACGTTTCAAGCTTAGTAAACAGTAAAACTTTTCAACTACTTCATCAAACAGGATAATGTCAATAATTGTATAATTTATTTAGATATAATAATTTAAGCGGTTAAACAGTTTTAACAGCATGTTAATAATTATAAAGATATCTTTAAAACAAATTTTTTTAAAAATATTTACAAAGAGAATAAACAGGAATATTAATAATAATAAAATATATATTAAAGAATAATAATAATATCTGTTGTTAATTATAAAAGAATGAAGAAAGAACAGATCATTGCTTTAAAAAAACAAAAGAATGCTGTAATCCTGGCTCATTTCTACCAGATACCGGAAATACAAGATCTGGCTGATTTCGTAGGAGACAGCCTGGCCTTATCACAAAAGGCCAGTGAAGTTTCAGCAGATATAATACTGTTTGCCGGTGTGCATTTTATGGCAGAAACTGCAAAAATATTAAGTCCGCAGACCAAAGTATTGCTTCCTGACCTTGAAGCAGGATGTTCACTGGCTGATTCGTGCCCGCCAGAAGAATTTGCTGAATTCAAAAAGAAGTATCCCGGGCATATAGTTATTTCTTATATCAATTGTTCAGCTGCCATAAAATCAATGTCTGATATCATCTGTACCTCCAGCAATGCTGTTAAGATAGTTAAGTCATTTCCAAAAGATCAAAAGATCATATTTGCACCAGATAAAAACCTTGGAGGGTATGTTAATAAGGTAACAGGAAGAGATATGGTGCTCTGGGATGGGACATGCGAAGTACACGACATACTGGAAGCTGAAGCCGTCATCAAACTTAAACTGGAAAACCCGGATGCAAAACTTATCGCTCATCCGGAATGCAAGGCACAGGTCCTTGAAGCTGCTGATTTTGTTGGGTCAACAACCGCCATGCTTAACTTCACAGTAAAAGATGATGCTCAAAAATTTATTGTTGCCACGGAGACAGGCATTTTACATCAAATGAGGAAATCATCACCGGATAAAGAATTTATTATTGTTCCTACTGATGAAACATGCTCATGTAATGACTGCCCGTTCATGAAAAAGAACACTTTGGAAAATTTATACCTGGCACTCAGGGATGAAAAACCAGAAATCATTTTAGATGAGAAGTTAATGAATGAAGCCAGGCGACCTATTGAGAAAATGTTGGAGGTTAGTTATAGGTTAAACTGACAACTGAGAACTGAGAACTAATTCTATGAAACAACTGATTTTCATATTACTGTTAACAACTGTTTCCATAACAGTCTTCAGCCAGGTCAACCCTAATGGCTACAACACCTTTTATCATGACAATGGAAAGAAATCAAGTGAAGGTTCTTTCCGTGATGGTAAACCAGATGGGTACTGGAAAACTTATAATGAAGAAGAGATACTGGTCTCTGAAGGAAACAGAAAAAACTTCCTGCTCGACAGTACCTGGAAATTTTATGATAACAGTGGGGTTCTTAAGATGGAAATCAATTACCTGGAAGGAAGGAAGAACGGATCCAGGATCACATACCGGGAAGAGGAGATCATTGAAGAAACATTTATCAATGACCTGAAGCAGGGAATGACCTATTATTATTATCCTGATGGCAGTGTTAAGAAAACTGTTTTTTATGAAAACGGCCTTGAAAATGGCCTGACCCGTGTTTATGACACTGCTGGAGTAATTATAGAAATGGTCACTTATAAGAAAGGTTTTATCGTTGACAGAGAGAGAATTAACCGTTATGATAACCAGGGCTTAAAACATGGAAAATGGAAAACATTTTATGAAGATGGCAGCATCCAGTCGGAAGGAAATTACAAGCATGGAATGAAGCATGGTTATTTTAAAGAATATGATATTGAAGGAAGCCTGTTGAGTGCAGCAAAATATATTGATGATCAAAAACAGATCAATGTAGCTGAACTGAAAAAGCTTGATGTACAAAGAGAATACTATCCCAGCGGAAAAGTAAAAATACAGGCCACTTATAAAGATGATAAGCCCGAAGGCATATGGAGGGAGTACAGTGAAGAAGGTGAGATTGAAAAATCATACATTTTTAAGAATGGTGTAGTTATAGGTGAAGGAATTGTTACTGAGATGGGTGTAAAAGATGGTTTCTGGAAGGAATATTATGTAAACGGACAGCTTAAGGCTGAGGGTGATTATAAAAATGACAGAAGAGTTGGTGAATGGAAATATTATCATCAAAATGGCAAACTGGAGCAGGTGGGGGACTATTTGGATGATGGGACACTGGATGGTCCATGGAAATGGTATTATGACTCAGGGATTACATGGAGAGAGGAAGTGTACTACGAAGGCAAAATTGATGGAATGTACGTAGAATACGATGATTTGGGCAATATTATCACCAAGGGAGAGTTTATTGAAGGCCTGGAAGAAGGATTCTGGTTTTATGAGCTGGGAGATCATCGTGAAGAAGGCAATTTCTCTGAAGGGCTGAGAAGCGGTGAATGGAAATACTATTATAATGATGGATCTACGCAGTTTGAAGGCCGCTTCATAGAAGGAAATCCCCATGGTCGACACACCTACTACTGGAGCAACGGAAAGAAAAAGGATGAAGGGAATTACGTGATGGGCATCAAACACGGAGAATGGACTTCTTACAACCTGGATGGAACCCCTTTTCTTGTTATTACGTATCAAAACGGAATAGAAAAAAAGTACGATGGAATAAGAATAGAACCTGAGTACACTGCTGAAGATTTTGAATAAAGAAAAGCATATATTTGCCAACTAATTATTAACTACATTAAAAAAATCAAGATCATGCTTAAGAACGTATTAATTTTTGCATTTATAGCATTAATCATGGCCTCATGTGGCAATGCTACACAGGAACAAAGCCAGGCTACAGAACAGGAAACAGAAGCTGTTGCTGAAGTAGTACAGGTTGCTGTTATTGATTTTCCAGCAGAAGCTGAAAATCTCGTAGGCAAAGAAGTATTTATTGAAGGAACTGTTATCCATGTGTGCAAACATGGTGGCAAGAAGATGTTCATTGTCGGTGATGAAGATCCTGATGTAAGGATCAAGGTCACAACCGACGGAGAAATGGTTGCTGCATTCCAGCCGGAACTTGAAGGCAGTTATGTCAAAGTAAAAGGCATTGTTGATGCCGTTGAGGTTGAGGTCGTTGAAGAAGGAGATCATGAAGGCGAAGAAGGCGTGGAACATGTAGAGGACGCAGACCACGAGAACATTTATCACAAACCACAATATTCCATTAGCTGCATTGAATATGTAGTTATTGAAGAAGCCCCGGCAGAAGAGCCGATTGAAGAGTAGAGATGAAATTTAAGTGGAGAAAATGGAACCGGGTCATACACCGTGATTTTGGCTACCTGTTCTTTGGCATGACAATCATTTATGCCTTATCAGGAATTGCCCTTAATCACATAGATGACTGGAATCCCAATTACATCATTAAAAGATACGAAGTACAGGTCCATGGCATGTCGGGAGATCTTGACAAAAAACAGGTCAAGGATCTCCTGGCAGCTATTGGCGAACCCGATACTTATAAAAAGCATTTCTATCCGAGCGACAACACCCTTAAGGTATTTATCCATGAAGGTTCGTTACAGATAAATACCGTAACCGGCAATGGCATTGTAGAAAAGATCAGGCGACGGCCCATCTTTCATGAGATGAATTATTTACATTACAACCCCTCAAAATGGTGGACCTATTTCTCTGATCTTTATGTGATAGCGTTGTTATTATTAGCTATAACAGGGCTGTTTATACTGCGCGGAAAACTGGGAATAACCGGCAGGGGAGCCTGGCTCACCGCCCTGGGGATTATCGTGCCCCTGGTGTTTTTATGGTTTTATTTTAATTAAGAAATGGAAGAAACACTCTATATTATCGGATTCTTAGTGTGGTATTCCCTCTCCCTGGTAGTAGCAGAGAAGGTTGGAAAGAAAAGACAAATTGGTGAGCAATGGTCTTTCTTTTTCAGCTTTATGTTCAGTCCGCTTATTGGATTGGGTCTCTCGTTGATTTCAAAGAAGAAATAGACTAAAGGTCTATCATTTGGAAGTCCATCTGCTTCTTTGAAAGGTCAATTTTCTTCACCCTTACCCGAACCCTGTCACCCAGCTTATACTGCTTGGCATGACGCTGTCCGATAACCTGATAATTATCCTCGTCCAGGTAATAGAAGTCGTCATCAAGGTCCTGCAAGCGGACCATGCCCTCACATTTATTGCCTTCAAGCTCTACATAAATACCCCACTTGCTGACACCGGAGACCAACCCGTAAAATTCCTCACCGATCTTATCCAATAAATATTCGGCCTGTTTGTATTTTATTGAAGCCCGTTCGGCTTCAACAGCTTTACGCTCCATCTCTGAGGAATGCACACACATCTCTTCATACTCAGCCTGGTTAACAGGCTGTCCACCACCCAGGTAATGCATCAGCAGGCGATGAACAAGAAGGTCGGGATATCTGCGGATGGGTGAAGTGAAATGAGTATAATGCGGAAACGCCAATCCGTAATGCCCGATATTTTGAGTTGCATATTCTGCCTTGGCCATGGTGCGTATGGCAATGGTCTCAATCATGTTCTCTTCACCCTTGCCTGCGATTTGCTGGAACAGGCTATTGAATGATTTGGCAAGGCTGATATGGCCCCCAACATTCATATTGTAACCCAGCTTATTCACAAACTGAACGAAGGTTGCAAGCTTTTCCGGGTTAGGTGTGTCATGCACACGGTAAACAAAAGGCCTGGGTTTTTGCCGGCCCCTGGTTTTTCCTATGAACTCTGCAACCCTCCTGTTGGCCAGCAACATAAAGTCTTCAATCAGCTGGTTGGATTCTTTCTGCTCCTTGATATAAACGCTGACAGGATGTCCTTCATCATCCAGCTTAAACTTAACCTCCACCGTCTGGAAATTGATTGCACCATTCTTAAATCTTTTCATCCGCAGGGCAGATGCAATCTTGTGAAGTATCAGTATCTCATCAGTGTATTCACCCGACTTGCTTTCAATGATTTTTTGTACTTCTTCATAGTTAAAGCGCCGGTCGGAATTAATGATGGTCTTTCCAAACCACTGATTAATTACACTTCCATCTTCTGTCATTTCAAACACAGCCGAAAAGCACAACTTATCTTCATTGGGCCTCAGGGAACAGACATTATTTGACAGCTTCTCAGGAAGCATGGGTATGACACGGTCGACCAGATAAACCGATGTACCGCGCCTGAATGCCTCTTTGTCAATCAAAGAGCCAACCTTCACATAATGAGACACATCTGCAATATGCACACCTACCTCCCAGTTGCCATTACCTTTTGCTTTCAATGAGATAGCATCATCATAATCCTTGGCATCCTGGGGGTCGATGGTTAAGGTGAAGATATCCCTGAAGTCTCGACGGGAAGAAATTTCCTTATCCGTGATAAGGGTGGGAATATTAACAGCTTCTTTCTCCACTGCGCTTGGAAAACCTAAGGGAAAGTCATATTCAACGAGGATAGACTGCATCTCAACCTGGTTGACGCCCGGCTTGCCCAGGACATGTGTTATTTCTCCAAAAGGGTTTTTGGAGTGCTCCGGCCATTCCGTGATGCGGGCAACTACCTTTTCACCGTTTTTGGCATTCAGTATCTTATCCTTAGGGATGAAAATATCGAAGGGCATGGAGTGGCTGTCGGGAATAAGAAAGGCAAACTCCTTAAAGATCTCTATGACACCAACAAACTGCTCCTTGTGCCTCTTGATGATCTCGATGATCTGGCCCTCCAGCTTCTTTTTGGGCCTTTTGGGGAACATCCTTACCCGGACAGTATCCTTATGCAGGGCATGGTAAGTGTTATTGGCGGAGATAAAAATATCTTCACCGCCCTGTTCGGGAGTAACATAAGCCTTCCCTGTCTGCTTCATGTCAACAGTACCAACGATACTGGATGCAGGCGGAGATACCTTACTCAGGAAGTCGGGATTGATCCTGTATTTGCCGGGCCTGACCTCGTCCACCACCTCCTGCTGGCACAGGTCGGCCAGGATATTCGCTATCAGGTCGCGACTGGCCTGGTCTGTTGCGCCGATCTTGCCGGAGATCTGCTTATAGTTCAGCGGCCGCGCCGGTGACTTACTGAAGAGCTGGATAATTTGCTTTTCTATGATTTTCTTCCTGCCGGAAGGTTTTTTTTGGGTCTTTTTATTTCTTGCCATATGTTAAAATTAATTCGTTTGATCATCCCTTCGGGATGGCCTCGATCAGGCTCATCGTGTATTCCGATGCCGGATTACGGTAAATTTCATCAGCCGGCCCCATCTCTTCGATCTTACCCGCCTTCATGACCATCATGCGATCAGCCATAAATTTGACAACGGCCAGATCGTGAGAGATGAAAATATAGGTCATGTTGAATTCCTCTTTAAGGTCGTTGAGCAGGTTTAGTATCTGTGCCTGGATAGAAACATCAAGTGCCGAAACAGATTCATCACAAATGATAAAACCGGGCTCTACTGCCAGGGCGCGTGCGATACAGATCCGCTGTCTTTGTCCGCCCGAGAGCTCATGGGGATAGCGTTGGTAATAAGAAGCATCAAGGTTTACCTTCACAAGCAGCTCCATTGCCTTTTCTTTTCGTGCCCTGTCGTTGCCATGCAGGTTGTGAACCTTCATTGGCTCTGTGATGGCTGTGCCAACAGGAAGCCTTGGGTTTAAAGAAGAATAAGGATCCTGGAAAATGATTTGCATGTCCCTTCGCAGCGACCTCATGCCACCCAGGCCCAACCCGGTAATATCAGTTCCGTTAAAATGAACAATTCCATCTGTCGGTTCGGTGAGCCTGAGCACAGTCCTTCCGAGCGTGGTTTTTCCACAGCCGGACTCTCCAACCAGGCCGAGCGTTTCACCTCTAAGCACCTTAAAGCTAACATCATCTACAGCCCTGACATAAGCCCGTGTTTTGCCGAACATTCCCTTTCTGACCGGGAACCAGGTTTTGAGGTTCTTAACCTCCATCAGCGGTTCTGTCCGGGTGCCTGTAACGATTTTCTGGTCATGGGGTTTGATGATAAGATCTTTCAGTGGATCATCACCATTCCTTGCGCCGAGAAAGTCGTTTACCGTTGGAAGCCTTTTGTATTTGTTTTCCAGTGAAGGGCGGCAGGCCAGCAAGCCTTTGGTATAGGGATGTTGAGGCTTGTTAAACACCTGGATGACAGTGCCTGACTCAACAATTTTCCCCTCGTACATTACCACCACGTCCTGTGCAATTTCAGCGATCACACCCAGGTCATGACTGATAAAGATAATAGCCATCCCATGCTTCTGCTGCAGGGCCTTCATCAGGTCGAGTATGTTTTTCTGGACTGTGACATCCAGCGCCGTAGTCGGCTCGTCGGCGATCAGGACAGAAGGATTGCATGACATGGCCATTGCGATCATGACCCGCTGTTTTTGTCCCCCGGAAAGCTGGTGTGGGTATGAGCTGAAAATATCGTTCGGGCGGGGAAGCTGGACCTCATTGAAAAGCTCTATGGTCTTCGCTTTTGCTTTTTTCATTGAGATGCCCCGGTGTTCCCTGATGGCTTCCGTGACCTGGTCACCGCAGGTAAATACAGGGTTCAGGGAAGTCATAGGCTCCTGGAAGATCATCGCAATATCGTTGCCACGCAGGCTGCGAAGTGTTTTTTCATCCAGCGAGAGCAAGTCTACACCCTTATCAGCATCTTTATGATAAATCATTTCACCGGAGTCAATATTTCCCGGAGGAGAGGCAATAAGTCGCATGACAGACAGCGCGGTAACGGATTTCCCCGAGCCGGATTCCCCAACGATACCCAGCGTGCTTGACTTTTTCAGTGAAAAAGAAACATGATCGACAGCAGCAACTTTACCACGGTCGGTATTGAAGGAAACGGACAGGTCCCTGACGGAAAGAATTACATCATCCTGTGTCAACACAACTTTTTGATCAATTTATCAGCATAAAGATACATGATAGTGGGAACAAATATGTTCTCAGGGGAATAAACAATTAAAAAGCATGAAGGATTTCTTATTTATCCATGAATTTTTAGGATTATTGTTTCCCCGTCTGTGTCATTCCTGCGGGCAGGCACTGTTTATTCACGAAACAGCCATTTGTACGACCTGTTTATATCAACTACCCAAAACCAAATTTCATCTCGACCCGGAAAGTAATGCTGACCAGGTGTTCTGGGGCCGGGCCAGGATAGAAAAAGCCAGTGCATATTATTATTACACGAAGAACAGCAAGGTTCAAAAGCTGGTGCACGCCCTTAAGTACCGTGGTTTTAAGGCGGTTGCTATTTACATAGGCGAGATTTACGGGAAAGAGTTACAATACTCAAAGTATTATCAGCAAATCGACCTGATTATTCCTGTTCCATTACATCCCCGGAAAAAACGAAGAAGGGGTTTCAACCAGAGCGAAATTTTTGCCCGGGGGCTGGCAGAAGCATTGGATAAACCCGTCAATACCAGGGTCTTGTATAGAAGAAAAGCATCTGAGACCCAGACACGAAAATCCAGGTTTAACCGCTGGAAGAACGTGGAGAGTATTTTTGCTTTAAGGAACCCCGGGGCACTGGAAGGCAAAAATATTCTCCTTGTTGACGATGTCATTACCACCGGTGCGACCATTGAGGCCTGTGCCGAGGCCCTGCAGCAGGCTAAAAATGTAAAAATTTACGTCGCAGCGATCGGTTTCTCATCGCACTAATAAACCCTAATTTATAACCCCCTGGTTATCAACCACTTTAAAAAACGGTTTTTGTATCAATTTTCCTCCCACATTGTAGTGTTTACGGTGGGTTCGGTGGGTTTGTTATACCGGGATGCCATCTCCCCAAAATTCCAGAAATCACCTCAGTGATAATAGGGCTTTCGAGGGGGGGAAATCTGAGATGGCATCTCAAAAAAATTGCTATTATTTTAATATTCCGTATATTTACCCCCGCATAAAGCAAAAATTAACCTAATCTTACAGATATGAAAAGAACACTACTATTGATTATACCCCTTGTGCTTATTGCGTTTCAGGTAAACGCACAAAAAGCAGACACCATTCCAAACCCCAGTTATGAGCATTGGGATATGGAAATCGAGGCACCAATCAACTGGGGAACACCAAACCCATTTACAGCACTTGCAGGTGTTAAGTGTGTGTTTCAAGAGGCCAATGATCCTTATGACGGCAGTTTTTCAGCCAGGATGACCTCTGTTGCTGTACTTACTTTTAGTGTACCCGGAGTGGTTACACTGGGATGGCTATCAGTAAATATGATTACCGCTGAAGCATCCATAGATGGAGGCATACCATGGACCAGCAGGCCAGCCAAGCTGAAAGGACAATATAAATACAGCCCTGTAGAAGGTGATGCCTGTGCTGTGCTTGTATTCTTAACCGAATGGCTCCCAGCAAAAGGCAAAAGAGACACCCTTGGCATTGGTACATTCATTAGTCCAGAGGAAGTTACCGACTGGATGGAATTTAATATCGACATTAATTATTTCAGTGATCATACTCCTGATACAATGAATATTATCGTGGCTTCTTCCGCCAACGTTTTTCAACCCGCACTGGGATCAACAATGTGGGTTGATGCCGTAGAGTTTGAAGGAGAAGCTGGCATTGCACTGGATATTTACCCAGAGGTGAAAGTTAATGTATATCCTAACCCCACAAATAATTATCTGACTTTTGAGTTTGAAAAGAAAGTTGAACAAAGTGATCTGATCATTTATAATCTTGAAGGCCAAATGGTAAGGACAGAAAAGATTGATCAGCAAAAGATCACAATGGAAGTAGGAGACCTGCCAACAGGAACATATTATTTTCATGTGTCAGATGGCGTAAAACGTATTAGCTCCGGATCCTTTCTCGTTAGCGAGTAATTATTAAATCTAAAATTTCTATAATGAAAAGAAACTACTATGTGGTTTTGTTTACCACCATACTAATGGCTGTGTTGGTTGCTGTATATTCCTGTAAAAAGGATGAGGATGATAAAAACAACCCGCCACAGGCCCCGGCAGCAGCAAAAGCACTCTGGGTTTACTCAACTTACTTTTTTGCAGAATGGGGTGGGGCAGATAACGCAACAGGATATAAGCTGGATGTTGCAACAGACAACAGCTTTACTAATTTCGTAAACGGCTATAATGGAAAAGATGTTGGTAATAAAGCGATTGCAGAGGTTAAAGGATTAGATCTCACGACGAACTACTATTATCGGTTGCGGTCATACAACGATCAGGGTGAAAGCAGCAGTTCAAATGTTGTAGAGATCAAAACAGCGGGAATGGACACCATGCCCAACATGAACTTTGAGCGCTGGATACAGTACCCGAATTTTGAAGAACCCGCTCCTTACAGGGCATGGGCAACCGTAAACAAGCTGGTAGACCTGAACCCCAACCTTTATTTCTCAACAACACTGAAAACGGATGATGCACAGGATGGAAACTATGCAGCAATGATGTTTTCAGACTCTGTTCCCTATCTGCCGATATTATCCGGCTCGGTGGCTACCGGGGTATTTAATGTTAACCTTGAAAAACCACTGGAAAGCCTTGTTACGGGTGCGCCATATAAGTCTAAACCCACAAGGTTTAAAGGGTATTTTAAATATCAGCCCAAGCAGGGTGACTCTTGTGAAATAAGAACAACACTATTCAAATGGAACAAAGATTTGCAAAAGAGAGTAAAAGTGGGTGAGGCGATCATGAGGCGGACAGATACGACAACAGTATATACGCCATTTGATCTGCCATTCGCGTACTTTTCACAGGAAGAGCCGGATTCAATTGAGGTTATATTTACCTCATCTGCCGGAGGGGAATATTTTATTGCAAAGATTGGAAGTACGCTATATATTGACAATGCATCATTTGAGTTTGATTAACCAATCCTGGAAAAGGAAAAAAGTATAGAACATGAGGCAGCTAATACTTACGATTATTGTTGCCGGTCTCTTTTCACAAGCAGCAGCACAAGGATTCGATTTCGGGTTCAAGGGTGGCGCAAACATTGGAACACCATATGGTGTAGCTGAGAAAGGAGCCACGGGCATGGTTGGGGTAGGCCCCCTTCTTGGCCTGTTTTTCAAATACCAGCTTAAAGACCGCTGGGCCATCCATTTTGACGGCCAATACTCGTTCAAGGGTGCTCGCTTCGACACGCCTGTTTCCGGCGATACTGTTTACGAATATAATACGATCACACCAACGGACACCATCCCGTCAAAAGCGTTCACCTCTTATCGTGGCAGGGTTGAAGGAAAATTTTCTAATAAATACATTGACTTTCCGGTATACGCCTCTTACCAGGTAGGAAAAAAAGTATTAGTCCTTGCGGGTTTCCAGCTTTCTTATTTATTTGATGGCGGTAATTACGGAAGCGCAGACATTGAAGTTGGCGATCCCAAGCACCCGTTCACTTACGTCGAAAATGAGCCTTTTGACCAGAGTGAGGAGATCAAAACATGGGATTATGCCATCATTACAGGGGCCATTTATGAAGGTAAACACCGGGTTAACCTTGGTGCAACCCTCACCTGTGGACTTACCTCCATCTATGCAAAGAATTACAAATACATCGATAATGTGGTAAGGAACCTGTATTTACAGATGTTTTTAGGCTTTAAGATCACCAAGCCAGATTAGCGGGTTCCTACGACTACTACATCTTTGTATTTTTGAACACCACCCCTGAGGTTAAACACCTCTACAAGGACAATATATATTCCCGGGGCTGCCAGAAGGTTTCTGTCGTCTGTGCCATCCCATGAAAACAAGCCCCTGGTTCCCAGAATTTCATTCTGAACCAGGTCGCGGACGAGATACCCCCGGGTATCAAATATTAACACATTCGCAATATTGCCGGGCTGGTTAAATTGATAGTGTATACCAAGATTACCCAGGTCTCCATAAGCATTGTCCGGGAATATTATGTCCGGCTCGAGATGAATAGGGTCTTCATGAAAAACAGTTGACAGGAACTGAGAATTCTTATACCCGGGCGTTCCATACCCAACCTGGGCAGCTGCTGAATGCCAGTTGCTTAAGTCATCTGCAGGGCGATCATAGTGTATGCGTTCGAGGGAAACACCATCAACAGTATTTAGCAAGGGGTGGTGCATCTCCTCCTGATAATGGAAATAATCCACAATTTCTTCTGTGGCACCAATAATGGCGACACGACCCTCGTCATTGTTATAGGAAGGGAAAGAACGCATTGTAATATGGCCCTCCGGGTTATCCGTATAATATTGATTTTGAATAATTTCAACATCTTTACTTAAAAGAATATAATCTCCGGGGAAACACAGGCGACAGGCTTCTGTGATTGGTTTAATAACAGTATCATCAGGGTTAGGAAAGGTGCTTTTGATAGACGCCAAACGAATTTCCGACAAACCGATGATCTTATCTGAACGATTATATATTTCCACATAATCTTCACCACCAGCCAGGGGGTTAAATAATATTTCATTAATTACCAGGTCATTGAATTGGACCTCTTCAGGGACGCCAAGCCTTACAAATTGTGTTGAGGGCAAGGGTACTCCAACACAGTTTGTGATCAGGTCTTTTACCTTCAAAGTATAAATCATTCTTTTTTGAAATATATAATCAAAATGAAGCGTCACCTGATCAGACACCGGTGTATCAGTTTTTATGTTTACCGGGGATCCAACACCATGATCTACTTCATATGCCTGCAGAGTGTTTAATGTAATAGTATCCATTAACTGACTGAAATATAATATGAAAGTACTGTCATTCACATAGCAGGCCCTTTCACTTATAACAGGAATATTGAAATCATCATATACTGAATTTTGCTTCCCCGGCGAGCCACCCTCCTCGTTTACAGATGCAACCCAGTTGCCATTGCCGGCACAGGGATTATATGGATTGATCTGCTCCAGCGACCAGCCCCCTCCGGCCTTGTCTTCATCGTTATACCATTCATCATTATAATTCACAGAAGAAACAGTTTGGCCGGCCACATCCAATATCATCAGGGATTGACCGGAATTTGTAAGGGAAAGGCTTGAAAAGGCATAAACGGGTCCGAAAAAAGACATTTCGAACGCGCTGTTTTCTGAACAAAGGATTAAATAAGCATTGGCATCAATCAAGGCCCCCTGGAATAATTTATCACTATTACCTACCCGCAATATCCAATTATCCATACTAACACTAAAATCAGCCAGGTTGAACAGTTCAATATATTCACAGGGGGGCAGGTTAACACCAGGCGTCGGGTCAGCCATGATCTCATTGATTACGATATCAAATGGCCGGGGAATAAAATATGCAAAAGATACACTTGTTTCGATCATGCAGTTTCCTGCCAAATCACACACATTGCTGATCTTCAATGTATAATTTGTAGCGTTTGTAAAGCCAGTTTTATAATAAAGATGAACCAGGGAACGATTGTCGTTATCCAATCGGGCAGAGTCGGGAGACCTCCGGGTTTTGATCCAGGTAATAGTTAGACTGATCTTCTGCCGATGACAAATCCAGTGATTCTGAAAACAGCAATTTCAAGACCTTCTCTTCGGCGGACACCTTTAAAACCTCCGGAGGAATGCTATCAATAATTTGGGGCCCCGCATAGACATTATCAAAATACATTTTCTTACTGTTGCTGGAAGTGTATTTACAACAGAGGCCGAGATAGCCTGATGTTATATCCGGGGCGTCAACCCCAACGGCGTCAAGCCGGAATTCATCTCCCCCGAGGGGATCAACATAGATCTCCCAGGAACCACTATTAAGGACTACTTTAATATTAATAGTGAAGGAAGTTGATAACAAACCATCCGTCCCGCGGCATATCAGCACCTCATTTTCTTCTTCCTGCCTGTAAAGGGCAACAGCATCATCAGATCCGGCTTCGCCGAGCTGAATAAAATAACCATTCAGCGGACCACCCAGATACTGTTTGTCGGATAATAGATAAAACCGGGCATTATTATTTGCTGAAGGGCTGAATTTCAGCCTGGCCCAGCATCTCCACTCAGCTTTTTGCATAATCGCCAAAGGTGTTGACAAACAGGATTTTCCGGCATCTTCTGCATAAACCTGCAACTGTTGTTCATCGTTTACACGGAAAAGATTATGATCACCAAACCATTCCGGGTTATTAAGAAGTTCCCCGTCGGAAAAATCATCTTCCACCTGGGCAAAAGTCAGGCAGGAGCATAAAATGCATATGGTTAAACAGATATTTTTCATTCGTATTGAAACTTTTATCGCATTTATTTATATAACTTTAGGCCCTTTAATAGTTAATACCCAAAATTCCATTTTGTACTCATGAAAATTGCAGTTGTAGGCGTAACAGGCCTCGTAGGATTAGAGGTATTAAAAGTGCTGGAAGAAAGCGCAATCTTCCACCAAACAGAACTAGTCCCCGTAGCCTCTATGCGCTCCATCGACAAGACCGTTGAATTCAATAAGGAAAAACACAAAGTTGTGAGCATAGGCGATGGCCTTGAAGCCAATCCCGACATTGCTATTTTCTCTGCCGGCGCTGAGGTTTCCAAAACCTGGGCGCCACACTTTTCCGGCAGCAACATTTTTGTGGTAGATAACTCTTCGGCCTGGCGTATGGATGAAAACGTACCCCTGGTTGTCCCGGAGATCAACCCGGACACCCTGAACAAGAAAAGCAGGATTATTGCCAACCCCAATTGCTCTACCATTCAATTGGTCCTGCCCCTGGCCCCCCTGCACAAAGAGTTTAAAATCAAGCGAATAGTAGTGTCCACCTATCAGTCTGTGTCCGGAACAGGATACATGGCTGTTAGTCAGCTTGATAACGAAAGGCAGGGCAAAGAAGGGATATCAGTTTATCCTTACCCGATCCACGACAATGTACTTCCTCATGCCGGGGATTTCAATGAAACAGGATATTCTTCAGAGGAGCTGAAGCTTGTGAATGAGACCCAGAAGATCCTGGAAGATAATAATATCCGGGTTACTGCAACGGCTGTCAGGGTACCGGTACATACCGGCCATTCAGAGGCGGTGAATGTGGAGTTTGAGAAAGAATTTAATATTGATGATGTCAGGGAGATATTGAACCAAACGGAAGGGGTAATTGTTGAAGATGATGTACCCAGTCTTGGTTACCCGACACCGATCGCCGTCCGGGGCAGGAATGAAGTCTTTGTAGGCAGGATCAGGAGGGATTTTTCCAATGCCAACACACTGAACATGTGGATCGTAGCGGATAATCTAAGGAAGGGAGCAGCAACCAATGCGGTTCAGATAGCAGAACTCATTGTGAAGAACAAATTGATCTAGTTTAAGGCAGCATTAGTGAAAATACACCATAACCTTGATGATTTTGAGCAGGTGAAGCACCCGGTGGTAACCGTCGGCACTTTTGACGGCGTACACCTGGGCCACCAGAAGATTTTTGATCGGATGAAGGACCTGTCCAAAGAGACAGGAGGCGAAACGGTAGTGGTGACATTCCATCCCCACCCCCGCCTGGTTGTGCATCCCGACTCCCGTGACCTTAAGTTTATCAACACCCAGCAGAAAAAATACAAGCTTATTGAGGAAGCCGGGATAGACCATCTTGTAATTATTGAGTTTACCCTGGAATTTTCACACCTGTCATCAACAGGGTTTATCAAATATATCCTGGCGGATACCCTTAAGGCAGAAAAGCTTATTACGGGCTATGACCATCATTTCGGCAAGGACAGGGAGGGTGGTTATGAAACCCTCGTAGAGCTGGGAAAAGAATACGGTTTTACGGTAGAAAAGGTGCCGGAGCAATACGTGCACAATATGAGCGTAAGCTCAACCAAGGTCCGTGCCGCTTTGAGGCTGGGGCAGGTGGCGCTGGCCAATGAGATGCTGGGATATGATTATTCTATCACCGGAAAAGTTGTTCAGGGCAAGAAAATAGGCAGGACCATCGGCTTTCCCACGGCCAATATAGAGCTTGACGACAGTTACAAATTAATTTCTGCCATCGGTGTGTACGCCTGCACTGTTGAGTGGAACAACAAGCATTTCCGGGGGATGGGCAACATTGGCTATCGCCCGACAGTTGAGGACGGCGACCTGACGATCGAGGTTCATATCTTCGATTTTGACCAGGATATCTATGGTGAAGAGATCAGCATTGGCTTTATCGACCGTATCAGGGACGAGGTCAGGTTTGAGAACCTTGAAGGGTTGAAAGAGCAGCTGGTAAAAGACAGGGAGCAGGTGTTAGATCTTTTCAATAATTAATCCTATTTCCATTATTCCCGGTGTTTGGGGCTGGGGCATCCTGTTTTCAAACTCGATGATCAGCGGCCCTGCTTCATTGAACTTAAAATTTTTGCGCAGGGGGATGTTAATATCCCAGAGCTCGCCCATGCCATTACCCAGGGGCTTACCATTATCATCACGCAGCTTCAGGTCATATTCAAGAAGGCGCTGTTCACCGGAAGGGGTTTGCATGATGGTGGTGACCAAAAGGTTCTTAAAAGGGTACTGAGTGATATGGCGAATGGCTATGTAGATGTTATAATTAGCATCGGCATCCTCAATCTCTGTTTCGAAGATGATATTTTCAAAACGGCTCCAGCTGTAATCAGGAAGCTTTTTGTATTCTTCATATACCCTGCCGCTGCCACACGAGAAAAGCATTAATGTGATGAGGGCGGGGAGAAATATTTTGTGTGATAAAGTTTTCATGGTCCGGCTCTGATGAGCAAATATAACCATAATATCCTCCATTAGTTTTGTTAAATTTGTTCCAGGTTAAGGAGCAACATGATGTCCACGCAAAAGTATTATGTAGTATGGGAAGGCAAGACACCGGGCGTTTACACCGAGTGGAAAGAGTGTGAACGGCAGATCATCAATTATGACGGGGCGGTTTACAAGTCATTTAAGAGCAGGGAGATGGCGGAGAAGGCCTTTCTGGGTGACCCGCAGGAGTATATAGGGAAAGACATGCGTATCCACGAGAGGACGGAAGAAGAGAAGGCCCTTTTTGGAGAGCCCATACAGGACAGCATTTGCGTTGACGCTGCCAGCAGCGGTAACCCGGGCAGGATGGAGTACCGGGGGGTGGACACCATGACGGGCGCAGAGCTCTTCCGGCAGGGGCCTTTCCCGGAAGCTACTGTGAACATCGGCGAGTTCCTTGCCATTGTTCATGCGCTGGCTTATTTAAAAGAGCGTGATTTTACCTTTCCTGTATACTCGGATTCCCGGACAGCCATGAAGTGGGTGAAGGAGAAGAAGACAAAGACCAAACTCACACCTTCCCCGAAGAACAAAAAACTGTTTGAGCTGGTGTGGCGGGCCGAGTTTTGGCTGGCTAACAACGACTATCCCAACAAGATACTGAAGTGGGAGACCAGGGTCTGGGGTGAGATCCCGGCTGATTTTGGCCGCAAATAGACCTTTACGTATATCTACCTTAATTTATACGAAAAAGTACCTGTTTTGGGGCCAACACCTTGCATTGCTCCAGGCACTATCTTATCTTTGATTCCTCGGTTATTAACGTAGACCTGTTGATAAATAAACAAACCCTTGTTACGTATCCCCTCTTTTTACATATTTCTTTGTACTGGGGAAAGATTTAAATAACAGGTATTTATACTTGAAAGCCACGAGATAAAACCAAATCAGTCATATGACTAAATTTATACAATTTGTTGTATTAGCCGTTTTACTGGTAACATTTCCTGTTCTTTTTATTCATTCAGCTGTTGACGAACAAATACCAGCGCAGAAACAAAAAGCCGACGAAACACCTTATCCTATTGATGGTGCAAGCATTGGTGGGGCCTTACTGATACTGGTAAGCCTGACTACCGGCTATGGTGCGAAGCGTATTTACGACAACAAGCGGGAGGCATAGGATAATCCATTGCAGGACGGCAGACGAACATCTTTTTTCATCTATATATTTTCCTCTTTTGCAGGCTTTACCCTTTAACGGGTGAAGCTTTTTTTTGATTGTCCGGTTGCGCTTTCTTCGACACCAGCCTTAAAAACCAAATGAACTTTCCCGTTCAGGCAATTTGACATTGGCTTCAGAATGTAATACTTTTAATATACTTCAAATTTAAATATGATGAATTATATTATACTTCGAATATTGTGTTTCCTCTTTCTAACAGCTATTTTAAGTCATACGCTTTCAGGTCAGGAAAATTGCGAAGAGTGTCAAAATCCGATAGTTGAGCTCAAGAATATGGAAATAGGCGATGTGGCATCCGCCGCAGATGAAATTGCAAAAATGTCCGAAGAATTTTATGGCTGGGAGGTGCTGTTAGGGAGAAATGGCATATCAGCTTTTGATGTTTTGCAGAGAGGTTTCGGTTTTTTATCCGAAATAAAAAAGAAAAATCCCTGTGCGGACACTTATTATATTTTCGAGAACCTGGTAGATCAGCCGAAGCGAATCGGAGCAAAAGAGGGCCAGGCAAAATTTGAGATAAGAACCACTTTGAACCTGATCAAGAAAGCATCTAAAGGAGATAAGGCTCTTGTTTGGCATGTTGTAGATGAGATTTCCACGGAGTTGGAGCTCATCCCTAAAAAAGGAACAATAGAAATCATAAACGAGCTGGTTGCCTTAAAAAATGACGATGTCTACGATAACGGGAACTTGCAGATTGATTGGGTTGCTGACCCACCAGAGGATGAAGGATATTTTAACGCTGCGGGTGAGACCCTTACAATAGATGGGCAAACTTATAAAGGCAGTAACGGATTATTCACCGGGAGTTTTAGTACAGGAGATATTGCCGGGGCACCCATAATATTTGATAAGGGAGATATTGGAATAACCATCAGGAAAAAAGAGACGCCTTCGGACTGTTCTGTTGATGTAGATGACATTTCAAAGTTTCCCCCACATTACAAACTTAAAGTAAGCGATATTAAGAACCAGTTTAACGAGACAATGCCCAACAATGTAAAAATTGCCTTAAAAGCAGAATTGGGGAAAATTATAAGTGGGGAAGAACGTAATGGCTGGCGCATCTTTAATACAGTAAATGGGCAAATCTCTGATGAAATTCTATACAGTCCCCCTTCATGTGCCGAAGCCAAAGTGGATATATTAAAAGTTGCCGGTATTTGCGATTACCACGATGGCACACCATCTGTGGGAAAACCACGGTTTGACCAAAAAATAACGAACTCGCGCTGTTACGATGCGGTTGTCACGATGACCAGTACATATACTAATAAGAAGAGGTATGATAAATCAGGTGATCCCGGTTACATTGTTTTTAAAGAGAAAAAAACGTATGATAGAGAGATAAAGGCGACTATTACTATCGGGATGGAGCTTCAACATGGCATAGAAATGAGGCTTTGGAACGAATACTGGGAATACTATATTGAAAAATCCAGGGATATTAATTCATTTTCCGATAAAACCCATGATTATTGGTATTGCTATCACGAGACCGAATCCAGCAGTTGGTACGATGAAAGGACCCGCATAGAAGAAGGGAAGGAGGAAGAATTCGGATACCCGCTTCCAACATCGATTGTGCTTATTTACGATTTGCCGAAAAATGAACCACAGCGTGTTATGGTCGGCGGTCCATTCATAAAGTACAAAATTTATAAAGAGATAGAACACCGCAGTTGGGTTAATGGTATATTAGAAACCGAAAATGAATCTTATGTTGATATGAGTCAAGGTTTTTGGATTTCTCCGGTTGAAGAGAATAAGAATGCCCCCGATTCACCGAGTTTACAAAATCATGATTTTGTCATAAAAACAAGAGACGGCAAGGATTCGTTCAAGGGAGACGGCAAGGTCGAACAGATAGAACGAGGTGATGACTGCTATGATTATGATGAATGCCGTGAGATCGAAAAAATTTCGCTGGCATTTCAGACGATTCAAATCCGGTAAATAAGGAGGAGATAACCATGAAACGTATTTTTCAGGTATTCACAACCCTTTTCGTCGTATTGATTATGACTGGCAATACTTATGCAAATGAAGGTATCGGAAATGACATCTACACTTTTCCCGATAGCATCAATATTCATGAGGCCGCGAAGAAAGGCTCTTTGGAAGAGGTCAAGGCTTTTTTGAATAATGGTGAAAATGTCGATGTTAAAGACAAGCACGGAATGACACCTCTCTATTATGCAGCTGTCAATGGCCATAAAAATGTCTGTGAATACCTTATTTCCCAGGGAGCCGATGTCGATGCCGGCAGCGAATTTGGCTTTTTCCCCTTAGGTGGGATCATAAACACACCAAACTGAAAGGGTGTTGAAATATTCAAGCTCCTGGTCGACCATGGGGCTGATTATAATGTAAATTTCGGAGGCTATCCTCTATTACATCAAGCCGTCTATTCCTGCCATAACGAGAACGTAAGGAGCATCGCCGAATTTCTTATCTCTAAAGGCGTGGATATTAACGCCAGGGGTTATCAAGACAGAACACCATTGCACATGGTGGGTTGCCCGGAGCTTGCCAGGCTTCTCATTTTAAAAGGTGCCGATATCGAGGCCAGGGATAAAGATGGGCAAACGCCGCTCTGGAAGGCTTGTTCCGATGCCAATGTCGATATTTCCGAGCTTCTTATTTCAAATGGAGCCGATGTAAATGCACAGGACAATCGTGGCTGGACCCCTTTACGCCAGGTGCATGGCCAATGCTTGACTACCGGCAATACCGCGATTTGCGATCTTCTGATAAAACATGGTGGAATAGAGTAGTTTCATCCTGATAGCCCCCCATAGCCCTGCCCTACGGGCCACTTCCTCATTATAATGATGCAGAAAGTGCTTGTGGGATTGGCCAGGTGGTTTGATCAAATACCAACCAGAATAAAACTGCTCCAGATTTTTGGGAAAGAAGAATTTTTATTGATCAGCTCAAGTTTTGCCAGGCGCAATGCTTCAGCGAAAGGATATCCTGACAGTATTTTTTGATAAAATTCAAACATTAAATCTTTTGTGTGTTTGTCTGGAACCTTAAATAATGAAATAATAATATTCTTAGCACCAGCAAAAAGCAAACCTCTTGTCATAGACATTATCCCCTCAGATTTTTCTAATTTACCAGTACCACTTTCACAAGCACTAATAATAATCAAATTTGCCTTAATATCTAAACCATATAACTCATTTAAATAAAGAATCCCATCGTTTGTGTTAACCTCAGAGTTATTTCTGTTCAAATATTCTGGATTTAAATTAGAATTGTAAAAGAGTAATCCCGAAAGAAAAGGCTCAGAAAAATTAATTAATCCATGGGTTGCAAGATGAACATATTTTGCTTGTTTTATATTTGTTTTAAAATTTTCTTCTGTTGCTGTTTGAAATAAAAATGATCTTGCTTTTTTCCCATGTTGCCTGAACAAAGAATAAATTGACTGGACTTCTTCGCCAGAATAGGGCAGGGGTTCAGTGGGGCCACTGAATTCATTGAATGCAAAGAAATCATTTTCTTTTTCGATTGTATCCGAACATATAATAATAGAGGTGTCAGATAAAAAAACAGGAGCAAAACCAACAAAATCATAATTATATTTAAAAGGATATTTTATATTATGGGGTTTAATAATGCTACTATACCACAACGAAACGGAATAGTGATATTTTATGCTAAATTTATTAATAATGTAAGGAATTTTCAGCGAATGATCGTACTGAATGGGCATAGAAATTAATGCCTCAAAAGGAATAAAATGTAGAATTCCATGTGGAATTATTATGAGTTCTTTTTTAGAATCGATCGAATTCAATATAGGCTTAAAAAGCTCTTGATAAAGCAAAAAAGCCACATCAAAACATTCTTGTATTCGAATGAGATTTATACTCCTAATAAAACTATTAATGTTCTTATTGAAGGAAATTGACACAACACTTTTTAATATAAAAAATGTATCGCTTGAAATGACATAAATATAAAGCAAAGAATCATCATAATAGTAATTTAATAAAGCCTGATCCCGTTTTAACTCATTTTGAATGTCAAATACATTTGGAACATTGAAATCATGTCTTTTCTTATAATAATTTGGATAATTGTTTTCTAAATTAGACACAAGATCGTTTTGTTCATTTGAAAGGTCAAAAATTTTCTTTTTGTAATTTGAAATTGAAAACGAATCCTTCATAGCGGCCCGATGCACTTTAATTTGATAAATATCAATTAATGTTTGTAATTCTTTCTCTTTTTCTATGATTTCCCACGGTACACCGCTGGCCTGTTTTGCCCCTTGCTCAAACAGTCGTGTAAACAAATGATAATTTTTACTTCTTTCACAATATTCAAAGGCTTTTTCAAGATACTCGTTTTTATTATCTAATTGCAGCAAGTAATTTATTGCATGATGATATATCTGTTGTGTTTTAGAGTTCAGCTGTAATCGAGATTGATCATTTTCATATTCAAATCTTAAATAGTCAGATATCGTTATTGCAAGATCATATGTTTCAAGTGCAACAGCAACCATAGTATCACACTTATTGACGCAGCCCCCATTCAGTTTTAATAAAGCTTCGGCTTTGTGTATTAATGTTTCAAGCATTTCAATTTTTGAAATTATTCCGGAAGAGAGAGAAGGGTTTGTTAAGATATTTAAATCGTTAAAGCCATAAGCATTTGCTCTAATCGCCAATTGGAAATACATAAGAGCAGAATCAAAATCATGCTTGTAAGAAAAGACAATACCAATATTTTGATAGATCTGTGCTATTTTATCGTGCTTTTCTCCCAAAATTTTCTCTCTTATAAATAGAGAACTAAAATAATATTTCAAAGCCCTGTCATATTCTCCGGTATCTTTATATAGATTGGCGAGGTTATTATATAAGAATGCCGTCTCAAGAGAATAATCAGCATATAAAGTATCATAAATAGTCAAAACCGAATAAAAATAATCCTCCGCAAGCTCATACTTGTTAAGTTTACGATATACATCCGCAAGGTTGTTATAAACATTTGCAAGAACCTCAACAGCATTATGTCGATTCGGGTGTACAATATTCATTGCTTTATTGAAATAATTTAAAGACTTTGAATAGTCTCCTTTGTTAAAATATACCAAACCGATATTATTATACACAATGCCAACCTCAACCGTGTTGTGGCCGAAATGCTTTTTGTATACATTTATTACGTGCTGATAATAAATAAGAGCGAGAAAATAATCACCCTTTAGTATTAATATTTCAGCCAGACTTAAATAATTATATGCACTATAGAGCTCTGAGTTCTTTGGCAGAGCATTTTGCAAGTCTATAGATAAGTTGTAATATTCTATTGCCTTGTTGTAGTGACCAAGCTCAAAACACACTACCGCAATATTAGAATAATACCAAGACAGATCAAACCCCTTGTCGAAAGAGGGTTCGATCAAAGACAGAGAATCCACATATTTAATTCCATCCGAATAATATTGCAATGCAACATCATATTCATTGCAAATACTATATAGGTGACCCAGGATAAATGAAATCTTTTCATGGTGTTTAATTTGCCAGAGATTATCAGAATGATCATAAGACCTGAGTAGATCATATGCTTTTTTTCCGTAGTACAAAGAAGAGTCATAATTATAATCATTTAAATAAGCCAGACAAAGCCCAAAATATATAGTATGATAATCTTTAATATCCCAAGGGCAATTCATGCACCTAAGAGCTTTTTTGTAGAAGCAAAGGGCGCTATCATGAACATAAAAATCACTATATATATCCGAAAGATCAATGAAATTTTCTGTCAAAAGAGAATCATTACCACCAACATGCTGATTATCTGCAAGACCTTGCTCGACAAACAAGAAAGACAAAAGATAAAAAAAGGCAATTCGAGAAATCCTCATAGACACAAAAAGCTGAAAACCAACTAATATACATAAAAAACGCCCATATTTACCAATTCTCGGTCCGTTCTGAATTTGATAATGTAAATACCGGGAGAAAAAGTGTGATTAATCAAAATATGATCCATATCGTCTACACAGGTTTCAAATAAAACACCCCCGTTATTATTTAAAATTTCAAGAAATAAGAGTTTTTTCAATCTGGTTTCCCAAGAGAATTTTATTTGATCGCCAGTTTTGTATAGAGCAGAATCATTTAATATAATTAGAGAAAGAGTGCATGATCTATAATTTGTTGTAATTAACTCAGCATATATTGGATTCAATGTATAATTTGGCCCAGATAGGTCTACAGAGTACGTTTTTGTTTTTTTATCTTCTTTGGTGCTTACATTTTCTTTATTTGCAATTGTTTTTTTGTCTTTGGTATTTATAGGTCTGGAAATAAATATAGTATCCAAATTATTAATTTGTGGTTTGGTTGAGTCAAATATGATTCGCAAAGAATCGGCACGATGCCAATATGATAAATTAACATATTTTGGTTCAAAGGATAACAAGGTGAGTTTTACAACTACACCAAAAGCAACAAAGAATAATATTATTGCGGCATATAAAAGGGCCTCAGTCAAAAATATCTTTTGAGTTGATCCATTAACCACCTGAACCAGTTGTTTTCTTAATTTAATAGCGCCCTGATCTTTAATAGAACTAATTATTTTTTGATACTCTTGGTATTCATGCTGTAATCTTTTGTTGCTCCGCAATTCTTTTATAAATTTTTCTTGTTCTAGCCCCGCCATATCTTCATTTATAAACCTTTCAATTAAGCAGATGTACTTAAACTCAGATTTCATTTTTTATCAGGTTTTTATAGAATGGATCTTCTTGGATACTTTTTATTAGTGATTGAATGCACCGATATTTTCTTTTTCTTGCATATTGTTCATTTTTTAAATTAAGCCGATCTGCAATATCCTTATATGGGTGTTTTTTTAAAACCATTTCTAATATTTTTTGGCAGGTGTTGTTCAATCTCAGAAAATGCTTCTGATATAGAAGTTTTTTTAAATCATCTACGTCTAAAATTTCAATCTCTTCCAGTCTATCGTCTATTAAGGGACCACTGTTATCAATAGGAATCATGTTCCAACGACGTTTAATGTTAAGTTGTTTAAGCCACAGATTTCGGCCAATAGCATAAAGAAAAGTTCTGAAAGAGCAATGTAGAGTAAGTTCATTTTTCTGGATTTTGCTATAAATCACTATTATAATATCCTGAAAAACATCTTTTGCTGCTTCGTCACTGCCATGGTTTGAATTGATAAGATACTGAATCGAAGGGTAGTATTCTTTATAAATAAACCGAAGAACATCATTATCCCTTTTCCTTATTCCATCTATCAATTCGCTATCGCTATACATTACCTTCTTTAGAGGTTAATTCCCAAAATCAGAAAACGTTCCCATAAAATTTCGTTTTTTTTTAAACATTTTTGTTTTAAAGAGAAATAATCTCCCTTCAAATGTTAAAAACAATAATTTTAAGGAGAATAAATGTACACTCACAATCCGCCAAACCATCAACACATTAACCACTATTGTCTTTGATTGGTTTTCTTTTCTTTGTCTTGCCTAATATGGGCCTAAAGACATAAGGTTTATAGGGTGGCATCTTATTTATTAATTGTCTCAGACCCTCTGTGTTTCCATAGTAAAAAGATAAAAACCATCACAATTACCGGTGTTAATATTTGCACTGTTGCGGCTAATTTTAAATCCCTGTTCAGCAAAGAGGCATGCTCCTCGTCGCTGTGGGGGCTCATATTCAGTAGCTTGCCGGTCCTGACCAGGGCCGACACAGCCAGGTTCCCGTCCGGGATCTCCCGGTGGCACGCAATACAGGTGCCAACCCTTTCCCTGTTGCCCGGCTGCCGTAATGTATGCCTCATAGCCGTTCATAAATGCATTATCTGAGATACCACCCGAGGGCCTTGGGATTGGCGTGACAGCTTACACAGGGCTTCCGGAAAGGCATAAGCGTGGTCCTTGTGACATCTGGCGCAGGTCCTGTCCAGGACCCACATGGAGGCCGGGGAGCGATAACACCCCGTGTGCTTCAACCTTAATCGCCGTTCCTGCATCTCCAAAATGACAAACCTATGAGCCATTCGCATCACCCAGCTCGTAGACCATTACCTGTAAATAGCCTTCGCCATCCCGGAATGATGCTCACGGATAGGCTCAACACCCTCATGGCACCCGGTGGTGAGACAACCTTTTCCGGGATCAGGGTAATTGATTTGTGCAAGAATGGAAGAAGAAGCGAAAGAATAGATTATCAGTAGGATGAAGGGGTTTTTTAAGGCTTTCATGGGCGTGGATGTTTAAGAATTGACCTGACCTTCGCTGTAAAACAGCTTCGGTCAGCAAAGCAATTCACCAATCTGCATCAATTTACCAAATAAATGACAATTCGTCAAGATTCAAGCCATCCAATTTTCAAAATTTGAAAATTGAACATTCTAACATTGAAATTTGGAGCTTATTTGATCAATTGGAATTTGGTCAATTGATCAATTCTTCAGTTAGCGCAGCTGAAACGTAGTGTGTCCTACAACATGTCCATCAATAAACAGGTCGACATGGTAGGTCCCAATTTGCATCACCTGCCCCTCGTAGCGTTTGTACCAGTACGTGCAGAGGTCGATGGGAGTGTTCTGGTAATTGATATCTTTCATGATGGAGTACTGGATCTCTTCGCCCTGGTACTCAAAGGTATAGGTACTGGTACGGTCCCTGGACAGGACCTCCTCATCGGGCTGGGCGATGCGTACATAGACGGTTCGCTCACCCGGAAGGATGATGTCATTCTTGCCGATGGTGAAGCAGACCTTGATCTTATCCACCCTCTTGGCCTTGTCAGTGATCTTCTCCTTGCTGGCACGGGCACGGATGCCGTCGGCGATAATATTATATGTCTGGAACACAGATGCCATCTCTACTTTTTCCGAGAGGGCTTCGCGGTCGCGCTCAATGGCTTCTTTCTCGCGCCTGACCTGTCCCAGGTCCTGCCTGATCTCTTCGTTCTCCATCGTCAGCGCTTCGTTCACACGGTAAAGGGAATCCATCTGCCGCACGTAGCCCTGCGAGATCTTCTGCAGGTTGGCGAGTTTCTTTTTCACTTTATAATACTCCCACTGGGTATTAAGCAGCTTCTTGATCTCCTCGGCATTGGCCTGGATGACACTGTCGCGCATAGCCAGTGAGTCGGATAATGAGCCGTACTCAATCTTGACCTGCTCATGCTCGATAAGCAGGGAATCCAGCTCCGCCGTAAGCTCGACGCGCTGCAGCTCCTTCTCGGCCACGAGGTCGTTCAGATCAGTCTTGGTCATAAACAGCCAGATGATCAGTCCGGCAATGACGATAAGGGCAAGCACAAGCAGTAGCTGGAATACTCTTGCCTGTCCCTTGCCTTTGTTTTTCTTTGGGGGTTCTGTTATTTTTCTTACGGGGGTATCCATGATGGGTGCGTTTTATATGCAAACGTCTATAAAAGGGACTTTAGTTCAATAAAAATAGTTAATTACTGTTAAAATACCAAAAAAATCAGTGAACACTGAACAGTGAACAGTGATCAGTGGTGAACAGTTCACGTCTGTTCAGTGTTCAGTGTTCACTGTTCACCGGCTAGTGGCCGTCTCCAATCACCTTAAATTGATCCCCTGTCTTATCCACGATCACACGG
Organism: uncultured Bacteroidales bacterium; assembly: GCA_963753055.1. Classification (GTDB taxonomy): domain Bacteria; phylum Bacteroidota; class Bacteroidia; order Bacteroidales; family B18-G4; genus JAUWGC01. The sequence goes on along the minus strand of CAVWAP010000002.1, from coordinate 7,296 downwards.
TACCAAGCCTCACCGTAGCCTGGTTGCTTGAGCCTGGGGTTCTGTTGTCCGGGGTTGGGCTCCTTGATGTTGCCATCCATGTAGCGCATGAAGAGGTACTGGTAGAACTGCTTCCACTCCACCACGGTGCGGTTGGCGACGTCGACAGAGAAGTTGGTGATGAACTTAACTGCGGTTTCTTTATTATCTGCATAGAGATCGGCAGCGGCCTTGTCGACGGCCCCTGTCATCTTCACCAGCTCGGTCTCCATGCCCTGTTGCATCTTGTGCACCTCGGGATGTATGACGTTGTAGCGTGTATAGGTGAAGTTGGATACCTGGTTGAACACCCAGAAGGCAGCATCGTCTTCCCATTCCATCATGGCGCCATAGCCTTTGGCGTATTTTTCAGGCACTTCTGTCATGCCGCAGTAGAGAGGAACATAAACTGTGCTTGCTGCATCATCCACACCAAACCAGTAAATACCTCCTATCGGGTCAGGCAGCCATGAACGGCCCTGTGAGACGAAGGAGAAGCCTGTCTGCTGTGTAGAGGTAGCACGCTCGTTGCAATAAGTGACACTATCGACCTGCCATGTCAGCGGGCGCCAGCGGTAAGGCACCTGGTATGGGCCGGCACCGATATCCTGTGTCATGTCAAGCGGAGTTCCTTCCAGGTGGTCGCGCATATAGTTCATCATATCCTGTACGGATACTTTCTTGTCGGGCTTGATCCACAGCGGCATGCGGTTGGAGGCATATCCGTTGGGGTTCTTGCTGCCGTCGGCAAACTTATCTTCATGCTTCACGTGACCCTGGACATACTCGAAGTGCTCATCCATACCTTCTTTCACATCGCGGAACATGGCCCACACACGGATCTCGCAGAAGCGGGCGCCGCCGAAGCCTACCGGTGCGTAAGTGTCTGAGAAGCTGAAGTCCTTGTCTTTTCCGTCGAACCATCCTTTTTCCCTGGCGAAGGAGATCACGTCGGCGGCGTAGACGGTGGTTACTTCCTTATTGAAGATCTTGTCGATCTCGTCGGAGGTGATAGAGGTCTTGCCATCGGCCAGCGGGAAGGTGGTGATCCTGGCCTGGTTGGCGTGGGCGCAGATGTAACCGTCGGGCACGAGGCGGGCTACCCAAACGGCACCCTTGTGTCCGTCGCCCTTGCCGATCATTTCGTAGATCCACACTTCGTCCTTGTCCATGATGGAGAACGACTCCCCTGAGGAAGCATAACCGTACTCGGCCATCAGCCCGGTGATGACCTTGATGGCCTCGCGTGCTGACTTTGAACGCTGCAGGCCGATAAACATCAGGCTGCCATAGTCCATAATGGCTCCTTCCTGCTTGCCCAGCTCGCTGCGGCCCCCATAGGTTGTTTCACCGATAGAGACCTGGTGCTCGTTCATCAGTCCGACCACATTATATGTCTGCGTGACCTGAGGTATCTTTCCAAGGTACTTGCCAGTGTCCCACTCATAGACATCCAGCATGGTCCCTTCCGGGTACGTGGCTGCCGGCCAGTGGTACAGCTCCCCGTAAAGCACGTGGGAGTCGGCTGCATAGGTGATGAATGTAGAACCATCTGTTGAGGCTCCTTTGGTTACAAGGAAGTTGGTACAGGCGAAGATCTGCAAAGTAAATAGTGATAAGAGAATGATTGAGGTTAGTTTTTTCATGTTATTCTATTGTTAAATGGCTAAACTGTTAAATTGTTAAACTGTTGGTGGTTTTGAAATTGGTCGGTAAAAATAGTAAATTATCGTGACGTGTGACGCGTGATGAGAATTCTTGGTTTGTGTTTCTTTTACCCACCCCCCGTCCCCCTCCCTCGAGAGGGAGGGGGGGCGTTTATTGCATACCTATACCTTAACACTATACCTGGGGGTGGGTACAAGAAAAAAGAGATAAACCTATCGTTAGAACCCAAAATTAAACCCCATCGATATGGTGGTCTTATTATTCCAGTACAACTCCGGCGTATACATTTCCAGGTAATCCTGGGCAGGGATGTCGTCGACATCGTGGCCGTTGATGTTGCTGAAGGAGAGGTTGGCGAAGACGTAGGCGTTGTTGATGAACTCGTAGCGGGCGCGGAGCATGACGGTAGAGTTATCCCAGGTGATGTCTTCCAGGATGGGCTGCCTGGTTGGATCTTCGGTTACACCGTAGATATAGTTATTGCCTTTGCGGGCGTACAGGTAGGAGCCACGCAGGTGCAGGCCGCGGATGGGCTTCCAGGTGATGCTGACAAAGATCTCATCCGCATTGTCGCGCAGGTAATGCCCCATGTTATAGTTGTTGGTGGCGAAGGTTGTGGTTAAGATATAGTGCTGGTAAACAATAGGATTGGTCCTGGTATATTCTGTTGTCAGGGAGACGTTTTGTAAAGGCCAGTCGCTAAGACGAAAACCAGCCTTGTAACTAATTAAGTTATAATTGCCTTTTTCTGTAATTCGGTCAACCTTTAATTCATCGATAAAAAATGTCAGATACAGATGAAGGTGTTTGATGTTTCTTGAGCTGAAATCCAGGAACATCTGGGAGTTCTGCCCGGTATTGTTGGCTGTGGAGTTAAGGGTATGGTCGACCGACTTATAAAACAGCACAGGGATGAGGTAGACGGCCTGTACGCCGATATCGCTGTAGACGATAGAGTTTCCAACGGAAAGATCAAGACCCTGCCAGGGGGTGAAGGTGAACATATTGGCAGCGACATATTTGGGGTGGAAGACCTCGCGGTAAACATCATCATCCCAGTAGGAGCGGCTGCTGTCGACCACCTCTGAGACCAGCCAGCCATGGAAGTAGTTGAATTCAAACCACTTCGCGGGCTTGATCTGAAGCTTGATCATGCCGTATGATGGTGGTTTTGAAGAGAAAATATTGGGGCCATTATAATTATTTCCCCAGGAGTTATGCTCCTTGACCAGTCCCACATGCCCCCATTTCCAGGTATAAAAGATCCCCCCTCGCATCTCGGAGAAGTCCACGCCACCACCCTCGGCACCTTTTACCGGCACACCCTGGCGCTGGTTAAGGTAAGAAGGTGCACTCAGCCACTCAGATTCCCGGTTGTCGCGAAGATTAGCGTAAAAACTCAGGTGCTTACCCACGTAAGCATACGCTTCTGCCCCGCCCCAGCGATGGTGCACCGTCCCGTAGTCATTAAAAAAATACTGCACCCCCCAGATCGGCTTTATAGACATGGTAAACACCTTGTCCTTATACAAAAACGCCAGGGGATTCAGCGAGGTCCCAAACGTCTCATGTTTCTTAAACAAGTCCCCCCAATCACTCCCTACTCCATACTCTCCTACCTCAAGCCGGAATCCATGCATGTAAAAGTCCAACTCCTTACTCTGTCTTTCATTCAGCATATCCCTTTTCCCATCCGCCTCCACCAGCTTCTCTGCAATAAACACACGACTGTACGGCTTCACCACCGACTGCAGCACAATGACTTTGTTATTGGCCAGCTCGTCCAGGTAGTCGTAGATGGCGGTGTTGCTGACGTGTTCGTACACCACTTGCGCATGCATTGGTGCGTATAGGATTACCAGCAGGAATATATATGTTAGTTTTCTCATTGCCTGTTTAATTGTGAACACTGAACACTGATCAGTGATCAGCAGTGACCGGTCACCTCTGTTCAGTGTTCAGTGATCAGTGATCACTGAATCAATTACTTCGTGCTCTCTTTATCAATATATTATACATCGCCATAAAAAAGTACCTCGTATCAGTCAAAAATGGTCTTTTCTCATACGAATCAAGGTATTTCATCTCACTCTCCTGTATCTCGTCCAGGGTTTTGGGGAGGTCGACATAGAAGGGCGGGATGAGGCCCGGGCGGTACTTTATTCTTTTCTCGCGCAGCTCGGGTGTGTAAAGCTCGAAGTACTGTTTGCTGAGCGGCCTGACGCCCACGATCTTCATGTCGCGGCGAACGATGTTCATAAACATGGGCAGCTCGTCGATCCAGAACCTGCGCATGAACCTTCCAAGGCTATTGACCCGGAAGTCGTTCTTAAACTTCCCTCCCTCTTCCAGGTTATAGTTATCGTAAACATATTGTTGTAAATATTCCGAATAGGGGTGCATGGTGCGGAACTTGTACACCCCGATCAGCTTACCTTCCTTGCCGAACCTGCGCAGCCGGATCAGGGGCCCGTAGGTAGGATTGTGGTCGATATACTGGCTCACCGATCTTGCGGGCGCAGAAATAGAGAAAGTTGCCAATGAGTTCCTCCTGCACGATCTCGAAGCCGCAGGAGTAGAGACGGCCAAAAGTTTCCGCCTTGGATATCACCCTGTTGCGGCCATGGGAGAAGAAGAAATATATTCTTTTGGTGATTGGCAGCTTGGGGAACAGGCGTTTCCATACCCAGTCGGCCATATAAACGAAATAGTTGATGATAGGCGGGTACTTCTTCAGGATACGCTTTTTGCGCAGCACATAGGTTTCCGCCTTATCGATAAAGATGCCACCGTAGGGGAGCTTGCTGTTTACCGACTCGAAGAACTTGTTGATCCTCCGCATATCATTGATCCGCTTGAGGTTGACAAGGTTATGGTACAGGTCGGATGGCTGCTTGAGGATGTTAAAGCTGGTGGTTGTGGATATCAGCAGGTTATGGGGATTGTAAAGGTCGACGGAGCGGTTTACGAATTCAAACACCCGCTCGGAAGTTTCATCGATGATAAGCTGGCGGATGCTGTTAAAGTCTTTCTCATCAAGCTTATTGTCCACCCGCAGCAGTTCTTCGTCAATCTTGACCTTGAAATCCGTGACCTCCCTGGGTACCACCATTTGTCCGTCGAGGCGGATATCGTGTGCTTCATCGATCTTTACAGCCGATTTAAAAGCATAATAAGTAAGTGCAAGCGAGACCTCCAGGATGCTGGCCAGGCCTATGGTTCCGAACACCATCAGGCGGGAATAAAATACATATTTAAATGCATAGACCACAATTGTTATTAAGGCCAGGATTGTAAAATTACTGATGGTGATAGGCACGTAGACATCGCGCCCTGTCCTGGCTTCATCAATATTGTATTTCCCAATAAAAATGGAAGTCAGCAACCAGATCAAAGAGAAATACATAAACGGGATCCAGTATGTAGGAAGTACTACCCTCACTGTCGCCGGCTTGATCCACGCAAAGAAAAGGAAGCTGACAAATACCAGTATTAGGTCGATGAGGATGAAGAGGAGCTTGCGTTTCATTGTTTGCGTGCCAGAGCGCTGGTTTTTGGAATGTAAATATAATAAAAAGTGAGCACTGAACACTGAACACTGAACAGACGTGATCAGTTAGCGCGCGTTTGTAACGCGTGCTTTATTATCACGGGTCACTTCGTCTATTAAGGTTTGTCATTCTTTTCTTTTACCCACCCCCCGTGTCATTTCTAGTTCCGATGACCCCAGTTAGCGCGCGTTTGTAACGCGTGCTTTATTATAGCGCGTTTATAACGCGCACCAACCCATGGATTGATTGTGGTTAATGACCCCAGAGGTCCCTTACTGCCATTGGTGGAAGATCACGACGGAGATCCCGGGCCTTCGCCCGGGATGACGTGGTTTGTCGCCTTTTTTTGAGGGGAGGAGATGCTGCGTGGAGCCCAACCTTACAATGAACACTGATCACTGACCACTGAACAGACGTGACTGGTTACTACTGATCAGTGTTCACTGATCAGTGTTCACGGAGTATAATAACAATAAATTAACAATGATAATTTGCAATGATCGAGCGAATATTTGTATTTTAGCTGTAAACAAATCCAAATGAAATTATCAAGTAGATTAACAGAATTAGACCTTCTGGATCTGCTGCATGACTACAAGGCTGAATTAAGAAAACTGAAAGTAAAAACTGATTCTGTGAAAGGCAGGATCAGGGAGTTTGAGGAAGCTTTAGCAGCGATCAGGGGAACAAAGGAGGCAAAGCTGTCGGCCGCGGTCGAGGCCAGGGCAGCGCAGCCGAAGAAAAAACCAGGCCGGCCACCCAGGGCTGAAAAGAAACCCCGCAAGCCTTATCCATTAAACGAGTGGGATAATTTAATATTGAATGGACTGAGGGCAGCAGGGAAGGTGCAGATTAGCAGAGAGATACTGGAACAAGTTCAGGATTCTGCGAAGAAGAAAGGCATCTTTCGGGACAACAAGCACACCACCATTAAGCTCAACCAGAGCCTCGTCAAGCTCTCCAACCGACGTGGCGACCTGCGGAAGGTGAATGTTAAAGGAAGAGGGTATGGTTATGCTTTGCCGGAATGGTATGGGGAGACGAATCGGCTGAGGAAGGAATTTAAAAGGTGAACACTGAACACTGATCACTGAACAGACGTGAACTGTTCACCACTGATGAGTGTTCACTGCTGAGTGTTCACTATTTCGTCAGATACGATTGACAAGCGCTAGCAGATTATACCCCACCTCTGCTATAAAATACAGCATTTTATTATTGACGCGTGAGAAGCGGCCGTAGTTGACGAGTTCTCCGCCAAAGCGTCGTTTAAATTCACGGACTCCGTAGGGTTTGTTGGGCAGGCCGACGCCCATGAAGTCGAATTGCGGGATATTGTTTTTAAGTCCGTAGTCCATGGCCGCCCAGGTAGCCAGCGTGCTGGGCGACAGCTCTTTGTATTCTTCGTCAAGACCGCAGACGTACCATTCGTATATTGTTTTGCCGGGGCTGATCGGGCAGAGGATACCGCCTATTATTTTGTCGTTGTGTATAACCAGGAGGATTGTGCCGGTTTCGGGATTTTTCTGTGTCATTTCGAAGAAAGACTCGAAGAAGGACCAGGTGGGGAGGGGCTTCTTTACTCGGTTTTTATAAAGATTGTGTAGTATATCGTAGAATTGTTTGACTTCTTCGATACCAAGCGCAGGACGCAGAGCGCAAGATCCTGGATCACTGGATCCTGGATTCTGGATCATTGTCAAGTATCCAGGATCTAGAATCTAGCATCAAGCCAGTCTTAATCTTTCTCCGCCGATTGACTGACATACGCCCCCAAACCGCTTCCATCGAATCAAGTTTAACCAGAAAGTTCAATCGCTCCCTGAAGCTAAAGCCGTGTCTCTCAAACACCTCCTGGTATTCTGAGAGGTCGAAGAAGTTACGGAACTGGATGAAAATCGAGGCGCGTTGCGCCTTGCAAAGCGCTAAGAGCAAAGAATTTACAATTTGTGATTTAGAGTTTACAATATCAGAAATAACAGGTCCGGCGTAAACGACTGTTCGTGCAGAAAAGGCGCCTTTGATTCCGTTGGATTCTTTGATTTTGACTGCCAGCAGT
>CAVWAP010000001.1:0-1142209 GCA_963753055.1 uncultured Bacteroidales bacterium | reverse complement strand
CATATATCGGACAAAGTGTACACCTCATATCGGTTTAAAGTGAACAGTGTTTCCGGACTAAAGTGAACAGTCGATTTTTCATCCCTAAAAAGAACTTTACCATACTATATTCGTTCATTCAAATTTACATTTTTTTATTCAATTTATTTTTTCTCATTGATTCTCCTTGTAAATCTATTCTTTGTGCATCATGGACCAATCGGTCCAGGATAGCATCTGCCACAGTTTTTTCTCCGATAATATCATACCAACTGTTGACAGGGATCTGAGAAGTAATAATTGCAGCATTTTTTCCTTGCCGGTCTTCAATAATCTCCAAAAGCATCATGCTGCTTTGGTTATCAAGTGGCTGCAGGCCAAAGTCATCCAGGATAAATAGCTGACTGCGCTGGATCTTTGCAAGTTCCTTCAAGTATGAACCATCAGCTTTTGCCATTTTTAGTTTTGCAAAAAGCCGGGCAGAGTTAAAGTATAATACCCTAAAGCCCTGGATACAGGCCTGGTATCCAAGGGCAGTGGCCAAATAACTTTTCCCAACTCCGGTGCTGCCTGTGATCAGAAGGTTTCTGGCCTTTTGGATATATTCACATTCAAACAAACGCATCATACTGTTTTTATCAATATTACGGGACGGATCATAAATGATGTCTTCCACCGCAGCTTTATACCTGAAGTGTGCATTTTTAATCGTGCGTTCAACCTTTCTGTTTTGCCGATCATCCCATTCAGCTTCGGTAAGATAGCCTATGAACTCATCTTGGGTATAGTCATTCGTACTTCCCGTTTCCAGGGCTGTTTTGAAAGCCCCGTGCATTCCGTAGAACTTCATCAGGTTCATTTTTGTCAATGTTGTTTCATTCATAATATTTTGAGTTTATTAGTGATAATATTTCTTTCCACGTATGTTATCATGTTCTGGCAGTGGCTCTTGCGGATATTGGTCGTTATCAGCCTGATCCATGCCTCGTTCAAGTATATTTTTGACCGTTTTGTAATTGTATATATTATACTCCAATGCTCTCTTACAGGCATTTATTAATCGCTCCCTTCCTACTTTCTTTTCAAGCGATAACACGCCCATACAACTTTTGTAGGCCTGTTCAGGGTGTTGCTTTTTCTCAAGGATATTGATGATCAGTTGCTCTACATGCTTATCAATAGATCCTCCCCAGTTAATAAATTTCTGGGGAGTCCATTCTGTGATAAACTGATGTGTTGAAGCCATATGCTCTTTTACTGTTGTATAGCTAAAACTGCTGCGCAATCTTTTATGCAAGGCGATCCGGTTGTACTTGTAAAAGATCTCAACATGGGACGAGCTGTAAAGCAGCTTAACCTTTTTTCTGATAAACTGATACGGTACACTGTAATAATGCTTGTCCTGGCCCAGACAAACATGGCCGTTGAGCATTACCGTTGCCAATGCCTGATGCTTGATCTCATAAAGCGTTCTGGCAAGAGGCAAAAGCTCTTGCCTCTCTATCTCATTGAACATGTCCAGGCGGCTGTATTTACGTCCGCTAAAATTTGTTTTATTGTGCTCATCAAGTAGTTTCCAAATAGCTTCATTTAATGTTTTCAGATCATGAAAACTCTGATTGTTCAACTGTGCATAGATCCGGGTATAAAGGATCTTTACCGCCCCTTCCACAAGAGATTTGTCCCTTGGCTTATAAACCCTTGCCGGCAATACAGTCGTGTTGTAATGCTCAGAAAAGTCTCTGAAAGTATCATTCAGGGTAGGCTCGTAGCGATTGATTTTGGTTACTGCCGCTTTTAAGTTGTCTGGCACGATCGCAGCAGGCACACCGCCATAGTAATGAAGTGCATTTTCAACTGAACGGATAAAGTCTTCTTTACCTTGGGTTAAACTTGCTTCTGCATAGGTATACTGGCTTGCTCCCAAAACAGCAACAAAAAACTCCACCTTAGTAATTTCACCACTTTGGGGATCAACCAATTCAAGTTTCTTTCCGGCATAGTCCACATACAGCTTATCACCGGCTTTATGATTAATATGCATGAGTGGATTGGCTTTTTTACTCCACCTGCGGTAATATTCGCTGAACTGTGTACTCCGAAAGCCACCAGGGTACTTATCGTAGTATTCTTTCCATAACATCGTTTTAGTTACCCCTGGCTTTTTTAGCTGCTTTTCCACGTATGGAAAGAACTTGTAGAGATCCTTAAGCCTTTGTGAAAAAACCTTAGGAGGTGGCTCCACAAATAGCTTCTCAAGCTCAATATCACTCATGCCGAGCAGCTTCTCAGCTGGCCATCCCAAAACTTTATAGAGGTTCAGGTATTTGATTACGGTAGTGCGTGATATTTCCAGGTACTCACTGATAAAAAGCTTGCTTCTACCTTGTTCTTGAAGTTGTATTAGTCTTCTTATTTTACTCATATCTATTGATTTATTTGACATAACCTCTACTGTTTTATGATTAGAAAACAGCGAAATTATGCTTTCGATAGTATGATAAAATTTATGTTTTAGGGGGTGTACAGTTTGCTCCGGCAGGACTGTTCACTTTGGTCCGGAAACTGGTGTACAGTTTGCTCCGTTTTTACTGTACAGTTTACTCCGATATCAGGTGTTCACTTTGACCGGAATCTCCACATACCCCTTGAATTCGAATAACGGATCGTTCATAATGGTAGATTTATTACGTGAAGTTAAAAAGATTTCACAAATTTCACTAAGAACAAAAGGTCCTGATTCATTAAACTATATTTAAACCGAAAATAAAAAAAGAGCTGTAATATTTATACAACTCTCTGTCTTTCAGTGTGGGATGCACTGGAATCGAACCTGTGACCTCATGCCTGTCAAGCATGCGCTCTAAACCAACTGAGCTAGCACCCCAGAAAGGGCAAAATTAAACAATTTTTCATATATTTATGCCCCCCTATTTGAATTTTTGTTGTATGAGATCAAGATCATTGCTACTGCTTACTGCTACTATGCTCCTATCTGCAGCGACATGCCTGCAAGCGCAAGACGAGTACAATATCACCATTAATGTTAAAGGACTGCCCGACACCATAGCATTCCTGGGAAGCTATTATGGTGAAAATATGACCGTCGATGATACCGCCTTCATCACAAAACCCGGAAAAGTAGTCTTTCAAGGCAACCCGGAACTGGATGGTGGAGTCTATTTCCTGGTAGATGAGGAAAAGATCAAACTATTCGAGTTTGTTATCGACAAGACCCAAAGCTTCGAGCTAACTACAGATACTTCAGATTATATCAAGCATATGAAGATCAAAGGATCATCAGAAAATGATATCTTTTTTGATTACCAGCAAACAAGCTCCAGGCTGTTTGCTGAAATCCAGGAGTATCGGCAAATGAAAGCTACAATCAGCACCCAGGACTCAATGAACTGGGTCGATGAGCAGATCAATGCGATCAATAAGCAAAATGTAGCTTATAAAATCAACTTTCTCCAGGAGCACCCCGACCATATCCTGTCCCTGATATTTAAAGCATCAAAAGAACCGGAACTTCCGGATTCTCTGAAAGGGAATTCCAAAGAAATTAGAAAACAGGCTTACCTTTATTATAAGTCCCACTACTGGGACAATACAGATCTTACTGATCCCAGGATCTTGAAAACGCCCTTGTTTCACGACAAGGTAAACAAGTATTTTAACCAGGTTGTGCAAAAAAACCCCGATAGCATCATAGTGGAAATCGACAGGGTTATGGATAAATGCAAGGGAAATAAACCGGTGCGTGAATACCTGACCTGGTATTTCACAGCAACCTTTGAATCAGCTAGCATCATGGGTTATGATAAAATATTTGTTCATATGGTGGATACCTACTTCAGGGATCAGAACCATGACTGGGTCAGTTCTTCAATGTATGAGAACTTAATTGAACGTGCGGACAAAATCAGGCCATTACTGATTGGCAATTTTGCCCCCGAACTTATTTTAATAGATACCAATAATCAATTTAAATCCTTAAATGAGATCCAGAATGATTATGTAGTTATCATTTTTTGGACAACCACCTGCAGTGAATGTAAAAAGGAACTTTCACACCTGGATGAACTCTATCACAGCAAAGCGTTCGACATGGAAGTATTTGCCGTGAATACAGACACAAACCTGCTTAAGTGGAAAGACTATGTTAAAAAAGATTCCATGGATTGGATCAATGTAAACGGAACACGCAGCATATCAAAAGATTATCATATCTTGTATGATATCTACAAGACTCCGACAATCTTTGTGCTGGATAAGGAAAAAAGGATTATTGCTAAACATTTGTCGGCTGAACAGATAATTGGTTTTGTAGAAAAGCATAAAAAGCTTAGAGTGGTTCAAAATTAGCTGAAAGAAAGCTTAATAAATTAGGAGATCACATAACTTTTTTTGCTAGAATTCGTATGAATTTGAGTGTTTGTTATGTACAATCATTAAGCCAGTTTGTAAACCCTTGACAAACACAGAAATAAAGCAAAACCAAACTTAATTAACGTATAGCATCATGTTACTCACGAACCGTTCATTTGTAGGAAGTATTATTGGAAAAATCGCATTGTTTTTTCTGATAGCTGTTTTCGCAAAGACAACTCAAGCACAGTGTAGTGCAACAGCTGACTTTACGCATTATTTTCAGGTATGCTCCACAGTGCAATTCACCGACTTGTCTACTGCAGCACCCAATTACACAATCGTCCAATGGGATTGGGATTTCGATGACGGAAACACATCTAACTTGCAGCACCCTCTGCATACGTTTGCTCCCGGTAGCACATATCTTGTGCAACTTACCGTGACAGCCGATTCTGCCGGGGTTACCTGTACAGACCAGGTGACATTACCAGTTATCGTCCCACCCTTGCCTAATGTTTTCTTTACATGGGACCCGGAGCCTACATGCCTGGGTAGCCCCACGTCATTTTTTGGAACATCAGGCGGAAATATCGTCAGCTGGTACTGGGATTTCGGAGACGGACAGTTCTCTACAATCCAAAATCCTGTACACCTATATTTATATGCTGACACTTTCGACGTTGCTCTCTCGGTTGTTGATGTTAATGGATGTAGTGACACACTCACCCAGCAAGTATCAGTTGTCGAGATCCCTGACGTCGACTTTACTATTAATCCAAATCCAACTTGTAAGGATGCACTTACAACTTTCAACGGTACAAGTACAGCCCCGATCGCTTTCTGGGATTGGGATTTTGGTGACGGAGGAACGGCTAATATTCAAGATGCTACACACGTATTTACAACAGCAGGTACATTCAACATTACCTTAACAGTAACCGACATATTTGGGTGTACCAATATATATTCACAACCACTGACTGTTAACCCATTGCCTGTTCCGGATTTTCAACATACCGGACCGGCTTGTAGGTCAGATTCTGTGTATTTCCTCAATTTCTCAACCTCTCCAAACGGCTATATAGCCACATGGGAATGGGACCTTGGTGATGGTAACATCATTACTGTTAACTTCCCCGGGGATCCTAATATCTCCCACCAGTATACCAATAATGGTACGTTCCAGGTCACACTGACCGTGACTGACTCTGACAGCTGTGTGGAATCAACTTATCGCCAGGTAATAATAGTCCCTGAACCAATAGCTGATTTTAACAATACTGGTCCCTGTAATGGAGAGCCTGTTGATTTCACAGACCTGAGTTCACAAAATGGTGGTGCTGATATCGTATCATGGTATTGGGAGTTTGGAGATCCTGCTTCAGGAATCTATAATTCATCGACATTACAAAATCCATCGCATATCTTTACCAGTGCCGGCATGTTTGACGTGATACTGGTAATCAATAATACAGACAATTGTTCTGATACCATTATAAAAACGATTGAAGTCTTTGAACTGCCCAATGTTGATATCGCAACTGATGTTGATACAACCTGTGTTGACGAGCTGACTAATTTCTATGGTACAGGGACAAATATAGTTTCATGGTCATGGGATTTCGGCGACGGCGGAACATCTGTTCTTCAAGATCCGCAGCATAGCTATTCAGGTGCTGGAGCATTTACAGTAACACTATCTGTTGTTGATCAACATGGTTGCTCCAACGACACCAGCAGGACTATGTACGTGAATCCATTGCCTTTTGCAGATTTCAACCACTCAGTACCTGCTTGTTCAGGAAGCCTGGTTGATTTCTTTGACCTCTCAGGAACACCAAACGGCTATGTCACGACCTGGCACTGGTATTTCGGAGATGGCTTTGATACCATTGTAAACTTCCCGGACCCACCAAACGTATCTCATATATACGCTGGATCAGGAGCTTACATCGTTTCACTGGCTGTTACCAATTCCTCTGGTTGTGTTGACTCAACCACCACAGAGGTTACAATAGGCCAGGGGCCCGCAGCTTTATTTGAAACAGCCGGACCTCCTTGTGAAGACAACCTGCTTCAATTTATGGATCTGTCTCAGGGATTTGGATATAATATCCAGTCATGGTTATGGAGCTTTGATGATCCAAGTTCAGGATCAAACAACACATCAACCTTACAGAACCCATACCATTTATATGGTAACCCAGGGTATTATAATGTATTCCTGGAGATTACAAGCGCTAATGGATGCGTGGATACGATTACCCAGGGTGTGACAATCAACCCTCCACCGGGTGTATATTTTACAAGCAGTGGACCAGAGTATTGTCAGAATGATACAGTCTATTTCACAGTTGATCCTGACAGTACTGACCTTCCAGCTGTTGTCAACTTCTTCTGGGATTTCGGTGACCCACAATCAGGTTCTGCTGACACATCATCACTGCAAAATCCATGGCATATATTCAGCGGACCAGGAACATTTATGATATCGTTAACCATTACTGATACAATTGGTTGCCAGAATACATACAGCAGCTCCGTGCTGATCGATGATATACCTACTGCCGATTTTAATTTCCAGATGGCTTGCTTCAATGACTCAACATTATTTGTTGACCAGTCAATTAACGCAGGAATGCCGATCAATTCATGGTCATGGAACTTTGGTGATCCAACATCGGGAAATAATACTTCAACGTCGCAAAATCCATATCACCTCTTTACCGGTTTGGGTCAGTTTACAGTAACCCTTACCATTATTGATGGAAATGGTTGTGAGGATGTGATCCAGAAGTATGTGACAATCTATGATAAACCTTCTGCAGGATTTACATTCGAACAAGTTTGTGATCCTCCGGGAACCGTATTCTTCACTGATGGATCCAGCAGTGGCAGCAGTGGAAGTCCATTGCAAAGCTGGTACTGGGAAATTGACGATGGCTACTACTCCACGGAAGTCAATCCAGTTTACACCTATAATTCAGGAGATAGCTGCTATTTCGTAACACTGACAGTTACTGATGAGAATTTATGTGAAAGTGTTTACACTGATACTGTATGTATATTCGAGCAACTTGAAGTTCAGATGGATGCCAACGATGTTTGTCATACACAGGAGACTTTCTTCTCATCAAGCTTTATACCAATTGACAACACTATTCAAACATATACATGGGATTTCGGTGACGGAACTCCACCTACAACGTCTATTTTTGATACTGCTTCATACACCTATGCCACGCCAGGTACATACATTGTAACCCTGACTGCATTGGATATTCATAACTGTGAAGCCAGTACTTATATAGAAGTGGTGGTAAACCCATTACCAATTCCAGATTTCGCAGCTGATACAGCCTTCTGTGATGATCCAACAAACTTCACAGACCTGTCGAACGGCAACGGAACATATGTTAATTCATGGTATTGGGACTTCGGAGATCCTTTAAATCCGAACAATAACTCAACCATTCCTAATCCGACCCATATTTATTCACCGGTTGACAGCAATTACCAGGTTACACTTATCGTCCAAAATTTCATTCGGATGTACCGATTCTATTGTACAGCAAGTGATCAAGGGACCATGTATCCTTTCAACATTTGATGTCATTTCAGATCCGATATGCTCAGGAAACGATGTTTGCTTCCAGGACAACTCACTGATATATGGCAGCTCAGGTGTATTAGATGCCTGGCACTGGGACTTTGGGGATGGTGACACCTATGACTACAACACGCCTATTGAAACCGTTTGCCATCAGTATAACGATCCTGGTGTTTATGATGTCATGCTTGTTGTTACAGCCAATGTACAGGGAGCATCATTCAACGATACTACTTATCAAAGGATAATCGTGAACCAGGCGCCAACAGCTAATTTCCGTTTTGAGGCACCATGTACTGATCATCAGACAAGATTTATCAATGAGTCCGAAGGCAATGGTACGGTTATAAGCGCATATTACTGGAATTTCAATGATCCGGCAAGTGCCAACGATACTTCGATGGTCAAGGATCCGACATACGAATTTTCACAACCAGGGTATTATAACGTAACCTTGATCACTGAAAACGGATATGGTTGTATTGACAGCCTCAGGGATACTATTGAGATCTATCCTCCGCCTGTTGCAAGGTTTGACTTTTCTATGTCATGTATGGGTACACCTACGTTCTTCATTGACAGGTCAGATACATCTGGTACAGCCATTGCAAATTGGCACTGGAACTTTGGTGATGTTCATTCAACAAATGATACATCCACGCTCAGGAACCCGGTATACACTTATGATACTTCTGGATTATACAATATTATATTTACTATAGAAGACTTTAACTTCTGTCAGGATGTCCTTGAAAGATCTATTGATGTGAGCCCGATACCGCGCAGTGATTTTGGTATCACCGACAACTATGATAACCTACAGGGACAGATCCAATGTGTTAATTATACCGAGGGAGGTATTATCTACGAATGGGACTTCGGTAATGGCGAAACTTCAGAGGAGGAGAATCCTGTAACTCAGTATACTGAAGATGGATTGTATGTCATCCGCCTGGTATCCTGGAATGAATATAACTGCCCCGACACAACATATCTTGAATATGAGTTCATGTTCAAAGGACTTTACATACCGAATGCCATGGCACCGACAAGCCCTGAGAAATCAGTACAGGACTTTGTACCTAAGGGATATAATCTGCAATCATACAAGATTGAGATATATAGCACCTGGGGTGTCCTTCTTTGGAAATCCAGCAAGATTGACCGTAGCGGACAACCAATGGAAAGATGGGATGGTACATATAAAGACGAGCCTATGCCTCCGGGTAACTATGTCTGGAAAGCTTATGCAACCTTCAAGGACAATACAACCTGGAAAGGCATGGAAGATGAAGATGGCAACACAAATAAAACCGGAACCATCACACTGATCAGATAGAAGCTACAAACTGAATAGTATTTGAGTAACTGCTACTCATTGACAAAAGCCCGGACAAATCGTCCGGGCTTTTTGGTTATGAAGCACTATGATGTCTGAAGAATTGACCAATTCACCAATCTGCATCAATTGACCAAATAATATACAATACTTCAATTGTACAATGAAAAATTTTCAAGAATTCATGGGTATGTTTTATGATAGTAGGTCATTGCTGTCCACTTAAAATAAGCTGAGGGACAGCTGGTTATCAAAAAGTTCTTTGACATCATTGTAATTCATATTTGTAAGAAGCTCTTTTACAGGCGTTTTGTCTAAAAGGGATATACCCAAAACCTGTAGAATTTCGTAGGTTGATCGCTCAATTTTTAATCTTTTTCCAATAATGGCTACTAAGCAATACGCAATAATTGCTGAATAAACCTGTATCCGAACAGCGTTTTCAGATGTACCCCAAAAGGCTTTTACCTTTAGGTGTTGCTTAATCCATTTGAAAAATAATTCGATTTGCCAACGGTTTTTATATAGGAACGCTACCTGTTCAGGAGAAAGCTCAAAATTATTAGTCAGAAAGACAAAAGTTCTGTCTGTTTCCTGATCATAGAACTTAATTCTTCGTAGCTTTTCAGGGTATTCTTTCGAGACATAATAACCGGAAAGCTTGCCAATTTGATCGCATCTAACCCCAGTAGATCTATCATACTTCCTGGAATACATGCGTTTGAATTGCAGGTTGCTCCTTGCTCTGATCACGAAAAATGCAGAAATGCTGCGTAATCTTGTAAAGCCTGGTAAAATCAACATAGCCTCTGTCGAAGATATAATATGCACCAGTCTCATAAAAAAGTAAATCCATTGCATTCATATCATGGACCGAAGCAGGGGTAATATGCACAAAGGCAGGAATCTGGGTATTAATATCTAACAAGGTATGGAGTTTTATTCCTCCCTTGGTTCTTCTGAATTTGGCCCACCAGAAAACGCTTAGGCAAAGATCAATAGTGGTGGAATCAAATGCATAAACCTGACCTTTGATTTGAAAATCATCATTTGCCCTGTCCTTTCGGGCAATAGCAATAAGATAATAAGCAAATTCTTCGAAGATTTTACTGTTGCGATTCAAGTTAGCTTTAGCCAGATTACTGAGAGTGACATTTTTACCAAAGCCCAGATGATATGATTTACTGCTATGAGCATTAATGGCTACCATCAGATCTCGCAAACTATCCCGATTGGTAAGCTGACCGAAAACCATGCAAAGCAGTTGATTCCAACAGGTAAAGTGCTTAACATACTTGTTACCATCATATTTTCTAACAAATTTGTCAAAAATGCGCTGTGGTAAAAACTCTATGATTTGAGCATAAACATATTTTCCATGATTCATTGTTATTCGATTTGCAGGCTAACATAATCAATTCAAATCGTCACCACGTGAAAAAGCTCGCAAAACATGAATTATCAATGATTTCAAAGAACGTGAACTATTTTTTAGTAGACACTAATGATAGTAGGTATTAAATAATAAACCCTTAACCTATCATCCATATGAATAAACAGAAATATGATCTTGAAGAAAGGTCCAGGAAATTTGCACAGGCAATTCGGAGCTATATACGGACTATTAAGAAAAGAACTGAAATGCAAAGTGACGTACAACAACTGATTAAATCATCAGGTTCTGTTGGGGCTAATTATATTGAAGCAAATGATTCTTTAAGCAAGAAGGATTTCTTAATGAGAATCAGAATTTGTTTAAAAGAGACCAAAGAAACAGAATACTGGTTAAGACTTATCCATGATACATATCCTGATGAAGATAAACTTACAATGAGTGAGCTCATTAAAGAAGCATATGAGCTAAGGCTTATATTTGCAAAGATCATCCAGTCAACTTTACAGAAGACAAATACTTGAAAATTGAACAATTTATTATTGTAATCTGTAATTTATTTGGTCAATTGATGCAGATTGGTGAATTGGTCAATTCTTCAGATTCATCTCAAAATAAAAAGCCCCTCAGGTTAAACCTAAGGGACTGTAGAAATATATTGTACTATTAAAGTATATTCTATTGCTTAGAAAGGTGAACATTCAAGACGTTCATTGCCCCTTCTGTGGCGTGAATTGATTGGTGAATTGTTGATCAGGCCAAGGTCGTCAAATTCCATGATTACAGAGATCTCATGTGTCGGACCTGTAAAGGTATGCTCAGCATTGATGACCATATCATAGCTATACATGAACTTAATCCTGGAAGCATCACCCTGAACAGGTATGCTTAATCCAGCCATCAGTGAGAAATGTGAATAAACATCATACTCCAATGACTCGTTTTTATACCACGCCCCGAGGTAGATCCTTGAAAAGAAAATATTCAAACCCAGTGCATAATCAGTCATTTTAGCCTGTTGCTGGAAGAAAATTCCAGGATTCAGCTTAAATCCTGTCTTTTTCTTATGAAAACCAGTTCCCTGCGAAAAATCGAAGACGATGTCGAAGTTCACAGTATATTTTCTTGGCAGTGGGGAACTCTTTCCAATAAAAGACTCATTCGGACGTGTCAGGTGGTGAATTCCAGCACCAACATGTCCAATGATCCGGTTGTTGTTTCCAGTAAACTCCAATACGGTACCCACAGAGAAATCGGGATAAACCACCTTGTTCTCATCGGGAGCAACAAAATTAGATGTATTGATATTACCCTGTATGGGGTCGAGCTGGTCGGAAAAGACGAGATTGTCCCAATCTATGCGTTTCTGAACGAACGCTGCAGTGATACCAAATTGCAGTACCATATTATCGTCTACCTGAATACGAACTGATGGCATTAAACCAAACATTGTATTCTTGACAAATCCTGTTGCTGCTTTATCAGAAGTAAAAATGATTCCAATACCACCGGCACCCGGAAGGTTCCTGTCTGCTATATCAGCAGAAAAGCTGTATGCATTAAAATTGGCTGGCACTTTAGTCCATTGTCTCTGATAATTAAACCTGACCTTTAATCCACGGGTTAAACCAACATACGCGGGGTTATAATAGGTCGGATTGTTATAAAACTGAGACCAGTTTAAGTCTTGTGCGTTACTTGTGCTGCCAAAGCCGAGCAACAGCAAAAAGACGATAGCGTAAAATTTCTTTTTCAAATTCATTTGATTTTAGTGTTAACAGTGGATCTAGATTGCTTAAAATCTTACTATTCGACTTATTTTAAACGAGGTTGCGGAATGTTTTGTTTCATAAATTCTAGCGCTCTTGGGTGATTTGCGGGATTTACGTATCTGATTCCGTATTACAAGCAAATATAAGGATATTGTTCTAATAATCCAACTAATTTAATACGAATTCCCCGGTGCTTAGTTACGACGAATATAGTATATTTGGCATCGCTTACATAATTAAATTGATCATATTATGAAAAAGATTATTGCCCTGGCACTCATTACCTTTATAGGTTCTTTTGCTGGATTCAACTCTTCAGCCCAGGAACAGGATAAGAAACTTACACTGCAAGATGCTGTTTATGCCAGAAAGTTCTATCCCAAATCTGTTTATGGACTCAAGTCGATGAATGATGGACAGCATTACTGTACACGGGAAGGCGACTCGCTTAACGTGTACCAGTATAAATCCGGCAATTACATTAGAACCATTGCAACTGTGCAGGATCTGGTGCCGGAGGGGGATACGGTACCTCTGCGAATCTCAAGCTATACATTCAGCAATGACGAGACAAAACTACTCTTGCCAACTGAAACGGAAAGCATTTACAGGCATTCAAGCAAATCCAACTATTATATTTATTATCTGCAGGATAAGAAACTTTCATTGTTATCCGGCAATGGAAAGCAAAGACTTGCCGATTTTTCACCAGATGGCAGCAAGGTTGCTTTCATAAGGGAGAATAATATTTTTATTAAGGACCTGAATACCGGTGAAGAAAAGCAAATCACGACCGATGGTGAAGACAGGAAGATTATTTATGGTACAACGGATTGGGTTTATGAGGAAGAGTTTGGTTTTACCAAGGCCTTCTTCTGGTCACCCGACGGGGAAAAGATTGCATTCTACCGGTTTGATGAAAGCGATGTAAAGGAATACAACATGCAGATGTGGGGTGAGTTATATCCTGAGGATTACCGGTACAAATATCCCAAGGCCGGAGAAGACAATTCTCTGGTTACTATACATGTGTATAACCTGGCTTCAGGTAAAGTGACAGATATGGATATTGGGGCTGAAACAGACCAATATATACCCAGGATAAAATGGACGCAGGATGCCAACCTTTTATCTATATTGAGGATGAACAGGCTGCAAAATCAGCTCGAAGTACTCGTTTCTGATGCCAGCACAGGAGCTTCCAATATCATCTATAATGAGACCAATAAGTACTATATCGAAATTACTGATGACCTGACATTCCTGCCTGGTAATAAGCATTTCATTATTACTAGTGAGTTGGATGGGTATAACCATATCTACTTGTATACAATGGAAGGAAAGCTGGTTCAGCAACTTACCAGGGGTGATTGGGTGGTCTCGAATATGATTGGGTATGATGCAAAGAGAAAACTTGTCTATTTTACGGCAGCAAAGAGCTCCCCTTTGAACAGGGACCTGTTTGCAGTAGACCTGAGTGGAAAGATCAGGAAGCTATCCGAAAAGGAAGGCAGTAACTCCGCCTCATTCAGCGCAAACTATGATTATTACATCAATACCTATTCCAGTATCAGTACACCTCCGTATATCACTGTCAACACTTATAAAGGAAAGGTTGTACGGGTACTTGAGGAGAATAATAAGTTGCTAGAAAGGACTGAGGAATATTATTTTTCCAAGGTTCAATTCTTCACTTTTACAAGCGATGATAATGTTCTGCTCAATGGCTGGAAGATCCTGCCTCATAATTTTGATCCCACAAAGAAATACCCGGTATTGATGTCTGTATACGGGGGGCCCGGTTCACAGACGGTGATGAACCGTTGGAGCGCTAACACCTGGTACCAGTATCTGGCACAGGAAGGATTTATGATTGTGTCTGTTGATAACCGTGGGACCGGATCCAGGGGTGAAGAGTTTACAAAGATTACATACAAGGAATTAGGTAAGTATGAGACAATTGACCAGATAGAAGCTGCCAAATACCTTTGCAAGTTAGATTATGTCGATCCTGATAGAATTGCTATCTGGGGATGGAGCTATGGTGGCTATATGTCATCATTATGCATCACCAAAGGAGCTGAATACTTTGACCTTGCCATAGCTGTTGCGCCTGTTACAAACTGGCGTTACTACGACAACATTTATACCGAGCGGTATATGCGAACCCCCCAGGAGAACCCTGATGGTTATGATGACAATTCCCCCATCAACCATGTCGACAAGATGAAAGGCAAATACCTTATAATACATGGTACAGGTGATGATAATGTGCATGTCCAGAACACTATTGATATGATCACGGCCCTTGTTGAAGCTGACAAACAATTCGATATGCAGCTATACCCGAACAAGAATCATGGCATTTATGGGGGGAATACCAGGTTCCATTTATATAATAAAATGACTGATTTCCTCATGGAGAATTTTTTGAAAGAATAATTTTCACAAATATTTTGGTTAATTGGAAAGAATTTAATACTTTTGCACCCCAATTGAAATTAATATTAATTATCATTTAAAGAGAAGAGGTATCTTATTATGATTATCATCCCTGTAAAAGAAGGTGAAAACATCGACAAGGCTTTAAAGAAGTACAAGAGGAAGTACGAGAAAACGGGAGTCGTGAAAGAACTCCGTGAAAGGCAAAAGTACACTAAGCCATCTATTAAACGCAGGGAAGCTAAGCTCAAGGCCATCTATGTGCAACAGCTGAAAGATAACAGCCTGGTTTAGTACTTCGGAAAAAACATATTTAAGAAGAAATTTTGATTCCAACTATAATTTGTGTATATTTGGAATAGAAGTTTCTTCTTTTTTTATTGAATGAATGTTGAAGGGCAAGTTTATCGACCATATCCTATACGAAAAAAGATATTCTACACACACCATATCCGCTTATCGCAATGACCTGGATCAATTTTTATCTTTTTGTACTGAACGTTTCGAAGTAAACAATGAGATTGAGATTGATCATTTTATTATTCGGTCATGGATAATTGACTTGTCGGAGAAGGGGATATCTACCAGATCCATTAACAGGAAACTGAGCACTCTTAAATCTTACTTCCGCTTCCTGTTAAAAGAAAGGATTATTGAGACCAATCCTATCCAAAAAGTCATCCCTCCAAAATCCAAGAAAAGTCTGCCTGTATTCGTTGAGGAAGAGAGAATGGAATTTCTGTTTGAAGAAATTGATTTTGGAGAGGGATTTGCCGGTGTCCGCGACCATCTGACTATCGAGCTGCTTTACTCGACAGGTATGAGGCTGTCTGAGCTGGCTAGCTTAAAGGAAACCGATCTGGACTTTGCTAACCAAACTATAAAGGTTATCGGGAAAAGAAACAAGGAAAGAGTTATACCTATCACACCGCATATACAATCCCTTTTACACAGTTACCTTGAAATCAAGCATCAACAATTTGGCGATAGTGTTGTTATCTTATTAATAACAAATAAAGGCGAACCAATTTATCATAAAATGATATACAGGATCGTTAATAATTATCTGGAGTTGGTAACGACAAAAACAAAAAAGAGCCCTCACGTTTTGCGTCATACTTTCGCGACACATATGCTGAATCAATGGAGCCGACCTTAATGCGATCAAAGAGATCCTTGGGCATGCCAATTTGTCTGCCACCCAGATATACACCCACAATACTATTGACAAGTTGAAGAACATATATAAACAGGCTCATCCAAGAGCATAATCAAGTCAGGAGGATTAAATATGAAAGTAAACATCAAATCAGTACATTTTAAGAGCAGACCAGAAACTTGAAGATTTTATACAGGAGAAAGTTGATAAGCTTACGCAATTATTACGATGGAATTATGGGCAGTGATGTTCATTTAAAAGTGTCCAACAATGGCAGCCCTGAAAATAAGATTGCAGAGATACGCTTGAAAATAAAAGGATATGACTTATATGCCAAAAAGAAGTGCAAATCATTTGAAGAAGCGACAGATACCGCGGTTGATGCACTCAAAAAACAACTTGGAAAACACAAAGAAAAATTAAGGAGCAAATAAATTCATTTTTTATTGAACAAATTATTAAAAAGTCTTTGTTATTAGATATTAATTTCTATTTTTGCAGACCTTTTCAAAAAAGGTCTGTTTTTTGTTTAGTGACAAAGTCTTAAGCCGATGTAGCTCAGTTGGCCAGAGCAGCTGATTTGTAATCAGCCGGTCGGGGGTTCGAATCCCTCCATCGGCTCTTGTTCATTGATATTTTGAAATACCTGGGGAGATTCCAGAGCGGTCAAATGGGGCAGACTGTAAATCTGTTGGCGCAGCCTTCGGAGGTTCGAATCCTCCTCTCCCCACGCAATAGGTGTGTGGGCGTGGTTATTATTATGCAATCACACTATACGCGGAAGTAGCTCATTTGGTAGAGCGACAGCCTTCCAAGCTGTAGGTAGCGGGTTCGAGGCCCGTCTTCCGCTCATCAGCCATTGTAGCTCAGGGGTAGAGCACTTCCTTGGTAAGGAAGAGGTCACGAGTTCAATTCTCGTCAATGGCTCTATCTTAGAAAAGAATAATTCAATTGGTGTAATATTTAAATAAATTAATAAATTTCGATATGGCAAAAGAAAAATTTAAACGTGACAAACCACACGTAAATATTGGAACAATCGGACACGTGGACCACGGTAAAACAACGTTGACTGCTGCTATCACATTAAACCTTCAAGATAAAGGTCTTGCAGACTATAAGTCGTTTGATGAAATCGACAATGCTCCTGAAGAAAAGGAAAGAGGTATTACTATTAATACTGCCCACGTTGAGTATCAAACAGATAACAGGCACTATGCACACGTTGACTGTCCTGGTCACGCTGACTACGTTAAGAACATGGTAACAGGTGCTGCCCAGATGGACGGTGCTATCCTTGTTGTTGCTGCAACTGATGGTCCTATGCCACAAACACGTGAGCATATCCTTCTTGCACGTCAGGTTGGTGTACCTAAGATCGTTGTATTCATGAACAAAGTTGATATGGTAGACGATGAAGAGCTGCTCGAGCTTGTTGAGATGGAAGTAAGAGAACTGCTCTCATTCTATGAGTTTGATGGTGACAACACACCTGTTATCCAGGGTTCAGCATTAGGTGCATTGAACCAGGAAGAAAAATGGGTTGGGAAAGTATTCGAACTGATGGAAGCTTGTGACTCATGGATCCCATTACCAGAGCGTGATGTTGACAAACCATTCCTGATGCCAGTCGAAGATGTATTCTCAATCACTGGTCGTGGTACTGTTGCCACTGGCAGGATTGAAACAGGTATCATCAACTCAGGTGATCCGGTTGATATCATCGGTATGGGAGCTGAAAAACTGAAATCAGTTGTTACAGGAGTTGAGATGTTCCGTAAGATACTTGACCGGGGTGAAGCTGGTGACAACGCCGGACTGCTTCTGCGTGGTATCGACAAAAATGAAATTCGTCGTGGTATGGTGATTGCTGCACCTGGTTCTATTACCCCACACACCTTGTTCAAAGCTCAGGTTTATATCCTGAAAAAAGAAGAAGGTGGACGTCATACTCCATTCCATAACAAATACCGTCCTCAATTCTATTTCAGAACAACCGACGTTACCGGTGAGATCATTCTCCCTGATGGTGTAGAAATGGTAATGCCTGGCGATAACCTTACTATCGAAGTTAAACTTATTGCTGAAGTAGCAATGGATAAAGGTTTAAGGTTTGCGATCCGCGAAGGTGGACGTACAGTTGGTGCAGGACAGGTAACTGAAATTATTGAGTAAGAATCTTGAAGTCTGATTAAGGGATCTGCTGATTCCTTAATCGCTCATCAGATGGCACACGGGTGTAGCTCAATTGGTAGAGTAGTGGTCTCCAAAACCATTGGTTGGGGGTTCGAGTCCCTCCTCCCGTGCTAAATATTAGAAAGATGGCAAGAATAAAAATACTGGCTTATGCAAAGGAAAGTTATGACGAACTTGTTCATAAAGTTTCCTGGCCAACATGGAGTGAATTGCAGAATAGCGCAATAGTAGTATCCATAGCTTCCCTTATAATCGCTTTTGTCGTTTATTTGATGGATATCTCATTCCAAACACTCCTGGAACAATTTTATAAATTGTTTTAGGTAACGCTACCATAATTAATTCTAATATTTTGTTAATTGATAACAAAAATTCCTGATTGGGCATTATGAGTGAACAGGTGAAAAAATGGTATGTAGTGCGGGCGATCAGTGGCAAGGAGAAGAAGGTAAAAGAATACCTTGAAAGCGAGATCAGCCGCCTCAAACTGAATGACTATATTTCACAGGTCTTAATACCGACCGAGAAAGTCTATCAGGTACGTAAAGGGAAAAAAATCTGTAAAGAGAGAAACTACTTTCCCGGATATGTGCTTATTGAAGCTGCTTTGGTTGGTGAAATACCCCATATTATCAGGAATATACCTAATGTTCTGGGCTTCCTGGGCACGAAAGGTGAACCAGATCCTATCAGGCCAGCCGAAGTAAACCGGATATTAGGGAAAGTCGATGAACTGGCAGAACAGGGAGAAGAAGTCAATGTACCTTATATAGTAGGAGAATCAGTTAAGGTTATTGATGGACCTTTCAATAGTTTCAGCGGGATCATCGAAGAAATCAACGAGGAAAAGAAAAAACTTAAAGTGATGGTGAAGATTTTCGGAAGAAAAACACCTCTTGAATTAGGCTTTATGCAAGTTGAGAAAGAATAGTTATCAGGTAATCGATTAAATTAATAAACGATAAGTTATATCAATAAGAAATGGCAAAAGAAGTTAGCGGACTCATTAAATTGCAAATAAGAGGAGGCGCTGCAAATCCATCCCCTCCTGTAGGACCTGCATTAGGTGCTAAAGGTGTGAACATCATGGAGTTTTGTAAGCAATTCAATGCCCGGACCCAAGAACAGGCAGGGAAATTTCTACCAGTTATTATTACTGTGTATAAGGATAAGTCATTTGATTTCATTATTAAACTTCCTCCTGTTGCAGTTCAATTGTTGGAAGCGCAAAAATCAAAAAAGGTTCACCAGAATCTAACCGAATGAAAATTGGCTACGATAACCTGGGACCAAGTTAAGACAATTGCTGAAGGCAAAATGGTCGACCTAATGCTTTTACAGTCGAATCTGCCATGACGATGGTTGCCGGTACTGCAAGAAGCATGGGCGTCAGGATTAAAGGAGCATCACCGTTTCTAAAGTAATAAACCGTGCTAATGTATTATAACGAGTAGGTGAAATGGCAAAATTTACTAAAAAACAGAAAGAAGCTTTTGATAAATTCGATAAAGAAAAGATTTATCCTTTGATTGAAGCCGTTGAGGTAATCAAAGATATTTCCTTTACAAAATTCGATGCTTCAGTCGATCTCGATGTTCGGCTTGGCGTGGACCCAAGAAAAGCCAATCAAATGGTACGGGGACAGTTACCCTGCCCCACGGAACTGGCAAAACAATAAGGGTTCTCGTACTTTGTACACCAGAGAAAGAAGAAGAAGCAAAAGCTGCAGGTGCAGATTATGTTGGTCTTGATGAATTTGTCGACAAGATCAAGAAAGGCTGGACCGATTTTGATGTGGTAATCACTATGCCCAGTGTTATGCCTAAAGTTGGCGCATTGGGTAAAGTATTAGGACCCAGGGGATTAATGCCTAATCCAAAGACTGGAACTGTTACTATGGAGATTGGCAAAGCTATCAATGATGTGAAAGCAGGTAAGATTGATTTTAAAGTTGATAAGTCAGGGATCATTCATGCTTCAATTGGAAAAGTTTCCTTTGAGCATGATAAGATTGTTGATAACGCCAGGGAACTGCTGCTGACCATCTTGAAAATGAAACCAGCTGCTTCTAAAGGTACATACATGAAGAGTATTTTCATTTCCAGTACAATGAGTCCTGGTATTAAAATTGAGCCAAAATCAATTACCGTATAATTTCTTTTGGCGTTAGATAAAGAAGAATCATGAGAAAAGAAGACAAAAATCAACTTATTGATTCGCTGACTGATGCTTTGGCAAATAATAACAATTTTTATATTGCCGATATTTCTGAACTAGATTCAGAAAAGACAACAAAGCTTCGTCGCCTGTGTCATAAGTATGCTATAAAAGTCACAGTTGTGAAAAATACTTTGTTGCGCAAAGCAATGGATAAATCTGAGAAGAACTACGAGGAACTTTATGAACTCTTAAAGGGCCCGACTTCCATTATGTTTGCTGAAGCAGGTAACGCCCCGGCCAAGCTGATCAAGGAATTCAGAAAAAAATCTGAAAAACCGATATTAAAAGGTGCCTTCATTGAGGAAATGACCTATATCGGTGATGATCAGCTTGACTTTTTGGTTGCACTGAAATCTAAAAATGAACTTGTTGGTGACATTATTGCTTTACTGCAATCCCCAATGAGGAATGTTTTAGGTGCCCTGCAATCAGGTGGCAATACAATCTCTGGTCTGGTTAAGACATTAGGAGAACGGTCAGAGTAATCAAACAAGATTTTTTTAATTACTATTTCGAATTTAAAACTATTAAAATTTATAATAAAATGGCAGATCTTAAAAAGCTCGCAGAAGAATTAGTTAATTTAACTGTAAAAGATGTTAATGAATTAGCTGGCATTCTGAAAGAAGAATATGGTATTGAACCTGCTGCAGCTGCAGCAGTAATCGCAGCCCCTGGAGCAGGTGGTGCTGACGTTGGCGCCGCAGCCGAAGAACAAACAGCTTTCGACGTAATCATCAACGCAGCAGGTCAGTCGAAATTGGCAGTAGTTAAATTGGTTAAAGAACTGACCAGTCTTGGACTAAAAGAAGCTAAAGAATTAGTTGATGCCGCACCTAAAGCAATTAAAGAAGGTGTAACTAAAGACGAAGCTGAAGCATTAAAGAAACAGCTCGAAGAGGCTGGTGCAGAGGTTGAAGTTAAGTAGTAGTTTGTCTGTTTCATTTTAAGACTGTTTTCGCTTCGAAAAAGGGAAACAGTCTGTTTCATGTTAATAAATCAGATTTTTATTTGTTTACTACATAACTTAAAACCCTAAAACCTTGGCATCAAAAACAATCGAAAGAATCAATTTCGCATCTACTAAAATCCAAACTGAATATCCTGATTTTCTGGACATTCAGCTCAAGTCTTTCCAGGACTTTTTCCAGCTGGAGACAAACCCGGAAAACAGGGTTAATGAGGGATTATATAAAGTTTTCAGCGAAAACTTTCCAATAACAGATGCAAGAAACAATTTTGTGCTTGAATTTCTGGACTATTATATCGATCCTCCCAGATATTCAATCGAAGAGTGCATTGCCCGCGGGCTCACTTATAGTGTCCCGTTGAAAGCAAAACTTAAACTCTATTGTACCGACCCTGAGCACGAGGACTTTGAAACCATTGTGCAGGATGTGTATCTTGGGATGATACCATATATGACTCCCAAGGGCACCTTTATTATAAATGGTGCAGAAAGGGTTGTAGTTTCGCAGTTGCACAGGTCACCCGGTGTCTTTTTCGGTACAAGCCTTCACGCCAACGGATCGCAGTTGTACTCTGCCAGGATTATCCCTTTCAAGGGATCATGGATGGAGTTTACGACAGATATCAACAATGTGATGTATGCATACATCGACAGGAAGAAAAAATTACCTGTTACTACATTGCTGAGGGCTATTGGCTACGAAAGTGATAAAGACATCCTGGAGATCTTCGACCTTGCAGAAGAAATCAAAGTCAGTAAGGCTGGCTTAAAAAGAGTGCTTGGTCGTACGCTGGCAGCAAGGGTGTTACGCTCATGGGTTGAGGATTTTGTTGATGAGGATACTGGAGAAGTGGTTTCAATCGAACGTACAGAGGTCATCCTCGAACGTGAAACGGAACTGGAGGACCAGCATATCGATTTGATAGTCGATGCAGGCATCAAGAATATTCTTTTACACAGGAAAGACATCAATACAAGTGATTATTCAATAATCTTTAATACCCTGCAGAAAGATACGGCCAACTCTGAGAAAGAGGCCGTCGAATACATCTACAGGCAACTGCGTAACGCAGAGCCCCCGGATGAAGAGACTGCAAGGGGTATTATTGAGAAATTGTTCTTCTCCGATAAGAGATATGACCTTGGAGATGTCGGCCGATTCAGGATCAACCGTAAGCTGAACCTGGAAACAGCGGCAGATGTCAAAGTTCTTACCAAAGAAGATATTATCTCAATCATAAAATATTTGATCGCACTGGCCAACGCCAAGACAGATATAGATGATATCGACCATTTAAGTAACCGCCGTGTTCGTACTGTTGGTGAACAACTGTACGCACAATTCGGTGTCGGACTTGCCAGGATGGCTAGGACAATCAGGGAAAGGATGAATGTTCGGGATAATGAGGTGTTTACACCAACAGACCTGATCAATGCCAAGACCCTGTCGTCAGTGATTAACTCATTCTTCGGAACAAACCAGTTATCGCAATTCATGGATCAAACCAATCCCTTATCAGAGCTGACTCACAAAAGGAGGATTTCTGCACTGGGACCTGGTGGACTGTCACGTGAAAGAGCTGGCTTTGAGGTTCGTGACGTACATTACACTCACTATGGTAGGTTATGTACAATCGAAACACCGGAGGGACCAAATATTGGATTGATCTCTTCTCTTTGTGTATTTGCCAAGATCAACAAGCTGGGATTCATCGAAACACCATACCTTCAAGTTGAGGGAGGTAGTGTAAAAACGAAAGTTAAGCCCATCTACCTGAGTGCAGAAGAGGAAGAAGAAAAGATCATCGCCCAGGCAAACACACTGTTAGATGATAAAGGCAATTTTGTACGCGACAAGGTGAAAGCACGTTACCAGGCCGACTATCCCATTATTGAAAAAGAGAAAGTTGACCTTATCGATGCCGCCCCTAACCAAATTGCTTCTATCGCTTCTTCATTGATCCCCTTCCTGGAGCATGATGATGCTAACCGGGCCTTGATGGGATCAAATATGATGCGTCAGGCAGTGCCGTTGATGAACCCTGAAGCACCATTTGTTGGTACAGGTATTGAAAAAGATGTTGCCAGAGACTCCAGGGTACTGATCAATGCTGAAGGTGATGGCATCGTTGAGTATGTTGATGCTAATGAAATTATCATCAGGTACACCAGGATTGATGAGGAAAAGCTGGTGAGCTTCGATGATGATATCAAGCATTATAACCTCACAAAATTCACACGGACCAACCAAAATTCCTGTATGAACCTTCGACCTATCGTCAAGAAGGGTGATAAGGTGAAAAAGGGAGAGGTGCTCTGTGAAGGATATGCTACCGAAGCTGGAGAACTGGCTCTGGGACGTAACCTGATGGTGGCATTCATGCCATGGAAGGGTTATAACTTTGAAGATGCCATTGTTGTCTCTGAAAAAGTTGTGAAAGAAGATATTTTCACGTCAATTCACATCGAGGAGTTCACACTGGAAGTAAGGGATACCAAAAGAGGTGTTGAGGAGCTGACTAACGACATACCTAATGTCAGTGCTGAAGCAACCAAAGACCTTGATGAGAACGGACTCATCAGGATTGGAGCTGAGGTCAATGAAGGAGACATCCTGATCGGTAAGATCACACCAAAAGGTGAAAGTGATCCAACTCCTGAAGAGAAGCTGCTTCGTGCAATATTCGGTGACAAAGCAGGTGATGTCAAGAATGCATCATTGAAAGCACCTCCAGCAATGAAAGGTGTTGTCGTAGAAAACAAGTTGTTTTCAAGGGCTATCAAGGACAGGAAATCAAAAGCAAAGGAGAAAGATGTTATTCAGAGCATTGACAACGAGTTCGAAAATCATAGCACCGAACTGAAATCCAAACTTGTTGATAAACTGACCATCCTGGTAAGCGGTAAAACATCCCAGGGTGTTTATAACAACTTCAAGGAAGTCCTGATACCTAAGAAAGCTAAGTTTACTCAAAAATATCTCACTTCCATTGATTACATGAATGTCTATCCTAATAAATGGACAACTGACAAGAAGAAGAATGAATTGATCAAGCAGGTAATCAATAATTATATCATTAAGTACAAGGAAATCCTTGGTATTTATAACCGTAAGAAGTTTGTTGCAACCGTTGGAGATGACCTTCCAAATGGAATTGTCCAAATGGCAAAGGTGTATGTTGCCAAGAAGCGTAAGCTTAAAGTTGGTGATAAGATGTCGGGTCGACACGGTAACAAAGGTATAGTTGCTAAGATCGTTCGTGAAGAGGATATGCCATTCCTGGAGGACGGAACACCGGTCGACATCGTGTTGAACCCACTGGGTGTACCTTCCAGGATGAACCTTGGACAAATTTATGAAACTGTTCTCGGATGGGCCGGCAAGCGACTTGGAATGTAC
Organism: uncultured Bacteroidales bacterium; assembly: GCA_963753055.1. Lineage (GTDB taxonomy): Bacteria > Bacteroidota > Bacteroidia > Bacteroidales > B18-G4 > JAUWGC01. Next base: position 1,117,355 of record CAVWAP010000001.1, on the reverse strand, counting down.
TTTGCTTCTCCAATCTTCGATGGAGCTACTTATGCTCAAATCAATGAGTTAATGGAAAAAGCTAAACTACCTATCGATGGGAAAGTCTATCTCTATGATGGTGAGACAGGCAAAAAGTTCGATCAGGCAACGACAGTAGGTTATATATACATGCTTAAGCTTCACCATATGGTTGATGACAAAATGCACGCAAGGTCTATAGGTCCTTACTCATTGATCACTCAACAGCCACTTGGTGGTAAAGCACAGTTTGGAGGACAGCGTTTTGGTGAGATGGAAGTCTGGGCTCTCGAAGCCTTCGGTGCAGCCAACGTTCTCCAGGAGATATTAACCGTCAAATCTGACGACGTTCAAGGCCGTGCAAAGGCCTATGAAGCCATTGTCAAGGGCGAAAATATGCCTCGACCTGGTGTACCAGAATCCTTTAATGTACTTGTACATGAATTAAAAGGATTAGGTCTTAACGTTTCATTCGACTAAATCATTATAACATATGGCATTCAGAAAGGACAATAAATTCTCAAGTGAATTCAATGCAATAACAGTAAGCCTGGCTTCTCCGGAATCCATACTGGAAAAGTCGTTTGGCGAGGTGTTAAAGCCAGAAACAATCAATTACAGGACTTATAAACCTGAGAGAGATGGCTTGTTCTGCGAGCGTATCTTCGGGCCCGTAAAGGATTGGGAATGTCACTGTGGGAAATATAAAAGGATCCGTTATAAAGGCATTATATGTGACCGCTGTGGTGTTGAAGTTACTGAAAAGAAAGTGAGAAGGGAAAGGACCGGGCATATTCAACTGGTTGTTCCTGTTGCTCACATCTGGTTCTTTAAGTCATTACCGAATAAGATTGGTGCTTTGCTTGGGTTGCAAACCAAGAAGCTGGACTCTATTATTTATTATGAAAGGTATGTGGTAATTCAGCCGGGTGTCAAAGAAAGTGAAGGCATCAACACCATGGATTTCCTCACCGAAGAGGAGTATTTTGAAATCATTGATGCGCTCCCACCTGACAACCAATACCTTGACGATACTGATCCAGGTAAGTTCATTGCTAAAATGGGGGCTGAGGCAATACATGATCTCCTTGCACGGCTTGACCTTGACCAGGTATCATATGACTTAAGACATAAAGCAAATACAGAGACATCACAACAAAGAAAACAGGAAGCCCTTAAACGCCTTCAGGTTTTCGAGGCTTTCAGAGATGGCAATACAAGGATAGAAAACCATCCTGAATGGATGATTGTGAAGGTTGTGCCTGTTATACCCCCGGAACTGCGCCCGCTTGTCCCACTGGATGGTGGGAGATTTGCTACTTCCGACCTAAACGATCTTTACCGCCGTGTAATCATCAGAAATAACAGGCTGAAGAGATTGATTGAAATCAAAGCACCTGACGTGATCATGCGTAACGAAAAACGCATGCTCCAGGAAGCTGTTGATTCATTATTTGATAATTCAAGGAAAGCCAATGCTGTAAAAACAGACTCCAACCGCGCATTAAAGTCATTGAGCGACAGTCTGAAAGGTAAGCAGGGGCGTTTCCGTCAGAACCTGCTGGGTAAACGTGTTGACTATTCCGGTCGTTCAGTTATTGTTGTTGGTCCTGAGCTTAACCTGAATGAATGTGGTTTACCAAAAGCTATGGCAGCGGAATTATTCAAACCATTTATCATCAGGAAATTATTAGAAAGAGGGATCGTCAAGACAGTTAAGTCTGCTAAGAAAATTGTAGACAGAAAAGATCCTGTCGTTTGGGATATCCTCGAAAATATTCTTAAAGGTCACCCGGTCATGCTGAACCGTGCCCCTACCCTGCACCGCTTGGGAATACAGTCATTCCAGCCTAAGCTAATTGAAGGCAAGGCCATTCAGCTTCACCCGCTTGTATGTACCGCTTTTAACGCTGACTTTGATGGTGACCAGATGGCCGTCCATGTGCCCCTGGGTAATGCTGCTATCCTTGAAGCACAGATACTAATGCTGGCATCACATAATATTCTTAATCCGGCCAATGGTGCTCCAATTACTGTTCCTTCACAGGACATGGTACTTGGACTCTACTATATCACCAAAGCCAGAAAGAACAGCAAAGAACATGAGGTTAAGGGTGAAGGCATGGAATTCTATGGCCCTGAAGAAGTCATCATAGCGCATAATGAGGGCAAAGTTGACCTGCATGCCATGATCAAAGTGATTGTGGATGATGTTAATAAAATGGGTGAGCCAATCAAAAACAAGATTGAAACTACTGTCGGCAGGATTCTCTTTAACCAGATCGTACCGAAAGAGTACGGATATATTAACGAATTGCTTACCAAGAAATCCCTCAGGGATATTATCGGTAATATTCTGAAAGTCACCGGTACAGCCAAAACAGCCAAGTTCCTTGATGATATCAAGAACATGGGATTCCTTATGGCTTTTAAAGGCGGACTTTCATTCAACCTTGGTGATGTAATTATCCCCGAGAACAAGCAGGACCTGATTTCTGATGCTAATACAGAGGTAGATGAAGTAATGAATAACTATAACATGGGATTCATTACTAACAATGAAAGGTACAACCAGATCATCGACATCTGGACACATACCAATTCATTGCTGACACAAAGTCTTATGCAAAAGCTCTCTAAGGACAGGCAGGGTTTCAACTCAATTTATATGATGCTTGACTCCGGTGCCAGGGGATCAAAAGAGCAGATCAGGCAGCTGGCAGGGATGAGGGGCTTGATGGCCAAGCCGCAGAAATCTGGCGCGACGGGTGGTGAGATTATTGAGAACCCGATCCTTTCTAACTTTAAAGAAGGATTGTCAGTACTCGAGTACTTTATCTCTACACACGGTGCTCGTAAGGGTCTTGCAGATACTGCCCTTAAGACAGCAGATGCCGGTTACCTTACACGTCGACTCGTTGATGTTGCCCAGGATGTTATCATTTCTCAAGTTGACTGTGGCACACTCAGGGGGCTCACTATCACTGCACTTAAGAAGAGCGAAGAGGTTGTAGAATCATTATATGACAGGATTCTTGGCAGGGTTGCATTGCATGATGTCTTTCATCCACAGACCGGTGAGATCGTGATCGGAGCCGGTGAAGAAATTGATGAAGATGTGGCCAGGGCGATTGAAGATTCACCTATGGAAGCTGTAGAGATCAGGTCGGTATTGACCTGCGAATCGAAGCAGGGTGTTTGCTCAAAATGTTATGGTAGAAACCTGGCTTCCGGGCAGTTGGTTCAGGCAGGAGAAGCGGTAGGTGTTATTGCAGCACAATCGATTGGCGAACCAGGTACACAGCTTACACTGCGTACCTTCCACGTGGGTGGTACTGCATCTAATATCGCCATCAGTTCCAAGCTTCATGCAAAGTTTGATGGTGTTGTTACTTTTGATGAATTAAGGACTACTCCATATACCAATGCCGAAGGAAAGACATACGAAATCGTTGTAGGTCGTTCCGGTGAGATGAGGATCATAGATAAAAACACAAATATCATCCTGACTTCCAGTAATATTCCATATGGTGCAAGTCTTTATATCAAAAGTGGAAAAACTGTAAAGAAGGGCGATTTGATCAGTGATTGGGATCCTTACAATGCCGTTATCATTTCTGAAGTGACAGGTAAGATCGAATTTGAAAATATCCTTGAAGGACGCACCTACCGTGTAGAATCTGACGAGCAAACCGGTTATCATGAAAAAGTGATCATTGAAAGTCGTCAGAAAGCTAAGAACCCTACCATTATGATTCTCAATAAGAAGGGTGAAGAACTCAAGAAGTACGACATACCGGTAGGATCTCACATCGTTGTTGATGACAAAGCAGATATTAAGGCTGGTGAATCATTGGTTAAGATTCCTAGAGCAATTGGAAAATCAGGTGATATCACCGGTGGTCTGCCAAGGGTTACCGAGCTCTTTGAAGCAAGAAACCCATCCGATCCTGCAAAGGTGTCGGAAATTGACGGTGTTGTTTCTTTTGGCAAAAAACTTAAACGTGGTAACCGTGAAATTATAATCACCTCCAAGACTGGTGAAGAGAAACGTTACCTTATTCCAACATCAAAGCAGATCCTGGCACAGGAGAATGATTATGTCAAAGCAGGAACATCACTTTCTGAAGGTGCTATGACACCTGCTGACATCCTTGCTATTAAAGGACCGATGAAGGTTCAGGAGTATATTGTGAATGAGATCCAGGAAGTATACCGTTTGCAGGGTGTGAAGATCAATGACAAGCACTTTGAGGTAATTGTCCGCCAGATGATGCGTAAGGTAGAAGTTGATGATCCGGGCGATACTAAATTCCTTGAAGGTGAGCTGGTAAACAAGATCGCATTCCAGGATGAAAATGATGAGATCTTTGGTAATAAGGTTGTTATTGATCCAGGTGACTCCGGTAACTTCAGACCCGGACAGATCATCAGCTCCAGGAAGTTAAGGGATGATAATTCAATACTGAGAAGGAAGGACAAGCAGCTTGTGGAAGCTCGTGAAGCACAACCGGCAACAGCCAGACAGGTGCTCCAGGGAATTACCAAGGCTTCGCTGCAAACTAAAAGCTTTATCTCAGCAGCATCATTCCAGGAAACAACGAAAGTACTGACCCAGGCAGCCATCCAGGCCAAACTGGATGACCTGCATGGACTTAAAGAAAATGTTATTGTCGGACACCTGATACCAGCAGGTACAGGCTTGAAGCGATACCAGGATATCATTGTCGGCTCAAAAGAAGAGTATGAAGTATTGACAGATAGGAAAGCAGAGGAGGAGTCAGATAGTTAATTACACCAATATGAATTTTAAAATTATCGAAAATGTCTGAACAAGATCCAAAAAAACAGATTAACATTGAATTGAATGAAGAGATAGCTGAAGGGATTTATTCCAATCTGGCTATGATCACACATTCCAATTCTGAGTTTATCATTGATTTCATAAAAATGATGCCTGGGATTCCCAAGGCAAAAGTGAAATCCAGGATTATCCTTACTCCACAGCATGCCAAGAGGTTATTCAGGGCATTGAAGGACAATGTTTCTAAATTTGAGTCAATGCATGGAACAATTGACATCCCGGAAGGGGGCGACATGATGCCGCCGATAAACTTTGGAGGACCAACCCCCGAAGCTTAATCAAGATAAAACCGATTATATTAAAGCAATACCAGTCTTTGGTATTGCTTTTTTTTATTTAATGACATTAAATATAAGCGACTCCTGTTCAGTCATATCACTGATTCTCAGGATATATAGTCCAGATGGAAGATTATTTAACCCAACTCTCAAATGATTCATCGGGTTTGATATCTGCTTGCTTTTGATAACCTGGCCGCCGATAGAAATAATCTCAAATGTGAGTGTGTATTGGGAAATCCGCTCAGATAATTCTATATTAATATGGTCCCTGGCAGGTACCGGATACACCCTGCTGATTAATTTATCTTTATCTGCCTCTTCACGAATAAAAACAGGTGATTGACTTTCATAAGCTCCCATATCGACTGTTGGACCATAAACACGTGGATTCATTGCAAGGTCCTTCACGGGTAAAAGAAATGCAAGCGTATCCAGCAGGCCAGTGTTGATACATGGTGAATTATCCTCCAGGGTGTAAAGATCCAGCCATGGATCTGAAAATTCAGGAGCTTCATCGATATTATTTTCTCCCCAGAAAAGCTGGAATGTTCCTGAACCGCCAATCTGGTTTTCACCTCCTTCCAAATCAGTATGATCAATCTTTATCACGGGATCGATCAGGAAGTTATGCATATATATTTTTTTCCTGTCAGTTATTCCAAAGTCCCAAATAATGCTGTTAAATATATCAAGGTTTGCACCGGTGGCGTATATACAGGTCCCCTGTGAAGCAATGTTTGATGCAAAGGTGCAATTCAGGATCAAACATTTCTGATAAAGTGCATAAACTGCACCACCACCGAAGCCCTGGTCTGTATTGGCCTCATTATGGATAATCAGCGAACTGATGATGCTGGTTTCTGACTCAGTGTATATGCCGCCACCATCATCGGCAGAGATATTATAACCAATCAGGGTATTTTCAATTAAAGCATTATTGCCATGCTGCGTAATGAAAATCCCTCCTCCTTTTGCTATGTACTGGTCGAAAATAGTCTGGTTATAGATGATATGGCAATACTCTATTAAGGGCATGCTCCCTTCCAGAAGGGCTATCCCGCCACCACTGCCATGAGCTATATTATATGAAATGTGACAGTTGTGCATGTGAACATTACTGGTTTTATGCAGAACAATTCCTCCACCCCCACCCTGGCTGGTATTTGACTCGACTATAGAGCTACTTATCAATCCATTAGAATTATAATAATAGATCCCTCCTGCAACCCCTCCCGTATTATTTTTTATATCCAGGTTGATCAATACAGGGGATGACTGGTGAATGTACATCGCCCCTCCCCTTTCAGCTTCATTATTCCTTATTTCAGTATCCCTTACTAAGATGCTTGAATTTTGAAGGTATATAGCCCCGCCTGAACCTGCATAGCAGTTTGAAAAACGGCTATTATCAATGCTTACCCGTGGAGAGTTTTTTGCATAAAAGGCACCACCAAGACTATCAGGATGATTCTTCTTTGCCTTTGTGAAGCTGCAGTAGGAAAGCCTTATGCTATCAGGGAGTATTTGAACAAAATCTATGAGCCTGAGTCCCAGCCAGGAATCCACGGAATCCGGACTTGAGAAATAAATAGTGTCGGAATCTGAGCCACTGGCATTTAAGTACCCATAAATCCTCATTTGATACGGGCCAAGAAACAATACTTCTGTGCCGGGGCCTATAAATAACTGGCTATCAATGGGTATATTGATATTACCTTCGATCAGGTATGGAGAACCAGTGACATCCCAAGCTCCTCCAACATCTCCGGCAGGGATGAAAGTCTGTGCATCTAACACACTACTGTCAAATAACAGAATTATAAATGCTAATAAGGTTCTGATAAGTCTCATACTACTACCACATGCAAGTGTTCTCCAATATAGACCAGGTATTTGCCAATAACGTTGTATGACATCTCCTGCAATTTGCTGGCATATACATCCAATTGCCTGAAATACTTGTCATCCTCCTTACCTGTTTTGTAATCCAGGATGACAACATCATCACCTTTAAACATCAACCTGTCAGGCCTGTAGGAATTCGTTTTATGAAAGATCTCTGCTTCATTTCTGACCTCCCACTCCTTAGTAAAAAAAGCAGACAACTCCGGATGATTCATCATGTCCTCAAACCTTTTACTGATGATCCTTGCAGCCGGGCTGTCAATCATGCCTTGTAATCTCGCATCATTTATCACCTTCTCGCAATCATCCTTGTGTTCAATTTTCGAAAGCAAATGATGAATAAGGTTACCCCATTCTCTGCTTTTATCAGGACTTTCAAGGTCCCAGACTTCAGGGGCCAGGGTACTGATCAACAGGCGGTCTCTCCAAGGCTCTGAAATCAAGCTTTCTAATTTAAATACACCTGATTCACTTTTTTTTGCAGATTTCTCTTTCGGAAGTTTATTGCCAAACTCATATGATCTGACTTCCTCATTCCATTTGTCAATATGTTTCAGGTAATACACAAACAGCTGTGCTATGTTCTTCACCTCGCCTTCCTTGGGTGATGAAGGGAGTTTTGACATAATATACAGCCTGTCCGTTGGCCTTGTCATGGCTACATACAAGAGATTGAATGTGTCCATCATCGCCTGCCCGACCTCTTCTCTATATATATTCTCAAATTTAGTGTCTTCAAGTTGCTTGCCCATATCAATCAATGCAGCTTTCATTTCCTTTATTTCTTCTTCATCTATATCAACCCATAAATAGTCAGCCTGATTTTTACTAAACAGTTCATCCGCAAACGGAAAAATAACCACAGGAAATTCTAGGCCCTTGGCCTTGTGGATAGTCATTACCTGAACAGCTTCCTGCCCTTCAGATACTACAATAGAACGCTTTTCATTGTTCTCATGCCACCATTCAAGAAAATCCATCACCGTGCCGGTTTTCTTCGAGGTGTATTCAATGACTGTGTCAAGAAAGAACTGGATATATGGGTCGAACTGATCACGGAAACCATAGGTCCTGATCAATTCTTCAACCATTTCATATAAAGACAAATTGAGGATACGAGATGTTATCCGCGGTGTAATTGTAATAGCATCGCTTAAGCTGGTATTGGGCAGACGATCGGAACTAATAAGGAAATTGTTTATTTCTGTCCTGGCTATACTGTCTTCCTGATTTGCAGCATACTGCATACAGGCTATCAGGAAGCTAACTTTGGGTGATGCACTTAATAACAGGGATTCCGAAGAAATTACGCTGATTTGTTGAGAAAGCAGATGCCTGGCTACCAGGCTCGCCTGCCTATTGGAACGACATAAGATAGTTATATCCTGCAAGTTGTACAGATCAGCCTTCAAATACGCAATCAGCTGCTCAATGCGTAACTGTACTTCCGCTTCGTATGAAGCTTTGTTTTCTTCTTCAATGAAGTCGAAATGGATATAGCCTCCTGTATTTTCAGTAACCCAACCCTGGTCAATATTGTTAAACGTATCCCTCTTCCCTTCCGGTAGCAATTTCGAAATGCAATCAAAGAATTGATTATTGAAACTGACAATATTTTCGCGTGACCGGTAATTCTGTTTCAGGTTTTTATTGTCATAATGACTGGCCAGGACCTGCTCTCTCTGAGCAAGCAGCTCATCTTTCTCTGAGCCTTTTATTTTAGGAAGCTTAAGGAATTGTTCTGCATCCCCCCCCCTCCATCTGTAAATAGCCTGTTTGACATCTCCAACAACCATGTTGAAATTCCCATAACCCAGGGAGTTCTCAAATAATGGGATGAGATTATGCCATTGAAGGATGGAGGTATCCTGGAATTCATCCACCAGGTAGTGCTGGTAACGTTCCCCAAGCCTTTCATAAATGAATGGGACAGGCTCGGTGGATACAATTTCTGAGATCCTCCGGTTAAATTCAGAAATATGAATAACATTCTCCGATTCCCTGAATTCTTCAATTACCTTCTCGATCTCATTTAGAACAGCAATCGGGTAGATATGACGTCGCAATCGCTGGAATAATATATAATCATTGTATTGCTCCTCTAACAACTGATGCATAGAGGAAAATATCCCTGTCAGCTCACTTTGTATCAGGGCAAGTTTATCACTATCCCCCGGGAGAGCTGAGGGAGAAAGCCAATCATCAGATAAACCAGTTTTTAAAGCATAGGAATTTGGCTGTATACTTTTAAAGTTCTTACTGTTAAGCCTTTGAAGGTAACCGAAGATACCCCTTTCGCCCTGATGAAAGCTCTTACCAGTTAATCCCTGGCCTTCAATTAACTCAACTGACCTGAAGGCCATTCCGGATATTACCGACTCAAAACCTTTGATTAAATCGAGCAGCTTTTTATCAATATTAATGATGTCCTTGACAGTAAGGTTCTTAAGCTTTTTCAGATATGGAAAACTTTCATCCATCATCATGACACCGGTGAATTTTTGCAGGTCTCGGTCAATCCTCCAGCTGCTTTCAGCATCTGTTTTGGATTCGATAAATTTTAACAGTGCCTTTGTGAGCTCTTTATCATGTCCTACCTGTGATATTAAGACATCGATAGCTTGCTCGGTAAATTGCTTTGAATCCAGCTCTACATCAAAATTTAAAGGGATCTTAAGATCGTGAGCGAAAGTCCTGATGACCTTGTGCATAAAACTATCAATAGTACCAATAGCAAATTCAGTATAATTATGAAGGATCAGCTCCAGGACAATGCGTGATCTTTTTGAAATGGTGGCTTTATCAAGGCCCGTCTCTTCGATCAACTTTATGAGCATTGGGTCATCCTCAAAATCACTATCTATGCTATAATCCGCCAGATTCTTCAGCTTGGTGAGCACCCTTTCCTTCATCTCGTTTGCTGCTTTATTAGTGAATGTGACAGCAAGGACATGCCTGAATTTTTCCGGGTTCTTAATAACGATCTTAAGGTATTCCTTGACCAGAGTGAATGTTTTGCCGGAACCTGCAGAGGATTGATAAATTACAAAGCTCATTATGGTAAAATTAAGAATAATATTAATATTGTACTTTTGAGTTTCACTTTATTCCGGATATATGAAAAGCATTCGATTATTGTTCCTGGCCATGATCCTTATGGCAGGCCTCAACCTCACAGCACAAGAGGTAGCGGAATACCCGACAGATATCAAGGATTATCAAACTTACTGGCACAATCCACCTGTGTCACAGGGAAAGACAGGCACCTGCTGGTGCTTTGCGACTATTTCATTCCTTGAGTCTGAGGTGTACCGTAAAACCAACACGGAGATCAAGTTGTCTGAAATGTACATTGTTTACTGGGAATATGTTGAAAGGGCAAAAGCCTTTGTTGAAAACAGGGGTGATGTCTATTTTGCCCAGGGATCGGAGGCTACCAGTGTGATACGGATGATGAAGCAATATGGAATGGTTCCTCTCTCGGTATATCCGGGGAAGACCCAGGAAAACCATGATCACTCAGCCATGGTCGGTGAGATGAATAATTTCCTGAAGAATATCCAGGAAACAGATAACTGGAACATGGAGCTGGTAAGCACCACCATCAAGGATATCTTAAACCATTACCTGGATAAGCCACCTGAAAAGTTCAATTATAAAGGCACTTATTATACTCCTAAAGACTTCACCAATAAAATCCTGGAATTAAAACCAATCGATTATTTCAGTTTTATGTCGACTACAAGCCTGCCATATAACCAGAAAGGTGAGCTGGTTGAAGCTGATAACTGGTGGCATTGCAATGACTATTACAATGTTAGTGTTGATGATTTCTATTGGATCATAAGTAATGCGCTACAGGAAGGATATACTATCAGTCTTTGTGGAGATGTCTCCGAGCCGGGTTTCGACAGCCAGACAGAAACAGGGATCATTCCTGATTTTGATATACCAAATGAGTTTATTGATCAATATTCCAGGGAGTTCCGCTTGAACAATAAAAGCACAACAGATGATCACTGTATGCATATTGTAGGTTGTCTTGAAACAGAAGGTTTGGGATGGTTCCTCCTGAAAGACTCGGGCCGTGGTGGTTTTAAGGGTCCCAATAAAGGTTACAGGTTCATCAGGGAAGATTATATTAAACTGAAGATGATGAATATTATGGTTTATAAAGAAGGGGCCCGGGGAGTGCTTGATAAGATTATAAAATGATCTTACCGGTAACTATTTGTCCACCCGCAGATATCCTTAAGAAATATAAGCCCCCTGGAATATGATACTGCTTCAAATTGAAGCCTCTGTTAAATTGCCCTGATGCCAATGGCTCATCCAGTAATACTGCAACCAATTTACCTTCGGAACTATACAAACTTATGCTCACCCGGGCATTATTACATAAACTCAAGGAAAGCCTGAGCTGATCAATGCAAGGGTTGGGATATACATTCCAGGCCTCAATGATTGCAGGTTCCGTTATTGCTTGAACGGCGCGCACTGAATCAACATAAGAAATCGTGCTGATCAGCCCCTCTTTTGTAACAGTGCACACTGGAATCCCCATACCTTTCGTAAGCCACTTATATTCTTCATACTCACGTATAATTGGAAATCCTGTTCCAAGCGAATCAATGTAAATGCTATCGTATTCTTCTATTGCAGAGTAAACCCTGAGCGCCTCGAATGTTCCAAATGGAGTGATTATCGTTCCCCATCCGTCGACATTATTGGTCCGGGAACGATCTACCAGCATATAAGCCATGCCGGGGATCTGCAGGTTAAACATAGCCTGCGACGAATACTCATTTCCAAAGTCTAACGGAAATTCGTATAATACATCCGGAGAAGAAAAATTCACAGGAAAGGGTATCCCATTCATAGTAAAGGCAAACCCTTCGTCAGAATAGCGACTGCTGTTATTTGTGAAATACTGGTATATTTCTTTCAATTCTATATTCGGAATTGCATTTATGCTTTGAATCTTTTGAGCGAGGTTTGCATCCGTTTGAAATTGGAACACTATTCTGTATAAGAAAGGTGTTTCATCGATACTGATAAATGTATCAACATCCTGTGTGACAGGAACAAGACTGGAAAAATCCCAGGTATAGTTGGCTCCGGCGGCCTCATAATCAATGCCTGTAATGTTTGTTGAACTGCTTGTGCGGATGGTATCCCCGGGTTGAGGCATATCAGTCATGTTGATGGTGATTTGACTTTTAGAAGTCCAGGCCATCAATACCAATACAATTAATAGCAAGATCTTATTCATCAGGGGCTTGTTTTTTCTTCCTCATAAAACCGAAAAGGTCATCGAAGCGGTTAAATTCTTTTCTGTAAAAGATACCTACACCCTGGGTATAGGGTGAAATATTTTCAAAAGTGTATATATTGTTTGATCTGTTGAAAGCCCTTAACCTTATCCTGCCATCCCGCCTCAATTTGTATTCGATATTAACATCGCCTACTATATTACTGGCATTTTGAGATGATGTAGTGGCATTCTGTCCGCCGACTCCTACATTGCCGTCTATCAATAGTCGGTCATTAAACAATTGAGTTGATAGGGCGACTTCAATTTCCTGCTCATTGATCTGGTCTCCAGGGATATAATTGATCCCAACATCGAAATCCCTGCTAATTTGAGAAAGCCAGTTACTTAGCTGGTTTGAAATAAGGTTGAATGATGATGCACCAAGGTTTCCTGCACCTGAAGTATAGCTAAAGCTCCCTAATATAAGTAATGAGATCATTTGCTGGTTCATCGCTGCCTGATCATTAGTATCGAGTACCGCATAGATATTATGCCTGGCTTCGGTCTCAATGTTTGGAAAACGAATGCTGAAATCTATTTCAGGATCGGCCAGTTTTCCTTTCAGGCCGATAATGCAATCTACAAAAACACGCTCGCCGGCGTACAATGCATCGAGGGTTGTACTCAATCCGGAAAGCGTTGTTTTAAGCCTGTACAAGCCCTTGATCTTCAGATCTGCGTTGTATGGATCACCTGAAAATGTTATCCGCCCCCCTTCAAGGACATCAAACCTTTTGCGAATGATATTCTGAATCTGGAACAAGAAATTACCATTGCTGATCACATAATCACCTTTAATGCTGAAATCCCCCATAGGACTAATTGCCATTTTTAAATTGCCCGTTCCCCGTGAATTAATATCACCCATCCTGTCAGGTAAAAACAATTGTATCTCTGAGTCATTGGTGACATCCAGGTCAAGGTAAATGTTAAGTCCTGTATCATCCTGAATTGCAACCTTAGATGGCAAAGCCAGAGAATCCAGTTCAGGATCGTAGAACGTGATATAATCATGCTGCGCAATGTCAGCTGTTGATCCCAGTGGGATGAAAACATCGGTCCCCCTTGTAGTCGTGGCTTTCACATCCAGTGAGATGTCATGGAAAGGTCCCTTGATCTCTACCAGACCGGATCCAAATGCATCTCCATAAAAGATATCATTCTGGTATTTATTAGTGTTCAAGCATATCAGGTTGTCGGCTGTAATTCCCAGGTCAACATAAAAATCATTCAGATAATTATGTTTTATTTTTCCACTTATCACCCCTGTGTTTCCCAGTGAATCATAGATGGTAATATTATTGAAATCTATCGAATTACTTGTAAATTCTATTTCATCCGCAAAAGAGTACCTGGTATTTATATATCCAACTCCCAGTTCAGTTCGCATCAATTTTAGCTTGCCCGTCAATGCAGGCTTCGCAACTGTTCCATCCAGTCTAAGTATCCCACTTGCCACTCCGCTGACATGCGAAAACACATCTTTGACAAATGGCTTGAATGTTTTGATCTTGAAGTTTTCCATGGTGATGCTGATATCGAAATTCTTATCAGTGCTCTCAGGGAAATAAGCTCCTTTCACATCAAGTGTTTTACTTGTTCCAACATTTCCAGTATATACAACATCAGCATCTAACCGAATAGCTTTGTCCTTTGGCTCCCAACTTGTATTCATCCTGGCAGTGCCAAAATTTACCTTGTTCAAGATAAGGTCCTGTATCGTGATATTGGATTCAAAATGAAGTTTTCCGGTCAGGGCGCTAAAATACAGGTCCCCGTCAATTTTACCGTCAACATCCAAATTCTCATTATTGACTAGCAGGTCGAAGTTTGAAAACTGCCAGTTGTCAAACCTCATGTTCATGGTATCTACTTCGTTGGCGGATACTTTACCGTCAACCAACAATTTTTGATTTCCACCAATAAATAACAGGTTCTTTAACTCCAGCGAGGTACTATCTAAAACGATCAAATTATCTTTATTGATTGTCCATAAAGAATCTAGGAGATATACTTCTGTCTTCCTTATCCTACCTATTCTCAGGCTTGAATCGGCAAAGATTACCGACCCGGCAATACTTCCTTTATTCAATTTTGTGTTTTGCGGATCAGACCAGTTGAACTTCAAGTCAAGGCTGTCGTTCCCGGCAGAAGCACGTAGGATAAGGTTGTCCAGCCCAAGTTCCACATCTTCTTCGTCAGCAGCATCTTTGAATACAAACCTGTTGAATTTGCAGTCAAGGCTTATGGACTCCAGTGTTGAGCTCATGCTCAGGTCCCAATTATTAAAAAGTAATCCATTATAAATGATCTGGTCAGATTTGCCTGATAAGGTGAAATCAGATGATTTTGAGTCAAAAGAACCAAGCACTGAAGTGTTTGGTGCCATCATAAGTTCCGGTAAAAATACTTTTAAGACTTCATCAGCATTATCCAGGATAAGTTCGAAAGTATAGTCCTGGGGCATGCTTGCAGTATCACTTCTTTCTATCCCCAGGTATTCGAGTGAAATAAACTGGTCAAGCGAGCCTAGTATTGATGGATAGAGGTCGACAAAGCGGTAGATCCCATTCAGTTCTGCATCTAATATATCAGATCTTAGCGATATTTCTCTTCGCCATTGATCCTCTTTCAGTGTCAGCATGGTAAGGTGCTCCATGAAGACCTGCTGATCTCCTTCAGTATAAAAGGTGCTGTCGATATTTAACCTCCCCTCAATAACATCCAGATCTTTTCCAACGAAACTGCACCAGATTTTTGAGCTGAATAAAGCACTGGGATCTCTTTTGAGAATGTTGAGATCATACAACCTGGCATCATTGATATCAGCTGCAAAGTCAACAACCGGAACTTCACGATTGAAATCAATGTTTCCTTTAAAATCCAGCTGGACCAGTTCATCGAAGATATTCACGTAGCCGTTAAATCTTTTCCCTCCGAAGATCCCGGCAATCAGCACCTGATTAAAGTTATTGCCCATGAACTCCAATGAGTCGACACTGCCATTCATGCCAATAATGGCTGACTCCTCTGTAACGCCCTGTCCATCAATATATGCTTCGAGATTCATCGTACCGACATAATCGCTCAAACCAAGCAGCTTGCCAATATCAAACTGTGTTGCGGTCAATTCCCCTTCATACTTAATTTCACCTGACTCTTCAGGCTGAAGATTAACATCCGTAGTAAACTGTCCCAGCTCAGTGAGGAACTTACCATTTGCCACGAAGTCATTAAAGAAACCGGTGAAAGTACCATAAACTCCAATCCGGCCAAAATAGTCAAGTGTGGGCGGGATTTCCAAAAACCTGACCTTACCGGGCAGGGCAAATTGTTTAATGTCTGCCATAGCAAACTCCATTCCCCTGATAGTAAGGTTGACGAAGGTTTCCTCCACATCAGGCAGTCCGAATAAGGTTATATCCCCATCAAACCATATTTCTTTAAAGGCAAAACGAAAGTTTTTTCCCTTTAAGTTATCCACCGTTCCATCAAAATCTCCACCTATCCTTAATTCATTATCCATGGCCATTAATGGCACAGTGAAAAATCCAATATCCTTGAGATTAAGAACGGAAGGACTTATGGTGGCATCGATGTTCACTTCCTGCATGAAGTCGATATAATCATTCCATTCTGAATAATTAAAAGAAAAATCAAGGGAAAGGTCCGAATTTGGTGTAATCACCTTCAGGTCGTTCGCGATCAGGAATTCATGGCTGAGGCGGAATATCCCTGAGAGATGCTCTACCTTAAATCCTGAGCGGTCCCAGGATATTAACTCATGGATGCTTAGGTCAATGGTATCCTTTTCTATCAATATATCAGATATCTCCAGGGCACTGATGGCAATATCCAGATTGGCGTAATCCATCCCTTTGGGTTTGTGTTCTCTTGTGTCGTTGAAATACCTGAATCGTGCATTGAAAAGGTCCAGGGCTGTGAGCATAAATGTCCATGAAGAACCTGGGGAATCAACAGTATCCTCCTTTTCATCAATCCTTCTTATGATCTGGTTGATGTTGAGCAATGTATCATCAGCATATTTAAATAAGCCTATGGAAGCATCTGAGATAGACATCTCATTGATTAAAAGATGTTTTTTTCGCAAATCCCTTTTATTGATTTCTGCCATCAGTGAAGAAGCATAAATCAAAGTATCCTGCCGATGATCTCTGACAAGCAATCCGTCAAGGTAAATATTTAACAGGGGGGTAATCTTGAGGGCATCTATCTTGATCTCAGTCTCAAACTTTTGCGACAGGTATGAACCGGCGAACCGGGCCATAAAAGTTTGTACCATGGGATCGGATACCAGGGTAAACAATGCTAGTGGTAATGCGCAAAGCACAACCAATGGATACAATAATATGCGTTTAATTCTATTTTTGATAATTTTGCAAGTTAAATCAAAACAATGGGCACTTATATCCTCGGCATCGAATCTTCATGTGATGATACCTCAGCAGCTGTCATCTCCAACACCAAAATCCTTGCCAACATAATTGCCAATCAAGAGATTCATCGCCTGTATGGTGGTGTTGTACCAGAGCTTGCTTCCAGGGCACATCAACAAAACATCATTCCTGTGATTGATCAAGCACTGACTAAAGCAAAGATAAATAAAAAACAGCTCAAGGCTATTGCGTTTACACGAGGTCCGGGTTTGTTGGGTTCATTACTTGTAGGCACTTCACTTGCAAAATCATTGGCCCTGGGGTTAGACATTCCGCTGATCGAGGTTGACCATCTGAAGGCGCATATCCTGGCCCATTTTATTCAGGAAGAAGGCCCTGATCAACCTGTTCCAGATTTTCCATTTTTATGCCTTATCGTTTCCGGAGGTCATACCCAAATAGTCAGGGTTGATGACCACTATTCTTTTGAAGTCATTGGTAAGACTATTGATGATGCTGCCGGAGAAGCCTTTGATAAATCAGCTAAGATCATGGGTTTGCCCTATCCGGGAGGGCCGGTTATTGACAAGCTAGCCCAGGATGGAAACCCGTTAAAATTTTCGTTCCCTGAACCATCAATGCCCGGCCTTGATTACAGTTTCAGTGGTATAAAAACATCTTTCCTCTATTTTATCAGGGATCATCTTAAGCCTGATCCTGCATTCATTGAAAAAAACAAGAATGACCTGAGCGCCTCCATTCAACATGTGATCATCAAGGTCCTAATGAAAAAACTGATCGAGGCATCAGAACAAACCAAAATCAAGGAAATTGCAATCGCCGGTGGTGTATCTGCCAATTCAGAATTAAGGAAAGAGCTATTAAATGCAAAGACAAACTTGAATTGGAATGTTTTTATCCCTAAATTTGAATATACAACTGACAATGCAGCCATGATTGCTATCGCGGGATACTACAAATACCTGAGACAAGATTTCGCCCCCCAGCATGTTGCACCGTATACAAGAAGCAGTAAATAGCAACTCTATTATTTATGCGTTTACCAAAAGAAAACAAGGCAATAGTATTGCCCGAGTATAACAACAACCTTATCAGGGCACTCAGGAGCCTGAAAGTTGAACAACGGGAGATCATAAAACCAAAGGGAGATGAAGTCCTGGTCAAAGTTGATGCCAGCCCATGTAATCCTTCTGATATTGCTTTTATCCAGGGAGCTTATAATATCATTAAGCCTTTACCAGCTATACCAGGGTTTGAGGGAACGGGTACCGTAATTGATTGTGGTGGCTTTGCAGATGCAAAACGACTTATTGGCAAAAGGGTTAGTTTTTTCATCCAGGAACCTGAAGGAGGCTCCTGGGCTGAATATGTAAATACAAGGGCCAGGAATTGCATTATCACCAGGGATGATTTACCTCCGGAGCAGGCAGCATGTTTGTTCATCAATCCTTTGACAGCTTATGCCTTATATGATATTATCAGGAAGAAAAAGGCAAAAAGTATCATTATGAATGCTGCGGCCGGACAAATAGGAATTTTCATACAAAAGCTGGCCAGAAATGATAATATCAACATAATTAATATTGTCAGAAAAGACAAACATATAGCCTACCTTAAAACCCTGGGGGAAAAAATTGTCATCAACCAGTCTGAAGATAATTTTGAAACTATATTATGGGCCTTATCTGAAGAGTTGCAGCCAATGGTGGCTCTGGACGCAATAGGCGGAGAAATGACAGGAAAACTGTTCAACAATATGCCGGAAGGATCTGAAACAATTGTCTATGGAGGTCTTTCCGGAGCACCCATCAGCAACGTTGACCCGCTGGGTCTGATATTCAGCAGGAAAAGAATATCTGGATTTAACCTGAATGACTGGTTATTAAAAGTGTCCAGGAGCAGGCTTGATGAAATAGCATCACATCTTCAGGAATTGATAATCAGGCAGGAAATCAGGACCCGTGTACAATTCAAAGCTAGCCTGGATGAGCACAACGAGGCCCTGATGCAGTATATCAGGAACATGTCGGATGGGAAGATATTGTTTTTCCCTAACCAATGATCACTCATCCATCAGGATAAACCTGTCATCTTCTACCGGAATAAAAGCATCTTTCTCCCTTCTGTAGTGGAAGTAATATTTTGGCTTTATCTTATCAGGCAGGTTCTTATATACATAGGTGTTCATCAGGTAGTCATTGGTATAGCCGGCATATTTCTTCCCAAGGAACCCCGCCAGTCCATAAATATCGTTGATTAGCAGGGAATCTATACTGTAGGCGTACTTGATCTCTCCGGTAAATGGATAAAATTTAAAATCCCCTTCAAAATCATCCAGGATGTAATGGCTTGCAAATAATACCTCTTTGTCCAAATCCTCATCAGCATTCATTCGTGTCAGTTCAAACCAGGAGCTGATACTGACAGCATTCAGGTCTATTTCTTTATAAAAAAGGTAGTCATAAACCAGCTCCTCATCTCTGATAGGAAGGACGTATTCTTCCAGCTCAATCTGCGCGATATTTATGATGAAATCAGGGTTTTTAACAGAAAGGAATGAATCCATCTCACCGGACTTGTAGACTGAGTAATTCAGCTCTTCAAGCTCTTCAATATATCCTTTAGTAAAAATTTCCAGGAAAGTTGAATCAGATAGGTGTTTAAGGAACAAACTTCTGTTTAAGAGGATTGAGTCAAGTGCATAATTATCCATCCTCTCAGCACCTTCAACCTCGTATTGCTTCAGGCTGGTCTTAAAAATAAAATCCGGGACCAGGACCATGATCTCAGTTTGTTGTATGTCTTCAATATAGGTCTTGGCTAGCTCCCGTTCCGGTGAACACGAATATATTGCTAATAAAATGGCAATAAGACTGTAGAAGTGATGATATTTTTTAAACTTGATATTCATTAACTTAACGACTAAGCAATTCTCTTCCAAATTTCTTGCCATACTCAACGGCCTGGGCAATTTCTTCGTCATTTGGTGTAAATTTCACAAAAACACCATCCCCAAAGTACTTAAGCTTTAAATTACTGAGGTTTGATTCGATCATAACCTTCCCTTCGCCACTCCAGCCATAGGAGCCGAAACCGCCGGCCAGCTTTTTATGATCACGTATCGGGTTTATCACTGCAAATAATTTATAGATGGGGAGGAGAATATTCTGATTAATGGTAGGACAGCCAACAATCACTGCATTGCTGCTAGTCATTTGAGCTTCAAGTTCTCCTAAGGTGGCATTTTCAATATCCATTGTAATCGCATCAATATCACCAGCCTCTTTGATGCCTCTGGCAATGCCTTCAGCAAGGGCCCCGGTCTTCTGGTAGGCTGAAACATAAGGAATAAATACACGGTTTTGCTCGGGATACTTCAAATGCTCCCGGGCATACTGCTCAGACAGCTCAACCCATTTTTTCCAGTTCGATCTTAAAATAGGACCATGTCCCGGACAGATAATATCTATAGGCAATTCCTTGATCTTATCAATGGCCTTGACCATGAACTTACTGAACGGTTTCAGGATGACATCAAAGTAATAGGTGAAAGCGTCTTTAAAATCACCTACTTCATCATCATACATGAGCTCATTACAAAAATGGGATCCGAATGAATCGCAGGTAAAAAGTATTTTGTCTTCTACGAGATATGTGTAGATTGAATCGGGCCAATGAAGGTTCGGAGCACTGATAAACTTCAGGGTTTTATTTCCGAGGTCCAGCGTATCACCATCCTTAACGACTTTATAAGGAAAATCAGCCTCGATCATATCCCCCAGGTAACGGATAGCATTTCCACTGCCAACTACTGTGGCATTAGGTGCCACCTTTATCAAATTGATGATATTGCCGGAGTGGTCTGGCTCGGTATGATCAAGGATAATGTACTCGATCTCTTCCGGAGCAGTGACTTGTTTGATCTTATTCAGGTAAGTGTCCCAGAAAGACACTTTTGTAGTCTCAATGACTGCCTTTTTCTCAGAATTAATAAAAAATGAGTTGTAAGTAGTACCGTACTTTGTTTCCATGACTACATCAAAAGTCACAATATCGTAATCAAGCACACCTATCCACTTTACATCATTGGTGACTGTTAATACTTTGTCATCTTTTTTCATAAAACTCATATTCAGAATTAAAACTCTAATGCCATCTGATCAGGTTCATCTTCTTCCGGCTCTTTGGTTTTGTTTTCCTTTTTTTGTTTTCGTACCTGTTTTTGTTTTTTTTCTGATTTTTGTTCCTTTTCCTTTTTCTCTTCCTTCTCCTCTACAGGGACAGTTTCAGTTACTTCTGCATCATGATCCTGAGCGGATTCTACCTCATATGGTAATGGATCAAGAAGCGAAATCTTCTTAATTACATTGTTTGAGATCCGTTTACCTTTCGCCCGGTAGCTCTTTAAGGCAATGAACTCAGCCATGTTTATCTCAAGGTTCTCCAGGGGCTTCTTATTAGGTCTTTGCTCAAATACAACTTCAATGCGTGGTAAGTAATCCAGGCTATAAGTTATCATTTTAGTTTCAGGATGTTCATTAAGCACATTTACCATCTTATCTGTCTCTTCAACCTGGAAGCGCTTGATGTAATATAGTTCAGATTCACCATCATAATAAACAACAGAGATAATTTTCCCGGGATCATATTTTTCAATACGGACCATATTTTCCTCGAAATGTGTTGAAAGTTCATACCCATAGAGTTTATATGATCCATTAGCCATGAAAGTCAAGATCTTGTCATCAGACTTAAATGCTCCAAGGTAGGTGCCTCTGTCATCAGTATTAATCCTTCTGACAGTGTCATCATACCAGATATCCCGAGCACCTAAGGTAGAGATGCCTTCTTCCTTCTTAATTATTTTCAGAATTGGCTTCTTGGTGAATATGTTTCCCTGTGACTTCCGGCCTTTGATGGTTAGTGTTGAAAAGTCGAATTCCATGCTCCTGGTCTTCATCTTTGGGTTTGGCCTGAAATGGACTTTCACAACCTCCGCTTCCCCGTTGGGATTTGCTGTAAAATAAAGGATCTTCGAGTTGTTCGCCCCTTTGGTAACATTATACTCCTTATCCCTCATGACACCTGTGCTCGCAAATCTTTTCACCATGGACTTTCCGCTACGGCCATCACGATATATAACATTATAAATCGTCCTGTTGTCGTTACGCCTGAAAACATCAATGTGGATAATATCTTTGCCAACAAAAGTCTTGCCAGCAACCTTGGTGATTATATAGGTCCCATCACTTCTAAAAACAATGATATCATCAATATCGGAGCATTCACAAACAAACTCATCTTTCTTTAATGTCGTACCGGCAAACCCTTCTTCCCTGTTAACATATAAGCGCTGTGTAGCCGCAGCAACCTGGGTGGCCTGGATCGTATCAAAGCTCCTTATTTCGGTACGCCTCTGGCGATCCTTTCCGTATTTCTTCTTTATCTGCTTGTAATAATTGATTGTATAGTCAACCAGGTGCTCAAGGTGGTTTTTTACTTCTTCAATCTCTTCATCAATACCTTTAATAATATCGTCGGCTTTGAAAGAGTTGAATTTTGAAATACGCTTTATTTTTATCTCTGTAAGTCTGATGATATCATCCCTTGTGACCTCACGATTGAATAATTTCTTATATGGAATCAAACCCTTATCAATTGATTCTATCACTGCTTCCCAGGTCTCACATTCTTCAATTTTCCGATAGATTTTCTTTTCAATGAATATCTTCTCAAGTGACGCAAAATGCCATTGTTCTTCCAACTCAGCCTGCCTGATTTCCAACTCTTTCTTCAGGAGATCCAGTGTGTTTTGTGTGCAAATACGCAGTATCTCATCAACGCCAAGAAACTTTGGCTTCCCGCCATCTACCACACAAGAATTGGGTGAGATGGAGACCTCACAATTGGTGAAAGCATAAAGAGCATCAATGGATTGATCAGGCGAAACGCCAGGGGCCAGGTGTATAATGATTTCAACATTTTCAGCAGTGTTATCATCTATTTTCCTGATCTTGATCTTTCTCTTATCATTAGCGGCAACTATTGAATCGATCAGACTTGTGGTGTTAGTACCAAATGGAATTTCTGTTACAGTCAGCGTCTTTTTATCAATCTTATTGATCTTTGCCCTTACACGTACCTTCCCTCCTCTCAGACCCTGGTTATATTTTGAAAAGTCAGCCAACCCACCAGCCGGAAAATCAGGAAATATTTCAAAGTCTTTATCCCTCAGTATCTTTATTGAAGCATCAATCAGCTCATTGAAATTATGCGGGAGTATCTTTGAGGCTAAGCCAACTGCGATCCCTTCAACACCTTGTTCAAGCAGGAGAGGAAACTTAACAGGTAAGGTAGTAGGTTCTTTCTTCCTTCCATCATATGAAAGCTTCCAAGTAGTTGTCTTTGGGTTAAAGACTACATCAAGCGCAAATTTTGATAACCTTGCTTCAATGTACCTGGGTGCAGCAGCGCTGTCACCTGTATGGATATTGCCCCAGTTACCCTGGGTTTCAATAAGCAGATCTTTTTGTCCCACCTGCACGATCGCATCACCGATAGATGCATCACCATGCGGATGATACTGCATGGTGTGGCCGATGATGTTGGCAACCTTGTTAAATCTTCCATCATCAAGGTCTTTCATCGAATGCATGATCCTTCTCTGAACAGGTTTCAAACCATCATTTACATCAGGGACAGCACGCTCAAGAATGACATAAGAGGCGTAGTCCAGAAACCAGTTTTCATACATTCCATCTAACGGTATGGTTTTGTATTCCTCACCTGATTGTGCTTCACCTTCAACAACTGGATTCTCATCCTCTGCCTGGTTCTCCAGATTTTCTTCCTTCTGTTCCTCTATCATATATCCTTCTATTTTACCAGATTTGAAATCTGTTTGAATGTATCAGTCCCGGAGTATTGCAATAATTCAAAAAGCAATGACTCGAATGTTGTAACAAGAGCTCCTTCCTTCCTCATCCTCTCAATGGCAACAGACTTGTCGTTGATGTTGCGGGAGGCGACACAATCCTCAACCACTACCGGGATATAACCTCGCTCGATAAGGTCAATAACTGTCTGCATCACGCAAACATGCGCTTCAATACCCAGAATGATCACATACCTTTTTGCTGTTACAGCAAGTATCTCATTAAACATCGGTTCATCACAGCAACTGAAAGCAGTCTTTTCTACATGCTTTAAGTTGCCTGCTGCTTCTAGTATTGGCTTAATAGTATCTCCCAATCCTTTGGTATATTGCTGAGTCAAAATCAAAGGGACATCAAGTGCCTTCAGGCCTTTAATCAATATCTCAGCATTATGGGTTAATTGCTCATGCTCATGAATAAAGGGATACAACACTGATTGCATGTCAATGATCACTCCGATTGTATTATTTTTCGGGATTCTCATTTTAAAAAGCTAATTATTTGGTTTTTAATCTAATATAAGTTTCTGAATCATCATTTCCATAGGCGCAATAAGATGGTTTCGGCTGCAAGGAAAATCAATACGAAAATAATGAATAATTTCCAAAGTCTGATACCTTCATTTATTTCCTGTATGGACTGACTGACAGGCTTTCCAAAAGAAGAAAAGATGCTGATATTTTCAATTCCTGCTGAAGAAAGCATATCTTCAATATCATCCTCGCCCATCAGTGTAAGATTTGATTCTCTTCTGTCATAGTTGAAAGCCATTGCATAAATATCCTTTTCACCTTCACTTACAGCATAATGCCCACCTTCTTGTATTTGCTGATGAAGGATGATATCTGTACCATCTTGTAAATTCCTGTGCTCAGGGATAAACTCATTGCCATTGTCAATCTTCCGTACCTTGAATACCTGGTCAGCGGCTAAGCCATAATCCGGCAGTTCAATCCTATCGCTAAGGCCTCCAATAGTGTAGTATAAAGGATGATATGGCTGACTCAGCAATGCCATCCTATAAAGCATAGGAACAAAAATGGCATGCTTTGGTAAATTTGTATAAACAGGATCAACTGGACTTGCCAACAGATAGATTTTGCCTTTCCCATGTGGCATAACATTTAAAAAATCCTGGTCATTGCCCAGAACCATCAATTTTTCTGTCAGGGTGAGGGCAGGATACTGCAAAGGATAATGCATCAATACAATGGGCAAATCTATATTGATTCCCTGGCTCTGCTGATCTCCACCCCAATCCTCAAAAACATCATAAAACAACAGGTGCCGGGCATTCAAGTATGTGACTCGTGATTCATTTGAATCCAGGTGGCCGAAGCTACAAGCATCAAATGCCTTTGTGAATGACTGGTATGATTGAATGTCCATTTCAGGTGGAGGGATTACTGCAATACTTCCGCCTTTTTTTACAAATCTTAACAATTCCTGGGTCAAACCCGATGTAATGCGGGTCAATTGATCCAGCAGAATCAGATTATTTCTTTGCAGCTCAGTATAGTTCAGGTTTCCTTCCGGCAAGCTATTGAATAGAAAGGCTGAATCATTTTCAAAAAATGATATTAAATATGGATTTTGCTCTTTCTCGTAGATGCTTAATACAGGTATCAGTTCCTGGACATTGTATGTAAAATAGAAAACATCATCATAGACAACCGGATAATCTGTTATTTCCAATGTTGCTTTTTTGTACCCTGGTTCATGATTGGTATAGGGGATTATTACATCGATGAACTCCCCGGGGCCAAGGTCGAAGCTGGCAATAGCTTTTTGAGTTCCGTTGATGCTTAGCTTGACTGGTATCTTTTCATAGTTAATCCCAGAAGCATTATTTATCCGCACAAATAGCTTAGATTGTTGATGAACCTGATGGACCGGGTTTTCAAACCAGCAAGTGTCAATATAAATATTATCAGATTGTTCAGCCATAACAGGCACAAGGTAAATCCTGCTGTTTGTATCTAACTGTGCTTTATCAAAGCTGGTAATGCTTTCCTGGAAATCAGAGATTATGAATGCCGTTTTATTGCCAATATCTGAGTCGAACAGGAAGTCGGTTAGCCTTGTGATGATCTCATCCATCTGCCTGACTGTCGGTGAGAAGCCAATCTCACTCAATGCCTCGATCAACTCCTCACGGCTTACCAGTCTTTGATTTTTCCGTTCGAAATCATTGGTTACAAGGTAAAAAACATCTGATTGTTTATAGGCCATTGCAATATCCTCAGCCATTTTCCTGGCTTCATCGAGCAAACTCCCACCTTTTGACTGCGCCTGCATACTAAAGGAATTGTCAATATATATGCTCACCAGGTTGTCTGATTCTGCTCTTTTCAGTTGATCATCAACGGGGATATATGGCTGAGCAAATGCCATCACAAGTGATGCAACAGCAAGTATCCGTAATGCAAGGACAATGAGGTGTTTAACCTGGGACTTCTTCTTTGTCTTTTTCCTGACCTGCTCAATGAACTTCACATTCGTAAAATGCACTTTCTTGTATCGCCTGAAATTAAAAAGGTGTATAATGATAGGGATAGCAATTGCTATAAGAGCAAAAAGAAAATATGGGTGCACAAAACTCATGAATACTTAATGATTTAATCTCTGCAATTATTGTGCAAAGGTAGCTATATTTGCCGGGGATGGACATCTCCAATTACTATGGTGAACTGGCAGCACTGGCAACTGCGTTTTTCTGGACAGCAACAGCTTTGTCGTTTGAAGTGGCCAGTAAACGAGTAGGATCATTGGCTGTCAATATGATCCGGCTGGTCTTTGCATTTGTCTTCCTGTCGGTATTTTCCTTTTTCTATCGTGGGATGATCCTGCCCCTGGACGCGACGCCCCATGCATACATTTGGTTATCTGTATCGGGCCTGATCGGCTTTGTTTTTGGGGATTATTTCCTTTTCCGGGCTTTTGCTTTGATAAGTTCCAGGATCGCCATGCTGGTTATGACCCTGGTCCCACCCATCACAGCGTTAATTGGCTGGTTATTACTAAAAGAAATACTTGGATTTAAGGAGATTGCTGGTATGTTCATAACTGTGAGCGGTATATCCATAGCTATAATCACAAGAAAATCCAAAGGTAAGCCGATCAAGTTCTCCTACCCCCTTAAAGGAATACTATTTGCCGTTGGGGGTGCTATCGGACAGGCAGTCGGTCTGGTCCTCAGCAAGTATGGTATGCGCGACTACGATGCATTCGCGGCAACACATATCCGGATATTTGCCGGGATGATCGGTTTTGCATTGATTATCATCATCCTTGGGAAGTCAAAGGTAATCAGCACTGCTTTGAAAGACAGGAAGGGAATGATTGGCATCACAACAGGCTCTTTCTTCGGACCTTTTCTTGGTGTTTCATTCTCATTGCTGGCCATTAAGTTCACAGCAACAGGAATAGCCTCCACGATCATGTCTATTGTTCCAATACTACTTATTCCACCATCAATTTTACTGTTTAAACACAAAGTCTCACCGGTTGAGATCATCGGGGCATTTATCAGCGTGTTCGGTGTAATGCTATTTTTTCTGTAGTTTTGAACCAGGAATCAAAGGTTCATATGAAAGCAATAAGCCTCCTATTACTTTTCTGTATTACAGGTTTTGGCACCCTGTCACAGGAGACTGATGATTGGATAATCTTAAATAACGGTGATACCCTCTATTGCAAAGTGTTGTCATTAAATAATGGCACCCTTATTTATAAACCGAAAGTAACCATAGATATCGGAGATGGCAGGGCTTTGAATTATCAAACTGATGCTATCCTTTCTGTACAAAAAGGTGATACGATATTCTGGTCTGTTCGGTTCAGGCCCTGGAGGAAAGATGCTAACAAACTTGTATTCAGCCAGGTGCTGATGCAAAATGGGAACCACTTCATTCTGAAATATGAGAATGTCATTGGTACAGAATGGGGACCACAGGTTGACCTTAAATATTATCATTATGAAGGTAGAATATTCAAGGAAGAAGTAAAGAATAAAAATTACCGCAAGATCATGGAGGAACACTTTTCAGATTGCCAGTACATCCAGGAACTCTTGTCAGAGAAGAAAAACTTCTTTTATTATGACAGGCTCACACAAGTTTCCCGGGAATATAAGGCGAAATGCAAAGGGTCGGTTGCTAATTGACCTCTTAGTTGACAACATTATTGTTCTTCTTCGAAGAGTGATTCTTCTAGTCCCAGGTTCAGTTGATAATCAGTAAAATGGAAAATTACAGACCCGGTTTTGGGTCCTTCTTCCTTCATCTTTTCCTTATCAACCTCTACCCCTTTACCCATAAATTTTACAGGGAATTTAAAGTCCTCAATTTCAAAGGTTATGATCATTTTTGAAGGCAGGTCAATAAATCCGGGTTCATAGGATAATTCGATAATATAATTCCCCTTTTTCCTGGTGAAATTCTCCATTTTGGAGATCTGCAATTCCTGAACAGATATCCACAGGTTGGCAAGGATCAGTTCAGAGCGCCTTCCCAGGGGAATAACTTTAATCAGATAGTGGTCCTTACCAGATATCTCTTCAATGCCTACAAATACTGCCGAATAATCCTCTTCAAGCAGCTCCCTTATGGAAAAATCAAATCCTCTCTTGGGTAGCAGTAAGAACTCGTCAGATTTAATTTTGATTTTTGAAGGCTTTTTATAGTACATCACAGCATGCTTTGCCGGCATATTGATAAAATCGACATCCAGCTCAAGCTTCATATTGACTTTGTAATCATTGATTTTGTCAAGGCGGAAAGCTATTTCTTCCAGCACCAGGTTTGGATCAGGCTCCTGGGCTTTGAGGCCTAAGCAAATACCATGGCCAACAATTAAAAGCACTATAATAAAAGCCCTCATATAAATCATGTCAGGATATCTTTTCTTTTAAAAATCCATACAGTCAATCCATAAAAAACCATTATATGTATAAGCAATATTCCAGCATCAAAAAGGATGGCTGACAGGTCAATTTCGAAATAAAAAAATCGTTGCCATGAATCCAGATAGTTTGTTAGAAGTACAGGTTTAATATAATCAAAAAAGCCGAAATTCATGGTCGTGATCAGTGTGAAAATAATTATAATTGCCATAGTCATCAATATTGGAGTAAGGGAATTGTTGGCCAGGCTTGATAGCAGGATTGACAAGCATGCCACAGTAGCCATACTCAGGAATCCAAAGGCGTAGGCGGCAAAAAACCGCCAAAGGATATCGTCCGCTGGAATAATATTGATACCACCCATCATAACAATCAGGTCACCTTCGCCAAGGAGTAATAATCCTCCTCCAAGGCTTAATACGAACAAAAACAGAATGATAATAAAGGTATAGACAATCCCAGCTATGTATTTGGCAGTCACAATTTTTGCTCTGCTAACGGGCCTGGTAAGCAAAATACGGAATGTGCCAGCATGAGCTTCACCGGCTATCAAGTCGCCTGTTACAATCACGATCAACAAAGGAATGTGTATCCAGAGAAAGTTCAGGATCACATAGGAAACCATATAGGCATTTACCAGGTTACCATGCATATAAAAAGCATCCTTCAGGTTTTGAATTATAAAATCAAGCAGGTTCTGCCCTTCAAATATTGCAGTAATAAAAGTCAGTGCAATGATGACGAGAATTGCCACAAAAGCAATATAACTTCTTGGCCGGGCGAAGATCTTGATCAATTCTATGTGGACCAGTTTTAACATTTTAAGTCAGATCGAAGAATAAGGCCTCAAGGTTTTTACCTGATAGCAGTTCTTTCACATTACCTTCCAGAACACTTTTCCCTTTATTGATTATTACCATCCTGCTCGCTACCTGCTGAATTTCCAATAAATGGTGTGAGGACAGGATAATTGTTTTTTGCATGTCTTTATTCAATTTAAGGATCAGGGCAAGGATATCTCTTGCACCGGCGGGATCAAGCCCGCTGGATGGTTCATCAAGGATCAGCAGCTCGGGATCATGCAACAATGCCTGTGCAATGCCCAGGCGTTGTTTCATCCCTTTTGAATATGTTTTCACCCTGCTTTTCGCCCTGCTATGTAGTCCAACCATTTCCAGTGTTTCCATTATTTTGTCTTGATTCGGCTTAATCCCGGAATATTGCATTAATATTTCAAGATTTTTCCTGGCGCTCAGGTATTCATAAAAATCAGGCTTCTCAACCAATGTACCGATCTTCTGCAATATCTTCATCTGGTGCTTTCTTTGAGATAAACCAAACATTTCTATAGTCCCTTCATCAGGGCTTAATAATGAAAGCATTAAACGTATGGTTGTGCTTTTTCCTGAGCCATTAGGTCCCAGGAAACCATAGATATCACCTTGGTAGACCGACATGTTCAATCCATCAACTGCCTGGATATCACCAAACTTTTTGGATAATCCCCTGATTATGACCACATTTTCAACTTGCTCTTTCATAATATCGAGACGACAATACAGTTAATTCGGGTTGTAAAATGACCTCTTTGTAATTGATTTTTGAATGATAGGTAGGAGCAAAAAAGGTTGTCCTTACAAAGAAGCTGCTAAAAAGATATTGGGGTGAACGGAACAGCCAGTCAGGTAATACATGGTACCATTTATAGCCGTGAGATTTGAAGTATTGGCAACAATTTTTCATATAACCCAGCTCATTGGCAGCCACCTTGGCTGCATCACGCTGACACCTGGATTTTAAAACCGGTTTCAGGATCCTATGCTGGTATCCATTAAGATATAACTGATCTTTTATCTTTTTATAATTCTGAAACCTTGACCTGGCATCAAGCTGTGCTGATAAAGGTAGCCAGATAAGGTACAATACCAGGCAGATTTTTACCACAAGCATTAAGCTTATCGGCTCATTAACAATAGAAAGCAATTCGGGTAAAAGAAGAATAATAGCTGCAATCTCAATAATGGTAATCAAGTGAAGAAGCTTTCCCACTTTCAGATAGGAAATTAGCTTTGGCCTATATTTAATTTTGACATCCATTAGAAAATTACTAATCAAACCGAATTGCTTTCAGGGGTGTAATACGTGTAACCACATACGATGGTATTACCAGGATCAAGGTGCAGATTATTAAAGTCCCAAGGTTCAGGATCAGAATATTTGCAAGAGATAAGTTTATTGGTACTACTGACAAGTAATATGATTCCTGTGATAAAGGTATGAGTCCGAAATAATATTGCAGCATGCTTAAGCCTATCCCTATCAAATTGCCCCATATCAGGCCGGCCAGGATTATGTAAGCCGCATTATAGAGAAAGATCTTTCGGACGCTCCAGTCCCTGGCACCCAATGCCTTAAGTATCCCTATCATATTAGTCCGTTCCAGGATCAGGACCAATAATGTCGAAATCATTGTTATCCCGGCCACCAGAACCATCAGGACAATAATCACAATTACATTCATATCCTGCAGTTCAAGCCAGCTGAAGATCTGGGGATAAAGGTCCTTGATAGAAACAGCCCTCAAATCATAAGGTATATCTTCGTGAATCTCTTCTGCAACCTGGTCGATAGCCTCAAAGTCATTAATAAGCACTTCAAAACCGGCTACCTGGTTCTCATCCCAATTATTTAACTTCTGAATATGCCTGATATCTCCGATCAGGTAAAGATTATCGATTTCTTCTAGTCCGGTTTCATAAACTCCTGTTACCGAAAACTTTCTCCCCCTGGGTTGTTGCTGGCCTTCGGAGATAAAATAAACCCTGATATCATCGCCGATATTAATATTCAATTTATCAGAGAGCTTGCGAGATATTAATACATCATCTGATTTTTCAGATCCTCCAGCTTCAAAACAAGCTCCTTCAATGATATTGTTCTTAAAAAAGGTCCAGTCGTAATCCGCTCCAACTCCTTTCAGGATTATTCCTTGAATATGCTCTTCAGTTTTTATTATTCCAGCTTTGTTTGCAAACACCTGTATATGTCTGATACCAGGCTTATCATTCTGATAGGGATAAAATGTCTGGTTTATATCAACCGGCGAGGACTCATATGATTTATTAAAATCAAATCCTACGATCTGAATATGTGAACCAAGCCCAATAACCTTATCCCGGATCCCCTGTTGAAAACCGGTTAAAATTGCAAGGGAAATGATCATAACTATCATCCCAAGCGCAACACTGATGATGGCTATGCGAACATAGGGAGCTGAGATGTTGTTCTTGCTCCGCTTCAGGATATGTTTAGCAACAAATAACTCAAAATTCATTATCGAAGCAATAGTAATGTAATTAACAAAAGTATCAATTTCATTGTGAAAAACTATTTTTTTAGGGATGAACAGTACATTATTAAACAATTATCTTTGGTTTCAAATTGCCCAGATCTTTTCTAGATAAAAAATTAACCATTAATCATTATCGTATAGGATATGAAGGTTAAGGTTGTTGCTTTAATGGTCGTTTGGGCATATTTATTATCCCATCAAGTTTTATCCCAGGAAAAACCAAGTCAGGATCTTATAATAATCACAGAGAAAGATGTGATTGTTGGCGCCCAACAAACTGAACAGTATTTCCCCATTCTCAAGAATGTAAATGTAGCCGTTGTGGCTAACCAGACTTCAATGATTGGGAAGGTACACCTTGTTGACAGCTTACTCAATTCAGGCGTTATTGTCACAAAGGTATTTTGCCCGGAACATGGTTTCCGTGGGCAGGCAGATGCAGGTAAAAATATCAAAAGTGGACGGGACGCGCAAACGGGCTTGCCGGTCATATCCCTGTATGGAAAGCACTATAAACCTACCAACAAAGAATTGAAGAAGGTGGACATTGTTGTTTTTGACCTTCAGGATGTTGGTGCACGCTTTTACACTTATATATCGACGATGAGTTTTGTAATGGAAGCCTGCGCTGAGAGAGGCATCCCAATGATTATCCTTGACAGGCCTAATCCCAATGGATTTTATGTTGACGGGCCCATACTGACGGGACAATATCAGTCCTTTGTGGGGCTTCACCCGGTCCCAATTGTTCATGGTATGACTGTTGGTGAATATGCCAGCATGGTAAATGGTGAAGGCTGGCTCGAAGGTGATTTCTATTGCGATATTAAGGTCATTCCGGTCATAAACTACCACCACAATATGCTCTACAAGCTACCAGTCAAGCCATCCCCTAACTTACCAAACTGGAAGGCTATCTATCTTTATCCATCCCTTGCACTGTTCGAAGGAACAATAATCAGTGAAGGACGTGGTACTGACAAGCCCTTCCAGATAATCGGCCATCCTGACTTCAAGCATGGATCATATACATTTACACCGCATAGTATAACCGGGGCAGTAAATCCTAAATACAAGGATCAGCGATGCATAGGACAAAATCTGACAAACTACGCATCAAATATTAAAAAGAATCCCCGGCAGATCCATTTACGCTGGTTAATCGATATGGCACGGTTCTTCTCTGATCGTAGCGATTTCTTCAATAGTTACTTCAATTATCTATCAGGCAGCACTATGCTTAAAGCACAGATCAAATTGGGTGTCAACGAAAAAGACATACGGAAATCCTGGGAAGCCGGACTTAAGGAATTTAAGGAAATTCGAAAGAATTATCTGCTATATCCTGATTTTGAATAAGGAGAACGGTTATAGGTTATAGGTTATAAGTTATAAGTTATAAGTTATAAGTTATAAGTTGTAAGTTGTAAGTTGTAAATTGTAAATCGTAAATCGTAAATTGTAAATTGTAAATTTAAAGTTCTCTTCTCTATCTTCTGCCTGGATAAACTTTCAATGCTTCTTCGAGGCATTTCATTGATTTCTTCAGATCATCAACATTCAGGACATAGCTGATCCTCACTTCATCCAGTCCCATTCCTTTGGTAGAATAAAAGCCGGTCGCTGGAGACAGCATTACGGTTTCCCCCTGGTAATCAAAATCTTCCAATAACCATTTACAAAACTTGTCAGAGTCATCGATAGGAAGTTTCGCAACCACGTAGAAGGCGCCGCTTGGATTGGGACAGTATGCTCCTTCCATGCTGTTAATAGCACTTACAACAACATCACGACGAGCCAGATATTCCTTATTAACTTCAACAAAATAGCTCTCCGGAGTGTCTATGGCTGCCTCTGAAGCTACCTGCCCGAAGCTGGGTGGACTCAGCCTTGCCTGTGCAAACTTTAATGCGGTAGCCATCACTTCTTTGTTTTTGGAGATCATGAAGCCAATACGCACACCACATGCACTATAACGCTTTGAAACAGAGTCGATCAGGATAACATTTTGCTCTATTCCATCAAGATACATGGACGAGTAATGCTCTTTGCCATCGTAACAAAACTCCCTGTATACTTCATCTGCGATCAGGTAAAGATCATGCTTTAGAACCATATCACGCAGTATTTCCAGCTCTTCCTTTGAGTAAAGATAACCTGTCGGGTTGTTAGGATTACAGATGAGTATTGCTTTTGTCCTGGGTGTGATGGCTTTTTCAAATTCTTCTATTGGTGGCAATGCAAAACCACTTTCTATACTCGATGGAATCGGTTTTACAACGACGCCGGCATTCACCGCAAAGCCATTGTAATTAGCATAAAAAGGTTCAGGAATAATGACTTCATCACCATTGTCAAGGCAACTTCCAAATGCGAATAGTAATGCTTCCGAAGCACCTGCACAAACAATAATATCTTCAGCAGTAATATGAATATCATGCTTTTTGTAGTACTCTGTCAGCTTTTTCCTGAAAGAGGGTATACCAGCCGAATGGCTATATGCTACTACTTTTTCCGGATAATCATGGATGGCATCAAGGGCCACTTCAGGAGTTGGGATATCAGGCTGTCCAATGTTAAGATGATATACTTTTATCCCTCTGCTTTTTGCGCCATCGGCATAAGGGACTAACTTCCTGATAGGGGATTCCGGCATCATCCTCCCCTTTTGTGAAATCTTAGGCATAAAATATTTGGTTTGGGTTAATAAAATCAAAAACTCCCGGCAGCATTTACCAGGAGTAATTATTATTTTTTGTTAACCGGAGTAGCACTTTCATCTGTTTGCTTCTCCGGCATGACTTCGTCCGGGGGTTTGTTCACTTTCCCTTTGATCCGTAATACAACCGGGGAATTTGATGCGTTAGAATAAATAGTCACAGTTTTATTGATTGGTCCTATTCGTTTTGTAGAATAAGTGACCTTCACTGCATCTGTTTTTCCAGGTAGAATTGGTTGTTTCGGCCATGTTGGCACCGTACATCCACAAGATGATTTTGGACGAGACAGGATGAGTGGTTCTTTTCCTGTATTCGTAAACTCAAACTGACATGTGCCATCTGCATTTTGATAGATGGTGCCATAATCATGAACAGTTTTAGCAAAAGAAATGACTGGTGCATTTGGATTCTTTTCTTCTTCAGCATTCTGAGCAATAAGAGAAGATACTGCAAACATGGCAACAACAGCAGTAATGATTATCCTTTTCATGATCTTATAAATTTTAAATTAGCTTAATGTAAGATTCGGTGAAACAAAATTACTAAATATTCAAAACAAACAAACGTTTCCGATATATTTTATATTATTGTATGATGTAACTCCAATATCAAAAACTATGCCTATAACGAGAATTTTAACATTTATTTCAGCCTTCCTGATCATTTTAACGATTTTAATGTCAAGTTGTTCCAATAAAACAACCTCAAAAACACAGAAAAAGAAGGAAGAAGCAGTGGCAACAACGGCTGGGCCACCGGTGATAATTTATAAGACCAAGATGGATTTCTCAAAGAATGTCCCTGTAACATTATCTGAGGATAAATCAAAAATCAATTCCTATCCAGGTCGGAACGACATCAAGTATGGAAAAAGCTTTGCTTACCCAACCCAGCTGAAAGAAGGATTTTTACTTGATAACCGTGGTATCGATGAGCATGTAGCTTTTCTTAATTATACTTATGAAGAGTATAGCAAATTGCAAAAGGATCCAACGGCAGATGAGCTCATGGGACATATCATGGAGTATGACCCCCTGTTGGAGATGTACCGTTGCGGTACGAGGTATGATTATAAGAACCTGATCGATGAGTTGAATGATAAGATTGCAGTTGGTAAATTTCAAGATTGCGTAAAGTTGAAGTAGTTATAAGTTATAGGTTATAGGTTATAGGTTATAGGTTATAGGTTATAAGTTATAGGTTTACTGACAACTGACAACCAACAATGTCCTTACAACCACGAAAATACGGTGCATTTTCAGGGGTTTTTACACCCTCCATCCTGACCATCCTTGGGGTGATCATGTATATGCGGCTGGGTTGGGTTGTCGGGCAGTCAGGATTGATCATTACGATCGGAATCATACTGCTTGCCCATGTTATTTCCGTTTCCACGGGACTCAGTATATCCAGCATTGCAACGGATAAAAAGATCAAGGTAGGTGGAATCTATTACATGCTATCCAGGAGCCTTGGACTACCTATCGGAGGCTCGATCGGTATCACTATTTTCATAGGAACAGCTTTCAGCATTGCTCTGTATATCATTGGTTTCTGTGAAAACTTTCTGGGTATTGAAACGATTAGCCGACTGACAGGCCTGGAGCCATCAATCGAGAGTTACAGGATTGTCGGGACTCTTATACTGACTTTTTTGGCAATCATTGCTTTCATCAGTACTTCTATAGCTATTAAAGCCCAATTTTTCATTCTTGGGGCCATTGCCCTTTCTCTGGTTTCAGTATTTCTGGGATTTTATCTCATGGATCCGGCTGAAATGGAACCGGTATCACTCCTACCTGCTGAAAGCGGGGTATCCATGATAACTGTTTTTGCAATCTTCTTCCCTGCCGTAACAGGATTTACTGCCGGTGTGGCAATGTCAGGTGACCTTAAAAACCCCAAGTCCAATATCCCGGCAGGTACCCTTATTGCCATCCTTGTCGGATTATTGGTATACCTTGCCCTGGCCACTGGTATTGCTTTCTTTGTCAACCGGGAAATATTGCTCAGCGACATGAACTACCTGATGAGGATGGCCTGGTTCTCACCATTGGTTATTGCCGGAATCTGGGGTGCGACATTATCTTCTGCCTTGGGAGGTATCCTGGGCGCACCAAGGATACTGCAGGCAATCTCAAAAGACAGGATCACACCAAAAGTGTTTGGAAAGGGATTTGGCGTTAATAATGAGCCCAGGACAGCATTGCTTCTCACCTTTGTAATTGCTGAAATGGGTATCATGATTGGTGAACTTGATGTAGTAGCATCAATTGTCACCATGTTCTATATCGCTGCTTATGGCTTCATTAACCTTGCATTTGCGCTTGAAAAATGGGCCAGCACCGATTTCAGGCCATCTTTTAAAATCTCCATGTGGATTGGGATTATTGGCTTTATCGCATGTTTTGCCGTTATGTTCAAGCTTGACACGGTGGCCATGATAGTTGCTATGCTAGTCCTGGCGGCAATTTACTATTACATCAAAAGAAAAAAACTCGCACTTGATTACGGCGATGTATGGCAAAGTGTATGGTCTGCCATCATCAGGTCTATCCTAAAAAGGATTGAAACCAGGGGACTTGAAGAAAGAAACTGGCGGCCTAATATCATCCTCTTCAGTGGAGGCTCCGGAAACAGACCCCACCTGCTCCAGCTTGGCAAAGATTTAGCCGGCAAACGAGGTTTGCTGTCCAATTTCGATCTTGTATTGAATAAATCAGCAAAGGTGCTTTTAAAGAAGCATCAGCAGGTTGTTGAAAATGATGAAAAGGCTTTGGATGAAGGCTTTTTCACAAGGAAGCATGAATGTAAAGATGTTTATGAAGGCATTGAGGTTATTTCAAGCACCTATGGATTTTCAGGGGTAGAGCCAAATACTGTATTGATGGGATGGGGAAGACAGACCCAGGACCCAGACAGATTCGTTAGAATGATCAAGACCCTCAGCGACCTTGACCTGAACATCCTTATGGTCGACTACGACAAAGACCTGAGTTTTGGCAAGAAACAGGTAATCGATATCTGGTGCCGTGGAGGTGGAAACAACTGTACGCTGATGCTATCATTGATCAAATTCCTTTGGTTATCAGAAGACTGGAAGAATGCACAGGCCAGAATCCTCATTATCAACCCGATCAATGATGAAAAGGAAAAACTGATCAAGGATGCAGAAAAAGTGTTGGAGAAGCTGAGGATGGATGCAGAGATCAAAGTGATGAACAACCAGATTGAACAAAGGCCTGTTCATGAAATCATCCAGGTAGAGTCCTCAAATTCCGACCTTGTATTTCTCGGAATCCCGGAGGTTCAGGAAGGGCAGGAACAATTATATGTTGATAATATAAATTATTTATGTCAGAATATTGGAACCGTGGTCCTGATGAAAGCTTCCTCATACTTCAAAGAGATCGAAATTGGTAATATCAAAAGCACATTTATCCAGGAGAAATCTGAATTCATTAAAAAAGGTATCGATGCAGTCAACAACAGGGAAATTAAAATACCCGAAATCACCTACCCAAAGCATCCTGTCTTAGCTGAGCATTTACGCAACCTTTATGAAAAGCTGAAAGGACTTAATAAATCGCTTTATAACTCCTATCTGGAAGAACTGTTTAGTTATCATCATCACCCTATACATGAGATAAAAGAAGCCACTGAGGACAATCTAAAAAAATTCAATGGAAAGCTATTGGATAAGAACCAATCTGACCTGCAAGAACTTGCTTTTAATATCCAATCTGAAATAATAGCTGGTCAATCGAAAATTATCAATCAGCTAGATGAAAGCAGTTTCCGTGATCAACGAAATTTACTTCAAAAAGGCATTCAGCATTATAACAGGCAACTGGACGAAATAACTAAGCCTTTGCCTGAGCTTATCACTATTGAACTCACCAGGAATGAGTTAAAACTCCTGAAGGAAGATAGAGGAAAGGACACCTTGTTTAAGGGGTGGAGAAAATTCCTGATCAAGGTATTGGGAATTAAGAAAAGATATCATGTAAAGTACTCCAGGATGGTTGAAGCACATCTTGATGGAGCGTTGCAGTATGCACTTTATGAAGTATTTCAAAACTGGGGAATGATAAGTATTCAATACATCATAAAAATCCAGAAACTGAATGAAGCAGCAATAGAATCCCATATTAAGATCGACAAACTTATAAGGGATAAGGGATTAAGCGATGATATTGTTCAGGATGAAATCAATAAGATGAACAAGCTTTACCAGGCTTATAAGCGACTTAACGAAGCCGCCCTTCAATCATTGTATTTATTGCTCTTGAATAAAGTATCCTTTATTGTTCAGCAAATCAGCAATGATCTCAATACCGTAAACCCTAACAGACTAATTGCCAGAAGAAAAAAAGCTAACCTTCAGTTCACCAAGATTCCAGAGACCATAACAAAAATACCTGGCTTATGGTATGATAATATGAAAATATTGAATAAGCTAAATGAGCTTCAGTTGATTAATTACAAATTAATTCTGGAATTACGAACAGATCTTTTTCACCTGTACAATGGAATCAATGAAAAATCAAATCACCTGGTACTCAAACACTATCAGAAACTGATTCAATTATTTGGTAAGCCCGAAACAAGGCCTGATGTTAAGCAGCTGAAAGCCATTTTAACTCATCTTGATTCTAAGAAATTCATTTTCCTCTGGAATGATATGATTAAAGTGATCATAGGAGAGTTAAAATCAAGGCCAGACAAACTGGTCAAGTCAATTGATATAATAAGACACGATGTTTACGAAAATTTCAAAGAAAATCAGTTTACAAAACGACGTCCAAATAGTTTCCATCTCCGGTCGATGGCAACACAAACCATTAAAGAAGACTACCTGAAACCGATTCAGCTTATCCTTGATGAACTTTCCGTTAAACTCGGAGAGTCCATTAGTGCTGTTAATAAACGTGTTTCACAATACATTGAAATCATTGAATCCGGCCAGGTTGCCATGGATCGAGGTTATGATATTGAAAGGTATGAAGATGAAGTGCAAGAATTTCTCAAAGAAGAATTTTTCCTGTCAGAGAAAATCCTCATGAAGGTCATGAACCAGATTATGGAAAGAAGAAATTCATTAATGGATAAATTTTCTATCCTAACAATATTGCGGGCCAAAGGAAATATTCGAAAATACTTGCGGTAGAAAGAAATTTGCCTCGTAAACATTTTATTCCTTACTTTGTTAGATTATAAAATAATATCCCTGAACATTGAGTAAGTCTCTTCCAATCGTCAAGGAATTAACCGGTAAGCAATTCTACTACAGCTTCCTTGCTGGTGCCCATAATCTATTCGATCACCAGGGTTACATCAACAAGATCAATGTCTTTCCAGTTCCGGATGCTGATACTGGAACCAATCTTGCATCAACTTTCAGGTCTATCATCGACAGCTCAAAACCAACATCCAATCTTAAAGAAACAGCAGATTCCATGGCTGATGCAGCTTTGCAAGGAGCCCGTGGAAATTCAGGTATCATCTTCGCCCAGTTTTTGCTTGGTTTCAGTAGTGAAATGAAATCAAATGAGAAGATGGATGTGGAGCAGTTTTCAAGCGCTATCCAAAAAGCAGTTGAATACACTTATGAAGCTATTAATGAGCCTGTTGATGGCACCATGATATCGGTAATCAGGGAGTGGGCTGAATATGTGCACACTATTAAAGACAAAGTTGACGGTTTCAAGAACCTGTTCACTGAATCTATCCAAAAGGCTAAGCAATCACTGGCAGAGACTAAGGAAAAGCTGGAAGTATTAAAGAAAGCCAATGTTGTTGATGCCGGCGCTAAAGGATTTGTAGTGTTTCTGGAAGGGATTGTGGAATTTTTCAAGAAAGGTGAAATCAAAAAGATGGTCCAGAAAAGGGAGGAAGTATTAACTGCCGATATTGGAGATATCCCTCATGATAAGATCACCTTCAGGTACTGCACAGAAGCTATGCTCAGTGGGGAAAATCTTGACCGATCGCTGTTAAAAAACATGTTAAAGTCTCATGGTGATTCTATCGTTGTAGCCGGATCTTTGAAGAAGATGCGCATCCATGTCCATTCTGACAAACCTGCCGCCCTTTTTAAAGACCTTGCAACCCATGGCAATATAGAATACCAGAAGGTTGAAGATATGGTTCAGCAGGATCAAATAGTCCATAATCGTAAATGGAAAATTGCCCTGGTTACAGATTCGACTGCAGACATGCCTCAGTCTTTAATGGAGCATTATCAGATCCACCTTATACCAATAAACATTGAGATTGACGGGAATCAGTACCTTGATAAAATCACTATTACACCAAATGAATTTTACCAAAAGCTGGTAAGCTCTAAAAATCAACCCATGACATCCCAACCCACAAAAATGGAGTTTACCAACAAATACAATTACCTTTCAACACATTATGATTCCATAATTGCGGTACACCTGTCCAAGGAATTATCTGGCACCTATCAGAACAGCATTGCTGCAGCCAAATCTGTAAGTGAGGAGACTGGTAAAAAAATCACAGTTATTGATGCCAAGACAGTTTCGGGGGCCTTGGGCTTGTTGGTTTTGAAATTCGCCAAGGCCATTGAATCAGGGATGACACATGACAAGATCGTTAAAGCATCGGAAGGATGGATCGATAATACCAGGATTCTGGTTAGTATCAAATCATTAAAGTATTTCCTCCGTGGTGGACGAATCAGCAAAACCCGTGGGTTTATTGCACGGTTACTTAACATAAAGCCAATTATTTCCATCGACAAAAATGGAAAATCAGTCCTCTTCGAAAAAAGCTATAGCCGTAAGGGCAGTATAAAAAAAGTCCTGAAACTTGTTAGGGAGGTATCACAAAACAGCCAGATCTGGGAATATTCTGTAATCTATTCTAATCTTGAAGAAAAAGCTTTCGCAGAGTGGTATGGTAAACAACTGACTGATATTGTTGGCAAAGAGCCCGTCTTCATCGACAGCATCTCACCAGTGGTCGGAGCCAACGCCGGAATTGGAACGGTAGCTGTTTCCTTTATTGTGGATTAATTTTCCTAATTTCGCTATCAAAAGTTAGCTGAATGGTTACGGAACAACTGATCAATCCCGGTAGTATTGTGGTTGTTGGCGGATCTAACGACATCCATAAGCCCGGTGGAAAAGTACTGAAAAATCTAATTGATGGCGGGTTTAAAGGCCATCTTTATGTCACTAACCTTAAAGAAGATGAGGTACAGGGCATAAAAAGTTATAAAGATCCTGCTGACCTGCCTGAAGTCGACCTGGCAATTATCGCCATCGCCGCAAAATATATTCCACAGACTGTTGAAATCCTTGCCCACCAAAAAAACACCAAAGGATATATCATTCTATCAGCAGGCTTCAGTGAAGAGAATGAAGAAGGTAGAATGCTTGAAGAGCAGATTGTCGAGACGATAAACCAAGCTGTCGGTTCATTGATTGGTCCGAACTGTGTTGGTGTCCTGACTCCCGAATACCACGGAGTCTTTACTATGCCGATACCTAAACTTACGCTCGAGGGTTGTGATTTCATTTCCGGATCGGGCGCCACAGCCTGTTTCATCATGGAAGCAGGCATTCCGAAAGGCTTGCCATTTGCAAGGGTATTTTCTGTAGGTAACAGTGCGCAAATGGGAGTTGAGGAGATATTAAAGTACATGGATGAGACCTTTGATCCGGGAAGGAGCCCTAAAGTTAAGCTCATGTACATTGAAAATATAGATAAGCCGGATCTGTTGCTCAAGCATGCCTCATCTCTGATCAGAAAAGGTTGTAAGATAGCCGCAATCAAAGCGGGGACTTCTGAAGCAGGTAGCCGCGCCGCCTCTTCACATACAGGTGCACTGGCATCATCAGATGTGGCTGTCGATGCTCTGTTTAAAAAAGCAGGTATTGTCCGTTGCTATGGCAGAGAAGAGCTAGTGGCAGTAGCATCAATTTTTTTACACAAACCCCTAAAAGGCAAGAACATGGCTATCATTACTCATGCCGGGGGACCTGCCGTCATGCTCACCGATATACTGTCTGACGGTGGAATAGGAATTCCGGAAATTAAAGGCCCGGATGCTGATGCCTTGCTTGGTGAATTATTTCCCGGATCATCTGTGTCCAATCCAATTGACTTCCTTGCCACGGGTACGGGTGAACAACTAGGGACCATTTTAGATTATGCAGAGCATAAATTCGATGACATCGATGGGATAGCAGTCATATTCGGAACACCCGGGTTATCAGAGATCTTTGATGTGTACGAAATCCTTTCTGACCAACTGAAGAAATCCAGCAAGCCTATCTATCCCATACTCCCTTCAACACATACAGCATCGGAAGAAGTGAAAGCTTTCATTGATAAAGGCTGGGTGTTCTTTCCCGATGAAGTAGAGTTCGGAAAAGCACTTGTAAAAGTGGTGAATTCAGGAAAGCCAGCCACTGAAAGATCTGATTCTCCCGAGGTGGATCATTTCAGGATAAGACAGATCATTAAAGAAGCTGATAACGGATACCTGATGCCGGATAAGGTCCAAGCATTGCTTGATGCATGTGGTATCCCCAGGGTACCTGAAAAAGTGGTATCAACCATTGATGATGCCTCACAATCATGCCAGGAAATTGGATTCCCTGTAGTTATGAAGGTTGTCGGACCCGTTCATAAGTCTGATGTTGGTGGAGTTATCCTGGACATTCAAAAGCAGGCTGATGCTGAATCCGCTTTCCAGGAACTAATGCAGATTAAAGATGCCGAAGCAGTACTTATACAGCCAATGTTCAGCGGCCTTGAGCTATTTGCAGGTGCTAAGTATGAAGACAAGTTCGGGCACCTTATACTTCTTGGCCTGGGAGGAATATATATTGAGGTACTGAAGGATGTCCATGCAGGCCTCGCCCCTCTTTCAAA
Source organism: uncultured Bacteroidales bacterium (assembly GCA_963753055.1). Classification (GTDB taxonomy): domain Bacteria; phylum Bacteroidota; class Bacteroidia; order Bacteroidales; family B18-G4; genus JAUWGC01. Next base: position 1,073,753 of record CAVWAP010000001.1, on the reverse strand, counting down.
AGACGAGGCCATACAGATGATCAAGAATCTGAAAGCCTATAAACTACTTGAAGGTGTTCGCGGGCAGGAAGGTGTTGACCCGGAAAAATTTGCAGATATTATTTTAAGGCTTTCAGCCCTGGTCATGGTCGCACCTGAAATCATCGAGATGGACCTGAACCCCCTCATCGGAAGGAAAGATCGGATACTTGCAGTTGATGCAAGGATAAATATTCAAAAAACATGACCATCAAGATCATTGTAATTGCGCTTTATGCGTTGATGATCATCATTGTTGGGATCATTGGTTTAAAAAGGACAAAGTCATTCTCGGATTTTTTTCTTGGAGGAGGGAAAGTTGGACCATGGATGACAGCTTTTTCTTATGGAACCGCTTATTTCAGTGCTGTGCTCTTCATCGGCTTCGCAGGTAAGATCGGTTGGGGCTTTGGTTATTCCAGCCTATGGATCGCCTTATTGAACGCCCTCGTAGGAGTTTTGTGTGTTTGGGGAATATTTGGCTGGCTCATCAAGAAAGCCTCAATCAAGTATAAGGTGTCCACCGTCAGTGAATACCTTGAGAAAAGATATCAAAGCAAGCCATTCAAGCTATTATCCTCAATTGTGATTTTTATCTTCCTCATCCCATACTCGGCTGCTGTCTTCATGGGTCTTTCCTACCTGTTCACATCCAACTTCGGCATCGAATACTGGCATGCGCTGGTCTTCATGGGCCTGCTCACTTCAATTTACCTTGTCCTTGGGGGTTACAAGTCGATGGCTATGATTGACCTGATCTTCGGGATCATCATGATAGTGGGTGTTATCATCCTTTTCATCAGCACCTTAGATAAAGGTGGCGGAATTGCCAACATTACACAGTCCTTGCAGGAAGTTGATCCCGGTTTAACAGAAGTTATCGGCCCTCCCGGATGGTGGCCCCTGCTGTCATTAATTATCCTGACAAGCATTGCTCCTTTCGCCATGCCGCAGCTGATCCAGAAGTTTTATGCCATCCGTGACAGAAGATCTATCAGGATTGGCATGTTTGCTTCAACATTTTTTGCACTTCTCATCGGGGGTGTAGCATACTTCATTGGTTCCACTACCAGGATATTTTTAAGCCCGGAAGCTAATCCGGGTGCATTTAATAACGGTCAACCTGCCTATGACCGATTAATGCCGGAGCTCCTCGCCAACGTTATCCCGGAATCCCTGTCAGTCGTTATCCTGCTGTTGATCCTCTCAGCCTCCATGTCGACCCTGGCCGCTCTTGTGCTGATATCGAGTTCATCACTGGCGAAAGATTTTTATCATGGATTTATAAACCCGGAGGCATCTGATAAACGATTGACCTCCCTGATGCGTTATGCAAGTGCATTCTTTGTCCTCCTGTCTGTCGTACTGGCATATATAAACCCCGATACTATAGTAGCAATACTGGGAATCAGCTGGGGTGCAATAGGATCCTTTTTCCTTGGACCATTCATATGGGGACTCATCTGGAAGAAAGCCAACCGCTATGGTGGAATGGGATCAGCAATTATCGGACTGGCTGCCTGCATAGGTTTATATTTATATGGTTTCAGCTCTCCTGAGGCAGGAGCAATTGGTATGATCGTCTCCCTTGCGGCCAATCCTATCATCAGCATAGCTTTTCAACCAAAAGAACGATATTGATTTGAAAAGAATAGTGATTACCGGCTTATTGCTGATTCTTCAGATCACCCACATCCTGGGACAGAAAGAAAGCAACAACTGGCAACTGAAACTATCCGGTTTCCTGAATGCTCAGCTATTTTCAGACACCAGGCAAATCGCTGGAGCCAGGGCAAATATGTTTGCTCTATACCCAAGCAGGGCTGTTTATGATGCCGAGGGAAAGGACATTAACAAGAAAGCCAGCTTTAACCAGGCAGCAATGACTACAAGGCTCCGGACCCAAATAACTGCACCAGATGTGCTGGGAGCCACAACTACCGGCTTGATTGAAGTGGATTTTACTGGTGTGAATGACCTGGATCTCAATGGCCTGCGCCTGAGAGAGGGATGGATGAAATTCCAATGGAAACGAACTGAAGTCCTGGTAGGCTTGTACTGGCATCCCATGTTTATACCGGAGGCAAGGCCTGCGACAATATCACTTAATCTTGGTGCCCCCTACCATCCATTTTCCAGGCACAACCAGGTCAGGGTCGAGCAATCCTTTGGAAGGCTAAAGCTTGTTGCTGTCGCTGCATCCCAGATCGAATTTGCCAATTTCGGGCCACTGGGCCGGAATGCCATTTACCTTATCAATGCAGCTGTACCCAACTTTGATCTCCAGGTTCAGTACCATCAAAAAAATGGTCATTTATTTGGTGCTGGTATTGATTATAAGCAATTATTGCCCCGCCTTTCGGTGGAGCTCACACCAGGGATTACTTCTAAGTCCAGTGATAAAGTCCATTCACTGGCAGCGACTGCCTTCATGAAAATATCCACTTCCAAAATAGATTTTAAATGGCAGATTATCTGGGGGCAAAACATGACAGAACATATCATGCTTGGTGGATATATTGAGGATATGGTTGACACAGCTGCAAACAGGATCACCTATGCAAATACTGAGCAGATATCCAGCTGGTTTGACCTTGTGTCTAAAGGAAAGACCATGAGGTATGGGCTATTTGTCGGGGCAGCCAAAAACTTAGGGTATAAGGCTCCCATTGCAAGAAACTTTTATAGCCGGGGTAATGATATTGAGTATACCTACAGGATATCCCCCAGGCTCCAGTTTCATTTCAACAAACTACTACTGGCCGGCGAGTTTGAATACACTGCCGCATTTTATGGGGATCCGGATATATATGGGAAAATTGAGGAATCGGAAATGGTTGGTAATTTCAGATTATTGCTCGCTGTTTTCTATTTCTTTTAATAATAAGTTTTATATTTGACTTGCATATTAATGAAAGGAATAATGATGAAGGATACCCCGATTAATTTTGAAGTAGTTAAGCGGAAAATTGAAGCCAGCGGACTAAAGAGTGTTGGAAAAGCATCAATCAGGGAAATAAAAAAGCTGGTTGATACAATTGAACAGGAAACTGGTGATAAATTTATCAGGATGGAGATGGGGATCCCAGGCCTGCCTCCAACACAAATAGGTGTTGAAGCCGAGATTGAAGCCCTCAGAAAAGGGGTTGCAGCGATCTATCCCGATATTTTTGGGATAAGGCCCCTAAAGAATGAAATATCCAGGTTTGCAAAGCTATTTTTAAATATTGATGTTGACCCGGAAGGCTGTGTCCCAACTGTTGGTTCCATGATGGGGGGATTCGCGTCATTTATGACTATTAGCCGGTTAAATAAAGACAAAACCACTACTTTATTCCTTGACCCTGGGTTTCCAGTTCATAAACAACAACATAAAGTTCTGGGTATCAACTTCGAATCATTTGACGTCTATGATTATCGCGGTGACAAACTGAAAGACAAGCTGGAATCCTATCTTCAGAAGGGAAATATTTCCTGTCTCTTATATTCCAATCCTAATAATCCTTCCTGGATCTGTTTTACGGAGAAGGAATTGCAAATCATTGCCAGCCTGGCTGATAAATACGACGTAATTGTTATTGAAGACCTGGCATATTTCGGAATGGATTTCAGAAAAGACTATTCCATTCCTGGTCAGGCACCATACCAACCTTCAGTAAGTCAATATACCGATAATTACATCCTCCTTATTTCAAGCTCCAAGGCTTTCAGCTATGCCGGTCAGCGTATTGGCATGATGCTGATCTCAGATAAGCTCTACAAAAGGCAGTCAACGGATTTACTCAGGTATTATGTTTCTGATTTATTTGGCAAGGCAATGATCTTTGGATCTATATATTCAATAAGCTCCGGCACTGCGCATTCAGCCCAGTATGCCCTGGCAGCCATCCTGAAAGCTGCAAACGATGGAGCATTCAACTTTACAGAAGTTGTCAGGGAATACGGTGAGAAGGCAAAAATCATGAAAAAATTATTCACTGATAACAGCTTCTACATAGTCTATGATAAAGATGAAGGTGAACCAATTGCAGACGGGTTTTACTTCACCTTTGCCTATCCAGGTTTTACCGGAGAGGACTTGCTCAGTGAGTTGATTTATTATGGAATCAGTGCAATATCCCTTGCAATAACTGGAAGTGAAAGACTCGAAGGTATCAGGGCATGTGTCTCCCTGGTTAAGCGAGAACAATTTCCTGACCTTGAATACCGCCTCAAGAAATTCCGTGAGGACCATCCTGCTTCCGGATAATTTAAATCTGTTATAAATTGTTTGGCTTCCCTTCAAAATATCATGAAGGAACCAATATGATTTAAGATAAAATTGTAATTTCGTACACCTGTTAGAACTAAGTTTTAATAATGTCTTTGTAATCTAATAAAAATGGCAAAAGTAAAAGGAAGGATAGTTGTTGATATCGAACGGTGCAAAGGTTGCTCAGTATGTATCGGTGCTTGTCCAACTGAAGTGATTGATCTTGCTGAAGAAGTAAATGGCAAGGGTTATCACTACTCATATATGGCAAACCCTGAGGCCTGCATCGGATGTACCAACTGTGCCGTTGTTTGTCCCGATGGCGTTATTACTGTTTATCGCATGAAAGTGGATGCTTAATACTAAAAATATAAATTGCTGAATAATGGGCGAATTGAAATTAATGAAAGGCAATGAGGCGGTTGCTGAGGCAGCAATCCGCGCAGGTGTTGATGCCTATTTCGGATATCCTATCACTCCCCAGTCCGAAGTTATTGAATACCTCATGGCAGAAAAGCCGATGGAAAGGACAGGGATGGTTGTTTTGCAAGCCGAAAGTGAGGTGGCATCCATCAATATGATCTATGGTGCCGCGGGTACAGGAAAGAAAGTTATGACTTCCTCATCAAGTCCCGGTATCAGTCTCATGATGGAAGGGATGTCATATCTGGCCGGTGCCGAGCTACCATGTGTAGTATTAAATGTTGTCCGTGGAGGTCCAGGACTGGGCACCATTCAACCCTCGCAGGCTGATTATTTCCAGGCTACCAAGGGAGGTGGACATGGGGATTACCATGTCATCGTTCTCGCTCCGGCATCAGTTCAGGAGATGGCCGATTTTGTTCCCCTATCATTTGATCTGGCATTTAAGTACAGGACACCAGTACTTCTTCTGTCTGATGGCCTGATCGGACAGATGATGGAGAAAGTCGAACTGTTTAAACCTGTTGAACGGTGGAGCACAGAATGGATTGAAAAAAACATCCCATGGGCCACAACCGGGAAAAAGCCTGATCGCGACAGGAATGTAATTACCTCATTGGATCTTGATCCTTCACGCCAGGAAAAACATAATGAAAAGCTGCAGGCAAAGTACAAGGAGATCTGTGAAAAAGAAGTGCGTTTCGAAGAAATTAATTGTGATAATGCTGATTATCTGATTGTTGCCTATGGATCCAGCGCCAGGATAGCGCAGAAAACCATACAATTAGGTAAAGAAAAAGGAATCAATATAGGATTGCTACGTCCTATCTCATTATACCCTTTCCCAAGTGAGCAGGTTTATAAGCTTGCAGGTAAAGTAAAAGGAATACTTAGTCTTGAGCTTAGTGCCGGACAAATGGTTGAAGATGTCAAATTAGCAGTTGAAGGACTGGTTAGGGTCGAGCATTATGGAAGGATGGGTGGTATCATCCATTCACCGGCAGAAGTCCTGGAAGTTATAGAGAATAAATTTTTAGGAGGCAAATAGTATGAGAGATGAATTGACTAAAGAAATAATCCAGGAAAAGAACCTGGTTTATAAAAAGACCGACCTGATGAGAGATAAGGTCCTGAGCTATTGTCCGGGATGCGGACATGGGACTGCCCACAGGATCGCCATGGAAGTTGTCGATGAAATGGGTATCCAGGAAGACACCATTGGTGTAGCTCCCGTTGGTTGTTCTGTACTGGCCTACGAATTCATGAATATCGACATGCAGCAGGCAGCACACGGCCGGGCCCCTGCGCTGGCCACAGGCATCAAAAGGACCTGGCCTGATAAATTTGTCTTCACCTACCAGGGTGATGGTGACCTTGCTGCTATTGGAACAGCTGAAACAATCCATGCATGTAACCGCGGAGAAAACTTCCTGATTATCTTCATTAATAATGGAATTTACGGGATGACAGGAGGCCAGATGGCCCCTACTACCCTGCCAGGCATGAAATCATCCACCAGTCCCTATGGCAGGGATGTCCAAACAATGGGAAATCCTTTAAAAATCACAGAACTTGTTGCAGAATTACCCGGGACACAATTTGTTACACGACACTCAGTTCATACACCAGGTGCAGTAAGAAAAGCAAAGAAAGCTATTCGCAAGGCCTTTGAATACCAAAAATCCGGTAATACAGGAACTTGCCTGATAGAGATAGTATCCAATTGTAATTCCGGATGGAAGATGACCCCTGTACAAGCTAATAAATGGATGGAAGAAAATATGTTTCCATTTTATCCAATGGGCGATATCAAGGTTGATGGTCAAATGGTTAAATAAGGTTTAAAAAGAACGATTATGACAGAAGAGATTATCATTGCAGGATTTGGAGGTCAGGGAGTGCTTTCAATGGGCAAGATCCTTGCATACTCTGGCATTATGCAAAACCAGGAAGTTAGCTGGATGCCATCATATGGTCCGGAGATGAGAGGTGGTACAGCCAATGTTACTGTCATCCTTAGTGATGAAAGAATCAGCTCACCTATCCTCACAGAATACGATACTGCCATTATACTTAACCAGCAATCAATGGATAAGTTTGAACCAATGGTTAAAAAGGGAGGCACATTGATATATGATGGTAATGGCATTACCAGGCACCCGGAAAGAAAAGATATCAATATCTTTCGTATCGATGCCAATGATGAAGCTGCCAGGATGGGACTGGCCAAGATCTTTAACATGATCGTCCTGGGTGGTTACCTGAAAGTTAAGCCCATCGTTGAACTCGAAAATGTAATCCTTGGATTAAAAAAATCTTTACCAAAACGTTACCACCATATGATCCCTGATAATGAGAAAGCGATTATGCGGGGATTAGAAATTATAAAACCAGTGACAAGTGGCAAGTGACAAGTGACAAGAAAATTATCGGTCTATGGGAGCTAAAATCAAAAGTAATGTTCCAAGATTCTTTGGCTTAAGAATTTACATTCTTGCTACATTGCTGTATTTCTTCCTCGTCATGCCGGTTTCAGGCATCCTCTTGTTCAAGTATGGTCCCATGTGGGTTGAGTCCAACAACCTGGATTCAACCAATGCTTTAAATCTGCAGGCCTTTCAGCCCAGACTTGATTCCCTGATGCAGGATACAGTACTGAATGATTTGCCGGATTTTATCCTTGACTCTATTATTCTTAATAATGACACAGCACTAATAGCAGGAGCGTATGACCAGGCAGATACATTATCAGTTAGCCAGCCTGCTTCCGTAGATTTAAGTGAAGGGGATGATGATTGGGAATTTGGTGGGACAATCTATTTTTTACTAAAACTCCTACTTATCAGCTTTATTTTAGGTTTTGGATTCAGTCTTCCATTTAAGATATATTTCTGGCGAAAACGTAAGCATAAACAAATATCCGATAAGCTTTATAAGTTTTGCCGGAAGCTGCTAATAAGAACCCCGGTGATATTTTCAGGAATACTATTCTTAAGTTTTGGTATCACCCTGGGTTATATGGCATATAAACTCTTTATCATTGGAGGATTTAACGATATTACACAGAAGTTCTATGAACAATTCTTCTTCATCACCTTTGTTTCGGCCCTTTTAACAGTTTTATTTGTCTACTATTGGCAGAAACACAGGGTGCATATCCGATATATTGAACATGTTTACACTCCGCAAGAACTGACAAAAAGGCTGGAAAACCTAAAGGAAGGCAAGATCAGGAACAGGTTTTGGATTTCCAGTGCCATGACTTCTCTGATGCCTTTAATTATTGTTGTTTTTTACCTGTTTATAAGCATTTCCAGGGTCAATGACCTGGAGGTTGATCAGCTAAGCGGTGAGCAATGGGAAATCCTGGTAGGTAAATACGCCCATTATTTTGGTGGCACTATACAGGAGCAACCACTAAGTGGACTTTTTTATGTTAATGTGTACGATAGCATGCTTATGTTTGGAGGTATTTTCACAGGCATATTTATTGCCCTGATCTATCTCCTGTTTTTTATCCGATGGACCACTATTGATATTGTGTATCCTGTAAGGGAACTGCTAAGCAATATGCAGAGAACAGGCAGAGGTGAAATGGACAACCTTAGCATAGTCAGGATGAATGATGAGATAGGTGAACTGACCGAGGGCTACAATGACATGTCAATAAAGCTTAAGGAATACATTATTAACATTAGCCGCATGAACGAGGCTAATGCCAGGTTCGTTCCAAGGCAGTTCCTGGAATATTTAGGAAAAGAAAACATATCAGAAATTAAACTTGGGGATCAGGTACAAAAAGAAATGACTATCCTTTTTTCTGATATAAGGGATTTTACAGGTATCTCTGAGCATATGACACCCAAAGAGAATTTCAACTTCCTGAATAATTACCTTGGTTATATGGAACCTGTCATCCGGAATAATAATGGTTTTATTGACAAGTTCATCGGAGACAGCATTATGGCGTTGTTTCCTGATAAGGCTGAAGATGCGATCAATGCAGCCATTGAAATGAAAATCAAACTGACAGAGTTTAACCATATTATAAGCCAGTTTGGCCAACCACCAATAGACACTGGTATTGGTATACACACAGGAATGTTGATGCTTGGTGTTGTTGGTGGTGAAGGACGCATGGATGGAACAGTCATCTCAGATGCAGTTAACCTCACATCCCGGTTGGAAGGATTAACAAAAAATTATGGATCATCAATTATCATTTCAGAAGATACATTGATCAAGATCAATGATCCAACCAATTATCAGTACCGCTTTCTTGACATTGTAAAAGTTAAGGGCAAGAAGCAGGCAATTTACATTTTCGAGATCCTGGACGGAGAAGCTGAAGAAATAAAAAATCTCAAGATCAAATCTAAACCGACCTTCAGCAAAGCTATACAATTTTTTAAAGACAGGAAGTTTGAAGAAGCAATAAAAGCCTTTAAAGAAGTCTATAAAATCAATCCAGGCGACCTTGCAACAATCAGGTATATTGAACGTTGTGAGAGGTTAATTGAGATTGGATCACCAAAAGACTGGGATGGAATAGAAAAGTTTTAATATAATTGCAAATTATTTACTGTTAGACTATAAAATGGATATTACCAAAGCTAAAGAATATATCACCCGCAGATTGAAAGAAGAAAACAACCTTGATCACTATTACCATGACCTTGAACATACGCTTGATGTTTGGCGTTCAGCTGTCAGGATATGCAGAATGGAAGGAATTAGTAAACATGACCAGCTACTTGTTGAAACAGCTGCATTATATCATGATATCGGGATGTTAACCAGCTATATCGGTCACGAAGCAGCAAGTGTTGTTATTGCAAAGGAATCCCTGCCGGGTTTTGGATATTCTGATGATGATATTGAATGCATCTCAAAGATGATATTAACAACCAGATTGCCTCAAAGTGCAAGGGAACATAATGAGATGATACTCTGTGACGCTGATCTTGACTATCTCGGAAGAGAGGACTTTTTCATGATCGCCCACCGGCTCCGCTTAGAATGGGATGTATTACATATCAAATCAACCCGGCTTGCCGAATGGTATAAACTGCAGATTTCATTTATGGAAGACCATCAGTTCTTTACATCATCCGCAAGGATTTTAAGAGACGAGGGTAAAGCCTTCAATTTGAATCAGATCAAGGATCTTTTTAACCACCAATAAATAATATTTTTTTAACATATAGCAGACATATTATTTTTATATCTTTGTTTTTAATGAAATAATAGCACATTTAAAATACCGATTTTATGGACCCTTTGCATAATAAACTCATCTTAGTGCCAACAGATTTTTCTGAAGTCTGTGAAAATGCCATGAACCAGGCGGCCGAAACAGCCAGTAAAATTGATTTCAGGGTAACCCTCCTTCATGTCATCGATTCCAACACAAAATCAATGTTAAAGAAGGACGGACAGGGTGAGGAATTCATCAAAGAAAAGCTCAAAAAGATTGCAGAAAAACTTGCTAAAGAGAAAGATATCAATGTGGAAATTATCGCCAGGGAAGGCAATATTTTTACAACCATAAGTGAGGTGGCTCAAGAAATTGGTGCAAGCCTTATCTTTCTCGGAACACATGGGAAAGTTGGCCTTCAGAAACTTACAGGCAGTTTTGCGCTAAAAGTGGTTACCAGCTCCCCGGTTCCGGTTATTGTTGTTCAAAAGAGAATGATTGAAGGACATTTCCGAGAGATTGTACTTCCTATTACCAGTGATGCCGGTCCCTGGGAAAAAACACAATGGGCTACACATATTGCAAATGAGTTTGGCTCAAAGATCTTAATTTATCAACTTCCAGGTGCAAAAATAGATGATACTGTCAAAATGATTACCGGATATTTTGATAAGAAAGGTGTCAACTATACGGTTGATGTTGCTGAAAAATCAAGCAATTTCACAAAACAGGTCATTGATTTTGCAACAACTAAAAGTGCTAATACGATCATGATCATGACTAATCCTGAAAAAGGATTATCAACCTTTATTCTTGGAAGTTATGATGAAGATTTGATCTTCAACACTTCCCAGATACCGGTAATGTGTATCAATCCACGTGATCTTAACTGGAAGAAGATTATAGCTTATTAAGAATCAGCAGGGTAATATCATCTGACTGGTCAGCATCTCCAACAAAGCTTTGTAAATCCTCAAGCAATAATTTGATTAATTGCTCATTATTAGTATCCGGCTGCTTTTTCAACAATTCCAGGAGGCGCTCTTCGCCGTATAAATCTTGCTTGCTGTTCTCAGCCTCAGTAACTCCATCAGTGAACATTATTATTCTGGATGTATCAGCAATCTTGATCTCATCATTCCCGTAACTCTTATCCGACATCAAACCAAGAGGAAGTCCATGAGCCATTTGTAAAGCCTCCACAGGCTTTGAACCGTCCTGTATGTATGGTGGGTTATGCCCAGCATTGCAGTATTCCAGCTGCCCTGTTTGATGATTTAACATGCCAATAAAAAACGTTACGAACATTGCTCTCTCGTTGTACTTACTCAGGTCATTGTTCATCTCAAAAGCAATCCTGTTTACCTCAAGGTTTTTTTCAGCTTTTGCTCTGAACAAGGTGATGGCCTTAGCCATAAATAGCGCTGCAGGAACACCTTTTCCAGAAACATCCCCAATGGCAAAATATAGTTTGCTACCTGCAATTATAAAGTCGTAGAAATCACCTCCAACTTCTTTTGCGGGGTGCAGGTACCCTTTAACAGCATAGTTATTGATTAACGCTGGCAGTGGTGCTTCCTGTGGAAGCATCGACATCTGGATCTGGCTGGCTATCTTGATCTCTGATTCAATCTGTTCCTTTTCTGCCGTGGTTTTCTTAAGGTTTTCAATATATGTTATTAAGTCCTGCTGCATTGACTTTATGGATGATCCCATTTCAGCAACCTCATCGCCGGTGTTGATCTCAGGGAGTTCTTTATCAAGGTTACCGGCACCTAGTTCCTTTGTTGCCTCAGCCAATAACTTCAAGGGTTTAGTAATCTTTCTTGAGCGCAGGACTATGATAAGAGCTAAAGCTAACAAACCCCCTATTCCAATGATTATAAGCTTTAACATGAGATCGTGCAATCCAGCATAGATATCGCTTTCATCAAACAGGATAGCTACCGACCAGCCGGTAGATGGTATCGGAGCAAAAGACATCCAGTCAGGGTGAACCTTTTCTTTGAATACGATCCCATCCAGGGATACAAAATCATTTTCCCCCTTCATCATCCGTTTAATGATGCCAAGCATTTTTTCATCTTTAACATAATCAAGCATATTGATTACTGATTTATCCTCTCTGTAATCAATATCTGGATGAGTCACTATTTTACCTTTCTCAGTGATAAGCAAGGCATAACCTTTTTCATAAAACTGGATTGATGAAATCAGTTCCTGAAGATGTCTTAAAGATAAATCTGCAGTTACCACACCATTAAAAATCTTCTTACCACCCTCCATCTTATAAAATGGAACAGAATAAGTTACCATTAACCTGTCACCGCCTCCTTGATCAAAATATGGTTCAGACCAAACCGGTTTATTAAGCTTTTTAGGAATGGTGTACCAATCTTGAAGATGATACTTATAGGCGTCCTGGCTAAGATTTTTAAATAATATTGAATCACCCTGTCGATACATATATGGGGCATTGTAGATTGTATCCTTTCCAACAACAGCTGGCTCCCAGGCAACACTTGAACCATATAATAATTTGACTCTTTCTATGAGCGCCATCAATGATTTCTTAGCGTCAATCCTTTGTATTTCAGGGTTTTCCAAAAGCCGGGCAAATTCTTCAGGAATGTTTTCGATACTTTCAAAAACGTTATCTATCTGGTTAATGGTTGAATGTGTGAGGTTTTTTACATCACGAGACGCATTATCAAGGACCAGGTCGCGGGATACCCTGTAGTTATAATACATCATAATAACCATGATAATCAACACTATACTAAGTATGGAGCTGCTGAACTTAAAGCTGATGGATCTCTTTACCGCCATGGCCTGCAAAAATAGCAATTATATTTTCTATTTTTGCTTTATAAAACATCAAAAAGAAAACCCATGAAGATTCAGCAGCAATGGGATGAGAATCCATTAAGATTGATCCTGGGTCTTGCAATAATCTTTCGCCTGCTTGCAGTTCTCTTTTCCAAAGGTTATGGCATGCTTGATGACCATTTCCTTGTGATAGAAGCATCACAATCATGGATTGATGGTTTTGATTATAATTACTGGCTCCCACGCAGTGGAGCTACAGAGCCAATGGGACATAATTTCTTCTACGTGGGGATACATTATGTCTTGCTCTACATTATGGAAGTGCTTGGGCTTACCGATCCGCAGGGCAAGATGTATGTGGTGCGGTTGATCCATGCTGCTTTCTCACTGCTAACAGTATATTTTGGATACAAGATCACAGAGAAATTATCCGACCGGAACTCTGCCAGGCAGGTTGGACTGATACTGGCATTGCTATGGTTTATGCCATTTATGGGAGTAAGGAATATGGTGGAGGTTGTGTGTATACCGTTTATGATGTGGGGAACGTGGATTTTGTTGAAAAGAGAGGAGAGAGAAGAGAGAAGAGAAAAGAGAAATGGTAAGTGGATGCAGTATGTTTGGGCGGGGTTGCTGTTTGGGATTGCGTTTTCAGTGAGGTACCAGACATTGATTTTTACAGGGGCTGTTGGGTTGGTTTTATTGTTTAAGCGCAGGTTCTCAGGAACAGGCATCCTGGCGGGAGCATTCCTGGTGTCAGTATTCATAACCCAGGCCATAGTTGATATTTTCATCTGGGGTTATCCATTTGCAGAGCTTATTGCTTATATCGATCATAATATCACCTATAGGGCCGATTATATCGTTGCACCCTGGTATAACTACATATTGCTGATCCTGGGAATTGTTATTCCACCTATCAGCATTTTCTTGTTTTACGGGTTTTTCAAAACAGGCTTGAAAAGAAACAACCTGATCATCTTCATCCCTACCCTGCTCTTCCTTGTTTTTCATTCCATTTTCCCTAACAAGCAGGAGCGCTTCATCCTTCCTGTGCTGCCATTTTTTATCATGCTGGGTATAATCGGATGGAATGAATTTATCAAAAAATCAGCCTTCTGGCAAAAGAGGAAGAAACTGTTGATGGCTTGCTGGGTTTTCTTCTGGGTTATTAATCTTATATTGCTTCCGGTGATCTCCACAACATACAGCAAAAGGGCTAAGGTAGAGGCGATGACCTATCTATCAAAGTATGATGATATTAAACTAATTTTATTTGAGAATTCAAATAAAGGTGATCAAATGCTTTTTCCAAGATACTACCTTGATGAATGGGTGAGATATTCTGAGTTCACTTCTAAAAATATTAAGGATCCGTTTCCTGATAATCTAAGGACTGACCCGAAAATTATTCCCAGGTTCTTCGTTTTTGTTGAAGAAGAGAACCTGCAGGAAAGAGTACAATACATTCAAAAGAAATTCCCATCTATGGTCTACGAAACTACAGTTGAACCGGGGTTCATTGATAAGGTATTGTATTGGCTCAATCCTGTCAATGCCAATGAGACCGTCACCATATATAGAAATACCACCTTGATTCCAGCTATGAAAAATGACTAGGGAAGAAGCATATAGAAGGATGGCTGCAATTGCCAGTGACATAGAGAAACACAACTATCTCTACTATGTCGAGGCCATGCCTTCTATCAGCGACTACGAATATGACCAGCTGATCAATGAACTGACTGAGCTGGAGAAACAGTTTCCGGACCTCGCTGATCCAAACTCTCCAACACAGAAAGTTGGTGGTCAGATAACCAGGGAATTTCAAACGGTAGTCCACAAATACCCAATGCTATCTCTTTCCAATACCTATAGTGAAGATGAAGTGATGGACTTTGATAAAAGGATTGGCAAATTGCTGGAAGTCGACTATGAATATGTATGCGAATTAAAATATGACGGAGTAGCAATAGGATTGCAATACGAGAACGGATTGTTAGTCAGGGCTGTTACCCGTGGGGATGGGGTCGCCGGTGATGATGTGACAACAAATGTCAGGACGATCAAAAGCATCCCGCTAAAATTAAAAGGTGACTTTCCAAATGAATTTGAGATCAGGGGGGAAATTTTCCTGCCACATAAAGGATTCCAGGCAATTAATGAAGAACGTGCGGAGAAGGGGGAATTGCCTTTTGCCAATCCCCGCAATGCTACGGCAGGCAGCCTGAAGACACAGGATTCCGCCGAGGTGGCAAGAAGGCCTTTAGACTGCATGTTTTACAGCATCCTTGGGGAGCAATTGAGGTCGGGCAATCATTTTGATAATCTCTCTGCTGCAAGGGAGTGGGGTTTACAGGTGAATGAGCACATTACAAGAAGTAAAGATATTGGTGAGGTGCTTGATTTCATCAAAGTATGGGATAAAAAACGACAGAACCTGCCTTTTGATATTGATGGGGTTGTGATTAAGATAAACGATATTGACCAGCAGAATGAATTAGGAAATACCGCCAAATCGCCCAGATGGGCCATCGCCTATAAATATAAAGCAGAGCAGGCATCAACAAAACTATTATCTGTCAGCTACCAGGTTGGCAGGACAGGCGCTGTTACACCTGTTGCAAACCTTGAACCGGTTCAGTTGGCTGGCACCCGGGTAAAAAGAGCATCCTTGCATAATGCTGATGTAATGCAGAAACTGGATATTCATGAAGGTGATACTGTCCTTGTGGAAAAAGGCGGAGAGATCATACCCAAGATCGTGGAAGTTGTTGAAGCCAAAAGAGACTTAAGTGCAAGGCCATTTGAATTTTTAACTCATTGCCCTGAGTGCGGAACAGCCCTGGTGCGTAATGAAGGAGAGGCAGCTTATTATTGCCCGAATATTCATAAGTGCCCTCCTCAAATTAAAGGCAGACTGGAGCATTTCATCAGCCGAAAGGCAATGAACATCGATAGCCTGGGAGAAGGAAAGATTGAAATACTTTATGACAACGACCTGGTTGAAAATGCAGCAGATCTGTATGATTTAAAGTATGAGGATCTAATAGGCCTGGAAAAAGTATTCCCTGCCACAGAAGAAAAAAAAGAAAGGAAAGTCAGTTTCAAGGAAAAGACAGTCAATAATATCCTGAAAGGGATTCAGCAGTCGAAGGATGTACCCTTTGAAAGGTTACTCTTTGCTCTAGGTATCAGGCACGTTGGTGAAACTGTAGCTAAGACTCTTGCAAGAAGCTTTAAAAGCATTGATGCTTTGGCTAATGCACAGGGTCAGGATATTATCTTAATAGATGATATTGGTGAAAAAATCTCTCTGGAATTAGCTTTATACTTTAAAGAAGAAAGAAATATAAAACTGATAGGCCGCTTAAAACAAGCTGGTTTACGATTCTCGGTTATTGAAGCAGCTCCAACTGTTCCACAAACCCTTGAAGGTAAGTCCTTCGTCATCAGCGGCACCTTTGTTAAATATTCACGTGATGAGCTCAAGTCCATGGTAGAGAAGCATGGCGGGAAGAATGTTTCCTCCATATCCGCGAAAACAGATTACCTGCTGGCAGGTGAAGCCATGGGGCCGGCGAAGAGAGAAAAGGCTACAAAGCTCGGTGTGCCAATAATTTCCCTGGTAAACTTTCTCGATCTACTCCAATCATAAATCGTAAATCATACATTGTAAACTGTAAATCGCAAATAAAAAGTCCGGCTTATACAAGCCGGACTCATTCAGACCGTGGGAAGATATGTAGAACTATTAATAGTGTTTTACGCTACCGGCACCCGAAACATCTGAGTTGACCTGGGGATTGCCCTTGTATTTCACCGTTGCAGCCCCAGACACCTCCACATCAAGTTGTGTCTTGGCATTTACTTTTGCGGTTGCAGCACCGCTAACATCCAGTCTTATTTTATCGACTTCAAACTCAAGTGCATCCAATTCTCCTGCACCTGAGATATCCATTTTCATTTCGCCTGCTGTCCCTGACAACTGAATATCGCTGGCACCACTGAAGTCTGCCTCCAGATTATTGAGGTTTAAGTCCATGTTGACATCTGCAGCACCGCTGACATCCATTTCAAGATCATTCAATTTAAGTGTATTCTTTGTAAGCAGATCACATGCTCCGCTGACATCAAGGCTTTTGAGGTCTTTGAGGGTGATATGCAACTTCAGGTCTTTGGTCGGCTTCAGGTTCTTCTCAGACTTGATATATAAGGTCCCTCCCCTTACTTCAGTCTCTATGTATTCCATCAAGTTAGATTCTGCTTCGATTTTTAACTCTTCTGTACTTCCCTGGGTCAGATACACATCAAAGGCACCTCCAACAGATATCCCATCAAATCCGGAAACGGACCTATCTTCCGTGACCACATTTCCGTTGCCTTTAATACCATCAGCTAACATACAACTGCTTGTCAGGCTCAGCACCATCATCATCATAAATGTCAGCATAATGGTTTGAATATTTACGGTCTTTTTCATTTCTACATGTTTTAAATTTGTACTCATTTATTTAGACGTCTCAATTATTTGAAAGTTACTTTTACTTTAATTCCACCCCACCATGCATTGCTTTGATCATCACTTTTGCAGGAGCGCTGCTGTTAGATCCGACATAACCTTCGTACAAGGCGCTGGTATATGAATGCTTCTTTTTACTAATACTGGCATTTTCCGGGAAATCTACTCCACTATAGCTCACATCGACTGAAACCTGGTAACTTGTACCTTCTTCAAATTCTAATTCTACTCCAGTATATTTTGCGAGGATTGTAATGGCAGAAAAACCTTTTGCTACCTGGCCAACCTGGCAACCACCATATTCCATTTCGATATCAAGATTTTCTTCCAGGTGATCAATATCGAAAACTGAAAACTTGGCATCTGCCTTTATGGTTTTTACATGATCAATATTTATATCATCATATCCGGTAACCATAATGACATGATCGATATGGTCGATCGTAACTTCATTATATTTGGAATCAACTTCAAGGGTATTAGCCCCATCAATTTCCAGGTCGGCATACTTGACATCAACTTTTCCCTGGTTGATATATTCAATCTCTGCACTTCCGTATTTCACCTTGACTTCATTTGCGCTATTGTCCAGTTTCCCAACTATCAATTCACCATACGCCAGGTCAATCTTACTGGATCTTTTAACCTCTTCGACAAGCATCATCCCATACTTGTTAGATAAGTCTACATTAAGATCGGCTGGCATGTTTATGGTATAATCAATGGAAAACTTATTGTTTCCTTTCATTTCCTGGATAGAGGTGATACCTTCTACCTGGCTGTCGTTACCACTTAACGTGACCCTGATCTTATCAAAAACCTTATTGGCCCCTTCCTGGCTGCTGGAATGGACAGTGATGGTCACATCAATTTCAATGGACATCTTATCCCAGTTCTTGCATACCACATCGCCAAATTTATTGTCGATCTTTAGTAAGGCTCCAGATTTAACATCATATTTTTCAGAAATCGTTTTTTTATACTCTTCTCCATAGACCATGCTTGAGGCTAAGAAGAGCAACATCAGAATAACGGCAAGCATTCCTGATTTTTGTACTTTAGTTTTCATGTTCCTATAATTTGATTTATCATTCATTTTTTAAAGTGCTATAATTTACATAAGCGGTCCAGGATATTATCCAATATCTCAGACTTGCTCCTATAATTGGAAATTAATGCACTTTCAATTTTTTCGTTCTCTGCGTTTTTGAAATATTCATCTTCAAGCACCCTGGTCTGGGCATTAATTTCTTCAATTTCCTGGTTGGCCAGATCCTTAAGTTTCCTTGCTTCTTCATCATTGATGGCACATTCAGCAATCTTTTCTATTTTATCATCAGCCAGCTGATCGTAATAGAGTTGGGCCTCACGTAGTTCTACAGGCAACTGATTTGCAGCAACCACCTCTTTGGGTGTCCGGGTTATCAGGAGCAGAACCATCGAGATTGTAACAACAACAACCAAAACAGCAGCTATCCGTTGCATGAAACCGAATCGGTTTTTCGAAGCTGACTCTTCAGGGTGCAATTGATCCAGCTTCTCAGCAAACCTTTTCATGTGACCTTCATTCGGCTCATTCTGATCGAAGTAGGAACTGTTTTTCCTTATTTTATCTTCAAGGATTGACATAGCCTCATGATTTAATTAGTTAACATTAAAATTTACATACGTGGCCTTCAGATGGGAAAGCAATTTCTGTCTTGACCGGGAATACCTGGTCCTGACAGCACCATGTTTAATGCCAAGTATCTCAGCAATTTCTTCATGGTCATAACCCTCTAATAAATGTAATGATAGGATAATCCGGTATTGTTCAGGCAGCTCCATGATGGCTTCCTTTATCTTCTCTATTTTATATGAAAGTACTTCAACAGGATCCTCCATCATTTCTTCATTCGCAATTTCGACTGCTTCCTTATCAAGAGAAAAAGTATCTTTTCTCTTTTTGATAGCATCTAAAGACTTATTGATCACGATGCGCTTTAGCCAGGCACCGAAAGTTGCCCCACCCTGGTATGAATCAATCTTGCGGAAGGCATCCAGGAATGATTCCTGCATGATGTCTTCTGCATCTTCAGTATTGTTCAATATTCTCAGGGCTGTGTTGTACATTGCTTTATAATACAATTTATAAATCTCAAACTGGGCATGGCGGTCGTTTAAACGACATTTTTCTATCAATTCCTGGTGTATGTTCACTCCGTGATCAGCCACGTTTCTAATTTTAAATAAAGACTTGCTTTTTTTCTGATTGTTACAGCTTTCTAAAATTAAGTCCATCATTAAAAAAAAACAATATTTTTGTGTAGAATAAATCCGCACCAGGCGATGGCATTATTACATTCATTTGAAAAAAGCGGGAATTATCTTTTCAGGTACAGGAGCTATTTTCCTATTTTACTTTTCCTGATCGCTATCCCGGTCATTTACAAAACTGATTACCTGCGAATACCAGTAGAATTGAGGTATGCCCTGACAGCAGTAGCTATCCTGCTCAGTGCAATAGGATTGTTCATAAGGGCAGTATCCATTGCCACCACCCCGAAAGGCACATCAGGAAGAAATACAGCTACCGGGCAGGTAGCTGAAACATTGAATACAAAAGGCATCTATTCTGCCGTTCGTCATCCATTATACGTGGGGAATTTCTTCATGTGGATAGGCATCACAGTGTTCACCTATAACATGTTTTATATCATCCTGGTCTCATTGATCTTCTGGATATACTATGAACGGATCATGTTTGCTGAAGAGCGATTCCTGGAAAGCAAGTTTGGCAAGGAATACATGGACTGGTCCTTAAAAGTGCCGGCATTTGTTCCAGCATTTAATAATTACATCCCTTCAGACACAAAGTTTTCCCTTGTGAGTATCCTCAGGAGGGAATATTCAGGCTTTCTGGCTATAGTCGTGAGTTTTGCCTTTATCGACCATTTGAGATATTTCTTTACTTACAGGACTATGGACTGGAACCGGATCTCAACCTGGGCACTGCTGGCAGCTATCGTGATCACATTGACACTTCGTACACTTAAGCATCATACGAAAGTACTACATGAAGACGACCGGTCATGATTCCAGGTAAGCATACCTCGCAGCAATACAATGTATACATATTCGCTATTGTCTCCATGATCTTCTGGGGGATGTCCTTTGTATGGACCAGCATTGTTTTAAAGTATTACCAGCCTATCACCACTATTTTTCTTCGACTTGTACTTGCTTCTTTAATAATGTTCAGCATAATAAAGATTTCAGGCAAGCTGGAAAAGATAAAAAAGGAAGACTGGAAATTACTTTTGCTGATGTCATTTTTCAATCCATTCCTTTACTTCCTGGGAGAAAACTTTGGTTTAAAACTGACAACTCCAACTATTAGTGCTGTGATTATCGCCCTCATTCCTGTCTTAACACCAGTATTCGCTTATATCTTCCTTAGAGAGAAGCTTACAAAATTTAATTATATCGGGATATTTATTTCTTTTTTGGGAATACTGCTCATGCTGGTAACCAGCAACTTTACCTTAATCACATCGGTCGAAGGAGTACTACTGCTATTCTTCGCTGTATTTTCAGCTATATTCTATTCAATCGTCCTGCTCAAACTGGCGTCAAAATACAATCCACTAACCCTGATCACCTGGCAGAATATCATTGGACTGGTATATTTCACTCCTGTTTTTTTCATTTTCGAAGCCGACGGGTTTTTAGAAGTTCAGCTTAACACAGAGTTGGTAGTTTCACTTCTTTGCCTGGCTGTATTTGCATCCAGCCTGGCATTTATCTTTTTTGCAATGGTCATCAGGCGATTAGGTGTTAGCAGGGCAAATGTCTATTCTAATTTGATCCCAATTTTTACAGCGATTTTCTCCTTCTTCATTATTGGAGAGCAATTCACAAGCAGAAAGGTTATCGGAATGGTGATTGTCATTGGAGGGGTCTTCCTGGCACAGATCAGGTTCAACAAGAAATTAATTTCAAAAAATGAAACATAAAATAGTTGTATTAGGAGCCGGATTGGTGGGTGGCCCGATGGCTCGGGACCTTGCAGCCGATTATGAAGTGACTGCAGCTGATGTAAACCAGGATAATCTATCCAGACTGTCTGGTATAAAAACAGTTCAAGCGGACCTGTCTGATCCTGATACGATTTCAAGAGTTGTGTTTGATGCCGACCTCGTCATTAACGCTGTCCCCGGCTCTATAGGATTTAAGGCCCTGGAAGCTGTTATTGATTCTGGTAAAGATGTCGTGGATATCGCTTTTTACCCGGAGGATATGTTCCTGCTGGATGAACTGGCTAAATCAAAAGGAGTCACTGCCATCTGTGATATGGGTGTGGCCCCTGGGATGAGCCATATGCTGGTTGGATATGCCAATGAGCAGCTGGACCAGGTTGGGAATGTAAAGATTTACGTTGGTGGGCTACCAAAAGACAGGATCCCTCCCTATGAATATAAAGCCGTGTTCTCTCCCAGCGACGTGATTGAAGAATATGTACGTCCTGCCAGGCTGGTCAGGGCTGGTGAGGAAATCGAGCTGGAGGCTTTAAGTGAGCTGGAGCCATTGGATTTTGAACAAACAGGAACCCTCGAGGCATTCAATTCTGATGGATTGAGGAGTTTGGTAAAAACAATCGAAGCACCTGAGATGTCAGAAAAGACCTTGCGTTATCCCGGGCATGTGGAGAAGATTAAGTTATTGAGGGATACGGGATTGTTCAGTAAGGAGACAATAATAGCAGGAAGTAAGGAGGTGGTGCCGCTGGAATTGACGCAAAAATTATTATTCCCCTTGTGGAAGCTGGAAGAAGGTGAAGTTGACCTGACGGTTATGCGTGTGATTGTTCAGGGCACACGGGAAGGAATAAAAACGAGCTATCAGTGGGACCTGTATGATGAATATGATGCTGCCACCGGGGTTCATTCCATGGCCCGGACAACCGGGTACGCGGCGACCATGGCAGCACGGATGGTGCTTGCCGGGATGTATGATCGGAAAGGGATCAGTCCACCGGAATATATCGGCAGGAAATTCAATTGCGTTGATTTCATACTCAATGGGCTAAAGGAGAGGAATGTGGTATATAAGTTTCAAGTGACCAGTGACTTGTAGCTTGTAGCTTGTAGCCTGCAGCGAGCGACCAGAAAGCAAAAAAACATATCTTTACTATAGAAAAATATGGATGATAATACAAAAAAAAGCGACAAAATTATTACGGCTGAAGAGCAATCGAACCTTAGTCCAGATGATGTTATTGAATTGCTTAAGGAAGGAAATCAGCGATTCATAAACAATAACCTGATCGATAGAGATCATATCCTTCAGGCAAAAAGATCCACCAAGGGGCAATTTCCACTTGCAATAGTCCTGTCATGTATAGATAGCCGGGTTCCGGTTGAATATATTTTTGATGAAGGTATCGGGGACTTGTTCATAGCCCAGGTAGCAGGAAATATTGTAAATGAAGATATTCTGGGTAGTATGGAATATGCCTGCAAGGTAGCAGGCTCCAAATTGATCCTGGTGTTGGGCCACGACCATTGCGGGGCTGTGAAGGCCGCAATCGATGATGTGAAAATGGGTAATATAACATCCCTGTTATCTAAGATAAGACCTGCGGTAGAAATGGCTGCTGGATTTCAGGGAGAAAAGAATGCGAATAACCCGGACTATGTACAAAAGGTTGTTGATCATAATGTTAATAACACCATCAAAGAAATTCGACAAAAGAGCCCGATCCTTAAAGAAATGGAAGATGCTGATGAAATCAGGATCATCGGTGCAATTTATCGTTTATCCACAGGAAAAGTAGAATTCTGGAATCATAAATAATCATCATGCGCAAAAACTCTTATTACCTGTTTCTGCTCCTGTTAATCCTGTCAAGCTGCTATCCCCTATCCGTTACCAGGATGAAATGGCGGATACACTGGGATAAGGATATGAAAAAAGGCAAGGAGCAGTACCTGGAAACTTCAAAGCCGGGTAAAAATGCAAGCCCGCCAAATATTGTACTTATTGTTGCTGATGACCTGGGGAGGTATGAAGTATCAGCCTATGATGGTGTCTACCATATCTCAACACCCAGCATTGACCGGATAGGTGAGGAAGGTGTCATTTTCGAATCCGGGTATGTAACAGCTCCTACATGTGCGCCGTCACGTGCAGGAATTATGACAGGCAGGGTTCAGAACAGGTATGGTTTTGAAACACAGATCATGGAATTTTACCCAACAAACATGATTGAGTACCTTTCAGGAAAATACTTTGTTAACACCGGTGAGTTTGTCATGGAAACCAAACCACAATTTCCAGCGGAATGGCAGGTTCAAAAGCAGGGTGTTCCACCAACAGAAATCAACCTGGCAGAAGCCCTGAAGACATTGAATTATTCTACCGGAATTGTAGGTAAGTGGCACCTGGGAGTTTCCCGGAACCATGTTCCGCTGAAAAGAGGATTTGACTATCAATACGGGTTCTATGGTGCTTCAACGCTTTACACACCTGAAAGGCACTGGAGCCACATCATTAATCATGAGCATAACTCTTTCAGTGCTCAATACCAATGGAATATGGGACGCTATGGTGAGGCAGAAATCCTGGAAATGGGAGAAAAAATATATGAAGAACGGTACCTGACATTTGCATTCCGTGACAAGGCCATCGATTTCATTGAAAAAAACAAAGATGATCCTTTCTTTCTCTATTGTACCTTCTCAGCTCCTCATGTCCCCTTCCAGGCACCTGTGGAATATTATTGCATGTACGAAGATATTGATGACGATAATAAAAGGGTTTACTACGCTATGATCTCAGCACTGGATGATGCTGTCGGGGACATCCATCAGAAGATAAAAGACCTGGGATTGGAAGAAAACACATTGATATTCTTTCTGAGTGACAATGGTGGTGCTTCCTATACCAAGGCAACAGATAACGGGCCACTCAAAGGAGGTAAATTATGCCAGTTTGAAGGCGGCATACAGGTTCCATTCATGATGAAATGGAAAGGTAAAATTCCGGCAGGAACAAAATATTCGCACCCGGTGTCTTCAGCGGATATTTTTGTAACTTCAGTTATCAACGCCGGTGGAAAATTGCCTGCAGACCGCGAATACGATGGGGTTAACTTATTGCCTTATGTAACCGGCAAAGATAATGGCATGCCGCATGAACATCTGTTCTGGAGGGCTGATCATATATGGGCAATCCGTGATGGTGATTATAAATTGATATTAAGCACCAGGGATGGCTGGGCAGAACTCTACAATATCAAGGAGGATATATCTGAAACATATAATTTAAAGGAAGAAATGCCGGAACTATTTCAAAAACTTTATGAGACACATCTTAATTGGCAGCATGACAATCTTCCTGATAAGCCAATGTGGCCAAGGATTATGGATAAGAAATTTCATATTGACGGTAAAGAATACTTATTCCCGGCATAAATCTCAATTAAATGAAAAAGCTATTAATTCTTTTTTTAGTTCTTGCCCCGATGCTGATGATGGCTCAGCGTCCAAAGATGCATATTAAACTTTATGGTGGTGTCAATGCTGGTTCACTGGTATATAAAATTGAAGATGTCCAATCAGACATTTTAGCCGGTATTCAACTTGGAGGAGGGTTCAGGATTAAATACAGGAAAGCGTTTGGGGAGATTGACTTTGCATACAGGGCGAAAGGAATAACTATCATTGTTCCGGAAGCTGAGGAAGTTCCATTTAATGGAAACATCAATATCATCATGAGAGGTTTTGAAGTACCGGTCCTGATGGGATATGTACCGGTTAGAACTCCAATATTTGGATGCTACCTTTACGGTGGGATTACAAATGTATTTTCACTGAAAGGCTGGCTTACCATTGAAGATGAAAAGTATACCTTCAAGCCGAGCGAAGTGAACCTGCATTTTTACAATCTTGGTGCCCGCCTGGGGGCTCAATTCGATGTGGCCATGTTTAATTTCGACCTCAGTTATACTATAGGGATTACCAATCACTTCAGAGAGGATTACCGAACTAACAGCCATGTCTTAATGTTCAATATCGGAGTACTGTTTTAGCATCTTTCCATCGCTACCTTTTATCATCCCGAACATAGCGAGGGACCTCCTTCATATATATTTTTTGCCTATCTTTATTTACCTAATCAACCAAAAATCCACATCATGAAAAACCATTCCTGCATTCACCTCGCACTATTTATTATTGCATTTTTAATTGTATTACCTTCCTATGCTCAGGAAGAAAAAGCAGATGATGACAAGGCAGTGCCTGTCTTTAAAAATGGCGAAGCCCAGATCGTGGACGCATTCAAAGATCCTGATCAATGGATCCGGCACGATCTCTGGGTTGAAACGGAGTTTGATACTGATGGCGATGGCAAGCCTGACCGGATGCATGTTGGTGTTACCAGGCCGTATCAGACCGATAATGGACTAAAACTACCGGTGGTATATGTTTCAAGCCCCTATTTTGCTGGCGTGGCCTCAGCTTCCAAGGACTATTTTTGGAATCCCAGGCAAGAATTAAATGCTGTTCCACCAGAGCGTGTCCATCCCCCTGAAATCACCCGAAGAGGTGAGCGGCCAATCATTTCGAAATCACATACAGAAACCTGGATCCCGCGTGGTTATATCGTTGTTCACTCATCATCGCCAGGCACCGGGCTTTCCGATGGTTCTCCAACTGTTGGTGGAGATAATGAATCACTTGCACCTAAAGCAGTGATCGACTGGCTGTGTGGCAGGGCCAAGGGTTACACAGAACGTGAAGGCAATGAAACAGTTGAAGCCTTTTGGTGTACCGGCAAGGTTGGAATGACCGGTACTTCCTACAATGGAACCATACCTGTCGCAGCAGCAACAACCGGTGTTGATGGCCTGGAAGCTATCATCCCTATCGCACCAAACACTTCTTACTATCATTATTACAGATCTCATGGCCTGATCAGGCACCCGGGTGGCTGGATGGGTGAAGACATCGATGTACTCTATGATTTTATTCATAGTGGTGAAGAGTCGAAAAGGGCATATAGCAATAAAGTGATAAGAGACACTGAGATGGCAGAAGGAATGGACAGGATATATGGAGACCTTAATGACTTCTGGGCAGGCCGTGATTACCTGCTCGACATGGAACCATTCAAGGCAGCTTTATTAATGTCACATGGTTTTAATGATTGGAATGTGATGCCTGAACACAGCTTCCGCATCTATGAAGCAGCCAAAGCCAAAGGTGTTCCCTGCCAGATATTTTACCACCAGGGCGGACATGGTGGTCCACCGCCAATGTCGATGATGAATAAATGGTTTACCCGGTACCTGCATGGTGTTGAGAATGGGGTTGAGGATGATGCCCGTGCCTGGATCGTTCGTGAAAGTGACGAGCGGACCAACCCCACATCGTATGAGGATTATCCGAATCCTAAAGCATCTCCGGTTACATTTTATCTTACTGGAGGTGCCCCTGAGAGGGGCGGCCTGGTAATGGAACCAGAAGCTGAGCAGGGTGAAGAAACCATTGTTGATAATTTTTCTTTTTCAGGAACAGCACTGGCAAATGCTGAATTCACCAATCACCGACTGATCTTTGTTACTCCTGAGCTAACAGAAGATATCCATATCTCAGGTACACCTAGCATCACTATCCGGGTAGCTTCCAGCAAACCGGCGGTCAACCTCTCTGTATGGCTGGTATCATTGCCATGGACAGAAGGCAGAAGGGCTAAAATCACTGATAATATAATCAACCGCGGCTGGGCAGATCCCCAAAACTATCAATCATTGACAGAAAGCAAGCCATTGGAACCGGGCAAATTCTATGAAATGACCTTCACGCTGCAACCGGATGATCAGATTATCCCGAAAGGACAACAGATAGGTCTGATGATATTTTCCAGTGATCGTGACTTCACGCTCCACCCGGACCCGGGAACAGAATTGACAGTGGACCTGGATGCTACAAGCCTTACACTGCCGATCGTTGGAGGCAAAGATGCCTTTATTAACCCCAAATAGAATAACCATGAAAAATTTAATGCTAACTGTTGTATTTCTCCTGGCTTCATTCTTTTTATTCGGACAGGACTTCAATGGACTTCATACGAATCTGAGTAATTTATACCGGCTTTCCGATGCCGAAACCCGCTCAATCAGTCCGGAAAATTTCACCGGTGAAAAAGGGAAAGGGGGCATGGCGACACTTGAAGAAGGCAGTGCTGCCCATGCCGCCAGGGAATTGGGCCAGGGCTGGAAAGTCAATCCTTATATCCACATTGAAGCAGGTGAAGAAACCACTTTAGCTGAAATCAATGGATCAGGAGCCATTCAGCATATATGGATGACCCCATCAGGCACCTGGCGTTATTCAATTTTACGAATTTATTGGGATGATGAAAAAGAGCCCTCAGTGGAGGTTCCGGTGGGTGATTTTTTTGCTTGTGGATATAAATTCAAACAAATATCCTCGCTGCCAATATGCGTAAATGTCGGCAGTGCCTTTAACTGCTATTGGGTTATGCCATTCAGAAAGAATTGCCGGATAACCATGGAGAATATTGGGGAAAAGAAGATGACTTTGTATTATCAAATAGACTATACCTTAACTGATGTCCCTGATGATGCTGCATACTTTCATGCTCAGTTCCGGAGAATAAATCCATTACCATATAAAGAGGTCTACACTATCGTGGATGGTATCAAAGGGCAGGGACATTTTGTTGGCTGTTATATGCTATGGCATTCTAAAAACGATGGCTGGTGGGGCGAAGGAGAAATAAAGTTCTACATTGATGGAGATAAGGAATTTCCAAGTATTTGTGGCACCGGGACGGAGGACTATTTTTGTGGGTCTTATGCATTCCTTGCCAAAGATGAAGAAGGGCAAAGCACTTACACTGAATATACTACACCATATGCCGGGTTTCATCTTTTCAGGCCTGAAGGCAGCCCTGTTGATATCCATACGAGGTTTGGATTATACCGATGGCACATTGTTGACCCTGTGAGATTCAAGAAAGACCTGAAGATCACTATCCAGGCACTGGGATGGCGCAGTGGGGGACGATATTTGCCACAACAGGATGATATTTCATCTGTTGCTTTCTGGTACCAGGCCGAACCACATAACAAGTTTCCCAATCTGCCGGAAAAAGACTATCTAGAGATCCGATAAATTGGCAAGAAAGTGGACCAGCAATTCTGGCTGGATTACAATGCATCTTTCCGGATCAAGAACCGGTGGTCATTCGTTGGTGATGCAGGTCCCAGGGGTCTGATTTCCAACTACGAGTGGACTAAAGGTCATACGTATATTTTTTCGTGCGCGAATGGAAAAACGATTCTTTTTCCTGGAAAATGAAGCCAATGAAGATAACTGGAGGGCAAGATTGCTTATTGGGATTGAAAGTAAAGAATTCAGAAAAATTCCGCTATGAAATTCACTATATCTGGCAAGCATCAAGGATATCTGCCGAAAAAGACCTGGACGTGAGCCAGCACATTATCAGGCTGCGACTTTTCCACAGGATCGGCAGGTATGTTGGGGAGAGAAGTCAATAGAAGTATCTGGTATCAAGTATTTTTTTTATATCTTTATTAAACTCTATTTCAAACCTTAAAAATCAATATCATGGGAAAAGGTCAAGATGCAAAAAAAAATGTAAAGAAAGCAGCACAGAAAACTGCAAAAGAAAAAAAAGCTGAAAAGAGAGAAAAGAAAGAAAAGAAAAATTAGGTTTTCTGTAAAATCTGATAAGCATATTATTGTTAACTAAAACTTCAGATCATGAATGAATTCAAAAAATTTATTGCTAAGGGAAATGTAATGGAGATGGCTGTAGGTTTGATCATGGCCCTCTATTTTGGAGCCATAATTAAGTCATTGGTAAATGATATCATTATGCCCCCAATAGGAATGCTTTTAGGTGGAATTGACTTTTCTTCCCTGAAAGTTGTCATTCAGGAGGGTGTTCCTGAAACAGTCGCAGGTGCTGGAGATGCTGTTGCGGAAGTAGCTGTAAGTTATGGATTGTTCATCAATACGATTATTACATTCTTAATTGTGGCTTTGGCAATCTTCTTCGTAGTCAAAGGTTATAATAAGATGAAGGATAAAATGACCAAGAAAGAAGAGGAAGCACCTGCTGCACCTCCTGCACCAAGTGAGGACATAGTCTTACTAACCGAAATCAGGGATCTGTTGAAGAAGTGAAAGGTGAGCGGGGCACTGTGAACGTTATAAGGGGAAGCTGTTATTGCTTTTTTCAGATCTTTATTACCGCTATAACCATGTGAAAAGACTAGTTCTATTCTTGCATTTCTTTCTGTTAATTATCGTGACTATCTCCCAGACGATAATTTTGGAAGAGGATTTTGAATACAGTACTAGCCTACCAGCAGGCTGGTCTGAGATTACAACTTCGTCTTATCCTCAATGGTCATTTTCTGAAGTTGGGAACACACATTACCTGGTAATACCATATCACTCCAACATCGCTTATTTGAATGAGGGGGATGTGGATAAGCAATGGCCTGGTGAATATCTTGTTGCCCCGCCTATAAATTTATCAGGCATTTCCTCAGCATACCTTTCTCTGGATGTTTTCTTTAAAGCTATGACATATCAAGGCTTCTATGAAGTCTTTAGCATCGAAGTATCAACGGACGGGGGGAATTCATGGTCCACCCTGATGAATATTAACCCTTATTTCAACTGGCACAAAGTATATTGTGATCTCACTGCTTACTGTGGCTTTTCCAATATCAAAATAGCATTTAAATTTAGTGACGGAGGTGGATGGCTATATGGTGTTGGTATTGATAATGTTAAGATCCAGGTTCCTTATGACAATGATGTTGCTTTGCAAAATATCAATAGGTATAATTTTGTCCTGATAAATGAAACTATTGAATTTCAGGGTATTATAAGAAATCTCGGTACAATTATCATTCAATCCCTGGATGTAAGCTGGAGGGTGAATGGAGGGAATATTCACTCGATCAACTTCAACTCAATGAACTTATCCTCCATGGATACAATGAGTTTTATTCACTCAACTCCATGGATACCCAAAACACAGGAAGGATTTGATATTGACATCTGGGTATCCGATCCTAACGGGATTCCGGATGCAAATCCATCCAATGACACATTACATATGCATGTGATCAATGCTGTAAGCTCAAAACCCAATAAAAATGTATTCCTTGAAGTTTTTGGAGCAACATGGTGCACAATATGTCCGCATGCTGCCAGCGTTATTTCAGAAATTAACAACAGTACTGACAAATTGATAGTAGCTGTGGTTCATATTGATGATCCTTATACCTGCACTACTGGAACAGAGATTTTTGAGAATTATCATTTATTCCCTGGATGGCTGGTGACAGGATTGATTGACAGATACACTTTTTACGGCGATGTGTCTATGGATATGGACAGGTATCTATGGCCAAGGCATGTTGATCAACGGGAGGACAACATTTCACCCGTTGAAATAACAATGAACAATTCTTATGATCCTTCAACCCGAGAACTTGAAATTGACCTTACAGCTATATTCAGGTGCAGCCTGATGGGAGACTTCAGGATCAACTGCTATATCGTGGAAGATAGCATTATATCACGGCAGGATAATATTTTAACCCTTCCTGATCGAGAGCCATATTGCCATAAAGACTATTGGGTATATAATCCACCCGGTACTATTGAAAATTATATTCACATGAACGTTTTGAGGGATGTCCTTGGTGGAGCATGGGGGACAGCTGGCAGCCTTCCAAATTATGTAATTGATAGTGAACCCTATGATTTCCATTATGAATATCTTGTATCAGGAGAATATAATGCAAATAATTTGCGCATCATTGGAGTCATTCAGAAATATAATTCTGATTCCAGCAAATGTGAAGTATATAATGCAATGGATATGCATTTAAACCATGTAACTAATACTAATTTTGTTAATTCTAAGTCCAGCTCAATATCTATTTACCCAAATCCTGCTCATACCATGTTATATTTGGAAAACACAAATGGATCAGCAACATATTCAATTTTTAATACTGCAGGCAGGGAATTGATTAGCGGCCAAGTTAACAACAGTAAAATCTTTATTGGAGATCTTGTTAATGGGATTTATTTGCTGAGTATTAACAGTGGGGAGGGAATGGAGCTTTTTAAGTTTATTAAGCAGTGACCTGTGACCCGTGATCAGAATAACAATAAACTATGAGAAAAAATTTTGCAATATTGCTTGGTACAGTTGTACTATTTAGTTGTAATCAGGCTGAAAATGCTTCTGAACAAGAAATCGCTGGCATTAAAAGTGAAGTAAATGTACTTCTCGATGAATGGCATAAAGCCGCTGCTGAGGCAAATTTTGATAATTATTTTCAATTCTTGGATAGCAACGCAATATTTATAGGTACAGATGCTACTGAAAATTGGACAAAAGAGCAATTTGCAGCCTTCTGCAAACCATATTTCGATGAGGGAAAGGCCTGGGAATTCGAAGCTTTAGAGCGCAATATTTATATGAATGAAGCTCCTGATTTTCTCTGGTTCGATGAGCTGCTTGATACATGGATGGGAACCTGCAGGGGCTCAGGAGTATTAGAAAAAACTGCCAATGGCTGGAAAATACAGCATTATGTCTTATCCATTGAAATACCAAACGATGTGGTACATGATGTGGTTGAAGTTAAATCTGCGAGCGACTCTGTGTTCCTGAGTAGATTCAAGTAATAATGTCACCAGCAAGATTGCACTGTAGCTTACAAGGGAATTAGCTTTGCTGATTCCTCGGGGAGGGGCTTTAACACGAAAAAACCAGTATATAAAACCAGGAAGCCCCTACAACTAAGGAAAAGAGGACGAGAGGTCAAGTTGTCAACTGTCGATTACTAAGGTGATGTTCGATTCTGAAAGCATGGAGCTACATTGATGGAGGTACTTCGTCGTCCTTCGGACTCCTCAGCATGACCGGTAGTTTCTAAAGACTTTTAATTGTGGATTGCTGGAAGTGATCAATGCATCTTTCCTGGATCTTCGCCAGCCTTTGAGTTGTTTTGCCCTGGTCTCATAACAGATAAGGATTGTTGCTTCTACCGGTCATCTTGAGGAGTGAGCCCATGGCTCACGACGAAAGACCTCCCAGCATCCGCAGTAAGCAAGCAAACGGCACCCTTATCTATAAATACCCAAAACATGAAAATGTCCTCATGTTTTGATGAAAAAAATTAGTAATTGAAAATTGACCCTGGTTTTCACCAGGGCAGGCAATCGACAATGCGCGCAGCGCCAGGCTGTGAGGTTTTTGTATTTCAAAGATGTTTAAATTATCCAAATTTCAAAATCCTGAGAATTTTGTCAATGTTGACGAAAATCTATTAAAAATCAATCATTGGTTTATTATATCCCTCACTTTAATACAATTTATCGTAACTTTATCCCTCACTTTAATACAAATTATCGTATCTTTATCCCTCACTTTAATACAAATATATAATGTTTGATCGGACAATAATCAAGGAATTAAAGAAATGGTCAACAAAACCTGATCGCAGACCACTTGTTTTAAGAGGCGCAAGGCAAGTAGGTAAAACTACTGCTGTAAAAATGTTTTCGAAGGAATTCGATGTATTTATTAACCTGAACATGGAGAAGTCTGAGCATAATAACATTTTTGAAACTGATTACACATTTGATGAGCTTATAAACAGATTATTCCTTCATGTTGATAAAGAGAGAAAACCAGGAAAGACATTGATTTTTATCGATGAAATCCAAAATTCACCTAAAGCTATTTCATTACTCCGATATTTTTTTGAAGAGGCGGGTGACCTCTATGTAATCGCAGCGGGTTCTTTGCTTGAAAATATTCTTGATAATAATATATCATTTCCAGTAGGTCGGATTGAATTTATGGTCATGCATCCATGTACATTCAGAGAATATTTAGGAGCAATTGGTGAAGATCAGAGCCTTTCCTTATATGATCAGAATGAGATACCGGAATATGCTCATGATAAATTGTTGACACTATTCAAAAAATATGCTACGATTGGAGGTATGCCCCAAATAATTGAACATTACGCGAAGCAAAAGGAATTTACAGCCCTTAAATCAATTTACAATAGTCTTTTGACGTCTTATTCAGAAGATGTTGAGAAATATGCCAGATCTGAGTCTATGGAGAAATATATAAGGCATATAATTTCTACCGCTTTCAGACAAGCCGGAACCAGAATAACGTTTGAAAAATTTGGGAATTCATCATATCGATCAAGAGAAATGAAGGAAGCATTTAATATTCTGGAAAAAACAATGCTTCTTAAGCTGGTTTATCCAGTTACCGTAGAGAAACTTCCACTAATACCAAACTTGAAAAAGAAACCAAGGTTGCATATATTTGATACAGGACTGGTTAACCACTCTCTGGGTATTGAAGAGGAACTTATATCAGAAAAATATCTTGACAATGTTTATAGAGGGATCATAGCTGAACATATAGTTGGGCAAGAATTATTAGGCGTTAGTTCTTCTTTGAATAATACATTAGAATTTTGGGTTAGGGACAAAAAAGAATCCAGTGCTGAAGTAGATTATGTCGTATCCTATAAAGGTATGGTCATACCAATAGAAGTCAAATCAGGATCTACAGGCAAACTTCGCTCATTACATCAATTTATCGATATGGCACCTCATAATTGGGCTGTAAGGTTTTATTCAGGAAAGTATACTATTGAAAATGCTTCTACACTGGCAGGTAAAAAATTCAAATTAATAAACCTTCCACTCTACATGGTTGGAAAACTTAATACCGTATTTCTGAATAACATAAGCTAATGTTATTATCTCCTCCTTGAGTGAAAATCATTTTATCTATAGAGCCAGTTCAGACGTTACAATCTTTAAAGAATTTTACTGCCAAACATTTCGCAGTGAAAATCGCAGTCATTTTTATAATGTGATGTTCGATTCTGAAAGCATGGAGCTACATTGATGGAGGTCCTTCCTCACTCCGTTCGTCAGGATGAAAATTACTTATGTAAGTTGCAAGCCGCTCAACATCATCTGGTGTAAGGGTATTTTTCCAGGCCGGCATCAGTGGCGACTTATTGATCGCTTGCCCACCTACTGATATTGCCTGGACAAGATATTCATGAGTGAGTAGGTTCATATACTCAGCATCTGTAAAATCCGGCGGTCGCTTTTCCAGGTTAACTGCATTGAATCCATCTCCCTTTCCTTCAGTTCCGTGACAGGCGGCACAATAGTGTAAAAAGCTTTGCTCAGCCAATCGTTCATTATAGGTTTTTGTCTCTTGTCCCACCAAGGATTCTAAATACGTGGAATCCTCTCCTGAAACATTTCCGCCATCCTGGTCCTTATGATCGCATGAAAGCAAAAGAAACACCACTACGAAAATATAGCAGTAAAATACCTTGATCAATATTTTAAAAGAATTTTTCATTACTTCAAGCTTGCTAAATATAATGCGATTGCAATTGCTTCATCATCATTCAATCCCTGGTTAGGTTTAACGGCTTCAGGATGATATTTATGAGGATCTTTGATCCAATGGTATATCCAGGCAGTTGTCAGGCGCAAACCTACATTGTCAAGCGAAGGTCCGACAGATCCCCCTTTTGCATCGACCTTATGGCAAGAATGACAGGCATACTTTTCAAAAAACAGCTTTTCTCCTTCTTCTATGCTTTCAGTTTCATTATCCACAACCGGCACGGCTCTGATTTCATCCTCCACAAGTACAAGGAAGGTATACAGCAAAAGCAGTTCTATTTCTTCATCGGTCATATAAAAGTTGGGCATCCGTTCCGCCAATATTGGCCGAAGGGTGTAAGGAAGCCTAAAATAATCCCTAAGCCACTCTTTATGTACCCGGCTTCCTTGATTGGACATATCGGATGCCATAAAAAACCCATTTCTATGAATAACATGGCACGATAAACAGCTGTATTTGTTCATAATCTCACGAAAGACACCTTCCGGCTGATAAGGTGTTTCATTATCGGGCAATACTTTAAATTTGTCAGGAACCGACTCGCCATTCATGCTTAGTAATGCTGTTGTAAGGGCATCAATATTTTCATCGCCGAATCCAAAATCGGGCATCAGTGCCTTTTCCAGAAATTGATCCGGATATTTTATTTTATTATACAGGTATGACTGTAAACTTTTCTCAATATCCGTTTGATAAAAATCTATCTCATACACTTTTTTACTTCCTATATGCACTAAATCCGGCCCCATGCTTTTGCTGACCCCTTCTGCTGTAAGGTTGTGACATCCTTTGCAATTATGCTGATTGAAGAGTTCTAATCCCTTTTTATAGAAACCAGGATCAGGAGCAAAGGCTTCGGTTGCCTCATCTTCCGGTTCATCCCAATCAATAAACTCGGTGAGCATGTAGGCGGTGATGGCAGTCAATTGCTTATCAGAAAAATTATACTGAGGCATTTCGACATTATACTGGAAAGATTTCGGATCTTTTACATAACTGTGGATCCATTCTGGCTTAGCTTTGGAAGCAATTTTGCTAATATCATGTGCAAGATAACCACCTGTGTCATTCACTAAATGACAACTGACACATTGAGCTTCCCTGAATATTTTTTCCCCTAAAGCAGCAAGTTCCTCATCGATTCCATTTTCATTGTTTAGCGCAGGTGAAAGTTCTTCGATGTTAACTTCACTGGGATAGGTTTTAAATGTCATCAACAAATCTGAAAGGATATTAATTTCCTCATCTGAAAGATTAAACGTTGGCATTTTGGTCTTCGGCTGAAATTGTTTCGGCGTTTTCAACCAATGGGTCAGCCATTTCCGGGAGGTTTTGTCACCGATGCCATCGAGATTGGTTATCTTAACGGTATTGTAGCTGTAGTAATTATGGCATGCATTACAGTTATAATCTATTGTCAATTGCCGGCCCTGTGAGAGCACAGGTGCTTCGGGCACGTCGGAAGTCTTATGGCAGATTCCACAAGTAGCCTCAAGATAATTACCGGTAAGCATGAGATCATCCCAATACTTCGTCCGCCCTTTGGATTCATCGTTAGTAGTGGCTGGTCCCTGTCCTCTATGACATATAGTGCATCCAAATTCAAAAACATCATGATACATTTTCGGATGAGTGGAAAAGGGTTCCTCGGCATTATCAAAGTTCTCCGTGCTCATTCCGACATGGCAGGTTATACACCGGTCTACCCTGTTTAATTCTTCCACCCAAATTTGTTTGATACCAATTTCAACCGGTTCAATCCGATCCGGGTATTCTTTGATGATTTTATTATAGTCCTGTTGATATGATCGCCATTCCCTGTAATAGTCTTTCGTGGGCGAAACAGCCAGTACGATCAGGAGCAGAACGCTTACAATACCAAATATCTTATAATCTTTTTTCATTCTGTTAACAATCGATTACGATTATTATATTTCCCATTTCTGCATAATTCTTTATCCTAATTTAGTATACCCCATCGATCCAGGGCCATATCCATTGCCATTCCGGCCCTCTGAAAAATACACCTATTGCAGTTAAAACCAGGGTGGTTAAAACAAGCCATGTCATCAGCCATCCCGCCAGCGACATTTTAATGGAGGGTATTAAAGATAAAACATAAATGACCAATGTCGGGATTAAAATGGCATATGCATGGAAGTAAATAAATGCGATTGACATCAGAACCATTATCAATGTCAATGTTATTGAAGCATTTCTACGTTTGCTGATCCATGTGTTTTGTTTAATATTAATCTTGAAATAAGGGAATGCTATTAGTACGATTATAATTGATGTGGGAATTACAAAAACTGCGAAAACAGGCTGGAAATAGTGAAGCAGTTCCTGTAATCCCAAAAAATACCATGGTGCCTTTGCAGGACTGGGTGTATGTCCCGGGTTGGCGATCCACTCCAACGGTGCATTGAAGAAAAGAGAGATCAAGACCAAAAAAATTATCATGATCTCGCAAACGACTAAACCACGGATAATCACATCCGGATAAGTCATGATAAGGTTTTTATCCCGGCTCGTTTTCAATGCTTCATCCTGCAGGTTATTAGGTGATTTGTTTCTGCTAAGTTCCAGGGGTGATACGCCTCCATCTTTACGCACTCTCCAGAAATGTAGGCCTATAAGGACAGCCATAATCATTGGAAGGATAAAGACATGAAGGACATAAAAACGAATTAGTGTGTTTTCACCTACTTCATTTCCTCCCAGAAGCAGGTATTTAATCTTCTCTCCCAGTAAGGGCGTTGTTTCTACCATGCTTGTTCCTACTGATACTGCCCAATAGGCCAGTTGGTCCCAGGGTAATAAATAGCCTGTGTAACTCAAAAGCAATGTCAGAAGGAACAGAAATACACCGATGACCCAGTTAAACTGTTTAGGAGGTTTGTATGCGCCGGAATAAAACACCCGCAACAAATGAAGGAAAACAACAATGACCATTGCATGAGCTGCCCACCTGTGCATGTTTCTAAGGAACCGTCCTGAAGGCACAACAAACGTAAGGTCCTTAATGTCGTAATAAGCCTGTGGCACGGATGGATGATAATAAAAGTTTATCAATACACCGGTAATGATCAAAATAAGGAACAATGCGAATGAAAGAACACCAAGATAAAAAGTAGCCGTAAATTTTACAGCATCCGGATTTGATCTTACAGGTAATATGTGCCAGAAAAAATTGGTAGTGATCGTCAGAGATCTTTCACGTTTGCCAGTGGTTGAACCATTTTTAAACGCAGATCTGTTTTGTTTCGGTTTTTTAACTCTTTCGATCATATTATACCTCTAAGATCTGATTTTCATCCACAAGTATACTTCTGTCCACAATAATTTCATTATTTTCATTCAAACGTATAGAGAATCTGGGTAATGTTTTAGAGGTCGGCCCCTCTATTACGGTTCCTGCTTTTGAGAATTTAGTCCCGTGACACGGGCAGGTAATCACACCATTATTTTCATTCCATCGTGTTAAACACCCCAGGTGGGTACATACCGCAGAAATCGCATAGATACCTCCTTCTTTCTCCCGGACAATGTAGGTCCTGTTTTCAGCATTAAGTGTAACTGTACCGGGTGAATAGTTTTCCGGTGTACCCGCATTAAAAACCTGCGATCGTTCTAAAACAACTTTTGGGGATAAAAAATCGAGCACTAATATACCACTTCCTGCTGCAGTTAATGTAATCGCACCTATGCCCAGTTTTAAGAAAAATTGACTTCTGCTTATTTTATCTTTGGAATGTTTATAATCCTTCTTTTCAGAATTGCCCACTTTTGCATTTATTTTTGTCAGCTAAATCCTACCAATATTATACCGTCAGATGGAAAGCTTTGAACTTTTCCGTAATTATTTTTTACACGTAAATATAATACTTTCTATGAACTTCCATTTATCTACTTTTATACGTTTACAAGGTATAGGATATGTAGAATTCTTAAATTAATTTAACCTCTGTTTTATCATTCTTGCCTGTTCATGATCAGGTTCAAGCAAAAGCACCCTTTCAATATATTTCTCCCCTTGCTCGAGGTCATTCTTCAGAAAACATATACCTGCTTTGTTAAGTAATGCCTGCACCTGGTCGGGATCCAGATTTAATGCAATATCATAATGATATTCAGCTTCCTTCATAAATCCAAGCAATAACAAAGTATATCCATAATTGACATGTGCTGAAGAAAAAAGAGGATTCTCAGAGATTATAAATTCAAAAGTCCTTTTAGCTTCATCCAATTGTTGTAACATCACCTGTGTGCTGCCAAGTTTATTCTGGAACTCAAGATTGTATTTCGCCAGTGAAGTGGCTCTTAGATAATATTTGTTAGCTGATATTATGTCGCCGGTCGACTCAAACGCCTGCCCTATACGGTATGCAGTCCAGGCATCACTATTGCTGTATTCCTGATTGACCAGGATATTGGAAAGCATTTTTTCTGATCCAATTTCCTCCACAATTTTTATAATTGCCTCATGATTTTCTTTTAAAAAATAATAATTTACCACAGCATTTCGATTTTCATTTTTATTGAGCCAATCAGCCAATTGTAAATAGTGAAATGCAGAATCAAGGTACATCTCGTCCGAATGATAAGATTCATACTCCAGCAAATATCCTTTGGCAATAGAAAGACTATCGGTATCCGGGTTATTTACAGACACCAGGCCTAAAAACTTACGCTCCGAATCAAGTTGTTCTTGTGTAGGAGGTTTAGCGATCTTATGGTCATGAATCCTGACATGAGGGATATCCCGGGTGTTTGATTCAACCATATGGCAGGCAATACAGTTATTGTTTGCCTGGTTTCTGAGTTCTTCAGCAGCAGAACATGGAGTGCTTTGTTTGTTGTGACAATTCGTGCAATGGTTAGTATTAATATCCTTATCAACCTCCCTGTGACTGATATGAGGGATATGGCAATAGCGACAGTTCAGTTTATCGCCGGAAGCAATATAACATTTGCTTTCCTTCAATCGCTCTACGTGGGAAGCCATAATAAAATCCTCTTTTCCGCCTGTAAACCGGGGCATAAAAATATCCATCACCTTTGAAAGGTCCATTCCCGGTTTAAAGTCATAAAAACTTTTCCCTGGTTTTAATACCATGGTTCCCTGCAGGTGGCATCTCACACAAATATCCATCTGGCGCTCAGGCGACAGATTTGCAGGATTTACAATACTGTAATCGATAAACTGCGAAGTATCCACAATTAAACCTTTTTTCTTCAAATCTACATGGATCTCTCCTGGCCCGTGACATCGCTCACAGTCAATTCCTGTTGGTATACGTGTAAATTTGTTTTCAGAGCCCATGACCATATCAGGGAAAGAATTATGGCATGACATGCATTCAAGACCAATTTTTCGGTTGAAGCGTGTATTATGGCCTCCTTCAAACCCGGGGGGGAAATCAAATTTCTGGTCCTGTGTATAAAATGTGAAAGGGATCTGGTGGGCATAATCATTTATAACATATATATGTGAATTTGTATGCTGACCTGAACCTATAATATAATTTACAAGCTCGATCCTGCCATGTATAGTATCCCGCTCTGCCAACCTGAACTCATTTATTTTTAAAACTTCGCCGTCCCAGTATGGCCTAAAATAGAGATCCTTGGACATATCATACAGTATCGAATCAGGACCGATAACAGATGCACTTTTTGACCTGGAAGCCGAATCGAAAGACAATCCCATACCTGTCCTCAAATATGACAGATAGTTGCTATAATGACATTCCTTACATGCTTCTATTCCGAGATATTTAACGGTGTCGTTAAGATTCAGAAAGACTGGCTGAGAAACTTGTTCATTCTCCAGCTCAGGTCCTGAACACTTGCAGACTGCCAGGAGAATCAAAGCAAGGTTAAAGACGATGAGATTATGTAGAAATTTACCCTTCATTAATACCACTGGTTGAAATACTCAATAATATTTATGTCTGGATTTGAATTATATATGGAACTTGAAATTTTGAGTATTGATATTTATTTTTTCTGCAAGATATACATTTCAGTATTAATCTAAATATAAAATGATCCTGAATAAGGCATTTTTATCAGGGAAATGAAACAAAAGGTGAGGATTTTGACATGCAAATCGCCCTTTGATTCTGCCCCCTGAGCTTCGCCATAATTCAGAACGGCACTGGTGGATGATCTAATGATTTGTTTTGTCAAGTGCTCAGACAAAAAACTACCATCCAGGCTTTTGTGGTAGCGAGAGCGGGAATTAGCTGCGCTGATTCCTCGGGGGAGGGCTTTACCACTCAAAAAACCCACTGCTACGCAGTATGCTTTATGGAATTAGCTGCGCTGATTCCTCGGGGGAGGGCTTTACAACAAAACCCTCCCCCGCTTCATTAACTTTCTTGATGAAAGAGGAAAAGAACAGCACCTTGTGGTTAAGAATGATCTGAATAATATTGCTCAGTTCATTGAGAGTATCTCCAGAGAGGCACTTATTGTTGCAGAGCACACAGGGGTGTATGGAGATCTATTATTGTTCTTATGTAATCAAACCGGTATTCGCATCTCTCTATGCTCAGGATACAGCATAAAACATAGTTTAGGACTTCGTAAAGGGAAAACTGACAAGATAGATGCAGCTCGCATTAGAGAGTATGGCGAACGTTTTTATGACCAGTTAAAGGAAACAAAGATTAATAGTGAATCAATGTCTGAATTGCAGGAACTCTATTCATTGCGAAGTCACCTGGTTAAGGGACGAAAGATGCTGTTAACAAAGTTAAAGGGAACTAAAAGGCTCCCAATAATGTCTATCTACGCAAACAAGGTAAGTACTCGGCTTTTAGCTCAGCTATCAGAAGAGATTGCCGAGACAGAAATGCAATTAGCTCGGCTGTGGTTTTTGTTGTAGCGAGGGCGGGAATTGAACCCGCGACCTCCGGGTTATGAATCCGACGCTCTAACCTTCTGAGCTACCTCGCCGTAAATCGAGGTGCAAAAATAATAAAAAAACGAAGATTTTTTAATTAAAAACCAAAAAATAAGAGGAACAAAACCCCCAGCTCATTTGTTTTACCCACTAACCACCATATATCGAAAAGCTACGCAAAACCATTTTGGATAACCTGCCTGAGGGTTTTCAAGAAGAAATGAATTATGGAATGATCGGCTATGTTGTCCCACTCAGCATTTACCCGGATGGCTACCACACTGCGCCGGATTGGATTGCTACTTACGAGAAATATTGGAAAAAGTAATATCATTGTCCATTCTAGATTCTACATTCTACATTGTCCATGTGATTATCTGGTCACAGGTCACGATCATCACCCTTCGGTGAAGTCTATACTGAGCGTAATCGAGGGATCCAGGATCCAGTATCAAGTATCCAGCATCCAGTATTCATAACTTCATCCGCACTGCCAGGCCGGTATAACCACCGGCGAAAGGTGCAATAGAAATCGTATTCTTTTTATTGCCCCTGATTTTATGAAGGTGAGGATTCAGTATTCCCACAGCAGCTCCAACCGTCAATCCAAGCATCATATCGGTTGGAAAATGTTTCAGCGCTCTATATCGGTGATATCCAACAAACACCGGTGGAACCAGTGCTGCAGCATACAACCACAAGCGCTTTGCTCCCCATTCGGGATGATAATCACTTAATACCTTTGCCGTAAAAAATGAAGCTCCTGCAGTCCATGTAACATGACCGCTGAAAAAGGAATCTGTTGTACCAGCCTCCATCTTTTCATCCATGGTAACGTCCTCATAGTAGACGAAAGGGCGGATTCGCCTGGTAAGCATCGGTCCTGCCCAGGTATAAAGATTAGCGTTGATAGATTGTGTTTCCAGGTATAGCAATGCTATATCAAACCAGCTTTTCCGGATATCCTTATCTATAAATAATAAAACAGGAAGGAAAAGGGAAATATTCAAGCCCCAGTCTGAAACTTCCTGTGCATTTTCTCTTTGTGAGGTGGTCTGCATCAAAGCCCTGCGATCGAAGATCCAGACATCATTCCTGTCCAATGAATTAATTTGATCAGCTTCCAGGGTTGGCTTTTTCCTTATTAATGTAAACCCATAATAATTAATGGCATACAGGCCTACGGTAGCAGGGACCTCAACCTTATAGTTTAGCTTGTATACTTTTTTTCTTACAGGTATTGTATCCTGCCCATTGGTTTGGATAACAAGCAGACACATGGCTATCAGCAAAAATCCTCTCATTAAAATGCTTAAATGTTAAATCTATCGTGAGACAGGAGTAATTTATCAGCCTCATCAAGCTTAGGAAGGATTGTTTCCTTCTTCTTTTGGAAACGCTGCATTCGCCTTAATATTTTATCCAGCATCTTAACAGCTTTTTCAATGTAGGCTCCTTTATTCAGCATTACACATTCAGCACGCTGTGACATGCCAGCATCAGTAATTTCAGCTCTGGAAGGAACGCCTTTCTTGGCAAGGCTTTCCAATACCTGCGTTGCCCAGACATCAGGGATATGTGCAGCTTCGCAGATTCGCAGGATTTCCTCCTGAATGCTGGCAAAATTCTTCCAGCCGGTTTCAATCGCCAGGTCCCCCCGAGCGATCATCACGCCAATAGGAAATGTTTGCATGGATTTAAGCAGTATGCGGGGTAAATTCTTAAAGCCTTTCTGGGTTTCTATTTTCAATATTATTCCTATCGATGTTTCATACTTATCCAATTCATCCATCAGTTGCTGAACATCATTCTCATCGTTTACGAATGAATAATTCACCGTATCAGCGTGCACTGCAACAAATCCGAGGTCTTTTTTGTCTTTTTCAGTTAAGCCGCTTACTTTCAAATCACTATCGGGCAAATTAATGCCTTTATCAGCCCTCAGCTTGCTTCCAATATCTTTGGCATAGGTGATTTTAATCAATAATTCCTCCTCGGATGTATCCTCGATGATCCCTTCAATTTTCCCATCATCAAAATAGATCGGTTCTCCTTTCTTCACATCATTAAATATCTCAGGTAGAGTACAGGAAACATGGGCGTGGTACTTGAGCTTTCCCCCTTCATCATATTGAGTGGGTTCACCTGGTTTTGAATCTTTGTGAAGGGTTAAATAATCTCCAACTTTAAGGCTAATATATTGCTCCACAGGGAGTAATTCACCAACCTGATGGGCCAGCTTCTCAGTCTTGTCTGGTTTGAATAATTTTAACTCCACCCCTGATTCCACATACGCCGAACTGAAACAGAATCCCCATCTGCCATCACCCTTTTTACCATTGATGATGAACTCGATCTTCTTACCCCTGGTATCCGTCAATTGTATTGAATCACCTCTCTTGATATGCCTGAACCATTCCTCATTTATTGGTATATGAGCTGTGGCAGTATCGTCGGGAGGGGGAATATCAGGAGGAGCAATCCATACTTTGGCAGGATTAACTACCTTACC
Source organism: uncultured Bacteroidales bacterium (assembly GCA_963753055.1). Taxonomy (GTDB): domain Bacteria; phylum Bacteroidota; class Bacteroidia; order Bacteroidales; family B18-G4; genus JAUWGC01. The sequence goes on along the minus strand of CAVWAP010000001.1, from coordinate 1,029,549 downwards.
CTTAACATCTTTGTCAGGTTTTATATGAATTATTTTAGGTCCGGCCTCAATTGCGCCGGTCCGGAGCTTAGGCCCACCCAGATCCATCATCACTTTACAGTTCTTTGTAAGAGCATTGCTTGACTTGCGTACATTAGCAATCATCTTCTCCCAGGTTATGGTATTATCATGGGCACAATTGATGCGGGCGCTGTTCATTCCAAGATTCATCAAACGATTGACGAACAGGTAATCATCTCCTGCTGAGCCGGGTAAAGTTACCATGATCCTTGTTCGTCTCTTTTTCGATTTATATCCAAAAAGCAGCTTGGTGTTTCGATCCAGGATTTTCTGGCTCTTCTTAACAGAAATTATCCCCTTTCTTTTTTCCCTGACAGGTTTACCAAGCAAATGATTCAGAATGGAGCTAATCGCAAGGAGACTTTTCATTACATGTGCTTCCACGCTTGAGAGACTGGGTAATCCATGGTCTCTAAGCTGATCCTGGACATGATCAATATCAAAACTTCTGAAACCCAGGTAATGTACGAGGTTTAATGCGCTCTTCCGGTATACGGGATGTACATTTTCAATTTCGTCAGAATAATTATTTTCAATCTCCCTGACCTTATCAATGATCTCCTCAACCTGCTGATTTAAGGCCTGCAGTTTTTCATTTTTCGTTATCATGCTTGGCTAAAGGCTAAATGTTAATGAAGGCAAAAACAAAGGCAAGGACAGAAATGACAATACCGAACATAAACACATTATATGCGATGCGAAGAAGTTTATACTTTTTTGCCAGAACCTTCCCCAGGGCATGTTGGTCCTTTATCATCGTAGAATACAGGTTCTCGTCATTTCTCATTAGTTCACCTATTGCCCATTCATAGTCATCCAGTTTCATGTTATAAAAATTCCCGAAGAACAACAGGTTTACCTTATTCTGCTCAATATCCTCTTTACTAAAGGTTCCTGAGGAAATATTGGGCCTTGTAGATAAAATGGCAAATACGATGGTCACCAGGCAAAACACCAGGAAGATCAGGGTGGGAAGGATAATGTTGGGTGCCTCTTCAAACCGTGTAACAAGAACCGTCATTGTGATTGACATGATGATCGCATTGACCGAGATCAATATATTTGATTTATTATCTGCAATTGAGCTAAGACTTATCTGGTTACGGGCTGTAAGCCTGAACATGGATTCCACACCACGGGAGTACCCTTTTGATTTCTTCTTTTTCTCTTTCTTTTCGAGAAGTTCTTTCTCTTTTTCTTGCTCTAACATATATACTTCTTTTTGTAATAGTTCGAAAATCTTTTCCTTTTTTGGCTGAAGCTCCTTCTTCGCATAGTCAGTATGGTACTCATGCTTTTGAAAAAACTTTACAGATATCTTATGAAACTTGCGTTTGCTGATCTTTTTCCCTGAGAGGTTCTGCCATTCCTTGCGCATACTATCAATTCTATTGAAATAGTCTTCTTCTGCCAGGTGCATGAGGTCGGCATCACAGAGGACCTGGGCATAATTATTATGGGGTTGTTGTGGAATTCGAGTCGCGAGAAGACATTTTTTAACCATAGCAATTATTTCATCATCAAAGCCTTTAGATTTCAGAAATTCTGCTGCTATTATTGCCCCTTCTTCCTCGTGGTTCTCAGGATCGATAACAAATCCTACATCATGAAACCAAGCACATAATTTCACCTGGTTAAGTTCATCCTGGGTGAACCCGCTTTTCTTGCCAATTAACTCTGCACAATGAACTACATATTCCGTGTGATCGATAGTGTGGTAGGTTATATCTTCAGACATTTTTTCTGAAAATAGCCTGGAGACATAGTTTCCAGCTTCAATTACAAGATCTTTATCAACTTTATTCACTCCAATATGATTGATCGATTATCATATAAAAATAGCTAAAACAAAAACCTAAATGAAAAAGTAATCAAACTATCTTCATAGGATCTGCTATAGGTCAGTGTCAATGCTGTAAAATCAAAAGGAGTAAGCCATACTCCAATGCCATAACCATCATGCCATCTTTTTGAACTTTCTCCATCAACCCATACCCGTCCAATATCATTAAACAGTAAGAAACCTGTTTGTCCATTAAAAATATAACTTTTGATATTCATCAGCTTAATCCTGATCTCAGTATTCTGGTAGAATGAATAATCGCCGGCAAAGCGATTGCTTCTGAATCCTCTTAGATTGGTCTTTCCTCCAAGAAAATTAGCATGATAGAATTCATAATCTCCAATATTGCTTGCGCCTCCAAAACGAAATGCAAATACGACCCGTGGATCCTTTCTAAAACTGAGATACAATCTTAGATCTGAACGGATCTTAATAAAGTTTTTGCCTTCATCCCTGATGCTATAAAATCCCAGGGCCTCTGTTTCCCATAATACACCTCTCTTCGGTAATACTTTTTCATTCCTGGTATCCAGCAAGTACTTTGCGTTAATACCGGTATAGTGATGAGGCAAGAAGGCAGATGAGTCAAGATACTGGGGATAAAGGTCTGCAACAACCCGATTTGCAGTGTCGGTTACCATAAAATACTGGTAAAATGCTCCAAAAGAGTAATCAAAGTCATTACTTATAGTATGCTTAAGCATGGGATTAGCATAAGCATACTCATACCTGACGCGATAATAGTTCTTGCTATGCGACGACTTTTTTGTTTCATTGCCCAGGCCATAATAATTATCAACATTGCGAGGAAGGCTGAGCTGGGCATCTACGGCCAGGTCGAAAGTCCTTGAAATTGAAGTAAACAATCCATCATACTTTATATTGAATGCACCAGTCTGAAAAGCAATTTTCCCTTGTATCTTTTGTATGGTTGAGTCTCTGAAATTATACCTGCTATTGATGACACCTCCTCCAATAAATATGCCGTCATCAATATTGTAACCCGCCATAAAAAGTGGCATGGTCGTATTGTATTTAAACTGTTTCCGGTCATAGACATTCACAGATTTCTTTTTTGACAATTGAAGACGTGTTTCTCCGCTCTTGATGATAACATTGTCCTTGTCCTTCCTGTCGTATATGATGGTTTTCTTGCCCATTCCCCTTACCTTTGAATGATCAATAATCGAATCATTACCTTTTCCTCCAATAATCCTGACTTTTATCCCTTTTTTACCCCATCCGTTTAATTTAAATGAATCTTTTCCTTTTAATCCATACAGCCTGATTTCCTTTGTCTCGTCATATTTAAATTCCCGGGAATAAAGCTCATCCTTGATTTTACCTTTTTTATCACTCAGGGCATACAGGGTAACCTGGGTATTGCCATTTTCCTGACGTAATACTTCGAAAAGTTCACGTTCCCTGGTACCTACCACATCTACTTTCTTGGATAGGAAAAGGTAATACTCTTCAGCATAAGTATGAAGGTCCTCCCTGCGTGACCTTAATTTGCTTTCGATATCAAGGCCGGTCGAATCATAGATATTATCTGGTAATGAACGGATGGCTTCATGAATAACAGGATCTGTCACATCCCTCTGGATGTCCTCTGCTATATTAATCCAATCATCAAGCACTGGCTCCGTCATAAAAGACCTGTCGAAATAGCGCGCATTGAAACCAAGTCCTTCAACATTTTTTATGGTATGATCAAATCCCTGGAACTTAGGCATTACCCAGTCGCGGCGGGCAAGCCACATGATTACACCCTGGTTCAGAAAAAACACCTGGTCACGATCACGGGGTATGGGACGATAGGTTGTTTTCTTCCCTTTCTTATTGGCAGCCCAGCGCCATTGGTCATCATGACGGTCCCAGTCATTGATAAACATGTCAAATAAGCGAGCGCGGACTACTGCTTGCTGGTCAACCCGGTAATCATGATCATCCTGGATCTTGTCAATAACCTTGGCAGTGTTAACGATATTTTCTGATCGTTCAAAACTCTCCACATCATCCCTGTTACCGGCAGGCCTTTCTTCAAACAAGAAAACTCCATTGGCCATCTCTTCCCTGTATATGCCCAGACGCGGATCATCCGGGACCCATACTATTTCCGGATTGGTATGCATAACACTGGCAGCATCAGCAAGTATCGGAACGGTAAGGGCAGAGAATGGATGTGAGGCCGAGATGCCATCCTGGACAGCATCAGCAGCAATGGTATTTCGCATGTTTTCAGCAAGGGCCTTCTCGACAAATTTGTTTACCGAGCGCAACACATATTGCTTTCCATTTTTATCTTCCATACGGATTGACCTGGTTTGCTGCCCTCCTCCCCTCTTAATGATTGATAAACCACCTTTTGCAGTACCAATATCAAACACAGGCAATTCGACCGTTGCATTCCAAATATTCCTGTAGTTATTTCCCATCCAGAAGCGGTGGAATTTACCCTTCATATAGATATCACTGAGCTTCACCTGCACTGTGCTATCTGAAAAATCAAGAAGCTGCAACGCCATCTCTCTCTCCTTAGGATCAAATACCTCTTTGTTGAACAATAAGCGACTGTAGGCAATTTTCCCTTTTGATCTACCATCAGGACAGATGAAATCCATCCATACATCTCCATTATCATAAAAGGATAATTTATTAAATCCTTCACTCTGATAGGCAAAATCAGTTTTATTCTTTTTCCGTGCAATATATGATCCTTCCCCTCCTCCACCGCTAACGATATGATGTAGGCTATCCTTTTGAAAATACTGCAGATTATGTTCATGCCCTGCAGCATAAATCGCATCAGGATAATCCCTGAATATCTCAAGTAAAGTCTCTTTAAATATTTTGTATTCCGGATGTGCCAAGTCCTGAATGCTGCCCAGGTATTTCCGGTAGCCGGTATACATAAAACCCGGTAAAGGCAGATACAACCAATTTTTTGCTTCAAGCAGCGGAAATAGCAGATAGGAGGCTGGGAAAAAACCGCCATGTCGACCAACACTGTATAGGGGATGATGCGTAGCAAAAATGACTTTCTTGTCCTTGTTCCTTCTTAATGCGTCTTCTATCTGGATAAAAAGTTCGGATGCATCTTCGAAATCACATTCTCCATCCAAACCCGGTTTCACATACTTGTGAAACCACCATTGAGAGTCAAATACTATTAAAGTTAAATCATCAGACAAGGAGATTTCAACAGGTCCCGGACAACCCCCATCCGGCAAATAAACATTACCTCGGTTAAGGTATTTCTCTATATATTGTTCCTCATTCTTAACTGACTCCCATCCCTCAGGCCGGCTTCGCGACCAATCATGATTTCCTGGAATAAAAACAATTTCACCATCAAATCCATCAAATGTCTCAAGGATATGAACAAGGTTTTTTTCATCATCAATAAAGTTCTCATCCGTTGAATCACGCAAGCCCAATGGGTACAGGATATCTCCAAGAATCACTACAGCACTCTTCTTTGTTTCTTTTGAAATATGGCTCCTGAGTAGCTTTAAATTTCTGCTGTCAGGAAGTGGATATTTAATATCACCAAGGAGGTAGACAGAATAAATGAGTCCCGAAGAGTCTTTAGGAACAACAATTTTCCATTTCTCATTCCCCGGCGCATAATAGATTTTCTGAGCAAATCCAAAGATTCTAATAAGCGTTAGAAAGCTTATTAGAAGGACAATATGTAGTTGGGGTTTAATGAAATCTCTTACTAAACTATACACTTAATACATAATACTTAATACATAATACTTAATACATAATACTTAATACATAATACTTTTACTAATTACTATGTGCTATTTACTAACTGAGAATCTTAATATTGTGCCTTCGCCGCCATCTCCTTCACTTGCTATGAAAAGTGTTCCATCAGGACTAAAACAAATACCTTCCGCTTGCGGAAAAATTTTCGATCTGAGTTTTATCATGGCCAGCATATTACCCTTCCGGGAATAGACCATTAAAAGGTTACCGACTGAGCCTATTATATATATGTTGCCAGTTACAGGATTAATTGCTATTCCAGAGGGTTGAAAGGATACATCACCTTCAGAAGGGTCTATATAAGCAAGCAGCTCAACCCCCATCTGGGTCATAGTATTGTAGTTTTTATAATATTTGATTGTATCCATTTCTATCAATAAAAACGGTCTTAAATCAAGTTCTTCAGTTTCAAGGTCAAATCTATAAATTGCCTTAAACTCTTTACCCTTTTTATCGTCTGTAAAAGGGTGTCCCTTGCACGCAATCAGCAGATTGCTATCCAGTGGATCAAAGGCAAGGCCCTCGGCATCATTTTTCCCGGATAATACTGTGGAATGCTTTTTTGCAAAGGGAGCCATGGACTCCAAATAATCTGCCACCTGGTACAAATTACCATTGCTTTTCAGCACCCAGGCATCATCTCCAACTATTTCAACACCTTCATAATCACCATCCTCACCAAAATCCACCTTTAATTCAATTTCTCCGCTAATTAGATTAAAAACATAAACATTCCCTTTTTCATCCTGCACACAGGCCAGTCGGTGATTGTCAATATAACTCAATCCGGAAATTTCCTCAAGATTTTTTGGCAGTTCCCAGGTCTTGTCAGGTTGGGACAACTTATAAGGAAAGGCATAGTTAACTTGTTCAAAAAGCTTGTATTTATTATCTTCTTGCGAAAAAGAACTGATAAATATCAAGCACGATATCAGAAGAGATACTAAATGTTTAACTACCATCTTGCTCACTTACAATTTTTAATTTTTTTATACCGTCTTCTGTTTGTTTTAAAAGCATTTTCCTGACGAATGGCTTCATCATATTTCCGAACAATGATGTTGATTTAGTATCAGTCATGCTGTTCTTTTTTATTCTTCTGAACAGAATATAGTATTGTCTTTTCTTTTTTCCCTCTCAGATCGATTCCACCTATATTTTTAAAAGAAAAGGAATTATCATCATGCAATATATCAAGTAAATCTTGAGAAATCAACAATTCTGCACCATATTTGTTGCACTCGTTCTGAATTCTTGCCGTGGTATTCAGTACATCTCCTGAAAACGCAATTTCCTTCTTCATGACTCCAATTTCACCAACAGTGGCTTTCCCAATATGCATGCCAGCTTTGAATACTGGAACTATCGAATATTTTTTTATGTACCTGGATTCCTTTCCTTTGATCGCTTCTTTCGCTTCAAAAAAACATTTCAGGCACCTATTTTCTATTATCCCTTTCCTGATTTTCCATGATACCACAACCTCATCTCCAACATACTGATATATTGATCCTTGATTATAAGTAATGGCATCTGTTATGTCAGCATAAAAATCCTTCAGAAGTTTAAAATACTCTTTATGTCCAAGAGTTTCTGCCAATGTTGTGGAAGACTTGATATCCAAGAACATAAAGATCCGTTCTTCTTCTTTGGGTTTATGATATTTACCCATGATGATATCACCAAGCACACCCGGGCCATACTTTTCACTAACCCTTATTAAGAAAGTTGTAAACAATGAAATAATAAACCAGGTCACCATTCCCCGCAACATCTGAAGGCTTCGCCAGGCACTCTTCATATATTCTAGCACAGCAACATCAAACACAGCAGAATCAAAATAGACTAACATTACGGACTGGGTAATGAGAAGATTGATAAGAAAAATAATTGTTATTACTGCGAAGCTATTCAAAAGAATATAAGAAAGAAATGACCTGTTACGCAGTTTCCTGTTGGAGTAAAAGACAATGAATGAGCCCCCTAATATGCCACCAAGGAATGAACCTCCCAGGTTCGCCGAGAGATGTGCAATAAAATTATAATGTTCAGTCCTGCAATAGAAAAAGTTATCATTGGTTGTTACATAATCAAAAAGCGTAAAAAAAACGCCCAGCACCATCCAGGCCAATGTAATCGTCAGGATTAATTTTATGTCAGCAATTAATCTTGTAGATTTGTAGGGCATAATATAAAAGTAGTAAAATTTGAAAGGCATTCACTGCAACATATATTTTCAAATCATACTTATTACTGTATTGCTATTTACAGCTTTCCACGGTAGTGCACAAAATCAAATAGAGAACCTTGAATCACAATTAGATACTGCTCACGGCACTAATAAGTTAATTACACTTAACAAGCTAACATATGCTTACCGGGATTTTAATATTCGCAGATCGATCAAGTATGGTAAGCAAGCAACAGAATTGTCTGATATCCTTTTTCCCGAAGAAGATACAATTACTACAGATGAAAATTATTATCTCAAAGTTGATGCATATAATCTTCTGGGAGAATCTCAATACATCAAATCAAATTATTATGATGCACAGGTAAGCTTCAGGTCAGCTTTACTATATGCTAAGAGAATCTACTACATGAAGGGGATCGATAAGGCTGAGTTATATTTATCAGGACTTGATTCTATTGGTGTGAGATCAAATATTATAAAAGAAACTTTCGGGGATCTAAAAATAGGGAGAACTATAAAATCCGGATCTGAAGAAATAATACTTAATTCTACCATTAAGGCTGCTGAATCATATGAAAAAAATGGAAGTTATTTGAAAGCCATCAACAACTATGAAAAAGCCATTAACATACTAAAGGACAGAGGTGAAGAGGAATTGATCACCGACCTGTATTTAAAGATCGCAGATAATTACAAAAATGCCGGAAATATTACCAAATCCCTGGAATACTATAACCTGGCTATCGGTGAAAAAGAAAAAATTGGAGATACAACAAATCTGCAATCATCAAAAGAGAGCCTAAGTGATCTGCACAAGCAAATCAATGAACTTATTGAAACTAATGGAGTAGTAACAGATTCTGCTGAAAATAAAGCAAAACTTCAATCCAGGGAAGAATATAAGCAACTGGCCCTGGAGTCTGAGGCAAATGAAGATTATGAAAGATCTCTGGAGTATTACAAATTATATAATGAGCTGAATGATCAAATTATTGAAGATGAAAAAAGGCAGGAACTCGCCTTACTGGAAAAATCTCATCAAATTGAAAGGAATTTACAGGAAATACAACTTTTGACACAGGATAAAGAGATCCAGGACCTTGAACTCCAAAATAAAGAAAGTGAAATAAAGCAACAAAATAAATTCCGGAACAACCTTATAGTCGGTGTTATTATGTTGCTGGCATTAGCAACAACGCTCTATTTATTATATTTCAATAAACGTCGAGATCACAAACGATTAAATCTAGCCCATACGGATTTAAAAACTACGCAGGAGCAACTTATTAATGCCGAAAAAAAGATCAAGACCTTGCTTGATCAACAAGTCTCTACCGAGGTGGCAAGGGAATTATTATCCGAAAGTGCAGATGAGAGCATCCAGAGAAAACTGGTGTGTGTCATGTTTCTTGATATTCGTGGGTTCACAACATTTGCTGAGAGCAGAAAACCAGAGGACATCATCAGGTATCAGAATGATGTATTTGGCTTCATGATTGATTCGGTCTACAAGCATCATGGGATAATCAATCAGTTTTTAGGTGATGGTTTTATGGCAACTTTCGGTGCTCCGGTATCATCTGGTAATGATAGTGAGAATGCTTGCAAAGCTGCAATGGAAATTATTCATAATGTGAATACGAAGAGTAAGGCAGGTGAAATTCCAAAGACAAAAGTGGGAATAGGATTGCATACAGGTAAGGTGGTTGCAGGCAATGTTGGGACCAGCCTGCGAAAACAATATTCGATTACCGGGAATGCGGTTATTATAGCTGCCAGGATCGAACAATTGAATAAGGAATATGGATCACAGCTATTGGTGTCCGGTGAAGTATTACAAAAAATAGATTCAAAAAATATTGAAATCGAATCTCTGGGAGAAGTTCAGCTCAAAGGCCGGGAAAAACCAATCAATATTTTCAAGCTACTCTAAAGACACCAAATACTTTTTCCTTCTGCTCTTTTCCCCTTAATTGGAATTCACCCATAAATTCCTTGTCAAAGCCATTTTCAGCAGGAAAGTGAGATACAATATTTTGGGTAATCAATACACTCTTCTTTAGGTTATTGCACATTTTTTCGAGTCTGGCTGCTGTGTGCAGGACTTCACCATGATAGGCAATCTCGCGCTTTATATCACCAACTTCGGTAACTGTAATTGTTCCTTCCGACAAACCGGCTTTAAACTCAGGAATGGCGTTAAAATTCTTTTTGTAATAATCCCCTTTGTCTTTTAATCTTTGTTCGAAAGCATAAAACAGGTTAATGCAATTCAAATCTTTTATACCCTTTGAAGTAGGCCATGTGAGCACTATTTCATCACCCACATATTGATATACATGGGCCTTGTAGCGGATGATCAGATCTGTGAGATCATGTATGCAACTTTGGATGAGCCGGCTATATTTATAATGTCCCAGTCGTTCTGCATTACCGGTAGAATCCTTCATGTCAAGGAACATAAATATTCTTTGCTCCTTGCGGGGTTTGTGGTATTTGCCTGTTAACATATGGAACAACACACCATAGCCAAATTTTCTGTTAATCTGTAAAAGAAGATTGATCAGCAATATCACAAACATGAAGTAGACACTCATTGAAATTATAAATTTCATTGACAACTGGCCACTCATTGCCTGCAACAGTTCTATTGGCACCAGGCTAAATATGTGATATATCGCATAAACTGCCATTTGAGATAAGGAAACGGCAACAGTATATAATATGGTTTTAATGATAATGATTGCTCCAAAAGATTTTCTGCCTATCCGAGTATTGTCAGTTATTAGATTAATCAATCCAAACATGATACCGAATAGGATACCCTGCAGGAGAATCTCAAGGTAAGCATAACCGGAATCCATATATTCATCAAAAATATTAGGTGCCAGGTAATCTGTAAGAGCCCACCAGGAGAAGAAATAATATAAGTACATCATCGATGTGATAGCGACAATAATAAACAGCCATTCATTAAGCATATTGCGGATTTTTGGTTTGAGCTTGATCCTGGTGTGTTCCAATTTATGCTTCATCACTGTTATTTTTTATTATATTTATAAAGATATAAATTCTATGAATATGAAAATTTTCATAATCAGGTCTGGCATAAACAATTGCTATATCATCAAAGCAAACAACAATGCCATTATGGTTGATGCAGGTCAGCCAAAGCAGGTAAGAACATTTCTAAAACACTTTAAGCAGTTTTCTATTCAACCAGAAGATATAAAATTGATTATCCTCACGCATGGGGATTTTGATCATGTAGGTTCTTCAAAAGACTTACAAAAATTGACCGGAGCAAAGCTTGTAATCCATGAGAAAGACAGAAAAAACCTGGAAGAAGGAATATTTAACTGGCCACCAGGAGTTACCAGATGGGGTAAAATATCTCATTTTCTATTTAGCCCACTGGTCCAAAAAATATTAAAATTTGAACAGGCAAAGGCAGATATAGTTCTCGACAGCAATGCGTTTTTGTTAAATGATTTTGGAATTGATGGAAAAGTAGTACACACTCCCGGGCACACACAAGGTTCAATAAGTGTTGTATTGGATTCCGGAGATGCATTTGTAGGCTGCATGGCTCATAACCGTCTTCCTTTTACCACCAGGCCCAGCCTGCCTATATATGCAGAAGATATAAGTCAATTAAAAAAAAGCTGGAAAATTCTATTGGATAACAATGCCAAGACAATATACCCGGGACATGGAAAACCATTTCCCATCGACAAAATTCGAAAATACATCACCTAATCCATACATGGGCAATGTAGAATGGCCAATGATCATTCTTTTTTGGTTGCCAGTCCGGAGATTGTTGTACCTTTGCCGGCTAATTCAAATATATGAAATTTAAGGACTTAGGACTCCAAGAGGATTTACTCCTGGCAGTCGAAAAATTAGGGTATAAAACCCCTTCTGAAATTCAGGAAAAGACAATCCCCATTCTCTCATCCGGTTTAGAAGATTTTGTTGGCCTGGCCCAAACAGGAACCGGTAAAACCGCAGCTTATGGTTTACCCCTTATACAGTATACTGATTTTAACAGCCGGGATACCCAGGGATTGGTCATATGCCCGACAAGGGAATTATGTATGCAGATAACAAAGGACCTGGAGGCCTTTGCATATTTTAAAAAGAGCCATAACATTTTACCTGTATACGGTGGTGCAAGCATTGTTGATCAAATCCGAAGGGTGAAACAAGGTGCACAGATAATAGTAGCCACACCTGGCAGGCTACTTGACCTGATTAAACGTAAGGTTGTAAAACTTGGTTCTGTACAGAGACTCATCCTGGATGAAGCCGATGAAATGCTCAACATGGGATTTAAAGAGGATATTGATGCCATCCTGGAAAAGACTCCAGACAATAAAAGAACCTGGTTATTCTCTGCTACCATGCCGAAAGAGGTAAGGCGTATTGCGCAAAATTATATGGAGAACCCCATTGAAATCCTCGTGGGCAAACAAAACAGTCCGGCAATAAACATCAATCATCGCTACTGTATGATGAAGGAAAGAGACCGGTATTATGCGCTCAAAAGAATTCTTGATTATTATCCGGATATCTATGGACTGATCTTTTGCAGAACAAGAAGAGAGACCGGGTCTATCTCTGAAAAACTGGAGAAGGAAGGATATAATGTTGTTGCCCTGCATGGTGACCTCTCACAGGCGCAAAGAGATGCTGCCATGAAGAAATTCAGGGAAAGAACAGCCAGGGTGCTGGTTGCCACCGATGTAGCAGCAAGAGGCATAGACGTGGAAAACATTAGCCATGTCATCCATTACAACCTCCCTGATGAGGTGGAATACTATACTCATAGAAGTGGCCGGACTGCCCGTGCCGGGAGGTCAGGAATATCCATCTCCCTTATCAACACCAGGGAGATGAGAAAGATCAACCAGATCGAAAAGATTGTCGGGGAAAAGATTGAATATACAAGGATCCCTAATGCAGAAGATATTTGTGAGAAGCAAATGTATGCCCTGATGGATAAGGTAGCCAAGACTCCAGTGGATGATGAAGCCATTGAACGTTACTGGCATGTTATTTACAAGAAACTGAAAGATATTCCCACCGAAGAGATTCTGATGAAGTTCATCTCCACCGAATTAAACACTTTCCTTAGTTATTATAAAGGTACCGGTAACCTGAATGCAAATCAGGAAAAAAGTACAGGTGGAAGAAGTACGGATAAAAGTGGAAGAAGCACAGACAAAAAAGGCGGAAAGCTAAACAGAAATCTGAATGATCCTGGTAAGAGGTTTTATATCAATTTAGGTGAGAAGCAAAACATGAATAAAGGAGCCCTGGTAAGGCTGATTTGCAATGAGACAGGTATTGCAAGCCAACATATCGGAAGAATCGAAATTCATCCAAGCTTTTCATTTTTTGAGATAGATGATAAAAAATCTTCTATTATCTTACCAAAGATTGAATCAGGGACTTATGAAGGAAAATCTTTTAAGGTCTCCATATCCCAGGAAAGAGGGCCGAAAAAACATCAGACAAAGAAAAAAAGGCGATAAGCATTATCTCGCAACAGATTCACCCTTTCTTCCAAACCAATTAACAGTAAATGATTCCCCTAAGATATTTGTAGTTTTATAAACTTCACTATCTTGCAGCATAGTCGGGAACCAATGAATTGCAGGAAAGACAAGTATTTTATCATAGTCACTGTTGCATTTTGTGTGATCTATTGTCTTATCTCCTTTGTAAATCACTATAATTTCAGGACATATGCGCTGGACCTTGGATTATACACAAACGCGCTCTACGACTATATTCACTTTCAATGGAATGACAGCACTGTGTTCAAGGTTACAGCTGAGAACCTGCTTGCCGACCATTTTGATCTTTACCTGATCATTTTTTCCCCTCTATCTCTCCTTTTCGGAAGCTACACCTTACTAATCATTCAGATTTTCTTTATCCTGCTGGGTGGCCTTGGAGTTTATAAATACTTCCGCAGCTCTGAAAACACCAATAACCTGGCCCTGCCAGCTGCTGTATTTTTCTATCTGTTTTTTGGTGTCTTTTCAGCGGTATCCAATGATTATCACAGTAATGTAATCGCTGCAACACTTGTTCCCTGGCTTTTCTATTATTTTAAAGGAAGGAAAATCATATCTGCGAGTATTCTGCTTTTTCTTATCCTCGTTTCAAAAGAGAACACATCCTTATGGATGGCTTTTATTTGTTTAGGATTAGTTTTTGAATACAGAAAGGACAAATTATTGAGAAATTATAGCCTGGCAGCTGCCCTTATTTGCCTTGCATACTTTGTCACGATCACATCATTGATCATGCCAGCTTTAGCAAATAGCAATACCTATCCGCATTTTCAGTATGCCATCCTTGGAGAAGGTCCGTTTGATTCACTTTTCGGGTTGATCAGTCATCCTGTTGAATCAATAAAGACACTGTTTGTAAACCATACCGGCCATCCTTCAGGGGATTATGTTAAAGCTGAATTACATATTTTAGTATTAATATCAGGGTTACCTCTTCTGCTTCGCAAGCCACAATATCTTATAATGCTGATCCCTGTTTATTTCCAGAAATTATTTCATGATAATTACATGATGTGGGGTATTGGCGGGCAATACAGTATTGAGTTTGCACCTATACTGGCCGTTGGAGTCTTTTCATCAATCTCATCATTTAAAAGCAAAAGAATTGCATACTGGACAACAATAGTAGTATTGGTCGCTGCCCTGGCTTGCACTATTCGCATAATGGACAATACAGTTATATTCACCAACAAAACAAAAATCAGGCTTTACAAGGCTTCTCATTATTCAAGGGACTATGATGTAACAATGGTTCATGATCTGCTCTCAAGTTTACCAAAAGATGCGATAGTATCTGCTCAATCACAATTTCTTCCTCACCTCGCCCTTAGAGATCATATTTATCAATTTCCAATCATTAAAGATGCTGAATACATAGTATACTCAAGTTTTGAAGATACTTACCCCATGGACAGGCATGACTTTGAAGTACTTACCAGGGGGCTGGAAGAATTTTCAACATGGAAAGTCCATTACCAAAGTGATTTCCTGACAATCCTGAAAAAAAATTAATAACTTTAAAATTGTAAATACCAGCAAAGATTAACACCTCCGCTGAATGAAAGAAATTACCTGGAACGAATTTGAAAATGTTGAAATACGGGTTGGAACCATCATTGATGTCAAAGAATTCCCCGAAGCCAGAAAGCCAGCCTACATTGTAACTGTTGATTTTGGAAGTGAAATTGGTATCAAGAAATCGAGTGCACAGGTTACCGATATTTACACCATAGAGGATCTCCTAAATAAACAAATCATCGGTGTGATCAACTTCCCGCCCAAGCAGATCGGGCCCTTCATGTCAGAATTCCTGCTTACAGGGTTTACAAGAGAAGATGGGGCTGTTGTTTTGGCCATCCCAGAACAAAATTCTCCAAATGGAGCAAAATTAGGCTAACTATGAGGTATGCAAGTATCATTATCATCATTATTATTCTGTTTGCAGGATGTGGCCTGCAGGAATCAAAGACTACTGACAAAAATAGATTTACCGGCTTATGGAAACTATATATTCTGGAGCAAAAGGATTCAACAACAGGGGAATGGAAAGTTTTTAGGGATGGGCTTCAAGGATATATACTTTATGATGGTACTGATAACATGGCCGTACATTTAACCTCAAGAGGTTATCAGAACACTGACATAATCTTTCATGATTTCATCGATACAGTATCCCTTGATGAGCTTAAATACCGCACCCAATCATATGTTTATTTTGCTAAATACAAGGTGATTGAAGATGAGAAGAAAGTTGAGCATGCCCGCATTTCTCACTCCAACCCTAACCTATGGAATACGACAGTTCAACGATGGTATATTTTCAGTGGGGACACATTGATCCTTACGACGGTAGAAAATGAGAACACTACATTGAGAGTTAAATGGATAAAAAATTAAAATCAACGATATGAATGCAAAAATCGGGATCCGTCCAATTATTGACGGACGCGAAGGGAGAATAGGTGTGAGAGAATCACTGGAAAAGCAAACAATGAATATGGCCAGTAGTCTTAAAGCACTTTTAAGAACAAATATTAAGTATGCCGATGGCAATACTGTTGAATGCGTCATTGCTGATACAACTATCGGTGGTGTGACTGAAGCCGCAGCCTGTGCAGATAAATTTGCCAAAGAGGGTGTTGGTGTGGTAATATCTGTAACACCTTGCTGGTGCTACGGGACAGAGACCATCTTTAACGATAAGACTATTCCACAAGCAATTTGGGGATTTAATGGAACCGAAAGGCCGGGAGCAGTTTATCTGGCTGCTGCCCTTGCAGCTCATAATCAAAAGGGGATCCCGGCATTTGGTATTTATGGAAAAGATGTCCAGGATGCTGACGACAGAAGCATCCCTGAAGATGTGCAAAAGAAGCTCATCAGGTTTGCAAAGGCCGGCTTGTCAGTTGCCACTATGAAAGGCAAGTCTTATCTCTCATTAGGCAGTGTATCCATGGGCATTGCGGGGTGCATCGTTCAGGAAGATTTCTTTCAGGATTACCTGGGTATGCGGAATGAATATGTGGATATGAGTGAAGTAATCCGACGATTGGAACAAAATATCTTCGACCAGGAGGAATTTAAAAAGGCTCTGCAATGGACAAAAGAAAATTGTAATGAAGGTGAAGATCAAAATCCGCCCGAGCTCAGGAGATCAAGGGAGGAAGCTGACCAGATATGGGAAACAGTGGTTAAAATGACCATCATCTTCAGGGATCTGATGATTGGAAACCCAAAACTTAAAAGCTTAGGTTACGGTGAAGAGGCTAATGGCCATAACGCAATTGCCATGGGGTTCCAGGGACAAAGGCAATGGACCGACTTTATGCCCAATGGGGATTTCAGCGAGGCAATATTAAACTCATCCTTCGACTGGAATGGAATCAGAAAGGCATTCATCGTAGCTACGGAAAACGATACCCTCAATGGGATTTCAATGTTATTCGGACATTTACTTACAGGCACTGCACAGGTGTTTGCTGATGTGCGCACCTATTGGAGTCCGGAGGCTATTGAAAGAGTGACGGGCAAAGTTGCAGATGGCCTCATCGAGCAGGGTATGATACATCTGATCAATTCAGGATCTGCATCGCTGGATGGCACCGGTGCCTGTGAAAGAAATGGCAAGCCTGTGATGAAACCGTCATGGGAAATAACTGCAAATGAGGTTAATAAATGCCTGGACGCTACCACATGGTACCCGGCTTCCCTCGGATATTTCCGTGGAGGAGGCTATTCGTCCAAATACCTGTCGAAAGGTGGAATGCCAATCACACTCTGTCGTATTAATTATACCAAAGGTATTGGCCCTGTATTGCAGCTGGCTGAAGGGTGGAGTGCTGAGCTTGATGAAGATTCCCATAAAGTACTTGATGACAGGACTGACAAAACATGGCCAACAACCTGGTTTGTCCCACGCCTGACAGGTAAAGGCAATTTTAAAAATGTATACAGTGTAATGAATAGCTGGGGTGCCAACCATGGGTCCTTTTCTTATGGGCATATCGGCGCTGACCTGATAACACTTGCGTCGATGATGCGCATTCCCGTCTGCATGCATAATGTCGATGATGAACAAATATTCAGACCAACGTATTGGAACAGCTTTGGCATGGACCCTGAGGGGTCAGACTACCGTGCATGCGAGGTTTTAGGCCCTTTGTATTAATTATCAGCAATATGATTTCAAAACTGGATTCTTCCGTTAAGACATTGGTCTTACTTGTAATAACTTCAATATTATTTACCTGTAACCAAAAAGATGATGTTATGAAAAAGGGATCATATGGCTATGATGCGCAGTTCTTGAGCCAGCACAAAGTTCAATATGTCGAACTTACCGGTAGCGATGGATTATCGAGAATAATAGTAGTGCCTGGCTGGCAGGGACGAATTATGACATCTACTGCAAGTGGGAATAATGGTAATAGTTATGGCTGGATCAATTATCAATTCATCAATGAGGGAATTGTAAGCAAACAATTTAATGTCTATGGTGGCGAAGAACGATTTTGGCTGGGCCCGGAAGGCGGTGCCTACTCATTGTATTTCGATCAAGGAGCTGAGCAGGTTTTTGATAACTGGCGCGTGCCTGCTTTCATTGATACTGATGCATATCCTGTAACAGAAAAGACCAACAATACGGTGTTAATGCAAAAGTCTTCCAGGCTGATAAATGCCTCAGGAACAGCATTTAATCTGAATGTTAGGCGGGAAGTCACATTGCTAAATTATGATGATATCGAAAGGGACCTGGGGATTGAACTTAGTGGTAATGTAAAAGCCGTAGCTTACCAGACTAACAATATACTTACCAATGAGGCTGATAGTGCATGGACAAGGGAAAAAGGACTCCTTTCAGTTTGGATGCTTTGCATGTTTACGCCCTCACCAACAGTAACAGTATTCATTCCCTATAATGAGAATATTGACCTGAAAGATGTTCCTGTTGTCAATGATGAGTATTTTGGAAAAGTTCCGCCTGAACGATTAAGTACTGAAAATGGTGTGATTTACTTTAAGATTGATGGCGCTTTCAGAAGTAAAATTGGTGTTCCGAAAGAGCGTGCTAAAAACATATGTGGGAGTTATGACTCCGCGAAGAAGATGTTGACAGTGCTCTGGTACAATAAGCCCGAAACAGATAGCCCTTACGTAAATAGCAATTGGGGGGAACAAGAAGATCCCTATAATGGGGATGTAGTAAATTCATATAATGACGGCCCTGTGGAAGATGGATCCATAATGGGACCCTTTTATGAGATTGAAACTTCATCTCCCGGAGCGGAATTGGGAATTGGTGAAAGTATTACACATACACAAAAAGTATTTCATTTTGAAGGAGATAACCCAGACCTCGAACCAATAATTCAGGAATTATTTGGCCTTAGCATAGAAGATATCACAAGTAAATTTAATAGTAATTAAAGATGAGTACTCGTACCAGGATCGTACCCAGGGAAATCCTATTTCCCTTCATACTCTTAACAACGCTTTTCTATGCATGGGGGGTATCAAATAACATGACAGATACCATGCTGGCAGCTTTTAAAAGGATCATGAGCTTTTCGGATTCAAAGACTGCCCTGGTGCAGGTTGCCTGTTATCTATTTGGTTATGGCATGATGGCCATCCCGGGAGCTATATTAATCAAAAGGTATAGTTATAAAACAGGTGTAATAATTGGACTGGGCCTCTATGTCACAGGCTCCCTGATGTTCTACTTGCCCATAACCTATGCAACCATAGATCCTGATGTTTGCTATGCACTGTATTTACTTGCCATATGGGTATTATTTGCCGGATTGTCAATACTCGAAACAGCTTGTAATTCATATATTTTTGCAATGGGGCCTGAGTCGACAGGAACCCAGAGGCTCAATTTCTCGCAATCATTCAATCCGCTTGGATCCATCTCAGGTGTTGTCATCAGCCAGGTGTTTGTTCTTTCAAACCTGAATCTTCTAACTGCACCCGAAAGAGCTGAGCTTTCTACCGCTGACCTTTCAGCAATTCAGTCTCAGGAGCTCAATGCGGTCAGCAGTGTATATATTACAGTTGGTATTATAATGCTTTTTATCCTGGTAATGATAGCATTGACAAAAATGCCTGCACAACACGAAGGAGACAAAGTTATTGACCTCAGAGGGACCTTTAGAAGACTTTTTAAGAATCGAAAATATGTCTGGGGGCTAATCTCACAATTCTTCTATGTGGGAGCACAAATTGCAGTATGGTCTTATATTATCCGTTATGTCATGCAGACACTTCAATTGGATTCTATCATCTCAGGCCTTGGTCCTGATCCATCGGATACAGTCATCATTGAAGCCTTGAGATATATAGATCCATTGGCTGCCGGGTTCTATAGCATTATTGAATTCATTGGTCTAAGTGACCTTCTTCCACGAACAGCAGAACAGGCCGGTGCGACATATTATATTATATCCCTGATATTATTTGTTACCATGCGGTTTGTCTGTACAGCATTGATGAAGTACTTTCAGCCACGGTCAATCCTGGCTATTCTGGCTATCCTTGCAGTGTTATTCTGCTTTGGGACGATATATATTAACGGACTAGGCGGAGTATACTGCCTGGTTGCTATTTCTGCATGCATGTCGCTTATGTGGCCCACAATATATGGGCAGACAATACATGGTTTGGGCAATGACACTAAAATGGGCGGCGCAGGCCTGGTTATGACTATTGCAGGAGGGGCAATTCTCACCCAACTAATGGGCGTCTTCTCGGACATTGTAGATTATCAGATCCAATACACTTTTTGGGTCCCTCTTATTGCCTTTTCAGTTGTTGCCTACTATAGCCTCTTTATTATCAAGCCTTCTACAACAAAAAGCACATAACTTTTATGAAAGCAAGTAAATATGTTATTGGGGTTGATTTTGGTACTGATTCTGCCAGGGCCCTTGTTGTAAATGCATATACCGGAGAAGAGATAGCTGACTCCGTCATGAATTACCCCAGATGGATACAGGGTAAATATTGTGATGCAAGCATAAACATGTTCAGGCAGCATCCTCAGGATTATATTGATGTCATCAAACAAATCATACCTGATGCAATTGCAAAGTCACCTGCCGGCACAGCAGGTAAGACTATTGGTATTTCTTTCGATACTACTGGTTCTACACCTGTAATAGTGAACCATGAAGGAGTCCCCCTTGCCTTAACTGAAGGTTTTGAGGATAATCCCAATGCGATGTTTGTACTGTGGAAAGATCATACAGCAATAGCAGAAGCGGACCGCATAAATAATCTTGCAGGAGAATGGCATACAAATTACACGAAGTATGAAGGTGGGATCTACTCTTCAGAATGGGCATGGGCAAAAGTTGCACATATTCTGGGTTCCGCTGAAGAAGTGGGACAGGCTGCTTATGCCTGGATCGAGCATTGTGACTGGATGCCGGCATTATTAACTGGCAAGCAAAAACCTGAAGAAGTCATCAGAAGCCGTTGTGCGGCAGGACACAAAGCTATGTGGCATAGCGACTGGGGTGGCTTGCCGGATGAAGAGTTCCTGGCATCAATAGAACCTAAACTTAGCGGATTCAGGTTACGGTTCAAAAAAGAAACAGCTACTTCAGATATGATCGTCGGAACCCTTACATCTGAATGGGCAAAACTACTCGGACTCGGTCAGACTGTTGTTGTTGGAGTCGGTGGTCTGGATTGTCATTTTGGTGCTGTAGGAGCAGAAATAAAACCAAATACACTGGTGCGGGTAATTGGTACCTCAACATGTGATATCATGATCGCATCATATGATGACATGCAGGATAAATTAATTCCTGGAATATGTGGACAGGTTGATGGATCAGTTGTCCCGGGATACATTGGTCTTGAAGCAGGACAATCAGCGTTCGGGGATCTTTACGCATGGTTTAAAAACATGCTAGCCTGGCCTCTGCAGCTTGTTAATGATAAAAATCTTTCTGTTGAAATTGAGGAAAAAATACTTCCGGCTCTTAGTGAAGAGGCACAAAAGATTCCTGTTGAAGAATCAGCTGTTATTGCTTTAGACTGGATCAATGGTAGGCGCACACCTGATGCTAATGCTAATTTAAAAACCTGGATCTCCGGGATCACAATGGGGACTACCGCACCTCATTTATTCAGGGCCCTGGTTGAAGCAACCGCTTTTGGATCCAAAGCAATCATGGATCGATTTGCTGAGAATGGTATAAACATCAATTCAGTTGTTGGTATTGGTGGGATTGCAAAGAAATCCCCTTTCGTGATGCAAACCTTATCGGATGTGATGAATGTCCCAATTCGTGTCTCATCGACAGAGCAGACCTGCGCCTTCGGAGCAGCAATGTTTGCGGCTGTAGCTGCTGGTATTTACCCGGATGTACCTGGTGCCCAGCAAGCGATGGGACAAGGCTTTGATAAGACCTATGAGCCCATTGAAGAAAATGCTATCTCTTACAGGAAATTATTTGATCAATATTTGAAATTAGGAGATCATCAACAATAATTGAAAATTGCATATTCATAATACAATCATGAGGAAAAACATCCATCTTCTCCTCCTGCTGGCTATAGCTTCAGTTTTTATCATCTCCTTCTACGGAAAGGCAATCTGGAATGCAGACAGCGTTATGTTTAGCAATCACGGAGATGGTATCAAGAACTACTACACTTATGCCTATCATATTAATCACGACAGCTCCTATGTAAATTTTGAGGGAATGAACTATCCCTATGGTGAGCATTTTATGTATACAGATTGTCATCCCGCTTTGGCTAATACCTTTAAGTTTCTATCCCCGGTTCTTGACGTTTTTGCAACAAATAGCATTGGTATCCTAAACTTGCTTTTAATCTTTTCAGTCTTCCTGCTGTTCATCATATCATATTACCTGCTGCAGGCATTTAAATTAAATAGATGGTTTAGCCTTTTCTTCAGCATTTTCATCACATTATTAGCGCCACAAATATTCAGAATTGACGGGCATTTTGCTCTTTCATACAGCATTGCCATACCATTGTCATGGCTGATCCTTATAAAGTGCTTTAAAAGTGAGGGTTATGGTCCTGTTGCTCTCCTTTTCTTTAATACTCTCTTCTGGCTTTTAATTCATATTTACCTTGGAATGATTGTCATATCATTTCTTGCTATAATAGTAATCCTCTGGTCCCTGACCGATCCAGGCGGCAGGAAAAGACTTGTAAGGAACCTCCTGATCCTTTCAGCAACAGTTATTCCTTTACTTCTCATATTTCTTTACATACATTTTACAGATATACACAGCGACCGAACCACTGACCCTTCTGGATTTTTCCTTTACAATGCTGAATTTGACGATGTGTTTATTCCTCATCATGGTCCTTTAAGGCCCCTTCTGGATAAAATTACAGGTAACAGCATTAAATTAAAATGGGAAGCCTGGAGCTATGTCGGGTTGGCTACTACATTATTATTTCTTTACCTCCTCATTATTTCGGTTGTCCAATTGCTCTTCAGGAAACGGAGATATGGATTGAAACGCTTTTTTCAAAACAGGTCATTAAATATATCACTAGTAGCTGCATTTATAGTTTTGCTGTTTGCAATGGGATTTCCCTTCAAACAGATTCCTTCTTTAGTAGATTACTTCCCCTTTGTCAAACAATTCAGGGCCACCGGCAGGTTTACATGGCCATTCTATTTCGCTGCCATGGTTTTTGCAGCTTCCACTTTTCAGATTATCTATTTGGACCTTAGAAAAAAGAAAAAATCAATTTATGGCTTGATCCTGATTTTACTAGTTGGTATATTATATATAGTTGAGGGCCTACCCTATCATATTGATAAATCCAGGTCGATCACCCAGTCACCGAACTTGTTTAAGAAGCATTTGCTTGGAGAAGATTATATTAAGGCTATTGATCAGGTTGACCCTTCCAGTTACCAGGCAATCATTGCCCTGCCCTTCTACTATTATGGTTCAGAAAGCTATTCACGTCCGGTTAACCCAGAAGCCTTGAGAGGGTCAATTGTATTCTCCTATCACACCGGGTTACCTATTGTTAATGCTAACCTTACCAGGACATCAATAGCTGAAAGCAAGAAAATAGTACAATTGGTATCCCCTGGGTTTTACAAGAAAGAAATTAGCTACGATTTGATTGACCAGAGGCCTTTCTTGTTAATAAAAACTAATACTAAGTTATCCAAATATGAAAAAGAGATGCTTGGTAAAGGGACTACAATCTTTGAAGGTGAAGATCTCATTGTTATGTCATTGAGTACTGATGAATTATTTCTGGATAACAGGAGTGATATTTATAAGAATTTCCAGGGCACCCGGGAAGGCTTGTATCAACAGGATGGTTTTTACCTCTCTGACTCTTCGCGATTCTTATTTTACAATAATTTTGAGGATATACCAGCAGATATCACCTACCGGGGTAGTGGAGCGTTCAGCTCAGAAAAAAAGGGAAAAAACATTCTTGCTGAGTTCAAGCCCAATACATTTAATAACAAGGTAAATTATGTATTAAGCATCTGGATGCATAATGGCGAGCCGGATGCACTTAATCTCTGGTTCAGGTTAATAATTGAAGAATATGATGAAGCCATTGATCGACGGTATGAAACAACTATCTTTCCCGAAACTGCAGAAGTAATAGATTGTAACTGGTCGCTTGTAGAAGGAACATTCCAGGTTAATAATCCAAATAACAAAATAACTATTGTAACCAAGGGCAAGGAAAACTCAAAAGCCTCACTGCATGTAGATGACCTCTTGATCCGGGAAGAAGGAATCGATGTTTATAAACTGGATATTGATAGTACTATGCTTTTTTACAATAATCATCAAATAGAAATCAGGCACAAGCCAGAATAGTTCTATATTTAGAAACACATGAATAATTTATTCAATGGTCATCACAATAAATAAGAATTCATGAAAAACAATAACATCTTGAAGATAGCATTGGCCCAAATTTCTCCCGTATGGCTGGATAAATTGAAAACGCTTCATATCAACAGCGTCGTTGAAGAAAGGCAGAATTTGGATGTAGCAGGGCATTATTCACGCCCTGATGTTACAAAATTAAGCGTAAACAGAGAAAGGCAATCCGTGTTAGATATTGATAATGATAAAGAAAGCGTATTTCCATGTGCGAGTAATACGAGTATCTATAGTATAGTGCAATTCATTGTTTTTAAATAATGTTATATGATGAAGCCAAAAGAACTGATTATCAAATGGGTTGAGCTGTTCAACAAGGAAAACGCTGAGGATTTAGCAGACTTGTATCATGAAGATGCTGTTAATCATCAGGTTCCTAATGCGCCCGTTGAATCTAAGGAGAGTATACATGAAATGTTCATCAATGAATTTGCTATGTTCGAGATGGATTGCATTGTCGAAAATCTTTTTGAAGATGGTGAATGGGCCATTTTAGAATGGAAAGGGAAAACAGGCCTGAGAGGATGTGGATTTTTTCATATTATTGACGGAAAGATTAAACTTCAAAGGGGTTATTGGGATAAGTTGTCTTTTCTGAAAGAACAAAATAAACCTCTTCCTGAAGCTTAGATTAGAACCATTTATTATGTATGATCATTTCATCAATACCATAACATCATTTGCTTTTAAAAAAGTCAATTCATTAGGATAAATTCGTACCTTTCGCTTAATAGAAAAAATCACAAAAACTATGATGATCAGACTATTAATTTCGTTGATACTGTGTTCAGTATTTATGAATGATGGATTTGCCCAATTGCCCCAGGAAACCCTGGAAGATAAGGAGAAACGGATGGAATGGTGGACCAGTGACAGGTTTGGGATGTTCATTCATTGGGGATTATATGCCTCACCAGCCCGCCATGAATGGGTTAAGAGGTATGAACGAATGACGAATGAAGAATATGAAAAATATTTTGAAGTCTTTAATCCCGATATGTATGATCCAATTGAGTGGGCCAGGAAGGCCAAAGATGCCGGGATGAAGTATGCTGTCATTACAGCGAAACATCATGAGGGGTTTTGTCTTTTTGACTCAGAATACACCGACTACAAGGCTACCAGCACTCCTATTGGCAAGGACCTTTTAAAGGAATGGGTGGAGGCATTTCGTGCGGAGGGGCTCAAGGTTGGCTTTTATTATTCCCTTCTCGACTGGCATCACCCACATTACACGATTGACAGAAATCACCCCCTGAGCGCTTCCTCTGATGAGGAATATGATAAACTGAACAAGGGCAAGGATATGGATATTTACCGCCAATACATAAAAGACCAGGTCAGGGAGCTATTGACGAATTATGGGAAGATTGATATTATATGGTTGGATTATTCATTTCCTACCAGGCCTGGTTATGATCACGGGAAAGACCGGCATGACTGGGACTCTGAAAACCTGCTGAAGATGGTCAGGGAACTGCAACCAGGGATCATCGTCAATGACCGCCTTGACCTTCTGGACGTAGAAGGGGGATGGGATTTTACCACTCCGGAACAATACAAAGTATCTAAATGGCCGGAAAAAAATGGTGTTCGTGTACCATGGGAAACATGTCAAACATTCTCTGGTTCGTGGGGATATTACAGGGATGAGACTACATGGAAAAGTACAAAACAGTTGTTGGTCTTATTAATTGAAACAGTTAGCAAAGGAGGTAACTTATTGCTTAATGTAGGCCCAACTGCCCGAGGCACATTTGATTACAGGGCGAACGAAAAGCTTGAAGAAATGGGAGAATGGATGAAATATAATAATCGTTCGATTTATTATTGCACCGAAGCTCCGGCAGATTTCTCAAGGCCTGAGCACAGTCTGCTCACCTACAATCCTGAAACGAATCGTCTGTATGTTCATTTACTTGATTACCCGATGAAGTGGTTTACCCTGAAGGGATATGAAGGGAAGGTGAAATATGCTCAGTTCCTGCATGATGGTTCAGAAATAAAATTTGGGAAACCCCGGCATAACGTTACGCACCAGGAAACCAAAGGCGAAAATGATGTAATCCTCATTTTACCAATGGTGAAGCCAAATGTTGAAATCCCGGTCATTGAATTGCTCCTGTATTAATTCAAAGTCAACGATATCATCAATATCATGAATCAAAAAATTATTATTGTCCTTGATATTGGCGCCACCAATGTTCGTGCTGTGGCCATTAATGAAGAAAAATTAATTCTTGCTCAGCATTCATTGCCCAATAATACTCAACCTGATCCGCATTATGAAGGTGGCCTGATATGGGATATTGATGAAATTTGGAGTAAGCTGATCAAAGTAATAAAACTGATTCTTGGTCAAATCAATAAGACTGAGATTGTTGGGGTTACTATAACAAGCTTCGGTGTAGATGGAGCACCAATGACAAAATCAGGTAAGTTACTCTACCCTGTTATTTCCTGGGCTTGCCAACGCACTGTCCCGGTCATGGAAAATATAGAGAAATATATTTCTCTGGAGAGGCTATACCAGATAAGCAGGGTCAATGCCTTTAGCTTTAATACAATCAATAAATTTATCTGGTTCAAGGAAAACAAACCCGGGATACTTGATCAGATGGATTATTTTGTTTTCATCCCCTCGATCTTCGCTCACAAACTCACAGGTAATTTTGTTACCGATATCACCATGGCTGGTACTTCAATGATGTCAGATATTAAAACACGATGCTTTTCAGAAGTGATCATTGACTCTATTGGTGTTGAGAATAAATTTCCGGAATTGGTTGAACCGGGGGTTATTGTGGGAACAATAAACCACGAGGCATCCAAAGAAATGACCCTGCCAGAGGGTATCCCTGTATTAGCAGGTGGCCATGACACCCAATTTGCCATTTTCGGTTCCGGTGCCATAGAAAACGAGGTGGTCCTGAGCTCAGGCACCTGGGAAATTTTAATGGCCCGGACCTCACAAATCCAGACCACAACGGAGTTTTTAGCACAAGGGCTTACCATCGAATTTGATGTACATCAGGGAATGTATAACCCGGGCTTGCAATGGCTGGGTTCCGGCATCCTGGAATGGATCAGGAAAGTCTTTTACAAATGTGAAAAAGACAATGCAGACATTCATGAATTAATGATCAGTGAAGCAGGAAGTGTTACTTCTGATAAGCTGAAGCTTGGGATTGATTTCCTGAATGAAAAAGGAATATTGTCGGGTATTGGCATCAATACAAAGAGGGAGGAGATATACAGGGCAGCACTGGAAGCCTTGGTACATAAGACCAAAGAAAGCCTGCATATTCTCGAAAATGCCGGCGGGTTCACAGCTGAATCAATTATTGTGGTTGGAGGTGGATCCAGGAATAAATTATGGAATCAACTTAGGGAAAAGGAACTGGGCATTCCTGTTAAGGTCATTGGAGAAAAAGAAACTACAGTCATTGGCGCTGCACAAGTTGGGTTCAAGGCATTGGAGAAATGCTAATCACATCTCCCTAACATCCACATGTATACCACTTTCATACTTCAGAGCTTTTTCAAATCCCTCAATCAGCATGGGTGCTGCTGAAATGGCATCAGGCATATCATCAGTATACCTGGCTTCCTGGAGACGCTTAATAGTCGGGTACTTTTCTGTTTCCTTTATATTGTAAATAGTTTCCTGGATCTCACTATCGATCAAACCTGGAGCCAGAGCTGAAAAGTGAGTGTCCGGATACTCCTGTGCATAAATATTCATCAGCATATCCAATCCTGCCTTCGACATTGAATACGGACCCCAGCCCGGAGTGCTGCGTAAAGCTGCTTTGGATGAGATGCCGACCACCTGTTTGATCTGTATCCCTGCGGAAAACAATACATCCAGCAATACTTTGTTAGACCAGACATTAATCTCCATAACCTGCTTCATTCCTTCTACATCAATCTCGCTCATCCATTTGATGTCGCCAAGAATGCCCGCATTCAAAACAAGTAAATCAATGTTCCTGACATCATAGAAATGTTCAGGAATAATTTTCTTAACCTTATCATGTGACGAGAGATCCAATTGCAGATGTATATAGTTATTGTACTTTGTCAATTCTCTGACCTCCCTCCTGCTGACCCCCCATACTTCAGCTCCACGATTGATGAACTCTTTTGCAAGGCCGAAGCCGATGCCCGAGCTCGTTCCCGTAATGATTACTTTCATCTTTTAAGTATTTTGATGACAAAAATAGATACAATATCAAGCTTAATGATATGCATTCTTTGTAATTTAGAAAGCTATTCTTAAAATATTCTATTGTTATGGATGATAAACAATCCATCAGCGAAGCATTTAAAGTATTTGTTACTGAGACTCCGGAGCATCAGAAGTCCTGGATGGAAATGGTCCAGAAATAAGGTAGAAAGTAATGTCAGTTGAGATCATTAACATAAATAACCTTAATCAATATTTAAACACTTTCATCAGTGAAAATATTGCTCTGCTTGTTGATGAAAATGTATACAAATATTTTAGTGGACATTTAGTATCTTATCAAATCTTTATTATCCCGTCGGGCGAAGATCTGAAATGCCTTGAAACAATTGATAATATTATTAGTTTTTTAATTGATTCGGGTATCGATCGACAGGGAACAATCATTGGTATAGGGGGAGGTGTGGTTTGCGATATCACAGGCTTTGCAGCTTCCATATACCTGCGGGGAATTAATTTTGGATTCCTCCCTTCCACCCTGCTTGCCATGTGTGATGCCTCTATAGGTGGTAAAAATGGTGTGAATTATCGTTCTGCAAAGAACATGATAGGGGTCATTAAACAGCCCGCCTTTATCGGATATTACTTTCCGTTTCTTAATACATTACCAGATAAAGAATATAATAATGGGATGGCTGAAGTTGTCAAACATGCAATCCTGGATGGACAAAGTTTTATTGATTTTCTAAAGGATAATCATTTAAAAATCATTGAAAAGGAACAGCCTTTGGTAGAAGATATGATTAAACGTTCATACGAGGTCAAGGCGGCAATAGTGGTTGAGGACCTATATGAAAAAGACAGGCGTAAGCTACTTAACCTTGGGCATACCCTGGGACATGCAATTGAGGTCAATTCAAACTTTACGCATGGGCAAAGTGTAAGTATAGGTATGGTCATGTCTGCTCGTATTGCTCATAGAAAAGGGCTCTGCAATCAGCATACTGTGCAACTAATTGAAGACCTCTGTACTTTATTTCATCTTCCGGTTAAAACAAATATTGAAGACAAAAAACTTATTGATAGTATTGTGTTCGACAAAAAGAGGAATATGAATAATATAGATTTCATCATTCCGCTTGAAGCAGGGCAGGTTGAATCAATATCAATTAGCATTGAAGAACTCTCAGATCATATTAATTCCATCCTCCATGAGTAAAATATTCACAAGCATTATTGGCCCCACATTTGAGGCATGCAAACAACAATTAAGTGATATCCGGAATGCTGAACTTCGGCTTGATATGTTGGAGCTTTCACAATCTCATATCCGGGAACTTTGGCCTGGCTGTCAACAATGGATGGTCACTATCAGAAAGGATTTCCTTCAAAATCCAAAATGGAAAGAAATACTGGAGACTTGTATCTCACTAAAGCCAGATTATGTTGATATTGACAGTCAATTACCTGAATCAGATTTTCAAATGCTGATGGAAACAATCAGCAAAACTGACTCAAGACTGGTCCTGTCCTATCACAACTATGATTTAACGCCTTCTTTTGAAGAGTTAAGGGAAATGACTCTTTCGTTAATTAAAAGGGGAGCGCAGGTTGTGAAACTGGCTTGTATGGTCAATGATTATAACGATAATGTTACCTTGTTACGACTTTACGGGGATTTTGACAACCTGATCGCCATCGGCATGGGAGAAAAAGGTAAAGTAAGCCGCCTGAATGCACTATATTTTGGAGAACAGATTAGTTACGCTGCCTCAAGTATTGAGGACGCTGCAGCGCCAGGCCAGATGACATACCAGGAGATGCGAAACCTGGAAAAAGCATTGAAATGCGATTGATCCAACCATATAATATTAAAGGTAAGATCAGGGCTCCAGGCTCTAAAAGCTACCTGCAAAGAGCCCTGGCTATAGCAGCTCTCGCTGAATCAGAAACTGAGCTCCTCAATGCCCATTGGTCATCCGACTCTGAAGCAGCCCATGGTATAATTCAACAATTAGGTGCTTCTACAAAAATTGGAAATGACAATATCAGGATAAAGCCTGGAAAGCCTGTACATAAAGATGGGATCGTATGGAATGCAGGTGAATCTGGCTTGTCTTTCCGGATGTTTTCCTGTATCGCAGCACTGTATGATTTTGCTATAACCATTAATGGAGAAGGTACCTTGATAAACCGGCCTGTACAACCAATCATTGAAGTACTTAATAGTGCCGGGGTTAAGGCTTTTAGCAAAAACGGGAAACTACCTTTAAGTATAAATGGCCCTTACCCTGGGGGAAAAATAATGGTTGATGGCGAATTTAGCTCTCAAATTCTAACAGGTCTGCTGATTGCGCTTCCTTTAGCAAATTCAGACTCAATAATTGAAGTAAACAATCTTCAAAGCACTCCTTATGTGGACATGACCCTTGCAATAATGCAACATTTTGGAGTCAGAATTCATCATGATAATTACCATACATTTCAAATCAAGGGGAATCAATCCTATAAAGGAACATCTTATACCATTGAAGGTGATTGGAGTGCAGCAGCAAACTTCCTGGTGGCAGCAGCTATTTCTGGGGAAATAATCATAGATGGACTGGAATATATTTCTAAGCAAGCTGACAGAGCTATCCTTGACGCCTTGAAAAATTGTGGTGCGGAAGTTTATTACAAGGAGAATCAAATAAGGGTCTGCAGGAAAGAGATGCGCCCCTTTCAATTTGATGCCACTCATTGTCCGGACCTTTTTCCGCCATTGGTCGTTCTCGCTGCAGCATGCCTGGGGAAATCTGTCATTAAGGGGGTCAACAGGTTAATATACAAAGAAAGCAATCGCCTGTTAACGTTAACTGAAACATTTCAGAAACTTGGTGTTTCCATGGTGGCTGCTGGCGATGAGTTGCTGATAAATGGCACAGGCAAGGTCCGGGGTGGTACTGTGGCCAGTTATCATGATCATCGAATAGCCATGGCTGCTGCAATCGCTGCTGCAATTGCGGATGGACCCATTAATATTCAGGAACCGGAAGCAGTAAGAAAATCGCATCCAATGTTTTATGAAGATCTTGAGCATTGTATGACGTAGGAAGAAGAGAGAAAAGAGAAAAGAGAAAAGAGAAAAGAGAAAAGAGAAAAGTGGAGCGAGGCAAAGCCGAGCGACATCCCGCCGAAGGCGGGGAGAAAAGAGAAAAGTGGAGCGAGGCAAAGCCGAGCGACATCCCGCCGAAGGCGGGGAGAGAAGAGAAAAGTGGAGCGAGGCAAAGCCGAGCGACATCCCGCCGAAGGCGGGGAGAAAAGAGAAAAGTGGAGCGAGGCAAAGCCGAGCGACATCCCGCCGAAGGCGGGGAGAAAAGAGAAAAGTGGAGCGAGGCAAAGCCGAGGGACATCCCGCCGAAGGCGGGGAGAAAAGAGAGATGAATATGAATAGATTTGGAAGAATATTTAGTTTGAGCATTTATGGCGAATCACATGGTGAGGCAGTTGGAATTATCATTGATGGCTGTCCCCCAGGGATTCCTTTGAAAGAAAAAGATTTTATTCCTGATCTTGCCAGGCGTAAAAGCGGGCCTCCAGGAACCACACCGCGCAGGGAGGATGATAATCCAAATATCTTGAGTGGTGTTTTTAATGATACGACAACTGGTGCTCCTATTCATATCATGTTTACAAACAGCGATGTGAAGTCGAAAGATTACGAAAGCTTAAAAGAAACACCAAGGCCGGGCCATGCCGATTATGTTGCCCACAAAAAGTATAAAGGATTCAATGATTACAGGGGAGGTGGCCATTTTTCGGGAAGGCTAACTGTGGGATTAGTTGCTGCCGGAGTTGTGGCAAAAAAGATAATTCCCGGTATTGAAATCACGGCTAAACTTATTGAGGCAGGCGGACAGACTGATAATGAAAAGGCTGTTGATCAAGCCCTGCTTGCAGGCGACTCCATTGGGGGTATTGTGGAATGCCAGGCCCTTCACGTTCCAATAGGCTTTGGTGAACCATTCTTTGATTCACTGGAATCCCAACTCAGCCATATCTGTTTTGCCATCCCAGCTATCAAAGGAATTGAGTTTGGAGCCGGGTTTAATGCAGCAGTAATGAAAGGCAGTGAGCACAATGATACTTATTTACCTGATGGAAGCACCAGCACCAATCATGCAGGAGGCATAAACGGCGGCATCTCAAATGGAAACGAGTTGATCTTCAGAGTTGCTGTAAAACCAACTTCCAGCATCTCAATTTCACAGCATACGGCTAAATTGTCGGGCAAGGAGATGGTTGACCTGGAAATCAAGGGAAGGCATGATGCATGCATAGCATTGAGGGTACCGGTGGTACTGGAAGCTGTTACCGCTATTGTCCTGGCGGATAATGCATTATTAACGAAGCAAGTTTAGCAAGAGTATACACTCTAATTTTTATATTTTCATATCTTTATTTCATATTAACCAATATCCAAAATTATGTTCAAGAAATTTTCAGCAGAATTTATTGGTACATTTTGGTTGGTGCTTGGTGGATGTGGTAGTGCAGTTCTGGCTGCAACATTCCCGGAAGTAGGCATCGGCCTGGTAGGGGTCTCACTGGCCTTTGGACTGACAGTCCTTACTATTGTTTACGCACTTGGTCACATCTCGGGTGCACATCTGAATCCTGCGGTCTCTGTCGGACTCTGGATAAGCGGCAGGTTTAATGCCAGGGAGTTATTCCCGTACATTGCTGCACAGGTACTTGGTGGCATAGCTGCTGCTGCGGTACTGTACATCATCGCAACCGGGAATGGCAGTGAAATTGGAAGTTTTGCCGCTAATGGATATGGAGATCATTCTCCTGGTGGCTATAGCTTGCTTGCTGCATTGGTTTGCGAAGTGGTAATGACTTGCATGTTCCTGCTGATCATCATCGGAGCAACGGATGAAAGAGCACCCAAAGGCTTTGCAGGAATTGCAATCGGGTTTGCACTTACCTTAATTCATTTGATTAGCATACCGGTGACTAACACATCTGTTAATCCTGCCAGAAGTATCAGCCAGGCAATCTTTGTTGGTGACTGGGCTATGTCCCAATTATGGTTATTTATTCTTGCTCCGGTTGTGGGTGCAGCTATAGCTGGAATAGTCTATAAGCTAGTATTTCAGAAAAAATAAGTACTCGCAAGTCGCGAATATCCTATTAACTTGATCAGGTAAGCTGCCTGAAATCCCTGATCCTTCCTTTGCTCAGCCTAGCACCTGGGAATTTAAGGTCATAGAATATATCCACGTAATGAGATAAGGTGTTTTTCAGTTCATTGCGGTTGACGCAGTGTTGGATTTTCCCGGTCTCATAAAGATTATCAGTAGTTACGATATCCCTGTCAACAAGGACCCCTGCTCCAGTAACAACCCTTGGGCCGGCAAATTCAGCCAATGATCCTCTTTCACCGACAATGATATCTCCCTGTGTAACATAACTGGCATAAGCACCTCCTGTGGTAGGTCCTGTGATCACAGACAGATAAAGCAATCCTTCTTTTTTCAGATCAAGCACAGCCATGTTCATTTTGGCCATTTGGGCGAGCGACATAGGCCCTTCATTCATCCTGGCACCACCAGAGGCACAAACAGATATGAATGGATGGCGATATTTAACAGCAAAGTCAATAGCTCTCTTAAACTTCTC
Source organism: uncultured Bacteroidales bacterium (assembly GCA_963753055.1). Lineage (GTDB taxonomy): Bacteria > Bacteroidota > Bacteroidia > Bacteroidales > B18-G4 > JAUWGC01. The sequence continues at coordinate 995,303 of CAVWAP010000001.1, read as the reverse complement.
CCCGAATACTGCTCCGAATGAACCTCCGAAAAACTTCAGATCGGTAATAACCAGGACAACCTGCTTTCCATTAATCTGTGCAGTACCAGTTATCAGGCCCTCCTTGGAAAATGTTTTACTATTAAGCTTTTCCAGTGATGCCTTGTACTTGCCGAAGTTATACCTTTCACTACCGACCAGCTTATCGATGGTAAGATCACTTTCAATCTCATGGAATGTATCCCGGTCGCATAGTTTCTCAATTTGGTCTTCCACACTCAAATATTCGCCTTTGCCACATTTCGGACAAGCATAGTAATTATCGAGATATTGCTGTAATGGGATGAAGCCACAACCCCCTGCAACCTTAAAGAGATTCCTTTCAGGATCCCATTCTTTTTCACATTCAATGAACTCGGTTTCATCAATCCCTTCCTGCTGCAAGTGTGCTTTCATCAGGAACATCATATGAAAGTCCTCCCTGTCAATATCAATCGTCTTTATTGGGTCGTGCTTTTTGTGTTTTATTTTTCGCTTTGCCAGTTCATCCAGGGATTCAACAAATTCTCCATAATTTAATACTTTGCGTCTCCTTTCCCTTGAGAACCTTGTCAACAGTTTTCTTCCTGATAATCTGTTTCCCCGATTTATAGGTAACCACCCATTGTTTCAGGGTATCTGTCAGTGCATCCTTGATGATGCTTATTGTTTGCGGATAATCAGTATGTGCTCCGGTCTCCGGCTCAGGGAGTATTTCGTCCACCATCCCTATTTCCTTAAGATGCGAAGCGCCAGGCCTTAATACATCCAGTGCATCGGGGAGGGTATCTTCAAGTTTCTCCCCTGCTGCTAATCTTTTATGAAAAATAATCCTGCAGCAGCTCTCTGGTGCAATAACTGAATATAGTGCATTCTCAAGCATGAAGGCCATATCAGCAATTTGCAGGGCCAAAGCACCTCCACTACCTCCTTCACCGATAACAAAAGAAACTGTTGGAGTTTGTACATCACAAAACCTGCTGATACAGTCCGAAATTAAAAACGACTGTCCCCCCAACTCAGAATCCATTCTGGAATCACCGCCATAAGTATCGATGAATGACACAACAGGCAGCTCTTTTTGCTCAGCTACATCAAGCATATCAAGGGTGAATCCATAACCTTTGTACATAATCATTCCTGTGGCTTTGCTCTCTTTACCTTTTCGGGGTTTCTCCTGTCCAAGGACAATGCATTCTATACCATCGACAGTGCCTTTGGCTGCGATAAGTGAAGGATCCGGGGATTCATAGTAAGATAAGTTTTCAAACACACCTTCAATTACATCGGAACTACGAATACGCTCAGGATGTCTGATTAAATCATATCGTTCTTTATAGCTTTTCTGGGGTCTGATTTCTTCCTTTTTCATGAGGCAAAGTTAATTCAACATTAAGGAATTTTGGTAAAGCAGCAGCAAGATAATAAAATTTCATGAAGCATGAAATGTGAAACATGAAGAGATTTTATTTGTAAATTAAGCAATTAAAAAAAATTTAATGTGAAACAAAAATATTCATTTTATGCTTGTTGCCTGATTGCTGTTGTTTTAATTGGCTTTCGGTTAAATTATCCAGGAGTTAATTCAGGAGTCCCTTTAAGAGTAACAACATGGGATGCAATGGGATACTACATGTACCTGCCATCGACTTTCATTTACCAGGACCTTAAGGAGTTGAAATGGTTCCCGGAGATAGATCAAAAATATGATTTATCAGGCGGCCATCTTTACCAGGCACAAAAATGTGATAATGGCAATTACTTTATTAAATATTTAGGTGGAGTTGCCCTGATGGAGATGCCAGCTTTTTTCATGGGCCATATGATAGCTGATATTGGGGGTCAACCTACCGATGGTTTTTCCAGTCCTTATCAATATTCCATAATATCATGGGTATTATTAATGAATATCCTTGCAATATTTCTATTGAGGAAAATACTGTTACATTATTTTAATGATGCAGTTACTACAATCACTTTACTATTACTGCTCCTGGCCACCAACTTCATACAGTATATTTCGATTGACAGTGCCATGAGTCATGCATTCATTTTCCCATTGTATGTTGCAGTGATATACACTACGTTGAAGTGGCATGAAAAGCCATCAATAAAATGGGCAGCATTAACTGGTATTATTATTGGGCTGGCAACCATCAGTCGTCCAACAGAGATAATAATGATATTTATTCCTCTTCTCTGGGATACGCAAAGTAAGGTATCCTCAAGAGCCAAATGGCAATTAGTTCGCAAGTATAAAAAGCATCTGGTATTTCTTGCAATTTTTGGTTTTATTGGAGTTTTACCTCAACTCGTTTACTGGAAGTATGTAACAGGATCCTTTATTTATGACGTTGGGAGCAAGTGGGACTTTCTCGCACCTCACTTTAGGGTATTATTTGGTTTTGAGAAAGGATGGTTCATTTATACCCCGGTAACTGTGTTCTTCATAGCGGGGATGTTCTTTATGAAGAATTTTTCTTTTAAAAAAGCAGTTATAACATTTTGCCTCCTCAACATCTATATCATTATCGCCTGGCACGACTGGCGCTATGGTGCCAGTTATTCCTGTCGCGCCCTGGTTCAGAGCTACCCTGTTTTTGCTTTACCGCTGGCTGCACTAATTCACAACATTCAAAATAGAAAGTGGCGCTATATTTTTTATGGAATTGGAATGTACTTGTTGCTCGTTAATCTTTTTCAACTCGACCAGTATATTAATGGCTTTATTCATTACAATGATATGAATCGAAAATATTATGGTAGAGTATATCTGAATTTTAATCCAAATCCTTTGGATATGAGTCTTTTGGATACTGATGAAATGATAAAAGATGAAGGTAAATTCAAAAATAAGATGTTGATAAATAGCGACAGCACGATCAAGTTCAATATACCTGCCTATCACGAACTAACCATTGCTGAGTTAGATGTTGAAAGCGAAGCTTCATTAAGCGGATCAGATCGTTGGATAAAAGTAAATTCCTCTATCCAAATTGATCTTGGAATCTCATGCGGGTATTTATATTCCGATATCATAGCACCTGACAGCACAAAACAATTGACATTACGTTTGTTTAGTCCTTTAAGTGAAAGCCAATCCCTCAACGGTTATGCCGGATATATGTCAATTCCCAATGAATTTCAGGATTTTAAGATCAGAGTGTATATTAAGAGCTGCAGGGATTTTTCCGGGAAAATTGAAAATGTTCAAATACGGCATTTCTGGAATTAGAAATACATAGAAAACCAAACATAACAGGAAAAACAACTAACTAAGCAATCAGGTAAGCTGTTTTGATATGGCTTCCATTAACTCTTCTTCAGCAATAGGTTTTGCAATATAGTCATCACATCCTGAATTCAGGAATTTTTCTTTCTCCTCAGCTTTAGCAAAGGCAGTGACAGCAATAATTGGAAGCTTATCTCTGAACTTCTTTATAGCGACGGCCGCTGACAATCCATCTAGTTTGGGCATGCTAATATCCATCAGGATCAGGTCGATACTGCCATTATCCTTGCATATATTGATGGCTTCCTCACCATCTTTAACCCAGATGATCTTAGCCGCTGTTTTTTCCAGCAACTCCTTCACCAATTCAAAATTGGATTCAACATCTTCAGCAACCATAATGACCTTGTCTTTCCAGTTATACTTATCCGGGACTACCACCTTTTCCAGCTTTTCCTGATCGGAGGCTGACTCCTTTTTAGCTTTTTTATAAGGGATTGTAAAATAAAACGTCGTGCCTATACCTAATTCTGATTCCAACCAAATCTTACCTCCGAACATCATCAGTAAGTTTTTGCAAATGGTAAGTCCCAACCCGGTCCCACCATATTTCCTGGTATAGGTCTCCTCGGCCTGGCGGAATGGTTCAAAGATGAATTCCTGCTTGTGCTGAGGAATGCCAATTCCAGTGTCCTTAACATAGAACAAAAGGTCATCTTCTTCAATCCTGTACCCAAATTCGATATAGCCTTTTTCAACAAATTTAATTGAGTTTGATATTAAGTTGGAAAGTATTTGTCGAATCCTGTGTGGGTCTGTCTTAACCTTGAATTGTTCGTTTTGCTCGCCCTTTTTCAGGACAAGGTCAATATGCTTTTTACCCTCCTTATCCTTCATCTCTTCACTGGCAGTAAGGATCTCATCCATGATATTGTTCAGCTTAACATTCTCCTCTTCAATCCTGATCTCTCCTACCTCTATCCTGGCAGTATCTATAATATCGTCAATGATTTTCAGTAGGGCACCTGAGTTATTTCTGATGATTGCTACATATTCAGTCTTCTTACGTTGGCTCAATTCTGGTTTGAGAAGAAGGTTGGAGAAACCGATAATAGCATTCATAGGAGTCCTGATCTCATGCGACATGTTTGTCAGGAATGAAGTTTTCAAACGGTCAGATTCCTCAGCGGCATCCTTGGCCAATTTTAATTTCTCTTCATTAGACTTCCTTTCAATCATAATACCGATCTGGTCGGCAATGAACTCTAGAACCTTAATATCATTCTTATCAAAAGCATGTTCGTTTTCATAACTCTGTACCACAAAAGCCCCGATAATCCCCCCCTCAGAACGCAATGGAACACCCAGCCAAACTTTGCACATTGTGCCAATGGGATCAATCTCTCCGCTTTCGACCAGTTGATCTATATCATCACTTTTCAACAATACCATCTGTTTCTTCCTTATCACATAAGATGTAAGTGTTTTCCCTTCTGGGAAGCTATCAAACTGATCCTTTTCATCAACAAAATAGGGCAGGGACAATTGATCCCTGTCTTTATCATACAGTGCGATAAAGAAATTTCTCAGGTCAAGAATTTTGGATACTTCCAGCTGTATGACACTTAAAAGGTCTTTTAGTGTTATAGAGGTATTCGCTGCCCTGGCAATCTTGAATAGAACACGTTGTATCTTTTCAGCTTGTTTCCTTTCCAATATTTCATCTTCAAGGTTTTGGGTCCTTTCCTTTACACGCTTTTCCAGCTCATTATTCAATTTACGAAGATCCTGATTGATACGGTTAATCTGAATATTCTTATCCGTAAGCATTTTATTTGTCTTCTTACGAATTGTATATCTGTTGTAAAATAAGATAATAAGAATTATTACGAGGATCAGGATGACGATTAATAGATTTCTCAAATTCCTGTCACGGCGGCTCTGCTGCGCTTGCAAGGTATCTTGCTGCTTAAGCAGTTCTATCTCCTGCTCTTTTTCTTCTGTTTCGTATTTAATCCTGAGTTCGGCTATCCTATCATCACTCTTTTTGGAAAAGATAGTATCTTTAACAATGCTGTATGCCTTATAATATTCCAGGGCCGCCAGGTAATCATCACTATAATAAAACAGCTGGTACATTGAATAGTACCCGTCACTAAGCAGTTCCTGTGCCCGGATCCTGTTGGCCAGAATAATTCCGTCCTGCAAATAGACTATCGCACTATCAGTAAGATTTAATTCAAGAAAGACATCTCCAATATTCAATAAAGTACTGGCAAACTCATAAGTGTTCTCACTCTCATTGGAATATTTCAAGGATTGCCGAAAATATTCAAGGGCCATTGTTTGGTTCCCTTTGGCCCTGTATATGGAGCCAACATTATTGAATGCTCCGGCCAGACGCCATCGCTGTCCTATTTCTTCCCTGAGGTCGAGAGCCTCGAGAAAGTACGCCAGGGCTGTATCGAGCTCACCCAGCTGCTTATAGATGATTCCAATATTGTTTAGAGAACCGGCAATCCCTACAATCAGGTCCAGATTCCTTCTGATCTCCAGTGCTCTTAACTGGTACTCAAGTGCTTTTTCATAGTTGCCCTGAACACCATAGATAATCCCAATATTATTAAATGTATTATGATTTTCTTCCTCCTCTAATGAAAGAGAAAGTAATTGATATTCCAGGGCCATATCAAGATCACCCAGCTTCCAGTATATCAGTCCTAGTGTATTATATGATTCGGAAATGCCAGTAGTATCCTGAAACTGATCGCTATTGGAAAGGGATTGCTTGGCAAAATCCAGTGCATTACTATAATCTCCAACCTTATAATAGACATACGATATTTCGGTCAGGACATCAATGATATTCGAATAATCATTTAGTTCATGGTATCGCTCCAGGGCCTTCTGGTAATTCAGCACTGCAAGCTCATTTGTATTCAAAAGATTATAAGCGTTACCTATATTTTTATACGCCCTGGCTACTTCTTCCCAGAACTTTTCATTTTCAGCAAGCTCCAATGCTTCCTGAGCATACTGAACTGACTTTTCAGCAGAAGTATTGACGTAAACTTCAGATATTTGATTGAGTAACTCTGCCCTATGCTTGCCTCTGGAGTTTTCTAAAAGCAAAAGCAGACTATCTGCATCGGTCGGGTAGACTTGAAAAGCCAGCAGATTGAGTAGCAGAAATATTATGATTCGGTTCAATTTCAGCATGATCACGCAATAATTTAAAAGATTTGCCTGGGATTAGTAACCCAAATTTACATCAATTAGAGGTATTTGGCAATGATATTGTTCAATTCGGCCGGATTAAATGGTTTTGTGATGAAGTCATTCATCCCTGCCTCAATTACTTCTTCTCGTACTTCAACCATGGCTGATGCTGTCAGGGCAATGATAGGAATGTTCTTTATTGCCAGATTGACATTGTCACGAATCTTTTTAGTGGCCTCAAATCCATCCATCTCAGGCATCTGAAGGTCCATCAGGATAAGGTCATAGGAGGATTTTGCCAGTTGTTCTAATGCTATAAGTCCGTTATCAGCTGTATCGACCAGGGCGCCCCATTTCTCAAGGTACCTGCTGGCAATCAGCTTGTTTATGTGATTATCTTCAACCAACAGAATCCTGATATCCTTGAATTTTTGTAAAGTATCCCCCTTTTCAAGTTCTTTTTTGCTGTCCTTTTGACTTTTCGGGGTTCTATACTCCAGGATAAATATAAATTCTGATCCCTTGCCAAACTCACTCTCAAGCTGAATATCACCTTTTTGCAGCTCAATTAATTTCTTGGTAATAGACAGGCCCAAACCTGTGCCACCTTTATTTGCAGCCTGTTTTGTCTGCACAAATGGATCAAATATAGCTTGCTGTTGTTCAGGCTCTATTCCAACTCCTGTATCAGAAACACGGAATTCAATTTTCGTTCGCCCCTGCATCACCTTCAACACCTTTACCTTAAGGGTGACATTTCCCTTTGTGGTAAATTTAACAGCATTCCCTATCAGGTTTGTCAGGATCTGGCTGAGGCGAGTTTGATCACCTATCAGGATTTCCGGCAACATCATATCGACACTGGATTCAAGTGAGATACCCTTCTCCTCAGCCTTGATAGTGAAGGAATTTCTAAGATTGATGAGCATTTCCCTGATGTTAAACTCTGACTCGACAAAATCAATTTTACCTGCTTCAATCTTTGAGAAGTCTAACATATCGTTGATCAAACCTAGCAGGTGCTCTGCAGAGAAGTTTAACGTTGAAAGATTTTCACGCTGTTCAGGTTTCGGTGACTCAACCAGGAGAAGCTGGCTTAATCCAATGATGGCATTTAGCTGGTTCCTTACTTCATGGCTCATCATTGAAAGGAACTGTTGTTTGGCCAGGTTGGCTGCATCAGCATATTCCTTTGCGTTTATAAGCTCAAGCTGCTTCTTTTTAGTATCCGTAATATCACGCGCAATCCCTGTGATACCTATTACTTCACCTTTACCGTTTATTATAGGAAACTTAAATGTCTCAATCCATTGGCCTTCCTTTACTTCCGGGTTCTTCCATTCAAAGTAAATACGCTTTTTGCTTTCAATTACTTTCTGATCCAGTTCTTCATATTGCAAGGCCACTTCAGGAGCACATAGGTCAAAGTCAGTTTTTCCTTTAATCTCATCCGGACTCATATTGTAGAAACTTGCAAAAGTCCTGTTCATGGCAACGAAACGGCCATTTCTATCTTTCAACCAGGCACTGTAAGGAAGGTTATCAAGGATTGCTTTCAAACCAGCGCTACTCTCAATAAGTTCTTTTTCGAACCTCTTTCTTTCAGAAATGTCGATCAACACTGACATGATAGCAGGGTTTTCTTCATAAGTGATAATCGAAGATCTAACAATTACCGGGTGTAGTTCTCCATAAGCATCAACGATTGACATTTCAAAATCTTTGAATTCATGCTCCTGCTTATCTGTTCTGATTTCTTCCGCAACCTTTGCACGATCGTTCTTACTGATATAATTTAGCAAAGGAGAGTCTATAACCTTCTCTTTTTCAAATCCGAGCTTCGAATATGAAGCTTCATTAACATAGATTATCTTTCCATCATGGTGCACTACTATATAATCAGGCATCTGGTTGATCAGCTCACGAAATTTCTCTTCGCTGATCTTCAAAGTCTTTTCGGTCCTGACCTTGTTTTTAATTTCCCTGACCAGGTTTTCTTTTTGCTTAATGAAGTCTAAGGTTAGTTTTGATAACTGCCCAAACTCGTTATTCTTATTCATGATCTTTTCCAGCGGATAAGTATCATTATACCTGATACTGTTTGAGATCAGTTTTATAGGATTATAGATCCATTTGATAAGCAATAAAGTAATGGTGATGAATATAACTATCGAAATGAATAAATACAACAGGAACAAGTTCGTTGCGAATGCATTGAACTCCCTGTTATTGAGTTCTATCCCAATATATTCAAGATGGGCAACCTCAATATCCAGCCAATCGTAAAGGGCTCTTTTTACAGATACTTTATCTGTATTTGGTGCTAACTGCAACTTCTGGCTGTTTGGAAATTTATATAAGACCACCTGCCCACTTGTTAGCTTATTCATCTCACTCACAAAAGAATCATCCCACATCCTTGCCAGGAAAATATACCCTGCAAGGCTGGTAATTGAGTCTTTATCAATACTTAGTGGTGCCCCTCTGAACTCCATCAAGCCCTGTTCAGAATTATAGAAAAAGTGATCCCCGAATTTATTATTCAAAGCCACACTGCGTTCCCTGTCCGGGATTGGAAGCTCATTCATTTCATCAGAGAGGGAATTCACAGCATACACTGTCTCGTAAGTTGTATCAAGCACCCAAAGGGCATCATAACCCTGATCCTGGATGTATAAATCGAGTTGTTCTTCAGCAAAAGAAATTTCAGGTTCCTGTATAAATTCAGCTATTTTCTCCTGAGAATTCTGTAATTGCTTTACAGCATTGTGAAATGAATTCCCCTTGAGTTCCAGAAGATTCTCCATTACATCTTCATACTCAATCAGTCGTTCACGTTGCAGCAGGTTGAAACGCCTCTCTTCATAGGATTTAAAAATGAAGAAGCCGTAAATGTAAGACAGCAGCAATATGCCAATAATAAACAATACTTTAAACTGCAGCTTTGGCTTTAGTCGGTTCATCAGTTAGATGTTAGTCATCAACAACAAAACATTGCACACAACGCCAGATGCCTGGCCTGTGGCAACATTCCTGGATTAGGTTTAAGTAGCAATAATACAAGTTAAGAATTGTCCTTCAATCCTTAGTCTGGTCTTCCCTTTTCTTTTTACCCAATTTCTCAAAAAAAGTTATCTAAAAGTCAATATTTTTCAATGTTTTAAAAGATTCCAAACAATCACAATTTTCTTCTAATTCTCTTTTTAATATCATTCCTTTTTCCGACATTAGTGGATCGAAATTCCTGAAACCCAAAAAGCATAATTCAAATGAAAAAGAGATTTATCTTCTTGATGGCTGTGATCACAGTCATCAACCTGTCCTGCAAGGATATGCAGCAATCATCCTCAAAAACAGATGCAACACAAAAGATAATCTGGAAACAGGATCTTGAACTTAAATCTGATTTAATGACACCTGAGGTTCTATGGGCTTTTGGGCGCTTAAGTGGTGTTGAGGTGTCACCAGATCAGCAAACAATTTTATGCGGAGTATCTTATTATGATGTTGATGAAAACAAGGGAAACAGGGAACTGTACTCTTTAAAACCTGATGGTACTGAATGGACCAGACTGACGCAAACACCAAAAAGTGAATTTAATGCTGTCTGGAGGCCAGACGGTAAAAAGATCGGATATTTATCTTCGGCCAGCGGTAATGTTCAGCTGTGGGAAATGAACCCTAACGGCTCCGGGAAGAAAAGAATATCAGATATTGAGGGAGGCATTAATGGGTTCAAGTATTCACCTGACCTGAGTAAGGTACTCTATATTAAAGAAGTCCCTATAGAAAATCCATATACCGACCTTTACCAGGGCCTGCCAAAAGCTACCGGGAAAGTGATGGAAGACCTCATGTACAGGCATTGGGATCATTGGGTAGATAGTTATAGTCACATTTTTATAACAGAATATTCAGAAAAAGGAATTCATGATGGAATGGATATCATGGAAGGAGAACCATGGGGTTCACCATTAAGTCCGTTTGGCGGAATGGAACAAATCGCATGGAGTCCTGACAGCAAGACCATCGCCTACACATCCAAGAAAAAGGCTGGCATGGACTACAGCATCTCTACCAATTCTGATATCTATCTGTATAATATAGGGAATAAAACCACCATCAACCTCACAGTGGGTATGATGGGCTTTGACATGAGTCCGGTATTTTCACCAGATGGCAAAATGCTTGCCTGGGAAAGCATGGAACGTGATGGTTATGAGTCAGATAAGGTCAGATTAGTTACTATTGATTTTACAAACAATAAAATAAAAGATCATACCCTGAACTTCGACCAGAATGCGCATGGCTTTGCTTGGACAGCTGAAGGTGATGGCATTTATTTTACAAGCGAACGGCATGGTACCATTGAAATATATAAGCTGGATCTGAATAGTGGTAATTTCTCCAAGCTCACTGATGGTATCCATAATTATCGTTCCGTAGCCCTTGCCGGTGACAAGTTGATTGCTACCAGGCAATCCATGTCAATGCCAACGGAGATCTATGCTGTTGATCCGGTAGATGGAGAAACAATGCAAATCTCAACGGTGAATAAATATATCCTCGATCAACTTGAGATGGGTGCAGTTGAGAAACGTTGGATAAAAACAACTGATAATAAAGAAATGCTGGTGTGGTACATCTACCCCCCACACTTTGATCCAGAGAAAAAATATCCTGCACTGCTGTATTGCCAGGGTGGTCCACAGAGCATGGTAAGCCAGTTCTGGTCATATCGCTGGAATTTCCAGATGATGGCAGCTAACGGATATATTGTTGTTGCACCTAACCGCAGAGGGTTGCCCGGTTTTGGGCGGGAATGGAATGAACAAATCAGTGGTGATTATGGCGGACAGAACATGAAAGATTACCTGAGCGCTATTGACTATGCTAGTAAGGAACCGTTCGTTGATGAAACAAGATTAGGCTCGGTTGGAGCAAGTTATGGAGGTTTTTCTGTGTTCTGGCTGGCAGGTAATCATGACAAGCGATTTAAAGCATTTATTGCACATGATGGCATGTTTAATTTTGAATCACAGTACCTTGAAACCGAGGAAATGTGGTTTGTTGACTGGGACCTTGGTGGTGCTTTTTGGGATAATAAGAACAAGATCGCTCAAAGATCCTACGCCAACTCGCCTCATAAATTTGTTCATAAATGGGATACGCCTATACTTGTTATTCATGGTGAGCTGGACTACCGGATTACCTATACCCAGGGGATGAGCGCTTTTAATGCAGCGATACTCAGAGGTGTTCCAGCAGAATTTCTTTTCTTCCCGGATGAGAACCATTGGGTGCTGACACCACAAAATGGGATCTTGTGGCAGAGGACCTTTTTTAACTGGTTGGATCGATGGTTGAAGTGATGCGCTAATACACTATCTCATAGGCCATAATCCTGCAATCCCTGAAGGTGGGAACATAAAGAGTGTGGTTGGATTGCTCATAATAAATATCTGCAGCATTAATCGTTTCGAAAGAGGTGTCGAATAGAATAAGCTTTTCGCCCGCAGGTGTTATACATTGTACTTTTCCATAAAAATCCGAGATGATGAAATTGCCTTTCTCATCGATATTTAATCCGTCAATACCTCCGGTTTCCCGGGCCAATATTTTGCACTTCTGGCTTTTAGGATCAATTTCAAGGATCTTATCCCGGCATCCGGCATAGAGTTTACCTTGCTGAAAATACAGTCCGTTAGGGTATATCAATTCATCATGCTCCAACCATCTTTTTATTTCACCATCTTTGAATCTATATATTGCATTCCCTGTTAAATCAGAAACATAAACGGTACCTGCCTTATCGATGGCAATATCATTCAGAAAAATGGCTCCTTCTGCATCATACTTATGAAGAATTTCTCCTTTGGCAACATCAATTGCGACCAGCTGGTCAATGTCAGTAACAAATAATTTCCCCTTGTGCTTGCCCATGCCTTTGGGTGCGTTCATCCCCGTGATCCATCTCAATTCCAGCACCTTACCATCGGTAGATAGTTTTGAGATAAAACCATTTTCGTCCTTTACAACCGGACTCCCGTCAATATTGGAAACATACAAAACGTCCAGTTCCTTATCATAAAATACGGATTCAGGAATATGAAAAACTTCATTTGATTCCCATTTTTTAACAGCCTTCATTCCTGTGGCTGAATCACCCTGGGCCATTGATACAGTTATCGCTGAAATCATAGCGATGCAAAGGAGGAAAGTAATGCGTTTCATGAACCGGTTGTTAATTCATAAATCAAAGATACTTACTTAACGTTTTAAATTTAATTCTGTTGTATATGTTGATAAATTCGTGTTCTGTGACCTGTAACCTGTGATAAGAAAATGTTTATTATTGTGGCATGCTTAAGCGAGTAATTGCATTTGGTAGTAAGTATATTGATTATAAGATGGCTTTTGCCGGGGCTTTTGTTATGGCAATTATTGTATTTAGTGTGAATTACTTCAAGGGATCTGAACTGGCCGGTGCAATTACTGCAGCTGCAAAGCAGGGAGCATATACTTTTCTCTTTGGTGGTTTTATCATGAAGACTTGCGAACGCCTGGCTATTGGCATCCGCAAGCCTTTATGGGCTATCCTTACTGCGATCCTTATCCCTTCTGTTATAGCTATCACGCTGACTTATATTGTTCACAGCCTGAAAGGGACACCTCTTCCTTTGGAATCAACTGTTCCAACTGCCATTTTAATAATTCCAGCTACTATCTGGTGGGCAAGCAGGAAGAGAACGCAGAACGCAGAACGCAAAACGCAGAACGCAAAAGTAAGAACGCAGAAGTAGGAACGAAAAAGTCAAATTACCGTAACAGGGTATTCTCAACCATAAACTCCCTGGTCATTGGAATACTCATGTCCCTGGCAGAAATAATTAATGATCCTTCTCCAACACCTGAGCCGGTTTCTTTCACTAAAAGGCCCTTTTTATATGCAAAGTACCATATTCCTTCACCCTGGATTTCACCATCCCAGTCATACAGGACCTCTTCCGTGTTTCCCTCTCCTTTCATACTCCCAACAACTTTAGCATTCACTTTTACACATTCTAAACCATCAATAGTTTCTAAAGCTTCAAGTGTGTTAAATATGTTGAAGATCAATATCATATTTCCACGACTGCTCTCCTCCACAATAGTGTCTGATGATTTCCAGGCATCACCAACCTTGACAGGATGATCTGGGAGATCAGGCAAAAGCCCCATGAAAGATGAAGCAATGTTTTGCTCTTCTCCTTCCAGGGAAAATTTTATTTCTCTGGCCTCATCAAGGTTCTTTTCTTTACCACACTCGGTGAGTGTCATATTGAAACTCTGACCTGCAATGCTGCTCATATCGGGGAGTAATTCACCTTGCGGACTTTCAATAATATAATTTACAGAATCGACCGTTACACCTAGTCCGATCTCTTGATTGGCATTCTCTTTAAACAATAGTGAATAATAGAAATCTTGATCAGCCTTGATGGATACTTCCTGGCCATTTATTTCCATATTCTGTTTAAAATTGGTTGATTTCTGATATGAGATCTTTTCATTTTCAGGCATCTGGTACTTCAGTACCAATCCTTTTTCTGGATCGCCCCAAAGATTCTTCTTACTTGCACATCCAGATCCTATTATGGATACACCAAATACTATGGCACCCAATAATATCCAATTAATTTTTCTTGTTGTTTTCATGATTAATTTTATTTATCCGATTAATATTGGTTTGATTAATTTGCTCAAGCTTAAGTTATTATTGGGTTGTCATTTCTTTGTTTCTATTACTTTAAATCCCATCAAAGCATCCACTATATCAAGAATTTCAGAGGAATGCGAGCTCTCTACTCCAGCTTTGTCCATGATATCATGGATGCTCTCAAACTCCGCGCTTGGGAAGGGTAAGTAGAATAAAAACTTGCCCTGTGGTATGCTCAGGTTTATCCTTCTTTCCTGTCGTTCCCTGCCCTGCCCCATCCAGATTACGACATTGCTGATATATTGATTGTTCCTTGAGGTAGTGAAACGGGCTCCGGCATTTTTCATTTCCCTGATTTGTATGGATTCCTTTCCCTGGGGCTTCTGTTGCTCAGAAAATAATGTTGAAAGGTCAATATCCATGGTAATATGTTTCTTCTTCAGGGCATAACGATAATAGGGTCTTTTACTTTCATAAACCTCCTTTTTGGTAATTACATCAACACTTACCATTCCCTCCAGGAAGTCCTGAACAGTTTTGATATGTAAATTAAGCCTTGATGCTGCCTCCGAGGCAGAGATATCCTGGTAGGTCACTAACAACCTGAACATGTCCTCGGTGTAGTCCTTGGAAATATATGATCCTAATATGGCAGCTTTTTTAAAATCCATCTCATCATCAGGTCATAGGGTTCAATTTCAATTCGTTCAACTGGTCAATGATCATCACTTCCTTCCCTTTTAAATAAAGATCTAGGAAGTGTATGAACAATTTGCCCAGTGACTCGCATAACTGATCATAAGTCAATTCTTCCTTGTATCCCAGGTAGTCTTTCATGGCAAAGTTTACCAGGATATTACCTTCGAAATCGAAAGAAACCCAGGTTTGGCTGTTGTAATGCTTGTTGAAACCATAAACTCTGCCATAGGATGTATCAATTGATAATACAACCCTGTCTGCTTCATAAAAAGGTATTGCGATCAAATTCTTTTTCAAGAACAGGGAGAATGCATAAATGTCATCTTTTGAATAAACAGAATTACCAGCTGGATATGGCCTTTCACTAAAGCTATCTGCACCTTCGTTCAAATTCCTTGCAGCTAACTCAAAAATTTCTCTTGTCCTGAATTTAAGTTTCCTGGTGAAGATCAAATAATAAAGCCAGATGGTAAAAATGATGCAGATGCATGCCTGCACTAACAAGATGGTTTTATTTCCTTCCAATCCTTCAAAACCGATCGTATATGCCAGGGCTGTTAGAGATAAAAAGAATACTGAATAGACCAGGTACCCCGGGTTCATTGTTCTGAAATACAACCAGGGCCCTATAAAACAACTCAGTACGAAAAAAGGGAAAATGACTTTAAAGCCTTGAGAAATATCCTGGGTAACTATCATCGTAAGCAGGAATGGAACAGCAATTATAAGTCCAATCAAGATTTCAGGGAAAAGTTTCGGCGGTCTAAGTTTACTGATGAATTGCATGATAATGCTGTTTTATATTGTTCTTTAATATCTTACTTATGATCCAATTTATCCAGGATGCTTAAGGCTTCATCTTTTTTATAATATTCCAAAAATTCAATAAATAAATTTCCAAGGTTTGCACACACCTGGTTAAAATCATAAGCATCCTTGTATTGTTGATAGTCATGCGATGAAACATTGACAATGACATTTTTTTCTTTGTCAAAGGATATCCATGAATCCTCAGAATAATCAGTATTATAAAACAACAACCTGAACTTGGATAGATTAATAGAGAATACAATTTTGTCGTCTTCAAAAATGGGAATGGCAATCAGGTTTCTCCTCATGAACCTTGCAAATTTGATCAGGGTGCGCCAATCGCAATCATAGTGGCCAACAGGCAATGGCCTTTCAGTAAATCCATCCCGGACTTCAACAACTGGTTGTGAAGCCGTTTCCAGCACATCCCGATGCCGCCATCTGAATTCTTTGGTCAGCAATAAAATGACAAACCATAGTACGCAGAGGGCACAACACACGCCCAGCACAATAATCATAACATCTCCAAATACTTCCGGCCAGAATATTATCCCAAGGATAAAAATGATCAAAAAAGTAAACATCAATGCCTGGATCATAAAGCCTGTGTTCATTGTCCGAAGAAAAATGATCAGAGCGATTAGTCCATAGACAACTGCTACCGGCAATAATAATGTTAGCCCAAATCCAAAGAAAATGATAAAAGCGATCATCAAGGGTCCAAGGACCATCCACACGAGGGCTTCCAGCTTTAATTCCTGAGATTTTAATTTAGGTTGTGGACTCATGGAGTTAAGAATTTAGAATTATACAAATGTGCTAAGTTTGAGGGAGTTGAGTTTATAAAGGATTCGCTCATGCTCACCTTTTTTTGAATATTCCAGAAATTCTATAAAAACCTTTCCTAAACTTTCGCATAATTGATCAAACGACAGTTCATCTTTATACTGGAGGTAATCCTTCTTGGGAATATTCACTGCAACTTTACCTGAAAAATCAAATGCCACCCAGGTTTTATCGAAATAAGAATAATTGGGATTTAGCAGATAAGTATACTCACTACCCATTCTGATTAAAGTAAAAACGACCCTATTCTCTTCAATAAAAGGTACTGCAATGAGGTTCCTCCTCACAAATTCCGTAAAATCCATAAGTTGAGTTTTGGTATACTCAGCTGTACCTGCCGGACGTGGCCTGTCTGTAAAACCATTAACTGAATCTTCAACCGGCTGGGCCGCCAATTCGAACATTTCGCTTCCCTTCCATTTGCCCTTTCTTTTAGATACCAGGTAAATAAGCCATACTGCAGAAAGGATCCCACAGAAGTAAAAAAATGATGAAATTTTGCCACCAAGAGGAAGGAGTCCTTGCGGTACAGTCAATAAATACAATGCCCAGCAGGTCTGGAAAACGGCAGCAGCCAGGTAACTTATGTTCCTGGTCCTGAGATATGTGACAGACGACAGGCATGCAAATGAAGCAAATGCAATGAAAAGCACCACAAGACCCGCTCCAATACCCATAAATATTGTGACGAAAGCGAATACAATGAGCATTACCAGAGCTGGCAATAACCCGCCTATCCCAAATTCATACTTTAACTTTCTTGAATAATACATTGGAAAATGTTATTTTTTATTTGCTATTTGCTATTTACTATATACTATTTACTTTTCACTAACCACTAACCACTAACCACTAACCACTAATCACTAATTGACATATAGCAGGACATCGTTTACACTTTTTGACCTGCATTTTTTAATAGTTTAAAAATAGCAATACATCGTTTACTAAATTACATACATAGTTCTTTGACAATATGATATAGCTTCGTTCAAAAATGAGCGAAGTGACCAAAAGACAAGCTGCAATTGAGCTTTATTGCCAGGAGAAGAAATCTATAACTGAGATTTCCGTGCATCTTGGGCACTCAAGGCAATGGGTTTATAAATGGATACAGCGATATGAAAAAGGAGGTGCTAATTGGTTTGAAGAAAATAGTAGGCGACCAAAAGCATCAGTATCTAAGGTCTCGGAAGCAACTGAGCAGTCTATCATAAGAGCTCGAAAAAGTCTTGAGAATAACCCCTTTTCACAAACAGGTGCAATCAGTATCCAATATGCGCTTCGGGATTTAGGAGAGCCGATTCCTTCCATTTGGACCATTAACAGAGTAATAAAGCGTAATGGACTCACTCGAAAGACTTCTAAGTATGTATCCAAAGGTTATGAGTACCCAAAGCATTTCCTTGATACTCAACAAATGGACTTAATCGGACCATGCTATCTGGGAACAGGGAAAAGGTTCTATGGTGTCAGCATAATTAACGAACTTTCGCATGCGGCAAAAACCTATCCCAAACCCAATAAAGGTGCTGTTTGTGTTGCCCAATCACTAGTAGATTATTGGAAAGAGTTTGGGCTTTCTGATGCCCTTCAAATGGATAATGAACTGAGCTTTCGAGGTAGCAACCGCCACCCCAGAAGCCTAGGGATTGTTCTACGATTGGCTCTATCTCTTCATGTGGTTCCGATATTTATTCCAGTTAAGGAACCTTGGAGAAATGGTATAGTAGAGCGATACAACCAGACCTACGAACGACATGTTCTGAAGTCAGTTTATTGCCAAAATCTGGAGGAACTTTATGTAGCCTCAGATGAATTTGCCACTTTCCATTATGCAAATCATCGGTACTCATCGCAGAGCAATCGTACTCCTGCGCAGATGGAGCTGATAAATGGCAAGAGGACAACCCTGGATCCAGAATATGTGCTTCCTGGCAGAATACCATTGAAAGAAGGCGTTATCCTTTTCATCAGGTTTATAAGATCCAATCAGAAACTGACAATACTTGGATCATCCTTTAAGGTGCATAGAGATCTAATATACAGCTATATTACAGCTGAGCTGATCATCCATAGGCACACTCTTGTCATCAGAAGAGACCAGAATATTTATCACGTATTTCACTTTCCTATGCCTGTCGATTGGTAATCAATATGTCAACGAACTCATGCTATTTGTTGATCCTTAAAAAACGCCCTGCTAGCAGGGATAAGTGTCAACGATGTATGCTACAGTTTTATATTATTTTTGTGTCAACGATGTTATGCTATTTTACAACTAATCACTAGCCACCAATTCGGTCTTTGGCATTGTAAGATGACCGTAGATGACCATCGCATCAACGATACCTTCCTCATTGCTTTGAAAATGGACCTCGTCTTCATTCAGTTCATTGCCAAATGAACCGGGCTCATCCAATGAATGTAGTTTAATCACCAGGTCATTGGTAGGATCGTCCACCTCCAGTATGCCATCCTTGCAAAACACCTTGAAATCACCCGGAACCGAAAATAATTTATAATTCCCAATATAGGGGTGCAAAGCAGTGGGAGTATCCTCAGAAATTTCAACCCGGGTATCAGATTTTGTCAGTTTTACTATTTGCTGCAACTGCAACTCAGCAATCTCACCAGCTTCATTTTCATGAAAGGTAAAACTGATCTGCTTGGTCAGCTGGGGATACCATCTTCCTTCTTCATCCGGATCATCTAACAGAAGAACCATTTTATTTGGAATGTCAACTGCCAGATGTTCACCCTTGTAAAGAATTTCAAAATCATTTCCAGTCTTGATAACCTTATATTTACCTATGTAAGGCTGATACTTTTCAGGAATCTCTGCTTCAACGTGATCAGGTTCTTGTCCCAAGTGACGGTATTCAAGGATCTCCATTTCTTCGGGATGGAATGATGACTGTTCGCCGAAGCGGATATGGCCTGCATCAACGTAATCAACCTCACCGAATGTTGCGTCTATTGCTACCCAGCCTGTCTCGCCCATATATACCTCGGTCCAGGCATGTTGACCAAAACAACCACCATATTGAGGAATATAAGCACAACCCATTACGAATCTGGCGGGTATTCCAACCCCCCTGCAGAAAGCAGTTAATAAACGGGTATGTGATCCACATTCTCCTTCCCTGGTCCTATAGGTATTAATGGCAGATGTTCCACCTGGTATGGCCGGGTCAATATTTTTATTCACCCACTTACTTAAAAGAATTGTCGCTTCCCAGGAGTCTGACGCGCCATTAGTGACCTGCTGTGCTTTGCTGACAAGAACATCCTCATTTGACTCGATAAGATACTCCGGTTCCAAATACTTCTGCAGTGAATCAACTAATTCAAAATCATAGGGAAAACCAGGTGCATTTTCACCATGATACCTTATAGGTTCAATCTCAAAGATGCCATCCACAAGATTGTCTTCCACAGTTCCGGTAAATTTTTGCCCTGGGAAATTTAATTTCTCAACGCTGCACCACTCCCCAACCGAATTGACCCTGGCCCTAACCTTCATATAAGCAAGTTCAGGTGACCTTTGAATAACCTTGTCAACTTTTGCAAATAAATAATCATCCAGGTTGGCAATTGATATCCTCTTTACCACGGATTCATCTGCCAGGAAGATTAATCTGCTTTGAGCGATATTATGTTTTAATGGAAATCCTGTTTCCTTTTCCAGCCAGAGTTTTGATTTCAAGCCCATATTCATTTGGATTTCTTCCAATAATAGTGTTTGGTAGGTTTGGCCTGCCAGCACTAATTCCTCCTCTCCTATCCTGCAATACTTCTTTTCGATGATGTCACCGGTCTTATCATCAAATACCTGATAAGATTTCTCCTGGATTGTATCATTAATGAAGTCTCTAAATAAATGCGGATTGGCAATAGGCAACTCCACGATCACATCCGGTCCGATCTCAACTTCCTTCCGTGTACCTGAACTGCTTTCATAGTGATATGCGATGCCTTCTTTAATTTCAATTGTTGAATGAATGTTAAGCTTTCCAAATTCCATATCTGATACCTGGGAGATGTATCCTTCTTCTTCCGGGTCGTAGATCAATTCATTTTCTATTGTTATATCAACATCACCCTCCAGCACAGATAACTTGTTCAATACCTCTGCCCTGATGAGGCCAAATTCTTTTTCCCCTTCAAAATAACTATAGGTAGTTATTTTATAATATCCACAGAGGACATCATTAATCTCAATGCCATAATAATAGGTTTCCTTTTCTGTGGTATCCCTTAATGTGCATGACTGACAGGGGATGACAAGCAAAATCAGAAGTGCCCATGTTAATAATACTTTTATTGTTTTCATAATAATCTGGTGTTTTAAACTGATTTTAATTCTGTGATAATTCTCTCTTCATTCCCATCTTTGTAGTATTCAATGAATCTGCCGAAAACCTTGGCAAGTGAATCACATAATTGATTAAATGTCAGGCTGTTTCTATATTTTTTATAATCGTTCTCAGAGATCTTTACAGTTAGTTTTCCATCGTTGGCAAAACTGATACTGGATATCAATTGAAATGATTTATTGGTATAAGGGCTCCTACCCATTGATAATCCTAATTTAAATACATCAGCCTTGATATCATACAAGGCAATGTTTTTAGCTTTCAAATACCGGCCAAACCCAATTAATTCATCTCTTTGATAGTTTTCATGACCGGCAACATATGGTCGGTCCGTAAAACTGTCCTCAGTACCTGTAACCATTTCAGCAGCAAGCTTAAAAATCTTACGGGCAGATTTTTCCAGTTGATGACTTCGCTGAACCACTGGCATATACAATGGGCCTACAATCACTATTGATCCAATATGGGCTAGTGCCAAAGCCAGACTGAAGTTTTGATCAAGCCAATCTACAGTAAAACTATCGACATCGTAAATCCCTATCATATTAAGCATCCTGACAACTTCACCTGGACGTGCTGCAAGAAAATAATGCCATAGCGCTAATCCAGACCAGCACATCACTGCTGCAGGTTGCCACATGCGGAATCTGATACTGAAAATAATGCCTGTTATAAATAATCCAAAACCATAGAGAAATGCCAGATAATAGGTTCCAAATGCCTCTTTTTCTATAATCACTGCAAATAATGCCGCTATGCCCATGATTATATAAGGCCATTGATATCGGACTTTCATACTAGTATTTGATTTCATATTACCAGATTTTTATCTTGCCATTTTTAATTCCGTAATGATCCTGTCTTCATTACCATCTTGATAGTATTGCAGGAAACGCTTAAAAACATCTCCAACCGAAGCACATAACTGATCAAAGCTGAAGGTACTGCGATACTGGCGATAGTCAAACTCAGAAATTGCAACAGTGAGTTTGCCATCCTGATCAAATTGCACATAACTAACATCCTCCGGGTTATTTGTAACAATCAGGCTTTTCCCCATGGAAAATCCCAGGTATACATTATTGTCCCGATAATAAGCTTTGGCAATGAACTTGCCGTTAATAAACCTGATAAAGCCCATAAGCTCTTCAGAAGTATACTTTGCAGTCCCGGCAGAATAGGGCCTTGTAGTAAAACCGTCTGAAGTATCATTAAGCAGCTCAGCCCCCAACTTAAATAACCTCCTGGCATTTGCTTCAAATTTTTCAGCACCGGCAAATGTTGGCCAATAGATGACAATAAATAACACTATGACCAACATATTTATAATGTATAATTCCAGGCTCAGATAGGGAATATTATAGATATGATAGTTGCTCAGGCTCTGAAATGTACTGGTAGCTGCAAGGAAATTAACAACCGGGTATACCCAGAGCCGGTACCTCCACCACTGATAAATTCCCATAACCAGGAAAAAAATTGACAGAAGAACGGTAGCATAAAAAGGACCGAAGGAAATGCCTGGCATGACGTCCTCAAGATTCCTCCGGATAAAGAACTCTAAAGCCCCAAGGACATAGGTACTGAGGATTGCAATAGGGTAAATCCTTCCAATGGGTCCTTTTAGTTTTGATCTGATTGTCATGGCTTGATTTTTTATGATCTTATTATCAGCATTTTGTATACTTCATAATTTTTGAACTTTACAAATATAGAACTTTTAAAAGCCCTTGTCAAGTTTTTTTTAAAAAATTTTTTCTGTGACCTGTCCCGATAGCTAACAAGTGTGACCAGAATGATTTGCCTGTTCACTGCTCACTGCACACTTTTCACTTGTTTTTTATACCTTTGGTTTATCTTGAAAAAATTCACCATGTATAAATACATAATATATTTTTTGGCTATCATCCTGACCATTTCGGCTTGCAAAAAGGATGAAAACAATGATGAAAATCCTGAAATTGAACCGGTCAGCTGGACATTGCTGGAAGGCGTTATGAGCACTCACTCAGGCGATGCCATGCAGCTCACATCTGACAATGGGATCATTCTTGCTGGTAATCACAACACTAATTACCAGGTATATAAATCTGATCTGAATTTCAATACTACCTGGGACGTCAACAAAGGCTTGCAGGCCATTGAAGAGGCGAATGCTATCGCCCGTGCTGATAACAACAGGTATTTGATAGCAGGCAACTCTGCGTTTGGACTCCAGGCCCAGATGTATGTTATAAGTCTTGATGCTTCAGGGAATGTTGTCTGGTCACAAAATTACGGATGGACCGACATCAGTATCTGCTGGGATATATGCCGATCTGTAAATCCTAATGAATACGTGCTTTGCGGCCATGCACAGGATACAAAGAGCAGGGATGCATTCGGTGATATTCATGCTTTGAAGATCAATAATAATGGTGATACGATATGGTATAATATCTATCCCGATATCGGTGAAGAAACAGCTTATGCCATTACACCAAGCAATGATGGCGGATTCATCATGACCGGTAGAGATGAAAACAATAACAATAAAGATCTGGCACTGGTAAAAATTGACAACAACGGGAACCTTCAATGGTTTAAGTTTTTTGGTGGCAACACCTGGGACGAGGGATTTTATGTGATTGAAGACAGCCAGGGAAACATTATAGTCTGTGGTATGACCCAGGGAACAAATTCAGATGTATATGTTGTAAAAGCCAATAGCACCGGGGGCCTTATTTGGGAGAAACAATACGGGCAGACAGATAAATCAGAAAAAGGGCTCTGCATCCAGGAAGTATCAGACGGTTACGTTATCTCCGGAAGCCAGTATGTAATCGAGACCATCGATGACGAAATCTACCTGATGAAGATCAATAAAGATGGAATCCTGTTATGGGAAAAAACCTATGGTGGATCAAGCAGTGATTATGGCAACTCAATCAGAGAATTACCAGATGGCAAACTGGTTATCGCAGGAACGACTGAAAGTGTGTCACAGGATGGAAATATGTATTTGTTGAAGTTAGATTCAGAAGGAAATATGCAGTAAACGCAGAACGCAAATCGAAAATCGAAAACATAACCAACAACCAATAACAAATAACCAATAACAAATAACATGATTAAACCCCTATCATTATTAATTCTCCTGGTCATGGCATTATCTGCCTCAGCCCAGGACGGAGCGACCATCAATTTTTATGACCCTGTCGAGGATGCCAGTAAAACAAAAGTACTGATCCTGGCAACACCACATCTCGGACAATACCAGGGATCTTTCAGGCCTACAGCTCTTGATTCCTTGATTACCTTATTCCGGTTCTGGCAACCTGCCATCGTTGGGGTAGAAGCACAGGCACCAAAAGTAATCGCCTTCCAGGAACAGGAAGGGCATGATTATACGACTGTGATACAACAATTTGCGGCTAATATTACAAGGTATGGGCATGTGGCACAGTCTCAATTAGGGATTGGTGGAAATGTGGCGCGTGTACTTGCTGATTCACTTTTATTAGAGATTGAGGACGGTTATGATGTTGATGAAGGGAGTTTGATCATGCATCTGCTGGCAGCTTACGATTACTATTCAGCCTTATTGCAATGGGCTTATCTATCCAAAACACAACAATCGGATGCTTATATTCCTGCTGAAATAAAAACACACCTTGACCAGTCACTTCTCTCCTTAAATGAGATCAACTCCATTGGAATCCGTATTGCTATGGATTCCAGGCTGGAAAGGCTTTACCAGATCGATGATCATATGGATAAGGACTTGTTCCAGGATTTTGCAGACCAGCTTATGGATGATATCAGTGTAACCAATGCTTTTGATGAGGTGATGCAATCTCCCTTATACAAAGAATCAGAAGCAAAATTGCAGCAAGGATTCATGAGTAATAACCTTTTACCTTACTACCGCTATATTAATTCTCCGGAATACCTTCAGAAAGATTATGATACGCAATGGATGATGTTTTTTAAATCCAATCTTTCTTCCGGACAAGACCTGAGCAGGGTGGCGTTGTGGGAGGCCCGGAACATGAGGATTGCAGCTCATATCAGGGAAATGACCACAATGATGCCTGGATACAAAGCACTGGTCATCATCGGTGCAAGTCATAAACCGTTTCTTGATAAATACCTTTCAAATTTTATTGACATTAGAGTTGTGCAACTGGAAGATGTTTATAAGGAGTATTTGAAGTGATTGGTGGTTAGTGGTTAGTGGTTAGTGGAAATAGGTATGAACGAATTAGAGATAAATATTCAAAAGGTCGTTGAATTATTAAAATCCTCAAAATATACATCCGTTTTTACGGGTGCTGGTATTTCTGTTGAGAGTGGAATCCCTCCATTTCGGGGAGAAGACGGCATCTGGAGCAAGTATGATCCAATGTTGCTCGATATTCAATATTTCCAATCCAACCCGGAAGAATCCTGGAAGGTTATCAAAGAGATATTCTATGATTTTTTCGGACAAGCCCGGCCCAATACAGCTCATAATGTTCTTGCAGAAATGGAGGCAAAAAAATTAATCAAAGCCGTCATCACCCAGAACATAGACAACCTGCACCAGGAGGCAGGAAGCAAGGTAGTCCATGAGTTTCATGGCTCTTCCAAATACCTGGTTACAATGGATGGTATGATCAGATACCATGTTGATGAAGTCGACTTGAGCATACTGCCTCCAAAGTGCAAAGAAACCGGTGTTTTACTAAAACCTGATTTTATCTTTTTTGGCGAAGGTATTCCACAGGATGTTTACCAGGATTCAATAAAAACGGCAACTAACTCAGATGTGATGTTGGTGATCGGAACAACGGGAGAGATAATGCCTGCAAGTCAAATACCACATATTGCCAAGCAGAACGGCGCCAGGATTATAGAGATCAACCCCAATACCTCTAATTACTCGAAATCAATATCTGACATCTTTCTTCAGGGAAAAGCAACAGAAATCATGGCTTTATTAGGAAAACAATTATTTGAATAAGCTATCTTTGTTTTTAGTTAACTATGGATATTATATTAATCATAATAGGTATCATTCTTCTCATCATCGGGATAATCGGTTGTGTTCTTCCGGTATTACCCGGACAAGCCATAGCATATCTGTCATTGATTATGCTTGAACTAACTGATAAGGCTCCTTTTGATGAGGAATTCCTGATAATAATGGCCCTTATCATGATCGGTGTAACAGTGTTGGACTATGTCGTACCTGTTTGGGGCACAAAAAAGTTCGGGGGTACCAAGAGAGGACTCTGGGGTAGTGCGATCGGACTGGTATTTGGCATAATCATTTTGCCAGTCACAGGCATCACTTTAGGGCCATTTGGTATTTTCGGTATCATCCTGGGTCCGTTTGTTGGGGCATATATCGGGGAATCAATGGGTGGCACTGAATCAAAAAAAGCTTTTCGTGCAGCATTCGGCTCATTTATTGGATTTATTACCGGCACCATCATGAAGCTCGTCTATTCAGGTATCGTAGCCTATTTTTTCTTCAGCAACCTTTAACTCAACTTTACTTAATGCAATATAATGATCAGAGGCGCTGCAGACATCAATAAACTTACACAGCTTTCTTTTGAGGTTAGACGAGCCATCATTAAAAGCCTTTCAAAAGCAGGATCAGGGCACCTGGGGGGTTCGCTTGGCCTGACAGATATTTTTGTCTCTTTGTATTTCCATGTAATCAACCATAAACCTGAAGACCCAACCTGGGCCGACCGTGATCGTGTGGTTCTTTCCATTGGCCATGTTGCACCTGTACTCTACGCTACCCTGGCAAGGGCAGGATACTTTGACATGAATGAATTAGAATCTTTGAGAGTGCTGGGGACAAGGTTACAGGGACATCCGGGACGGGACCATGGCCTTCCGGGCCTGGAGCTATCAGCTGGTTCATTGGGCCAGGGACTGTCGGTGTCAGTCGGGATGGCAATCTCAGCAAAGCATGACAAGAGTAAGTGGAGGGTATACAGCATACATGGAGATGGGGAATTGCAGGAGGGTTCAATCTGGGAAGCAGCCATGAGTGCAGCTCATTATAAACTTGATAATCTCACTGCCATAGTGGACAGGAATTATGTGCAAATAGATGGTAAAACATCAGATGTCATGGAGATAGAACCCCTGGCAGATAAATGGCGGTCTTTTGGATGGCATGTGTTGGAATGTAATGGCAACGATCATCTTGAGGTCATTGAAGCATATGAGACCACCAAATCCTTCAGGGGAAAACCAAGTGTAATTATTGCAAGGACAAAGATGGGCAAAGGTGTTCCATCTGTAGAAGATGATTACAGGTGGCATGGCAAGGTTCCCTCTCCAAAGGAAGCGTTAAGTTTTTTAGAAGAATTAGAAAAACAATATAGATAACACATCAGATGCAAGCCTATACAAACAGGGGTATGAGGCCAACCAAAAGCGGTTTTGGAGAAGGATTGCTGGAGGCCGGCCTGGTGAATAAGGAGGTAATAGCCCTCGGGGCAGACATTACCGGATCTGTTGGTGTGGATTTATTTGCAAGCAGGATACCTGAGCGATTCTATTCTCTTGGGATTGCAGAGCAGAATTGTGTAGGTGTGGCAGCAGGCATGGCATTATCAGGTAAGATCCCCGTTTTTGCAACCTATGGAGTCTTTTCAGCCCTTAGAACAACTGATTTTATAAGAATAAGTGTTTGCTATAACGAATTACATGTAGTAATCGGAGGCGCCCATGCCGGGATTTCCGTTGGTCCGGACGGAGCGACCCACCAGGCGCTTGAGGACATTGCTATCATGCGGGTCCTGCCCAACATGACAGTTTTATCACCGTGTGATGCAACACAAACGAAACTGGCCACAATGGCTGCCATTGAGGATATTAACGGGCCTGTTTATCTTAGGTTTGGCAGGGCCCCGGTACCGGATTTTACAAACCCCACAGATGAATTTATACCAGGGAAAGCCCTGACTATGGCCCAGGGGAATGATGTAACGATTATTGCTACAGGGCACCTCGTCTGGGAAGCACTTCAGTCACATCAGCAGCTTAAAGAAATGGGTATCGAAGCCAGGGTGATCAACATGCATACGATCAAACCATTGGACGAGCATGCTATTATTAAAGCTGCAACGGAGACCGGTAGAATAGTAAGCGCAGAAGAACATCAAATTACCGGTGGCCTTGGGTCGGCCATAGCAGAATGCCTTTCAAAAAATCATCCTGTGCCGATGGAGTTTGTTGGCATGCCCGACTCCTTTGGTGAGTCCGGGAAGCCCAACGAACTGATCGAAAAATACGGCATGTCGGCCGAAAGAATTACTGAATCAGTGCAGAAAGTGATGGAAAGAAAGTATGATTAAGAAAGGTAAGAAAGGGATTCCATCCTACGGGATGGAATCCCTTATTTAACATAATTATATTATGAATATCTCCTCCGGATATTCAACATGTGTCAGGAACAATCCCTCAGGTGGCACAGATGCTCCGGCATCCGAACGGTCCTTGCTCTCAATGATATTTCTGACATCTTCCAACCTGATCTTTTCCCTGCCCAAATCCAGCAAAGTGCCAACAACAGCCCTTACCATATTGCGCAAAAACCGGTCTGCCGTTATTGTAAAAATCAGTAATCCGTCTCTTTGTTCCCATTTTGCAGATGAAACCTTGCAATTATTTGTCTTTACCTGGGTATGCAGTTTTGAAAAGCTTGTAAAATCCTCATAATCATAGAGAAGACAAGCTCCTTCATTCATCCTCTCGACATTAAGATTTCCAAAATAGTAATAAGCAGTGTCTAAAATGAATGGATCTTTTTCTCTTGAAATGAAATATTTATAGGTTCTGCTTAAGGCATCAAACCTCGAATTGGCATCTGGATGAACTGGAAGTATCTCCTGAATGGCAATATCCTCAGGTAAGAATCTGTTCAAACTGAACAGAAGGTTTTTCTCTTTCACCGACTCCGGGTTTTCATCAAGGTCGAAATGTGCATAGAATTCACTAGCGTGTACGCCGGTGTCGGTACGGCCACAGCCAGTAACCTGTATATCAGGGACTCCCAGAATAGTTGACAGTGCATTCTGAATGACTTCCTGAACACTTGTGGCATTGTCCTGCACCTGCCACCCATGGTAATTGGTTCCCTTGTAAGAAAGTTTAAAAAAATACCTGTTCATCGTTTTCAAATTTAACAATTTTAACGTACGTTTGCCCTATGATCTATTTATTAACAGGTATCTTAGCAAGTGCACTGCATGTAATAACTGGTCCGGACCACCTCGCCGCCGTTACCCCCCTGGCGATTGAAAACAAAAGCAAAGCCTGGCATGTCGGCATATTCTGGGGACTTGGGCATATTGCAGGAATGCTAATGATAGGGGTTCTATTTATTCTTTTTAAAGAGTTTATACCCATTGAAAAAATATCTGCATATAGTGAGCAGATAGTGGGTTTTGTATTGATCTTCATTGGCTTATGGGCCTACTATAAAGCATTAGCCAAACCATATCGGCCACATGCTCATCCTCACGTACATGATGACCCGGAGCCACATGTTCATATTCATACGCATAAGCATAATGCGGAGCACGGACATGTTCATAAACATCAAAGGCCTGTCAGGCAAAACAATTTAACGGCCTTTCTGGTGGGAACTCTTCATGGCTTTGCTGGAATCTCTCATCTTGTACTTATCATTCCCACCTTAGCTTTTCCAAATACGATTGACTCTGTAATATACCTGATAGGATTTGGAATGGGTACGATTCTCGCCATGGTCATATATGCAATCATACTTGGCTACATCTCGAAACATGTTGTAATGAATCACAAACACAAAATGTATCAAACCCTCAGGATTGTGGGTGGATCATTTGCTATAATTATCGGAATTTTCTGGATTTTCTCTAATGCTTATTAATTATGCGAAATATTGATACTTCTAAATTGTCAGATGACGAATGCTGGGGTGTCCAAATCAATGGTCTGAAACATTGCCAAAATTGTAAATGGATCGGCATAAGTGCTTGTGAAGGACAAAACATACGTCTGACCGGTTATAATTCAAAAGGGTATCGAATAGGAGATGACGGGGTTATCGGTGAGGATTACAACCCCCAGTATAACAAGGCACTGGCTATTCCGTCAGCGTCTTCTTCATAAACTGCACACGTTCAAAGGCAGCTACATTCTCATTGTCCCTACCTATCTTACCGTGGAATTCCTTTACAGAGCTATAATTATGCTTCTGCATCCATTTCTCCAGATCAAAAAGCATGGTATCTATATAGCCAATTCCATTATTATAGAGTGTTGAGCATATCTGAGTTGCTGCTGCACCTGCTAATAAATGTTTAATAACTCCTTCAGCATTATGGATACCTGTATTACCTGCAATATCACATTTTACCCTGTTTGCAAGTAATGACACCCAGCGCAATGGTTGAGTGATCTCTTCTGATCCACTCAGGATACTGTTTCTTACAACGGTTTCATTTTCAATATTAATATCCGGGCGGTAAAAGCGGTTAAAAAGCACTACTGCATCAGCACCAGCTTTTTCGAGTCTATGCACTAATCCAATGATATTAGTAAACATAGGGCCAATCTTAACTGCAACAGGAACTTTTACATATTTCTTTACTTCAGAGATAATCTCAACATAGGTATCTTCAATTTCCTGGCTACTGATATTAGCATCAAAAGGCATAATGGAAATATTCAGTTCCAGTCCATCCATTCCGGCTTCTTGCAGCAAAGTGGCAAATTTTGGCCATTCATTAGGTGTATTACAATTAATACTCGCAATGATAGGAATGGTAGTTTGCTTCTTCGCTTCCCGGATTAAGTTAAGATATTCTTGCACACCAAGCTCTTTGGAATGTGCGTTGATGAAATCAACTGCTTCAGGAAACCAGAAATACTTTTCATCCTGATCCATAAGCTTATCGGCATCAGCTAATAATTGCTCTTCAAACAAGGATTTCAATACAATAGCTCCAGCGCCCTGATCTGCACATTTTTTAATGTTATTAATATCGCTGGTGAGTTTAGAACTACTTATAATAATCGGGTTACTAAGCCTTAAACCCATGTAAGTTGTAGAAAAGTCCATTATACTTCTATTCTATAGTTAGTTAGCACAATTTTAATTCATCTGTTGATTCAATGAACAGGGAAGCGTTTTGCAGCTTCTTTTTCATGTAATCAAGAGCCTTATCAAGGTTATTGCTGGCTCTCTCTGAGATTCCCTCTGTGAACTCCCATTCATAACCTTTTATATGTAGTAACAATACAAGGGGCTCTTTGTTGAATAGCTCCTTGCATAGCTTTACAATATATCCTGGTGATGCTGCATGTGTAGTAAAAGTGAGTTTCGCGGTGCCGTCGACCTTACTCAGGCAAAAATCCTCGATCTCTTCTTCAGATGCATCAGCAAATATCACCAGATCTTTGTCTGAAATAGCTTCTGCATCTTCAATATTTAGCTGGTAATTGTTCTCAAACTCAAATCCCTTTAAGCCAAGGTCATTCGACCATTTTTCCAGCCTGTTAACAAAATTAATACCTAATCCATCATCCTGTCTGCCAGGATTTCCATATCCGTAGATCAATGTCTGCATGGAATCAATCAGGTCCTTTTCCTGTCAACCAGGTTGTTGCTGGCATCATACAATGAAACTTCCAATGGCATCTTACCCAGCGCATGCGTTGCGCAGCTTAGGCATGGATCGTATGCACGGATGGCGACCTCTACGGCGTTCATCATTGGCTCAGTAATCTCAGACTTGCCATTCATCCATGAATTGGCCACCTTATTCACTGACCGGTTCATAGGTTCATTGTTATTGGTTGTTGAGACGATCAGGTTAGCCTTGGTTAACTGATCATTTTCATTGATTTCGTAATGGTGGAACAATGTTCCCCTCGGGGCTTCAATCAGTCCAACACCTTTATTCACTTTTGTTCCCTTCTTCACCAGTTCGCCTTCCATCAGGTCCGGATCATTTAAAAGCTTCTTCATCATCTCAGCAGAGTGAAGTGTTTCAATCAACCTTGCATAATGATAATGCATGCAATAGTTGTTTGGTTTCCCATTGGTGAGTGCTTTGTACTGTTCAAACTCAGCCTGTGCAAGCGGTGTTGGAATAAAGTCACAAGTATTTAGCCTTGCAAGCGGACCTACTCTGTACCAGCCTTTTTCCTTACCCAGAGACTTGAGGTATGGAAACTTCATATAACTCCAGGAGCGAACTTCTTCTTCAATATATTCTTCATAATCCTGGTAGTTAACATCATCAAGTATTTTATTACCTTCGGAGTCAACAGCTCTCAAGACACCATGATAAAGATCGAGGGCACCATCCTTTCTAACCAGGCTCAGGTGGTTTGATGGGAATGATGCAAAACCATCAATGAAGTCTTTGTTCTTCTTATAGTAATCTTTAAAGAAATCCAGGATACCTTGTGACCAATCAATCATCTTTTCAATGTTCATTGGATCTGGTCCATGAAGGAAAGCTTCTTTATCTTCAGCAGTAAGATGTTTGTTTATCCCACCTGGAATTGCACCGGTGCCATGGATTTTCTTTCCGGCGGTAGCCCGAATAACTTCCTGTCCGTATTTACGCATCATCACACCCTGCACAGCAAGATCTTTGTGTTCCAGGGCTACACCTATGACGTTCCTGATTGCCGGATCGGCATCAATTCCGAAAAGCAAATCAGGTGATACAAGGTGAAAGAAGTGAAGTGCATGTGATTGGAACATTTGCCCATAATGCATCAGGCGCCTCATTTTTTCGCCTGTTGGAGTGAGACCATCGCCTGTTCCTGCACCAACAATTACATCAAGCGCTTTTGCTGCAGCAAGGTGGTGGCTCACAGGGCAGATCCCACATAAACGTTGAACCAATACTGGTGCTTCCCAATAAGGCCTGCCCTGGACAAAGCGTTCGAAACCGCGAAACTCAACAATATGCAATCTTGAGTCAACCACATTATTCTGTTCATCCAGATGGATAGTAACTTTTCCGTGCCCTTCAACACGCGTTACCGGTTCTATGGTGATTTTCTTTGACATATCCGTATCTCCTTTTAATCAAATTTTACAACTTCATAAGGTAATTTCAGCTCATCGCCGGTAACAAGGGCTACAAGTGCATTCCAGATCAGGTCAGCTCTTGGAGGGCAACCGGGCAGGTAATAATCAATCTTGACGATTTCATGGCATGGATACACCTTATCAAGGATCATTGGCAATTCATCATCATTTGGAAGGATCTTTTCTTTATTCAATCCAACCGTTGGACCATTAAGGTAGGCTTCATCGATACACTCTTTCACCGGGATGCCATTCCGTAAGGCAGGTAAACCACCCATGATAGCACACTCTCCCAGAGATACAAGAATCTTGCAGTTTTTCCTGAAGTCTTTTAATACTTCAATATTTTCACTATTGCAACATCCACCTTCGATAAGGCCTATATCGCACTGTTTGGTAAAAGTCTTAATATCATCGATAGGAGACTTATTAAATTCCACCAATTCAATCAATTGAAGAATCCTTTCATCAATATCTAATAAAGACATGTGGCAACCGAAGCAACCTGCTAGTGAAGTTGTTGCTACAACTGGTTTACTCATTTTACTTTCTCCTATATTAAGTTATTTATTTTCAATTTCACTTCCGATTGGGGTTTTATCATATTTCCGCTCACCAATCGGTACATTATAGCCTTGTTCTTTTTTCAGGATTGCACCAACTGGACAGATAGCCATGGCTTCACTGGCTTCCTGTTCGGTAAGCTGAGAGGCTAGCTCTTCATCCATGACAATATGGAGGTGGTCTCCTCCCCTGCTGTGGTATGCAAAAACATTTTTGCCGTCTTTAGTAACCGTACGTACGCATCTTTTGCACATGACACACCTGTTTCGATCGTGAAAGATCAAGTCAGGCCTGGCATCTACACCCTTGATTGGGAATTCATAAGGGAACCTGGGCACCATCATCTGGTAGCGATAGCCCAGCGCCTGTAGTTCGCAACTACCACTCTTTTCACAAGCCGGACAAAAATGATTACCTGAAACGAACAATACTTCGATGATGGCTTTACGCAGCTCGTTTAATTCTTCAATCTCATTTTCAATGATCATACCTTCTGCGACAGGTGTAGTACAGGCAGTCATGTTCCTGCCATTCACTTTTACATTACAGATACGGCATGAACCAGCTGGTTTAACGCCTTCAACATGGCATAATGAGGGGATATAAACGTCATTGGCCTTGGCTGCATCAATAACTGACTGCCCCGGATCAGCGTAACACGTTTTTCCGTCAATGACAAATTTTATTTTTCCGTTGTTGCTCATATCGTTAAATACTTTTATTATTCAGTGTTAATTAATGGCTTTTAATATTTGGAACCCTGCCTACCACTTCACAAGAATCTGCAACTGCCTGTTCCATATTGAATTCTGAAAGGTATTCCTCATCTGACTTGATCAAATCTTCATATAAGCTCCTGAAGTTTTCAATAGTAGTCAGGATCGGGTTGGCAGCAGTCTGCCCAAGGCCACACCTGTTTGCAGCCTTTTCGAATTGCGACCAGGTATAGAGTTCATCAATATCACTTTTCACTCCATTACCGCTCAGGATCTTAACCAGTTTATTCCTCAGGATCACTGTCAGTGAGCGGCATGGTCCGCAAGAGCTGCATGATTCTTCGATGAAGAAATTCATGAAGTTCAAAACACATTCTTTCAGCAGGTCGCGATGCTTTCCAATAATGATTATCGAGCCACCGGTTGCGAGATCTTCAAACGCAATTTTTCTTTTAAACTGTGATGGGTCAATGCATGTACCGGATGGACCTCCAACCTGAACTGCTTGTACACTTGTTGCACCAACCATTGTAAGCATGTCATTGATGGTCATTCCCCATTCAATTTCATAAACACCTGGTTTCTTGCAATCACCGGATATGCTGAGTAACTTTGTGCCAGCAGATTCTTTGGTTCCCATCGCCTTAAACCAATCTGAACCATTGAGAATAATCTTAACCACCGAGCATAATGTCTCAACATTATTAACTACAGTTGGCATATTTCTATATCCTTTCTGAACTGGGAATGGTGGACGGTTTCTTGGTTCGCCACGTTTTCCCTCCATTGATTCTATCAGGCCAGACTCTTCTCCACAAACATAAGCACCAGCACCAAGTTGAATCCTGATATCAAAGTCAAAACCTACCTTGCCGGCAATCCCTTTTCCCAGTAGATTAAGATTCCTCATTTCCTGGAGGATGTTTTCCAGGTAGGCTTTCATATATTTATATTCATACCTGAGATAAAGTATTCCTTCCTTCGCATTTAAAGAATAACCTGCTATTACCATACCCTCAAATAAGAGTTTTGGTAATTCTGTCAATATCACCCTTTCTTTGAATGTTCCAGGCTCACCTTCATCTGCATTACAAACCAGGTAAACTTCATCACCCGAAGATTGGCGGCAAAACTCCCATTTCAAACCAGCAGGGAACCCAGCTCCACCTCTACCCCGAATATTTGACTTCTTGACTTCGTCAATGATATGCTCGGGTGTGCAGGCTACCGTATGCTTAATCGCCATTCCAACCTCATAGTCAGAAAAAAGAACAGGTCCCTTTTTACGGATATTGTTGTTGACCATGGAATTGATCAAATCATGGGCATTCTTTCCATCTCCAACTTCTTCAGATAACTCCTGTATATCTTTACCATTCTTAATTCCACGGACTATTTCTTTTGTCTTTGCGGCATTAAGTTTAGTAAAAACAGTTCCGTTGATTAAGGCCGCAGGTTCCTGATCATTCATTCCAATGTCAGCAGTATCCCATAATCCAATCGAGCCATCTTCTGTGACAGAATTGAAGTCAATACCTAATTCTTTTTCAAAAGCCATGGCAACTTCTTTCCTCCCGTTCATGTTAGCTACTGCGCTATCATTCAGGTATATGGATATTTTTCCAACGCTTTTTCTAGTGAAAAAGTGATAAAAGGTAATAGTCTGCTCAACATCAACCTTAGAAAGATCAAGATGGTCAGCAATGATTTCAATAGCCTCATCCGGTATATGGTTATAGACTCCCTGGACTTCCAGCAAGATGTCCATCAATCGGCCTCTATCGTTGCTAAACTTTTTAATTAAACTTTGAATTTTTTCTTTCATAAAAAACAAATTTCGGGTGATTTGACCTTTGTAAATTACTGTTAAATTTTTAACAGGGCAAAATTAAGCTTCTTTTGATTATTGACAACCATTAAAAAAAATTTAGAACCATTTCAAATTATACAATGTATATTGAATAAAGAAATATTTTGTATATTTATTACTGAGAATCAAGCAATAACAAAACAAAAGA
Organism: uncultured Bacteroidales bacterium; assembly: GCA_963753055.1. Taxonomy (GTDB): domain Bacteria; phylum Bacteroidota; class Bacteroidia; order Bacteroidales; family B18-G4; genus JAUWGC01. The sequence continues at coordinate 959,015 of CAVWAP010000001.1, read as the reverse complement.
CTTAACAATAACATGCCAGATTCAGATAAAATCCGGATATGGTTAAAAGTATTGTTGTATCTATTTGCAATCCACTCACTTACTGCTGGATTGCTGCTGATAATATTACCTGAGGACAGTCTGGCCTATTTTGGCTTCATTATAACAAATAGATTTTTCACGACCCAAAGTGGCATTTTCCACGTCGTTATGGCAGTTTGCTATATCCTTGCTGCTCAAAAATTGGATTCGGATGGTATACTGATAAGTTTTATAATTATCGCAAAATCAATTGCAGCTATATTCTTGTTGACATACTATCTATTCATTGAACATATCCTGCTTGTAATAATCTTTGGGTTTGGTGATTTGATTATGGCTATTGTGCTGTGGATCGCTTACACAGGCTTTAAAATTGGAAACCAGAAATAGCCATGCCTCAGACACAACATACCATAATTGTAACAGGAGCCTCGGGATTTATCGGAAAAAGCTTTCTGGAATATACAAAAGACAGGTTCTCAATCATTGGCATTGCCAGGAGGTCCGGACATGAAGCCGGTGTACCTTATCATCCCAATGTACAATGGATCCAATGGGATATCTCTAATGCCAGCCTTATTCGTGAGATCGCTGACTACATACTTGAACAGGGCGGGGCTGATTTTGTGGTACACCTGGCAGGATATTATGATTATGATTACAAGGATAAACCTGAATATCTCCTTACAAACATAGAAGGAACAAGGAATGTACTTGAGCTATCACGGTTACTTAAAATCAAGCGGTTTATTTTCGCCAGCTCAGTAGCAGCCTGTGAGTTTCCTGTAAAAGGGAAATTCGTGGATGAGAAATCTCCCCTGGATGCCAACTACGCATATGCAGAAAGTAAAAGAATAGGTGAAGAGCTCCTTTTGGAATACAGTAAACATTTTTCTACTTCCTCAGTACGCTTTGCTGCCATATTCAGCGATTGGTGTGAATTTGCCCCCCTTTACAAGTTCCTTTCTACCTGGCTTGCAAAAAAATGGAACCATAAGATCTTAGGAGGAAAAGGTAAATCCGCGATCACCTATCTTCATATTAATGATCTCGTCAAATTGCTCCTGACAATAATCAAAAAAAGTAATGCGCTGCCTGCGTTCGATGTTTATATTGCCAGTCCTGACCAACCCATTACACACCTTGACCTGTTTATCACTTCAACAAGGGAATATTATGGGCAGAGCAAGAATCCAATGATGGTATCAAGAATCCTTGCATACCCCGGAATGATTGCCAGGAATTTCCTTCATCAGCTTGGATTTATACCAAAACCATTTGAACAACCATGGATGCTTAAGTATATTGACCAGCAGCTCAGTATCGATGCATCATATACCCGGAAAGAATTAAACTGGGAGCCAACACCAAGGTACATGCTTCTAAGAAGAATGTTGTTTTTGCTGGTCAATAATAAAAACTTTCCAAATGAATGGAAGAATAGAAATGAAGCTGCCTTCAAGACAACAACTCAACGTCCCAACCTGATCATTTATGAATACTTAAGGAGTCGCACTGATAATTTCGTTACCGGAATGGTTGAAACAATTAAATTGGAAGAAGGGAAAATAATCCTGAGCAATTACAGGAAGATCTCTGACGAGCAATTGCAAACCTTCATCAGTACTATTTTTCATTTGCTTTTAGCGTCTATAAGAAGCGGAGACCGAAGCTTAATGATAAAATACATCGACAATGTGGCTATGGAAATGTTTGCCTCAGGATTGAATGCAGATGACCTGATCCATGCCCTGGACACGATGTATAGCCTGATCTCAGAAAATCTAATGAATTCCAAATCATTTCAAAAGCTCAAGCAGGAAATACATGATTATATCCATCTATCAATCCAGCTGGCCATTGATGAAGTGGAAGATATTTATGAAAACCTTGACAAAAAGATACTGGCAGGTAAAGCAACACCATCCATTTCCTTGCCTTACTATCGCAAGCAACAGAAGATAATTCAAAAGCTAAGCCGGCCCATGCAATTACACAGTCCTGAAAAAGCAAAAAAGGACGAAGAACAGAAAAAGCAAACGGAATTCACTATTTATGACATTAAGTAATCTCTGTTTCAAAGAGCCTCAACCATTGACATGGATAACAATTCATTTCCATATTTAATTCCTGCATTATAGCAATCAATCCGGTTACAGATTCCTAGACAATTTGAAAAATCTGATTTCTTATTTGTAAAAAGAGCTATTAATTGGCCTCCACATGAGCATTGGGAATAAACAGGAAACTGGACATTGCAAACCGGGCAGCAGATATCCCATATCTGTCCTTCAACCAGGTCTACATTCATGGCAACACGACTTTTATAACCATAAACCGGGCTCAGGGCTACCATGCCTTCCTCATCTTTTCTCCTCACTTTAAAAATTATCCCTTGAAATCCATTAAAGATGGCTTTTTGACTGATCAGGTTATGTCCATTAGGACAATAGCACTCTTTAACAACTACTACTTTTTTTTGTTTACAGATTTTCTCTGTTGTCATGGGATTAGGGATGACCAACATCCCTTTTGCATTGAATCTGTTCATGCCAATTCTCCTTTGATTGAATCAACTGATGTCGCAACGTTCAATGACTTGAATTGCTCCAATATAAATTGATGTATTCTTTTCAGAATATTTACATATTCTGCTTCTATTATTTCTGTAAATGTTTCACCAAACTCGGTATCCTCTTCCACCCCAATGCCAATAATAAATATTGATTGAGGGATATCAGCCCCAATCTCATGACCCAGTTTTAACGCCGTATGAAATGAAGCATCATGGATATTTGAAAGGTGCAGGGTTTCCATGAAGTTTTCGGTATCCATAAAGTATACTTCTCCTGGATTGCTCTGTTTCGATTTAATTCCGTCGATAATAAAGACCATCTTGTAACCTTTGATCAGGTCAATAATTTCCAGTCCACCAACGGTGGAAGTATTAAATTGAAAGTGTTTTGATGTGAAATGAGCACGCAAATCCCTTGCGAGGTGCGGACCAATGCCATCATCCCTGAGAATCTCACTTCCCAATCCAAGTATCAATATGGTACTTTGATCATTCATTTCAATCAGATCCACCAGGGTTTAGACTAATCTCTTTTCAGGGTCCTGATGACATTTCCATCCGGGTCTCGGAAGTTCACCAACAGCGGCATTTCTCCCGGAAGCCTGTGCGTTGCGCATGAGAAGCAGGGATCATAAGCCCTGAAAGCCATCTCAATCATATTTAAAATGCCATCCGTGACATCTTCACCTTTTTTGATAAGACCCTGGGCTGCCTTTTTTAATGACATACAGATGGCAGCATTATTGTTAGTTGTTCCAACAATAATATTGGCTTTGGTAACAATACCTTTCTCATCAGTCCAGTAATGGTGTGTAAGGGTTCCACGCTGCGCTTCAACAATACCTACCCCTTCTCCTCTAAACCTATTCTTATCTAGCTTGGTCCGTAACTCTTTTCCGGTTATATCCTTATCAACAATCAGTTCAAGGGATCGCTCCGCTGCATACAGCAGTTCGATCAATCTTGCCCAGTGCATTGCAAGGGTAGCATGAACAGGCTTACCTCCCAACGTCTCATACATCCTTTCATACTCCTTCTGTGCCAACGGTGTCGCCATCCCATCAGCGGCATTCAACCTGGACAATGGGGTTGCATGGTATACCCCTGATTCCTGTCCGTCGACGAACCCTCTCCATCCAATCTTTTTAAGGTATGGGAACTTCAAATAGCTCCATGGCTCAACACGCTCTGCAACATAATCTCGATAATCTTCAGGTGAGTATTTGCAATGTTCTTTTCCATTCGTATCTACAACCCTCACTTTGCCATCATAAAAGTTGACATAATTATGATCGTCTACAAGGCCCATCGAGTGAAGGTTGAGTGAATAAGGCCCGTTCAGGATGATATCGACATAATCCTTATTAGCCAGCACAACATCATCAAAGATCTTCAATGAGAACTTACCGAATTCGATAAAACCCTTAGCCTTCTCTTCTATGTCGGCACGTTGTTCTTCCGTTAATCCTTTTCTTACCCCTGCAGGGATATTCATCACAACATGTGTCTGATGACCTCCTAACAAGGCCTGGATCTCCTGGGCGATCCTTCTTTGCTTGATAACTTCTGTCCCGATCTCCTTGCCCACTTTGCCAATGACTCCCAGAATATTTCTTTCTGCGGCAGGGGCTGTTGGCCCTACAACAAAATCTGGTGCCGCCAGGGCATAGAAATGTGCTATATGGCTATGAACGAAATGAGCCATATAGAAAAGCTCCCGTAATTTTTTAGCAGTTGGTGGAGGTTCAAGCCCAAAGACTTCATCGGTTGCTTTGCCGGATGCCATATGATGACACCCCGGGCAAACGCCACAAATCTTGGTTACAATCTGGCTCACTTCCTCCACAGGCCTGCCTTCAACAAACTTCTCAAAGCCCCGAAGCTCTGGTACCTGGAAATACACATTATCCACCTCCCCATCTTTTTTCAGGAAGATTTCTATTTTGCCATGTCCTTCCAAACGTGTGATTGGGTCTATTGAAATATGATGTTTCATAAAAGTTTCCTCCTTAAAATTGATACAGGTAAGCTAAACCGGTAAAATGTTCCCACAGGGTCTTCTATTGATTCTACTATTTTTTCTATCTCTTCGGGTTCATTGGCGTCGATCATCGTTGCGATGGCCGACATCATCTTGGCTCCCGGGTCGGGAGAATCAGGTGGTGGCCCATAGCAACCACGACAGGGTGCATTACCTTCAATGCACCGAACTCCACATCCACCCCTGGTCGCCGGTCCCATACAGATTACTCCTTGTTCAAGAAAACACGTTTCTCCATCATCTTCTATTTCCCATGGTCTGAAAAACTGTTTAACAGATTTATTATCTGTCTTTTTCCTTGGGCATTCATCGCACTGGCTTTTCTCATTCGCACCTATTACAGATTCCTTAGCCGGTAAGGCAGCACCACTTACTATGGCCTGGAACACTTCAAGCAGACGCTCTGTCTGAGGTGGACAACCGGGGATATAATAATCAACACATACAACCTTATTGAGTGGCTGGACATCATTGTAAAACCTGGGAAGTTCCAGCTGTCCCTGGGGTATATCGTAGGTAGGCTGAGGACGCAACTTGTCAGGGTTTTCAGTCGACTCAGTCTCATCATATACCCTTTTAAAGATACCATCCCTTGAGGACATATTGCCTAAGCCCGGGATGCCTCCAAGGTGTGCGCATGAACCATAAGCTACAAGCAATTTGGATTTCTGGCGGAGCAGGACGGCCATCAGCTCATTTTCACTGTTTCTCACAGCTCCGTTAAACAGTGTTAAATCAATGGATCCATCAGGCATTTCTTCTACATCCTTGTATTTGGTATCCAGGGCTATTGGCCAGAATACAAGGTCTGCTGCTGCAACAACATCGAAAAGCTTTTCATGCACATCGAGCACTGAAACGCAACATCCTCCACAAGCAGCTCCCCAGTAAACAGCCATTTTAAGCTTTTTCTTTTCTGTTTTCTCTTTTGTAGCACTCATTTTATCTTATTTGAATTATGATACTGTTTCCAAAACCGTTTTTATTTCTGCAGGACCCAGTTGCTGAATGGTTTCAGCCATTGCATCAGCCAGTTCTGCAAACTGCTTACCCTCACTGGCACTGATCCATTCCAGGCGTAGCCTGTTTGGATCAATTCCCATTTGCGTTATGTACTTCTTGATCAGGTAATATCTGCGCAGGCACTTGTAATTACCCTCATGGTAATGGCAATCGCCTGGATGGCAGCCACAGATAAGCACTCCATCTGCACCCTCCTTGAAGGCCTTCAGGACAAAGGTGGGGTCAATCCTTCCTGAGCACATGACCCTGATAATTCTAATATTATGTGCATATTTCAAGCGGGATGTCCCAGCCAGGTCGGCCCCGGTATAGGAGCACCAGTTGCACAAAAACGAAACGATTGTTGGTTCAAATTTTTTCATGTTAGGCGTCCTCCAGTATTTCTTTTTTTGGAATTGATGTTAACATTATTCCTTCTATCTGAGACAGTATCTGCTCATCCGTAAAGTGTCTGCTTCTGATGGCCCCGGTCGGACAAGTGGAGCCACAGGTTCCGCAACCTTTGCACAACACCTCGTTAACAACAGATACACCCTTCTCTTCATCAAATGATATAGCAGTGTAAGGACATACACTGATGCAGGTCTGACAACCGCAGCAAAGGTCCTCATTAACTTTGGCAGTTGTTACTTCAACTTCGACCTTACCAACTGCAATGGTTGCAAGCACTCTTGATGCTGCCGCCCAGGCCTGTGTGATAGACTCGGTAATATCCTTCGGGCCCTGGCAGCAACCAACAATATATACTCCGTCTGTAGTAGTAGCCACAGGATCCAGCTTGGGGTGCTTCTCAATATAAAACTCATTTCCACACATGCTGATTCCAACAGCATGAGAAATTTCCTTTGCATTTTCGTGCGCCTCCATCGCAGTCATTAATATCACTATATCAGCAGGCACCTCCACATCTTCACCAGACAGCTGCTCTTTCATTTTGATCAGCATCTGGAACTTATCTTTTGCCGAGGCCTTTGAAATGACAGGGAGTTCACCTTGCTGATCATACATCAAGAACATGATGTTTTTTCGTGATGACTGTTCATAAAACTCCTCACAACCCTTTCCAAAAGCCCGCATATCTGCATAGATTTCATAAACGCTCGAATCCGGGAGGGCTGCACGGACCTGGTTAGCATACTTCAATGCAGTCATGCAGCATACCCTGGAACAATACTCCTTGTAATCCTTATTCCTGCTGCCGACGCAATGGATAATAGCAATATGCCTGGGTTCCTTTCCTTCAGAGGTGAGTATCTTCCCCTTCTTAAGCCTTTTCTCAAAATCAATGGAAGTAACGATATCTGGTAGTTTAGCAAAGCTGTAATTTTCCAAGCCATCAGGATTGTATGTCTTCAGACCCGTAGCAACAATGATGTTCCCAAACTTCAGGTCCCTGGAATTGTCACCTTCGCCAGGAATGCTCATTTCAAAGTTACCAATGTAACCGAAAATCTCATCAATGGTCGTATCTAGAAACACCTCTATATTCTCGTGCTTCAATACCCTATCAATCTTTGGCTTGATCAACTGATCGGCGCTGTATAAATAAGGGAAGGTCAGGTCGAGCTTGGCTACAAGTCCTCCAAGCTGGTCTTCTTTTTCCACAAGATAGACTTGCTTACCTGAGTCAGCAATTGCCAGAGCTGCAGATAAACCTGCAACGCCTCCACCGATAATCAGTGTCGCAGGATTAATTTCCACAGATAACTTATCGAGGGATTCATGATAATTGACTTTCGAAACAGCTGCCCTTACCAGTGACTTGGCTTTTTGAGTAGCCTGATCGCGATCCATATGCACCCATGAAACATGCTCCCTGATATTAGCCATCTCAAAGAGATACCGGTTCAGCCCGGCATTCTCCAATGCTTTCCTGAAGGTTAGCTCATGTATTCTTGGAGAACAGGCTGAAACTACAACCCTGTTCAGGTTATTTTCTTTGATATCCTTAATGATTAATTCCTGTCCGGGGTCAGAACACATATATTTATAATCCTTGGCTACGACGACATTTTCCATATCCGCAATGTCCTTAGCCACAGCCTCGACATCAACCATCTTGGCTATATTGGTACCACACCAACAGACATATACTCCTATTCTCGGTTTTTCCATATCGATAGAGATTATGATGTTGCAAAAACTACATTCTTCTTTTCCTGGTAATTCATGGCCGCCTTTTTAAGGGAGGCAAAATAAACTGCAAATGGTCTGTATGCCAGGTGCGACCATTTGGAGAAAGGCACCTCAATCAGGATCATTGGGACCAGGACAGCCAGATGGGCAACATAAGTGATATAAGTTGCCATTGGCATGCCTCCAATTCTGAAGAAATGAACCAGGATGCCTGTGATTACCGTCAGGTACAGCATGATAATGAATAGCCAGTCGCTTACATGTGAAAACTTAAATTTTTCATTCGACCTCCTAAGCCTGCCAATGATAGCATAAGTAAGTCCGAACAGCAATCCGAAAGTGGCATAATATCCCAGCAAACGTTGAGGATGATAGATCGGATGGATATCTTCGGTCTGGAACCAGGGCAGGAAGACAACAATGACAATAAACATTATCGTATACCCCGACATCATGAACCAGTGAGAAAGCCAATAGCTCTTACCATCACATTTGGAAAATTTCCACTGAGATGAAAAATGGAATATCAGGCGCCAGAATTCGGTGAAATAAAGATGAAATGGGATCTTGACCGATTTATCCTTGATTATCACCATGTAGAACATCCTCAGGATATTGGTAACAAGCAGAAACGCAACTATCCCGGCCATTAGCCAATCGCCCAATTCCACCCAAAAGATCGGTGCAAACTGATTTACCTTAACACCACCTTGTGCTGTTAGTGTTTTATCCACCGGAGGTCCAAAAAAGACAAACAGAAAAACAACCAGTGCAGCGAAAATAAGGATTGCCCCTGCTTCCCATACCTTTGATGTGTAGAATTTCCTGGAGAGTCCTGTCCAGTCATATAATGAAGTAAGGTACCTCCTAAGTGACATCAGTATCTCACCCGGATTGGCATCCCTCGGACAGGTATCTGAGCACTCCCCGCAATAATAACACAGCCAGGGGTTCACACTTGCAGTTAGTTTTTCTTTCAGCCCCATTTGCATGTTGCGGATATCCGCCCTGGGGAATAAGAAATTATCCTCCGTTAATGGGCAACTGGCAGTGCAGTTACCACAATGATAACAATCACTCCATTCGCTGACTCCGAATTTTGCCAGTTCTTTTTTAACTTCTGTATTAACTCTATAACTCATTATAATTACTTTATGATTCAGATATCTTATTAGCAACAGATTGTATATCAGACAAAGAGAGATCTTTGATATTCTTCTTTACACTCCCTTTCATAATGGATTCCAGCACCTTTGCGGCAGCAGCTGCCCCCTGGGCGACGGAATCGGGAATATCCTTTGGTCCCTGGCAGGTGCCTGCAATGGTTATACCCCCGGTGAATGTTCCGACAGGATCATCTATGGCATTTGATTCTTTAAACCAGCCTTCTTCGTCTACAGAGATTCCAAGCATGCCGGCAAAATCTTTAGCCTCATCTCTTGGCTCCAGTCCGACCGACAGGATAACCATATCCACATCCTGTTCTATGATCCGCTCATTGAGCATGTCTTCGCTCCTGAGTATAAGCTTATCCTTTTTTTGATCAATACTGGCAGTTTTGCCCCTTATTATATGAACTCCTTCTTCCTTAATCCTTTCATAGAATTCTTCATACCCTTTTCCAAATGCCCTCATATCAATATAATATTCGTAGACTTCAGCCTTAGGATTCTTCTCTTTTACAAGGTGTGCCATCTTCAATGAATACATGCAGCAAACCCTGGAACAGTATTTATGGTAATTCCTGTCCCGGCTTCCGATGCAATGAATGATGGCAATACTTTCAGGCTCCTTGCCCTGATCTTCAAAAACCCAGTTGCCTTTTTTGTCCTGTGTCCGGAACTTCAGGTTACCCCCTGTTGGTCCGGACGCATTAACCAGGCGCTCAAATTCAAGAGAGGTAAGGACATTAGGAAACTTTCCATATCCAAATTGCTCCATTCTTTTGGCGTCAAATACCTGGAATCCGGTAGCAACAACGATATTGCCAACAGTGATTTCTATTTCTTCATCTTTTGCATCCAGGTTAATGCAGTTCTCTGCCGGGCATACCTTCACACAAACTCCGCATTTTCCATCTTCCTGTACATAACGGCAGTTATCCTCATCAATCAGGTATTTGTTAGGAACAGCCTGAGGAAAAGGAATATAAATAGCTTTTCGCATCGTAGTACCTGCATCGAATTCACTTGGTACTTTACTAGGGCATTTCTCTGCACAAACTCCACAGCCGATGCAAACAGCTATATCAACCCGTCTGGCTTTCTTAAGGATGGTCACTTTATAGTTTCCAGGTTCCCCTGTAACGCTTTTCACTTCACAATATGTGAGCAGGTCGATCTTTGGATGCTGCGCTACTTCCACCATCTTCGGGGTAAGGATACATGCTGCACAATCAAGGGTAGGAAAGGTTTTATCGAACATAGCCATATGCCCTCCAATAGTGCCTGTCTTCTCAACAAGGTAGACTTGCTTGTTGGCATTTGCAACCTCAAGCGAAGCCTGAATGCCAGCGATACCACCTCCAATTATAAGTGTATCGGGGTTCACATCCACCTCATCCGGTATGGCTGCATCCCGGAACGGCACATCTAAAACTGCACAGTAGAGCATTCCTTTTGCCCAATCTGTTGGATCAGGTACACCATCAAGATGCTCTTCAAAGTCAGTAATAACAACATTGGATGGATCTTTACCCGCCAACCTGAATGCGTTTGCAAATAATGGATTCAGGAATCCTGAACCTGTTCCAGCAAGGATTAGCCTATCCAGGTTTTGCTTTTCGATAGCAGCCTGGATCTTCTTAGGATCACCCCTTAGTAACAGGTTGTCGTAATCAACGACAGACACTCCGGGCAGCCCAGAAGCAAAATCCATAACCTCCCGGAGATTGATTTTGTTATCAAGTGTATTAACTCCTTCTGTGAAGTATACACCTGTAATCTTATTCATCACCATAATAATCGATTATCTTGTCAGTGAGTATATTACATATTAATACTAACAATGATAAACGAATGGATGCAGGTTTACAATGACTGCTATCAGGTCAAAATATGACTTTTGTCATATTTTTTTTTAATCTTTGGGATGTTGAAGGTTATTCTATGACTTTGCCAGCCTTTTTTAAGCCATCAATATCTACAAGGGTAATACTGCGTCCAGAAATAGATACCAGCCCATCGTCCTTAAAATCGGATAAAAGCCTTATCACTGTTTCTGTTGCGGTGCCTACTATGTTGGCAAGATCTTCCCTTGAAAGAGATATCGTTGCATGGTCATTTAGCACTTTGCACTTCCCTTCAGATTTGAAAAGGTTATTAAGGATCAGTAGAGATTCTGCTAATCGTTCTCTAACAGGTTTTTGAGCCAGGGTTGTCATCTTGTTCTCAGCCTCTTCCAGAAGAGTACTCAGCAATACCATTAAGCACTGAGAAATTTGGGGGTACTTGATGCAGATTTCAAAGAAAGTTTTTTGATTGATATAACATACAACTGACTCCTCAAGGGTTGTAGCTGATGCTGAGTATGACATGCCCCCTAATAGGGACCTTACGCCTAACAGGCCCCCCTCCAGAACAAACCTTACTATTTGCTCCTTGCCATCAACCCCATGTTTTGAAATCTTGATCTTTCCCCTGTTCAGGCAATAAAGCCCTGTTGGGTGCATCCCTTCATGAAAGATGATCTGTCCTTTTCGGTAAACCGTACTGATCTTATTCCGGTCAAGTTCATCCAAATCCTCTTTCAACAAGTCCGCAAAACATGTGATAGACCGAATATCACAATTGCTACAGCTGAGATCCTGAATCATTAATCGTAAATTAAGAAGAAACAATAAAGCAGTTAAAGTTAGTAAAATTTTATATGGATTTGATTAAGACATGTGAAAATATTGAATGTTTAATGAAAAGCAACAACAACTTATAAAGTGATACCTTTGCAAGATCAATGTTATTGACAGCAAAAAATGTACATATCAAAGGCCTGGTGCAGGGCGTTGGCTTCCGGCCCTTTATCTATCGTCTGGCTCATAAGCACACACTTACAGGATGGGTGGAAAACCGCAATGATGGTGTGCTTTTGCATATTGAAGGCCCTGCTGAAAAAACCGTTGATTTCCTCAAAGATATACAGCCTGAAGCACCAGAAGCCGCTAATATTATTTCTATTGAGACTATCAATACTACCTTGATAGGGTATGATAACTTCTTCATCAAGAAAAGTGAAAATACTTCTGAAGAGATCACTGAAATAAGTCCTGATATAGCCGTATGTGATGCTTGCCTGAAAGATCTTAAAGTCCAGGAACATCGCATTGATTATCCATTCATTAATTGCACCAACTGTGGACCTCGTTTTACTATCATCAATGATTTGCCTTATGACAGGGAAAAGACGACTATGGATCCCTTCCAGATGTGTCCAATTTGTTATGGTGAATATGAAAACATCCTTGATCGAAGGTTCCATGCCCAACCGGTGGCTTGCAATCATTGCGGACCAAGCTACCAGATGCATTTTAACAGTAAAATAATAACAGCACTAGATGAGATATTAACTCAAACAGTTAAACTGATTAAGAGTGGTGGAATTATTGCAATAAAAGGGCTGGGTGGGTTTCACCTTGCATGTGATGCACAAAACCCAAAGGCTGTCAGCAGGCTCAGAGTTGGTAAAAGCAGGGACGGTAAACCATTTGCAGTCATGTTTGCTGATGTGGCTACCCTGAAAAAATACCAGGTGCTTAATGAAATTGATGAAAAGAATCTGGTCTCCTGGAAAAAGCCAATCATGATCCTGAAGAACCAGGCAGATGGACCAAAACTGGCTTATGATGTGAGCGTCGGGTTCAATACAACAGGTGCCATGCTTCCTTATATGCCATTCCACTATTTGTTGTTTGAAGCATTGGACATTCCAGTAATCGTCCTTACCAGTGGTAACATCTCTGATGAACCAATCATTATTGATAATGATACCGCAATAGATCAATTGTCAGTAATATCAGATGCCATAATAACCTACAACAGGGATATCTACAATCGTACTGATGATTCAGTCACCCTTTCGATCAATGGAAAAGAAAGGCTTGTCAGAAGATCAAGGGGATATGTCCCTGCACCAATACACCTTGAAGAGAATGTCGATGGATTGTTCGCAGCAGGTGCTGAACTGGTAAATAGCTTCTGCTTGGGAAAAGGCAAGCAGGCTATTATGAGTCAGCATATTGGTGACCTGAAGAATATTGAAACACTGGATTTTTATACTGAAAGTATCGATCGGTTTAAAAAGTTGTTCAGGGTGGATCCGCAGATTTATATCCATGATCTGCATCCTGATTACCTGTCTACCAAATATGCCCTCTCGTCAGGGAAGAATAATATTGGTGTCCAGCATCATCATGCGCATATTGTCTCCTGTATGGCTGAACATGGTTTAGATGAGAAAGTAATTGGGATCAGCTTTGATGGTGTTGGACTTGGTACCGATAATCATATCTGGGGTGGTGAGTTCCTTATTGCAGACATGGCTGGTTTTGAGAGATATACATATTTTGATTATGTGCCTCAGCCCGGAGGAGACCTTGCCACTGAAAACCCCTGGAGGATGGCCCTGTCATATCTCTATAAATACTTTGGGAATGATTTTATAAGCCTGGATATCCCATTTCTCAAACAAATAGAAAACGAGAATCTTGATTTGCTTATAATGTCAATTGACAAAGATATTAACGCACCCCTGACATCCAGTTCCGGACGCCTGTTTGATAGTGTATCTGCTTTGCTGGGACTTTGTACAAAGGCCAGCTTTCATGCTGAAGCACCAATGCGCCTGGAGGCGATAATAAATCCAGAAGTACGGGACACCTACCCATTTCATGCTAAAGAGTACATCAGCTTCAGGGAAATGTTCCATGAAATTATCAGGGATATTAAAGAGCAGAAGCCAGACTGGTACATCTCAACCAAATTCCATAATACCATTATTAGTGTTATTTTTGCAACGGCTGATAAGATCAGGAAGGAGACAGGGATAAGAAAGGTTGTTCTTTCAGGTGGCACTTTTCAAAACAGATACCTGTTGGAGGAATCAGAGAATTCTCTTGGTATGAATGGCTTTGAAGTATTTGCTAATCAGCGGGTTCCATCTAACGATGGAGGAATAGCCCTGGGTCAGCTGCTTATTGGGGCCAGGCAACTAAAGCTTGGCCAGGTGTAAATAAATTAATCGAAAGCATTATGTGTTTAAGTATACCTGCCCGTGTAGAATCAATTGATGGTGAAATGGCAGTAGTCAACGTCGGTGGCGTCCGGTATAATGCCAGCCTGCAAATGGTTGAGGATGTCGGAATCGGTGATTTTGTATTGTTACACACGGGCTTTGCCATCCAGAAATTAAGCGAGGAAGAAGCTAAGGAAACACTTGAATTGTTTAAGGAGTTTGAAGAACTGAACGATCAGCTCGACAGGGAAGAAAACGAGACTACCAGGTGAAATATATCGACGAATACCGGGACAAAAATCATGTGTTAAAGCTTGCCAAGGAAATCGAAAGAATTTCCACCAGGCCTTTTTCTTTCATGGAAGTGTGCGGTGGCCACACCATGGCCATACAACGCTATGGAATACCTGCAATCATCCCTGAAAATATCACATTGCTATCCGGTCCCGGATGCCCGGTATGTGTTTCCAGCCGTCAATTCATTGATCAGGCCATAGCATATGCCAGATTGGAAGATGTGATCATCACAACTTATGGAGACCTGATAAGAGTACCGGGCTCTACATCAACCCTGGATAAAGAAAAAGCAAAGGGGGCAAATATCAGGATCGTCTATTCTGTATTAGATGCACTTACAGTAGCAAAAACCCATCCTGAGAACAAAGTCATCTTTCTTGGCATCGGATTTGAAACAACTGCCCCGGCGAGTGCTGTGGCTATCCTGAATGCAGAACGGGAACAGATCAATAACTTTTTCTTGTACAGTGCACACAAGGTGATGCCTCCGGCTATGTCAGCGCTCGTTGATGAAGGTGTAAAGATTGATGGTTATATTGCTCCGGGCCATGTAAGCACCATTACTGGTTCATCCATTTATGAAGATATTGCCAGCAGGTTCAAGCTTGGTTGTGTAATATCAGGCTTTGAGCCAGTGGACCTGATGCAGGCAATTTATATGCTGGTCAGACAGATGGAGAATAATGACCCGAAAGTGGAAATCCAATATAAAAGAGCTGTGAAGCCGGAAGGGAATACCAAAGCCCAGAAAATACTTTATGAAGTATTTGAACTGAAGGATGACTGGTGGCGAGGTTTGGGAGTTCTTCCGGAGAGTGGACTGAAACCGGCTGATAAGTATGCTCGCTTCGACGCAGAGAAAAATTTCGAGGTTAAAGTAGAAGAAACCCGTGAGGATAAAGGATGTATATGCGGGGAAATCCTGAAAGGTATCAAAACGCCGAAGGACTGTAAACTGTTTAGCAAAGGATGCACGCCAAACGAACCGGTCGGAGCCTGCATGGTCTCTCATGAAGGCGCATGTCATGCATATTACAGGTATAATAGATAAGAAACAATGGGGAAAAAACCTGATACTATATTACTAGGACATGGAAGTGGCGGACAGCTGATGCACGATCTCATCACTTCCCTGTTCATCGAGCACTTTAGCAACCCTGTTTTGAACCGGCAGACAGATTCCGCATTACTCAGGCTCAATAAGGATGAAATAGCTTTTACTACCGATGCCTTTGTTGTGGATCCAATCTTTTTCCCGGGTGGAGATATTGGTAAGCTTGCAATATGCGGAACAGTTAATGATGTTGCCGTGGCAGGTGCAAAACCATTATATATCAGCTGCTCCTTCATCCTGGAAGAAGGCTTGCCCTTTTCAGATCTTGAAAAGATAGTCAGGTCTATGGCTGATGAAGCCCGGAATGCTGGTGTTCAGATCGTTACCGGTGACACAAAGGTAGTAGATAAGGGTAAGTGTGACAAGGTTTTTATCACAACAACAGGCATAGGTGAACTGGATGGTCAGCACAGGGAAATTAGTTCCGGTTCACTGATCAAACCAGGAGATAAAATTATTATTAATGGCTCCATCGGTGATCATGGAATGGCTGTCATGAGCGCCAGAAATGACCTGAACCTGCAAACATCAATTGCTTCTGATTGTGCCTCACTAAACGGATTGATCGAGGAAGCCCTTAGTGTATCTGATCAGATCAGGTTCATGCGTGATGCTACCAGAGGTGGTCTGGCGACTATTCTGGCGGAGCTGTCCCAAAATAAACCTTATGGTATCCTGATCAATGAAGAAGAACTGGTTGTTGAAGAAAATGTCAGAGGGATCTGCGAATTGCTCGGCTTTGATCCCTTATATGTGGCCAACGAAGGCAAAGTATTAATGGTGGTTGGACGAAATGATGCCGAAAAGGTCCTCTCCAAACTCAGGAATCATAGACTGGGCAAAGCAAGTTCAATCATCGGAGAGGTTGTTTCCGATCATCCCGGTAAAAGTTGGATCAATACTGCTGTAGGAGGAAAAAGAATTATTGATGTACTGGCCGGTGAACAATTACCACGGATCTGTTAATTAATTAACAAATACCACTAAAGCTATTACAGTTACCAGACCTGCCCAGTATTTCTAGCCATACCCGTATTCGTCGTAAAATTTCCTGACTGCTGTATCAAGATTATCAAAGACTACATAATGGTTTGTGCACCCTGCCCTTGAGCAGATACTAACCCTGCCTCCAACACTACAATTAAATGAAACTATTGGTGCAGAGCAAACATCACAAGTCACCTGAGGCCTGTTCAACACTTCTTTACATTGTGGACAGGAAATGGTGGCAACTTCATCTTCCATTATTTTAAGATCACATGTATAATTGTAATCTCCGTAAATTGAGCTCAACCAAATAGTGCCCTTTTGATGGTCTGCAGTTTCAAGTAATACTTTGATGCTCTTCTTGTTATTAATCAGATGGCCTTCATCCATTAATGTTTTATTGCAATGTGGACATTTTACGTTAAGAGATACTTTCTTTGGCATAATTTACTCCTGTTTTCTATTAGTGCAATGAAATTATAGGATTAAGATACAAAATTATTCACAACTTATGCAAGTGATGCCGAAAAATAATAATAAACTTGCATTTTACCTAACTTTGTAAATTATTTAATCTCTAAAAATTATTTTTGATATGTGCGGAACTTGTGGATGCGGACAACTAGATGGGCCGGTAATTATTAAACCAGGTGAAGAAAACAGTCATCATCACCATCATGATCATGAATATAATCACGACCACAACCATGGAGATCATCATCATACACATGATAAGCAAATCCTGGTTGAGCAAGATATTTTGCAAAAAAATAATCTGTTGGCTGAACGCAATAGAGGTTTTTTTGATGCCAAAGAGATCATAGCAATAAACCTGGTAAGTTCTCCTGGTTCAGGAAAAACAAGTTTGCTGGAAAAGACGATCAGCAGGCTTAAAAATGATAAGCAACTATTTATTATTGAAGGTGATCAGCAGACCATGAATGATGCCAACCGGATACAGCAGGCCGGTGCGCCTGTCGTACAGATCAATACAGGTTCAGGATGCCATCTGGATGCGGAAATGATCCACTCAGCAGTTAAGAAACTTGAACCAACCGACCGGTCAGTGCTTTTTATAGAAAACGTGGGCAACCTGGTGTGCCCCAGCATGTTCGACCTGGGTGAATCCAAAAGAGTAGTTATCATCAGTGTAACAGAAGGTGATGACAAGCCACTGAAATACCCAAACATGTTTGAGACATCAGATTTATGCATCATCAATAAAACCGACTTACTACCTTACGTTGATTTTGATGTTGCTAAAGCCAGGGACTATGCATTGCAGGTCAACCATCATCTCGAATTTATTGAACTATCAGCCAAAACAGAAGATGGTTTTGACCTTTGGGTAGACTGGATTAAGAAACTCAAGTAACAGTTTAAGTGCTGTTCAGCTATTGTTAAATATTCACACTGTTATTTTTTTCACAAATTTCTTGGATATTATTTAACATGCATATATTTTTGCGCTGTCATTCAAATTAAACGTATTATTCTCAGATCAAATGAAAAACCTGCCTCACAAAACCATTGCGAGATTGAGTCAATATCGCAGAGCCTTACTCCTGCTTCTTGCAAAAGGGAAAACTCATATTTTCTCTCATGAAATTGCTGATATTCAGCATATTACAGCTGTACAGGTAAGACGTGATATAATGTTGATAGGATATACCGGAACACTCAGAAAAGGCTATAATGTGAAAGAATTGATCGACCTGATTGGAAATATCATTGATAGCGAAGAAGGGATCAATGTTTGTATTATCGGCCTGGGGAACCTGGGGATGGCCATTGAAAATTATTTCAGTGGCAAGAGAACAAAACTCTCCATCATTGCCAGCTTTGATATAGATGCCAAGAAAATTGGGAAAAGGATCAATGGTATCGAATGCTATCATCTTGATGACTTGAAGAAGATCATCAAGAAGAAAAATATCAAGATTGGGATAATGACTGTCCCGGCTGAGCAGGCAGCGGAGGTAGCACACAAGCTAGTTGATGCCGGTATCACAGGCATCCTCAATTACACACCCAAACCCGTGAATGTTCCCGATAATGTTTATTTGGAAGAATATGATATGATCACCTCACTCGAGAAAGTGGCATTCTTCGTTAAGACCCACGCGGCTGATTAGACTATCGTAATCCTCGTTCCACCATCATCAATACCAAGCAATGTCGTTTTCGTAATGATGGTATCCTTACCACTGGATTCAACAAACTGTATTGCTGCCCTTATTTTGGGAGCCATGCTACCTTCTGAGAAATGACCTTCATCAAGGAATTGCTTTGCCTCAGCGATAGTCATCCTGTCTATGGTTTTTTCCTGCGGTGTATTAAAGTTCAGACAAACCTTTGGCACATCAGTCAGGATGAAAAATTTATCTGCGTTGATATGTGTCGCCATTAAAGCTGAAACCAGGTCTTTGTCAATCACCGCATCGATTCCCTGAAGTTTATTCTCTTTGACATAAAATACAGGGATCCCTCCTCCCCCAGCTGCAATAACAATGTGTCCTTCAAGTGCAATCTTTCGAATTGTCTTTATATTATTAATGACAAGAGGCCTGGGTGAGGCAACTACTTTGCGCCAACCTCTGCCTCTTGGGTCTTCTTTGTACTTTACACCTGTTTCCTTCATCAGTCTCTCAGTATCTTCCAAGGAATAGAATGGACCTATAGGCTTGGTGGGATTAAGAAATGCAGGATCATCCTTATTAACCATGACCTGGGTAATGATGGTAATGATATCCCTTTCAATATCCCGTGCATTAAATACATTACGCAATTGTTGTTCAATCACATATCCAATGAAACCCTGAGAATAAGCAACACTGATGTCCAAAGGCATATCAGGAAGCCCAAATTCTTTATTACCAGCTGCATTAGCAAGGATAATATTACCAACCTGGGGCCCGTTTCCGTGTGTAATCACAAAGCTATAACCCCGGTCCATCAGCTTTACCAGGTTTTCACAGGTTTCAAAGGCGTTTGCTTCCTGCTCATCAATAGTTCCCTTTTGCCCGTCCTGGATCAGGGAGTTTCCTCCAAAAGCTACAACAGCAAGTTTCTTCATATCATTTATTATTATGGGTCAAAGCTAAAAAAATTATTTGCTATATTCGTAAAAGTTAACCCTCTTTATTTACACTTTGAAACAACCTGGCCACGTAAACGCTCCTCCAATAAATATTGCCAGTATTGGCCTTTGGGCCGGGCTTTTAATATCAGCATTAATTCTCATTTTCGGAAATCTCGAACCAGGAAAACCCGAAGTAACAGCAACCATGGCAGTTGCCTGCCTGATGGCCATCTGGTGGATAACCGAAGCAGTACCGCTGGCAGTGACTTCATTGTTGCCGGTGGCACTATTCCCACTACTTGGAATTATGGATGGCAAGGACACATCATCTACCTACTTTAATCATGTCATCTTTCTTTTCATTGGAGGTTTTATCATTGCCCTGGCTATGCAAAAATGGAACCTGCACAGGAGAATAGCACTTAAGATACTCCGGATAACCGGTACCAGTCCTGCAAGGATATTGTTTGGTTTCATGTTTGCCACATGCTTTCTTTCCATGTGGATCTCAAATACAGCCACAGCAATGATGATGATACCAATTGTAATATCTATCATTAGCGAGCTGTCCAAGAGTATTGGACAGGATGAGATAAAGAGATACTCTATCGGACTCTTGCTTGGGATTGCTTACAGTGCCTCCATCGGAGGTATTGCCACCCTGGTAGGGACACCTCCTAATTTGTCGTTTGCAAGGATATTCCAGATATACTTCCCTGATGCTCCTGAGATCAGTTTTGCCAAATGGTTCTTCTTCGCAATCCCAATCACTGTCGTCTTTTTTGCTATCATCTGGTCATACCTTTATTTCATTTACAGGCCTGCCAGAGACAAATGGCAGCATATTAAAACAACCACCTTCCAGGATGAATACAAAAAGCTGGGAGCAACATCATATGAAGAGAAAGCAGTTTTCATTGCTTTTATCCTGGTAGCGGTTTTGTGGTTGACTAGATCAAACATCGATCTCGGTAATTTTTCAATCCCTGGCTGGTCGGGTTTGTTCAAAGAGCCAAAATTTATCAATGATGGTACAATTGCAATCATTATCGGTATCGCTTTATTTGTATTGCCATCCAGGAGCACCCATTCTAGGCGGATTATGGACTGGAAAACAGCCACTAAACTCCCCTGGAACATAGTTTTGCTTTTCGGTGGGGGCTTTGCTCTTGCCAGCGGCTTTAAGGAGTCCGGGCTATCATTCTGGATTGGTCAACATTTTGCCGATATCCTGACTGCCCATCCATTAATCATTATTTTCACAATTTCATTAACGATGACATTTCTGACAGAGCTGACTTCTAATACAGCCACCACGGAAATGATCCTCCCTATACTCGCTGGCATGTCTGTTTCAGCAGAAGTTAATCCACTGTTATTCATGCTTCCCGCTACCCTGTCAGCCTCCATGGCCTTTATGCTGCCTGTTGCAACACCCCCGAATGCAATTATCTTTGGTACAGGAAGGTTGATGATTATGGATATGGCCAAAACAGGTTTTATTCTGAATATTATCGGGGCCATCCTGATTACCTTAGCGACTTATTATTGGGGATCCGTTATTTTTAATATTGATATCAACAGTTTTCCACTATGGGCAAACATCCAATAGTAAAGACCTCAGGACAAGCATATTTCTTTGCTTTGCTAGCAGTACTCTGTTGGTCAACCATTGGATCTGCCACCAAGCTTACCCTGGGTTATGTTTCATACATACAATTGCTGCTCTATGCCTCCTTCACAGCTGTTATTGTGTTATTTCTAATGGTACTATTTATGCAAAAATTGCCATTGCTGAAAGAGATTAAAAGAAAGGATATTCTCAGGTCGGCCCTTTATGGTTTCCTTAACCCTTTTGCATATTATATGGTACTGTTTAAGGCTTATGATATCCTGAGCGCACAGGAAGCGGTGGTCCTGAATTACACCTGGCCCATTGCGCTGGTA
Source organism: uncultured Bacteroidales bacterium (assembly GCA_963753055.1). GTDB lineage: Bacteria > Bacteroidota > Bacteroidia > Bacteroidales > B18-G4 > JAUWGC01. The sequence continues at coordinate 937,567 of CAVWAP010000001.1, read as the reverse complement.
CTATTATCAATCCCCATGCTGCATCAACGTATAGGATTGAAGAGTATTGGAGCCTTATTCGTTAGCTTTTTTGGAATCATTATCGTGGTGACTGATGGGGACCTGAATTCATTTGGGACGTCGGATCCATTAGGAGTGACATTGGCTCTGGGAAGCTCAATCATATGGGGTCTGTATTGGATCTTCAATATTAAAGACAAAAGAGAAGAAATTACAAAGCTGCTGGTCAATTTCATCTTTGGCTTTTTCTATATTCTCATCATCGCAACCATATCTGGTGAGCTGCAAAGTATCTCCAGGGAAGGATTCTATGGTGTAAGCTATATCGGAACCATTGAAATGGGAATTGCGTTTGCATTATGGCTTACTGCATTGAAGCTGGCCCCAACAACAGCCAAGGTCAGTAACCTGATTTATATATCTCCATTCCTGTCATTGATTTTCGTATCCATTTTTGTTGGGGAAAAAATCATGCTAAGCTCCTGGATCGGATTAGTTTTTATAGTAATTGGTATTTTTCTGCAACAAGTTTCCAATCGCCGTTAATCATCATAGATATCCAGCTCCTGGTATCCAGCATCCGGTATCCAGTATCTGGTATCCAGTATCTGGTATCCGGCATCTATTCCTTATCTTTGCCCTATGAGTGAGCCCAGGATCGCCTTTCAAACATTCGGTTGTAAGCTGAATTTCTCTGAAACATCGACCTTGTCGCGTATATTCCAGGATAAAGGCTATCAAACCGTTGATCATAAAGATCTTGCGGATGTTTATGTTATACACACGTGTTCGGTTACCGGCAATGCAGAAAAAAAATGCAGGGCCGCCATCCGCCAGGTAAAAAGGAGAAATCCTGCTGCCAAAGTTGCTGTGATTGGTTGTTTTGCTCAACTAAAACCAGAGGAGCTAAGCCGTTTGGCGGAAGTTGACCTGATTTTGGGCAATAATGAGAAATTCCAGCTATACGAGCACCTGGAAACACTATTGAGTTCATCATCTTTCCCTAAAGAAAAATGGCTTGCCTCTGAGATTTTAAAATCAGGCAATTTTCACCCTGCTTATTCAGCAGGTGACAGGACCCGCTCATTTCTAAAGATCCAGGATGGCTGTGACTACTTTTGTGCTTACTGCACTATTCCACTTGCCAGGGGGTTAAGCCGTAGCAATACGATTAAACAAACTATGGATATTGCCAGGGAGATAGCAGCTTCCGAGGCTAAAGAGATCATCCTTACAGGAGTTAATATTGGTGACTTCGGTAAGCAGCATAATGAAACCCTGTTAGGGCTGATGGAAGAATTGGAGAAATTAGAAGGGATAGAAAGGATCAGGCTATCATCGATCGAACCAGATTTACTTTCTGATAAGATGATTGACTTGATAAGTAAATCTGTAAAATTCCTGCCACATTTTCATATCCCCCTGCAATCAGGGTCAGACAAGCTGTTAAAGGCCATGAACAGGAAGTATGATGTCGCATTATTTGATGACAGGGTCAGAAGAATTAAATCAATGATGCCTCATGCCTGCATTGCTGCTGATGTGATTGTTGGATTTCCTGGAGAATCGGATGAGGATTTTACAGCAGCACTTGAGTACATTAAAAATGCTCCTATATCTTATGTGCATGTTTTTACCTATTCGAGCAGACCTAACACCAAAGCATCAAGAATGGATGGTATAATTCCACCGACAATCAAGAAGGAGCGCAGTGAAATCCTCCATCAGGTGTCAGATGAGAAAAAGTTAATATTCTATCAGGAGTACCTGGGGAAGACTGCCTATGTCTTATTTGAATCGGATGATCATGGTGGTGAGATTCAGGGGTGGACCGGAAATTATCTCAGGGTTAAGACAAATTTCGATCCTGTCTTAATCAATAGTCTTGTAAAGGTTAGGCTTGATGAACTTGACAAGGATCATATCATAAAATGCACCATCAATTAATTAGCATCTATGAATTTATCACAAACCACGAAACAAGTTTGCAACCTTTGCAGGGCTGTGGGCAGGTTTATTTCTGATGAAGCGGAAAAGTTTTCAAAAGGTGATATTGAAATAAAAGGGCATAATAATTTTGTGACTTATGTGGATAAGGAATCTGAGAGACGTTTGATTGAGGAGTTGTCGAAAATACTGCCCGGCTCAGGTTTTATTGCTGAGGAAGGCACCGTTGAGCGCTCAACCAGGGAGTATACCTGGATCATCGACCCGCTGGATGGCACAACTAATTATATTCATCATCTTCCTGTTTATTCCATAAGCATAGCCCTAATGCATAAGGAAGTGCTTATTATGGGTGTGGTTTATGAAATCAATAATGATGAATGCTTTTACGCCTGGAAGGGAGGTGGGGCATTCTTGAATGATAACACGATCTGTGTTTCTGTGACAGATGAACTGGGACAGGCATTCATGGCTACCGGGTTTCCCTATTATGATTATAGCCGTCTTGATAACTATATCTGTTTATTCAGGGTAAGTCTTGAAAAGACAAGGGGCGTAAGACGTTTGGGCTCCGCAGCGGTAGACCTGGCTTATGTTGCATGTGGAAGGTTTGATGGCTTCTTCGAATATGGGCTGAACCCCTGGGACGTTGCTGCGGGTGCATTTATTGTGACAGAAGCTGGCGGACATGTGAGTAACTTTGAAAATGAGTCTGAATTTATGTTTAAAAGAGAGATCGTTTGCACTAACAGTAAAATCCATCCTGATTTCATGGACCTGGTTAAGAATTGTTTTGGATAAAATATGAAAATAGGCTAATATTGTATAGTGAATCATTAATCCCTCAATTTTTATGGTAAAGGAAAATAAAGAGAAAGATGGTAGACACTCGTCTAAGGAAAATCCTGTCAGGAGTGTTGTAAAAGCCATCACTTGGAGGGCAATTGCTTCAGCAACAACCTTCCTGATCGTCTTCGTAATCTTCCGGCAATACTCAGAAAAGACCTTTAATGAAGTATTGCAGACAGCATCATTTATCACAATAATTGAACTGGTAGCGAAGATCATTTTTTATTACCTGCACGAACGTATTTGGACAAACATTGAATGGGGGAAAATATGGAAGAGAAATTACTGGCAAAGGAATGCCTGGAAGAAGCTTTACCGCGATAAGCATATTGTATAGATCATAACGCTGCACTGATGAAAACAACATACTATATTGTCACTTTTATTCTGGTGTCCTTCCTGCTTGAAGCAATGGCGACACATGCTCAGAGTGATGAGCAGGAATCAAAAGTATATCAAGTTTACAAATTCGACATCAAGGAAAATATTGCCCCGCCTGTCTGGCGTACAACAAAGATGGCGATTGAAGAAGCCCAGGAAATGGAGGCTGATATTGTCCTGATCCATATGAATACCTATGGAGGTATGGTTGACGCAGCAGATTCTATCAGAACAAAAATTCTTGATTGCAAAATACCTGTTTATGTCTTTATCGATAACAATGCTGCTTCTGCAGGTGCTCTGATTGCAATAGCCTGCGACAGTATCTACATGAATCCCGTGGCAAGTATTGGTGCCGCAACCGTGGTAGATCAGTCGGGCCAACCAGTACCTGACAAATATCAATCCTATATGCGTTCCTGGATGAGAGCAACGGCTGAAGCTAACGGACGAGATCCGGATATTGCCCAGGCTATGGTAGATCCGGACATATATATTGAAGGTGTTAGCGACACAGGTAAAGTGCTTACACTTACAAGCTCCGAAGCCCTGAAGTTTGGCTTCTGCGAAGCTGAAGTTGAGAGCATTAAGGACATCATGCATCATGCAGGTATTGAAGAATATGAGGTGGTCAAGCAGGAACTGACAGGGATGGATAATGTTATTGGATTCCTGGTTAACCCGATAGTCAGTGGGCTCCTTATCATGATCATCATAGGAGGCATCTATTTCGAGCTGCAAACACCTGGAGTCGGATTTCCTATTGTGGCGTCGATAATTGCAGCCTTGTTGTACTTTGCCCCACTCTATCTCGAAGGACTTGCCAATCACTGGGAGATCCTGATTTTTATAGCAGGCGTTGTCCTGATCGCTGTAGAAATATTTGCCATACCAGGCTTTGGTGTAGCCGGTGTATCCGGCATTGTACTTATCGTTATCGGGCTGACACTCAGCTTGGTCGGAAATGTAGGATTAGACTTCAGCGGAGTTTCGGTAGAAGCTATTTTAAAAGCATTTTTCATTGTAGTGATTGCAATTTTTTTAGCTCTTCTTGGGTCCTTTTTCATAAGTAAGCAAATTTTCACAACCACTATCTTTGGGCACCTGGCTCTTGATACCGTTCAAAATATTGAAGAAGGGTATACATCCGCAGATGAAGATTACCAGGAAATGTTAGGAAAGCAGGGAATTGCATTTACCGTACTGCGACCCGCAGGAAAAGTCAAAATCGGTAACGATGTCTATGATGCCACTGCACTAAGTGGATATATTGAGAAGGGTGAACCCATTGAGGTAGACAGTTATCAAACCGGACAATTATTTGTTAAAAAATCCGAATAATTCCCTATAAATGCCCTCCAATGAAATTAATCAGGGGAGATATTACCAATTTAGAAGTGGATGCCATTGTGAATGCCGCGAACAAGAGCTTGTTGGGAGGTGGTGGTGTTGATGGTGCAATCCACAGAGCCGCCGGGCCTGAACTATTGAACGAATGCCGGTCATTGAATGGTTGTGAAACAGGAGAGGCTAAAATCACAAAGGGCTATATGCTCCCGGCAAAATATGTTATCCATACCGTTGGCCCTGTTTGGAAGGGTGGGAATCAGGATGAGCCCGCTCTGTTGGCCAGTTGTTATTCCAACAGCCTGAAATTAGCATTAGAAAATGGATGCAGATCTATTGCCTTTCCTAATATTAGCACTGGCATCTATGGCTTTCCTAAAAAAGAAGCTGCAGAGCTTGCTATTAGTGCCACCAAAAAATTCCTTATGCAGAATCCTCATTCCATTGAGGTTTCCTTCGTTTGTTTTGATGAGGCCAATCATGAATTGTATGAGCAATTGCTCTGATACAATGTGATATTTTTCACAATTCATCTTGATAATGCAGGGAAAAATAATAAATTTGACTTGCCAAATTAATACTATGAAGCACCGGATTATTCTGCTGATTATTTCAGTAATAAGCAGTTTAATGATACTACCTGATCTAGCTGCGCAGGAAAAAACCAAACAAGTCCAGGCCTTCAGAACTGATGCAACAATAAAGGTCGATGGAAATCTGGATGAAGCTGTATGGGAACAGGCTCTGCCTGCCGATGATTTCATTCAATTCTCACCCTTTAATAATGTCCCTCCCTCATTTCAAACATCCGTTAAAATCGCATATGACAATTATGCGATCTATATTGGTGCCACCATGTATGATCCATCACCTGATAGTATACTAAGGCAATTGGGTACCCGCGACAATGACAATTTGAATGCCGATTTTATCTCGATTATCCTGCTCCCCTATAATGACGGACAAAATGGATTTGAGTTTATAGTAACAGCATCCAATGTTCAAACCGATATCAAATACGCACCCGACTTTGATGATGAAGTATGGGATGCCGTTTGGAAAAGTAATGTTCAAATTACGGAGGAAGGCTGGACAGCTGAACTTGAAATACCTTATTCAGCAATCAGGTTTCCAAAATCAGACGAACAAACCTGGGGTCTCCAAATTGGCCGCGAGATCAGGCGATATCGTGAACTTTCAACTTGGAATTTCGTTGACAATAAGATTGAAGATTGGCTTACCATGTCGGGTGAACTGACAGGGTTGAACCAGATAAAACCCCCATTGCGTTTATTCCTAATCCCTTATGTGGCAGGTTACACAGAAAAATCTGCAAACAGTGACTCATGGAGCTATTTCTATAATTACGGACTGGACCTTAAACTAGGATTGAATGAGAGTTATACACTTGACATGACATTGGTTCCTGATTTCGGACAGGTACAAACGGATGATGTTATTGTTAATCTAACACCGTTCGAGGTATACTACGAAGAACGACGGCCTTTTTTCACAGAGAGCACAGAATTATTCGAAAAAGGAAATGTGTTTTATTCCAGAAGAATTGGAAGGAAGCCTTCCGGATATGGGGATATTGAGGAACAGTATGATGAGGACATGATTGTGGAAAACCCGGAAGAATCGCAGTTGATCAATGCGACTAAGATTTCAGGGAGGAACAGCAATGGCCTGGCCATCGGGTTTCTGAATGCCGTCACCTCAAACACCCATGCAAAAGTGAGGGATTCATTAGGCAATGAAGAAAGGATATTAACTGAGCCTGCAACAAATTATAATATGTTGGTAGTAGATCAGGTCCTTAAAAATAACTCCTACATTAGCTTTTATAATACAAACGTGTATCGTGGTTCAGGCTATACCATACCAAATGTTACCGGTACAGAGTTTCGTATTACAGATAAACGAAATATGTATTCTGGCAGAGGAATGGTAAACCTAAGTCAACACTACCGCCCTGACACATTGAATGATTTTGGGTACCATTACTTTTTGATGTTTGGCAAAATCAGTGGTAATTTCCGGTTTGCTGCATACCAAAATGTACAAAGTGACGTATTTGATCCGAATGACCTGGGTTTTAACAGGCGAAACAACAGGATTGAAAATGGAATAGAGATTGAATATAATGTATACGATCCATTCTGGAAAATCAATGAATGGCACAACGAGATCAGCTTTGATTTAGAGTACTTGTATGATCCGCGGACTTATACCTCTTTCGAGATCAGTGGCAGCTCCCGTTTAACAACAAAAAAATTCAATACATTCAGCCTTTCTGGGGATGTCTCTCCGACAGAATATTATGATTATTATGAGCCACGTATATGGGGATGGGTCTTAAATCGCCCACCAAATTGGAATGTGCAAACATTTTTCTCTCCTGATTACAGAAAAAAGCTTGTTATTGATTTAAAATTGGGATATTGGCAAACAACCAAGTATGATCAATACAGTTATTGGGGCAGCATAGAACCCAGGATCAGGTTCAATGATCATTTATTTCTGAATTGGGAACTGGAGTATGATTACGAAGGAAACGATCTGGGCTATGTCACGGACAGCACCGATGTAAACGGTAATGATGTGATAATCCTTGGCTCAAGAAACCTCCAAAGCATAACCAATACGATCAAAGTTAAGTATGTCTTTACTCCAAAGATCAGTATCGAAGCACGCCTGAGGCATTATTGGTTTACGGTCGAATACCAGGAATACTATAATCTCAATGAAGATGGTTACTGGACCCCGAATGATTACCAGGAATATCATGATTTCAGCTTCAATGCATTCAACATTGACATGGTCTTTAACTGGGAGTTCGCCCCTGCCAGTCAACTATTATTCGTCTGGAAAAACAACATTTATTCCGAAAAAGAAGATATACCCCTCGACTTTTTTCACAATGCCCGGGACGTCTTCACCTCCCCCTCCACCAACAGCTTTTCAATAAAACTATTATACTATTTTGATTATCTATATTTGAAGCGCAAAAAACCAAAGGCAGATTTAAAATAAGATAGTTGGTGAAGTTTTTTACGTGACAGCAAATGTTTGGCAGGGATTATTTTGATAGACGGCGGGCGAGTTCAACCGAGATATAATTATCCAATGATTGGCATACATCTGATGAAAAGCTTATTCCTTCCTCAATCAGGCTACTCCATACTTCAAAAGGCAGATTATTAATATCATCTTTCATCAGCTTATTTTTCCAGATGGCATATATCAGTCCAGCATTAAAACTATCTCCTGCACCGACAGTACTCACAGTTTCAATGCCTGGCACCTTATAATAATGGCTCTGCTGATCGTATAGTAAATAGACACCATCCTTATTCATTGTGTATATAAGGTGTTGACAATCATGCTTTAGCACTTCTTTTAAGGCGTCATTCTGGTTATTGATATCAAAAATAGTGTTAAAGTCTTCATTTGATCCTCGGATGATATCTGCAAGGCTAATATTCTCTGAGATGGCACCTTTAAGCTTAGAAATCTGTTTCTTATGCGGACTCCGGATGTTTGGGTCATAGATGATCAGGGCGCCGGTTCTTCGCGCTTTTTTTATGATTGCAAGTATCTGGTTGCGGACATCTGGCAGCAGTGCATAGAATGATCCAAATAGAATGATATCTTCCGGAGTAAAATCGGGCGTTTTGATCTTTAGCCTGCCTTTCGGATATTGCTTGTAAAAGGTATACTTGGCTTCGTTTTGATCATCCAGGAAAGCCATGGCCAATGCTGTTCTTCCATCCTTATAATGATAAATATAATCGCTACTAACATTATTTTCCAATAAAAAATGATCAATGGTCTGACCCACCTGATCATTGGCATATTCTGAAATAAGATAAACGGGCAATCCTAAACGGCCCAGGGATATTGCTGTATTCAACATCGCCCCTCCAGGCCTGGATGCAATAGCCTGCCCATCTTTTATGAAGATGTCAAGAAGGGTTTCACCGATTGTATATATGCGAGCCAAGATATCAACAATTTGTTAATACCGGGATTCCATCCCGTAGGATGGAATCCCTCATTAGAAACAAATATAACTAAACAGGTCTACAATTTATGTTTAATTTTGGCTTTCTTTTATTACCATGAAGCTAACAGATCCATATCCAAATTGTCCCAGTTATAAAAGTTCACTGGCCATAGCTTTTTTTATAAGCATGTTTGTTGTTGCATTCCTGGGATTTTTTCAGCCATTCGACCTTCACATGGTTCAGGGCAATGTAAAATTCTGGTTTATCGCAGGCTATGGGATAATAAACTTTCTTGTTATTCTTATAAATTTGATCGTCATACCCAGTATCTTCCCCTCCCTTTTTGAAGAAAAAAACTGGAAAGTTTACAAGGAATTGCTTTGGGTTTGCTGGATGCTGTTTACGATAGGTCTCGGGAACTTCTTATATACCAAGCTATTGTTTAATTATCCTGATTCGTATCTTATGGGATTCCTGCAATTCCAGCTCTACACACTTGCAGTTGGCATATTTCCAACAATTGTATTAACGATCATCAATTATAATCAGCAGTTGCGAAAAAATTTAGAACTAGCAGGAAACATTAATGAATCAATGCAGGATTTGGACAGAAATGATCCACACACAGAGAGAGATATTAAAATATCTTCAGATAACCAAAAGGAATCTTTACAATTGCCCTTGGATGATGTACTTTTCATTCAATCAGAAGGCAATTATATTTTAATATATTACAGAAAGGACCAGGACATAAAGCGTTCAATCTTACGAAACACTTTAAAGAATGCTGAGGATGAGCTTGGCTCTTTCTTCCCTCCCCTCTTCAAAACGCACCGATCATATATTGTTAACCTCAGCCTGGTCAAAAAAATCAAAGGCAATTCCCAGGGATTACAGTTATACCTTCCCGAGTTGGAAGAGTTTATTCCTGTCTCACGTGCATACATAAAAAAACTCCGCGACACCATTTGAATGATCAAAATATAGTTGTTATTCATCCCTGATTCTTACCATTCATCCCACAGCTTTGCATTTCACCACAATACCTTGACAATCATCACATAAAATTGACTTGTATTCCTTTGCCGTTGTATGTTTGCGGCATGTCAAACTTAAAACATAACATCATGAAAAAGTATTGGATTTTAATTTTAGCAGTTGTCCTGATTATCGCAGGCTTCGTTTTGAACTTATATTTTAACGGGATTTTTGAGGCGGGTAAATTTGCCAGTGGCTATTTTGCTGCGGGAGACTTTGCAATAGGTGTATTTTCTGCCGGGATGTTTTCAATGGGTATATTCTCAATTGGAATATTTTCCATTGGGATATTCTCTGTAGGGATCTTTAATATTGGTATATGGGTAGTGGGGCTTTTCCTTGTTGGACGCTACCGAAAGTATCTGGAGCTTAAAAAAGCAGAATGTACGGAAGCATAAAAAAAGGTGCGGCATTCGCCGCACCTTTTTTGTTTTCTTTTTATTTTTTCTTCTCAGTGTTCTGCTCACTGTCGGGATCTACAGGTTTCTTTCCGGATTTTGTAATAGTTGCCCCGGTCTGGCTTTTCTCAATTGATGTTTTCTCAACGCCTCCATCCTTTTCCTGTGGTTTTTCTTCCATCATCGCCCATGGATTCATATCTGTATTCCATATCTCAAATTTAATCTTCAGTCCTGCTTCTGTCTTCTCCCATATGGTCAGATATTTTCCAAAGTCTTTAACAGGTGCTGGATTTCCAACCATTTCAATAGTAATAGCATATGTACCTATCTCAATAATATTACTCCCTGACTTGAAAACCTCCATTGTGGTCAATGTCATTTCAGTAACATTCGGCTTAGGCCCTTCCCTTTCTGCATCATATTTCTTCATAGCCTCAACACCTTTAATCATCTTGTTGTAGTTGGGCATATAATAGACGTCATCAGCATAAAAAGCCATACCAGCTTCTGTATCACCTTTTACAGAAGCTTCTGACATTAGATTATTCATCTTTTGAATCTTGACCTTCATTTTATCCAGGTTTTTTGCTTCTTTTTCCTGTGCGAATGAAGGAATGGCAATAGCAATAGCTAACATTACCATAAATAATTGGATCATCTTTTTCATAAATCTCATGTTTTAAGTTAATAATTCCGATATCCCTTTTAAATTAATTCAATTGCAATGCAGATGCAACAGTGTATATACTAACAATATGAATTCCATACTGTTCAATATTGTACAACAAATGTCCCTATGTGGACAAGCCAGATGCAAGAATCATTTATAGAATCCAGTTCAATCATCTGATTATTAGCTAATTACACAATATGGCTCAGTTTTGGGAGATATATTAACTGAAGATCAGGAACGAATAGTAGTGTTTATGAATTAAGGCTACAAGTACCCGCTTGTTTAAGTAAAATTATTGGAGATGAAATGAAACATAATTATCTCTGATTAACCAATAAACAAGAAAGCCATGAAAACACGCGTAAATTTAAAATGGATCCTGATAATTTGGATTTTCATTTTTGCTGCAATTCCATCATTTTCCCAGACAATTATAAAAGGCAAGGTTGTTGATGCTGAAACCGATCAACCACTCTCTTATGTTTCAATTTATTTTCTTGATAACAACATTGGATCTATCTCAAATGCTGATGGATGTTTCCGTTTTATCATTAAAGAGGTTGAATCAAAAGAATTGATCTTTAGTTGTGTTGGCTATGAAACCATCAAATTCAATATTGATAATGGTATCCCTGAAAAAGTTGAAATGACGAGAGCGGTCTATAGCCTGAAAACGCTGGAGGTAAGAGATACTAAACCAGACTATGATCCTCTTAACATCTTCTATTCTGCTGTTAAAAATGCCATGCATAATAAACAAAAACGTAGTGCCAGGAGCTATCTCTCTCTGGAAACAATTGGTAAAGGTGATGTTCCGGTGGAAGTACTGGAAGCATTTTATCAATCTGACTATAGTATAAAGAAAGGTCTTTCGGATATGACGTTAAAAAATGGCCGTTTTGGTATGATGGACCAGGAAGGCAGGTACTTTTCCTCTCTACAAACAACGATGGTTCTGACTAATTATGAACTTTTCCTCCAGGCAAGGAAATCCTATTTCCCACACTCACCTTTTTCAATATCTAAATCTCAGGGAGACCATCAATTCATTTTTACTCTGGACCGGGTCATACATGACAGGGACGAACTGATTGCTGTCATTGAATTCATTCCAAAGGCTGGTAGCAATGAACTTTTCAAGGGGGAAGCCTATATCGGGATGGAGGATTTGCAATTCAGGCAAATCAAGATGCATATTGATAATGCCGAGCAGGTCCCTTTTGAACCCATTACTCCAAATGCCTCATTGGATAAGGTAGTCCTTGATATGGTTTTAAATTTCAGAAAGGATAAAACAGGAGAAATCATTTATGACTATATCCTATTCAATTATGGTTTTAACTATGTTAAGCCCGGGCAAATTCAACCAATGTCTACCGAAGCCCTACTTGTATTTTATGATTATGAACACCCCTTCCTGATGCCGCTGTGTAACTCTAATAACCTGGATACGGATTATGAAAAGATTATGGCTACGCCTTTTCACCATTATTTCTGGGACCAGAATTATGTCTTTGCACAAACAGCGGCAATGAAAGATCATACGGATTATTTCATCGATAACGGTGTTGTTGTCAATTATGAAGACTTATGTACCCAGAATAAGCCTGTCAACAACCCAATTAAGGTGTGGGATGCCAATAGGCCGATTAAATGGGATGATTTCCTCATCAAGGAAATGAAGGATTTAAATATTGACACACCTACCTTCACCTGGAATTACAGAAACATTAATCCTGAAGAAGCGGTAAACCTGGACTTTCATATTTTCCTGGACTGTAATATAGATGGAGATTCTTTGTATTTCTGCTGCAGATCAGTATTTAACCGCAAGACCTCTTATTATTTTGACAAAAAGGATTCACTGGCCCTGGAATATATCAACCTGCAATTCAACCTTGTAGAAAGTGTTCGCCGTAAGATGGCCGAGTCGCTGTGCAAGATGAGATTTAATATTGATAATGCTGAAGACATCAATATTATCTACCAGGATTATATGAGCAGACTGGATAAAATGATGTTTGCCATGATGAAAGATGTTCAACGCGGGCAGAACCAGGTAAAACTTGCAGAATGGAAAAATAAAGTATCAGCAGATTTAATCAAGGCGACAGCTTCACTGTCGCCTTGATACAGGCTTGTCAAGTCTATAATTTGTTACAGATAAACAATTAACAATATTTTACCAATTCTTTCTGAGTGTATTTAGAAAGTTTCTCAATTAGACTGTAAAGACTATTGCGGGATTCTTTTTATTATTTTTATAACATGATCCTGATTGCAGATAGCGGTTCCACACAGACTGACTGGGTTTTAATTGATAAGGATGGCCAAACAAGAAGATATGAAACAGTTGGCTTCAATCCCTATTTTGTTCCAGCTCATGAAATGGCTGAGATCCTGGATAAGTTTCTTGTCCCTTTCATAAACAACCAGGGGGTCAAAGTAGTATACTATTATGGTTCAGGTTGTTCCACAAAGAACAAATGTTTTATCGTAGAAGAGGCGCTCGAAAGGGTATTTCCCAATGCAGAACTGGAAGTTGAACATGATCTTCTTGGTGCAGCTCGTGGGTTATTTGGGAATAAGGCGGGTATCGCATGCATTTTGGGTACCGGTTCTAATTCATGTCTTTATGATGGAACAACCATTGTTGAGAATGTGCCTTCACTGGGTTATTTATTTGGAGATGAAGGCAGTGGTGCTCATATAGGTAAGATCTTTATCAGTGATTATCTCAGAGGTAAATTACCAAAGGTCATCGCAATGGCTTTCGATGAGCAATATCATCTGACTCTTGAAAACATACTGGATTCAGTTTACAATAAGCCCTGGCCAAATCGGTTCCTGGCATCCTTCATGGAGTTCATTGCTGGATACAAGGACAATAAATATATCCAAAGTCTTGTACATTCTTCCTTTCGAAAATTCTTCGGTGAGCAGATCACTAAATACACGGACTATGACAAAGTTAATATGAGCAGTGTAGGGTCAGTAGCTTATTATTTTAAGGAGGTAATGTATGAAGTGGCCGATTCGTATCACGTTAAATTAAAAGCCGTAAAAAAGGACCCGATCCATGGCCTCATCAATTTTCATTATCAAGCTGAAACCTAAACATACTGGCACTGATGATCGGGGTCAACCAATTCCCTGTACTTTAAAACCACTTTCTTGAAATCTTCCCAGGCATCCTTCTTTAGATTCGGATTTCTTAATAAGGCGGAAGGGTGATAAGTAGGCATTACCAACTTGTTATTCCATACCAACCAGTGGCCTCGGTTCTCAGTTATTTTCATGGCCTTACCAAACAATCCTCTCAGCGCAGTAGCACCAAGCAAGACAATGATCTCAGGATTTATTATCGTAATCTGCTCCTCCAGGTAAGGAAGGCAGGCAGCCATTTCTTCAATTGCCGGGATCCTGTTTTCAGGTGGCCTGCACTTGACTATATTACCAATGAAAACATGGTCATCCCTTGTAAAATTACATGCAGCAAGTATGCGATCGAGTAGCTGGCCAGATTTACCAATGAAAGCTTTTCCCTTCATATCCTCTTCATATCCAGGCCCTTCACCTATCAGAAAAATTTTAGCCTGCCAGTTTCCATCTCCAAAAACCGTATTGGTCCTGTACCTGTGCAAAATACATTTAGTACAATGTTGTACTTCCATTTGGAGTTTCTCAAGCTTTTCCATTCTTATAACTTAAATTGTATCCATTATCCAGCATCCAGCATCCATTATCCAGCATCCAGCATCCATTATCCAGCATCCAGCATCCAGTATCCAGCATCCAGTATCCAGCATCCAGTATCCAGTATCCAGCATCCAGCATCCAGCCTCTATTCTCCATCAACATACCGGATCATCTCCTCAATCTCATCTGGCCTGAACCACTGAATGCTCTTGTCCCGCTTGAACCATGTCAGCTGCCTCTTAGCATAACGACGAGTATTGGTCTTGATCTTCTCAATCGCATCTTCCAACTCAACTTTCCCGTCAATATGCTTATACAATTCTGAATATCCTACCGTTTTTAAAGCATTTAATTCTCTGAATGAATAAAGTTTCTTCACTTCATCAAGAAGTCCTTTCTCTACCATGTAATCGACCCTGCTATGAATTCGTTGAATAAGCTCCTCCCGAGGTAAATTTAATCCGATTTTTATGATAGAAAAGTCGCGTTGCTTAGTTTCGTTCTTTCTTAATGAAGAGAAGGTTTTACCTGTTACCAGGCACACCTCCAAAGCCCTCATGACCCTGTTGGGATTGTTTAAATCAACAACTGAATAATAATCGGGGTCCAATGACTCAAGCTTTTTTCTTAGTGGCTCAAGGCCCTTTTCACTATATTCTTTCTTTAGCTGTTCCCTGATCTTTAGGTCGGCATCCGGCAGTTCATCAATACCATGTACTACTGCATCAATATAAAGCCCGGAGCCTCCTACCATTAATGCAATATCATGGTTTGAAAAAATTTCATTCAATTTCTCTATTGCCATTCGTTCGTAGGCATGAACATTAAAATCGTCATGAATAGAAAGGTTCGCCAGGAAATGATGTCTGATCCCATTTAGCTCATCCGGTTCAGGCAAGGCTGTTCCTATCCTCATCTCCCTGTAAAACTGCCTGGAATCGGCAGATAATACCTCAGTCTGATAATGCTTTGCCAGATGAACACCAACACTTGTTTTACCAACAGCAGTTGGCCCCAGAATTACAATGAGAGTTTTATGATCCGTTTTACCAGTACCGGAATTCATAGGTTATTCTTTTGAACCTGGAAGTATAAGGCCAATTTCAACCCCCTTCTTGAGCATAAATTCAAATGCATCTTCATAATTGTTGTCGATCTCCCCATCAAGGATGGCCTCACGAATAGCATTTTTAATTATTCCCACTTCCCTGCCTGGTTCAATATTGAAAGTTTGCATAATGATCTCTCCGGAGATGGGTGGCTGCCAGTTCCTGACCCTGTCCTTCTCCTCTATTTCATTGAGTTTTTTCCTGACGATCTCAAAATTTTTCAGATAGCGTTTTACCCTTACCGGATTCTTTGATGTGATATCCGCCTCACATAATGTCATCAGGTCCTCAATATCATCACTTGCTTCAAAGAGCAACCTCCTGATGGCCGAATCTGTCACGGTGTCCTCTGCAAGAGCAATAGGTCGCAGATGCAGAAGTACAAGCTTCTGAACGTACCGCATCTTTTCATTCAAAGGAAGCTTTAACTGCTTGAACAGCCTTGGAACCATCTTCGCACCAACAAACTCATGTGAATGAAAGGTCCAGCCATTCTGCTTATCAAACTTCTTGGTTACCGGCTTTGCAATATCATGCAATATTGCGGCCCACCTGAGCCAGAGGTTGTCTGTAACCTTTGAAATATTATCAAGCACCTCTAAGGTATGATAGAAATTATCCTTATGCCCGGCTCCTTCAATATATTCAGCACCCTTCAGATCAAGCATTTGAGGAAAAATGATCCCAAGCAATCCTGATTCTTCAAGCAACCTGAATCCAATAGAAGGTTTAGGTGCTTCAATGATCTTGTTCAATTCATCACTGACCCTTTCCATAGATACAATTCGTATGCGATCCTTGTTCCTGGTGATGGCTTCAAAAGAACCAGGATGAATGGCAAATTCCAGTTGCGTAGCGAACCTTATCGCACGCATCATGCGTAAGGGATCGTCAGAATAGGTAATATCCGGATCCAGGGGTGTCCTTATGATTTTGTTTTTAATATCTGACAAACCGTTAAAAGGGTCCAACAGTTCACCATAACTTTCCTTCTGCAAACTAACTGCCATAGCATTAATTGTAAAGTCCCTGCGGTTCTGGTCATCCTCAAGAGTGCCATTTTCAACAATTGGTTTTCGTGAATGACGCTGGTACGACTCTTTTCTCGCACCTACAAACTCAACGATCCACTTTTCTTTACCCTTGTAACGAAGCATGGCTGTACCGAAATTTTTAAAGTAGCTAACCTGTGTCTTCTTCCCTATCGATTCTGCTACCTTTTTAGCCAGGTCAATGCCACTACCCAGCACTAACACATCAATATCATGTGATGTCCTTTTCATTAGGATATCACGAACATAACCGCCTATGACATAAGCCGCAACTCCAAGGTCTGCAGCAGCATCTGCAATAATCTTAAATATGGGATATTGTATATTATCTTCCAGCCTCATCCTTACGCCAACAAAATTAAGAAAATCACGTTATCTAAACTTAATAAAAATTATGATGCGACATAAATTATGAAAAGAGTATTGTATATTTGTTCCCTCGTTTTATTAATGGATTTCTATTATAACTAGATTAAAATCAATTAAATATGACAAAAAGGACAATTGTTGCTTTACCTGGGGACGGAATAGGTAAAACTGTTTTAGATGAAGCTATCCGCGTACTAGATGCAGCTGGTTTTGAAGCTGACTATGTTGAAGGTGATATTGGATGGGAGTTCTGGCGAACTGAAGGTAACCCATTACCTGAGAGGACTATTAAGCTGATTGAGGAACATAAGATCGGCCTTTTTGGCGCGATCACCTCAAAACCAAAAGATGATGCAGCTGAAGAACTTGATCCTGAACTTCAAAATAAAGGTCTTATTTACTCAAGCCCTATTGTTGGCCTGAGACAGCATTTCAACCTCGATATCTGTGCAAGGCCATGTAAAACCTATAAAGGTAATCCATTGAACTTCATAAGAAGAACAAAGGATGGTGGCTTCGATGAACCGGAAGTGGATGTTGTCATTTTCCGGCAGAACACAGAAGGTCTCTATGGCGGGGTTGAATGGTCAAACCCACCCGACCAGGTTTATGATGCACTCATGACCCATCCCAAGTTTAAAAAGAACTTTGGTGAAGTACCACGTGAAGAAATATCTGTTTCCACAAGGATCTTTACAAAAAAAGCTACTGAACGTATCCTGAGAGCAGCTTTTGAGCATGCCAGGAAATATGGATATAAATCCGTTACTCTATGTGAAAAACCAAATGTCATCCGCGAAACCTCAGGTATGATGTTTAAGATGGCTAAAGAAATCCAGCAGGCTGATTACAGCAACATCCAACTATGGAATACCAACATTGACGCACAGATGATGTGGCTCACCAAGAATCCGGAGGATTATGGTGTAATTGTAGCTGGTAATATGTTCGGTGATATCGTTTCAGATGCATTCGCCGGCTTGATCGGCGGATTGGGGTTTGCGTGCAGCGCTCAATTCTCAGCCGATGGTATCGGCGTCTTCGAGCCGACACATGGATCAGCCCCAAAGTATGCTGACTATGAAACTTCCATCGTTAATCCCATTGCAATGATTGAATCAGCCTGCATGATGCTCGATTTTATCGATGAGCAGCAGATCTCTGAAAAGATCAGGAAGGCTGTAGCTGAGGTTATCCAGGAAGGGAAAGTAAAAACCTATGATATGATGAAGATGCCTGGTAAACCTGATGTTGTTGAAAATGGTGCAGCTTCCACAATGGAGATGACCGATGCTATTATTGCAAAATTGAACAGATAATAATATAAATCAAAAATAATGACAGAAGAAGTCCTTAACCTATGGCCGGAGCTTGATTGGATCGAAGATGATGATCTTCGTGAAAAGACAGCCAAGTGCTGGGAACTGGCTCTTGAGCGCAGTGTCCTTTCTTCGGAAGATCTGAAAACAATTCCATTCACGTTGCTCTGCGGTCCCGACCTGAAAGTTTCATTCATGGATCATAAAAGAGCAGTCGTTCACGTTGCCCGCGATGCTGGTATTACCGTGATCGATTTTTTCAAGGATGAGTTGCCGATTGATATGAACGTTCTGCTTTCAGGAGCGATCCTTGCCGATGTTGGTAAGCTCCTGGAATATGTTCTCGATGAGAACGGCAAAGCTATCCAGGGCACCTATGGGAAATACCTCAGACATCCATTTTCAGGTGTATCCCTGGCAGAAGAGTGCGGATTGCCGCCCGAAGTGTGCCATATCATTGCTACACACGCAGGTGAAGGCAATATGGTAAAAAGGACAACAGAGGCTTACCTGGTTCATCATGCTGACTTCATGACATTCCTGCCCTTCAAAGAAAGACTAAAAATATAACACAATACAATATGACTATCATTGAAAAGATCATAGCAAACCACTCAAAACATAAAGTGGTCAATCCAGGCGATTTTGTTGACATTGAAATTGATGCCAGGGTGGCCCGGGACTTTGGGGGAGCTAATGTTGTCAAGAACCTTGTAGACAATGGTTTGAAGATTAATGACCCGAAAAAGACATATTTCACTTTTGACTGCAACCCTGGTGGTTCTGATCAGAAGTATGCCGCAAATCAACATATGTGCAGGCAATATGCAAGGGAAAATGGCATTAAAGTATATGATATCAACTCAGGGATAGGAACCCATATCGCAATTGATAAGGGCCTGGTAAAGCCTGGAGGTACATTTGTCTCTACAGATTCACATGCTAATATCCTTGGTGCTATCGGGGCTTTCGGACAGGGAATGGGTGATAAGGACATTGCAGCAGCCTGGGCAAGAGGATCGGTCTGGTTCAAAGTGCCTAAGTCTGTCAAGATTATTCTTGAAGGTAAAAGACCTGATAACATTTATGCAAAGGATATAATCCTGAACCTGCTTAACCATTTCGGTTCAAACAAACTTCTGGGAAATGCAGTAGAGATTTATGGTGAGGATGTTGACAGTTTTACCCTTGATGAAAGGATTACGATTTCATCAATGGGGACAGAATTAGGTGCTATTGTTGTCTTTTTCACACCAAACCAGGTCATCCTTGACTACCTCGAGAAAACTACTGGCCAGAAAGCAGATCCAATCTTTGCCGATGAAGACACAAGCTATGACCAGGTTCATAAATTGGATTTCACCTCTTTCATTCCCATGGTGGCAAAGCCAGGGCATCCTCATGATAACACTGGTATTGATAATGTCAGGAAGACAAAAATTGATTCCGCCTTTATTGGTTCCTGTACCAACGGTCGGATTGAAGACCTTAGGATGACAGCTGATGTTTTAAGGAATAAAAGTGTTGCTCCGGGAGTGGTACTGAAAATCGTCCCTTCCACAGATGAGGTTTGGCAACAAGCACTCGAAGAAGGATTAGTTAAGATTTTTAAAGATGCTGGGGCATTGCTCTCTAATGCCGGTTGTGCCGGCTGCGCTGCCGGTCAGGTTGGTCAAAATGGACCAGGAGAAGTGACAGTATCTACAGGCAACAGGAATTTCGCAGGTAAGCAAGGCAAAGGTGAGGTATACCTGGCGTCGCCGGCGGTCGTGGCTGCATCAGCAGTCGCTGGTTATATCACTGACCCAACAGATATACCTGATGAACCTGCAGTTTTTGAAACCGGCCAGGCTGAGAAAGCAAAAGCCAGCAAAGCAAAAAAGACTCCGGAGAAAAAACAAACCATTGTTGAAGGCAGGGTCTGGCTTATTGAAAGAGATGATATCGATACGGATATGATCTTTCATAACCGTTACCTCACCATTACAGATATAGAGGAGATGGGCCAGTATACATTTGACAACCTGAAAGGGTATGAAGACTTTTCAGCCAAGGCTGCAGCAGGTGATATTATTGTGACCAGAAAGAATTTCGGTTCAGGTAGCTCCAGACAGCAGGCTGTCGATTGCTTCAAGGCCCTGGGAGTGCAATGTGTGATAGCTGAGTCCTTTGGTGCTATCTACGAAAGGAATGCCATCAACGCAGCCTTTCCAATCATGACTTATAATCCGGCAGACCTGGAACTGATCAACCTGGAAAACGGTGATGTCATCCGTATTGATTTTGAGTCGGGAGAAATCCTGAATACCAGCAAGAACTTTTCAACAAGGATCAATCCGTTCTTCGAGGTACAAATGGAGATTTACCGTAATGATGGGTTGTTGTAGTTATTGATACTAGATACTAGATACTAGATACTGGATACTTTTTACTGGCCGGAAGTAAACTCATTCTCAATCTTAATGTACCCCGGATATGTGATGGGTTTGGAACCTACATAGATAGTTGGTTTCGCTTTAAGCATGATGCGGGTTGGCCTGTTCCCTGCACCAGCAAGGTTCAGGGCGAAATTAATGACGGCATCTGCTGATTCCCCGCTTAACACCTCCAACAAATTAAACTCCATTCCAATCGGCAATACAGATAATCCGCCATGTGATGGTATCTCAACCCGCTTTGCAAGATGACCATGGGTCATTTGAATATCGTCAATAAATAGGATCCAGTCAATTTCATTAAGTGCGGCCCTTGACTGATTCGGGTTCTTGACCTCTAAATTTAAAGTTAACTTAAGTGGCATATTTTTGCTTGTAAATGCCGTTGTCAGCTTCGCCATCTCCATCAGGGTCATGTCTGAGATATGATTAATCTGTTGTACGTTTATTCCTGCCAGGCGGATATTCTGAACTGATTTTAGCCTGAACTCGCATTTAGCAAATGTCTGCAATTCTGAAGCCTGTTCCAATATACTGCAGGAACCAAAAAGCACCATTAATAAAACAACTAACGTACTGTTAATCAACTTTCTCTTTATCAAATACTTCATTTTAAATTTGTTTTAGTGCACGATTAAAGTCTTCAATTATTGAATCCGGATCTTCATGCCCGATATAAAACCTGATCAGGTTCCAGGGGATATCTTTCTGACCGTTCATTGTCATTGCTGGAAAAGCAAGAGATTCGTAACCACCCCAGGAAACGGCAAGCTTGATAATCTGAAGACTATCACAAAACCTGATGATATCTTCTTCTCGATCAACATCCAACAATATAGAAAACATCCCATTCCCCGCTTTCATTTGCTTTTCAGCCAGGCCAAACTGCTCATTACTACGATCAAATGGATAGATTATTGATTTGACCCTGGTATGGGTTCTGAGAAATGCCATAACCTTCAATGCGGAATTTGTTGTCCTTTCCAGCCTGAGTGAAAGGGTTCTCATTCCCCTGATCATCATCCAGGCCTCATGAGGAGAAATGATACCTCCGAACATCATCAGCCCTTCTTTAAAAATCTGCCTTATCAATACTTCTGAGCCACACACAACACCTGCTACCATATCACTGTGTCCTGATAGATATTTTGATGCCGAATGGAGCACCAGGTCAATCCCAAACCCGATGGGGTTTTGATGCAATGGTGTGCAATAGCTGTTATCTATCAATGTAAGTATTTGATGATCCCTGGCAAGCTTGGCAACAGCTTCCAAGTCCTGCATTTCAAAGGTAATAGAGTTAGGACTCTCAAGGTAGATCAGACGTGTATTGTCTTTGAGTGCATCCTTGAAGTTCTGTATTGCACGACCATCAACAAAATCCACATCAACGCCTAATCCTGGTAATACTGTAGAAAAGAAATAGTCTGTCCAGCTATAAGGTTTGCCAACAGAGATAATATGGTCACCTGTTTTGATAAATGAAAGTATGCTGGATGTAATAGCCGCACAGCCGCTGGCAAAAACAAGAGCATCTTCTGTCTTTTCAAGGGCGGCAAGTTTTTTTCTTAGGATTTCCACCGTAGGGTTATTGCCCCTGCTGTAAACCGGGGTATCAAACTCATTGCCAAGTGCCCTTTTCATCTCCTCTACAGAGCCATAACAGAAATTGGATGTTTGTATGATCGGTGGCGACATGGCACCGAAATAATCTTCACGGTTTTCACCTGTATCATTTAAAATCTCAAATATTTTCATGTTCAGGGCCGGTCTTAAATTCCATCAATACTCAAAAATAGTACTAAAAAGTTATAAGTTTGCAGGAATATTGAACAGATCATGATCTGCATTCAAAGAGATAGCACTGATCCTTACTTTAACATCGCTGCTGAGGAATATATCTTCCAAAACTTTCAGGAAGATGTGATCATGCTTTGGATAAATGATCCCAGCATCGTTGTAGGCAAGCATCAAAATACACTTGCTGAAATAAATATTGAGTTTGTCAGGAAGCAAAGCATTCCAGTTATCCGAAGGATATCTGGAGGAGGTACCGTATATCATGATCATGGTAATCTTAATTATACATTCATCAGAAAAGGTAAACAAGGGCAATTAGTAGACTACGCCAAACACACGAAGCCTATTATTGATGCGTTGCATGAATTAGGTATTGATGCCAGGCTTGAGGGAAAAAGCAACCTGACCATCGGAGGCTTAAAGTTTTCCGGTAATGCTGAACACCTTTCTAAAGATCGGGTCCTTCATCATGGGACACTCCTGTTCGATACTGATTTAAGTTTGATTGATGAATCAATAAGGTTGAAGCACCAGGATTATAAAGACAAAGGAGTCAGGTCCATCAGGAGTAAGGTAACCAATATCCGGGATCATCTTCAAGAGACGATGTCAATTCATGCATTTCGTGATTTCCTGATAGGTTTCTTTATAAAGGATCACATGGATATGAGCATGTATCAAATGACAGATCAGCAAAAGACTGAGATTCATGAGCTGGCTAACAAAAAGTATAAAACCTGGGACTGGAACTTTGGATACTCACCAAAATACAAGCTTCAGCGGCAGATACAGCTTGGCAAAGATCAATATGACCTTTACCTTGATATCGAGCAGGGCAGAATCAAGGATTTAGTGCTTAATGATAAGAAAGGGCCTGGCGCCCTGAGCTCACTTACGCAAAACCTGATTGGCACACCACATGAAGAAAACGCCATCAGAAATAAACTAAATAGCATTAATTTTGCAATCCACCTGGATGGCTTTTCAATTGAAGATTTTATCCAGTATTTATTTTAAAAATCATGAGTGCAGATCTGCAAATAAAACTTAATGAGCTTAAAAACAGGTTTGAAGGAGATATTTTCCTGGATGACCTGTCTCGCCTGGCACATGCAACAGATGCTTCCGTGTACCGGGAAGTACCTATGGCGGTTACCAGGCCAAAAAGTATTGCCGATCTCAAAGAGTTAATCAGGTTTGCAAACAGTAATGCTGTTTCCCTCATCCCCAGGACAGCAGGCACATCCCTGGCAGGTCAGGTGGTGGGGGGAGGCATTGTCGTTGATATATCGAAGTATTTTACGAAAATCATTGAGATCAATGAGCAGGAACAATGGGTAAGGGTTGAGCCTGGCGTGATCCTTGACGAACTCAATAAAGTGTTGCAAGAGAAAGGCTTGTTTTTTGGCCCCGAGACTTCAACATCCAATTGCTGTATGATGGGCGGTATGGTTGGCAACAATTCCTGCGGTGCTCATTCTCTCATCTATGGCAGCACCCGGGACCATACCATCAGCGTTAATTGCTTGCTTAGTGATGGCAGCGAAGTGGAATTTGGGCCATTAAGCAAAGATGAATTTATTGAGAAATGCAAAGGCAATAGCCTGGAGAATAAACTCTACTCCGAGATTAATAAAATCCTTTCTGATGCTGATAACCAGCAAAGGATCAGGGATGAATTTCCCGATCCGGCAATAAGACGAAGAAATACCGGGTACGCCATTGACATACTGCTTGAGAGTGCACCATTTACTACAACAGACAAGCCATTCAATTTTTCAAATTTGATTGCAGGCTCTGAAGGAACACTGGCATTGATTACTGAGATCAAACTCAACCTGATCCCTCTCCCACCCGCAGAGAAGGCACTGGTCTGTGCACATTTTGATTCATTACAGGATGCTTTTCATGGTAACCTCATCGCACTGAATCATAAGCCTGGTGCAGTTGAAATGATGGATGATGTTGTTCTTGACCTTACTAAAGACAATATAACACAGCGCAAAAACCGCTTTTTTATCCAGGGGGATCCAAAAGCTATACTGATCATTGAGTTTGCAAGGGACTCCAAAGAAGAGATCAACAGCATCATTGAGACCCTTGAGGCAGATTTCAGGAACGCTGGTTTAGGTTATTATTTCCCGGTGATTTGGGGTTCTGACATACCAAGGGTATGGACATTGCGCAAAGCAGGACTGGGTGTCCTTTCAAACCTTCCAGGAGATGCCAAACCTGTTGCGGTAATTGAAGATACTGCAGTTAAGCCGGAAAACCTGCCCGCTTACATGGAAGAGTTTCAGGACATCCTGGATAAATATAATGTTCAATGCGTTTACCACGCCCACATTGGTACAGGAGAGCTGCACCTCCGTCCCGTATTGAACTTAAAAGACCCAAAGGACGTTCAGCTATTCCACGACATCGCCATTGATACTGCCACACTGGTCAAAAAATACAAGGGCTCTTTCAGCGGGGAACATGGTGATGGACGTTTACGGGGACAATTCATCCCTATGCTGATAGGAGAATCCAATTTTCAACTATTAAAGGATATAAAAGCTGCCTGGGACCCGGACAATATCTTCAACCCGGGAAAAGTTACCGATGTTAAGGATATGAGGGAAGACCTGCGCTATCAGCCAGGGGAAGAGACGAAGCAGATTCAGACTATTTTTGATTTTTCCCGCGACCAGGGCATGATACGTGCTGTTGAAAAGTGCAATGGCTCAGGCGATTGCAGAAAGTCCCATATCATTGGAGGGACGATGTGTCCCAGCTACATGGCCACAAGAGATGAAAAAGACACTACCAGGGCCCGGGCTAATATTCTCCGTGAGTATCTGACCAATTCTCAACAAGATAATCCGTTCGATCATAAAGAAATCTATGAGGTAATGGATCTTTGTGTCTCCTGTAAAGCCTGTAAGTCTGAATGTCCTTCGAATATTGATATCGCAAAATACAAGGCTGAATTTCTTCAACATTATTACGACAGACATGGTATACCTTTAAGAACCAGGGCCATTGCATACATAACGAGTTTAAATAAACTGGGTGCTATCCTGCCCGGCGTATATAACGCATTCATCAGAAGTAAGCTCTTTAGTGGTATAATGAAGAGTGTGCTTGGTTTTGCACCAAAACGTTCTTTCCCATTGTTGTATAAAACAACATTAAAGAGTTGGGCAAGAAAAAACACAAAGTCTTCAGACAACAGGAAAGTCTTTCTCTTTGCAGATGAGTTTACAAATTATAATGATGCCAGGATAGGGATTGCAGCTATCAAACTGCTGAATAAGCTCGGGTATGATGTTATCATTCCAAAGCATAGGGCCAGTGGCCGAACATTCTTATCAAAAGGACTGTTGAGAAAAGCCAAGCGTCTTGCAAATCAAAACATCAGATTATTAGCCGATCTTGTCAGCAAGGATACACCATTAATTGGTATTGAACCTTCCGCAATCCTAACCTTCAGAGATGAATACAAGGAATTAGCTGATGAGCAGCTTAAAGAAAAAGCCATTGAGCTGTCAGAATCATGCCTGATGATTGATGAATTTATTGTCCGTGAAAAGGAGAAGGGTAATATCGATGCTGCAAGTTTCTCGTCGACCCCGGCCACGATTAAGCTTCATGGTCATTGCTACCAGAAGTCTCTTGCATCAACCAGGCCGACCATCGACGCACTCTCTATTCCAGAAAACTATTATGTTGAAGAAATCAAATCGGGTTGTTGTGGGATGGCAGGATCCTTTGGCTTTGAAAAGGAACATTATGATGTTTCAATGAAAATTGGTGAACTTGTCCTTTTTCCGGAAGTAAGAAATAGCGATGAAGACACGATTATTGCTGCACCTGGCACCAGCTGCCGACATCAAATAAAAGATGGAACCGGAAAAACAGCCCTGCACCCTGTTGAGATCCTTTTCAGGGCTTTGAAATAATCACTTATTATGATTTACTATGACAAGCTTACCATCATCAGCCATGATGGTATTCGGAAAGATGGTTTTTGCTTCATCTTGTAATTTCCCGATGTTCGTGTATCGTGCGGAATAATGTCCGAGGATAAGCTTTTTGACATCTGCTTTCTTGGCAATAGTAGCTGCCTGTAATGCTGTTGAATGAAACTTCTCTTTAGCATCTTTAGCCTTGTCCTCCATGAAAGTCGCTTCATGATACAATAGAGAAGTACCTTTGATAATTGGGATCACGGGTTCGTGGTATGCAGTATCCGTTAGATATGCATAGGATCTGGGTTCCGGCGGATCCAATGTGATATCCTTATTTTTATAAGTATCTCCATACGGGTCCTTATAATCCTCTCCCTCTTTTATCTTTCTCATTTCAGCATTAGTCAGGTTGCGACCCTCCAGAAATTCTTTTTTGATGTTTCTTCTGGATCGCTTTTCCTGGAAGAAGTAACCACATGTCGGAAAGTTGTGTGACAGGGGTACGGTAGTCACACTCATCATATCATCATCATAGATCATGGTTGACACTTCGGTATCGACGGCATGAAAAATCAAAGGATAACGCAGCACAGTATTGGAAGCAAGAAGCTGAATATTAATAATCTCTTCCAAAGGGGCCGGGGCAAAAACATGAAGCTCGTTGGTCCTTCCCAGCAAGTGGTAGGTGGTGACCAGGCCCATGATGCCAAAATAATGATCCCCGTGAAGGTGGGTGATGTAGATGTGGTTGATCCGCTGAAACTTAACCCTGTTTTTGCGCAGTTGAACCTGTGTTCCTTCTGCACAGTCCAGAAGAAAAAGTTTCTCGTGAATATTAAGAACCTGGGAACTGGGGTTTCTGCTGACCAGCGGGATAGCACCCCCACTTCCCAGGATTGTTATGGCAAACGTCATTATTTATCCTGTTTCTCTTCAGGCTTTTCCTTGGTTGCCTTGGCAGGTTCCTTCTTAGTTTCCTTTACAGGTTCTTCCTTTGCAGGTTCTTCCTTAACAGGTTCTTCCTTAACAGGTTCTTCTTTAACAGGTTCTTCCTTCGCTGCCTTGGCCTTAGCTTTCCCTTTCTTCTCAGACTCCTCAATCTCTGTCTTCAGATTAGCCAGGGCTTCAAGGTCCCCAAGAGTTGTTTTCTCCAGATTATCCTTGACCTTCTTCATCGACCTCTTGGCTGCCCTCTGGTCTGATTTTACTTTCGTCTCCTGGGCTGCATCTTTAGTATCCTGATATGTTTTTGTATGAGAAAGAATAATCTTCTTGTTATCCTTGTTGAATTCAATTACCTTGAAATCCAGGGCCTCATCAAGCTTGGCTTGTGATGCGTCTTCCTTGGCAAGGTGCCTGTTTGGAACAAAACCTTCAACACCATATGGTAATGAAACAACCGCTCCCTTTTCTGTAACATTTACGATCGTTGCATTGTGAACTGAACCCAGGGTAAAAATGGTTTCAAACACATCCCATGGATTCTCTTCCAACTGTTTATGTCCCAGGCTTAACCTCCTGTTTTCAACATCTACATCAAGAACAATGACTTCGATATCTTCACCAATCTTCGTAAATTCAGCAGGATGTTTGATCTTCTTTGACCATGAAAGGTCAGAGATATGGATCAAGCCATCAACTCCTTCTTCCAGTTCAACAAAGATTCCAAAATTTGTAAAGTTCCTGACAATTGCTGTGTGCTTGGAATTCTTAGGATATTTGTCCATGATATTTGACCATGGGTCAGGTATCAGCTGTTTCATGCCTAGTGACATCTTTCTTTCCTCCCTATCGAGGGTAAGGATAACAGCTTCAACTTCATTCCCTACCTTCAGGAAGTCCTGTGCTGTGCGCAGGTGCTGTGACCATGACATTTCTGATACATGGATCAGGCCTTCAACGCCGGTTGCAATTTCAATGAATGCACCATAATCAGCAATCACAACGACTTTTCCTTTCACATTATCACCTACCTTCAGGTCTTTATCCAAAGCATCCCACGGATGAGGTGTAAGTTGTTTCAGGCCAAGGGCAATACGTTTCTTTTCATCATCAAAGTCGAGGATAACCACCTTGATCTTCTCATCAAGTTGGACAATCTCATCTGGATGATTGATTCTACCCCATGAGAGGTCGGTAATGTGAATCAGTCCATCAACACCACCAAGATCAATAAAGACTCCGTATGAAGTAATATTTTTAACAGTTCCTTCAAGGACCTGTCCTTTTTCAAGCTTAGACATGATTTCTGCTTTCTGATGTTCCAGTTCGGCTTCAATCAATGCTTTATGTGATACAACTACGTTCTTGAATTCGTGGTTGATTTTCACCACCTTGAATTCCATTGTTTTGTCAACAAATATGTCGTAGTCGCGAATGGGTTTGACATCGATCTGTGATCCCGGGAGGAATGCCTCGATACCAAATACGTCGACGATCAATCCACCTTTGGTCCTGCATTTCACATAACCATTGATGATTTCGTCTTTTTCGTAAGCTTCGTTGATCCTTTCCCATGATTTCAGGATCCTGGCTTTCTTGTGTGATAAGAGTAATTGTCCGCTAGGATCTTCCTGGCTTTCAACATACACTTCGATTGTGTCTCCAACCTTGATTGAGGGGTTATACCTTAATTCATTCAAAGGGATGACGCCATCGGATTTGAATCCAATATTAACGACCACTTCACGGTTATTCTTGGCAACGACAGTGCCGTCGATAACCTCGTGCTCTACAATTGAACTTAATGTTTTGTCATAAACCTCTTCCAGTTTAACACGCTCATCGCTGGTATAATTATCTTGTTTCTTACCAACTGCGTCCCAGTCAAATTCTCCGGGAACAACTTCTTCTTTCTCTTCTGCGTTCTGCGTTTTGACTTCTGCGTTCTCTTCCGCTTCTTCCTTCTGCGATTTGACTTCTTCCTTTGGTTCTTCTTCTTTCTCTTCTCTCTTCTCGCTTTTCTCCCCGCCTTCGGCGGGATGTCCCTCGGCTTCGCCTCGCTCCACTTCTCCCTCAGGCCCTTCTTCGCTCTGCGATTTGACTTCTGCGTTCTCTTCCGCTTCTGCGCTCTGCGATTTGACTTCTGCGTTCTCTTCCGGCTCTTCCGCCTTAGGTTCTTCTGCGCTCTGCGATTTGACTTCTGCGTTCTCTTCCGGCTCTTCCGCCTTAGGTTCTTCTGCGCTCTGCGATTTGACTTCTGCGTTCTCTTCCGCTTCTTCCTTCTGCGTTTTGACTTCTTCGTTCTCTTTGACGTCTTCGTTCGTCACATTTGATGGTTTCTCTGCCATGCAAATTTAAATTGTGGTTTATCCGCAATATTCCCTTTTTGCGTTCAAAACCGGGTTAGTACTCCGTTAATTATCAGTTAATTCCGTGGGAATCTACCTACAGGATCTTCCTGCCCCGTAAATTGGCGTGCAAAAATACAAAACATATTTTAAAATAAAAAATAAATATGTAACTGATCCCCAATTTCTTACAATTACTATATTTGCAGCGCTTTTATATCACTTAATTAAACAACTAACCATGGCCCTTAAATGCGGAATTATTGGTATTACCAACATCGGCAAAACAACTATTTTCAATTGTATTTCCAGCTCCAAAGCACAGTCGAGCAGCTTTGCCTTCAGCACGTCCAAAACCAATATTGGTATTGTTGAAGTACCTGACCAACGATTAATTGAAATTGACAAGATCGAAAAGGCGGCCAAGGTAGTCCCTGCTACGGTTGAGATAGCTGATATTCCAGGGCTTGCCAAGGGATCAAGCAGAGGTGAGGGCCTTGGTAATAAGTTCCTCGGTGATATACAACAAACCGATGCCATCATACATGTAC
The DNA here is from genome assembly GCA_963753055.1 of uncultured Bacteroidales bacterium. Taxonomy (GTDB): domain Bacteria; phylum Bacteroidota; class Bacteroidia; order Bacteroidales; family B18-G4; genus JAUWGC01. The sequence continues at coordinate 907,344 of CAVWAP010000001.1, read as the reverse complement.
TCCGTTGCTTTGACGATGAGAATCTCCCCCACGTAGAAGGATCACTTGATCCTGTAAGGGATATGGAAATTGTTGACCTGGAGCTACAGGTAAAAGACCTTGAAATGGTTGAAAGGAAGATGCAAAGGGTTGAAAAGGTTGCCAATGTAGGTGATAAGCAGGCCAAAAAAGAACTTGAAATCCTGAAAGTCTACAAGGATCATTTCGAAAACTTTAAGTCGGCCAGGACGGTACCTCTATATGAGGAAGAGAAAAGTACGGTAAGAGACCTGTTTTTACTATCTGACAAACCAGTATTATATGTTTGTAATGTGGATGATCCCTCAGCTGTAAATGGCAATCCATATGTTGAGCAAGTAAGGGAAGCTTTGAAAGATCAGCATGCTGAAATACTTGTTATTGCAGGAGAGTTAGAGGCTGAAATAGCTGAACTGGATGATGAAGATGACAGGAAGGCATTTCTTGAAGATGCAGGATTAACTGAGCCGGGAGTAAATAAAATGATCCGTTCTGCCTATAATCTGCTTGACCTGCAGTCGTTTTTTACTGCCGGACCAAAAGAAGTACATGCATGGACTATCCGTAAAGGCATGAATGCCCAGCAAGCTGCAGGAGTCATCCACAGCGATCTGGAAAGGGGGTTTATCCGTGCTGAAGTCATGAAATATAACGACTACATCAAACTTGGTTCTGAACAAGCTTGCAAGGATGCAGGAAAACTCCAGGTTGAAGGGAAGAATTACATCGTGGAGGATGGGGATATAATCTTCGTACGCTTTAATGTTTAAACACCAACTGCTTGTCCATTATGTCAATGAAAATTTTTGACTTCGGATCTACTTCTCCAGAGATTATCATCTTTGACAGCACATTCAGCACTTCTCGCTGAAGCACGCGTTTTATCGGCCTGGCACCATACTGCGGATCATATCCAGCCTCAGAAATATAATCCAGGGCTTTTTCTGATATCTCAATATGGATATTATTGTTCAACAACATCTTTCTCACCCTTTCGAATTGAATTTTGACAATTCCATGGATTTCTTTCTTCGACAGGGGTGTAAACATAATGATTTCATCTATCCTGTTCAAGAATTCAGGCTTAATGCTCTTCTTTAACAAATCGAAGACCTCCTTTTTAGTGGTCTCAAGGATTTGTTCCATGTTGTCATTATTGATCTGGCCCATCCTTTCCTGAATTATTTGTGAACCGATATTCGAAGTCATGATCACAATGGTATTGCTGAAGTCGGCTGTTCTTCCTTTATTATCAGTTAACCTGCCATCATCCAGTACTTGCAATAAAATGTTAAATACATCCGGGTGGGCCTTTTCGATTTCATCAAGCAATACTACAGAATAAGGTTTACGCCTGATGGCCTCAGTCAACTGCCCACTCTCATCATAGCCTACATATCCCGGAGGAGCGCCAATCAGTCTGGAAACCGCATGCCTCTCCTGGTATTCAGACATATCAATCCTGACAATATTATTTTCATTATCAAAGAGGACCTCAGCTAATGCCTTAGCAAGTTCTGTTTTACCAACTCCTGTTGTACCTAAGAAAATAAATGAACCTATAGGTCTCCTGATATCCTGTAACCCTGCCCGGCTTCTTCTGATCGCATCTGAAACAGCTTGTATAGCTTCGTCTTGCCCCACAACATGTTTATGCAGTTCTATTTCCAGGTGCATCAGTTTTTCTCTCTCACTCTGCAACATTCTGGAAACTGGTATACCTGTCCACCTGGACACAATGTCTGCAATCTCTTCTGAACCTACCTCCTCATTGATCATAGGTGTTTCGCCCTGCATTTCTTCCAGTTCAACCTTCGCAGCCTGCAGATCAGCTTCAGCCTCCTGTGTCTTTCCGTACCTTAACTCGGCCACACGTCCAAAATCGCCTTCTCTTTCAGCTCGCTCGGCTTCTATCTTATAGTCTTCAATATCCTTTTTTCTTTGCTGTATCTTTTCCACAACCTCCTTTTCAGCTTCCCATTTTGCTTTCAACCTGTTACGCTCATCGTTTATATTGGCTAATTCCGTTTCAAGTTTTTGCATCTTGGTCTTGTCTTTTTCCTTTTTGATTGCTTCTTTCTCAATCTCCAGTTGCATGATCTTGCGCTCCAGTATTTCAAGCGGTTCGGGCAAAGAATTAATTTCCAATCTTAGCTTAGAAGCAGCTTCATCGATCAGATCTATTGCTTTATCCGGTAAAAACCTATCGGTAATATATCTCTGAGAAAGCTCAACTGCGGAGATTATTGCTTCATCCTTTATTCGAACATGATGATGTGTTTCATACCTTTCCTTTAACCCCCTGAGGATGGAAATAGCATCTTCTGTTTGTGGCTCATCAACCATGACGACTTGGAACCTGCGCTCAAGAGCTTTATCTTTCTCAAAGTATTTTTGGTACTCTTTAAGAGTCGTTGCCCCAACCGCTCTTAGTTCACCTCTGGCCAGCGCAGGCTTAAGAATATTTGCAGCATCCATGGCTCCTTCACCGGCACCAGCACCGACAAGTGTATGAATTTCATCAATAAACAAGACGACCTCGCCTTCTGAACTTATGACTTCTTTAACCACACCTTTCAACCGCTCTTCAAACTCACCTTTGTATTTTGCTCCTGCAATCAATGCACCCATATCAAGAGAAAATATCTTCTTTGATTTCAGGTTGTCAGGTACATCTCCCTTCACTATCCTATGTGCCAATCCTTCGGCGATAGCAGTTTTCCCAGTTCCCGGTTCACCGATTAAGATAGGATTGTTTTTAGTCCTTCTGGACAATATTTGTAATATCCGACGTATCTCATCATCCCTGCCGATGACCGGATCAAGCTTGCCCTGGTTGGCCAAATCATTTAAATCCCTGGCATATCGATTAAGTGCATCGTAAGTATTGTCAGATGTTTGGCTATCAACAGTAGATCCCTTCCTTAGTTGCTTAATAGCTTGTAGCAAATCTTTTTCAGTGACCCCGTTATCCTTCATTAATTGAGCTGCTGAATCATTTCCTGCCAGGATACCCAGTAATATGTGTTCTATTGAAATAAACTTATCGTTGAATTCCTTCAGATAGTATTCTGCCTTTTGTAATGCTCTGTTCGCATCCCTGGAGAGGAATTGTTCTCCTCCGCTGACCTTAGGAAATCCTATAATAATTTTGTCCAGGGCCAGTGTCATCACTTCAAGGTTAACATCCAGTTTCCTGAGCAAGTATGGAATAACATTCTCATCAAATGTCAGAATGCTTTTTAAGATATGCGCGCTCTCAATGGCCTGGTGCTGATTCACATCAGCTAACTCCTGAGCTTTTTGAATGATCTCCTGAGATTTTATTGTATAATTATTTAGATTCATGTCCTTATATTATTATTTAAACTAACTGATTATCACCCCTATACTTCAAAAAGTCTGCCAATAGGATTTTAAAGAATTATCCGGAAATTCTGTCATCTGGCAAGGATGAAAACTGCCGTATTGACTTGCACAATAAGTGTTCAGGCTTTTAAGTTAATAATATCGCATCAAGGAAGTGATGCATAGAAAAAAATCTTTAATTTTGCATTTCTATTGTAACTGAGCTAATATTTAGATATTTCGGATACCACATAATGAAGCTATTCATCGTATTATTTACCTTTCTACTCTCAACAACGATTTTATTCGGGCAAAGCGACGCAGATACAATTGATGTTTGGGTGAATGATACTGTTTTAAGATGTGATATTGACAGCATTGCCTTTGATGCAGGACCCGGGTATGTAACTTATGAATGGAGTTCGGGTGAAGAAACACAGCTTATATGGGTGAAACAGGGTGGAACATATTCTGTGACAGTATTTGATGGGACCAATACTGAATCAACCTCATGCCGTTTATTTAATGCGAGAATACAACAGAGTCCAACTACTATTTGCTACCAGGATGAAATGTTCCTGAGTGTCACACCAGATGAACTCACATATGCATGGAGAATATATGAGAAACCGACGGTCATAGGTACTGATTACTTCATTACAGTTTCTCCTAACGTCAAAACCACTTTCTCTGTTGAAGTCATGGTAGCCGGCCAGTCATGTACTGATACCATTTCCATTGACCTTTATCCACGAATGTATGTGGACTTTTTTCAGCTGAGCAAGATTTGCTGGATAAGTGACTGTAAAGGACAGGTTAAGGCAAGTGCATCGGGTGGCCTTGAGCCATACTCTTACCATTGGGCAGGCTCATTGGTCGATCCCAGCGATTCTTCATTTGCAATAGGACTTTGCCCGGAAGATCAGAACCCATTGTTCATTTCAGATGAACTGGGATGTACGCTGGATACTTTTTATATCCTGGATATGTTTGAAGAGCCAGAAATTGAAGTTGATTATACGCCTGACTCAGTTTATATTCAAAACCCGACCGTATCGTTTACTTACGAGAACCTGTCATCAGACAGCATAGAAATTGTTAATGTTTCATGGGATTTCGGGGATGGCAGCAAATCGAACATCCCAAACCCAACACATTTATACCTGGCTGTTGAGACATACAATGGCTTTTTTAAGTATACAACAGACGACGGCTGTTCTGATTCTATTCCGTTCATAGTTGATGTCAGAGAAGTAGACCTTAAAGTACCTAACGTCTTTACTCCCAATGGGGACGGGATCAATGATTTTTTCGAAATTAAAAATCTGGATAGCTATATCAGTAACGAGATTGCTATATATAACCGCTGGGGGAAAAAAGTATATGAGGCATCCAATTACAGAAACCGCTGGGACGGAGGGTCATTACATAATGGCGTGTACTTTTATATTCTAGAATGCGTTGGTTTGTATAGCACGGATGAATTTATGGGTTCTGTTACTATTATGGGCAAAGAATAAAATTTGCTAATTTTGCATTTCAATTTAAATAATGAAAAGACTTAGTTATATATTGTTAATCACTGTTTTATCATTCTCGATTGCATGCAATCAGGGAGAGAAGAAGGATATCCCTTCTGATGTGGTAAATAACCCCATCACAGCTGATGGTGAAGATGATCTTGAGCAATTGCCTATAATTAGTTTCTCAGAAACAAGCCATGATTTCGGGACAGTAATTCAAGGCGAAAAAGTTATTTATAACTTCAGGTTTAAGAACACGGGCAAGACCGACCTTCTAATTGCCAAAGTAGAAGCTACCTGCGGCTGTACGGCGATAAAATATCCAAGGCACCCTATCAAACCCGGGGAAGGTGATTTCATTACTGTTACCTTTAATAGTGAAGGTAGAATGGGTGTTCAGAATAAGAAAGTCAGAGTTATTGCTAACACTCAACCCAATGTGGTTGCGCTTCAATTGAAGGCAATGATCATTAGACCAGAAAAAATGTAATCAAAATAATTTAAAACTTAAATGATGATAAATTACCTATTGAGCGTTTTATTGTTTATGCCCACTGAGGAAGGTGGCGAAGGTGGTGGATTTATGCAATTTCTGCCCTTGTTATTGATCATTCTTGTTTTCTATCTTTTTTTCATCCGTCCACAGATGAGAAAATCAAAGGAGCAGAAAAAATTCAGGGAAGCCCTGAAAAAAGGAGATAAGATCGTGACCATCGGTGGTATCCATGGGAAAGTTCTAGAACTAAAAGACACCACAGCCATAATTGATATTGGTAACCAGCTTAAATTAACTATTGAGAGAAGTGCCATTGCAATGGATAACTCTGCTCAGCTCCAGGAAAACAAATAACCATCAATATAACTTTTGAAGTCTTCAATAATTGACTTATTCAGGCAGGCAAGAAAGCCTAAAGATATCAAGTTCAGGAACCAGCTCTATGTTTTCCTGATCTGTCTTGTTATTTCTGTTTTCGTATGGTTCCTTATCAGCCTTTCACAGGTATATGTTTCTGAAGTTAAATATCAACTGGACTACAAAAATATTCCTGATGACCGGATCCTTAGTGGAGAAGGTAATAAGGATGTCCACCTGAGGGTCCGCAGCCAGGGATTCAGCTTATTCTCAATGAAATATCTTACCATCCGAAACCCAATTACAGTTGATCTCGATGAATTATATATCAGGAAAGACAGGAAGAGTGGAAAAAATTATTTCTTAACCAACCAGGTCAGGCAGCAAATTTTAAGTCAGTTAGATGCAACAGACCAACTTCTGACAATCACTCCAGACACGATATTTTTTGGCCTGGATAAAGTGATAAACGTAGAAGTTCCGGTTGTTTCCAACCTATCAATTCAATATAGTAAGCAGTTTCAATTATATGATTCGATACAGATCAATCCGGGCACTGTGACGATCAGAGGGCCTGAGTCTATGATCGATACAATCGACTTTATATTAACAGAAAAGAAAAGTCTCACAGACATTAATCAGAATACTACCCTGGCATTAAAGATTGAACAGCCTTTCAAGACTAACTTAGTCACCTACTCGGCTGAAGAAGTCGAGCTTAGCATTCTAGTTGAAGAGTTTACCGAGGCGGTTCTTGAACGTCCTATAGAGATCCAGGGATTAAACCCCGGTATGAGGATTAAAACCTTCCCGGAATTTGTAAAAGTAACTTATAAGGTGGCCCTGAAAGATTACCAGAGGGTTGATCCCCAGATGTTTAAAATATTTGCTGCACCGGATACGCTGCTGGAAAGTTCAAATGCAAAGATCCGGATTACCAGAACAGAATGCCCTCCATTTGTTAAGATCACTAAAATTGATCCACAAGAGCTGGATTTTATAATCCTGGAATAATATGCTGAAAGTTGGGATCTCAGGTATAATTGGTAGTGGAAAAAGCACAGTTTGCAACATTTTCAGACTATTGGGAGTTCCCATATACAGTGCCGATAAAGAAGCAAAGAAGCTTTACCATGCTACACAGGTCAAGGAACTTGTCAGGGCTTCATTTGGCTCAATGGTGTTTGATGATGACGGGAACCTCATACCTTCCAACCTGGCAGAAATAATCTTTAACGACAGAGAAAAGCTAGCCAGGATAAACAAGATAATCCATCCTCTTGTCAAGGAGGATTTTAAGAACTGGTGTCTCCAGTTTGAAGAGTCCAATTATGTACTCTATGAATCAGCATTATTCTTCGAAAGTGGATTCTACAAGGACTATGACAAGTCTATTGTTGTCATTGCTCCGGAGAACATTTGCATCAGTCGCATAATGTCAAGAGATCATGTTTCCGAAGAACATGTGCGTGCCAGGATGCTATCTCAATGGTCGCCGGAGAAGAAAGCTGAATTCGCAGACTACCTTATTTTCAATGATGAAGAGCGCCTTTTAATTCCACAGGTGCTTGATACTCACCATAAAATAGTCGGTAATTCTATTGACTTTTAGATCAAATTTCGGTATATTTGTTCTTGTAGTTTATTTATTCTTAATACTTTATATTATTTATACTAAAAATGTAAAGTCATAATATAAGATTATGGATAAATCTGAACTTCAAGAAATATTAAAGGAAGCCATTACAAAAGGTGCAGATGATGATGGCTGGGCAAATCTTGCTAAAATTGGTGCATTTCTGCGTAAAAAAGGAGTGAAATACGGGCGTTTGTCCCGGATGTTGAAAGATCACTCAGATGTTATCGAATACAAAGTCGACGATTCCATTAATCCACCAGTGGCCTATGCCAGGATAATTGAACAAGAGTAATCAAAAGCAATTCTGCACCTGCACGTTATGTCATATTACTGATTTGTAAAAAGGATCAGAAGGAGGAATATTAATTTAAAATTTCGCCCTCACTGCTACAATAAAATTAATCCCCGGAGACACAATTCCTGATGAATATGGTCTGTAGCGATAGTTAAGTATATTTTCAACACCAGCATCTATCGTAAGTGTTTTATTGATATTTATCGCTGATTTAAAATTGAGGGTCCACCACCCTGGTGCATAGGGGTTGCCATTAACATCACTGGCATATATATGCATCTTCGCTTGCTCAGATGGTGCCAGTCGGTCGTTGCTGATCTCGCCGTTATAAATGGCATACAATTCAGCATGAAGAATTTTATAATGGAACCCCAGCGATGTATTGCCAAATAAAGGAGCAACATGCCTCAAAGGATAATTATCACTGTCTTCGCCCCAAATATAAGTAAGGTTGGTCTCGAAAGTGAAATACCTGGCAAAGTCCATGGAATATAAGATACTGCCACCAGCCAGTGTTCCACTGGCTGTGTTGACCAGCGCCTGAACCTTGCTTAACTCACCATCATAATAGATTGAATCTTGCCCGTTGAAAGTATAATCACGCCTTACCATAGCATCGATCAAACGGGTAAAGAAAAATGATGCTTCCAGCAGTATATCATGGTTAAATTGCTTTATGACCCCAAAGTCAATATTATAAGCATATTCAGGACGGAGGTCCCTATTAGGCACCACAACATTACCCGGTTCAGAATCAAATACTTTCGCTATATCATCGAGGTTAGGGGCCCTGAAGCCTGAAGAGAGATTAGAATTAAACTTCCAGGTGTCCCTGGGCCGGTAGGTGATCCCAATACTTCCGTTGATGGCATTATTATTTAATGTGACCTCTGTATAGGGCAGATTATAAAAGTTGTCTTCTATAGTGGAATGCAAATGGACATAGGAGTACCTACCCCCTGCTATCCCGGTTATCTGCTTATTAAAATTATGCTTATAGCTGATGTAAGCGGCTGCTGAAATATAGTCATTGATACCATCAGGGTACCGGGTACCTGTAAGAGATTCACCATCATCAATAATGTTCCTGACAAAGGCAGTTGAACTTATATCATTATAGATCATCTCAGCCCCATAAAAGAGATTCTGTTTATTCTTAAGTTTTTTATTGAAATCAAGATTAGCTGAGTAGATATTTACTTTCTCTTCCTGGATCTTCAGGTCATCTTTTCCAAACTTCCTGCTGTTACGGCTTTCTTTATAATTCTGATAAGCCAGTGTGATCTTAGCGCTTGAGAACATGCCACCCTTATTAAGAATTGAGCCTGTAAAGGCATGCATCATCCATTCCTGTGGGCCATAATACCACTCAGCATATTTTAAAACATCTCCAGAATACTCTATCAGCCGGTCATACCGTGGAATATTAGATGTTGTAGAGTAGTAAAACCCATAATCAAAATCAAGATCTTTTCCTGGTTTAAAACGAACTTTTTGCATCAGGTTAACCTGGTTATATCCTGAGAACCTCTGGATCCTTGGATTGTTGTTTTCGACCATCACATCAATCCCATTATTTCTTTCGACGTAATGAGTCCGCAGGTAATCATCGTGGTCCCTTGTCCCCATGCGTAAATCATCAAAGTGATTCGCAGTGATGCTGGTAAGAAACCCCCACTTCTTCAGTCCAATATTTACATCAAAGTGACCACTTATTTCATTGTTGGCTGACATATACCGGGCCATTGCACTACCATCCACAGTAAGCTTCCTGTCTCCTGATAATGATGGCCTCAATCCATGGAAGTCCATCACTCCTCCCAGAGCATCACTACCATAGATCACAGATCCGGGACCGAAAATGACTTCTACATCCGACATGCTGCTTGGATCCAGAACAATTACATTTTGCAGGTTACCGCTTCTGTAAATGGCATTATTCATCCTGACTCCATCAAATACGATTAATAAGGAGTTGGCTGAAAACCCCCTGATCATAGGACTTCCGCCCCCCATCTGGCTTTTTTGGACAAAGACCTGATTGGATTGGGAAAGCAAATCTGCTGATGTCTGTGGGTTCTCGAATGCTATCTCTGATGCTGATATTGAGACAATCTTATTAGGAACCTCGGTTTTTCTTTGCTCCCATTTGTAAGCAGAAATAACAACCTCATCCAGGGGAAGCACCCTACCCTTCATTCTTACAATAAATCCAATCGACTGCAATTCGGAATAAGTAAGATTTAGTTCTTCATAGGATGGATGTTGGAATCTCAAAGTATCTTTTACCTGGAAATCACTGATATCTGCTTTCCCTTTAGCATTGGTAAGGGCAGTAGATTTTTGGTCAAAGCTGAAGATGGCAATATTCTCAACAGGTTTATTGGTCTTCTTATCAAGCACAGTGATCGTTTGAGCCAACAATAATCCGTGGCTCAATACTAACAGTACCAGCAATATAAATCGAAGTCCCCCTTCCAAAATAAAAGTCTTCAACAAGTTAAGGCGCAATGTCTAAATAGGTTATTGTAGTATATATTAAGTACGCTAGCATACAAAAACTGTGCTAAAGTAGATCCTTCTACAATAAAAATTATTATTTCTTTGACCGATATCCTCTTTTCTTCGCAGCGTCTTCTAATCTCTTCTGGAAACCAGATTTCTTAGTAGGTTTCTTTTTATTCTCTTGCAACTTTTTATAAATCTTTTCTTCATCAATCGACCTTCTGATCAGGAAAATCTGGCCAAATGTTATCAAGTTAGCCAGCAAATAATAATAACTCAAAGCTGATGCATAGTTATTGAAAATACCCAGGAACATGATTGGCATCAGGTACATCATGGTTTTCATTCCTGGCATCTGCTGGCTTCCTGAAGCCATCATCTGATTGTTGATCCGTGTGTATATTATGGTGGAAACAGTCATAAGTAAGGTGAACAGGCTAACGTGGTCACCATAAAAGGGAATATCAAATGGAAGGTCCATGATAGAATCATAGCTGGACAGGTCCGTTGCCCATAGAAATGATTGCTGCCTCAATTCGATAGAGGAAGGGAAAAAGCGGAACATCGCTAAGAGTATAGGCATTTGAAGCAGCATTGGGATGCAACCTGCCATCGGATTAACACCCGCTTTCTTATACAAGGCCATGGTAGCCTGCTGCTTCTTCATGGCATCTTCCTTCTTCGGAAACTTCTTGGCAATTTCATCTACTTCAGGCTTCAAGGCTCTCATCTTGGCCTGGGACTTATAGGTCCTATAGGTGATCGGGAATAAGACAAGCTTGAGCAAGATGGTCAGAATCAGGATAATAATTCCGTAATTCCAGCCAAGGGTACCCAAGAAGTTGAATACAGGAATAACAGCATAACGGTTGATCCACTGCATGAGAAAGAAACTCCAGCCAAGTGGTATTTGTCTTTCCAGATCTTCGCCATAAGCTCTGACAACCTGGTACTTATTAGGCCCGAAAAAGAACCTGTAGCTATTGTGCTCCTCATCCATTCCCTGGTAAGGAATGCCAATAACAGCCGACATAGTTTTCAGGTAACGATCGCTTGAGGGCATGGGATCCGTGTAAGTACGCATTACAGGATTAACAAAATGATCATCAGCAAGGATTGTTGCTGAAAAGAAATGTTGTTTGAAAGAAACCCATTTCAATTTATCTGTTAAAGATTCCTCGTCATCTTTTCCTTCAGCAAGATAATCCACCTCCCCATTACTGAATTTATAATAAACGGTTGGTGCATTAAAGCGGTCAACTGACTTCTCCTGCCTGCGTGTGTTAATCTCCCAGGTCAGATCGATAAGGTTTCCTGTAGCCGCGATTACATCCCGCATACCAACAATGTTGATATCAAAATCGATCATGTAATCATCGTACTTAATAACATAAACATATTCAATATACTGTCCCTGGTTTGGATTTCCATCCTGCCCGAAAGTATATAACCGCATGGCAAGTTGTATGGTCTCTCCTTCTGGCACGACAAGGTCTTGCTGACCCTGGGCCGGCTGACCATTAATATAGGGGATGAAATAAAAATCGTTGGTAAAAACCCTCCTGTTATTAGAAAAGAACTCAAGTCCAAACAAGGTTGAATCTGAGTCAATTATCACAAGAGGAAGCGAATCAAAAGTAACATAATCCTTTAGTATGACTGAATAGATCCGGCCACCCTTGGTGGAGAGCGTAAATTTCGAAAGACTGTTTTCAATAGTAAAAAAAGTATTTTCTCCCTGCGAGGCTCCTGAAAAGACACCATATTTATCCCAATTCAATGCAGTATCCTGTACACGTTCTTCAGGAATTGTAGCAGAAGCTTTTATTTGCTCAGCTTCCTTTTCTGCAATGGCTTGCTGTTGTTGCCTCTGGACCTGTAATATTGAATCCCTTTTAAACTGAATGGCAACAATAGAATCTCTTACCCTCTGTTCTTTTTTCAGCTCCTCCTCTGAAGGTTTCATCCATAAGCTCCATCCGATGAAGATGCCAAAAATCAGGAGTAAACCAATAATGGTATTTCTATTCATTGAAATTATTTTTAAAGCAGCATACGAATTGGCAAATATACTTCAATTGATTCAAACAGGATAGCATGGCCAGATGTGATTATTTGGTAAGAGAATCGTGATGTTCAATGCAAGCTTTGATAAAACCAACAAACAATGGATGTGGCTTGGCAACTGTACTTCGATATTCCGGATGAAACTGTACCCCGATAAACCATGGGTGATCTTTCAATTCAATTATTTCAACCAGGTTATCCTTATGATTGATACCAGCCGGTATCATTCCTGCTTCATTGTATTCTTCCAGGTACTTATTATTGAACTCGTAGCGATGACGGTGTCTCTCAAAAATATCAGAAACATTATAGATTTCCGCTACCCTGGTACCCTTTTTCAATTTACAAGGATAAGAACCCAGCCTCATCGTGCCACCCATGTCATTAACCTCTTTCTGATCCTCCATAAGATCGATGACAGGGTACTTTGTAGTCTTATCAACTTCTGTTGAATGGGCCTTGCTGTGTTTTAAAACATTTCTAGCGAATTCCACCACAGCACATTGCATACCAAGGCAGATACCGAAAAATGGAATGTTTTGCTCCCTGGCATAATTTACAGCCGTAATCTTTCCTTCAATACCTCTTTCACCAAAGCCCGGAGCAACGAGGATTCCATCCAATCCTTCAAGTTTTTCCTTTACATTCTCAGGTGATATGTTTTCCGATTGGATAGACTCCACATTGACTTTACACTCATTCTCAGCACCGGCATGAATAAAGGATTCATTAATTGATTTGTAAGCATCCTTCAATTCGACGTACTTGCCTATAAGGCCAACTTTTACTTCCTTTTTGGGATTTTTTAAACGATGCAAAAAAGCTTCCCAGTTTTTTATATCGGGATAATTCCCATTAGAAATACCAACCTTTTTAAGCACCTCAACATCGAGCTTTTCTTCACGCATCAATACTGGCACATCATAAATTGTCTCTGCATCGATCGATTCGATAACTGATGAAACTGGAACGTTACAGAAAAGCGAAATTTTAGCTTTCAGGTTTTCATTTAATGGCTTCTGTGTCCGGCAGACAATTATCTGGGGCTGAACTCCAGACTCGAGCAGCATTTTTACTGAGTGCTGTGTAGGCTTAGTTTTTAGTTCCTGTGCAGCAGCAAGATATGGTATCAAGGTTAAATGGACTACCAGGCAATCGTCTCCTAATTCAAAACGCATCTGCCTCACTGCCTCAATATATGGCAAGGACTCTATATCACCAACCGTCCCCCCTATCTCTGTTATTACAAAATCATAGTCGCCCTGGTCACCGAGTATCTTAATGCTTCTCTTGATCTCGTCTGTAATATGTGGTATTACCTGTACTGTTTCACCAAGGTAATCGCCACGTCTTTCTTTATTTATTACAGTTTGATATATTCTTCCTGTCGTAACATTGTTCGCCTGGGAAGTCGGCACATTGGAAAACCTTTCATAATGCCCAAGGTCGAGGTCAGTTTCTGCTCCATCTTCCGTCACGTAACACTCCCCATGCTCGTAAGGATTGAGAGTGCCGGGATCCACATTAATATAAGGATCAAGCTTTTGAATAGTAGTTGAATAGCCCCTGGCCTGCAGCAGTTTTGCTATGGATGCCGATATGATGCCTTTTCCTAATGAAGAAGTCACTCCACCAGTAACAAATATATATTTAGGCTTGCCCATCTTATGGTTTAATTGGTCATTAATAATATCGATATCCTTTAACTTTTGCAATCTGTTTAGCAAGCCTGATGACCTGTATGGTATATCCAAACTCATTATCATACCATATGTACAAGAGGACATTCTTTCCATCTGCAGAAACCTGTGTTGCAGGAGAATCATAAATACCGGCTACCGGGTCACCAATAAAATCTGTTGAAACTGACTCACTAGAAGCAGAATAACGGATCTGTTGAACCAGATTACCTCTTAATGCTGCATCCTTCAGAATATCATCAACTTCTTCCCTGCTGGTCTTTCTTTTCATCGTCAATGAAAGGATAGCAAGAGAGACATTAGGTATAGGCACCCTGACCGCATTAGCTGTAAGTTTTCCAGCCAATGAGGGAATTGCCTTAGCTGCTGCAGATCCTGCCCCCGTGGAGGTGATAACCATATTTAATGGTGCTGACCTGCCCCGGCGGGCTTTACTATGGAAATTATCTGTCAGGTTCTGGTCATTGGTGTAGGCATGTATAGTCTCAATATGCCCTTTTTCAATACCCAAGGTTTTTTCAATCACATAAAGCGTTGGTACGATAGCATTGGTCGTGCAGGAAGCAGCGGAAAACACATTTTCTTCATCTACGTTAAATTCCAGGTGGTTAACACCATAAACAATATTCGGAATATCTCCTTTAGCCGGTGCAGTAAACAGCACCTTACTGATACCTTTCGCATTGAGGTGGCGGCTCAGTCCCTCCCGGTCTTTGTAAACGCCTGTATTATCAATCAGGATGGCATCATGAATCCCCTCTGCTTCATAGTCAATATCTTCTGGTGCGCTCCCTGCCAGCATCTTCACTACATGGCCATTAACGTATATGCTTTTATTATCAACATCCTCCAGCACATTACCCCTGAAGGGGCCATGAATGGAATCATGTCGAATTAAAGATGCTCTTTTGCGTATGTCTTCCGGTGTATTCCTCCTGGTTACTACTGCCCTGACCCGCAGTTGGGTTCCATTACCCTGGATAATCAACTCCCTGAGCAGTAATCGCCCAATCCTGCCGAACCCAAATAAAACAATGTCCCTGGCCTTGGAGAAAGGAGGCTTCTTTCCAATGCCATCTTTTAACTTGTCAACAACAAATTTTTCAATATCCTTGTAATCATCTTTTTCTTTGGTCCATTCAAAATTTAATGTGCCAATATCTATTCTTGACTGGAAAAGATCCAGCTTATCTATTACTCTGGCAATATCAAGCGAGTGCCTAACTTCCAGCTTTTCTCCAATAACAGCTTCAGCATAGGAGTGCTTATACAAGACAACACTTGCACTTCGGTCAAGCAGCTGATTTCTGAAGAAAATGAGCTCGACACCTTTGTCGTAAAATAACCTGTTAAGTACTTCTGCAAATTTAAATGCCAGTTTCTCATCATTGATCCACTTAATTAAAGATTCATCGAAATGATTATCTGGAGTTCCATTACTTGATTCTAGGAGGCTTTTTCCCATTTCTGTTGTTTTTTAAGTTTAAAGATAATTACTTGACAGTGTGCAATAATGGCACAGCCAAAAATAAAAAAAAAGGGATAACAAAACTGATTTGAAATCCCTTTTTAATTCACAGGAATTAATTTTTTATTCACCAAGATAGGCTTTCAGCAATTTACTTCTTGCAGTATGCTTTAATCTCCTGATGGCTTTTTCCTTAATTTGTCGGACCCTTTCGCGGGTCAAGTCGAATTTTGCTCCAATTTCTTCGAGCGTTAAACCATGATTCATACCAATACCGTAATAAAGGTTGATCACATCCCTTTCCTTGTCGGTCAGTGTTGCTAAAGAACGTTGAATCTCTTTATTCAATGATTCCCTCATAAGGTGTGCATCTGTCTTTGGAGTGTCATCATTCATGTACACGTCCAGGAATTTTGTATCATCCTCCTGGCTGATTGGCGCATCCATGGAAATATATTTTGTAGTAATTTTCATGGCTTTGTCAATCTTATACTCTGGCATTTCCATCAACTCTGCAATTTCATCTGTTGACGGTGGACGCTCGTACTCCTGCTCCAGCTTTGAAGATGCCTTTTTAATTTTGTTAAGAGATCCAACCTGGTTCAGCGGTAACCTAACGATCCTTGACTGCTCAGCAAGCGCCTGCAAAATGGATTGGCGTATCCACCAAACTGCGTAAGATATGAACTTGAAACCCCTGGTTTCATCAAACCTTTTGGCAGCTTTAATCAGTCCCAGGTTGCCCTCATTGATGAGGTCTGGCAGGGTTAAACCCTGATTCTGATATTGCTTGGCCACAGAAACAACAAAACGTAAGTTTGCTCTGGTTAGTTTTTCTAGTGCTAATTGGTCGCCTGCTTTAATCTTCCTGGCTAATTCCACCTCTTCTTCGGCAGTAATGAGTTCCTCTTTTCCTATGTCCTGCAAGTATTTGTCAAGGGAAGCTGTTTCACGGTTGGTAATTGACTTTGTAATTTTTAATTGTCTCATATTCTCCTTTCTCGGTACCTTTTATACATTATGTTCTAAGAACTTTAAAATTTACCAAAGCAGCCAGCAAATATACAAAAAAATGCGCCTCTTGGAAAGGGTAAAACGATAAAATCCTTAAAAAAATTGCTATCTATTTGAAAATAATCTAAATAACTACAGGCCCAACTCATAAGTTACCCTCATTCCATTTGGATATATTCCCTGAATCCTGATAAATGATTCATTTTCCATTATTGCCTGGCTGAGGCTGTCCTTTGAGTTAACCCTGATATTGTTCACACTTGTTATTATAAAACCTTGCCTGACACCCCCTCTTTGCAATATACCATTGCTCTCGACTGAAGAAACTTTCAATCCATTATTAAGCATTAACATGCGTTTATCGTCATCACCTATTTTTTGCAAGGTTGCACCCAGTAACTCAGCATAAAACTTTTCTTTTTTCTTTACTATAGAAGTTGTGCCATCGGCATTTTTCAACTCGACATTATAGTTCTTATTCTGGTTGTTTCTTTTGATGTCCATTGACACTATTTCGCCGGGTCTGTATTGCCCGACTACTTCAAGCAACTGAGAAAGAGTGTTAACTTCTATCCCATTAATATGTGTTATGACATCACCCTTTTCTATACCTGCCTTTTCTGCTCCGCCATTTTCGCTGATAGCGTCAACATAAACACCTTTCAGGTCATCTAATCCCTCCTCACTGGCGAAATCATCGTCAATCTCCCGGATAATAACACCAACATACGCTCTTTGAACCTCACCAAACAACTGAAGGTCCTCAACAACTTTCTTTACAATATTCACGGGAATGGCAAAGGAGTACCCGGCGAATGATCCTGTGTTGCTGGCAATTGCTGCATTAATTCCTATCAATTCACCCTCTGTATTCACAAGTGCACCACCACTATTGCCTCGGTTAACAGCAGCATCAAACTGGATAAACGACTCAATACTGGATTGATTACCAAGTATATTTATATTTCTTGCTTTGGCACTTACGATCCCGGCAGTAACTGTTGAGGTCAGGTTAAAAGGGTTTCCAACAGCAAGCACCCATTCTCCGATCCTTACATTATCTGAATTGCCATAAGTTACATAAGGCAGCTTACTGGCATCAACTTTGATAAGAGCCAGGTCGGTAGAAGGATCTGTTCCAATGATCTCAGCAACCATAGTACGTTTATCATTTAAGGTAACTTCGATCAATTCTGCTCCCTGCACAACGTGGTTGTTAGTCACAATGTATCCATCATTTGTAATAATTACACCAGAACCAAACCCGGAGATAGGGTAATCCTGCTGGGGCCTTGTTTCATATCCAAAATATTCCCTTAATGCTCCGAAAAAGTCATCGTAAACATTACTCTTTCGGAGAAACTGCGACCTGATATGCACGACTGCATGTATCGTACGCTCAGCGGCTGTTGTGAAATCAGGACCATCAATAAGGGAGCTTGTTGTATAACTCGCCTGGTGTACATCGACGGGCAAAGCCTCGGTCTGGTGTAACCGTGTTTCAGAAAACTGATTGTCAGTTGACTTCAGTATGGTTGCCGATATGAATAGAACCGCCAAACCACCTGAAATAAATGCAATGAGAAATAATACTAACTTTTTCATGGTCTATCTATGAATTCAACAATTATAACTTCAAAATGTTGTATCAATTACTAAAAAACAACGTTAAATTTAAGCTATAGTTTATCCTCCGTGTGTTAATTATTGTTAAAAAATCATAAGTAATATTAAATCCTAAATTCCCAGATTACTTATATTTGTAATAATCAAATAATAAACCTTAAATGATGGTTCCGTTTCAAAAATACGAAGGCACCGGCAATGATTTCATCATGATCGACAACCGGAATAATGTCTTCAATAATGATGCCAATGAAATTTCAAGACTTTGTGACAGGAAGTTTGGCATAGGAGCTGATGGTTTAATCCTGCTTAACAGGTCAGAAATTGTTGATTTTTCAATGGCTTACTATAATGCTGATGGGGTTGAAGTCGACATGTGCGGCAATGGTGGAAGATGTATTATTGCATTTGCAAATTCTCTTGGCATTATTAATGTCAACGGGAAATTTATCGCCAGGGATGGGCTGCATGAAGGCTTTATCACCGATCATCATGGTAATTCATTTATGGTTAACCTGACGATGCAGGATGTTGAGGATGTAATAATGAAAAATGATCATTATTTGATTAATACCGGAGTCCCACATTATGTCAAGTTCGTTGAAGATATTGATAATGTTAATGTTGTGGAAGAAGGTAGCAAAATAAGATACAGCAATCAATATAGGGAGTCAGGTATTAATGTTGACTTCTGCCATTTAGAAAATGGAATTTTGGTGGTCAGGACTTATGAACGTGGTGTAGAAAACGAAACATTATCCTGTGGTACAGGCGTAACAGCAGCTTCAATTGCTGCATTTCTCAGGAATGGCTTAACCTCACCAGTAAGTATCAGAACCCGTGGGGGCGACTTGAAAGTAGGCTTTAAGCCTTCCAAAAACTCATTCAAGAGTATCCATTTAAGTGGACCTGTCAGTATGATTTTCCAGGGAAATTTTACAGCGCATTGATAAAAAGATAGTTGCCAGGACTTTTTTTTGCTGTTTAGCCCAACTCTTTTTCTTTCATTCCGTAAAAAATAAACAACCAAATCCTGAATAGCCTTTATTAGGTCTTGTATTCATGTATTAATGGTTACTACTTATGTTGGAATCTAAAACGATCATGTTAAGGGCATTAGAGCCAGCAGATATTGATTTGTTATATGATTGGGAAAACGACTCAAGCATCTGGCATCTGAGCAATACACTTGCTCCATTCTCAAGATTTGCCCTGGAACAGTATGTTATGAACTCTCATGAAGACCTGTTTACCACAAGGCAATTAAGGCTGATGATTGATTTAATAGAAGAAGATCATACAAAAACCATAGGTTGTGTAGACCTTTTTGATTTTGACCCTGCCAACAGAAGAGCAGGTATTGGCATTCTGGTCATAAAAGAGGAACGTGGTAAAGGGTATGCATCTGAGGCTTTAGATCTAATGATTAACTATTCCTTCAATCGCTTACGCCTGCATCAGATATACAGTAATGTAATGAAAGGCCAAAAAGCAAGTTTAGACCTATTTAAGAAAAAGAATTTTGAAACAGTTGGTATAAAAAAGCAATGGTTATTGGTAGAAAGGGAATGGATTGACGAATATATGTTACAACTTATTAATCCGGAAAGTTCGAAAACTTCGAGTTCATAGACATGGCATATTATCATTCAAAATACGGTTTTAGCAGAACCAGGAAAAAAAGGTCCAGGTGGACCAAACTTACCCTGTATACACTGTTTGTCCTGATAATCCTTGCTATAATCACCGGTTATTTATTATACAAGACCCTCTTTACCAGCAATGTTTGGTTAAATGAACAACCAATGGCTTCCGTTTATATACCGACTGGCTCCTCCTACGATGATGTCAAATCTATTTTTTACAAGCAAGGGATTATCGTACACAGAAAGAACTTTGAATGGGTAGCAAGCCGAAAGAAATATCCGGAGCATGTAAAACCAGGCCGTTATGTTGTCAAAGAAGGCATGAACAACGTTGAGCTTATCAACATGTTACGGGCAGGACTTCAAACCCCTGTGATGGTTGTATTCAATCATATCAGGAACATTGAGCAGCTTGGGCAGCGCATTGGACAGCAGATTGAAGCTGATTCTTCAGAAATAGTTGGACTATTGTCGGATTCTTCATTTATCAATCAGTACAACTTCAATCATTATACAATCCCGGCCTTGTTCATTCCTAATACATATGAGTTCTACTGGAACACCTCTGCAAAGCAGTTTATTGAAAGGATGTATTCTGAGTACCTGGATTTCTGGGATGATACAAGGCGGGAGAAGGCACAACAATTAGAAATGACAATAGCTGAAGTGGTTACATTAGCATCCATCATCGAAAAGGAAACAGCCAAGAATGGTGAAAAAGCAATTATTGCTGGGGTTTACATCAACCGCCTGGAAAGCAAGTGGTTATTACAGGCTGACCCAACACTTGTCTTTGCCCTGGGCGATTTTTCAGTAAGGCGTGTGCTTAACGAATACAAAAAGATTGACTCACCATACAATACATATAAGTACCTGGGTCTTCCACCGGGCCCAATATGCATCCCTTCTATTTCTTCTATTGATGCAGTCCTGTATTACGAGAACCATGATTACTTTTTCTTTTGTGCCAAAGATGATATGAGCGGATACCACGCCTTTGCTGAGACAGCAACTGAGCACAACAGGAATGCCAGAAGATATCAGAAAGCATTAGATGAAATGCAAATAAAAAAATAGGAGTGAACTTTAAAAGCGATTTTTACTTTTGTAAAAAAATAAAAGTTTGACTTCTGAAAATTCTATACCGCACTATCTTTTTTATATAATAATTATTTCTCTTTGCTTCTCTTTACATTCAAAGGCACAGCAGAATCTTGATTTCCCTGATACAATCCATAAGCCAAGGTTAACCGGAACAATTATTACGGGGAGTGCCCTGTACGTTGGATCAATGGTGGGATTATATTACTTATGGTATAAAGATTACCCCCAATCTTCTTTTCACTTTATTGATGACAGGAATCACTGGATGGGTGTTGATAAGATCGGACATATGGTGACCTCATATAATATCGGACGGATTGGTTATTCTGCCTTGCGATGGTCTGGCGTAAAAGAAAAAAAGGCTATCTGGATCGGGGGGAGCATGGGTTTTGTGTTCCTCACCACGGTGGAAATATTCGATGGTTTTTCTGCAGAATGGGGTGCTTCAACCAGCGACATACTCTTTAATGGCCTGGGAACTATATTTTTTATCGGGCAGCAGTTCCTGTGGCATGATCAGCGGTTTACTTTAAAATTCTCATACCATTTCACTGATTATGCTCAATATAATCCCGAACAACTGGGAGAAAGCTATGCTGAAAGGATCTTCAAGGATTATAATGGGCATACTTACTGGTTGTCTGCTAACATCAGATCATTTATTCGCAGGGATTCAAAGTTTCCGAAATGGCTTAATGTTGCATTCGGTTATGGTGCCAAGGGCATGCTGGGTGCCAAGTCCAATCCAGTATATGTAAACGGAGAACCTGTGCCTTATTATGACCGGGTGCCTCAATATTATTTATCTTTGGATATTGATCTGACCAGGATCAAGACAAAATCAGAATTCCTTAATATTCTTTTTAACCTGGTAGGTTTTATCAAAATACCTATGCCGACTATAGAATATAATAAGGATGATCATTTTAAATTTCATTTGCTTTATTTTTAAGAGATGAAGAACGGAAAGGCGATCATTTGGGATTGGAACGGAACATTGCTGGATGATGTGCATATTTGCATTAATGGAATTAACGGACTGCTTCAGGATCGTCATCTGCCGGTGCTTGATACAGAAAAATACAAGGAAGTCTTTACATTCCCTGTTAAAGAATACTATGAAAAGGCTGGATTTGATTTCAGCTCAGAGGCCTTTGATATACCTGCAATGCAGTTTATCGATTATTACAGGGATCACATCAGCCTTGCGGAACTTTTTCCCGAAGTTGTTGGGGTTCTGGAATATTTCAGGGACAAAGGTTTCCAGCAATCAATTCTTTCTGCAATGGAGCATGATTTTTTGCATCAATCCATCAGGGAGAAAGAAATCTATGAATATTTTGATCATATTACAGGCATTCATAATCACTTTGCTGATAGTAAAACCATGCAGGCCAGGAAGCTTCTGGGAATGATGAAAGCTGCCCCGGAACAAACTACTTTAATCGGAGATACAATACATGACTATGAAGTTGCAAATGATTTGGGATGCAAAGTTATCCTTGTTGCTCAAGGTCACCAGTCGGCCTCCAGACTTAATCAGCTTGATTGTGAAATTATCAATAACTTAAACGACTTAAAAGAGATTTTATAACATGAACATCGTTAAACATGTGGATGAATTGGTTAATTCCGCGGTGATTAAGCCGGGAAGTATTATATATATAGCTGGTAATGCAGCCACCCCACAGGTATTATTAAGACAGCTTTCGAAGGATGAATCAATCCACGATATCCAAACCTTAAGCGTCCTTTTACTTGGAGACATTGAAGGATTGTTCTCAAAGGAAACATGTAAGCGGATAAAGCACAGGGTCATCTTTAACGGCCCTCATTCACGGGAAGCCATGAACAATGGATGGGCTACGTACCAATTGATTCACCTTTCAGACATACCCAGACAGGTTAAGGAGTATATCAAGCCAGATGTGGTTCTGATGCAGGTCGCTGGCCCTGATAATGGTGGAAACTACAGTTATGGCACAACTGTTGAAGGAGTGCAGGCTGCTGTACAATCTGCCAAGGCTAATAACGGCGTTGTAATAGTTGAAAGGAATGCACAGATGCCCTTTGTGCTTGGAACAACTCTCCATGAAACCGATATTGATTACCTGATTGATGTGGACTATGCCTTACCATCCAGTCCGGTTCATGAACCTGATGAGAGGGCAAACAGAATTGGTGAGATCATAGCATCATTGTATATCCATGACGGTAGCACTTTGCAATATGGGATTGGTGAAGTGCCGGAGGCTGTAACAAATGCCATTATCAGGAAGGGTGTTAAAGATCTTGGAGTCTATACGGAGCTTTTTGCTGATTCGATGCGGGTGCTGGTGGAGAAAGGCATTGTGACGAATAAGTATTTAAGGAATAACTTCTCTGTCGCTTCAATCTTTCTTTCTATCTCAGCTGAGGGATACCGCTGGCTTGACTTCAACAGCTCTGTACAAAGCAGGCCTTCAAACCTTACAAATCATGTCAAGTATATCTCTGCCCAGCCAAAGATGACCGCTATTAATGGTGCTATTGGTGTCGACCTGCATGGAAATATCTGGGCAGACTCACTGCTGGCAAGACAAATCTATAGCGGTATTGGAGGGCAGGCAGATTTTCTTAGGGGATCATATATTTCTGAAGGAGGGGTCCCGATCATTGCAATGAAATCAACTACCGACAATGGACTGGACAAGATATTGGATAAATGCCCTGAAGGCATAACAACAACTGCTATTGCTGCCGACCCGGTAAATATTGTAACTGAATACGGAGCTTTTAATCCCCGTGGACTGAATATAGCTGAACATGCCATTGGTATTGCTCATCTGGCATCACCTGAAGTCCGGGATAATCTATTAAGGACAGTCTATGAAAGCAAGGAATTTCACAAACCCAGGATAGCCCTGAAAGACACTTCCCCAAAGGGATTTATTCGATATGAAGACATTTAAAGATGCGAGATAAATCGAAAAACGCAGAACGCAAAACGCAAATTCTGATCACAGATCACCCCAGCCTTCGCTGGGACAGGCAGGTCAGTGATTATTTATAAATGGTTTCGTACTCTTCTGTACTTAACAAGGTTCCACGGTCGTATATTTCCCGGCGTACAGTTTCGGCGTGATCATTAAAATACATCCAGGTCTCATCTTTGAAGTTGTTGACATACGTACCAGACAGGTTGACTTGTCCATTCAGGTGATAAACAACCATTAACCCTTGTAACTTGCCATTGACAAAATTTGCTTTCAGTTTAAGGGTCCCATCTGAGAAATATTGTCTCCAGGGTCCGTGCTTTTCCCCTTCCATATATGTTGTCTCTTCAGCAATATTTCCATTATCATAATAAGTCTTCCAGAGCCCTGCCTTAACTGTATTTTCATATACCTCCTCAGCAACAAGAACACCGTCATAATCGCTGTAGTATAACCAGATACTATCTTTTTTCTTATTAGAATACTTTCCCTCAGCGATCAGATAACCTTCCAAACCATATACCTTGGTTCTGGAATCTGAACCATTATTAAAAAAATGGGAAACAGCTTTGATTTTGCCATTCGGATAATAGTATTTGAATTCCCCTATTGCTATATTATTCTTGAAGTTCCCTTCAAATTTCAGGGCGCCATTGCCATCATATACCTTCCATAATCCCTGTCTCCTGCCATCCTGATCAACAGCATTGAAATTCGTATTGAATAATTCCTGAGCCATGCTGGTTGATGATAAGGTTATGACAAACAGCAATATAAGGTGTTTCATAATCGAATGATAAAATCCATTAATTTTGTAGTTTCAAAGTTAAAATAATTTTAAGCATATTGAATAACTATTCCTCGAAATTAATGGAAAGAGCCGTAGATGAGCTAGCCAAGCTCCCAGGTATTGGGAGAAAGACTGCATTACGGCTTGCACTATACATGCTAAAGCAAAAACCATCCGAGGTGGAGCTTCTAAGTGAGGCACTTGTGCAGATGAGTCAGGAGATCCAATTCTGTAAAAACTGTCACAATATATCGGACCAGGAGATGTGTGAAATCTGCCAAAATCCACAAAGAGATCAATCAGTCATTTGCGTTGTTGAAGATATCAGAGATATTATGGCAATTGAGAATACGAGCCAGTTTAAGGGAATCTATCATGTTCTCAACGGAATTATTTCACCTGTTGAGGGAATTGGGCCAGGGGATTTGAACATCAGCACACTAATCACCAAAGTTGATGAGGGAAAGGTTGAAGAGATCATTTTTGCTTTGCCAACAACCATTGAGGGGGATACTACCAGTTATTATATTTTCAAGCAACTGGAATCAAAAAAGATCCAGGTCACCACTATTGCTCGAGGAGTTGCAATTGGTGATGACCTGGAATATACCGATGAGGTTACTCTCGGCAGATCTATCTTAAACAGGACCCCTTACCAGGGATCCGTTGAGAACAAACCTTAATTTATATTTCCAATAAATATTTTCCTGCTATATACCTGTCCGTTAATCAGTAACCTAACAATTACTGCTGTATTATTGACAGGTAATGCGATCCTGTTAATTGATTTGTTTTCAAGCTTCTTCCTGATCAGTGGTTGACCAAGCATATTATATACCAGTGCATGACCTTCAATGATATTCGTATTCTTACAAAGAACCATAAGGTCAGATTGATATGAATAGATGATCACCTCTAAATTGCCAGGATCTAATGGCAGTCCGACCAATGTCGTGGTAACGCTTATTATATTAGAATAATCACTTGTATCAAGTGAATTTAATGCTCTCACCCTGTAATAATAAGTACTATCAACCATAAGCCCATAGACAGGATAACTCAGGTTGGTCCAGACGAAAACATTTTGATAACCTTGCACAAAATTGGTAAAATCCTCATCATTGGCCACATCCAACAAGTATCCTTCGGAATATTCTGAAGCTTCCCAATTAGATGTAAAACCAAAGTTTGATATATTGGTTGCATCCAGGGCTAATGGTGGTTCAGGTGGATATGGAAGGGTAGTCACTATGACAGTATTGGAGTTTCCAGAAGTACCTGCCAGGTTTTCCGCCCTCAACCTGAAGTAATATTTAGTATCAGGATCAAGGCCTGTAACAGCATAAGTTGTATCAGATCCCACATTAAGGTTCTCATAACCTGAGACATAAGTGGAAAATCCATAATCCAGGCCTACGTCAAGCCAATAGGAAGTAGCTCCTTGAGCTGTGTTCCATAAAGCATCAAAGCTTGTTTGAGAAACATAAATAGGATCTAGTGCATGAGGGGAATTAGGGTCTTGTGGTAATGTAAATGCTTCAACCACATTGGAATTACCGCTTGTACCTCCATCATTATAGGCTCTCACCCTGTAATAGTAAGTGGACTCAGGATTAAGTCCGTAAACCGTAGCGATTGTATCACCATAAACATTATAGTTTTGGAAATTACCAACAAAGGTGGTAAAATCTACATCTTCTGCAACATCCAGAAAGTATCCTGTTGCATTAGATGATGGGTCCCAAAGAGCATCAAAAAAAGTTTGTGATATATTGATTGCAGCATGTGCAACAGGTGGTGGTGGTGGCAGTGGATAAGTATCAACTGCTATTTCATTGGAGTTCGGGCTTGCACCTGCGACATTATACGACCTGATGCGATAATAATATCTGGTGGCAGGACTCAATCCTGACACTGTATATGAGTTAGTATCTCCAACATTCAGATTATCATATCCCCCGACCATATTGGTAAATCCAGTATCAGTAGCTACATCCAAATAATAACCATCAGCTCCATATCCTGTGTACCAATTTGCATCAAAACTATAGGAAGTGATATTTGTAGCAGGTGCTGCCATTGGCGTATACGGTAGATTTGGAAATGTTGGAGAATATATTGTGTTTGAATATGGACTCACTCCCCCAGTATTATAAGCTCTTAATCGATAATAATAATCATGATTAATATAAAGTCCACTAACACCATAAGTTGTGACATCACCTACGTCCAGGCTGTCATAGGTCCATAAAATATTGGTAAAGAATTCATCATTGGCAACCCATAATATATAACCAGTTGCTCCTGGCACAGCATCCCAATTTGCATCAAAGCTATTTTGAGTTGTATTACTTGCAGGTGTTGCCAATGGTGCTGATGGAGGGTAATCAAGGGTAATAGTTTTTATGGTATCGGAATACCCGCTGTTTCCATATGCGCTATATGCCATCAGCCGATAAAAATAATCTGTTAGAGGACTTAAACCTGATACCAGGTATGCATTTGTATCTCCTACATCCAATGCATTATATCCTGTAACGAAACTAGTAAACAAACTATCAGTGGCAACATCGAGGTAATAACCCTCCGCACCAGAACTTACGTTCCAATTTGCATCAAAAGCAGTCTGTGCAATATTAGAAGCCGGTAAGGCTAAGGGAGCCAATGGTGTCATCTGGTAGAAAAGCCCGTAATCTTCACTCTGACCAATATTTGGATTATGGCAAGAGTTTGTAATGTTATTATTATCAGTTATAACACGCATCCTGAAAAGTTCGTTTACCGGAAGGTCTGAAGGTGTAATAAAACTCTGAGTTATTGAAGTTCTGTCATTTGTATTCAGACTAGGCGTACTAAGGATTAATTCTCCCATATCATTAAAGTCACCATCATTATTATAATCGATATATGCACTTGTATATCCGATACCTAAATTACCAACTATGATTAAAACTTCTAAGGTATAGGATGTTGATGGTGCAAGAGATGCTGAATGTGAACATGTCAGGTCAAGGCATCCTCCATCATAATAAGTATCACCCGTCATATGGTCCAGATCATTTAGTTTCACTCTCAAAATTCCATAGCTGTTGTCACCGAGGTTCTGTGTTGCCGGTGTACAGGCAGGGGCTACCGGAGCATCACAAACCAGAATGGCGCCTGTCTTAGTATTAGTTGAGCCAGCCCCGGCAGCATTGGATGCTGTTAAGGCAACATCATAAAGTCCTTTAGTATTGTAAAAGATACCCGGGTTTTCATCAGTGGAAGATGCCGGTGTACCACCATTAAAAGTCCAGCTCCAGCTATCAGGTGCATTGGATGATTGATCATTGAAGTGAATTGCGCTTCCAACACATGCTGTATTCGCGCCTGCACTAAATTCACTTGTAGGTGCAATATCTGTTCTTGGCATCAGGTTAAATGAAGCAGCCTGGTCACTTGAAAAATCATTGCTGCCAGGATTCAGGGCAGATAATTGAAAATATCCGTTATAAGAACCACTCCATCCCCAGTTAAAGTGAAAATATACGTTTCCGGAACCGCTGTAGTCATCATCATACCCATCACAAACAAATGCATGGCCTCCAGCACCTCCCTCTCCCCGATAATATAATGGTCGCTCCGCATCAAGCTCACCCATTACCATACCTTCCCAAACAGGATCGGTGTAAAGGTTCTTATAATCCCATGAACCGCTTGCATCATATCCAAAATATGTGTTCATAGCACCAACAACCTGTGAAGATAATGCTCCGGAGCCTGCCGGGCCGTAGTTCATATCTACAGCAACACCCATATGGTACATAAGCTGGGCAATATTTTCATTCGCATCAAATACAGGCATATTTCCCCAATCGTATATGGTCGCTCCATAATTAGCAGATTGGGTGCCATAGGTCGAATGCACATAAGAATGTGAACCTGTGCCCTGGTATGGATGATGATGGTATTTCATAATCATACTTGCTGCTGTTGCAACACAACCTGCATATGTATGACCGCAAGCACCGGAGATATCGGCAGGACAGGAATCGTTATAATAACAACCCTGGTTCCATATGATATCAGACATATATGGTCCCACAATGGAACGGTTGCCACTCCGGTTCATTGAGAAGCCTGCATCATACTCCTGCCAGGTTGATTGAATCTTTTGAGAAGCCATCAGCTGCTGCTCTCTTATATACAGGATCTGATCCAGGTAGTTTGCCATCCAGCTTTCCAGGTTTGGTGGCTGGTTATCTATGGTAAATTGACCTGATGTTGCGTATCCCAGTATTGGATATCCCTCATCTTCAGCAGAAACAATTACAAAACCCAGTGATGCAGGAAGATTAAATACATAATAAACCGGTACACCCTGCTCATCAATGGTTATTGTTTCAATGAAATTTATTACGTTATAATTCAAAGTGGAATGGTGATAATAGAAATTCCTTGCAACACGCTCGGCACGTGTTTCGCTGACTACTTCCGCTGTGATCGTTGCGCTTAGTAAAAGGCAAATCAGTCCTGTAAAAAGTATCCTTAGTTTCATTTTAAATAGATTTTTATAAACAACATTAAAGCTACATTAAATCAAAAATTAATTTAAACAGTAGCCAATTCAATACCAGGAAATGATGGATCAATAAGAATCAGGTTTGATTCAGGGATTCAATAATCCCTTAATCTTCATTAAACATATCAAGCTGATTTTCCGTCACATAAAATTCTTCCGGAACATTTTTATCATAACCATTAATGAACGGTCGAATATGTTTCTTAATCAGTTTGACAGGTGTCGTTTTCCGGGCATTACAATAGTTGATCATCGATTTGTATTGCCTGGTTGACAGTTTAAACGTAATTTTTTTGTACTTAGTTCTTCTTTTGTGCCTTTTTCTTTTAATCACGTTTATATCGGGATATATAGTAGTATTACGATACGAAAATACTAAAACTTTTTGATTAAATAAACTTTTGAATAATGTTAATAAACTTTCCCGCTAAAACACTGGCCCTTTGAGCTGTATGACTCTCAGCATATACCCTGACAATAGGTTCGGTATTTGATTTTCTTAAATGCACCCACCCATCATCAAAATCAATTTTAAGTCCGTCAATGGTATTCACTTCATAGTCCTTATACTCATCAGCAATATTGAGTAAAATTTTATCAATATCAGCTTGAGGTGTTAGCTCGAGTTTATTTTTTGAAATATAATAAGATGGATAAGTGGACCTCAAATCGCTACATGATTTCCCAGACCTGGCCAGGTGAGTAAGAAACAGTGCAATCCCAACCAGAGCATCCCTTCCATAGTGGAGGGCCGGATAGATTATACCGCCATTGCCTTCACCACCGATCACAGCATTACATTCCTTCATTGCTTTAACTACATTAACCTCCCCCACTGCTGCAGGATAGTACTGTCCACCTGCTTTCTCTGTTATATCTTTCAACGCCCTGCTTGATGACAGGTTAGAAACCGTATTTCCAGGATCGCCCTGCAGGATATAATCAGCTACGGCAACAAGGGTATATTCCTCACCGAACATTTCTCCTGTCTCGGAAACAATAGCCAACCTGTCTACGTCAGGGTCCACTGCAAAACCGAGATCGGCTCCAGATTCAACAACCTTATCTGACAAATCTTTCAAGTGCTCAGGCAATGGCTCCGGGTTATGAGCAAATATGCCGGTTGGATTAGTATTTAATTCTATGACTTCACATACACCCAAAGATTTCAACAAAGGTTCTATTGCCAGTCCACCAGTAGAGTTTACTGCATCCAAAGCGATCCTGAATTTGGCCTTTTTAATGGCATCAAGATCAACAGCAGGAAGGTCAAGTATCTTGGAAATGTGCTGCTGTATGGCATTGGTGAATTTGCTGTAACTTCCTAGCTGTTCAACATTTACAAACTCCAACTCACCATTACTTACTATATCCAGGATGGCCTCACCGTCTGCAGCAGAAAGGAACTCTCCATTAGCATCCAGTAATTTCAGCGCAT
Source organism: uncultured Bacteroidales bacterium (assembly GCA_963753055.1). Taxonomy (GTDB): domain Bacteria; phylum Bacteroidota; class Bacteroidia; order Bacteroidales; family B18-G4; genus JAUWGC01. The sequence goes on along the minus strand of CAVWAP010000001.1, from coordinate 876,774 downwards.
TCCATTGGATTGGGTTATGGCTGGCAGTTAGAATAATACCACCATCTGCCTTCATATCAGTGACGGCAAGCTCAACCGTCGGAGTTGTGGATAAACCAAGGTCAATGACCTCCACCCCCATTCCCATCAGGGTACCCACAACAATATGGTTTACCATATCACCTGAGATCCTTGCGTCTTGGCCAAGGATAATAGTAAGCTTTTCTTTTTTATTCAGCTTCCTCATGTGGATTGCATAAGCGGCCGAATAATTCAGTATATCAACAGGACTGAGTCCTTCGCCGGGTTTACCGCCGATTGTACCCCGAATGCCTGAAATGGATTTGATCAGTACCATAAGTGAGAATTATTGTTTTACAAATTTACTCTTTTGTTGATGTTGTTAACACTTCAATTGTTATTCCGATTAAAAATTCACTATTTTTGTCCGCAATACTAAGTACACTTTTATCGCAGGATCGATGAGCGAAAGTTTTAACCAGGGCAATGAGATCAATATTAAGGGATTAGTAAGACGTTTTGAACGGATGATCTCAAACGATGCCAGCAGTTTCTTTGATGCAGATGATTTTGACATTATAATTGATTATTACCTTGATCATCATAATCTGGTTAAATGTCAGCAGGCTATTGACGCAGCCATAGAACAACACCCGGCAAATCTATCTTTTTCTATAAGGCAGGCAAAAGTATACCTCTTATCCAACCAAGCTAGTAAAGCGCTTGAATTACTGCATAACATCGAAAAGATTGAACCATTCAATACGGAGATCCTGTTAACCAAGGGTAATATCTTCAGCCAACAGAAAGATTACCATAAGGCTATTGATGAGTATAAAAAGGCAGCACTTAATGCAGAAGACCTGGAAGATGTTTATACCAATATCGCATTTGAATATGAAAACCTTGGCAACTATAGTAAAGCTATCCAATATCTTCATAAAGTATTGAAATTCAATCCTGATAATGAGCCATCAATTTATGAGATCTCCTTCTGTTTTGAGATCAATAATGCGACTGAAACAGGAATAGAATTTTTTACTGACTTCCTGGATAAGCATCCTTATTCAAAATCAGCATGGTTTAACCTCGGTGTGTTCTATAATAACCTGGATTTATATGAGAAGGCTATCGAGTGCTATGATTATGCTATTGCCATTGATGAATCGTTCACCTCAGCTTATTTCAATAAAGCAAATGCCTATTACAATCTTGAGTACTACAAGACTGCAATCAAAGTATATGAGGAAACTTTTAGGCTAGAAAAGCCTGAAGCCCTCACTTACTATTACATTGGCGAGTGTTATGAAAAACTGGATGAATACTCCTTGTCAATAATTTATTATAAAAGAGCAATTGAACTGGACAGCCAGTTATCTGATGCCTGGATGGGGATGGGTATTGCATTTGATGAGTTAGGTAATCCTATCACTGCCCTGAAGCACATGATGACTGCTACAAAGATTGACAATCTGAATTCGGAATACTGGTATATCCTGGGTGATCTGCAAGATAAGATGGGGCATATACAGGATGCCATCTTGTCTTATCAAAAAGTAGTGGAGCTCGACCCTCATAATACTGAAATATGGCTTGATTATTCCGCATTGCTGGTCCAGGAAGATAATTTCGATGAAGCTTTGAAAATATTGGAAAATGGGTTGCAGGAGCATCCCAATAATGCTTCCTTACTTTACCGCCAATCAGCATACCTGCTGAAACTTGGCAATGTTAAGCAGGCCTATGAGAAGCTGGAATCTGCACTTGATATCAACGTCGACAAGCACAAAGAGTTGATGGATTATATGCCACAACTCAAACAGGATAAGAATATCCTGGATATCATTGGTGTCTTCAGCAACAAAAAATCACAGGGGAAGTGATTTATCAGAAATCCAAAGAATCCAATGAAATATCTCATACTAGTATTGAAGGGCATTGCAATGGGTGCAGCCAATGTAATCCCAGGCGTTTCGGGCGGGACTATAGCTCTGATCACTGAAATCTTTGAACGCCTGATCAATGCCATCAAATCTTTCAACCTGCATGCCATCAAGCTCTTGCTGAAAGGTAAAATAAAAGCCTTTGCTGATTACACCGACCTGTACTTCCTGTTAGCAGTGTTCACAGGAATAGTCATAGCCATCGTTAGCCTTGCCCGGCTCTTTGACTATCTCTTTGAAAATTACCCTGTCTATATCTGGGCCTATTTCTTCGGCCTGGTGCTTGCTTCAGTATATTTTGTCGGAAAAAGGATTGACAAAATTAGTGTCAGTGTGATTATCACGTTTCTTATCGGTACAGCCATAGCCATTGTTATATCTGTTCTTAACCCCGCAACTGAGAATAGCAATTTCTTCTATCTCATGATCTGTGGTGTGGCAGCCATCTGCAGTATGATCCTGCCCGGCCTCTCAGGATCTTTCATCCTCTTCATCATGGGTAATTACAAACTGGTAGCCATTAATGCTATCAATGACCGTGACATGTCTATTCTTATTCCCGTTCTTATCGGTGCGGGTGTCGGATTGATCGCATTCTCACATTTCCTGTCATGGGTATTTAAGAAGTACCGCAATGAGACTATATCGATACTGACAGGTTTTATCCTGGGCTCGGTAAGCATACTCTGGCCCTGGCAGAAAAAGATATTTTTAACTGATGAGGCCGGGGAACTTATATTGAAAGACGGTCAACCAATTATTGCCAAGTATGAACGCATCATTCCAGAGGTCCAAAACATGGAATTTGTCTATGCAATTGGTTTTATCCTGATCGGGATACTGAGCATCTGGCTGATAGAAAAATCAGCTGCAAAGAAATCATCATGAGACGATTTGGTATCATAGGAAATCCACTGGAACATTCATTTTCCTCAAAGTATTTTAACAAGAAGTTCCTGGCAGAAGACATCCGGGATGCCACCTATGAGAATTTCCTCCTCGATACGGCTGAAGACTTACCTTTGATCATCCAGCAATTTCCAGACCTGATTGGATTAAATGTCACTACACCATTTAAGGAACAGATCTTCCATTATCTTGATGTATTGGATGAAGCAGCCAGGGGTATCGGCGCGGTTAACACAATTCACATTACGCATAAAGAATCGCAGGTAATTCTGAAAGGATTTAATACTGATGCGCCGGCCTTTCAACAAATAATTCAACCAATTATAAATGAATCTTTGCAGGCATTAGTCCTGGGAAGCGGTGGTGCCTCAAAAGCAGTTTGTTATGCATTAGAGAAGATGAATATTGAATACCAGGTTGTATCAAGGGATCCTGCAGATAATCAGGTTCCTTACCATGCACTTGATGAGGGAATAATAACCGCTCACCTTCTGATCATAAACACTACGCCACTGGGTATGTTTCCAAAAGTCAATTCATTTCCTGACATCCCATTTGAATTCATAACAGATAATCATATCCTCTACGACCTGATCTATAACCCGGAACAAACGGAATTTCTAAAAAGAGGAAGGCAGAATGGAGCACAAACTGTCAATGGATTGGAGATGCTGCAGGTGCAAGCCGAATTAGCCTGGACCATCTGGAACGACTAGGCCAAATGCAATTTACAATTTACAACTTATAACTTATAACCTATAACTTATAACTTACAACCCTTCTCCCAACAACTTTCCCCTGCAATATCTCTCCGATATAGTGATCCAGTTCTTCAAGGCTAATAAGCTTCCTGATGGCGTGCAACTGATCCACTTTCCATTCACCGGCAAGCTTATCCCATAGCTCTCTCCTGTGAGGCATGGGGCATGTGGCGGAATTAACACCCAGGAGGTTTACACCATTCAGGATGAAAGGGAATACTGTTGTATTCAATTTGTACGATAATGCATTTCCACAGCTTGCAATACTGCCATGTACGGAACAAGCCTTTAGTAAAGTATCAAGTATATTTCCTCCAACAGTATCAAAGCCACCGGCCCATTTAGGCTTCAGCAATGGCCTTCCACTCTGATCATCAACTTCTTCCCGGCCAATGATCTCCCTGGCTCCTAGTTCCTTCAGGTAATCATGGGCATCCTGCTTTCCTGTTGACGCCAACACATCAAACCCAATCTTTGACAGGATGGCAACAACCAAGCTACCAACACCACCTGATGCCCCGGTAACAACCACAGGTCCATTTTTCGGATCCTGACCCATCCTCAGCATCCTGTCAATACCCAATGCAGCTGTAAACCCAGCAGTTCCAAGCACCATACACTCCTCCAGGGTCAGGCTGGCCGGCTTCGGCACCACCCATTCTGACGGGACGCGAATATACTCACCAAAACCACCATCTGTGTTCATGCCAAGGTCATAACCGGTCACCAGCACCTCATCCCCTGCCTTGAATCCATCACTCAGACACTCCTCAACAATACCTGAAGCATCGATACCTGGCTGATGTGGATATGCTTTTGTAACACCCTTATTGCCGGAAGCAGAGAGCGCGTCCTTATAATTCAAGCCGGAATAATGCACTTTTATCAATGTATCATTATCTGGCAAATCTGAAATTTTCCTGCTTTGAATTTCCCTAATAAATTCACCTTCACCCGCCTCACGGACGAACAGGGCTTTGTACGATTTTTCTTGCATAGGTTGATAACAATTGTTTTATGTAAAGATAAAGCTAACGGTAAAACCATCAAACAAAAAGATTTTTTACATTTGAACCTTCACAGCACCTTGCAATTCATGAATTTTAATAAGATCCTTAAAGTTCTTGGTCCGGGCCTGCTTTACGCAGGCGCTGCCATAGGTGTTTCCCACCTTGTCCAGTCCACCAGGGCAGGTGCCAACTTTGGGCTTGACCTTTTATGGATCCTGATCATCGCCAACATCATCAAATATCCATTCTTTGAATTTGGAGCAAGGTATGCCGTTGCAACCAACCAAAGCCTGATAGAAGGTTACCGGCGACTGGGAAAGTTTGCCATCATTGCATTTGCACTGCTGACCCTTGCCACTATGTTTACCATCCAGGCAGCGGTAACTATCGTGACAGCAGGGATTGTTGCCAATGTCTTTGGCATTACCATGAACCCGGTGCACCTGAGTGCTATTATCCTGGGCCTAACGATGGCAATATTAATGATAGGAAGGTATAAACTGCTTGATCGAACGATAAAGGTTGTCATCGTCATACTGGCTTCATCAACAATTATTGCGGTGCTTTCAGCCCTTGGCAAGGGCCCTTCAGATCCTGGCCAGACATTGCATTTCGATTGGACAGTGGATATCCATATATTTTTCCTGATTGCATTTATTGGATGGATGCCGGCACCAATAGATATTGCCGTATGGTCCTCTCTTTGGACTGTGGAAAAAAATAAAGAGCTTAAGTTCAAACCAACCCTGAAAGAATCTCTGACCGATTTTAAGGTGGGGTATGTCGGAACTATTATTATGGCCATCTGTTTTCTTGTGCTGGGAGCTCTTGTCATGCATGGCTCCGGTGAAGAATTATCAGAAAACGGAAGCGCCTTTGCCGGACAACTGATCAGTATGTACACCAACAGCATTGGACAGTGGGCATACTGGATTATTGCTCTTGCGGCCATGACAACAATGTTCAGCACAACACTGACATGCCTGGATGCTTATCCACGTGTATTGATCCCTACAACAGAGATTTTATTTCCCGGCATAAAAAGGAATTTACCTGACCACAGATACCTCTATTGGATATGGATCCTGGTAGTAACGGCAGGTGCATTGATACTACTTGAGTTTTTTGTTACAAGTATGCGCTTCATGGTTGATCTTGCCACAACACTTTCTTTCCTGACCGCACCAATACTTGCCATCATGAACTACAAGGTGGTTACTGATGATCATATGCCTTTGGAAGCACGTCCGAAAAAAGGGTTAAAGATCTATTCCTGGGCAGGAATGATTTTCCTGACTGCTTTTACCCTGTTCTACATCATTTGGAATATCTTGTTCAGGTAAAATGCACCTTACAGGTGGTCTGCAATGGTCTTACTATCCAGGTAATTAATAAACTCATGTGAAAGATCCTGGATTTTATGATCAAAGATGCACTTGTCGAAGGGGCAAAAGTCCTTGTCGTGAGGGCATTCACCTACTTCGATGGTCCCCTCAATGGCTTCATAGATAATTTTGAAACTCAGGTTTTCTGGCTTTTCTTTCAACACAAAGCCTCCGGCCGGGCCTCTGGTTGATTTGATGAAACCTTCTTTTACCAGCCTTTGGAACACTTTGGCTACATGGTGTTTAGAGCTCCCTGTCTTGGCAGCAATATCCTTAACAGTAATAGGTGAATCAGCCCTGGCAACCATAATCACCCCATGGATTGCTATTGAAGCAGCTTCTGTCAGTGTGATAACCTTAGACATAATGCAGTTTATTTAGTATTCAATTACCCAAATGTATAATAGATATTCATCTTTATCAAGTAAAATGCTGATTTTTAACACTAAGAGCTTATAATTTATATCCAATAAAAATTAATATTTTAAATTTGTATTGAGATAACTTACCTTTGCTGGCAAGACAATGAATACTCCTGAAAGCATAAAACTTTCCATCGTAATAGTTAATTACAACGTAAAGCATTTCCTTGAACAATGCCTGTTATCTGTAAGGAAAGCAATGGTCGGATTAGACGTGGAAGTTTTTGTTGTAGATAACAATTCTGTTGACAGTTCACAGACCATGATCAGGGAAAAATTTCCCGATGTTCACCTCATCGCCAACAAGGATAACAAAGGATTCTCCAGAGCCAATAACCAGGCCATTCAAAAAGCCAATGGTAAATACATTTTGCTCCTTAACCCCGATACGGTTGTTGAAGACGATACCTTCAAGAAAATCATCGCCTTCATGGATGAGCATCCGGATGCTGGAGGACTGGGTGTAAAAATGATCGACGGGAAAGGGAATTTCCTTCCGGAATCCAAAAGAGGGCTGCCAAGGCCAAATGTGGCATTCTACAAGATATCCGGGCTTGCCAGGCTTTTTCCAAAATCCAAGACATTCGGGAAGTATCACCTCGGCTACCTTGATAAAGATCAGATCCATGAAGTAGATGTACTTTCAGGAGCATTTATGCTGCTCAGGAAATCTGTACTTGATGAGATAGGATTGTTGGATGAAACCTTCTTCATGTATGGTGAAGATATTGACCTGAGCTACCGAATCACCAAGGCTGGCTACAAGAATTATTACTTCCCTAAAACGAGAATTATCCACTACAAAGGTGAAAGCACCAAGAAAAGCAGCATTAACTATGTATTCGTCTTTTATAATGCCATGGTGATCTTCGCCAAAAAGCATTTTTCAAAGAAGAACGCAAAAATGTTTTCGATCCTGATCAACGTTGCTATTTATTTGCGTGCAACCATGGCTATCGTCAGCCGTTTCTTGTCTCGCGCTTTCCTTCCAATCCTGGATATCCTTCTTCTTTATGCCGGTATCTATTTCATCCAGGAGTATTGGGAAAAGCAAGTTATTTTTCCCGATGGCGGTCACTATCCGGTTGAATTCATTACAATTGTTGTTCCTATCTATATTTTCATCTGGCTGATATCAGTTTATTTCAGTGGTGGTTATGATCGCCCCATACGACTGCTTAAGATATTGCAGGGGATATTTATCGGGACAATGATAATCCTGGTTGCCTATGCCCTATTGAGTGAGTCATACCGATTCTCCAGGGCTATCATCATTCTTGGTGCTACCTGGGGGCTTATTTCTCTGACAGGGATCAGGCTGCTACTGCATTTACTGAAATTCAAGATTGTAAATATCAGCACACAAAAGAACAAACGCTTCATCATCATTGGTGGTAAAGAAGAAGCCAATCGTGTTGCTGCATTGTTACAAAACACATACGCCTCTGCATCCTTTATCGGACTGGTTAATGCAGGGGAGCAACGAAGCAAAAATGATGGATTTATCGGATCTATTAATCAGATAAAGGATATCATCTTTATTTATAAGATCAGCGAAGTAATATTTTGTTCCAAGGATTTATCACACCAGGTAATCATTGACAAGATGTCTGAGCTCCAGGATGCCCATGTGGATTTTAAGATTGCTCCAGAGGACAGCCATGCGATTATAGGAAGCAATTCCATCAATACATCCGGGGAGTTTTACACGGTAGATATTAACTCCATAGCTGACCGCAGGAATAAAAGGAATAAGCGATTCCTTGACATCGTAACTGCCCTGATCATCCTCATTGTTTCACCAGTTATGATCTTCCTGGTCAAGAAACCTGCTGGTTTATTCAGAAATATAGTCACAGTATTTTTTGGCAAGCATTCCTGGGTGGGTTATTTTGAATCAGCAGAAACCAATAATTCACACTTACCCGGCACCAAATCCGGAATTCTAAATCCCGGTGATGCCTTTCCAAAGAGGTCGATCTCCATCGAGACTGCTTCCTGGTTAAATTTGGTTTATGCAAGGGATTATAAGTTTACAACCGATATCAACATCATGTTCAGGGGTATTAAAAATCTTGGCCGGACACCGTAATTATCTGTTTAGAAGGATTCCAGACTTAAAAATATTCCGTATTTTTGCACCCGATTAAAGGCAAATAATTCATTATCTCAACCATTCAGCAATTGAACATATTGAATTATTATTTGTATATAGTATTTAAGCTTAAACCAAAGATATATGGCTAAATTCGAGATTGTTATGCCCAAGATGGGCGAAAGCATCATTGAAGCAACCATTACCAAGTGGCTCAAGGTTGTGGGAGACCCTGTTGAGGAGGACGATGCTCTTGTTGATATTGCCACTGATAAGGTTGATTCAGAAATTCCTTCACCGGTTGAAGGAACAATGGTCGAGTTGCTTTACAATGAAGGTGATATTGTTGAAGTTGGTAAGGTGATAGCCATTATCGAAACGGATGCAGCAGTACCTGTTGCTCCTGTAACTAAGGATGCCGCTCCTGTTCCTGATAAAGCAGCAGCAACAAAAGAAACAAAGCCAGAATCTAAAGGAGACAAGCCTGCTGATTTTAAATCCTCAGAAAGGTTTTATTCTCCCCTGGTTAAGAACATAGCCAAAAAGGAAGGCATATCTGTTGAGGAACTTGATAAGGTTCCAGGCACAGGCAAGGACGGCAGGGTTACCAAGCAGGATATGCTGGATTATTTAAAAAACAGGAAGGCCACTCCTGCAGCGGGTACATCTCCCGCCAAAGTTACTGTCGAAGCTCCTAAAGTAATTACTGAAGCAGGTGACGAGATAATTGAATTCGACAGGATGCGTAAGCTGATTGCTGATCATATGGTCATGTCCAAGCAAGTATCTCCTCATGTTACATCATTCATTGATGTGGATGTAACCAATATTGTAAATTGGAGAAATAAGGTTAAAGATGAATTCTTAAAAAGGGAAGGAGAAAAGATCACTTACACTCCTATCTTCATAGATGCTGCAGCGAGAGCTATCAGAGATTTTCCAAGGATCAACGCCTCTGTTGATGGTAATAATATTATTGTCCGCAAGCAAGTTAATATTGGGATGGCGACAGCCCTGCCCAATGGCAACTTGATCGTACCTGTTATCAGGAATGCAGATGAAAAGAGCTTGCTGGGCATCACCAAGGATGTAAATGACCTGGCCAGCAGGGCGAGGGCTAACAAACTGCTTCCAGATGAGATTGCAGGAGGAACCTTCACAGTTACCAACTTTGGTTCATTCGACAGCATCACCGGCACACCAATAATAAATCAGCCGCAGGTAGCAATATTAGGTATAGGTGCCATTCGCAAGAAGCCGGTTGTGATCGAAACACCCCAGGGCGACATGATCGGTATACGTCATATCATGATCTTTTCACTGGCATATGATCACAGGATCGTTGATGGCGCACTTGGTGGCATGTACCTCAAGCGCCTTCAGGAAATACTTGAAAATTTCGATACCAATAAAAGCATCTGACCCGATTTAAAACATTCCTATGGAACTTAACCTCACACGACCACTGGCGATGCTGGACCTTGAAACAACAGGTGTCAGGATTGCAAGCGACAGGATTATTGAGATCAGCATTATTAAGATCTTCCCTGATGGGAAAGAAGTAATCCTGACTCATCTTGTCAACCCAACCATCCCCATTCCGCCTGAATCTACTGCTATACATGGGATCAAGGATGAAGATGTTAAAGATAAACCCACCTTCGCCCAACTTGGCAAAGAGCTGTATCAGTTCCTTCTGGATTGCGACCTGGGAGGATATAATTCCAACAAATTTGATGTGCCACTGCTGATTGAAGAGTTCCTTCGTGCAGATATAAATTTCGAGCTCAAGAACAGGTATCTTGTTGATGTTCAGAATATATTTCATAAGATGGAACCAAGAACCCTGAAAGCAGCCTATAAGTTTTACTGCGGGAAAGAACTTACTGATGCCCATAAAGCTGAAGCTGACACCAAAGCAACTTATGAGGTTTTAAAATCTCAACTGGACATGTACGATGGTGCGGAATATTCTGATAAGGATGGTAAAACATCCAAGCCTATAATCAACAATGTTAAAGCTTTGCATGATTTCAGCTACCAGAGCCATTTTGTTGATATGGTCGGGCATATTGTATATAATGACAAGGGTGTGGAAGTGTTCAATTTCGGCAAGTATAAAGGCAAGTCTGTTGCGGAAGTTTTTAAGTCAGAGCCCCAGTATTACGACTGGATGATGAAGGCTGAGTTTCCTCTTTACACTAAGAAGATCATCACAGGCATAAAGTTAAGGGACTTTGCCCAGGGCTCCATCGATTTTGGTTAATCCAAACGATTTATGCACAAATTCATCGTTAAAATATTTTTTTTAACCGCCTTCATTGGAGCTACTTTAAGTGTCCAGTCGCAGGAGGGAAAACAGCAATTTTTTGTATTCCTGAATCCAAATGCGGATGCGCCGGTACTGGACGAGGTGCATGTCCAGAAGATCCTCAGGGATCATCTCAATAACATGGACAGCCTTCATAAGGCAGGTCACCTGCTTGCCTCCGGCCCCTTTCATGAGAAAGGCGGAATACTTGTATTATTGGCTGATAGCATTGAAGAAGCGCACCACTTTCTGGCATCTGATCCGGCTATACAGATGGATCGATTTATTCCTGAAGTCTTTCCTTTTCACATTGAATACGGTAATATTTGTAAAGTTGGGAGTGGATACACAATGAAGGAGTACCAGTTTTTACGCTTATCCCCTTTCCCTTATGATATGAAAGAGATCATCAAGCCGAAAAAGCTGGAAGCAGAGCATATGGATTATGTTCAGAGCATGCCTGATTCTATAGGTGTACTGCTGCAGGGCTCGCTTGGTGAAGAAATTGGCAAGGTATTAATTTACAGCACAGGCAACAGAAAACGGGCAGAAGCAATATTTCAGGAAGACCCCTATGTCCGTTATATGAAATACGCTTACGAAATAAGTACCCTTTGGATAGCACAGGAGTCATTATGTGAATAAAACCGATTGTTATGAAGATCATTTGCATAGGAAGAAATTATATTGAACATGCCAAAGAGCTGAAGAACCCGGTACCGAAAGAGCCGGTCTTTTTTTTAAAGCCAGATACAGCATTACTGATCAAAAACAGGCCTTTTTTCCATCCATTTTTTTCCGAGGATATCCATTATGAAACTGAGATAGTGCTGAGGATAAGTAAGGTTGGAAAGAATGTACAGGAAAAGCACGCTCATACTTATTACGATGAAATCGGACTGGGAATTGATTTTACAGCACGCGACCTTCAGCAGAAATGCAAAGAGAAAGGGCTTCCCTGGGAGATTGCCAAGGGCTTTGACTTTTCAGCACCCATCAGTGATGAGTTCATCCCAAAATCAGCATTCAATGACCTGAATGATATCAAATTCCATTTAGACCTCAATGGCAAGACTGTTCAGGAAGGTACAACACGGGATATGATATTCAACTTCGATCAGTTAATAGCTTACGTATCAAAGTTTATGACTTTACGCATGGGGGATCTTTTGTTTACCGGCACGCCGGCGGGAGTGGGAAAGGTCAGTGTTGGGGATCGGCTGGAAGCGTATTTGGAGGGGAAAAAATTGCTGGCTTTTAATGTGAAATAACCGGTGAACGGGAGTTTTCATTGCCCATTCTACATTCTACATTTCATTGTGTCAACTGTCAATTGTCAAGTGTCAACTTATTATCGAAACACTACCTCCTCAATAACATCCCTGCCTACTGCTTCGTTTAAAGACTCCTTGATCTGGGTCTTGGAATAGGACAGCTCATTCTTTAATGCCGGGGAGTCCAGAATGACAAAGAGGGTGTTGCGGCGGATATAAAGGTCCTTGGTATGATTTGCAATCATCTCACCTACAACCTCCTGCCAGGAATGCATCAACTTGACCTCATCGAGCTTGTCCTCAAGCTGGTAAAGCTTCAGTAGCTCCTGGATCACTTCACCTAATTTCTGATCGTTGGATCGTCTCATGATTCTTTTCCGTTGGGAATTTCAAAAGCATTATCATCCCTGATCTCAAATATTTTATGATCGATATCAACTGAATGAAAGATATGTTCTATTCGATGGCGCTGGGTATCAGTAATGAAAACCTGTCCAAAACTGTTCTTACTGACAAGTGCTATCAGCTGTTCCACCCGTGTATCGTCCAGCTTATCAAAGATATCATCAAAAAGTAAAATGGGCTTGAAGCCTTTGATATTCTTGGTGTATTCAAACTGCGCGAGCTTGATAGCTATTACAAAGGACTTTTGCTGTCCCTGTGAACCAAACTTTTTGATTGGATAATCAAAAATCCTGAATTCAAGATCATCCTTATGTATACCAGCAGTGGTGTACCTCAGTATTCTGTCCTTATTAAGGCTGTTTGAAAATAATGCATCATAATCCATGTCATCCAGGTGAGAAGTGTAGCTGACAGACACTTTCTCCCTGCTCCCTGAAATGAAATCAAAATAATCCTGGAAGATGGGAATGAAGTCCTTAATAAAAGTTGAGCGCTTCTGGTAGATCTGCTCTCCCAGCGGTTGCATCTGCTTATTCCAAACATCAAGAAGCTCAGGATCAAAGAAATTATTCTCGGAAAACTGCCGCAACAATGAATTCCTCTGGGTCAATGCCCTGTTGTAGTTGATCAGGTCATTCAGGTAGTTCTTGTCAAACTGTGAAATGACGGCGTCAAGGAACTTCCTCCGGATCTCGCTGCCCTCATTGATCAGGTCGCGATCATAAGGTGATATCATCACAAGAGGATATAATCCAATATGATCCGCCAGTCGATCGTAATCCTTTTTATTAAGCCGAAATTGTTTTTTATGGCTCACTTTCTGGATGCAACTGATCTTATCAGTCTTATCCCCGTTCTTCTGGTAGATACCATGAATGGCAAAGAATGGTTCATTGTGCCTGATGTTCTGGCTGTCGACCGAATTGAAATAACTCTTGCAGAATGAAAGATAGTGGATGGCATCCAGGATATTGGTTTTGCCAACACCATTATTGCCGATAAAGCAGTTTATCTTGGGTGACATTTGCAGCTCAACCTCGGGATAGTTCTTGAAATTACTCAGATTTAGTTTCTGTAAGAACATGTTTAATATCTTTTCAGTTCACCGGCAACTTGCTCCAATAACCAATCAGGCGTAGAAGTTGCACCGGTAACACCTACGGTATCAACATCCTTAAACCAGTTGGCTTGAAGTTCACTTTTCCCAGATACAAAATAAGTGTTTTCATTTACTGATTTGCTTATGCTGTAAAGAAATTTACCGTTTGAGCTGTTTTTACCACTTATAAAAAGGATCACATCATGCTCAGCGGCAAATTCCTTAAGCCTTGGGACTCGCTTTGATACCTGTTTGCAAATAGAATTAGTGGATTCAAGTTCATCATTCTGATGATCCTTCATCTCCCTTGCAATTGCCTGTTCAACCTGTAAAAACTTCTCCGTTTGCATGGTTGTCTGAGAAAACAACCTTACCGGCTTACTGTAATCAATTTGTTCCAGGTCCTTTTCCTGTTCAATGACAAGCGCATCATTACCGGTTTGACCTTTCAGGCTGACTACTTCAGGATGTTCTGACTTACCGTAAATAACAACCTGGCCATTATCTTTTTTTCCTTTTTCACCAGCTTTTCTGACCTTCTTCTGCAGCTTCATTACGATTCCACAGGTAGCATCAATAAGGGTAATATTGTTCTTTTTGGCGATCTTATATGTTTTGGGAGGCTCACCATGTGAACGAAGCAGCACCCTTGTATTTTTCAATTCCCTGAATTCGTCATAAGTTATCGTCCTCATTCCCAGCTTTTCCAATCTCTCTACTTCCATTTCATTATGAACAATCTCACCCAAACAGTACAATTGCTCTCCTGTTTGGAGGTATTTCCCTGCAATGGTGACTGCCCTGACAACGCCCGGACATAAACCAGCATATCTATCTACAATTACTTGCATCATAAGGGCAGGTAAAGGTAGCTAGTTTTTTCTTGAAAATCCTGATAAATCGGTTGTAATAGTGAAGTAGTTCGGAGAGCCTGCCAGGTGGTATGCCGACCTGGAATAGCTGAAAGAGAAGTTCTTGATCCTGAGGCCCAGTCCCCATGAAAACCCAACAGTGGATAATTTGGATTCTACTTTCATCTCCTGTCTCCTGCCATAATTATAACCCAGCCTGACATCAACGATTTTTGCGATGGTGAGCTCCCCACCCATTACGATATGTCTCATAAAATTATCAGCAAATTTCTCTATATCTGACTGGGTCTGCACCTCACCGGTAAGTGGGTCATACTGTTCAGATGGATTCGCCGGGTCTTCATAAGTCAGGTCCCATTTATCAAGGTGGTTATAAAGGAATGAAAGCTTTAAAGGAAGATGTTTCAGTGTGGTTGACACACCAAATTGAAGCTCAAACGGAAGTGGTTCATTATGGCCTGCATAGTAGCCTGACAGCTGAAAGCCAATATTTTTAGCAATTAAGGATGCCGTGAACAGGCCATTTTCAGAAAGGTAGGATCCCGCTGCATCCACAGCCATTCCAAAGGATGTCGCACTCTGCAAATACGAAAAGGTATTATCCTGTGTCTGAAAATGTGAATAAATTAACTTCCAGTTTGCCCCGATAGCAAAGAGTGGTGTCAGACGTCGGCCCCATCCGATAGTCATAGCATACTCTGATGATGAAAATTCACCCAGGATTTCCCCTGCATCATTGGTCCAGTCGAACTGGCCATAATGAATGAACTGCAAAGAACCTATGAAACTTCCGATCTTATTGAAGTCTTTACTGTACATTGCATTTCCATAATTGATCTTGGCAAAATAATTGACAATATTCAATCCAAGGTTATTATCCATTTCTGGAGTGATCAACGATGGGTTCGTTAATCCCAGGTTTATATCATTGTCATCAAAGGTCAGGAAATCACCACCCAGGGCAGCAACCCTTGCTTCACTTGTAAGATTAAGAAATTCAAATGTATACCTGCCACCGATCTGGGCTTGTGAAGCCAGTGCTTGTGAGAGCAATATGCAGGCAAGGATGATGTATCTTCTGTACCCTCTCAATAGTTGTGCTTTAGCAATATTCAAAATCATCAGATATGCAAACGTATTCTAAGCTGTATTATTATATCAAATCAATGTCCTCAAATCAATTTTTCTTTATCACCTGGCCTGATCCGTTCATATCGGAACTCAGTTCCGGTTCACCTTTATAATAAACCGAGCCACTACCCGATATCCTGGCATATAATGAGCCAATGGCGTACACTTTGGCATCGCCGGAACCGTTAATATGCACTTTAGTATCAGTGGTACGCAGGTTAAATGCATAAATCCCCCCGGATCCACTGATGTCAAGCTCATGCTTTTTGGCTTTGCCCGCTATATCAATCTTCCCTGAACCACTGATACGGGATTGGATAAAAGCAGCAGCTGCTTCCATCATGATCTCTCCTGAACCCGATACATCAAGATCCAGATTTTTTGTTCTGAATCCTTGCATGCAAATTACCTTTCCTGAACCACTTACATCCACACCCTGCAGTTCAGGCATGGACAAATATATTGTTACTTCCCTGGCATCCCTGACACAATTAAAACCATAATCGATCTTCAAGGTATTGCCCTGCACTTCTGTCTTCAGTAATTCCAGGATATTAGCTTGTGCATTTACTCTCATTGAATATGCTGAATCCTGCTTTAAGATAACTTTGGCATGAATGCCCAGGCTAATTTTATTAAACCCGGACACTTCCCTCTCTTCCAACTCAATATTCCCCTCCCCTACAATGCAATTGCACGATGACAGCACATAAATCATGATGAAGGCCAGCAGGGGGAAGGTTATGGTTTTCAAATGTTTCATGATATGAAAATTTACACTTTACACTTTACACTTTACACTTTACACTTTACTATTTACTATTTACTATTTACTAATTACTATTTACTAATTACTATTTTTTTTCATTCTTCATTTTAATCAAATTCAATGCGCTACCGGCTTTGAACCATTCAATCTGGTTTTCATTGTAAGAATGGTTCACAGGGAACTCGTCTTCACTACCATCAAGATGCTTTACCACAACATTAAGTTGCCTGCCCGGGGCAAAATCTTTCAGGCCTGATATATCGATACGATCATCCTCACCGATCTTATCGTAGTCGTCCTTATCAGCAAATGTAAGTGCAAGAACACCCTGCTTTTTCAGGTTTGTCTCATGAATACGGGCGAAAGACCTCACAAGTACTACTTTTACATTCATGAACCGGGGTTCCATGGCAGCGTGCTCACGTGATGATCCTTCTCCATAATTTTCATCTCCAACGATTACTGAACCTATACCATTCGACCTGTATGCTTTTGCTGTATCCGGGACAGAACCATACTCTCCGGTCACCTGGTTTTTTATGTGATTGGTTTTGTCATTAGCGTAGTTCACTGCACCAATAAGCAGGTTGTTTGAGATATTTTCAAGGTGACCACGATACCTTAACCATGGGCCGGCCATACTGATATGGTCGGTGGTACATTTTCCCTTTGCCTTGATCAACAGGTACAGGCCTTTATAGTCACTCCCATCCCATGCCGGGAATGGCTCAAGCAGCTGCAGCCGGTCAGAATTAGGGTCGACAACGACCTCAACAGCACTACCATCTTCCACCGGGGCATCATACCCTGCATCTTCTACAGCAAAACCATTGGTGGGTAACTCTATGCCCTGGGGCTCCTCCAGCTTCACCTTCTTACCGTTTCTGTCAACGAGATAATCCGTCATGGGGTTGAAGGTAAGGTCGCCAGCAATTGAAAATGCTGTAACCATCTCCGGTGAGGCCACGAAACCATGTGTATTTGGATTGCCATCGTTTCTCTTGGCAAAGTTCCTATTAAATGAGGTCATAATGGAATTCTTTTCTCCTTTATCGGCATTATGCCTGGCCCACTGACCTATGCATGGACCGCAGGCATTGGCAAGTACAACCCCACCAATTTTTTCAAAAGTATTGATAAAGCCATCCCTTTCAATGGTATATCTGACCAGCTCAGAGCCTGGTGTAATAGTATATTCAGATTTCACTTCAAGGTTCTTATCTATTGCCTGCTGGGCCAGGGAGGCTGCTCTTGTTATGTCTTCATAGGATGAATTTGTACAGGAACCGATCAGTCCTACTTCAAGCTTTTGAGGCCAGTCATTTTCTTTCACTGCCCTGGCAAATTCAGATAATGGCGTAGCCAGGTCCGGTGTGAAGGGACCATTGATATGTGGCTCAAGCTCAGAAAGGTTGATTTCAATCACCTGGTCGAAATAGGCTTCAGGGTTTTGATATACCTCCGGATCAGCGGTCAGGTACTCAGCAATATTATCAGCGGCTTCAGCAAGGTCACTCCTGCCTGTTCCTTCCAGGTACACTTTCATCTTCTCATCATAGCCAAAGATTGAAGTGGTGGCTCCTATCTCTGCGCCCATATTGCATATTGTTCCTTTTCCCGTACAGGATATGCTCTCTGCACCTTCTCCAAAGTATTCAACAATGGCTCCGGTACCTCCTTTAACTGTCAGTATCCCGGCCACCTTCAGAATGACATCTTTGGCAGCTGTCCATCCGCTCAGGTTACCGGTCAGTTTCACGCCAATAAGCTTCGGAAACTTCAGTTCCCATGGCATGCCGGCCATGACATCGACAGCGTCAGCTCCTCCAACACCTATGGCAACCATTCCCAGGCCTCCTGCATTAACGGTATGGGAATCGGTTCCAATCATCATTCCTCCGGGGAAGGCATAGTTTTCAAGCACAACCTGGTGGATGATACCCGCACCTGGCTTCCAGAAACCAATTCCATATTTGTTGGATACCGAAGCAAGGAAATCGTAAACTTCTTTATTGGTGACCATTGCAGTATCAAGATCTTCCCTGGCTCCTATCTTGGCCTGGATCAGGTGATCGCAATGGACAGAAGAAGGGACTGCAACTTTCTTCTTACCTGCCTGCATGAACTGCAGAAGTGCCATCTGTGCCGTGGCATCCTGCATGGCAACCCTGTCAGGGCTAAAATCGACGTAAGAATCACCACGGGTATAAGCCCGGTCTGCCAGGCCCTGGTCCAAATGAGAATATAATACTTTCTCTGTCAGTGTCAGAGGTTTATTTACAACTTTCCTGGCAGCTTCTATACGCTCTGCCATCAGGGCATATACGCCCCTGATCATGTTCAAATCAAATGTCATATTTTATTATTTCAATGGTTTCCAATCTGCAAAATGGTCTGTTACAGCAAATGTCTTTGGCTCGCTGGTGTAAAATGAATTGGAGTTATATGTCCAACCCATAGTTTCCGATCCACCGGCATTCTCTGTCGTAATCAGGAAGCGGTTAGCCAGGTGACCGAAATAATTGGCCTGGTCTCTTGGCCATTGTTGATCTCCGCCGCTGGGATCAACCGGTATCCATCCATAATTGGGAATATATACTTCCACCCAGCGATGGAATACATCATCAAAGCTTGCATCATCACCCCTGACGACCACTGAGCCCACATAGCGGGCAGGAAGTCCGGCAGCACGACACATGGCAATATAGACGAAGGTATACTCGCTGCAGGAACCATTGCCTCTCTCAAGAACAGTCGGTGCTGTATTCCATCCACCTACCATCTCATAGTACATTTTACCCATCAGGTACTGATAGATATTTCTGGCGATCCAGTATGGGTTCTTTTCATCACCGACAGCCTCCTCCAGGGCATTCTGGATTACCGGGTGATCAAGCTGATACTTCTCATTGTTAGCCAGGAAAACATCCTTTATATCACCTGGAATATCATCCAGTATGCCAACTTCATCAGGATAAATAAAGTACCTGACCTCATAGATCCTGGCGGTTGTCTGCATTTGCGCTATCCTTGATTCACCTGCCGGGATGTTGGTATGATGAAAGTAAGCAGTATACTGACCTGATGCATCCTCTACCAATTCATCATAAAGGACAGGATATTTGACTTTGTCGATCTCCTGGTTATCGCGTGGTCTTGGAATAGAGATATGTATATCAGAAGAAAGCACCTTGCCAGGCCCGAAATTAGTTATCATGTGTGTATAGGAGATTTCAGCTTTTCTCTCATTGGTCCTGCGGTACTTTTCACCATCCCTGATCTTCAATTTGTAGATCTCATCCATTTCTTTATCCGCTGCCCAGATCGATTCACCATCATAGGTTAACCCCATGGCATATGGCCCAGGGGCTTCTGTGATTATGAATACCATACCATTTTCAGGATCGACCATGTAAATCTCATCCTTAACACGGTCAGAAACCCAAAGATACTGACCGTCAAAAGTTAGCCCACGCGGATCGCTGGCAGGCGATTTAAATGAACGAATAGTAGTCCCATCATCGGGACTGAACTGTATGATCTCGTCAGAGCCGTTGTCGGCACACCATAAATATGTTCCATCCCAGGCAAGCCCCCTGGGTCTTTTAGAAGGGGCATCGATCATCTTCAAAATATAGCCTGTTGCCGCATCAACCTGGTAAATCTTGCCCTGGTAATTTTCGGATAGTGGTATTCCTCCCTTAACATCTGCAACCCAAAGGGTTTCACCATCCCACGTAAGTCCGGTCGGCCAATATGCTGGCGACTCTATCTCATTGACAACCTTACCATTCTGAGGGTCGACCTTATAGATCTTCTTTGTACCCCTATCGGCTATCCAGAGGAACTGTCCATCAAAGGTTATTCCTGTTGGAAATGAACCGGGAGCAGGGAATTTCTTTATCACTTCACCGGTATAAGCCATTGAAGACAATGGGTATATCATCACCATTATCCATAACAGACAAACTTTTAATTGATTCATAATATGATTTTGTTTTAACCTTCTAACAAGCCCCGGCCCATTTTGTTGATCTTGTTTTCAGATTTCAGGTCAGCCATCAACTTATCAAGTATACCGTTGATGAACACCTTGCTTTTGGCGGAGCTGTAATATTTGGAAATCTCAATATATTCGTTCAAAGTTACCTTGACCGGAATTGAAGGAAAATCAATAAATTCAGTCAGGGCCATATTGATAAGCAGGATATCCATAATGGCAATGCGATCAAGCTCCCAGTTCTTAGCCTTTTCAGCAATCAGGGTCTTGTAATCCTTATGATTTAAAATACTTTTTCTGAACAATTCAAGCATGAAATTCCTGTCTTCATTATCCACATCGACATTATTCTTAAAGATTTCCGGCAATGGCTGTTCCGGTCCGTCTTTTTCATTACACTGCTTGATAGTTTTGATAGCCATCATATTGGCGGTCTGGAAATCCTCAAATGACCAGAATACGGATTCGTCTTCATAATATTGCTCAA
Organism: uncultured Bacteroidales bacterium; assembly: GCA_963753055.1. GTDB lineage: Bacteria > Bacteroidota > Bacteroidia > Bacteroidales > B18-G4 > JAUWGC01. The sequence goes on along the minus strand of CAVWAP010000001.1, from coordinate 855,901 downwards.
GCGATTCATTATTGGAAATGACCTTCTTCAGAATTCTAATAAGCACATCCTTGTCATCTTCAAAGGTATGATCCTCTTTTGCCAGATATTTCTGAAAGAAGCCAGCTTCCTTAACCTCAATATATAGCCTTCTTATCATCTCCTGCTCTTCAACCCAGGATATTTTGTATTTCGAAACATACTTACGATAATCCTTGTTTTGTTCGAAAATTCCGGTGATCTTATTGTTGATGAATTTTGTATTGGGATTGAGGTCTTCCTTGGTGGGAAAATACTTTTTCTTGCCTTCTTCCAATCGGGTCCTTGAGAAATCAACGATTTCAATTAGGATAGACAATTGGTAAATGTATAACTCGTAAAGCTTATCGATGCTTTTCAATAATTGCTTTTCTCCAGCTACTATGTCTTGATTGTCAGATAATACAAAAGCATATACAGTCTGTAATACTTTTGTTCGAAGGTGCCTTCTGCTCAGCATTTATATGGTAATGAACTATTAAATAATATTATTCAGTTGTCTGAAGCAAAAATAAGACTATTTTTCAAAGAGCGCCTGGTATAAGGAGATTTTTTTATATTAAGATTCTGTTAATTCCAGGCAATTAAATTATAAACAAATGGAATATTTTGGTGGTTCGAGGTATTAATAATTAAAGGATAATCCTATTCTTCATTGATTTATGGGCTTAGTTTTTATAACTTCGTAATAAGCAAATGCTTATGTCATATGATATTCTAAAGATTCTAACCCAGTACTGGGGCTTTTCTTCTTTCCGCTCCATGCAGGAAGACATCATCCATTCTGTCCTGGATGGGAATGATACCCTGGCCTTGTTACCCACCGGGGGCGGGAAGTCTATCTGCTTCCAGGTACCAGCGCTTGCATTGGAAGGGGTTTGCATTGTGGTTACACCGTTGATCTCACTAATGAAGGACCAGGTTGAAAACCTGAAACAAAAAGGTATAAGGGCCGCCGCCGTTTACTCAGGGATGCATCCGAGTGAGATAGATATAATTTTTGACAATGCTGCTTACGGTGACATCAAGTTACTCTACTTATCTCCTGAGCGCCTGGAAACAGAGACCTTCCGTGAGAGAGTACAGCGTATGAATGTTAACCTGCTTGCAATTGATGAAGCCCATTGTATCTCGCAATGGGGATATGATTTTCGGCCCCCGTATTTGAATATTGCAGCGATCAGGGAAATAATTCCACAGGTCCCTGTCCTGGCGCTTACGGCAACTGCAACACCCCTCGTGGTTAAAGATATTCAGGACAAGTTGAACTTCAGTAAAGAGTGTGTATTCCAAAAAAGTTTTGAGCGCAAGAACCTTGCATATGTAGTTTTAAACAGTGATGATAAGCTTGGGACTATGCTTCGAATTTTAAACAATGTTGACGGGCCCGGCGTGGTATATGTCAGGAACCGAAGGAAAACCAAAGAAATAGCAGAATATTTACAAAAAAATAATATCCCTGCAGATTATTACCATGCCGGACTGGAGGCAAAAATTAGAAGTGAGAAGCAGGATGCATGGATGGATGAAACATGCAGGATCATTGTTGCCACCAATGCATTTGGCATGGGTATCGATAAGCCTAATGTCAGGACTGTAATCCACCTTGATCTGACCGATAGTGTTGAAGCATATTTCCAGGAAGCCGGCAGGGCAGGTCGCGATGAAAAGAAATCGTTTGCGGTTCTTGTTTATAATGAAGCAGACATCACCAACAGCAGAGAGCAATTCAACACATCTTACCCTGAGCTGGAAACCATAAGGAAGACCTATCAATCACTGGGGAATTATTACCAGCTTGCCACGGGCAGCGGCAAGGACCTGAGTTTTGATTTTGAGCTGAAGACATTTGCGGAAACATATAAGATTCAACCTCTCCTGGCCTTTAACGCCATGAAGATCCTCGAGAAAGAAGGGTATATCATGTTGAGTGAGACTATTTACGCTCCGTCCAGGATACATTTTAAGTACAGCCGTGATGATCTGTACCGGTTCCAGGTCGAGAACCCGGCTCACGATAACTTCATCAAGCTACTGCTCAGGTCATATACAGGTCTTTTCGGTGATTTCGTCAGGATCAGCGAAACTGAAATTGCCCGACGCCTCTCTTTGGATGATGATGACATTATTGCCTATCTAAAAAGGTTGAATGAGCAAGGGGTGATTAGTTATATCCCCAGTAAAAACAAACCTCAGTTAATATTCGTCAAAGAAAGGCAGGATTCATCACACATACATATTTCACCCGAGGAGTATCATCATCGCAAGACCAATGCAGCAAACCGTTTACAGGCTGTTATGAATTATCTTAAGACCAGGGACCAGTGCCGTTCCCAGCAATTACTGGAATACTTTGGTGAAAAAACAAGCCAGCGCTGTGGCAAATGCGATGTTTGCCAGGAAAGAAATAAAATGGACATCAGTGACAGGGAGTTTGAGAGAATAAAAAACAAGATCAGGGAATTGATTCAGAAGGAACCTCAGTCACTTCAAGAAATTGCATTTCAACTGAAGACTATTCCGGAAGAACGAATTATCAGCGTTTTACGCTGGCTGGAAGATAATGACCGTATTCATAAGAATGAAAAGCAGCAATATAGCTGGCGAAAGCAATTTAAGTTAATGTTCTGAAACATATAATAATGTTTTTATCTTTACTTTATAAATACCCTTAATCATTCAGCTATGACCTATATACAAAGACTTGCATTATTCGTAGTACTACTCATATTTATCCTGCCATTTCAGGTAAACGGGCAGGATGGGACTGTGGCAAATGTGGCAGTTGGTGTCAGCATCCCAAGTGGTGATTTTGCGAATGAAGACTTTTCTAACCCGGCATCCGGCTTCGCACAGGTAGGCTTCAACCTTAACATACTATTTGGTTATAAATTCAATGATTATGTTGGGTTAGGTGGTATGATCACCGGGAATGTACATAATTATGATTACTCAGCCGTCAGGGCTGGTTTTGAAGAAGAGTTTGAAAATGATTTTCAAAACATTGACCAGATCTATGTCAATACCCGTCAATGGGCTTCTGGTGGAATAGTAGCAGGTGGTTTATTCAGTGTTCCTGCCACAAATCGTCTTGCTTTTGATTTTAAGGTCATGTGCGGCTTCTTATATGTTTATTCTCCGGAGTTGAAGATAACTGTAGAATCCCAGACCCATCCGGGATGGATACTCATGGCCAACGACCGGGCTGTATCTTTTGCATGGGATTTAGGTGCAGGGATAAGATATAGCATGAGCGGAAAAAAATACCTGATTATTCAGTATGATTACATCGCTGCAAAACCTTATTTCAAGGATCAGCAAGTCATTATAAGTACTAACAACGGTGAGACATGAAAGCACGAATTCATTCAAGCAGGACATGACTATGCACAATATCACCATTGGCCTGGGCTATTTCATCAATTAAGACCTTCCAACCCATAATGAAACTGGAACAATCGTTTTACATGCAGGATGATGTAGTCGAACTTGCCGGTGAACTGATTGGCAAATACCTTTTTACTTTTATTGACAGGAACCTGACAGGTGGTTATATTTCAGAAACCGAAGCTTATGCAGGCGTGGTTGACAGGGCTTCACATGCCTACGGTGGCCGGCGTACTGCACGGACGGGGATTATGTACCAGGATGGTGGTGTTGCATATGTATACCTCTGTTATGGTATTCATTCCCTGTTAAATGTAGTTACCAACAAGAAAGATATACCGCATGCCATCCTGATCAGGGGTATTCAACCAACACATGGTATTGAGACGATGCTACAACGAGCTGGGAAGCCTGCTATAAAAGATGATTTCTCTAATGGTCCGGGTAAGGTTTCTAAGATACTGGGTATTACAACAGCTCATAATGGTGAATGTCTTCATGGAGAAAAAATCTGGATTGAGGATAAAGGACTACATATAAGAAAAGACCAGGTTTTGGTAACCAGAAGGATCGGCATTGATTATGCCGGGAAAGATGCATACCTGCCTTATCGGTTTGTCATAAAACAAAAAAACCCCGGTTAAAACCGGGGTTTTATGTTGAATTAAATAACTTTATTATTTAACCATGTTTGAAAGTTCGTTTCCTGGTTTGAATTTAACAACTTTCTTAGCAGCTATTTTGATTTCAGCACCAGTCTGAGGATTTCTGCCTTTTCTTGAAGCTCTTTTTGATACTCCAAATGAGCCAAATCCTACCAATGCAACCCTGTCACCACCTTTGAGTGCTTTTGCAGTATTGTTAACGAAAGCTTCAAGAGCCCTCTTGGCATCAGCTTTGGTTAGACCAGTTTCAGCCGCCATTGCGTCAATTAATTCTGCTTTGTTCATATTACACGAAATTTTTGGTTAGTACTAAATTTTAATTTCTTATAGAGGCAACAAATATATCTGTTTTCGCATAAATGTCAAGTACCGATGCTCTAAAACCCCTGAAAATGTTAATAAAAGGGCTATATTGTTAATAACTTGAGGGCTGAAACACTTGATAAAGGCGAGATACAGCAGAAATTAACATTTTTAGATTTGCATTTGCCATTGCTCATCTATGTTAAATCCTCTCAGGAAATCAATTATATTCATCCGCTTTTTCCCAGCAAGTTGAATCTCTCTAACGACTATAAAACCATTATTTCCTGCGATTTTTAAATATGATCTGCCATCAGTTTCAATCCTTCCGGGCTCCAGCTGATGCTGATAGATCTCATAGGTGCTTTTAAATATCTTCAGGAAGAACGATTCACCGCCTGGTGACAGAATTTCAGTGTAGGCAGCCGGGACAGGGCTCAGTCCCCTGATAAGGTTATGGATATTTTCAACACTGTCGTTCCAACTAATCAGTGTATCATCTTTATGAATTTTGGGAGCAAGGTGAAGGTTACTCCAGTCTGTATGAAGTTCATTTTGTGAAATGGTTTGAACAGTATCATTTTCAATATCCATGATTGTTTTTAACACCAGCCCGGACCCAACATTCTTAAGCTTATCATGCAACTCTCCATAGGATTCATCCGGGCCAATAGTTACTTGCTCCTTATACATTATATCTCCTGTATCAATAGTCTCATTTAGGAAAAAAGTAGTTACGCCCGTGATCTCTTCCCCTTTGATTATTGCCCAGTTGATGGGTGCTGCACCTCTGTAATCAGGTAATAAGGATGCATGCAAATTGAAAGAGCCATACTCCGGCATAGCCCAGATTAACTTCGGTAACATCCTGAAGGCTACAATAACAAAAAGGTTTGCCTTCAAAGCATTAAGCTCATCAATAAAATCCTTATCCTTGAGGTTAACGGGTTGCATAAGCTTCAAGCCATGATCAACTGCATAGTCTTTAACAGCTGATGTCCTGACTTTTTTTCCCCTGCCGGCTGGCTTATCGGGTGCAGTAATCACAGCAAGGATATCATAACCGGATTTTACAATAATATCAAGTGATCCAACAGCAAAATCCGGGGTTCCCATAAATACTATGCGAAGCTTCCTTTTCATTCTTCCGGCTTTGTATGTTAAAGGTAAAAAAAATACCTGATCAAGGAGACCAGGTATTCATGAAGTTATCTTAATTCTATTCTTGTCCTGCAAGAATTTTTGCCCGCTCTTTATACTTGTCTATTTCTGGGGATTGTAGGCTTTTTGGAAACTCTTGCTGAATGCGCGTATATGCATCCAATGCTTTATCATATTCACCAAGAATTTCATATGTCCAACCTGCTCTCATTAGGAACATTGGTGTAGTGAAATCGTTAGTCTGAAATTCTGCAGCCTCCATATAGTATTTCGCTGCTTCCTCAGGCTGATCCATTTCAAGATATGCGTCGGCCAGCGCACCGAAGGCCATTGGTCCGACAATCTGATCTTTCTTCTTAAAATCATTAAGGTAATCAATCGCCTGGTCAAAGTCACCCTGTTTCAGGTAACATATTCCGGCATAGTATTTTGCAAGGTTAGCAGATTTAGTAACACCATATTCTTCAATAATATCAATGAAACCCAGGTAATTACCATCTCCAAATAGAGCCCGGTTGAGAGAGTCTATTTCAAAGTATCTCTCTGCCATAAACATCTGCGATTGTGCTTCCTCTTCCATAGGAGCAACATAAAGTCTTTTGTATCCATAAAATGCGAGAACGGCAACAACGATAACACCAATCACAATGATCAGTACACGTTGGTTTTTCTCGATAAACACTTCGGTTCTACTCAACGCTTCCTCAACGGCAATCATTTGTTGTTCAGTCTTGTCTACCTTTTTGGCCATAGCATTTAATTTTGAGGTTGCAAAAGTAAAGTTTTTTATTGATTATTGTAAAATATTATGTGAAATTTTTACTAAAAATGTTGAACTACAAAGAAAAAGCCGCATTACTTGAACATCTGCTAAGCTTCATTACTGTCAACAAAAAAAAGAAATTTGAGGATTATATCCAGTACCGCACAAGGTACCTGGCGGTAGTACTCGAAGATATTTACCAGCCGCACAATGCAAGTGCGGTTTTACGAACCTGTGATTGTTTTGGTGTACAGGATATACACATCATAGAAAACCAAAATCAATATACTTTGAACCCGGATGTCGCCCTGGGTTCATCCAAATGGATTAACCTTATAAAATATAATAAATCTGTTCACAATACATTGTCCTGTATTGAAACTTTAAAAGGACAGGGGTACAGAATGGCTGCCATGACTCCACACAAGGATGAATTTATTTTGGATGATTATCCGTTAGATCAGAAAACTGCCCTAATGTTCGGTACAGAAATGGAAGGATTATCCGATGTTGCACTTGAGAATGCAGATGTTTTTATTAAAATCCCAATGTATGGCTTTACCGAAAGCCTGAATATTTCAGTATCCGCAGCCATCACTTTATATCATCTGACAGAGAAGCTAAAGAAAAGCAAGATCCCATGGCAACTATCACCTGAAGAATCAATTGACACACGGCTCTTATGGGCACAATCCGTAATTAAGAAACCGGATCTGATTATCCAGGCATTCCTTGATGAGCAGTCATAGTATTGAACCTGAGCACAGTTCCAGGAATTTTATTACTTTTGGAACTTCAAACTAAAAAAATAACTTATGGGAAAAGGTGATAAGAAGACCAAGAGAGGCAAAATCATTAAGGGCTCATATGGTGTTTTGAGACCCAGGAAAAAGAAAACATCGTTGCCCGTTCAGGAATCAAAACCTAAGCCAAAGCCAAAGCCAAAAGCAAAAAAGCCAGCAGCTAAGAAAGTTGAAGAACCAGTAGTGATCGAAGAAGTCAAAGCGCAGAAGGCAGAAGAGCCTAAGGGAGAAGAGAAGGTAGAGAAGAGAGAAGAGAAAAGAGAGAAGAGAGAAGAGAAAGTAGAGAGAGAAAGAGAAGAGAAAGTGAGAAGAGAGAAGTAGAAAGAGAGAAATTGAGAAGAGAAAGTAAAGGAGAAAGCAAAGAAGAGAAAAAAGAAGAGAAGAAAGAGGAGAAAAAAGCTGAAAAGAAGGAGGAGAAGGTAGATAAAGAGGAGAAGAAAGAGGAGAAAAAGGAGGAGAAGAAAGAGGAAAAGAAGGAGGAAAAGAAGGAAGCTAAATAGATTTAGCTAGAATGGCGAACAGATCACCACGTTCTTCAAAGTTTTTAAACATATCATAACTTGCAGCTGCCGGGGACAACAGGCAAATACCATCCGGACTGCTATTTACTTTAATAATTTCAAAAACTTCATTGTAATCATTGGCCTGGAACAATGCCTGGTTGGCATTTTGTTCTTTAAGGCCTTTATAAATTCTCCTTCCAGCCGCCCCGGTACAAATAATGTTGCGCATGTTTGAAGATACGAGAAAGGAGACCAATTCATTATAATTAATCATGCGATCATAACCTCCAAGTATCAAGGTATCCACATCACCCAGAGCTTTTACAGCTTCCATGGTGGCTTCCGGGATAGTAGCAATTGAATCATTATAAAAATGGATACCTCCATATTTGCCAACATATTCCAGACGATGTCTTAACCCTTTGAATGAACTTATTCCCTCCTTGATAGCATCATCTCCAATATTCTTGATCTTACATGCCAGAACAGCTGCCATCAGGTTAGTAAGGTTATGCTGACCAATAAGTTGAAACTCATCAATTGCAAGGACACCTTTCAGGTGATCCAGTGCATATATAATTTGTTTGTCCTGAACAAAACAACCCTGTTCAGGACGATATTCCAGCGAATATGGAAGACTATTGTTGTGTTGGATAGAGGAAGATATTGATTCAGAGAGATATTTATCATCGTAATTAAATATCAGGTGATCATGGTTATCCTGATACTTAATGATGTTCAGTTTGGAGGCATGATAGGCTTGTATATCCTTAAAGCGATCAAGGTGCTCGGATAATAGATTTAATAAAACAGCTACTCCTGGACCCCTGGAGATCATTTCCAATTGATGTGATGAAAGTTCGAAAATAATAATTGTTCCCTGGTCAATCGCAGCAATATGATCCAAGGGGGGAGTACCGATATTGCCAACCAGCAGGACATTATCTGTTTCCTGGCTGATTAAATGATGGATTAAACTGACTGTTGTGCTCTTCCCTTTTGTCCCTGTAACCCCAATGATCTGGTCATGGTAGGCCCCAAGAAAAAGATCAGTTTGAGATGTAAGTCTATCATGAGGGACAATACCATTCAAGGTATGTAATGTAATCCCGGGAGATTTGATAATAACATCAAATTCCATGAGTTGATTCAGGTAATCCTTGCCAGTGATAAAGTCTAGATTAGCATCTTCTTTGATGGACTCTGGCAATGAATCCACTAATGCCTCATTTTTATCAGCTACACTCAACTTAAATTCAGGCAGGTGCTTTCTGATATACCTGCAAGTTGACTGCCCTTCCTGGCCAAAACCCAGCAGGCAGACCCTTTTGTTTTCTATTTTATATTTTAAATTGGCTAGCATTTAATTATTGCCGGGTAACAGATCAAGATATTTTTTATCCAGAAAATGCTGTTCATTCAAAGTATTCAGGAATAATTCCGGAGTTAGGTTTTTGTATTGTTGAAAAGGCTTTGAATTATCATAGTAGTCAAGCAGGTACGGGAGGTCACCATACCACTTTCTCATACTCATAGCCAAAGCCTGCTTGACCTCATCAGTTGTCCCCACACATTCAAAAGGTTTTTCAGGTGTTTGACCGCTCAGTTCTTCAAGAACGTGCTTCAACGAAGGATCATCAAACAAGTCTTTTCCAAAGATGTCAATCACTGCCTTTTGATCAAGGAAAGCTGACAGCATAATAAACGTAAAGAGGCATTTCGGGCAATGACCGCACCAGGTATCCGTTTTACTTCCAACATTACAACTCCGAAAAGAATGATGATGATCTGTGAGCCTGGAGAATGCCTTCACAATCTGCAGTTCGTTCCATGGTCGTAAAAAACTAAAATAATTGATCTGATCAGTCATGTACCTGCTAAAATATTCCCTGAAATCACTTTCAAACTCAAACGACTTAGAATATTGATGATTAACCAGCGTAGACTTGACTGTTGATTCATTGGCACTGGATTCATTAGAAAGCGCAATATCCTTTGAACCTGCAATTACGGCTGTCAGTCCTGTTACAAATGCCAGCAAAGCTGAAAAGGGAGTATGGCCATTAAGGTAACCTTCATCATTGAGTTTAAGTAATTCCGGGTCCAGCTTTCTATGAACTATTGCAGTTTCATTCAAATTAAAACCAGCATTGATAATGGTATCTTCTATTGCTTTTCTCGGGTTCATGGCAAATGGGATAACCTGTACATTATTTTTTAAAGTCTCCAGGGTAACAACAGAATCCTTCCCGCCGCCGACAGGGACCAGTACACTACTGCCAACTTTAAAATCAACATTCGTATCAAGTGGTTCGCCATAACTTTCAATATCCACAAAATCGTCGATATCCGTTTTGATGCCGTTCCTGTATAAGAACTCACCAAGACCAAGGTAATACTGCTTCTTCCACCAATTAACCTGCCAGGGATCAAGCTTGTGAGGCTTGATAATAATTTTTGGTGAGCAGGTAGCTTTCCAGTAACTCAGCATCTCGATCAATCCAATATGGAAGGCAAAGCTTTTCAACTTATCAACAGACAAATTTTCCTTGAGAAAATAGTCTTTCATTGGGATAGTCATTGTCGGGTTAAATGTAGCTTTTCGATCAAGTATAAATGTAAATTCTATGCTTACCTTGTCCCGTTTGATTGCCAGATCATAGCTATCATAAATGAACTCAGGATATTGCTCTCTAAGTTGCTGATACTTGATAAAATTCTCCAAATGCATCTTGAAATGCTGGTATTATTTTTGTATTATTGTGTTATAAAAGTAATAATATTGCTTGTCTTAGCAATCAGATGATGAAGGATATTCATAACATACTAAACATTAAATCCAACAACATCCAGCCTGCACGGGGCAAGATCCTCATTTCAGAGCCGCTGATGGGTGATTTTTATTTCAAGCGTTCTGTTGTGCTTTTGGCAGAGCACAATGAGGAAGGTTCATTCGGTCTGATCATGAACAAACCGCTAAGTGCCAAGTTCAATGAAATTGTAAGGGATTTCCCCGATTTTGAAACCAACCTGTACCTTGGCGGGCCGGTTCAAAGCAATAATTTGTTCTTTATTCATACCCTGGGCGATGAAATTGAAGAAAGCCATGAGATACTGAAAGGGCTTTACTGGGGAGGAGAGATAGATCAGATCAAGGATATGATCAAGTTAGGTCAGATTGAGCCAGACGATATCCGTTTCTATATAGGCTATTCCGGCTGGGCCAGCGATCAGCTCGATGGTGAGTTAAAACGCAATTCCTGGCTTGTTTCCCATATCCGTGCAAACAAACTCCTCAAAACTAATCCCGAGGAGCTCTGGAATCTGACACTTGCCTCTATGGGCGGTGATTATTCCCACTGGACCAATTTCCCATCAGACCCTGCGTTGAATTAGATAGAAATAGTCTCCCCAGGGCGGCATCTCATTATTTAAACACCCTCACCTTCACAACCCTGAATGTATCTGCCAGGTTACCTGCCCGGTCTGCAACACGGTAATTTACTTTGTAATCGCCTTCGATGTTAATGTTTATATTGTTGGTTGACTCTATATTTGATGTGATATCTCCGTCTACATCATCAATAGCTGTGGCACCCGGATCGACATATGTACTGTCTTTTTGAGAATAAAATGGATCGGCTCCAAGGATAGTAATTTCTGGTGGTACGGTATCGGAACTGGATTCACTGTCATCCTTATTACATGATATTAAAATCATCAACAAAAAGACAATTATAAGGCCAAACGATGAAGAAGTACTATACATGGTTTTATTTTTCTTCAAAATTAAGGTTTAATTCTAAAAAACTTACAATATTTGCATCTGCGTTTGCTGAATCCATCAGTTAAGAAAAAAGTTCTAATATATACCATTATGACCCAAGAAAACCTGAAATCAGCCTCTGCCGGCAACCATGGAACTGGTGTCCGGTCGGATTGCTATATAAGCGTTGAAATTACTAAGAAAGGTGGTATCGACCTGCAAATGAAAAGTAAGGTGCAGGTTATGTTTGGCAAAGAGAATGAAAAGCTCTTGCTTGATATCCTTTCATTTTTCGAAGTAGACCATGCAAAGGTCATTGTCGAGGATTCCGGTGCCCTGCCCCTTGTGCTCGCAGCGAGGATGGAAGCCGCAATCAAACAACTAATCAAAAGTGACAAGGAATACCTTCTTCCTATCCTGAAAGAAAATCAAAACCAAACCACCAGGGAACAGGACCGCTTTTCAAGGCTGTACCTGCCCGGAAACACGCCGCACCTGGCCCTGAATGCGGGTATTCATAAACCAAATGGTATTATCCTTGACCTGGAGGATGCAGTTGCACCCAATAAAAAATTCGAAGCGAGCTTCCTGGTTAGAAATGCTCTCAGAGGCATCAATTTCTATGGTGCCGAAAGGATGGTCCGTATCAATCAACTTCCCCGGGGTCTTGATGACCTGAAATTCATCGTGCCCAATCATGTTAACCTGATCCTGCTGCCAAAATGCGAATCTCCCGATGAGATCATCACATTAAACAAGCATATCGAGGAGATCAAAAAAGCAAATAATGTCAATTATGATATCTGGCTGATGCCAATTATTGAAAGTGCGAAAGGTGTCATTAATGTTTATGAGATAGCAGCAGCTGCAGATAATATTGCCTCTATGGCGATCGGCCTTGAAGATTATACAGCTGACCTGGGGACAAAAAGAACCGAAGAAGGTACCGAGTCCTTTTTCGCCAGGAGCAAACTGGTAATTGCAGCCAAAGCTAAAGGGATACAGGCCATTGATTCTGTTTATTCTGATGTAGCCGACATGGAAGGCCTTAAACAAACTGTCTTACGCTCTAAAGCACTAGGATTTAACGGAATGGGCTGCATACATCCACGGCAGATCGCGGTTATTCATAATAACTATGCTCCGGACGAAAAAGATATTGAAAAAGCCAGGAAAATTTATAATGCCTTCATGGAAGCCGAAGAAAAAGGACTTGGGGTAGTCTCACTAGGAACAAAAATGATTGATCCACCTGTAGTCAAACGGGCTCAAAAAACGATCGACCTGGCTATTGCAATGGGTAAACTCTCAAAAAACTGGAGGGAAGAAGCATGAAAAAATATGATAAGCTTGTAAAAAACGCAGCAGGACGAATTGTCCCGACTATTATCAATGGTGAACAACATGTTCCATTCCAGGGGGTAGGCAAATTTATCCCTGATGGGCACAAGCATGCACCACGAATTGCTTCATGCGCGAACTACCCTGCTGATGGCAATAAAACCATACCCAGCCTGAAGGAAGCATTAGTCAAGGCCGGGTTGAAGGATGGCATGACCATTTCCTCACATCATCATTTTCGCAATGGCGACCTGATTGCCAACCAGATATTTGACATTGCAGCAGAGCTGGGAGTAAAAAACCTGCGCTGGTATCCTTCCGCATCTTTCCCATGCCATGAACCCATTATCAAGCATATGGAAAATGGCACCATCAACAGGATTGAAGGCAGTATGAATGGTATTCTGGGTAAGTTTTGTTCAGAAGGTAATATGCAAGGTGTTGGCGTTTTGCGTTCACACGGTGGCAGATACCAGGCAGTACAGGATGGTGAGGTTCAGATCGACATTGCAGTGATCGCGGCACCGACAGCAGATCCTTTCGGTAACGCCAATGGCGTTGACGGCCCGGCAGCATGTGGCCTGCTTGGCTTCGCCCTGGCCGATTCTCAATACGCTGACAAAGTAATTGTGGTTACTGATAACCTTATACCATTCCCCTGCATCCCATGGCAGATACACGGCAATTACGTGGACTATGTCGTGGAAGTGGAACAAGTTGGCCTGCCGGAAAAAATCATTTCAGGCACAACAAGAATCACCAAGAGCCCCGACCGTCTGCTTATTGCCGAAATGACTGCCAAGTTTTGTGATGAAGCCGGCATTGTCAGGGATGGCTTTTCTTACCAGGCAGGTGCCGGTGGGACTGCTCTCTCAATTGGTATCTATTTCAGTGAGATGCTCAGGGAAAGAGGATGGAAAGCGCGCTTTATCCGTGCGGGCAGCAATCAATATCCTGTTAAGATGCTGGAAGAGGGACTTGTTGAGTATATCCTCGACGGCCAGACATTTGACCTGGAAGGTGTGCGCTCCATGCGCGAAAACCCAAACCATGTCAATACCAGTCCGTTTACCAGCTACAACTACCATGGCAAAGGAAACTTTGCCGGCATGGTGGATGTAGTTATCCTTGGAGCTACAGAAGTAGATGTCAATTTCAATGCTAATGTGGCAACCCATTCTGATGGTTATCTGCTGCATGGCATCGGTGGTTGGCAAAACTGCCTCTTCTCAAAATGTACAATACTGCCAATTCCATTGTTCCGCGACAGGATTCCTGTCATCCGCGATGAGGTAACTACCCTCTGTGGGCCTGGTGAACTGATTGATGTGATTGTTACTGAACGAGGAATAGCAATCAATCCCTTGCGCAAGGACCTGGTAGATAAGCTCAAGGACAGCGACCTGCCCATCAGGACTATCGAAGAACTGAAAGACGAAGCAGAGCGAATCTGTGGCAAACCAGCAAAGCCGGAATTAGGGGATGAGATCGTTGCAGTTATTAAATGGGTCGATGGTACTGTCATTGATTCAGTGAGGAAAGTTATCACTAATCACTAACGTGCAACCTTTTGTATTAATGACCTGTCTTTAAACTGTACTTATTATAGAAATAATATTTATACATTTGCAAGGAAGAAGGAATTATCAAAAAATTGGATATGGAAGAGCAAGATAAAAAAGACCTCCACAGAGAGGAGATTTATTCCAGAGTGATCAGGGCAGGGAAAAGAACATATTTTTTTGATGTAAAAACCACAAAGTCTGGGGAGCATTATTTGACAATTACTGAAAGTAAACGAAGGTTCAACAACGACGACGGAAAATTTTTCTACGAAAAACACAAATTATTCCTCTACAAAGAAGATTTTGAAAAATTCAGAAATGGATTATCCGACGTAATGCAATTTATTGAAACCGGGAAGGCACCAGAAAGCCCTGAAACAGAAGAACCGGAAATCGACAAAAAGCATATTGATGTTGAATTCGAAGATCTTGGAAAAGAGGACGCAGCTGGATCTGAAGAATAATTCCAACTATCACAAATACAGCGACATCCCTTCGGGCAACCATTAATTAGATAGTAGATTTTCTTAACAATTTGCAAGTTTACAGTTGATAACTAATTCTACCGAACCATAAGGATTTTCGGTACAATATTGTATTTTTGTTCAACAATAACCTTTATTATTCAACGTCTGATATGGGAAAAGTCATTGCAGTTGCCAACCAAAAAGGAGGAGTTGGCAAAACTACTACTTCTATGAACCTTGGCGCAAGTTTTGCTGTGCTGGAGTATAAAACGCTTATTATTGATGCCGACCCTCAGGCTAATGCCACTTCTGGCCTGGGATTTGACCCCAAGACAATCAAATCCAGCATTTATGAATGTATCATTGAAAGTGTTGATCCTCATGAAGCCATTCTGGAGACAAAAACGCCAAACTTGTCCATCCTTCCAGCTCATATCGACCTTGTGGGTGCAGAAATTGAGATAATCAATTTACCAAACAGGGAAAGGATGATGAGAAAGGTAATCGACCAGGTCAGAGATGAATATGAATTTATCATCATTGACTGTTCCCCTTCACTTGGACTGATCACCGTGAATGCCCTTACAGCTGCTAATTCTGTTATCATCCCGGTGCAATGCGAGTACTTTGCACTGGAAGGCCTGGGTAAGCTGCTGAACACGATCAGGATCGTACAGAGTCGCCTGAACGATGAGCTTGAAATTGAAGGAATCCTCCTTACTATGTTTGATGTAAGATTAAGGCTTGCCCGGCAGGTGCTTGAAGAAGTCAAAACCCATTTCCAACAGATGGTTTTTGATACTGTCATCCACAGGAATACCAAGTTGGGTGAAGCACCAAGTTTCGGTGAGACCATCATCATGCACTCAGCAAGCAGCACAGGTGCCATCAACCATCTCAACCTTGCACGTGAGATACTGCAAAAGAATAACCTCACACAAATCGATGTCGCAGAGAAAAGAATTAACTACGTGAATGAAAACTAAGAAGAAAGCACTTGGCAGAGGATTGGATGCGATTTTGCAAAGTCCGGAAACTGACCTCCGTTCAAAAGAAATCGCACAAAACTACGTCGTTGGAGCAATAGCCAATATCGATATTGATACCATTGAAGCCAATCCATTTCAACCCAGAAATAACTTTGCAGAAACAGGCATGGAAGAGCTGGCCCATTCAATACAGGAGCAGGGCATCGTACAGCCAATCACAGTCAGGAAGACCGGGTTTAATAAGTTTCAACTGATTGCCGGAGAACGCAGGCTAAGGGCTGCTAAATTGGCCGGACTGAAAGAGATCCCCTCATATATCCGCGTCGCTAATGATGAGCAGATGCTTGAGATGGCCCTGATAGAAAATATCCACAGGAAAGACCTGAACCCGCTTGAGATTGCAGCCAGCTACCAACGCCTTGTTGAAGAATGCAACCTCACCCATGAGACCTTAAGCGATCGTGTTGGTAAAAAAAGAGCTACCATCACTAATTACATGCGCTTGCTAAAATTGCCAGCAGAAATACAGATTGCCCTTCGTGATGAAAAGATAAGCATGGGGCATGCCAGGGCCCTGATCAATATAATGGATACGGACAACCAATTAAAGCTGCTCAGGAAAATAATTCAAAGTGGCTTGTCTGTCCGCCAGGTCGAAACTCTGGCAAGAAGCACAAAGCCTAATTTCACTGGAGTACCTTCCGCAAATACAGCAATACAAACCGCCATCCTGCCTAAACAAAATCTCATTGCCAGCAGACTTAAAGCAAAAGTCACTATTAAAATCAATAATAAAGGAAAAGGAAATATCGTTATTCCGTTTGGATCAACACAGGAGCTTGATCGACTTGTGGATGAGTTGAATAATTAATCGAATTGAAAAATAAGGCATTAAAAACAATTGCTTTTTCTTTGATTTTCAGCTTGCTGGGAGGGCTGCAGCTATTAAGACCCACCTCCGTTATGGCCCAGCAGGAAGCTAATCCGGAGGATTCTGTGCTTGTTAGAAAGCATTCTCCCTCGAGAGCTGCTATCTATTCAGCTGTCCTGCCAGGCCTGGGACAGGGTTATAATAAAAAATATTGGAAGATCCCAGTCATCTATGCAGGGTTTACAGTTTTAATTTACTTCATTGTCACCAACACCAACGAATACCAAAATTATAAAGACGCGTATACCTATGTTGTCACTGGAGACACATCCTATACTGACAATGAACTGGTGTATAAATATAATGAGGAGCAACTCAGGCAGAGCAAAGATTTCTACAAACGTAACAAAGAGTTGTCAATAATTTTTGCCAGTCTGTGGTATATACTTCAAATCGTAGATGCAAGTGTAGATGCCCATTTTTTCGAATTTGATATCAGCGATGACCTTTCCATCAGGCTGGACCCGATAATTGAGCCAAAACCACATTACAATTCATTTAACGGGAATTATGGAGGAGTAAGAATAACAGTTAATTTTTAACATTTTGAAAATTGCATTAATAGGATACGGTAGAATGGGTAAGGAAATAGAGCAGCTTGCCCTGGAGCGTAAACATCAGGTTATCGTAAAGTATGATTCCGAAAAGGACTGGAGTGATTATGGCTCCCTGCTTAAAGAAGCAGATATTGCTATCGAGTTCAGTATGCCCGATACGGTAATACCTAATATTAAAAGGTGTTTTGAAAATGGTATACCTGTTGTTACAGGTACTACCGGATGGAATGATCAGACTGAAGAGGTTATTAAGCTTTGCCGGCAATCCGGCAATTCAATTTTTGTCGCAGCAAACTTTAATGTCTGGGTGAACATCTTTTTTGAGATTAATAAACGATTAGCTGCGATGATGAATAAGCAACAGCAATACGACCTCATCATAGAGGAAATTCATCATATTCAGAAAATTGACCAACCCAGCGGTACAGCAATAAAACTTGCACAGGACATCCTCCAAAAACTAGATAAAAAAACCAATTGGGTCAATTCTCCTGCACGCAGCCCTAATGAACTAGAAATCAAATCTGTACGAGAGGATCAGGTTACAGGAATACATCTTGTCAAATATGAATCTGATAATGATAAGCTGGAGATTAAACATGAAGCCAGGAGCAGAAAAGGATTTGCTGAAGGGGCATTAATGGCTGCAGAATGGCTGATCGGAAAGAGGGGTGTGTTTGGAATGAGTGATCTGTTAGGTCTTTGAGCCGATTTTCCAATTAACAAAAATTAACAAAAAGAGCGCATTGCACTGGTATTAATACATTATTTTTGAGCAATAAAATAACTTTTTATGAGCATATTCTCAATACTCTTTCTGCTTACAATTATTTCATCCATAATTGGATTATATAAAATATTTGAAAAAGCAGGCCAACCCGGTTGGTATATACTGATCCCATTATATAATTTTTATATATGGATCAAAATCATCAAGAAGCCGCTGTGGTGGTTTTTATTCATCCTGGTCCCTTTCATCAATGTCTTCATGGTCCTTTTGATGATCGTTGAGATCCTGAAGTGTTTCAATAAGCATGGACTTGGAGAACAAGCCCTGGGTGTTATCTTCCCATTTGCATATCTGCCCTACCTGGGATTCTCCCCAAAGGAGAAATATACCGACCCGGATAAAGCAGAAAAGATCAAGAAATCCTGGTTGCGCGAGTGGGTAGATGCTATCATTTTTGCTGTCGTAGCAGCTACCATCATAAGGATATTCTTCATTGAAGCATATACTATTCCAACTTCATCGATGGAAAAATCATTGCTGGTTGGTGATTATTTGTTTGTAAGTAAAGTCGCTTATGGCCCAAGGGTCCCAATGACCCCTCTTTCATTCCCGTTTGTACATCATACGCTGCCTCTTACCACAACAACCAAATCTTATCTTGAATGGATTAAGTTGCCTTATTACAGATTTCCAGGTTTCTCTTCTATCGACCATAACGATGCTGTGGTATTCAACTACCCTGACGGGGATACATTGTCACTAAAATTTCAAAGCAATATTAGCTACTATAGTCTTGTCAGGGAATATGGCAGAGATAGAGTTAACAGGGATACCAGGAACTTTGGTGAAATAGCAGCAAGGCCCGTTGACAAGAGAGAGAACTACATCAAGCGTTGCATTGGCTTACCAGGCGATACACTCAGCATCAGGGAGCAACAGGTATATATCAACAGCTCTCCCGCTGAAAATCCAGAAAAGCTGCAGTATAAATATATTGTGAACACGGATGGGTCCAAGATCAATCCTAAAATACTTGATCGACTGGAAATTACTGAAGGAGGAAATACTTCCAACCGAGGTGAGTTTGTATTTTTCCTTACCGACAAAGTAGCGGATGAGCTCGGACGTCTGCCTAATGTTAAGAAAGTAATAAAATACCGTGAACCAGCCGGCAAGAAGAATAGTGACCTGTTTCCATTTATTGCTGATAATGACTGGAACCTTGACAATTATGGGCCGCTTAATATCCCAAAATCAGGTGATATAATATCCCTTGACCTGGATAATATCAATATTTACAAAAGGATTATTGAATCTTACGAAGGTAACGACCTCCAGGTAAGGGATGGTCAGATATTCATCAAT
Source organism: uncultured Bacteroidales bacterium (assembly GCA_963753055.1). Classification (GTDB taxonomy): domain Bacteria; phylum Bacteroidota; class Bacteroidia; order Bacteroidales; family B18-G4; genus JAUWGC01. Next base: position 836,587 of record CAVWAP010000001.1, on the reverse strand, counting down.
GGCCAGCAGACCAACAGCTACACGATCAAAATGAATTATTACTGGATGATGGGTGATAACCGCCATAATTCCGCTGACTCACGTTACTGGGGCTTTGTACCTGAAGATCATATCGTTGGAAAAGCTTTCTTCATTTGGCTATCATTAGATCAGAACAAGTCCCTGTTCAATGGAAAGATCAGGTGGGGCAGCATGCTGCGACTCGTCAACTAGAATTACAAGAAAAATATAGATATTTACATAATTAAAAACCAATTATCATGAAACAAATTACCAGAATTATGCTTGTAGTAGCCATATTTGCGCTGGCTATCACAAGTAATGCAATTGCCAAAGAGTTTAAAGGCATCATTACATACAAGATCAGTTATTCAGGAACTGATCTGGATGAACAAACCAAGGCAATGCTCCCTAAAATGATGATCTATAAAATCAAAAACAACCTCGTGAGGACAGAGATGGACCTGGGTGCCATGGGCAAGCAGATCCAGATCGTGAACGGTGACGAAAAAGTGGTATACAATCTAATGGACATGATGGGTCAGAAGATGGTTATTAAGATGACTGAAGAGGAGATTAATGCAGAGATGGAAGATAAGCCCAGCGTATCAATAGAGAAGTACAGTGAAACCAAAGAGATTGCCGGCTATGAATGTAAGAAAGCAGTGGTTTCTTATGAGAACACCGATGGATCAAAGACTTCCTTCATTGTTTATTATACAGACGAGCTGGGCGGAAGTGCATTGAACTTCGATAACCCCATGTTCAAGGATATCGATGGTGTCCTGATGGAATTTGAAATGGAGCAAGGACCGGTGAAGATGAAGCTTGAAGCCGTTTCAGTAAAGAAGGAAAGTGTTCCGGATTCAGAATTTGTTGTACCAGAAGGTTACAAAGAATTAACTAAAGAAGAAATGCAAAATATGTTCGGTGGAGGCATGTAACTCACCGAAATTCACGAATAGCTATGGCTCCAAAAGCCAACCAGTTTAAGAACGATAAAAGCAAAGGCAAAAAAAGTAGCCCAAAGAAAAAGACCAAATCTTCAGGTTCAGGGTCGGGTAAGTCCTTTTTCAAAAATGAGCGATACAGGAAGGTCCTGGGATTCTTATTTATCCTGCTTTCTTTCTATCTAACTCTGTCGTTCACATCATATATTGTTCCCTGGTTTACTGGCAGCGCCGATGATACCTTCTCCAACATTTCATTCCACAGGGTGTTGTTCGACGATACTATCGATGTAAGTAACTGGGGAGGAAGGCTTGGTGCAGCTATCTCACATCAGCTAATCAAAGACTGGTTTGGAGTTTCAGCATATCTCATCCTGCTTCTGCTTTTCATTTATGGTTTTAAGCTACTGATGAAGGTTAGCATTTTACCTCTCGGGAAAACTTTCCGCATCAGCATCCTTGCCATGTTGTGGTTCTCAGTCACCTTCGGTTTCATTTTCATGGGTACAAGCTTAGATATCCTGGGTGGCACCTTCGGGTATGAGGCAACCAATTGGCTGCAAGGGGCCATAGGAAAGGTTGGGTTGGTGTTCCTTTTGATTTTTATCCTCTTTGCCTTCCTGGCTATTAATTACCGTTTCCCTTTCAACATGAAAAGGCGGAAGAAAACCAAGGAAGAAAAGAGCGACGATAAGTCAGCCAACATCTTAAAAGAAGATAAATACAATACGGTTGAGTTTGCTGTAACGGAAGACGAAAGTATTGCCGGGGAGAAGGAAAAAGAATTGGAGGTTGAAGAGGAGCCTGAGCCTCAAAAACCTGAACCTGAAAACAACACTGCTGATCCGGAACAAGATGTAGAGCTGACCATCGAAAAGCATGTTGATGAGAAAACGGGTGTTTTCGATGGTTCTCATCAGGGACTGGATACAAAGTTCGACCCCACACTTGATCTGCCTCATTATAAATACCCCACTTTAGATCTTCTGGACGACCATGGTGGTGATACCATCAGCGTTACCAGAGAAGAGCTTGAGAAGAATAAGGAAAGTATTTTAAAAACCTTATCGAATTACTCCATTCAAATCAATAGTATCAAAGCTACCATAGGGCCAACAGTCACCTTGTACGAAATCGTTCCTGCCGCGGGGGTCAGAATATCCAAGATCAAGAACCTGGAAGATGACATTGCTCTCAGCCTTTCCGCCCTTGGCATCAGGATCATCGCACCAATACCTGGTAAGGGTACAATTGGTATTGAAGTGCCAAACCAGAAAAGAGAAATGGTGTCAATCAGATCGATCCTGTCATCGGAGAAATTTCAACGCTGCACCTATGAACTTCCATTTGGATTAGGCAAAACCATTTCGAATGAGACATTTATTGCCGACCTGACCAAAATGCCCCATATTTTAATGGCAGGTGCAACAGGTCAGGGTAAATCGGTAGGCCTGAATACAATTATTGCCAGTCTTCTTTATAAAAAGCATCCGGCACAATTGAAGTTCGTACTCGTTGACCCCAAGAAAGTAGAGTTATCACTGTTTTCCAAGATTGAAAGGCATTTTCTGGCCAAATTGCCCGACTCAGAAGAAGCCATCATTACGGATACAAGAAAAGTAGTCAGGACACTGAATTCCCTCGGCATTGAGATGGATAACCGCTACGAGCTGCTGAAAGATGCACAGGTGAGGAATATTAAAGAATATAATGAGAGGTTCATTGCGAGAAAACTCAATCCAAATGAAGGTCATCGATACCTACCTTATATTATCCTGATCGTTGATGAGTTTGCTGATCTGATCATGATGGCTGGCAAGGAGATTGAAAATCCGCTTACCCGTCTTGCACAGCTGGCAAGAGCTGTCGGCATTCACCTTGTCATAGCCACTCAGCGGCCATCGGTCAATATCATTACCGGAACCATTAAAGCTAATTTCCCGGCTCGTATTGCTTACAGGGTCATTTCCAAAGTTGACTCAAGGACCATCCTGGATTCCGGGGGAGCTGACCAGCTCATCGGTCGTGGCGACATGCTGCTGGCAACCGGCAGCGACATCATCAGGCTGCAGAGTGCTTTTGTAGATACCCATGAAGTCGATAGGATAACCGAATTTATTGGCTCTCAAAGGGCTTATCCCGATGCATATCACCTTCCTGAATATGCTGATGATGAATCAAATGGAGTGGCTGATTTCGATCCTTCCGAAAGAGATGAGATGTTCGAGGAAGCGGCCAGAGTCATCGTGCAAAACCAGCAGGGTTCAACATCATTGTTGCAGAGAAGATTGAAGCTTGGCTATAATCGTGCAGGAAGGATTATCGACCAGCTCGAAGCTGCTGGCATTGTTGGACCATTTGAGGGTAGCAAGGCCAGGGAAGTCAGGGTACACGACGAGGCCAGTTTGGAACAATTATTGAAGGATTTATAGAAAACACTTTATCCATATGAAAAGAATAAGCATTGTATTGCTGAGTATTATATTGTCAATTGGTCTTTTCGGCCAGAGCAAGAAAGCAGATGACATCATCAACAAAGTGTCGGATAAGGCCAATTCCTTCGAATCATTTAAAGTGAACTTCACTTTTGAGATTGATGGGCCCGAGATGGACGGCAAGGAAAGTGACGAGGGGACCTTATTTGTTAAAGGTGATAAATACAAGCTGGAAATTGCCGGGCAGCTGGTGATATGCGACGGTGAGACCATCTGGACCTACCTCCAGGATGCAGAGGAAGTGCAGATCAATACCGTCGAAGAGGATGATGGAGCCATTACTCCGTCCAACATATTCACATTCTATTCAGATAATTATAAGTCAAAATTCCTTAAAGAGGAAATAGAAGGTGGTAAAACCATCCAGATTGTTGAATTAAGGCCTACCATCGACAGGAACTACTCAAAGGTTGACCTTTTTGTTGACAAAGATGAAACTATGCTGACCAAAGTGATGATCTTCGATAAAAATGGTGGGACCATCACCTACATCATCGATGAACTTAAGTCCAACATTCCGGCAGATGATGCCGAATTCACCTTTAATGAAGCAGATTATCCTGATGTTGAAATAATTGACATGCGATAATTAAACCAAATTGCAAATAACCTATCCAACTGTTTGAACTAACAGTAAATCATAAGTGTCACATCTATCTGACCAGGAAATCCTCAAACTAGTTCTTAACAAGGATTCAAAGAACTACGGTTTCAACTTACTGATCAAAAAGTATCAGCAAAAAGTATACTTACATGTAAGGCGAATGGTTTATAACCATGACGATGCTGATGATGTAACCCAGAATATTTTTATCAAAGTGTTTGAAAACATTGACAAATTCAGGGAACAAGCCCAACTATTCACCTGGATTTACAGGATTGCCACCAATGAAGCCATCTCGTTCCTGAAAAAGAAAAAAGTCAGGTCTTTCGTCACCTTTTCTGATAATCCACACAGCCAGGCAAGTGCTTTGTTTGAAGATCCCTTATTTGATGGAGATGCCATTCAGCAAAAGTTATACAAAGCCATTGAGCAGCTGCCGAGAAAGCAAAAGCTCGTATTTAATATGAAATATTTTGATGAAATGAAATATGAAGAAATATCTGCTGTGCTGGGAACTTCAGTTGGGGCACTAAAAACTTCCTATCATCATGCCGTGAAAAAGATTGAAAAGCAAATGGAATTAGATTAAACCTTTTAAAATAAAATTAGTCATACAGACGTGGAACAACACAAAAACATAAAAAACAATCCTTTCAAAGTTCCCGAAAATTACTTTGAAGAGCTGCCAAAAAGGATACAGGAAAGAATTAATACCAGACAGCTTCTACCTGAGAGAAGTATGAAGACCGTGATATTTAATCCCCGGGTACTGGCTGCTGCATCGTTCGTCCTGATCCTTGGACTGGCATCATTGTTTATCTTCCAGTTGAAAGATAACACCAATGAACTGGTGGATCCTTTAGCACAGGAAGAATTCAGCACCATATCAGATTACCTGCTGATGGATATTGATGATACCGAACTCATGAAGGTTTATGTTGAGATGACAGAGTCCACCAGTAATGGGCTTCTTATTTCAACTGAGAATCCGGATGAACAGGAAGTCATCGATTATTTGCTCGAGGATGATATGATAGAATATTATTTATTAGATGAATTATAAAACAATAACTATGAAAACAACAATCAATAAAACAGGATTTTTATTTTCACTCATTATGATCATGAGTTTGATCGCGAGTCCGTTAATGGCACAGGAAAATGATGATCCCCGTGGCCAAAGAGGCCATGATGTAAGGTATGAAAGGCTGAAATCCATGAAAGTAGCCTATATCACCCAGGAGTTAAACTTAACGCCAGCCGAAGCAGAAAAATTCTGGCCGCTCTATAATGAATTTGAAGCAAAGCGAAACGAGATCGCATCAAGTATAATGCAAGGTCATCCTCGTGAAATGCCCGACTTCGGCAGAATGTCTGATGAGGAAGTCAATGAACTTATCATTTTAAAATTCAAAGAAGAAAGGGCCATGGTCAATTTACAGGAAGAGTATTATGAAAAATATAAAAAGGTACTTCCGATAAAAAAGGTTGCCAAGTATTATGAGTCAGAGAAAAGGTTCAGGTCACATCTGCTTCATCAGATCAGGGATGGGAAATTCAAAGAAGGAAAAGAAGAGTACAGAAGAGTCCGTGATAATTAGGTGATCATTATTGACGGGATATGCGTAAATTTGCTTGAGCTAAAACTCAAGCATTTTTTTTTATGAAAACATCTGTAGAAATCAGCTATTACCCGCTGAACCAGGAATACGTTCCACCAATAAAAGACTTTATCGACCGCTTAAACCAGGATAAAAAACTTATTGTAAAAACAAACGGAATGAGCACCCAGATCTTTGGGGATTATGATCATGTCATGGACACACTCTCCAAAGAGATCAAACAGTCATTTTCTAACCCGCATTCAGTATTTATTATGAAGGTTATTAATGCCGACCTGAATGTGGCATTGCCTTAATCGCACCATTTAAGCAGAATGATGGATTGGTTAGCCGAGAATTATATAGAGCTCATTGCAGCATCACTGGGCCTGGTTGCAATCTATTTACAGATCAAGCAAAAGGTATGGTACTGGCCAGTTTCAATGGTTCTTGTTAGTCTATATATCTTCGTTTACATCAAGGCTAAGCTTTATGCTGACATGTCGCTCCAGGTATATTACCTTGTGATCAGCTTCTATGGATGGTATCATTGGATGTCTGGGAACCGGGAAGACCCTGGCAAAAAACTTCCTGTCAATTTTGTTTCAAAGAAACTAGCAGTCTACTTGTCCATTGCCAGTATTGTCTTTTTTATTGGTATTTCAGAAATCTTGATTCACCTCACAGATTCTGACCTCCCCTACTGGGATGCTTTTACCACGGCCTTAAGCTTCATAGCCACATGGATGCTGGCCAGAAAGATTATTGAAAATTGGCTGGTTTGGATTGTTGTTGATGCTGTATCTGTTGGGATTTACATTTATAAAGAGCTCTATCCTACTGTCGTCCTGTTTGCAGTATTAACCATACTTGCAATAGTGGGCTATATGGCCTGGAAGAAAGATGCACAAAAACAGGTGTCATGAGTGTAAGAAGAATTGCAATCACCGGCCCTGAATCAACAGGAAAATCAATGCTTACTGAGCAGCTTGCAAGGCACTTTAAAACTGCCTGGGTACCTGAATATGCAAGAGAATACCTTAACAGTATCAATCGCTCTTATACCTACGATGACATCCTGGAGATTGCCAAAGGTCAATTAGACGCTGAAAAAGAAATGCGGGCCAAAGCTGTAAAATTCCTTTTCTGCGACACAGAACCAATAGTGACAAAGATCTGGTGTGATGTGAATTATGGAAGATGCCATCCCTGGATCATCGAACAGATAGAATCGAACCCATATGAAATGTATCTGCTTTGCAATACAGACCTTACCTGGGAAGACGACCCCTTGAGGGAACACCCGGATAAAAGGGAATATCTGTTCAAGCTTTACCTGGATGAACTCCAAAAAAGGAGCCTGCCATTCAGTATTATTTCAGGCCTTGGAGATAAACGACTTAAGGAGGCAATTAAAATAATAGACCAATCGTTCTAATTACTAATTTTGCAGGAAAACCTACCATTGTTAAATGCACCTGGAGAAGAAAGTAGAGAGCATGCATGTAGTTTACCTCCCCCGCTGGTATCCTCATAAATACGATCCGATGCCAGGATTGTTCATCGAAAGGCATGGATTGGCTGTTGCTGAGCATTGCAAAGTTTCTGTTCTGTATGTTCATCCTGACGAGCAACTCAAAAAAGAGAAATACGTCATTGATTGGGGAGAACAAGATACACTTCCTACCATCCGTATATATTACAAGAAATTTACATCTGGCATACAATCCTTTGATACAATCGTTAACGCCTGCCGGTTCTACAGGTTCCACAGAAAAGGGCTTAAGCTTGTTCGTGCAAAATATGGAAAGCCTGATCTCATTCATGTACATGTACTTTCAAGGCATGGGGTTATAGCCTGGTTGCAAAAGATCTTCAAAGGGATCCCATATGTGATCACTGAACACTGGACAAGATATTTGCCATCTACCGGAACTTATGGAGGCAGATTGCGAAGATGGTTCACTTCCAGGGTTGCAAGAAATGCATCTGCTATCATGCCTGTGACAGCCAACCTCCGGGATGCAATGATAAACTGTGGCTTAAAAAACGATAATTATGTCATTATTCCCAATGTGGTGGATGTGGAGATGTTTTACCCTTCACCTCATCACACTAATGAAGGGAAAAAGAGAATAATACATGTCAGTTGTTTCGAAGATAAACAAAAGAATATCTCCGGTATATTACGGGTAATTAAAAGAATCTCAGAAGAAAGGCAGGACTTTATCTGTGAAATGATTGGAGATGGCATCCACTATGAACAGCTTGTAAAACAAGGAGAACAGCTTGGACTGAAAGATAAATTCGTTATTTTCTTCGGGTTAAAAGAAAATGAAGAGCTGGCGGAGATGATGCGTAATGCTGATTTTATGATAATGTTCAGTAACTACGAAAACCTGCCGGTCGTTATCCTGGAAAGCTATGCATGTGGAGTACCCGTTATTTCAACTGATGTTGGCGGGATCAGGGAGCATCTTGATAACAGGCTCGGCAAGCTCATTAAAGCGTTGGATGAGCAGGCATTTTACCAGGAAATCAATAATATGCTTGATCATCTTGATCAGTATGACAAGCAAGTGATTCGGCAATATTCTGTAGATCATTTCAGTAATGAAGTGATTGGAAAACAGTTATTTACAGTGTACCAGGACGCTGTCCGTAATAGATAAATTTCAGGTTTTGATTAATAAGATACTCAGCACATTTGGGACACGGAGCATCTCCGCATTAGTAAACCTGCTGATCGCTGTGGCACTTTCGCAATACCTTGGCCCGGTGGGCAAGGGGCAGCAGGGCTTGATCATTACCACGGTTGCCATGATACTGGTCTTTTCCAACCTGGTAGGTGGCGCAACCCTCGTATACCTGGTACCTCGATACCCTTATTCCAGACTAATCATCCCTTCTTATATCTGGTCTGTTATTATCAGTGCCCTGTCTTACCCGGTACTGATGATGATCAGGGTTATCCCGGCCGAATTTATTATGCACGTCTGCATTCTTTCGGCTTTCAATTCTTTCGCCAGTATAAATATGACTTTGCTTATTGGCAAGGAGAAGATCAATATGGCGAATCTCATATCCGTACTGCAACCGCTGCTTATTATCATTTGCCTTATCATTTGCTTTACAGTAATTAAGATGCAGGATGTCAAGGCATATATCATCGCTCTTTACGTGGCTTTCCTGATAAGCTGGATTGTTGGGACTATAGCTGTTTTTAAAACATTTGGAAAGGTCGACACTGATCTGAAAGGAAACATGGTTGTAGTGAAGGATATGTTCAGGCTGGGGTTTATGAACCAGCTGGCCCATATTACTCAATTTCTCAGTTTCAGGCTGAGCTATTATTTCCTCGACATGTATCACGGAGAGGCCAGTGTAGGCGTGTATTCCAATGGTGTCTCCATTGTTGAATCCATCTGGCTGGTAGGAAAAAGCATATCGCTTGTCCAATATGCCAGGATCGCTAACACCAAAGACGACAACTATTCACAAAACCTTTCCATTCACCTGTTAAAAGGGAGCATCCTTGTCAGCCTTCTTGCGATCATTATCCTGATCGTGCTGCCTGTTGAATTTTACACATATATCTTTGGCCTGGGTTTTGAAGAAATCAAGATTGGGATCTATACACTGGCACCGGGAGTGCTGGTATATAATGTTTCTATCATACTGGGCCATTATTTCTCAGGAAGAGGAAAGTATTATATCAATACTATTGCTTCTACGATTGGTCTGGCGATCTCTATCCTTTGCTACTTCCTGTTGATCCCACATTATGATATTGCAGGGGCAGGAATGGCTACCAGTATATCCTACCTGGCTACCTCCATCGCAGTACTCGTATTCTTTCTGTCAGAATCAAAGGTCGGTATCTTGTCACTCATGATTACAGGAAAAGACCTGATCATGTATTTTAGTGAGACCAGGAAATTCTTATTTGAAAAGCGTAAGGGAGAACAAGACTAATCTTCTTCCAGGGGTAATATCTTCATCTGAATATCAAAGATCTTATCAGGATGGGCCGGACTGGTAAACTCCCTGCTCTCAAAGGGTTTTTTGGAATAAATCGCACAAAGTGTATTTGATACATGATAAAGGTGGTCATGTGCTGAACCCGGGATCCCATCAAGTATGCCGGCATACACTTCATACCTGACCGATTCCGGGTTATATGCATAGTCGTGCCACACCACAATTGTGTCATCATGTACCAGGTGGCTGAAAACCCTCCTGCTATCATTACGGACCATATTATAATGATGATCACCATCAATAAAAATAAGATCGAACTTTTTATTCAGGCCGGCAAAATCATAGTCTTTGGAATTACCCCTAAGATGGATGACGTTTTCAAAGCCTCTTGACAGGGCACCGTATTCTTTCTGGTACTGGTCAGGATAACCCTTGTCTTTGATATCTTTCTGACACAAATTGAGTGTATAACACGACTTAGCTACTGCCGAAACATTAGCAACACTCTCCCCTCTCCAGGTACCTATCTCGAAATATTCACAATCCTTAATACGTGAGGCGAGGGCCCTTAGCAAAGCCAGATCAGTAATCAGGCAACCCCCATCAAGAAAAGCAAAAGGTTTTACAGTTGCCGCATTCTGCTCAAACAGGTCTGAAATATCCACGACAGGCAAGGGCTTCTGCTTGTTATGATTTTTAATTACATATCTCATCCACTCGCTGTTATCATTGATCACATTGTTCAGCAGGTATGGTTTGCGAATGAGTGCAGCAAAAGCTTTACTTAGTTTTCCAAGTTTGTTCATGCGGCGAAATTACTATTAATTCATCAATGATTTTTTTGATAAAACTGAAATTTTTCATTTTGCCAGATCAGAGAGACCATGTCCGGATCGCTGAGGACATATTGCTTTATCGATGGATCAGAATACTCACGATGAATAAGGATATAATCAATTCCTGTTTCTTTAATTTTTTTATCGATGATGGTGATATCCTGGCCTGGCTTATTTGCAAAACTCATCCTGGAAGTATATAAACCCAGCACCCTTGGTTTAAAGAACAGCATCCTGGCATCAGGTGGTGTATTATTACGGATGTACTCGAATGCCTCAACAGAAGATTCTTCCTGGGGGCCTGGAATAACCTTGTGTCTTTCACTGGCAATATGAAGGAAGGTATTCATATACAGCAATAATGCAAGGATCCCAATAACAGCTACCTTAACATCTTGCTTCAGCTTAAAATCAAACTTAAATGACTGCATTCCCAGTACCATATAGTACAATAAGAAAGGAATGACAGGCAATAAAAAGCGAAAACCGGCATGCCTGTATGGGTAAATCAAGATTACACCTAAATAAAGGATTACCAGGACATCAATAAAATTGAATTTCTTAATAATATGGTTAATGAACCCAAGCACTATGAACGCCAGTGCCAGGGCATGCATGATCACGGCCGCCCATTTCCAATGATTTGTATAAGGGGTGAAAAAATATTCCAGAATACCCAGGTAGTATGATAGGTTAGATGACAATGTCTTCCACAAAGGCTCAATTCCAAAAATCCCCATGTACGACAAGCCTTCTGCTACTGGTATCGGGAAAATAATTCTGTTCAGCAGGAAATTAAATAGTACAGCAACAACAAAAATGATAATTCCCTCAAACAGGGATCTCCTTTTCTTTTCCTTCCATGCCTGGATAGCAGAATAAACAAGAATAGACACGGCGAGAGTGTACCCGACGGTCCTGATGGAGATCAGGAAGCCAGCAAATAGTCCCATGGTGATGATGAAAACCCAATCATGTTTAGTCCTGTTCAGGTAAAGGTATGTTCCCAGTAAGAAGAAGAATGCAAAAGGTATATCCGACATAACCTCCAGTTTGAACATCAGGGTCCAGGGATTGAACAGGATAAGCATGGCCAGGAAAAACGGGATCAGTCCTGGAAAGTACTTACGGTAAAAGGCAACCAGGAGAATGCCAAATAAGAATAATATTAATGAAATGAAAACAGTGAATGCCTTGATGCTGTTCCCAAACATTGCATATACAGGAGCAAGGAGCAATGGGAACCCTGCGGGATATGCAGGTGGCCCGAGCACCTGATAATCAGTATTATACAGATAAAAGTTTGAATACTGTGGATTCCCTTGAGCAATATTTTTTGCCTGTATAATGTACATCGCAAAATCCCCACCCCAGTCGTGGTTGTCTTTGACATTTACAAAGAACAACATAGCTCCTAATAGGGCTATGAGTATATACACGAAATACTTTTTACAAAATTTCATATTCCCAGTAATTACTCAACTGGCGGTGCTTTATATCTCCGCCAAAATTTATAATGTGTCAACGAAGTATAGGCAATAAACTTATTAAAAAACCTGAATCTTAACAAATAATGCATTAAGTAATAGGCAATGCTGATGAAAACTATTGTAGTTAGTGCCCAGATGCCCCAATCAACTAATTTAGCTAAAATTGAACCAGGGGCAATTGGAATAATCTGCGAATTGATCAGCTTAGTAAAGAACAAAGGAGCAGCAACACCCCAGGTTAGGTACCATACTACTCCGGTGAAGGTGTGTGCTGTTTCTATCGCTCTTTGGGGACAATTATTCATGCATCGCATACAACTCTCACAGGATAGCTTCCAATAAGGGTATGCCCCTTTCATTACAATTGATTTAGTCGGGCATTCTTTCACACATATGCCACAGGCGTTACAGCTGTCGATGGCGACAAATGTTTTGGCAAGCGTATAGCGTCCAATGAAATAATAACCAAATGCAATAGGAAATAACCAAATGTCAATTGGTAAATCAAAAAGTGCCCTGAAGTTTTTCTTACCTGCCAGCATTTTTTTAGCAAATTTATGGATCTTCTGGTGCCATCGCTCATATATAGAGATTACCACACTTTCCTTCAAGCCAGGATGCAGTGATATCCAGTTGGATGGCAAGTCGATCGGCTTCATGGCTACAATAGGATATCTCTTCAGGATAAGCATGAGCGCTGGTAAGTATTGGGCCAAACCGCTGATGCCTGGCAGGAAGATCTTTGATAACTTCATACCTGCCCTGGTATTTATCAGGAATACATCACAATTCCTGTGCTTTGGAAACAGGGCAATAAAGCGAAGCATAATAGGTGCTGCATTAAATCCATGAGTCGGATAAGCGAACCCAATCAAAGTCCGGCCTTCATCTAAGGCTGGAATAGTAATATTCTCGAATCTATCAATGTTGACAAGGTCTACCTTCAGGCCTTCAGACCTTGCCACATCTGCGATCCACTCTGAGCTTCTTCTGGCATTCCCGGTGCCGGAGAAGTAATAGATGACCAGGTTGTTATAGATTGTACTCATCAGGTAGAATGGCATACAAGTTTAGTCCAATTATCTCTAAAACGCAAATATATCTTAGGGTTTCGAATGATTTATCAACAAGGCAATCTTAATAAATATTACAATAATGATGCTTGGTATGGCGTTGATTCATTAATTTTGCAAAAATTGTTGTAATGGCTGAAAAATATACAGAAGAGAGCATCCGGTCACTGGATTGGAAGGAGCATATTCGGTTGAGGCCGGGCATGTATATTGGAAAGCTAGGTGATGGAGCTTCCCAGGATGATGGTATCTATGTCTTAATCAAGGAGATCATTGATAATTCTATTGATGAGTTCGTGATGGGGAATGGAAGAAACATTGACATCTTCATTGAAGACAGAACAGTAACCATCAGGGATTATGGCAGGGGAATGCCTCTGGGCAAGGTCATCGACTGTGTGTCAAAGATCAATACCGGGGCAAAATATGATTCCAAAGTATTCAAGAAAGCTGTGGGGCTTAACGGGGTTGGTTCCAAAGCGGTCAATGCCATGTCATCCTATTTCAAGGTACAGTCGGTAAGGGAAGAGAAGTCAAAGACTGTCGTTTATGAACGAGGGGAGCTGATCTCCGAAACCCGCATCCAGAAAGAGAACAGCCTGGAACCTGGCACTATCGTCACGTTCATACCCGACCCTGAAATATTCGGTAATTTTCACTTTATCCGTGAGTACGTCGAAAAGCTGCTGTGGAATTATGTTTTCCTAAACAATGGCCTAACCATTCGATTCAATGGAGAGCGTTATCATGCTAAAAACGGTCTGCACGATCTATTGCAAAGAAATATCAATGGCAATGGTGTTCTTTACCCTATAGTGCATATCAAAGAGGAAGATTTTGAATGTGCCTTCACCCATAGTGCAAAGCTTTATGGAGAAGACTATTATTCCTTTGTAAATGGGCAGCATACGACACAGGGCGGAACCCACCTTGCAGCCTTCAGAGAAGCAATTGTCAAAACCATCAGAGAATTTTACAATAAAGACTTTGAAACAAGCGATGTCAGGGCTTCCATCCTTGCAGCGCTAAGCTTAAAAGTCCAGGAACCTGTTTTCGAATCACAAACAAAGACAAAGCTGGGATCACAGCTCATAGAACCTGATGGCATTACTATCAGGAACTACGTGAACGATATCATCAAGAGAAATCTTGACAATTTTCTTCACAAGAATCCTGATACGGCTGAAGCACTTCATCGAAAAATATTACAATCAGAGAAAGAACGAAAAGAGCTTGCAGGCATAAAGAAGCTGGCCAGGGAAAGTGTCAAGAAAGCCAGCTTGCATAACAAGAAACTCCGTGATTGCCGTATCCACTACAACGACAACCACGTAAATCGTCTTGATTCTACCATCTTCATCACCGAGGGTGACTCAGCCAGCGGTTCTATTACTAAAGCACGTGATGTGGCAACCCAGGCAGTATTCAGCCTGAAGGGAAAACCGCTGAACTGTTTTGGCCTGAGCAAGAAAATAGTCTACCAGAATGAGGAATTCAACCTGCTGCAGGCAGCTCTGAATATAGATGAAGGACTTGAAAATCTCCGTTATAATAATATCGTGATCGCGACTGATGCCGACGTGGATGGCATGCATATCCGCTTATTGCTGCTGACCTTTTTCTTGCAGTTCTATCCCGACCTGGTAAAGAAAGGTCATCTTTATATCCTTCAGACACCTTTGTTCAGGGTAAGGAATAAGAAAGAGACCATTTATTGCTATTCTGAGGAAGAAAAAGAAGTGGCATTGAAAAAGCTAGGTGCCAGTTCGGAAATTACAAGGTTTAAAGGCTTAGGAGAGATCTCTCCGGGTGAGTTCAAGCATTTCATCGGTTCTTCCATTCGCCTGGATCCTGTAATATTAAAACGTGAGTCCCATATTAAGGATATTCTTTCATTCTACATGGGTAAAAACACACCTGACCGGCAACACTTCATTATCGATAACCTGAGGGTTGAACTGGATACCATTGAAGAAATTGCAGTTGCGTGAAAGATGCAGGTTGCAGGCCTGCCCCTGCGAAGGCAGGGGTTATAGGTTATAGGTTATAGGTTATAGGTTATAAGTTATAAGTTATAAGTTATAGGTTATAGGTTATAGGTTTTCTCGTTTTATGTCTTTAAAAGCTCTTCCAAGGTTTTCCACAATATCACCTGCTATCATTGACTCAATGCCTGCTTTCTTGGCTGCATAGTCTCCTGCAAGACCATGGAGGTAAACGCCCATGATGGCTGCCTCTTTAGAGCTGTAACCCTGGGCCAACAAACCGAGGATGATACCGGTAAGCACATCTCCGCTACCAGCGACTGCCATACCGGGATTACCTGTGGTATTGAAGTAGACCGCTCCGTCCGGACATGAAATTGAACTGTTGGCCCCCTTTAATACGACATAAACACTGTGTTGGATAGAAAAAGTCCTCTGGATCTCAATACGGTCAAAGTCATTTGTTACTTTCTCGGTGATCCTTTCAAATTCCTTTGGATGAGGGGTGAAGATGCTGTGCTTAGGAACAAAGGCGATCCAGGTCCGGTTCTCACCCAGGATATTGATGGCATCAGCATCAAAAAGGATGGGAAGCCCTGTGTTTTGGATAAGTACCTTGACAGCGTTGGCTGTCTCCTTTGAAGTGCCTATTCCCGGGCCGATTCCTATAGCATTATATGGAAGCAGGTCCGGATGCTCAGAAAAGAAATCCTCTGATGGATCAATACTGACCATGGCTTCGGGTATGGTTACCTGAAGAATTTCATATCCCTTTTTGGGAGTATGGGTAGTCAGCAATCCCACACCGCTACGCAGGCATGCACGAGAAGCCAGTACTGAAGCACCCATCTTACCATATCCCCCTGCAATCAGCAGTGAATGTCCGTATGTGCCCTTATGTGAGAACTTCTCTCTTATAATCAATGATCCCAGGATGTCTGACTTGGTAACCAGGTAATTCTTGACATCAACTGACTTTATAAAATCCGGATGAAGTCCAATCGGAACCACTTCCCAGACCCCTACATATTGCTCATTCTCAGGGAAAAGAAAAGAATATTTTGGGAACTGAAATGAGAGGGTATAATCAGCTTTCAGGATAGCACCATCATTATCATTGGGGGCATCAGCAAATAATCCCGTGGGGACATCCACAGCAATAACTGTAGTTTGTGAATTATTAATGTGTTCAATGATTTTTGCAATAAAACCCGTAACTGGTTTTGAAAGCCCTGAACCGAAAATAGCATCCACTACAAGGTCATCTGGCCCTAAAGCCGGAAGTTCATCTCCATCATTAATATCAATGACCTGTATGTCAGGGAATCTTTCCAATCGCTCCAGGTTAACTTTAAAATCATCCGACATCTTTTCACTATACCGGATGATATAGATCTGAACCCTTACGTTCTGCCTGGCAAGAAGTCGGCCAATTGCAAGTCCGTCCCCACCATTGTTGCCCAGTCCTGCAATAACCTTTACTACCTGTCCCCTTTTCAAATACTTGTAGATCCATTTATAACATTCCCTGGCAGCCCTCTCCATCAACTCAATGGAATCAATCGGTTCATTTTCGATGGTATAGGCATCCGCCTCCCTGACTTTTTCAATTGGTAAGATTTTCATGCTCATGCGATTGGTTCTTACAAATTTAATATTTAATTGCTTCGTAATTCCGTTCCGTTAAGTTGACGTACTTTTGCACAATAATTTTTTAATGATGACCAGAAGAAAGAAAATTTTACCTCTACTGGAGAAGGTAGAGATCATTGATGCCGGGTCAGAAGGAAAGGCTGTTGCCAGAACAGAAAACAAAGTGGTTTTTGTCCCATTCGCGGCCCCGGGAGATGTGTGTGATGTGCAGGTAACCAGGAAAAAGAAATCATATTTCGAGGGAAGGGTAGTCAAATATCATGAGAAGTCTTCATTCAGGACTGAACCCAAGTGTCAACACTTTGGCCTTTGCGGTGGATGTAAGTGGCAGCATATACAATATCAGAAACAATTGGAATACAAGCAAAAGCAAGTTACCGACAACCTTGTGCGGATTGGCAAGCTCGAGATACCTGAGGTTCTGCCAATAATAGCCTCCGACAGCCATTATCATTACAGGAACAAGCTTGAATTTACCTTTTCAAACAAGAAATGGTTAACAGATAATACGGTTGACCGCAGTGATGAAAGCATGATGAAAGGATTGGGCTTCCATCTACCTGGTAAATTCGACAGGATCCTTGATGTTGAAGAATGCCTGTTGCAACATGACCTGACCAACAAGATAAGGAATTCAGTAAAGGATTATACGATCAAGCAAGGCTATTCCTTTTATGATGTTTATAAATGGGAAGGCCTGATGAGAAACATCATTTTCAGGAATACAACACTGGACGAATGGATGGTCATCGTAGTATTTAATGAAGACGATAAGGGCCTGATACTTGAGCTTATGTACTTTATCAAGGAACAATTCCCGGAAATTACATCGCTCATGTATGTTATTAACAACAAACGTAATCCGGATATTTCCGACCTTGAGATCAGGTGGTTTGCCGGACAGGAGTACATTATTGAGGAAATGGAAGGTCTAAAATTCAAGATCGGCCCTAAATCTTTTTTCCAGACGAATTCCAGGCAAGCACTGAAGCTCTATAGCGTGGCCAGGGAGTTTGCAGATTTCCAGGGCCATGAGAATGTTTATGACCTTTACACCGGCACCGGGACAATTGCAAACTTCATCGCCAGAAATGCAAAGAAAATTACTGGTATTGAATATGTGGCTGATGCTATTGAGGATGCAAAAGAAAATTCTGCGTTGAACGATATCAAAAACACCTCATTCCATGCTGGAGACATCATCGAGGTGCTTAATGATGATTTCATAAAACAACATGGTAAGCCGGATGTGATCATCACCGATCCGCCTCGTGCAGGGATGCATGAAAAGGTAGTCAAAAAAATATTGGAATTGGGTCCTGAAAAAGTTGTATACGTCAGTTGTAATCCTGCCACCCAGGCAAGGGATATTGCTTTAATGAAGGACCATTATATCATAAAGAAAATACAGCCTGTTGATATGTTCCCTCAGACCCAGCATGTTGAAAATATTGCATTGTTAGTAAGGAATGGGAAGTAAGGAGACGATAGCTTCGATCTTCAGGTCCTCTCCTTTCACGGTAAGTTGTGCCTGCTCATAGATAGGCCCGCGACAATCCATTAGTTTATTGATAAATAATTCCATCTCATCTTCCTTTAATCCTGGAAGTACGGGTCTGCGCCTTTTGGACCTCAACAATCGATGTTTCAGGGAATCTTTATGCATCTTGATATAGAGAGTGAGGCCATGCTCATTCATAATATCCATGTTGGTGTAAAAACATGGAGTCCCTCCTCCAGTGGAGATGATCACATTATCATTTTCCTGAATTGTTTGCTTCAATAATTCATGCTCGATCTCCCGGAATTTTTCTTCCCCGAAATGATCAAAAAAGTTAGCAATGCTATAATGGAACTTCTGTTCGAACAACTCATCGAGGTCGATGAACTGGTAATCTAGTTTTCTTGCCAGTCGCCTGCCAATCGTCGTCTTACCTGCACCCATAAATCCTACAATAAATAAACGCATGCAGTAGAATTTAATTAGTATTTTACAGTCCTCTCTTACGCTGTACTGCCTTCAACGCAGCATTCACGATATCTGGTGTATCGAGGTGGTAATTCTTAAGTAAATCTTCAGGTTTACCGCTCTGCCCAAATTTATCCATCACCGCGACCATTTCAACAGGTACAGGGAATTTCCTGACCAATACCTGGGCAATGCTATCCCCCAGGCCTCCATTTATTTCATGCTCTTCGGCCGTAACTGCGCAACCTGTCTTAAATACTGATTCCAGGATACTTTGCTCGTCCAGCGGTTTGATTGTATGGATATTGATCACCTCAGCGTCAATATTCTGCTCTGCAAGCTGTCCTGCAGCTTCAAAGGCTTTCCAAACCATATGCCCTGTAGCGAAAATGGTCACATCATTACCTTCTCTCAGATTTAAGGCCTTTCCTATTTCAAAGGGCAGGTTCTCCGGCATGAAATTAGGCATCTTTGGACGGCCAAAGCGTAAGTAAACCGGTCCTTCATATTCAGCGATAGCAAGTGTAGCGGCCTTGGTTTGATTGTAATCACAAGGATTGATGACAGTCATATTGGGTAATCCTTTCATCAAACCGATATCTTCCAGGATCTGGTGAGAAGCTCCATCTTCACCCAATGTTAAGCCGGCATGTGAAGCGCATATCTTCACATTCTTGTTTGAATAAGCAATGGATTGCCTGATCTGATCATATACCCTTCCTGTGGAGAAGTTGGCAAAGGTCCCGGTAAACGGTATCTTTCCACCGATAGTCAATCCGGCCGCGATACCCATCATATTGGCCTCAGCGATACCCACCTGGAAAAACCTGTCAGGAAAGGTCTCTGCAAATTTATCCATCTTCAATGAACCAGTCAGATCGGCACATAAGGCAACCACATTCTCATTCGTTTCGCCCAGCTCCATCAACGCTGCTCCAAAGCCTGAGCGTGTATCTTTATAATCTTTAATATTGAAAGCTTTCATCACAAGTTCCATACTAATTATAAATTTTAACATTGGTTGTTCTTCCGGAATACACCCTGAAGGTTTCTTCCATAGTATATATTGCTCTGTCTAAATATTTTGCTCTAAAAACGACCCTGTACTTTCCAGGCTGCAATATTATAGTCTCCTGTGAAGGTGAATTATCCCTGAAATTATAAACCCATTCCATCCGGTCCCCTCTTTCAACGTAAAGGCTGCCATAGCCAACAGTTGATTTCTGGATGACAGCGATTCCCGGAACAGGAATTTCAACAGTCGTGGTTGAGCTCTGCAGGATTTCCACATCATTAATATAGATCCTTGGCAGGCACAACACCTCCAGGTTATACAGTCCGGTCAGGTATTTTTCTGTGTGCCCGAACATCTGAACGTTAACAGTTTCCATGCTTCCCTTCCGGCGAATAATACATTGCAGGCTCCTGGGGGAACTATCATACCCATCTATCTTCAACCTGAGATGTCCCTGGGGGGCTGTAATAGGAATAGTTGTGTGTTTGCCCGATTCAAGGGTTACACTATCTAGCTTGACAGGTGGCAAAGTATGAACAACCAAGTCATAGGTGATCAGGTGATCAATAACCAGTGTATCTGGCACACCTTTGTTATTCATTGTATGGATAAAGTTGTACTTGATGAGCCCGTTGAAATTGTCGTAGAATGTCATGTTCACATTCGTCTCTGTGGGCTTCCCATATGAGTCGAGCAGGTTGACCTGTGCTGTTGTGGAATTCAATGCCTGGGAGATTACCACATTCAAGGCCTTGCTGAACTGCTTCTCACTGGATGCATCAAAATAAGTACCTACGCAGTCAAAAGCATCCCTGAAGTTCCTTCCTATGCCTATCACGAATGGTTTCAGGACAATGCCTAACTTCTGCAATTCCAGCGATACTTCACAGGGATCACCACCACATTCCTCAATTCCATCGGTGATAAGGATAATAATATTACGACAATTGTCGCATGGAGGGAAGTCCCTTCCGGCCTTACTGAGAGAATGTGCGATGGGTGTGGTTCCTTTTGGGGTCAGGCTGTTAAGCCTGTGCTTGATCATATCAAAATTATCATTCCCAAAAGGTACCTCAAGACGGGTATCATCACAATCTTGTGGAGGATAAGGTTTCTGATGTCCATAAACACGCAAGGCAAGCTCCAGGTTTTCATAATGCTTAAGGCTATCCAGAACCTTTGACATGATCTTCCTGGCAATATTGATCTTGATATCACTTTGCCAGCGTCCGTACATACTCTGGGAAGCATCAAATACGAAAAGGATGCGGGTTATGGGCTTGCCTTTATTTTGATTTCGTTCCTGTGCCTGGGCTGAAAAAGCCAGCGGAAGGAGAAATAGCAATAATAAAAGAATGTATGTTATTCTTTTTAACAACATTGAGTGGTACGGGAATATTTAATAATCACCTAAAGTTTCTTCAAGCTGTTCCAGGGCTATCTCAGCCTGCTCATCATTGGGTGGCATACCATGCCATTGGTGTGTCCCCATCATGAAATCAACGCCAAAGCCCATTTCAGTATGCATTAAAATGATAGTAGGCTTGCCTTTGCCCGTCTCTTTCATAACATGCTTCATTGTGTCCAGGATATCCTTCATGTCGTTACCATTCATCTCAAACACCTTCCATCCAAAGGATTTCCACTTGGCATGAAGGTCACCAAGGTCAATTACTTCTTCCAGTGGTCCATCGATCTGCTTCTGGTTATAGTCTACTGTTACGATCATATTATCGATGCCCTTAGCCGCGGCAAACATGGCAGCTTCCCAGACCTGTCCTTCCTGCAATTCGCCATCACCAAGCAAGCAATATACAAGGGACTCATCCCCATTTAGCTTTTTAGCCAGGGCAGCTCCATTGGCTACTGAAAGTCCCTGACCAAGAGATCCGCTGGCAACACGAATACCAGGAAGACCTTCCAAAGTAGAAGGATGACCCTGAAGGCGTGAATTAAGCATTCTGAAAGTGCCTAATTCTTCAGTGCTGAAGTATCCTGATCGGGCAAGTACACTGTATAACCCTGGAGAGATATGGCCATTGGACAGGAAGAATATATCTTCATTAAAACCATCCATACTGAATGGCTCCGGGTTATGTTTCATGATGTCAAAGTAGAGGGCAACAAAAAAATCAGCACAGCCCAATGAACCTCCGGGATGTCCTGATTTTGCAGCATTTACCATCCTGATGATATCTCGTCTCACCTGGGATGCAATGTGTTCCAACTCTTCGACAGTGTACTTAGCCATTTTTCATTCAAAAATACTTGAATTTGTTAGATGAATAGGTAATTGTTAATAAAATTGAATAATATTTCTACCAGTGACCAGTGATCAGTGACCAGTGACCAGAAATTTGTAAATTTATGGCTTCAATTTGGTTTCATGAAAAGCATTCTTCACCTCATACTTACTTTATTTTTCCTCTTATCATTTAATGTGCAGGCTAATGCGCAAGAGGAAATGGAGCAATGGGTCGACTCGGTGTTCAATAGTCTGTCGCAGGAGGAGCGGATTGCACAATTGTTAGTGGTCAGGGCAAATCAACCAGGGAAAAAGTATAATAGTGAAGTAACCCGGTATATCAGGAAGTACAATATTGGAGGTGTTACTTTTTTCAGGGGTGATGCCATGGATCAGGCATTGATGACCAACAAATGGCAAAACCTGGCTGAGACTCCTCTGTTTATTTCCATCGATGCGGAATGGGGATTGGGCATGCGGGTGAACGGCGCCATCTCCTACCCTTTCCAGATGACACTAGGCGCCGTCAAGGATGATACACTCATCTACCAGATGGGAAAGGCTGTTGCCGGGCAGTGCCAACGGCTTGGTATCCACATCAATTTTGCCCCGGTGGCTGATATCAACTCCAATCCCAACAACCCCATCATTGGTATGAGATCATTTGGTGAAGACAAGAAACTGGTTACCCGAAAGGCAATAGCATATATGAGAGGCATGCAGGACCAGGGGATTATTCCTACAGCCAAACATTTCCCTGGACATGGTGATACAGATACTGATTCACACAAAACCTTACCCATCATCAAACATGATAAAGCCAGGCTGGACTCTCTTGAGCTTTATCCCTTCCGGGAGATGATCAACGCAGGCCTGGATGGTATTATGATCGCACATCTTTACATACCTGAACTAGAAAAGAAGGCGGATGTGGCTTCTACCTTATCTTCTGACATTGTCAATAAGCTGCTTCGAAAGAAAATGGGATTCAATGGTTTAATCGTGACCGACGCCCTGGATATGAAAGGTGTTACCAAATATCATAAACCTGGTGATATTGAGGTGCAGGCATTGAAAGCCGGGAATGATATTCTGCTGCTTCCGGAAAACGTACCCGCGGCCATCAAAGCAATTAAAAAAGCCATCTCAGGAAAAAAAATCAAAAGTTCACTGGTTGATGAGAATTGCAAGAAGATACTTAGATATAAGTACAAAGCAGGACTTTACAGGAAACAAGTGATTGACACATCGCACCTTATCCGGGATTTAAACAACCCTAAAGATCAATACCTTAAGCATCAATTGTTCGAGGCCTCTCTTACCCTGGTTAAAAACACTGAGGATATTATCCCACTTAAGAGACTTGACACCCTAAAAATCACTTCCTTATCTATTGGTGAAAGGCAATTAAGTCCTTTCCAAAAGATGCTGCAGAAATATGCGCCAGTTACATGCTACCAGGTAAATAAAAATCCTGATGTAGATGACCTTGCTGACCTGATGAAAAGCCTGGAAGCATATAATCTTGTCATCATTGATTTTCAGCATACCAATATCTTTTCCTGGAAAGGCTATGGCATCACTGAAGCCTCTATGAAGCTGGTCGGACGAATAGCATCTGATAAGAAGGTAATTCTCAACCTTTCTACAAGCCCATATACCATAAAAGATATTCCAAAAAACAACAATATTGCAGGCATTCTGATTTCATACCAGGATGACCCTGTTATGCAAGAAATCGCTGCACAGGGCATCTTCGGAGGAATAGCAATTAACGGATCCCTTCCAATCAATTTACCAGAAAAATCAGGATACAATAAGGGCATTTTCACATCCAAAAGCAGGCTGGCACATTCCCGGCCTGAAAACGCCGGAATTGACAGTAGATTCTTGGTATCAGTGGATTCAATTGTGGAAGATGCCATCACAAAGCAAGTTTTTCCCGGATGTCGCGTCATTGCTGCCAAAGATGGGATTCTGTTCTATGACAAATCTTATGGTTACCATACTTATGAAAATGAAAGAGAAGTTAAAGAAACAGACATCTACGATCTGGCTTCCCTGACCAAGATTATCGCCACGACACCCGCCGTGATGAAGCTGTCTGCCAGCAATGAGATTGATGTGGACCACAAGCTGAGCTGGTACCTGCCATACCTGAAAGGATCAAACAAAGAAGACCTGGTGATCCGGGAAATCATGGCCCACCAGGCGAGGTTAAGGCCCTGGATACCCTATTATCTATATACACTTGAAGATGATGAATATGTTCCGGGCATCTATGGAGCAGAGATCAGTGAGGAATATCCCTTACGCGTTGCTGAAGATCTGTATATCAGAAAAGATTACGCTTACGTGATCTACGACAGTATCAGGAATTCAGAGTTGAGGGATACGCTTGAGTATAAGTACAGCGACCTGGGGTTTTATCTGCTGGTACCGGTGATTGAAGGACTGACCAATCAGAACATAAAGGATTATGTCAATGATCAGTTTTATAAACCTTTGGGCATGTCGACGATGGGATACCTGCCCCGGGAACGTTTTCCTTTAGATAGAATTATACCAACGGAAGATGATAAGATATTCAGAAAACAATTGCTAAAGGGGGATGTCCACGACCAGGGAGCAGCCCTGCTGGGAGGTGTTTCAGGACATGCAGGCTTGTTTTCAGATGCCAATGATGTAGCCATATTTATGCAAATGCTCCTGCAAAAAGGTTCGTATGGGGGTGAACAAATTCTCGATACTGCGGTTTTAATAACATTCACCAGGGTCCAATTCCCTCTTAATGATAACCGAAGAGGGATAGGATTTGATAAACCCCAGCTTGAATATGTAGAAGACGGCCCTACTTGCAAGAGTGTTTCTCCGGAAAGTTTTGGACACAGCGGTTTTACGGGAACCTATGCCTGGGCTGATCCCGAAAACAACCTGGTTTACATATTTCTATCAAACAGAATATGTCCAGATGCATCCAACAATAAAATCAGTGAGATGGATATCAGAACAAAAATCCACCAGGCTTTCTATGATGCAATAGAACAAAGCATAATAAAAATAAATAATTAATCAATGGAATATAGAACGAAGTCAATACTCTTTTGGATGTTTACGGTCATATTTACTATTGGGATCGCTATTTACCAACGCATGACCGGCCCTACTTACCCGGAAACCGGGACCATGGAAGTTGCCGGACAGCCATTGAAATACAGGCTGTTAACCTCTCATGGTGGTGACACAGATGCTGAGAGCAGGATCTTTGCCCCAGACACTGCAGTTTACGGGAAATACGTCTACAGGAGATTTAAAGTGGATGAAGAATGGACCGCCAAAGAAATGAAAAGGGATGGTGAATACCTGCTTGTTACATTACCCCATCAGCCTCCTGCTGGCAAACTAGTCTACAAGGTTAAATTGAAGCGGGAAGGGCAGGCTATATATATTCATGAAGAACCTATTGTCATAAGATTTAAGGGTGGAGTTCCTAATTATATTCTGTACCCGCATATTTTATTAATGTTCCTGGCTATGGTCTTTTCCACCCGAACAGGCTTGGAAGTTCTCATCAAAGGGAAGAATACCTTCAACTATACTTTGGTCACTATCATTTTGTTATTTATTGGTGGACTGATCCTCGGGCCCTTGATGCAATTATATGCTTTCGGTGAATTATGGACCGGCTGGCCATTTGGGCAGGACCTGACCGATAATAAAACTTTGGTTGCATTCGCTGTATGGCTCATTGCCTTGATCCGGCTATGGAAAAACAAGGAAAAGAGAGGCTGGGCCCTGATAGCTGCTATCGTGATGCTGGCAATATATCTAGTACCACACAGCGTATTAGGGTCAGAACTGGATTATTCTACTGGTGAAGTTATGACAGGTAAATAAAAGCAGCATTATCAAACTATGGTTCTATACCTGATCATCGGGATTACTATTATTATTTCATTAGTCGCCTTCAACAGGCGGGATATTTTCGATAAACTTCGATTCAACGCCTATGCCATAAAACATGACAGGGAAGGCTGGCGATTCTTTTCTTATGCGCTACTTCACGCAGATTGGATTCACTTGTTTATCAACATGTTCGTGCTGTATTCCTTTGGAGAGGTAGTCTGGGCATATTTCCTGTTTTTATTCGAGGGCAAAGCCATATTATTCTTCCTGCTATTGTATATCGGGGGTGTTATCTTTTCAGTACTTATTGATTTCGGAATACATAAAGACAACCCAAATTATGCTGCCGTGGGTGCTTCAGGAGCAGTATCTGCAGTAGTATTTTCCAGTATCATCCTGATGCCAACAGCCAAGCTATACCTGTTTTTCATACCAATCCCGATCCCGGCAGCGGTCTTTGGTATCCTCTACCTTATCTATTCTGCTTATCAGGGAAAACGAGGACATGATAATGTTGGGCACAATGCGCATTTCTGGGGGGCCGTTTATGGAATTACATTTACTATTGCATTGAAGCCAAGGCTGGCAATCTTATTTTTGGAACAGTTAAAAGACCTATTTTAATTATGAATATTTCATTCGATAATAAAACAGTCCTGGTCACTGGTGGGTCAAGAGGAATTGGCCGCGCTATCGTAACAATGTTCGCTGAATCAGGAGCACAGGTTATCATTCACTATCATAAAGACCAGGAGGCAGCTGAGAGCCTGTTAGGAAACATAAAAGGCAAAGGGCATATGATCGCCCAGGCTGACCTTGGGTCCCCTGAATCTATCGGGAAGATGGTAAATAGCATCCCGGACAAAGTAGATATCCTGGTTAATAATGCAGGCATTTACGAAGAGAAGCATTCACTTGAACTTGATTATGATGCTTTCCAGGCCTATTTTAAAAAGACAATGGATGTCAACTTACATGGTCCTGTTCACTTATCTTACCTCATTGCCAGGGGGATGAAAGCTCAAGGCGGGGGGAAAATCATCAACATAAGTTCCAGGGGAGCCTTTCGTGGAGAGCCCACATCATGGCCATATGGAGCCAGCAAGGCAGCTTTGAATGCAGTGGGTCAATCGATGGCGGTGGCACTGGCTCCTGAAAACATCGGTGTTTATACAATTGCACCGGGTTGGGTCTTAACGGATATGACCAGTCATATCATGGAAAGCCCACGTGGTAAAGAAGTAAATGCGCAAAGCCCGTTAAACCGTATTGCCCAACCGGAAGAAATAGCAAAGGTTGTATTAATGGTTGCCAGCGAAGGAACAGGATACATGACGGGGTGTATCATTGATGTAAACGGGGCATCCTACCTCAGGTCCTGATCAATCTCAGGATTCCTCCTCGTAACTTTCAACAGGTGCACAGGTGCAGACCAGGTTGCGGTCGCCAAAGGCATCATCTATCCGGGTTACCGGGGCCCAATACTTATTCTCAAGCAGTGATTGGACAGGAAAGGCAGCCTGCTTTTTATCGTAAGGGCTCTCCCAATCATCCAGGATGATCATTTTCATGGTATGTGGTGCATTGCAAACCAGATTATTGCCCTTCTCAGCTTTGCCTTCTTCTATTTCAGCAATCTCCTTCCTGATGGCAATCATGGCTTCAATGAAGCGGTCCAGTTCTGATAATGGCTCACTCTCAGTAGGCTCAACCATCAAAGTACCATGTACCGGGAATGCGACTGTTGGTGCATGGAATCCATAGTCCATCAGCCTTTTCGCAATATGGACGACAGTGATATCAGCCGTTTTCAAAAAGACATTACAGTCAAGGATCATCTCATGGGCCACCCTGTCCTTGCTGCCGGTATAAAGGATCTTATAATCTTCTTCCAGGCATGATTTCAGGTAGTTGGCATTTAGAATAGCCATTTTTGTACTTTCGGTCAAGCCTTCAGCACCAAGCATCCTGATATAGCCATAGGAAATAGGTAATATCGAGGCACTTCCAAATTGTGCTGATGCAACAGCATTAATAGCTGATTCATTATTCGTTCCATACACATGACCCGGAAGGAACTTAACCAGGTGCTCAGCAACCCCGATAGGACCAACTCCTGGTCCACCCCCACCGTGCGGAATGGCAAAGGTCTTGTGGAGGTTCAGGTGACATACGTCAGCCCCGATCAGTCCGGGACTGGTAAAGCCAACCTGTGCGTTCATATTAGCGCCATCCATGTATACCTGTCCGCCATTCTCATGGATGATATCGATGATATCCAGGATATCCTCTTCAAATACCCCGTGAGTAGACGGATATGTAACCATCAGGGCAGCCAGGTCCTCTTTGTGCTCCTGGGCCTTCTCTCGCAGGTCGTTGATATCAATATTACCATTCTCATCACACTTGACAATCACAACCTTCATCCCTGCCAGTACAGAGCTGGCGGGGTTCGTGCCGTGAGCGGACGAAGGTATAAGACAGATATTCCTCTGCCCTTGATTATTGCTTTCATGATATGCCCTGATCACCATCAATCCGGTATACTCGCCTGAGGCCCCCGAATTAGGCTGAAAAGAGACAGCCGAAAACCCAGTGATCTCACATAGGTCCTGCTCCAGGTTATCAATCAACTCCTGGTACCCTGTAGCCTGGTCAGCCGGCACAAATGGATGGATATTGGCAAACTCAGACCAGGTGATAGCAAACATCTCTGAGGCCGCATTAAGCTTCATGGTGCAGGATCCGAGAGGGATCATGGTCCTGTTCAATGCCAGGTCCTTGTTCTCCAGGAACTTCAAATACCTCATCATTTCCGTCTCCGAATGATAAGCACTGAACACTGCTTGCTGCATGTAAGGGCTTGTCCTACGCAGATTTTCAGGCACCCTGAGTTGCTGCTCCTGCTCGAGTCCGCTGATAAAAAGTACCCCCTCACTGCTTCCAAGGACTTTGGCAAATACACCAATGATCCTGCTGATATCATCAAGGCTGGTGGTCTCATCAATGCTAATGCCAACCAACTGCCTGTCGATATAACGGAAGTTCATCTGGTTGGCCAGTGCTTCTGCTTCAATATCATAAGAGGATGCTTTCTCCGGTAATTCTACTTCAAGGGTATCGAAAAAATAATCATGCCTGATCTTCAATCCCAGCTTAACAAGTTCATTAGCCAGCGTGATAGTTAGCTGATGGATATCCAGTGCAATATTTTTAATGCCTTCCGGACCGTGATAGGCTCCATACATACCTGCCATGATGGCCAATAAGGCCTGTGCTGTACATATATTTGAAGTGGCCCTCTCCCTCTTGATATGCTGTTCTCTTGTCTGCAATGCCATGCGCAATGCACGATTACCTTTGGCATCCACAGATACCCCGATGATCCTGCCGGGGATATTTCTTTTATATTTTTCCGTTGTAGCAAAATAACCTGCATGCGGCCCGCCATACCCCATAGGGATGCCAAACCGTTGTGTGGAGCCGATGGCCACATCAGCACCCCACTCCCCAGGAGGGGTCAGGATAGCCAGGCTCATAAGATCGGCTGCTACTGCAACAGGCACCTCCTGCTCTTTGGCTGTCTTTACAAAATCCGAATAATCTCGGATTGATCCCCTTTCATCCGGGTATTGCAGGATTGCACCGAAATACTCTCCATTAAAATTGACCTGGTCGCACCGATCAACGACGAGCTCAATTCCCAGTGGCAAAGCCCTGGTCTTAAGAACATCAATGGTTTGAGGGAATACACCTCTGGCAACAAAGAACTTGTTTACGCCTTCCTTGACAGCTGTCCTGGACCGGGTATTGAAAAACATGGTCATCGCTTCGGCTGCACCGGTGCCTTCATCCAGGAGTGATGCATTAGCAATGGGCAGACCGGTAAGGTCTGAGATCATGGTCTGGTAATTCAGCAATGCCTCAAGACGCCCCTGTGAGATCTCAGCCTGGTAAGGTGTATAGGAAGTATACCAACCGGGGTTCTCCAGTATATTTCTTGTGATAACACTTGGAGTGATTGTATTGTAATAACCCAGGCCTATAAATGTCCTGAATACTTTATTCTTAGATCCAATAGCCTTGATATGTTGTAAATACTCATACTCGCTTATCCCTTCTGGCAGGTTGAGCCCCTTCTCCATCCTAATCTTTTTTGGAATGGTCTGGTCAATAAGTTCATCAAGAGAATCCACGCCGATTTTCTTTAACATAAGATCCACTTCATGTGCTCTTGGTCCAATATGTCTTATGTAAAAGTTATTCTTAATCATACCCTGGTATTTAAGCAATTTTTATGAATAATTTTCTTTGGAATGCGCAAAGTTAATAATCTTTATGATGATAATTTTGATTCATAAAAAGATTGTTAATAAAATAACAGAAGGCCCCCAAAATGGAGGCCTTCCCATAATCATTTATGTTGTGATCTTTATTTAACTTTTTTGATCCGCATACCATAGAAAGAGCGGTAAACGAAGAATAAGCCTATCACCAGGAACCCAAGGCCAAGCCATTGTGAGAAGGTCCTGTCACCTCCCAGGATGAGCTTAATGGAGATCTCAGCCGCAAGCAATCCAAACAATGTTGAAAACTTAATTATTGGATTGAGGGCAACTGATGAAGTATCCTTGTAAGGGTCACCGACAGTATCACCGATTACCGTTGCTTCATGCAATGGTGTGCCTTTCTCTTTAAGGTCAACCTCAACCACTTTTTTCGCGTTGTCCCATGCACCTCCGGCATTGGCCATATAAATAGCCTGGAACAGCCCAAAGATGGCGATAGAGATAAGGTATGAAACGAAGAAGTTGGGATCGAAGAAGGCAAATGCCAGTGTCAGTGTGAAAATCACTGCAAAGATATTCCACATCCCTGTCTGGGCATATTTAGTACAGATCTTCACCACCTCCTTGGAATCCTCAAGGTCGGCTTCTGTCTTATCGAGATTAATGTTTTTCTTGATGAATTCCACTGCCCTGTAAGCACCTGTGGTTACAGCTTGCATTGAGGCTCCGGAGAACCAGTAAATTACTGCCCCACCAGTGATGAGCCCAAGGATGACCTGGGGATCGGTCAGGTTAAGCTGGAACAATCCGGCATTGACCAGTAACAATATGATGGAGAAGATCATTGTTGTAGCTCCGATCACAGCCGTACCGATCAGGACGGGCTTTGCTGTTGCCTTAAAGGTATTACCAGCTGAGTCATTAGCCTCTAACAGATGCTTGCCCTTTTCAAAGTCAGGTTCGAAACCATAATCATCTTTCAATTCCTGCTTGATATTCGGGATTTTCTCAATCTGTGAAAGCTCGAAGATAGATTGGGCATTGTCCGTAACCGGTCCATAGCTGTCAACCGCAATCGTAACGGGTCCCATACCAAGAAAACCAAATGCTACCAGGCCGAAGGCAAAGATGGAAGGATAGGTCATGAATTGATCCAGTCCCATCGTACTGAAATAGAAGGCACCTACCATAAGGGCAACCATTACCATTCCTTTCCAGAAAGCGGAGAAATTACCGGCTACCAATCCGGAAAGGATGGTGAGTGAAGCTCCTCCCTCCCTGGAGGCAGTAACAATCTCCTGAACATGCCTCGACTTAGAACTGGTAAATGCTTTGGTAAATTCCGGTATGATGGCGGCTGCCAGGGTTCCGAGACTAATAATTGAAGCAAGCTTCCACCAGAGGTCATCAACAATACCATTCGACATCTCCAGTCTGCCAATCAACACATAACTGGTGATGTAAGTTACTATGATAGAAGTAATAGAAGTAATCCACACCAGGTTGGTCAAAGGTATTTCAAAATTAAATAATGCCGACTTACCAAATCTTGCTTTGGCGATCACCTGGTTGATATAATAGGAAATTAAGGATGTAGCGATCATCAGGATACGCATGGCAAAAATCCAGACAATTAGTGTACTCTGGAATGTGAGCGCTGAAGCCTCTGTTGGAAAGATATCCAGTACGTTGAAGTTGATAGAGAGCACGATGAATGCGATCAATGCAACTCCTGTGACACCATACGTTTCAAATCCATCAGCAGTTGGTCCAACGCTATCACCTGCGTTGTCTCCGGTACAGTCTGCAATAACACCAGGATTCCTGGGGTCATCTTCCGGAAGGTTGAACACGATCTTCATCAGGTCGGCACCAATATCTGCAATCTTTGTAAATATCCCTCCTGCGATCCTCAGGGCGCTGGCTCCGAGTGATTCACCTATGGCAAAGCCGACAAAACAAGCTCCGGCACTCTCGCCCGGCACAAACAGCAGGATGATAAGCATCATGACCAGCTCCACACATACCAGGAGCAATCCCACACTCATACCTGATTGCAATGGGATAGACATCACATTAAAAGCTTTGTTTTTCAAAGCGGCAAATGAAGTCCGGCTGTTGGCCTGTGTGTTGATCCTGATACCAAACCAGGCAACACTATAAGAGCCCAGGATTCCTATCACTGTCCAGAAAAGGATCAGCAATACCTTTGGTACTGAAACATGGGCCAGTCCAAGGAAATAATAAGTAATGATGGCTCCAACGATACCGAAAAGGATCAACAGGAATTTACCTTGTTGCAAAAGATATGTTTTGCAGGTCTCGTAAATAATGGCAGAAACATCGAACATTGATTTATGTACAGGGATCTTCCTGATAGTAACATATTGGTAGATTCCGAAAAGAATCCCAATAAAGATTATAATGAAACCCCACATAAGTAATGTCCAACCGTCAATCCCAAGAGCCGGGAAAAAGCTGTCTTTCATATCCGGTATTGGCAGGTCAGCTTCACTGGCCATTGAGAATAAAGGCAATAATACAATTGCTAATAGTGACAAGATTTTTTTCATACAGATTATTTTTTGGTTAGATTATCTACGGTATGGCAAAAATAAAAAAGTATTTTAATTTTGTGGCAAGAATGCATACCTTTATCAACTAATCTGATTATTGGTACTAAGCGGAATCCAAATTCATGGATAAGATACAGTTGGAAATAATTGGAATGTCTTACAGCCAGTCGCAAAGCGGCGCATATGCATTGATACTGGGAGAGACACATGGCAAAAGGAGGCTTCCTATTATCATTGGCGGTTTCGAGGCGCAGGCTATCGCTGTGGAGTTAGAAAAGATGAAACCATCCCGTCCGCTTACCCATGACCTGTTTAAAAACTTCGCAGATCATTACAGTATTATTATCAAAGAGGTCATCATAGATAAATTCCTTGAAGGCGTTTTCTTTGCCAAGCTGATATGCATTTCCCCTGATGGAGAAAGTGAAATTGATGCCCGTACATCCGACGCTGTAGCACTGGCAATACGCTTTAACAGTCCGATATATACAAATGAGGATATCCTTGCACAGGCTGGGATCATCATGGAAGAGAAGACATCAGAAGTTAATGAGGATATCTCAGATTCATTCGATGAGTCATCTTCAAATGAATATGCTGATTTTACTTTGGGTGAGTTAGAAGAATCTTTGCAAAAGGCAATAGAGAATGAAGAGTATGAAAAGGCATCCAAAATCAATGATGAGATTAAAAGCAGAAAAAAAGGCGCATGAAAATAAAAAGAGCATTAATCCTCATTACCTTTTTACTTATTCCCTTTCTAATTCACGCATCTGATGGGGCCCCTCCTATTGAACCAGAAGGTGGATTCAGCTTTATATCACTTTTAAAAGGCTTGCTGGGGATGGTTGTCCTGATAGGAATAGCCTACCTGTTAAGTGCCAACAGAAAGGCCATTTCCTGGCGAATTGTAGGTATAGGATTACTGATGCAGATAGTAATTGCCATCCTGGTACTTAAAGTGCCAATTTTCCAAAACATCATCGAATTCATCGGACTGCTGTTTATCAAGGTGCTTGATTTCACGAAAGTTGGCAGTGAGTTCCTCTTTGGGGAGCTGATGAATACTGATGCCATGGGATTTATCTTTGCCTTCCAGATACTGCCTACGATCGTTTTCTTTTCTGCATTGACAAGTGTTCTGTATTATTTTGGTGTAATCCAGGCTGTTGTTTATGTTCTGGCCTGGCTGCTGACAAAAGCATTAAGGATTTCCGGGGCTGAAGCACTATCCGCTTCCGGCAATATTTTCCTCGGGCAAACCGAGTCGCCCCTGCTTATCAAAGAGTACCTGGAGAAGATGAACCGTTCGGAGATCATGCTGGTCATGGTTGGTGGTATGGCCACCATTGCCGGTGCAGTGCTGGCCATTTACATCGGCTTGCTGGGGGGAGATGACCAGGCTGGACAGTTGGTCTTTGCCAAGCACCTGATCACTGCTTCGGTGATGGCAGCACCCGGTGCAGTGGTTGCCGCCAAGCTGCTGTTGCCTCAAACTGAACCAGTTGAAGGCACCATCAAAGTTTCAAAAGAAGATGTTGGGTCCAACATCCTTGAAGCCATTGCCAATGGTACTACTCAAGGCATCAAGCTGGCCGTGAATGTAGGTGCCATGCTCGTGGTTTTCATTGCTTTCGTAGCCATGTTTAATTATATCCTGATGAAGGTTGGCGACTGGACCTCACTGAACGAAGCAATCTCTATCCTCACCGGAGGACAGTATAAGGAGTTAAGCATGCAGTTTATTCTTGGATATGCACTTGCACCGGTAACCTGGGCCATGGGTGTACATGCCAAGGACATTACCCTGGTGGCGCAGCTCTTTGGGGAGAAGATCATTCTGAATGAGATGATTGCCTATATCAGCCTGAAAAAATTGATCGTTGCCGAGGCATTTTACCAGCAAAAATCGATGATCATGGCCACCTATATGCTCTGTGGCTTTGCCAACTTCTCATCCATAGGGATATTGCTTGGAGGGATCGGTGCGCTTGCACCGGGCAAAAAGAAAATGCTCAGCCAGCTCGGGTTCAGGGCCCTGATTGGTGGAGGCCTTGCATCCTTATTCTCTGCAACACTTGTAGGAATAATTTTAGGTTAATAATATTTTTATTTAGGAGATGAAACAATATCTGGACTTACTGGACCATGTGATCAATAACGGTGCTCAAAAGAGTGACCGTACAGGAACAGGCACAATCAGCACTTTCGGCTACCAGATGCGCTTTGACCTTCAGAAGGGATTCCCTGTAATGACGACCAAGAAGCTGCACCTGAAGTCTATCATTTATGAACTGCTATGGTTCCTGAATGGAGATACCAATATCAAATACCTGAATGATCATGGTGTAAGCATATGGGATGAATGGGCCGATGAGGATGGTGACCTTGGACATATCTATGGTTATCAATGGCGCTCATGGCCGGCACCTGATGGAAGTGCTGTCGACCAGATCTCCAATGTGATAAAAAGTATAAAAGAAGACCCCGATTCGAGAAGGCATATCGTTTCAGCGTGGAATGTGGGCGACCTGAAGAATATGGCTTTGCCCCCCTGCCATGTGCTGTTCCAGTTCTATGTAAATGATGGGAAGTTATCCTGCCAGCTCTACCAGAGAAGCTGTGATA
This sequence comes from uncultured Bacteroidales bacterium, assembly GCA_963753055.1. Classification (GTDB taxonomy): domain Bacteria; phylum Bacteroidota; class Bacteroidia; order Bacteroidales; family B18-G4; genus JAUWGC01. The sequence continues at coordinate 801,291 of CAVWAP010000001.1, read as the reverse complement.
TCTTTCTGGGTGTGCCTTTCAATATTGCATCTTATGCCTTACTGACCATGATGGTGGCCCAGGTGACGGGATTGAAGCCTGGTGAATTCGTGCATACCCTGGGTGATGCCCATATTTACAATAACCATATTGAACAGGTGAAGCTGCAGCTGGGCCGGGAGCCATATCCCTTACCTGTCATGAACCTTAATCCTGAAGTTAGGAGTATTTTCGATTTTCGGTTTGACGATTTTCGATTGGTTGATTACCAGTCGCATCCGCATATTAAAGGGGCGATTTCGGTGTAAGCCATTGCAGGGGTTTTACTCACGAGGTTGACACAATGTCATTTTTGATCGGAAAGACCAATCAATAAATTAATGCAGATCATGCTGTTATACATCAGGTAACCATCATTATATTTTTCCTCCAAAACAGGCATGAAATTATAATTGTAACGAAGCTCAATCAACATCGTGTTCATAAATGAAATTCCCACCCCACCATACAATCCCCAATCAAATTTGTTAAATTTATCATAATCCTCATTCGAAGTATCTTTATCGTCATCCATTTCAGTCTTAACTTTCATCTTAGATGTTACCAGATAACTGACATTGGGACCCGCGATCACATAAGGAACAGTAGTCTTATCATTATCTACAAAATTGAACCTCATCAAGACTGGCAATTCAATATAGTTGGTCACCATAATAAGATCTTGCTTAAGATCAAGGTAATATGTTTCGTAGTCGAAATAAAAGGTGACCGGGCCTTCGTGTCTGAATTTTGTACCTTTCATCGTATAATTCAATTCGGGCCTTATCAGCAGCCGTTTATTAAACATATATTCGTAATACATGCCAAAGCTGACTCCGTTTCTTGTTTTAGTATCGTAGTCGATTCCAGTAAAACCTTCCTCCCTCATGCCTTCACTGAGATCATTGGCAAAATTATCAGCATCACCATTCCATTTAGCGAAGTTGACACCATAGGTGAATCCGAAATTATTAAATTGAGCAAAGCAAGGATTACTTATAATTATCAATAACAATCCAAGAACAATACTAATAGTAATAAATGTGCCCCTTTTCATATTCATTGGTTTAGATTGTTTGCCTTCAAATAAGCTCAGACTGTATCTGCTAAAAGATAAAAATGCTTTTCTCCCTATAAATATAATAAATTCATAACTTTACGTTACACTGCTTGAGGCACAGTTTTGCGACGCATTTGCTGGAAGGAGGCACTGATATCAGGTTTATACAGGAGTTATTAGGTCATAAATCGAGCAGGACGACAGAGATATGCCATTGGTGAAATCGTTCTACTCGTCATTGGGATTCTAATTGCATTACAAATCAATAATTGGAACGAGAACAAAAAATTAAGAATTCCGGAACATACTTAAACCTTTATAAACGCAAAAGCAATTACGGCCGGTTCGGCAGTACCGTCATTGTCAAAATCATATTCTCCGGCATCAGACCCTCCATTCATAAAGAAGGTAGTATCTGTATGCGTTGCCCCATAGGTAGACCAGTCCTCAGGATAAGCGTCCCATTTAATGGCGAAATAATAGTCTTCTTCGTAAAGTTCCCAGAACATTTCTCCACTTTCCGTGTATGCTTCACGATCAACCGGATCAATGGCTAATGAAAATCTGCCACTACTTTGGACGGTTAGGGATAAAGATCCCCCATCCTCAATGATATACACACTCACATTGTCACTACCAAAAAATGCAGAAGTAGCTTCCCAATTACCAGCTAATTCACTGATCTTAAAAGGACCTCCTTCTTTGACAAGTTCTGAATCATCTTTACTACAGGAGGAAGCAACAAACAATAGAAGTAACGTGCTGAATAATAATGTTTTTATAGAATATTTCATACTTTTATAGATATAAACAAATATTAAAAAAAATAGTTTGTGATATACTAAAATTAATTGGGAATAGGAATGATTAAGAACAAAGATTAACAACGTATATAAAAAATAGCGGCCTAAAGTGTTATAACGTAAATGATATTAATAAATTTAAGGTAATTAATTAACCGAAAAGTTGGTGCATAAAAATCCGCTACTTTTCATATGCAAGACCGTTGTAGGGCATTTGAAGAAACCGAACACGTAACATAAAAAGGGATATTAAATGAAAATAATTTTATTTACATTTTTGATTTTATTAGTAACTGTAAGTTGCAATAATTCATCTTCACAAGAAAATAATGACAAATTTTCGAACTGGGCATTGAAAAACTCACAGAAAATAGAAACACTTGAAATAACAGAAAAGCAAGTCGATTTGTATTTACTAAAACAAATTGTTGGAGACGCAGAAGTTGTTTGTCTTGGTGAAAGCCGCCACGATATTCACGAGCAATTTCAATTGAAATATCTGTTTATAAAGTATCTCGTTGAAGAAATGAATTTTACAAGCTTTTGTGTTAGAAGCAAGTTTGCCTTACTCAAATAAAATTAACGACTATATTCTGAATGGAAATGGGAATATTGACGAATTAATGTCAAATATGCCAGGTTGGTTTTTATGGGACACGCAGGAAATGAAAAATATATTGATATGGTTGTATGAATATAATAAAAGTCAAGATATTGATAATAAAGTAAAATTCTATGGAATTGATATAGTTGCTCCGAATAACGCCCTTGAACAAATATTTGAATACTTACAAAAAGTAGATATGCCTTATTACAATAAAATACAAAACACCAATTTTGCTCGCAATATTATTGAAGATACTCAATGGCAGACTTCCATGCAACAGTATTCAGAACTTCAAGAAGAAGAAAAACAAACGCTGATAAAAAATTACAATGAATTATTTCGGCATTTAAAACAAAACGAAACAAATTACATTATTAATTCATCTAAAAATGAATATGACAGGATTTTAAAATTATCATATTCTGCTAATGAAGCAAATAAAATGTTTGTGGAAACGGACAGATTAAAGATGGGATTAATTCGAGACAATGCAATGGCAAATATTTCATTGTGGGTAAAAGAGAGAAATGAGAAAATAATTATTTGGGCTCATAATGTTCATATTGCCAAATCAGAATTTACAATGGAAATGTTTCCAGATATTCCAATCAAAGGAATGGGGTATATATTAAACCAGAAACTAAAAGACAATATGATTTCCATTGGTGCATCATTTAATCAAGGTGAATTTCAAGATGAAAACATAATTTTTGAACCTGCTGAACCTAGCACAATAGACGGGACATTGGCAAAATTGAAAACGGACTACTTTATACTTGATTTAAAAGGAAAATCGGACAATGAAAGTGTTGAAAAATTTCTGAATACAGACAAAGTAATTCGTGCACAAGGTTTTGAAATGACATGTATTCCCCAAAAAACATTTGATGCTATATTTTTCACAAATACTATTTCAAAAGTTAATTACAATCCGACAACTCTTGGAAAACTGAGAAATTAGAATAAAAACGCCCTGCAACAAGGTGTATAGTACATACCCTCCGGGATACGCACCATACGCAAACCGTTGTGCGTCATATTTTTTAATTGCAATAATGTAAAACAACAGTATATTAGGATATTTATGAAAATAGTACTTAGAATCACACAATTTGTTGCCTTATTATTCTGGATCACAGCATTTCTTAGTTGTCAGCAAGTACAACGAGATAATCGTATAAATCCATTAAACCTGACTTCAATAAACAATATCAATTCGGCTGAGAAGGAAGTTGTTATTCAATGGTTTGGTCAATCTTGCTTCTTAATTGTTACTTCGGAAATGACAAAAATCTTAACCGATCCTGTTGAGTTTAAAGGTTATCATCTGCCGAAGGGAATTGAACCGGATATAGTTACCATATCCCATAATCATCCTGATCATAACCGGGTAGATGTTGTTGATGGAAATCCTATAGTGCTGAAAGGTACTACTTCAAATATCCAAAAAGTTATATCAATCGATGAGAAAATTAACGATGTAAGAATTTATACTGTCCCTTCTCATCATGATCCTGGTAGACATGGAATGAATGCTATTTTTGTATTTGAATTTGATGGAATCAGGATTGTTCATTTAGGAGATCTGGGAACGACACTATCAAATAGCCAAATTGAAGCCATTGGTAAAGTAGATATTCTGATGATTCCAGTCGGTGGCCAGTTCACAATATCAGGAGCTACAGCTGACAGTGTCATTAATCAACTAGAAGTACATAGTATAGTGTTTCCCATGCATTATAAGACAGAAGCATTCAATAGCTTACCATATTCTGCAGATGATTTTTTAAAGGGAAAAGAATATGTCAGAAAAATTTCAGGAAACAAGTTTATACTGACGTTATCAAACATGTCGCAAATAAGGGAATATGTTGAATTGGATTATAAATGATTATCAAATAAATACGAACGCAAAACAATGTATATAAAAAATAGGCGGGACAGTAGTAAATTCAAGAGTTGTATCCCACTTCAACCATTGTGTAACTTGATAGCGAATTGCAATGCATTCGCCTGCTTTTCATATACTCACCGTCAGGTTTCATTTTAAAAGCAAAGAACATGAAAGCAAAAAGTAAACCTAAAAGCAAACTGCATCTCTTGTCAATAGTATGGGGCCTTATTTTTACCTCATTTATGCTATTGGTATTGGGCATAAAGATCATTATTTCATTAATTGAAGATGGCTCTCAATTCTTAAGAGAAATTCCAGGGTCATTTTCCACCTGGGATGATCCAGTCCCATACTTTATTACTTATATGATTGGCTATGCTTTAGTATGGTGGAAGCCTTTATGGGGTTCAATAATCATTATTCTTGCTAGTATTTGCTATGTAATAATGGCTGGTTTTGGTGGGCCTCCAATTTTTGCAGGTCCGGGATTTGTAGTGGGCCTTTTATACTTGTTGAATTGGATCGTTGCCAGAAAAAATCGAATAAGCGCTGCCTAACAAGGTTTATCATTAAGACAATGAATAAAGAAAAAGATAACAAAATTTGCCCTGTAGAAAGGGCCGGGGGACTTGATAATTCCATCAGAAAATTATTGCAGAACCCTCAAAAAATATTAAAGCCATACATTAATGAAGGAATGACAGTCCTTGATTTAGGATGTGGTCCTGGCTTTTTTTCAGTAGAAATTGCAAAACTGATTAATGATTCCGGAAAAGTCATAGCTGCCGACCTGCAAGAAGGAATGCTTGAGAAAGTCAGGCAAAAGATCAAAGGAACAGCATTGGAACCAAGAATCACACTCCATAAATGCCAGGAAGAGAGTATCGATCTAACATAAAAAAGTGGATTTTGTGTTGGCATTCTATATGGTACATGAGGTGCCAGATCAGGATAAATTATTCAGGGAATTGAAATCAATATTAAAACCTGAGGGGACAGATATTAATTATTGAACCAAAATTCCATGTTTCAAAAAAGTCGTTTAATTCAATGATTGATAGAGTCAAAGGTATTGGATTGGAGGTTCAAGATAGACCGAAAGTCTTCTTTAGCAGGACAATTGTTTTGAAAAATGCTGAGAACGATATACATGCATGAGAGCACAAAAAGTCTCAGCAATATCAAGAATCCATTAGAGGACTTTGATCTATAAAACAACATTAAGTGCACCCATCTCTCAAAAACCGTTGTATATGGGCAGTAAAAGTGCACTTATAAACAAGTTGGGCGCAATTGGGGAGCATCGTTCTGCGTATTGCTTGTCTTTGTGGCTGAGAATAGAAACCAAATAGTGTTGTTACGAACAAGGGTTGGAAAATGAATGAAAGTGATCATAAGAAATTGACATTTTGGGGTGCTTCACCAATAATATTTGTACTTACAATTATTTATGCAATCCTAATATTCTTCATTGATCATTTATATGGGTCCACATTTGAAATCGATTTTATTTCAAATAGAGTATCAATTGTATTGGCGATTGTTATGCTTTGTATGGGAATTCCCCTCTATATTGCAGTACTAAAGGGCCTTAAAGCAGCTTATAAGAAACACGAATTAGTGAAAACTGGCTTCTTTTCTATTTGCAGGAATCCTCTCTTTGCAGTAGTGATATATTTACTTCTTCCTGGATTACTGTTACTATTTGATTCCTGGATTTTGTTAACCATTCCATGCTTTATGTATGTGATGTTCAAAGTGTTTATAAGTAGGGAAGAGCACCTTATGGCGAAAGAATTTGGACAAGACTATGTTACATACAAAAACAATACATCACAGCTATCTCCAAAATTATGGAATTATAAAAAATGACAATCTTCAGTCAATTTAAAAAGAGCAACAAAACAATAACAACTGATAAAGGCAAGACGCCATCATTGGTTAGCAGATTCAAGAGTCTTCTGGGGGTAGGGCCATATTTACTCCTATTAGGTTTTATCCTCGAAGCCTTAACGATAGTTATGCGGCGATGGGTATCGTTTCCTATGTCATTAAGCTTTACAATGCGAGTGATCTTATCCATAGTGTGCATAACTGTATGCCTTATGGGTATTACCTGGTTCAATCGATCATTGAACCTAATAAAGGTGAATCTGTTATGTGATGAGAGTAAGTTAGTCTCGCATGGCCCATTCAACTACGTCAGACATCCGCTGTACGCAACGCTCCTGTTTACAATTCCACCGATACTAATAGTTTGCTTTTCTGACCTTCTGTTCCTCTTTCCTTGGGTTGTGATATTCGTTCTTTCTCATTTTGTCGTTATTATGGAAGAGCAAATCTTGGTCAACAGATTTGGCGAAGACTACGAAAATTATCGAAGATTCGTACCAGCGCTAATTCCTTATAAAGGTGCAGCAGGTAGACGCTATCGTGAATACAGCAATGTATCTACTCCAAAAAATCTATAAACAGGGCCATATGACAAACGACAGTAGTATACAGAAACAAAAAGCTCCCTCAACTAACACCCAACATGCGGTATATCCAATAGCCTTACCCCTACCCTGTTCATCTCATTCCACCCGGCACTGTCACAGAATTTATTTGAGAAGGAAGATTGATAAAAACTAGCCGGTGCGGGGAGTGCACGAATGGTGTGGCTCTTTCGGGGCCCGTGTGGCGGGAAGTCTGACCGTGGGGAGAAAGGGCTGCATTCGTGCTGTCCTTTTCTTTGCTTCTGTTTCTTTTGGACAAGCAAAAGAAATGAAGAAATATGAAAGTCAAATTCTGTGCCAGTACCTGGTCAGAATTGGATCGGTTAAGGCTACAGTATTATAACACAGCGCATAGGCCAGGCCGGTGTTTTAGGGCAAGCAAGCTGTTGCGAAATTGGCCAGGGAACGTTATTAACAAGGCAATTAGAAAAAACGCAGAGTGACAGGATCAGATTTTGAAGAAAGTGCTACATTTATGAATGGATGATTCAAGAAAACTTAAACCAGAAATACCTAAATTTGGTGATGATGATATTCCAATCAAACATGAGATTGAATTTGAATTAAAAATATGAAGAATATACTTTATACGTTGTTGCTGATTAGTTTGCTATCATGCAATAACAATACGCCCAAAGAAACTGAAGTACATAACCCGTTGCCCTCATGGAATTCGGGCGACACAAAAGATTCCATTATCAGTTTTGTTCAAGAAGTAAGCAATCCTGAAAGTGAAAATTTCGTTGCAATTCCTGATCGAATCGCAGTTTTTGATAATGATGGTAATTTATGGTCGGAAAAACCTGTATACTTTCAGCTATATTTTGCAATAGACAGAGTAAAACTATTAGCTCCACAGCATCCCGAATGGAATAATGAACAACCATTTAAGGCAGCACTAGAAAATGATATGGCAGAATTGATGAAATATGGAGAACATGGTCTTCTTCAAATTATAATGGCAACCCATGCAGGCATAACAACTGAAGAATTCGAGGGCATTGTAAAAGAATGGCTTTCAACAGCAAAGCACGCTAGATTTAACAGACCTTTTACCGATTTGGTATATCAACCAATGCTTGAATTAATATTGTATTTACAAGACAATGATTTTAAAACCTTTATAGTATCAGGAGGTGGAATTGAATTTATGCGCCCCTGGGTTGAGGATGTATATAATATTCCTCGCGATCAGGTTGTTGGAAGTAGCATTAAAACCGAGTTCGTCTACAATAATGGCAATCCAGTTATTAATCGACTACCTGAAATTGACTTTATCGATGATAAAGAAGGTAAACCCGTAGGAATTCACAAATTTATTGGCAGAAAACCCATTTTCTGTTCCGGAAATTCGGATGGTGATTTGGCCATGATGCAATGGACAGCTTCAGGAGAAGGAAAAAGATTAATGCTCTATTTGCACCATACTGATTCCGTCAGAGAATGGGCTTATGATAAAAAATCGTCCGTGGGACGTTTAGACAAAGGACTTGTTGAAGCCAGGAAAAATGGGTGGACAGTTATCGACATGAAAAATGACTGGTCTTTGATATATCCGTTTGAATTACCAGAGTAAAACAACGAAACGCCAAAACCTTATTCCCAATTGCTATAAATAAATAACGTGATCAAAATTCAACGAATGCTGGTCTCCCAGCTGAATCCCAAAATAATTTATATTTAAAACTGCAAACCTCCAATCTCTCGGGAGTTACTTCAATTAGGATGTAGTCTTTTTCGGGATCGGGATAGAATTTTGTCCAACCCTCCTTCCAATAATGAGCTTTCTTTTCAGGATCATTAACAATACGTGCCTGACCTGCGACAGATACATAACTACCTCCTTCCGGCTCAGAATAAAATACCATCACGTTCGGATTCTTCCTAATCTGTTTTACTTTTCGACTATTAGTGCTTGTTCCAAGCCAAATAACCATATTCTCTTCCGGTGGAAAAACAGACATTATTCTAGCCTGAGGTTTTCCATACTCATCTACTGTGACTAATGTACGACTTGGCGCGGAATCAATAATAATTTTTGCCACTGTTAATAAACTATCGCGCGATATTTCCGGTCGGTCTTTTACCAACAGCTCTTGCCCCATGAGTGAAGATGTAATTAATAGAATTACTAATACGAAAATAGCATGAATGAATCTGCGAAATTTGAATATCATCATAACCTCCTGTTTTACCTATCAAATATAATTAATTTATAGCATCAGTGCCAAGTATTGAGTACTACAGTCATTATTCTGAAACTACTTTTTCCTGCATTAATTCCCGGAATTCTTTTGTGACTTTTTAACTGTATGCTAATCAATTGTACACTTGACTTGCATTAATATATCTTGTAGATTTACTGTAATGTTAATATTGGCAGATACAAGTAAAAAATTACGCTATGAATTATCAACAGCAAAAAGAAAATCAAACCATGTGGAAACTTATTCTGATCCTCTTAATTTTATCTGTCTCTATTTCTTGTGGAATGGAACAGAGCACTACCAGTCATGATAATGTAGATGCAACTATTTTAGCTCTTGAGCGCGAAGCTCTTGATCAATGGGCACAGGGAAATCCTCTCGGATTTGCAGCACATGTCTCAGATGACGTAACCTATTTCGACGATATTGGTGCACAAAAAAGGATTGATGGAGCTAAGGAAACAAAAAACTATCTTGCATCTCTCGAAGGGCAAATCCCCCCTCACAAATACGAAATGGTTGATCCAAAAGTGCAGGTATATGGCGACGTTGCAATTCTAACGTTTCAATATCATATAACGATTGACACTTTGCACGGACCTCCCTGGAAAGCAACTTCGGTATACCATTTTAACGATAGTATTTGGCAGGTAGTACATGCCAATTGGTCGCTGATAAAAGGGCAGTGAGCTTGAAATACAGACAACAATGCATGAGGATTGATTACTTAAGGAATAACTTCGTGCAATACGCGGAGATAATACAGTCAACCCTTGCACGTCATTAAAACACACTGTATTTATTATTGAAATAACAGAGAATGAAAAAATATCAAATATTAATATTTGGAATAATTATTACGATTGTAATTGATTTTATTGCTGTGAAGTATGGAGGTTTAATAAACTTAAAAAATGATTTTATTCCTCATTCTTTCGGAATACATACAGCAATGTTTACCTTATCAGCTCTTGCAATCATTTTATTAAAAAAACATGTAAAATATCAAATCTCAATTCCAGAAATTAAAAAAATATTCAAACCTATTGCTTTGGGGTTTTTTGCGAGCCTTATTATGAATATGATAATTATGAGTATAATGATGAGTCTCAAGGGAAATGAAAATACTGGGATGCAAATGCCAACATCAAACATGTCGGTAATCCAAATATTTATTTTTGTTTTTATTTTTGCAAGTATTGCCGAAGAAATGCTTTTTCGTGGTTTTTTACAAAATTTTTTAAACCCACTAAAAAACAAAGGGATAACACTTTTAAAAAGAAAACTTAGTTTTCCTGTTATAATAAGTGCAATATTGTTTGGATTATCCCATCTAATTTTAATGAATTCTGATAGAAATAATTTATTTGTATTTGGTATTGTGATTAGTGCTTCTGTATTAGGAATTATTGCAGGTTATTATCAAGAAAAGCACAATAACAACGCATATGCTATTCTTGTTCATATGGCAGGAAATTTAATGGGAATAATTGGTGCTATTGTTATGAATTTAAACTCATGAACAGTAAATAATTTAGAAGGTAACGAACACACAACAATGACACGTATTGGGCTACTGACGATTCCATTTTTCTTTCCGAGCTAGTAATACAACTACCTCAAGAAACAGAATTTGATAGAATACTGATTCAAGAACCTATCAGGTTTGGTCAAAGAATTAGTCATTTCGAAGTTGATATTAAAGGTGAAAATGGGTTGGGAAACAGTCTTTGAAGGAACCACCATAGGATATAAAAGATTGATAAGAATTAAGCCTGTTACGACTTCCAAAGTCAGATTAAGGATTATTCAAGCTAATAATACAGCTGCAATTTCAAATTTTGGATTATTTAAATCTTCAGAAAAAGAAAGCAGCAGTTTTTAACTTTGAATAAAATAAATACAGGAGATTAATCAGATGAAAATAGGAATAATAATTTGTGACAGGTATAAAAGCTGTGCGGGCGGAAAATGTTTCAGAGCCATGCAAAACAGAGAAGGAGCTTTTGATATTTATGGCAAAGAAGAACCTCTGGAAATAGTGGGATACACGAGTTGTGGTGGGTGCCCGGGTGGAAATATTGAATATACTCCCGAAGAAATGATTAAAAACGGAGCAGAAGCCATTCATTTTGCAACAGGATTTGTTGTCGGATATCCACCTTGTCCTTACATTTCTCATTTTAAAGAATTTATAGAAGACAAATACAAGGTTAAAGTTGTCGTTGGGACCCATCCCATTCCACAAAAATATCTTATTACACACGGAAACCTTGAAACATGGAAAACCAATGAATGGCAGGAATTAATTAAACCAACATTGGTCAATGAAGAATTGAGAAAAAAATATGATTAAGCTTAAGGATAAATAGAATGTATAAATATTTATTTGGACCTGTTCCTTCAAGAAGATTGGGAATGTCTTTAGGCGTTGATTTAGTTCCCAAAAAAGTGTGTTCACTCGACTGTGTTTATTGCGAAGTAGGCAAAACAACGAAATTAACACTTGACCGCAAAGAATATATTAAGTCTGATAAAATAAAAGAAGAATTAACACATTATTTCAGCATCAACCCTAACCCTGATTATATTACTTTCTCAGGTTCAGGGGAACCAACATTAAACATACATATAGGAGAAATTCTTCAATTCATAAAACAGAACAAACCCAATATCCCTGTTGCCGTTTTAACAAATGGAACACTCCTTTACGACAAAAATGTCAGAGAAGCTTTAAAGAATGTAGATGTGGTGCTTCCCTCACTAGACGCAGCAACTGAAGAAATTTTTAAAAAAATAAACCGTCCGCCTGAAGAATTAAGTATTGCCAAGTACATACAGGGGATTATCGATTTCAGAAAAGAATTTAAGGGCAAAATATGGCTTGAAGTATTTATTTTACCAGGTTATAACGACAATAATAATGAGCTGGAAGAACTCAAAAAAGCAATCATAAAAATAAATCCGGATTCCGTTCAATTAAACACCCTGGACAGGCCTGGCACTGTATCAAATTTAAGAGGAGCAACGAGAGAAGAATTGCAGAGAGTAGTTGATTTCTGGCAAATAGATAAAGTTGAAATAGTTGCCGCACCTCAGCAAAGGAAAAAGAAACAATCTTATCGAAAAGACACAGAAGCTGCAATTATAGAAACTATAGCACGAAGACCATGCACACTCGACGACCTGACTACAATATTAGGGATGCACATCAATGAGGTCAATAAATACCTTGCTGTTTTAGACGCAGAAAATAAAATAGAAACTATTGAACAGGAAAGAGGAGTGTTTTATCGAATAAAAGAAAAAAATAAAAATAACCCTGCATAAGACGTGGTAAAAATAACAATCCTGCCACCTCCCCATTACAGTAGATTTCTCGCGGAATTTATACTGAGCTTCGTCGAAGTGCTCGAAATGACAATCGCGTTTTACATATTAGGAGTGAGCGAACTCCTACGTTTCAAACATGTAAATAATAAGTAACTTTAAATTCATAACTTTACTTTATGCATCCTAAACACATAAAATAATGAAGACAAAAGGTTTATTAATCCAGATGTTGATAACATTTGCAATTACGCTTGCTACGGCAATAATTGTGACTTTGCTCTGGAACCTGTTAATTGAAAAAACAGGAGCAATAATTGATTGGAAAACATCATTCATTCTGGCTATTATAATGGGAATAGCATTGCCACTTACGAAATCAAAGAATAGGTAAACACCTCATCAAGAACCCAATGAAAATGGACAGAAGACATTTTATTAAAACTACTGCCGCATTTGCCGCGGTATCAGCTTTACCTTTATCTGCAATGGCAATTACAAAAAATACACGTTTAAAAACCGCGCATATTGGTGTTGGTGGTATGGGAGCAGCCGATCTTGCATCTATCTCATCTCATGAAATGGTTGATGTAGTAGCCCTCTGTGATGTGGATTCAAATGCACTGGCCGCGGCAAAAAAACTACATCCTGATGCTGCCGTCTATTCAGATTACAGGCAGCTTCTTCATGAAATGAAAGATGATATTGATGCCGTGATCGTTTCAACACCGGATCATACCCACGCGCCGGCATCCATGATGGCCATGGAAGCAGGGAAAGCTGTGTATTGTCAGAAGCCCCTCACACATCATGTTTCAGAGGCCCGGTCGATGCATAAGCTGGCAGCAGACAAAAAGCTGGTTACCCAGATGGGGATACAGGTACATTCATTCTACGATTATAAACTGGCCACCTTACTAATTCAGGCAGGGATCATCGGGAAAGTCAAATGTGTCAGGGCCTGGTCACCTAAAAACTGGGGTTATGACGGTGCTGAACCCATGGGCAGCGATCCTGTTCCGGAAAATTTGAACTGGAACCTGTGGCTGGGCACTTCAGCTGAGAGACCATACAAAGAGAATTTCTACCACCCGGGGAACTGGAGGAAGATCATGGATTATGGCTGTGGCACCCTGGGAGACATGGGCGTGCATATTTTCGACACACCTTACAATGCACTGGAATTAGACGTTCCCATGACCATTAAAAATAAGTGCCGTAAACCAAGCGGTTTTGGATTTCCTGAAAAAAACATTGTAAGCTACACCTTCCCGGGGACCAAATACACCACAGACACTTTAAAATGGGTATGGTATGATGGCGAAGGCGCTCCTAAAAAGCATAAAGATCTCAAGTTGCCCGACAAAGAAGAACTTCCCGGGCAGGGGGCCATGTTCATTGGTGAAAAGGGCAGGCTCCTGTTGCCACACTTCATGCAGCTTCCCAGGCATATCGTAGATGGAAAATACCAGGAGCTTGATCTGTCGATCATTAAGCAGGAGGATCAATTGGGAGAGCCGGTAAGGGACTATGGAACGGAAGGGAGTAAACATTACCACCAGTTTGTGGATTCCTGCCTGGGTACGGACGAATGCAGTGCACCCTTCTCCTATGCTGGCAGGCTCACTGAAACCATCCTCCTTGGGGTGATTGCCGGGCGATTCCCAAATAAAACCCTGCATTGGGATAGTGAGCATGCAAAATTCCTGGAACCTGAAGCAAATCAATATCTTGATGCACCCTATAGGGACTTTTAGATTTACGATTTACGATATACGATTTACGATATACGATTTGAGATGAGAGATATGAAAATAAGAAGCAGGAGATGAGAACGAAAATATGAGACTTAAAGATAAAATAGCATTGATAAGTGGTTCAGCACGGGGTATAGGACAAGCTACAGCAGAACTATTTCATAAAGAAGGAGCAATTGTAATTATATCTGACATCAGGGACAATGCAGGTGAAGAAATAGCTCAAAAATTAGGCGAAAGGGCTGAATACATCCAATTAGATGTACGAGATGAAAATAGTTGGTCAAGAGCGACCGAGTATTTAACAAACAAATTTGGAAGAATTGACATTTTGGTTAACAATGCAGGTATCACAGGATTATTAGAATCAACAGGACCATGGGATGCTGAAAATTCGGACCTGGAATCCTGGGAAGAAATTCATAGGGTAAACTCAACAGGGGTAATGCTTGGTTGCAAATATGCAATCAGGCTTATGAAAGAAAAAGGTGGTAGCATTGTAAATATTTCTTCAAGGAGCGGGCTCGTTGGAATACCGGGTGCAGTTGCATACGCTGCAAGTAAAGCTGCTGTGCGAAATCATACCAAGAGTGTTGCGCTATATTGCGCTGCAGAAGGATATAAAATCAGATGTAACAGCATTCACCCAGCAGCAATAATGACCCCTATGTGGGATGCGATGCTTGGCGAAGGTGAACAAAAAGAAAAAACCATTCAAGAAATTGAAATTGGAATACCTTTGGGACACTTTGGGGAACCGCTTGATGTTGCATATGGCATTTTATATTTAGCAAGCGATGAAAGTAAATATGTTACGGGAATTGAACTATCAATCGATGGTGGAATTTTAGCTGGAAGTGAAGCAAAACCAAAGAAGTAAGAGAAACAAGCCCTATCACAGTGTTACAGGCAATTAATAGTGAAGAATTATTTTAAGCTATTAACATTTTAATTTGAGATGACTATGAGTTTAATTACAATCAAAGAATCGCATGTAGAATCAGATCTGCTGGTATTGAAAAGCAGATTAGAGTCAGAAGGGATAAAGTGTTATTTGAAAAATGAATTCACTACCCAAATAATGAGCCACATGGCGACTTTCACAGTAGAGCTTCAAGTATCCTCTTCAGATTTAAAAAGAGCTCAAGCAATTTTAAATGAAATAGAAGATAAATAAAAGAACGAATTGTATACCCCTATGGCTCGTCCTATACCCATGAAATATTACACCAAATAAATAGAAATTAATGCCTAAAACAATATATCATGAAAGTAAAACTTCTTATTGCAATTATCAGTGCAGCTTTACTTGTTGCATGTACGAAAACGAATCCTAATCTTGTTACAATAACAGGGAAAATTACCAACCCTCAAGGTGAATCTGCTTCATTCACCGGCAAAGACACATCTTACGTCGCCAGCATAAATGAGGATGGTACATTTGAGATTTCTTTTTCCCTGGATTCTGCAGAGTATCTCGACTTTAAACATGGAGTTGAAATAACCGCCATGTATGTATACCCGGGAGACAGGATCCACCTGACAATTGACACCAAGCAATTTGATGAAACAATAACATACGAAGGAAGCGTTGCATCTTCATTTCTGGCTAAAAAATACCTGGTTAGGGAAGGTTTTGACTTTTACGGAGAGGCATATTACCTGGCCAGTGCCGAAGAATACCGGGCTTTGCTGGATGAATATAAATCAAAGCTTCTTAATGACCTGGAATTGACAAAAGACAGCTTATTCCTTGAAAATGAACTGTCTAATATCGATCAAAGCATTGACTATTATGCCAAAAGACAAGCAAAACTCCAGGAACAATATGCTGATTATGGCGAAGATGTCCGCATATACGTGATGGAAGCAAGCAAATTGTCTCGTAAATACAACTTTTACACTGCTCTGGATACATTAAACAGTAGTGAATATGCTGACTTGCTCGAAGCTTACAGAGTCGATGTTGATGCGTTGATAAATAAGTTGACAGAAGAAGATTATGCTAAGAAACAAGAAGACATATTAGAAGAAAGGTTAGACTTATGGAGAGAAAGAAAAAAGCTGACCGACAATATGCCAAAAGCGGGAGATCCAGCTATAGATTTTACTTATCCCGGCATAGATGGAAATGAAGTTTCGCTATCATCATTAAATGGGAAATTAGTTTATGTAGATGTATGGGCAACCTGGTGCGGACCATGTTTAGGTGAAATCCCATCATTGCAAAAACTGGAGGAAGAGTATCACGGGAGAAATATTACCTTCCTGAGCGTATCTGTTGATACTGATAAAGAAGCCTGGATGAAAATGGTGAAGGAGGATAACCTGGGAGGAATTCAACTATGGGCTGATGGATGGAGTCAGATTACCAAGGACTATGCAATATTTGGTATTCCAAGATTCATGCTTTTTTCAGCTGATGGCAAAGTAATCTCGAATGATGCCCCAAGGCCGTCATCCGGCGAGATCAGAGGGCTGTTAGATTCCAATTTGTAGTTTATTGCAGTGCCTAACCATCCTTCGGTGGGCATAAGAGTTGCAGTGATTGAGCATAATGGAGTCCCGATAGAATTAATGGAATTTTCACCTATTTTTGTGGTCTAATTATTATATCAATGACACAAAGGCCATTAAAAATATCCATCATCGTAGCGATTGCAAGCAACTATGCCATTGGCAAGGACAATGACCTGCTATGGCATCTATCCGAAGACCTGAAGCGGTTTAAAAGGATTACCGGCGGTGGCACCATTATTATGGGTAGGAACACTTATTTATCCCTTCCGAAGAGGCCCCTGCCCAACAGGACCAATGTCATCATCTCCGATATCCCTGATGATCATTTTGAAGGTGCTGAAACGGTTGATTCAATAGATGCTGCCCTGAAATATTGTAATACAGAAACCGAAAGTTTCATCATAGGTGGCGGTTCAATCTACAGGCAGTTCATGCCACTGACCAATAAGCTGTATATCACCAGGGTGCACCAGGATTTTGATGCAGATGTCTTTTTCCCGGAAATTGATGATAAGGAATGGGAACTTGTTGAAGAAAGTGAAGTGCAGGTTGATGAAAATAATTCCCTGCGGTATTCGTTCTTAACTTACCTGCGTAAATGATTCTTATAATGAAAAGGAATTTCAACATCCTTACATCCTTACTACTTATCCTGCTCTTTTCCTGTAAGAATGAGAACACTGAAATTGACTACAATCCAAACATCAATATCTCAGTTGAATCTGTTTGGGCCCAGCTGGCCTTTAATGATGTATTTAACTATGTTTTTATTGCATCCAGTGACACGACCTTGATCAACACAGGTTATAATGTAATCAATGGAGCCCAGGTGTATTACACAGCCGTCCCTGATCCTCATATGAGGTTCAGATTCCCAAATTATTTCTTCCAATGCCCCGATGATTGCTCCAGAAGAGGAGAGTTCTTCGCTGCATTTGACGGACCCATCGATGAGCCAGGGACCACTGCCTCCATAACCTACCAGGAATACTACTTTGAATTCATCAGGCTTAATGCCGCTCATCAGATCACGCATGAAGGTAAAAATCCGGAACAGAAGGATTCTTACAATAACCAGATAAGCAACGGAGGATTATTGGTCATGGATACCATCCAGCCATGGGGCTATTCATGGAACTGCAACCAGCAATTGATTTGGATCGAAGGCGAAAGCACACCTTATGACCATTCTGATGATATTTTTGAAATAACCGGTACCAGTTATGGTACCTCATCTGCAGCAATCGATTATGAGATTGAGGTATCCTCAGCCCTTTCCCATGTATTATCCTGCAAATGGATCCCAAGCGGGATACAAAACATCTCCACTCCCGGCCTTCTGGTCACCAGCGGGCAGATCGACTTCCTCGAATCCGACAGCTGCAGCGATTACGTGTGGTTTGTCTTTGATGGAAACCCGTTTTATACCAAGTTGGTGAAGATCCAGTGAACACTGAACACTGAGCACTGAACAGAAATTCCAAACTTCAAGCCTCATGCTTCAAAATTCCACTAAAACCTGTATCTTTAATAGCAATTATAAAATACGTTTCAATATTGCTGTCTGATTTATGGACATCACTGTCAGAAAACTATCTCCAGAACTGTTAGATGATTATTTGTTCTTCTTTGACAATATGGTCTTCACCGAGAACCCCGATTGGTCAAAATGTTATTGTTATTCATTCCATTTCACTGGCCCTGATGAACAATGGAATAAAAAAGAGAATCGTTCAGCTGTCATCAAGTTGATAAAGGAGGGTAAATTGAGAGGATACTTAGCCTATTCCAACAATACTCCGATCGGTTGGTGCAACGTCAACGACAGGAATAATTACCAGGCATTAAGGACAATTTATAATTTAGATGATAATTCTGACGAAAAGATTTGTTCGATCGTCTGCTTTTTAATCAGCCCTGACTTCAGAAGAAAAGGAATTGCAAGGATCCTATTGGAAAAAATCATTGAGGATTATACTGATAAAGAGTACGATTATTTTGAAGCCTACCCTGTAAAAAGTGAATCGTCATGTGAAAAAAATTATAAAGGTCCTTTGAGCTTATATGAGAAAAACAATTTTAAGATCATCAAAGAATATGACAGCTATTATGTTGTCAGAAAGAATTCGAATTGATGAAAGAATATATGATAACTTCTATCCTGAGTTTGATCCTTCTCGCATTTATAATAATTGGAGTAATAACCGGTTAAAGCAGGAAGAGCAGGTATGTTAAGCTATAGTACTATGGAAAAGATCAGTAGATTAATAATTATACTCGCAATTTTAATTTTTGCAGACAGCTGCAAAACAGAACTTAATGAGCAAGAATTCCTTCTTAAGGTGTCAAATAACCTGAGCAGTATCAAATCTGCAACATATTATTCAACTGAAACAGCCAGTGCACCAGGAGATACTGCCAAATTTAGCGAACCAAGAACCAGGTATATAAAAATATTTGTGAATCCTGCCGACACATTGGTTGGTTCCAGTTCAGGCATTTATGCAATAAATGACACAACTAAAATGATTGATTTCTACGATGGGATGGTGCGAGGAGCAATTAATTGGGACGAGCAATATGTAAAAGTTGATAGTTTTCAGGATCATCCCTATCCTTTCAGACTGGTATATTACCCTTTTTATACCAAAGTAAAAGAAATCTTAGATTATTCCCTCAACACAAACGACAGTATCAGGACAAATTTGCATGACTATGGAGATTCTGTCCGATTTTGCCTGATGATTTATGACAGGCATGTATATTTCCATATAAAACCAATTGTTATTGAAAACCAATATATTCCTTCTGATGAAATATCCCAATTTGATATCTGGATTCGGAAGTCTGACAATCTACCCTATCGAATGAGAAGTAAATGGCATCACGCAACTCACTTTGAATCCTGTCATGAAGCTAAGTTAAATACAACTCAAGAGTTAGGGTTTGTTGCTTCAGAATATTACCCAGATGTCTTTGAAATTATTCAATTCAATAGAGAAAGAAAGTCCAAAACAAGCGACTTAGTAGGGAAAATCGCTCCTGATTGGATTTTAACTGATATAGAAAACGACTCAATAAGATTAGTGGACTTAAAAAGTAAAGTAATATTGATACAATTTACCGGTTTAGGTTGTGGGCCATGCCATCATTCAATTCCTTTTATAAAGAAATTAGTTGAGGATTACCAGCACCATGATTTTGATTTTGTGAGTATTGAAACATGGAGTAATAACATAGATGGACTAAAAAAGTACTACCAGAATAATGACCTTAATTTTAAATTCCTGATATCAGAAAAGAGTGTTAGTAAGGCATATAAAGTAACTTCAGTACCTGTATTTTATATTCTTGATGAGAACAGGGTGATTAGAAAAGTTATACATGGCTATAGTAAAGAAACTGTAGATGAGGATATTATAAATACCATAAATGAACTATTATTATAAAAAAATAGTTCTCAATAATAAGGATTATAATAATTGCATGAAAAATCGCTTTGTATTTGCCGGATTATTCCTTCTTGCACAACTCTTATTAATTGGAGGTAGTTGCAAATCCACAGGTAAATTTATTGAGGAGGAAGTAGTTTTCAGGAATGACCTGCATGATGCCACATTTACCGGGACCCTGACAAAACCATCAGGCAAAGACAAATTCCCGGTTGTAATTCTTATTTCGGGTTCAGGTCAGCAGGACAGGGATGAAACAGTTTATGGACACAAGCCATCTAAGATCCTTGCTGAGTTTCTGTCATCTAATGGCGTTGGGGTTCTGAGATATGATGACCGGGGTATTGGGGGTTCGACAGGGGATGTTTGGAGCGCATCATTAGAAGTGCAAGCCAGTGATGCATACGCTGGAATTCACTACCTGAAAAGCAGGAAGGACATTGACCATGATAATATTGGAATTATTGGCCATAGCATCGGAGCATTGCAGGGTACAATACTGGCGAGTAAATATCAGGATATTTCTTTCCTTGTTATGCTGGGTGGCCTGGGCATCCCTTTTTGTGAAAACCATATTAAGGCCGACAGTCTTTCTAACAAACTCCAGGGCAAGCCTGATGAGATTATCGAAGCAGGGAGACACTTGCTCGAATCCTTGTGTGATGCTATAAAAGAAATGCCAGACAATCAGGACTACACGACTTCAAAAAACATATTGATTCATACAATAAGTGAATGGCAGGCATCCTTAGAAGGAGAAGCGAAAGCAGAAATAGATGATTTTACAAAATCGAATCCTGATTTCTGGATCAAAAACATTGCTGAAGAATATGCCACTCCCATTTACATTTCCTGCATGAAGTATGAGCCATATGATTATCTTACAAATATTGAATGTCCGGTTCTGTCAATAATAGGAGCAAAGGATGTTCAGGTTGTACCTGAAAACAATGCAGCTATTCAAAAAGCCCTTGAAGAAGCTGGCAACAAGAATTTCAGGGTAGTAGCACCTGAAAACATTAATCATATATTTCAAAGGTGCGAAACCGGACTTATAAGTGAATACATAGAGATAGATGAAGATTTCAACATTGAAATAATGGAACTAATACTGGAATGGTTAAATGAAAATAAAAATTAAGTCGTATGCACTCGTATACTATTCACATACAAGTCCTTGGCATGCAAACTATAAATCAAAAACAATAATGATCCGAAAATTAATAATTTTAATAGCGATGTTGAATATATTATCCTGCACAGCACCCAGGGAACTATCAACAGTTGAAGAGGTTGATATTAACAAGTACATTGGCACATGGTACGAAATAGCCCGCTTACCCAATCGTTTTGAAAAGGGATTGGAATGCGTATCAGCTACTTATTCTATAAAGGATAATGGAAAAATAGAAGTGCTGAACAAAGGATACTTAATAGAAAAGAAAGGGGAATTTAAAACAGCCAAGGGGACTGCCTGGATTCCGGACCCAAAATACCCGGGTAGATTGAAAGTGAGATTTTTCTGGCCATTTTCAGGTGACTACTACATCATGGTTTTGGATGAAGCATATGCTTATGCCCTGGTTGGAGACCCATCAAGAAAATATTTATGGATCCTATCAAGAACCAAAGTCTTAGATGCTGCCATTTATTCTGACCTTCTCAATTTTGCTGAAGAAAATGGATTTTACGTTAAAAGTATCCTGAAGGTAAATCAGGATTGTAAATAAGGTTATATGACGAAAGTTTTAATTACGGGCGGAACTGGTCTGGTAGGCAGACATCTTAGTAAGCAATTGCTGGAAAGAGGTTATGAAGTTGCTATATTAAGCAGAACACAGAACTTCAATAATGAAATAAAATCTTACACCTGGGATCTGGATAATAATACCATCGACGAAGAAGCCTTAAATAACGTTGATTACATTATACATCTTGCAGGAGCAAATATTGGCAGTAAAAGATGGACAAGCAAAAGAAGGCAGCAAATCCTTGACAGCAGGATCATGCCGGCAAAATTGCTCCTAAAATATATACAAAAAAAAGACATAAAACCAAAGGCCTTCATCACAGCATCAGCTGTGGGGTATTATGGAGCTGTAACAGCAAATAGAATCTATATTGAATCAGATCCGCCTGCAGAAGACTTCCTGGGACAGACCTGCAGGAAATGGGAACAAGTTGCTGATCGATTTACAGATATTGGTTTAAGAGTAGTTAAAGTAAGAACAGGTGTTGTTCTCGCAAAACATGGTGGAGCATATTCAAAAATTATTAAACCAATAAAAATGGGGTTGGGTTCAGCCATAGGGAATGGAAAACAATACTTTCCGTGGATAGACATTGATGATTTATGTGGCATTTACATCAAAGCAATTGAAGACACTCAAATGCATGGCCCCTACAACGCAGTCGCACCTGAACACATTACCAACAGAGCATTTAATCATAAAGTGGCCCGATATCTTAATAAACCTTATTGGTTTCCAGCTATTCCTGCTTTAGCTATGAAATTAATCTTTGGAAAAATGTCTGTTGTGATTCTAAATGGAAGCCGCGTTTCGGCAGATAAAATTATAGCTGCAGGGTATGAATTCTTATATCCTAAGCTTGAGAGCTCTTTAAAGCAATTAAATTCTTAAGAAAATGTAAACTTATGAGATTATGGTCATTACATCCCAAATATCTTGATCCAAAAGGTTTAGTAGCTCTTTGGAGAGAAGCCCTTCTGGCAAAAAAGGTATTGGAGGGTAAGACTAAAGGGTATAAACATCATCCCCAGCTGCTCAGGTTCAAACATTCAGGGAATGCTATTGATTGTATTAATCAATATTTAGTACCTATTTATAATGACTCATCAGACCGGGGATACAGCTTTAATAAAAGCAAAATCAATTTTAACCATGAAACATTATCTCTTACGGTAACGGAACACCAAGTAAAATTTGAAACTGTTCACTTGTTGGAGAAACTAAAAAAAAGGGATCCGGAAAGATATCAAAAACTATCTCAGGAAACACTAATTGACGTACACCCCATGTTCAGGGTTGTAGATGGGCCAATAGAAGATTGGGAAATCATTGCAGATACGCAACCTGCACGGGAAAGCTGACCACCTGATGATAAGCCAATGGCAACGACTAATGGGGATACAACAAATACAATTGGAGTTAATGCTGGACATAGCAAATACGAAAAACTAATACTGAATATGATGAAATATAGAGATAATGAATGAGGTAAAATACAAACAGATAGGAACTATCCATTCACCTTTCAGGGAGCCAAAAGGGACACCTATCCAACCAACAGCAGCAAAAGGCACTTATGGAAGAGTCGAAGTATTTCAAGAGTACAATGAAGGCTTAAAAGACCTTGATGGTTTCTCTTATGTCATTTTGGTATATCACCTGCATTTATCAACAGAATCATCATTACAGGTAAAACCATTTCTGGACGATCAAATACATGGAGTATTCTCAACAAGGGCTCCGAACAGGCCCAATCCAATTGGGATCTCTATAGTCCGGCTTGTTAAAATTGAAGGGAATATACTCCGGATTAAGGATTTGGATATTATCGATGGGACTCCTCTTTTAGACATTAAACCATATGTCCCAGAATTTGACATGAGAGAGGCTAAGAAAATAGGATGGCTTGAGAAAAACATAAGCAAACTTTCAACCTTAAAAGATGATGGGAGATTCATTAAATGAATAAACGACTTATTTTACTAGTAATCCTTATAGGGCTTATCGCATGTAGTAACCAAACAGGTCAAAAAGACAAATCGCCGGCTTCTGATGATAAATATCTTCAGACGGCCACCCAAATACCAATAATTCTTTCAACATCTCTTGAAAATAGAAAAGATGAGTTTCAAACGTGCTTAATTGCAGCTCATAAAAGGATCTCGGTTTTTGCAAATAGACATGGTTGGGAACATCTGACAACAAAGAGCTTTATGGATAGTGTTCTAATTTTTGATAATAAGAATAATTTTGATAAAACCGTTCTTCAGATTGCCGGAATGGATACGACCATAAAATTACCAAAGACTGCCCTCGGCGCGTTGGAGAATCGCATTCTATTGCTTGTTTCACCAGAAATATATTTAAAGAATTATCCTGTAGGTGAAGAAGAAAATTATTATGATAAAATAATGACTCATGAAATGGCCCATAGGTTACATATAAGGATTTTAAACGGTAAAGAAGACGATATGGGTCCGGTCTGGTTCTATGAAGGATTTGCTGTTTTTGCTGCTGATCAACTAATTCAACCAGGAATGAACCTCAACAAAGAAAAAATGTATGAGATCATGAGTAATCCGGAGAGAGGCAGTTATACAAACTATGGATATATTTTCAGATATTTTGCTGATAAAGTGCCGCTAAAAGAAATGATAACAAATGCGAAAAATGAGGACTTTAATGAATGGCTCATTTCAACGATTGAAGAATTGAATAA
Organism: uncultured Bacteroidales bacterium; assembly: GCA_963753055.1. GTDB lineage: Bacteria > Bacteroidota > Bacteroidia > Bacteroidales > B18-G4 > JAUWGC01. Next base: position 776,675 of record CAVWAP010000001.1, on the reverse strand, counting down.
TTCTGAAGAACAAGAGACAGTTATGAACGATACAACACCAAAAGTAACCGGAATAGGCGGAATATTTTTCCGTTCAAACAACCCAAAGGAAATTAAAGAATGGTATGGGAAAAACCTGGGTATGGCCATCGACGAATACGGTTCCCCTTTTGAATTCAGAAATGCCAACCGGCCGGATGAGATCAATTACCTTATGTGGAGCCCCTTCATTGACAGCACAGAATACTTTAATCCATCAACAAAAGAATTCATGATCAACTACAGGGTGCAAAATATTGAAGGCCTGGTCAAGAAACTAAGGGAAAATGGTGTGACCATTGTTGATGAGATCGAAGAGTTTGAATATGGAAAATTTGTTCATATCATGGACCCTGAAGGCAATAAAATCGAATTATGGGAGCCCATCGACAGCGTTTTCACACAAATGGGAGGTAAAACCACAAAGTAACTACTGCACATTCTACATTCTACATTCTAAATTGTACATTGTAAACTGTAAATCTAATATCATTTAGGTCTTCTGCTTCTTCTTCTTGGCTGCTGGAAATAAGATATTGTTCAGGATCAGTCGGTAACCGGTTGAATTAGGATACAGGTCCAGATCGGTTTGAGGATCACCGACATAATGATGATAATCTTCCGGGTCATGCCCGCTGTAAAAGGTCCAGGTGCCCTTGCCAAACTCCCCATGGATATATTTTGCTTCATTGAAAGCCTTGTTCTCTCCCATTATCAACACGTTCGGCTTGATATAATCCATGATAAAACCAGTCGTTTGCCCCATAAAGCCCTTGATGATCACTTCATGGTTCTGGCATAACATGGTAGGTACAGGATCCCACTTGGCTGAAAACTCAAAAAGGGTAAAATAATCATTCTTCTCCCTGACCTCCCTGGAATGCTTCTGTGTGGCATCGATAGAACTGATCTCATATTCATAAGGGCTGTTGCTGAGCGTGAAATCAGTAAAAGCAAAGCAATTGCTATAGTTCAATTTGTTCTGGGCATCCGGGTCCATGTGGTCACCATCAAACATCACATCACAGATATCTACACCATCGGCTGCCAGCGCTACATCGTAGCTGTCGCATGCAGAGCACATGGCAAAAAGGTAACCGCCTCCCGTAACAAAATCCCGGATCTTCTTTACAACGGCCAGCTTGCAATCAGACACCTTTTCAAACCCAAGGTTCCTGGCCGTCTCCTCTGCAGCACGCTGGTTCTCCCGGTACCACTGAAAGTCCTTGTACCGGGCCCAGAACTTGCCATATTGCCCGGTGAAATCTTCGTGATGCAAATGAAGCCAGTCATAAACGGGCAGCAACCCTTCCAGCACCTCTTCATCATACACCACATCATACGGGATCTCTGCATAGGTGAGCACCAGCGTAACGGCATCATCCCAGGGTTGCTTATTTTTAGGCGAGTACACTGCTATCTTCGGGGGCTTGTGCAGCTTGATCTCTTCCATGTTCACCTGAGCATCTGCCATCTCCTGCAAGATACCTGAAGCCTGTACATCGGCAATGACCTGGTAGGTCACCCCTCGGATCACACATTCATTTTCAATCAGCTGGTGATGCAGGCACATAAAACTGCCACCACGGTAATTCAACAGCCAGCTGACTTCAATCTCCTTCTGCAGGACCCAGTAGGAGATGCCATACGCCTTTAGATGGTTTTTCTGGGAATCATCCATTGGAATAAGGATGTATGCAGCATACATGCTTTGCATGAGCAACAGGAACAGTATGGAAACAATTATCTTCTTCATCACTTCTCTAACGTATCCAGCTTTTCAAATATTGAGTTCTTGCTGATAAATTCAGGCAGGATGGCTTTCATCTTTCTAACAATCTCGAGGTCATCTTGTTTTTCGACAAAATCAATCAGCAGGCTTATCTCGCTACTGATCTCCTCCTGATCATACTCTTTCACCCTGGCGATCATGATCTGTGGGTGGTGGGTGGGCATGGTGTTCTCCTGGTCGTTCAACAGCTCTTCATATAGCTTCTCTCCAGGTCGAAGACCGGTAAACTTGATTTGAATATCTTTTCCCAATGTGAGGCCGGAGAGGCGTATCATCTGCTTTGCCAGGTCGATGATCTTGATTGACTTGCCCATATCAAAAATGTAGATCTCTCCCCCATTGCCCAATGCCCCCGCTTCCAAAACCAGCTGACAGGCTTCCGGGATGGTCATGAAGTAACGGGTAACTTCCGGATGTGTGACCGTGACCGGACCTCCCTTTTCAATTTGCTCCCTGAATAGTGGAATGACTGAGCCATTGGAGCCAAGGACATTGCCAAACCTGGTGGTGATAAACTTAGTGCCATTCTTCTGGTTCATCGCCTGTGCATAGATCTCCGCAATGCGCTTGGAGGCACCCATGACACTTGTGGGATTGACAGCCTTGTCGGTTGAGATCATGATAAAACGGTCAACATTGTATTTTACGGCAAGGTCGGCCAATAACTTAGTCCCTTCAATATTGGTTTTAACTGCTTCAACGGCATTCTCCTCCATCATAGGCACGTGCTTGTATGCTGCAGCATGATATACCACATCTGGCTTGTAGTTTTTAAAAATTGCATCCATCCTTGACGGATTGCATATATCCGCTACGACAATCTCAAAATCCTTTGTCTGTAACCTATCAATCATTTCCAGCTCAAGGTGAAACAATGGGCTTTCTGCCTGGTCGACCAGGATCAGCTTCTTGATCGCATAGTTACCTACCTGCCTGACGATCTCACTACCAATAGAACCACTTGCACCTGTGATCAGCACATTCTTATCAGCCAGCTGCTTGCTGATCATGGCTTCGTCAAGTTTGATAATATCCCTTCCCAGCAGGTCTTCTATCCTCACCTTCCGGATCTGGTTATAGCTAAGCTCACCGTTGATCCAGTTAGATACCGGCGGCACATTCATGACATTGACATTATATTCCATGCACTTTTCAACAAGCTCCTGCTTGCGGTCGGCCCGGATATTCTGGGTAGAAATAATGACATTGTTAATAGTATATGACTTAAACAGATCATCCAGCTTGTCCTGCCTGTAAATCGTGACACCTTCGACTTTCTTTCCGACCTTTTGCGGGTTATCATCAATGAAAGCGATGATCTTATATTTAACTACAGAATCACGGTTCAGTGCATTCTTGGTGATGATCCCTGATTCCCCTGCACCGAAGATGATCACATTAATCGGGATGCTTGAAGGGCTGATGAACTCCAGGTAGGCCACTTTGACGATCATCCTGAATACGGATAAAGTCAGGGTGGTTGCAATCAGCTCGATGATAATGACAGAAAAAGGAATCAGGAACGTGCCGTTGATAATATAATAAGTCACCAGGTTGGTCAGAGCAAAGAAAATACTGCCCAGAAAGACAACCACGAATATCCTTATCACATCTTCTGTACTGGTATACCTGACAATCCCGGCATAGGTCTTGGCAATCAGGAAAGAGATTAAACGTACGATAAAGATGTATGCCAGTACCGTTGGCAGCATGACTATCTCAATCTCCGGGATATGAAAATTAAACCTGAGAAGGTAAGCCAGGATCACCGAAAAGACCACTATGATCATATCGATCATCAGGATGATCCAGCGAGGAGTATTGACAGTAGGTATGATCTTCATATCCTGAAATAATTGAATGTCAAAGATAACAAGAAAAATAGGATTGATCATCGATTCATATCAGGGGATTTTTTACTTTTGTTCCTCGGCAGAATCTATTTAAACATCATCCATATGAAAAACACCGCACTTACACATATGCACGAGGCCATGGGAGCCAAGATCGTATCTTTTGCAGACTACAACATGCCTGTTCAGTTCGAAGGAATTATTATTGAGCACGAAACAGTGAGAAAAGGCATCGGGGTTTTTGATGTATCTCATATGGGTGAGTTCTGGGTTAAGGGCCCGAACGCTTTCGAGTTTGTTCAAAGGGTGACCACCAATGATGTTGCAAAGCTTACAGATGGAAAGGTACAGTATACCTGCTTCCCCAATGGCAAAGGCGGTATTGTTGATGATTTGCTGGTGTACCGTATTGATGAAGAGACCTACCTGCTGGTTGTAAACGCAGCCAACATCGATAAGGACTGGCAATGGTGCAATGAACAGAACACCAGGGGTGCAGAACTGTATAATGCATCTGACGAAATTGCACAATTGGCTGTGCAGGGCCCCTTGGCACTGAAGGCTATGCAGAAATTAACCACAGCCAATGTGGTTGACATGGAATACTATACTTTCCAGAAGATCGAATTTGCAGGTGTGAAGGATGTCATCCTGTCAACAACAGGCTACACAGGCTCAGGTGGATGTGAGATCTACATGGCAAACGAAGATGCCGAAAAAATATACAAGGCTGTGCTGGAAGCAGGTGAAGAGTACGGCATTAAACCTATTGGCCTTGCAGCCAGAGATACACTCAGGCTGGAGATGGGCTTTTGCCTTTATGGCAATGATATCGACATAAGCACCTCCCCCATCGAAGCCGGGTTGGGCTGGATAACGAAGTTTGTTGATGGCAATAATTTCATCGACCGGGATTACCTGCTAAAGCAAAAGGAAGACGGCGTCACACGCAGGCTCAGGGGCTTTGATATGATAGACAAAGGCATTCCACGCCAGCATTATGAGATCTGTGATGCTGATGGAAACCAGGTTGGGGAAGTTACTTCCGGGACCATGTCACCATCCATGAAAAAACCAATAGGCATGGGATACATCAATGTTGATCATGCGAAGTTTGGCTCAGAAGTGTTTATTAAAGTCAGGAATAAGCTGCTGAAGGCTGAAGTAGTCAAGCTGCCATTCTACAAAGAAGGTTAATCACCCGCCACTTCGACATTGGATGGGACTTCGTAACCTAATTTTTCCATACTGAAACGGCAATTCGCCTGTATCTCCTCAAATAATTCCCTACTTACTTTATAAGTATTCTTTTGATAGTCTTTTTTGGATTCGGTGTACTCCTCAAAAACTCTTCGTGATTCTTCAAAACCGGGAATCCCAAGCTCTTCGTACACTCTTTTGATAGTGCCTACCTGGTCCTTGTCGAAATCTTCAAATCTCACTTCAACCAGGTTACCCTTGGGTATAAGTGCGGAATCCTGGAAATAACTGTCCATTGTCTTTTTATAAAGCCCGTAAACCAGGGCATTCCGATCTTCATCGCTGATGGTTTGCATCTGCAAAGGAGGCATGATCTTGGAGAAAAAATGACGGGTTGAAAGGAGCACCATCACCGGGTTCCTGCAGATATGGATGAATTTGGCATTCGGGAATATCTCAAGGAGTGCTGGTATCCTGGCTGTATTGGGAGGGTTCTTCGAAATAAACCATGACCTGTTAAGGTTGATCGCTGCTTTCTTGATCATCCTGTAATAATCATGGCGAAAATTAGCTTTGGATTTAGGTGTGGCACCTTCACCATGAAGGTATCTATAAAAGAAATACATGGTCTTCCTTGGGAAATACCACATATCATAAAAGCTGTTGTGGTGATTTCTTCCAAGGACAAACTCTTCTTCCTGGGGATACTCAACACCCAGTTTTACGTTGTCCCCTTTCCTTGAAGTGGGGATCAGCAGCTTCATAAATGATTTAAATAGCCATCTGCCAAAGCCTGGCAAAACATTTTCAGGGAATACACTCTGAAAAGTAGTTACATAACCCATCTTAGGATCCTGGCAGATGATATTATGAAGATGTGTTGTCCCGCTACGCCAGTGACCTATTATAAAGATAGGCGTATCAGTCATTGGAAACTTTTTCACTTTCTTTTTGTACCGCCAGTATTCAAAAGTTCGAAATGGAATACCTATGATACATATGATAATGATGGCTAGTATCCGAAAAAAATATTTAAAGGAAACACCATACTTAAATATCAGCCTCATCAAATGGATAAAGGAAAATCCTACTACCGGCGGTAAAAATAATTGTATGCTTTCTTTGACCGATCTGTACTTTTCCGACGACATAGCGCAAAAATAGAAATTCTGAACAAGACTACACCCAAGTTGTGGATAAGTTTCGGAAAAAGCAGGGCATCCATTTAAAGGGTTCCTTAGGCCCTATTTTGCAAGTAGTGATGGTTTATAAATGGATTGTGCCCTGCATATACATCACAGCGTTACCACTGATCAATACCCTGTCACCCTTAAGTTCACATGTGAGCTCCCCTCCCCTTCTGGACACCTGCCTGGCACTCAGCTTGTTTTTCCCCAATCGCTCCGACCAGAATGGTGTAAGCGTCGTATGTGCAGAACCTGTTACCGGATCTTCATTGATCCCTGCCTTTGGTGCAAAGAAGCGGGAAACGAAGTCCACTTCATTGCCGGGGGCAGTCACAATAATACCCAGGCAATCCAAATTCTTCAATGAGGAAAAATCCGGCTCCAGGGCCAGGATCTCATCTTCACTCTTAAATTCAGCCAGGAAATCCCTGCTTTTATAAACCGCCTGTGGATAAGCTCCCAGGCCTTTAACCAGCAGTGAGTCAATCTCAGTTTCAACCGGAGGCCGGGATGGGAAGTCCAGGGTAAGCATGTCCCCGGATCGGGTTACGATGAGTTCATCTGTCTTTGAAAGAAATCTTATCTTTTCTCCCTGGTAGTTCAGATGATTGAAGAGAACGAAGGCTGATGCCAGCGTTGCATGTCCGCATAAGTCAATTTCCATCTCCGGAGTGAACCAGCGGATCTCAAAATGATCACCCACGGGAACGAAATAAGCGGTCTCAGCTAAATTATTTTCTGCTGCTATGTCCTGCATAATCTTTTCATCAATCCAACTTTCGAGAGGGCACACAGCAGCAGGGTTTCCACCAAATACTTTATTGGTAAATGCGTCTATTTGAAATAATTGCGTATCCATTTTTGATGTATTGGTGTATAAATTTACTGAGAATTTGTTAATTTTGTGAAAATATACTGTAATTCGTTCTATCGCTTCGCTTCGTGCGGGGAGGAAAGTCGGGACAACGCAGAGCACCATACTTCCTAACGGGAAGGTCTTCCACTCAGGTGGATGAACAGCAAGTGCCGCAGAAAATAACCACCACACCTCTGGTGTGGAAAGGGTGAAAATGTGAGGTAAGAGCTCACGCGCCAGCATGGCGACATGCCGGTGGGGTAAACCTTATGGGTTGCAAGACCAAATAAGTCACGGTAGGGGGTCTTTGACCTCCTGAAGAGCTGCTCGCTCAAGCCCATGACGGGTAGGTTGCTAGAGGATTCGGGTGACCGGATTCCCAGATAAATGATAGAAATCCGTTTCGGCGGATACAGAATCCTGCTTACAGAATTGCAGTTAGATAAAAAGATCCTCTTGCGAGGGTCTTTTTATTATTTTATTTTGAAATAATTCCTGAAAGGCATCGTTTAGTTCTTAACAGAATTCATGTTAAAAAGTAAATCACACCTTTGGCACATCTGCTACCCTAATTCATAATTTTGACGCTTACTCCAAATCAATAAGCATGCACAGGAAACTCTTGATCTTATTGCATATCACGATGTTACTGCTGGTAGCAATAAGTTTCTCATACGGGCAACAAACAGCCATTTATGATGAACCGGAAGCACGGTACCGGACCGGGCTTGAACTGTTTGAAAATGAAAAGTTTGGGGCCGCACAAAAGGCTTTTGTGGAAGTAGCCCAGGCAATTAAGGATATAAATTCTCTCATTTACATCAATGCCAGGTACTATGATGCTGTTTGCGCATTTGAACTTCAAAATGAAGATGCTGAGTACAAGCTGCTTAGCTTCATTGAGGACTACCCGGAGAGTGCCTCGGCACAGCTGGCCTATTTCCAGCTTGGCAATTTGCAATTCAGGCAGGCTAATTACACAAGTGCGGTAAAATCATTTAGCAAAGTCGACCTCAGCAGTCTTTCTCAGACTGAAAAGACGGAGTATTATTTCAAGAAGGGGTTCTGTTATTATAAAAAGAAGGAATATAATAAAGCAAAAACTGAGTTCCGGAAGGTTTTAGGTAAAGAATCCAGGTATGCCAACGACGCTACTTTTTATTATGCGCATATTGCTTATATCGAAGGTGACTATGACACAGCTTTGGAGTACTTCGACAAGATCAAGCAAATCAGGGCCTATGGCAAGCTGATCCCATATTATATGGCTCATATTTATCATCAGCAGGGGAATTATGAAAGGGTAATCGCATCGGCTAAACCATTATATAATTCATCCTCAAGCAAAGACAAAGATGAGTTAGCGCTCATCATCGGGGATTCCCATTACCAGCTTGGGCAATATGAAGAAGCCTTGCCATACCTTGAAGTGTATGGAAGGGCTTCAAGACGATCTATGGACAGGGAGAGCAGTTATGAAATTGCATATACTTATTATCAAAACGATAACTTCAATGAGGCTATCTCTTATTTTCAAGAGCTTACCAAAAAGGATGATGCCCTGGCACAAAATGCCTATTATCATCTTGGATACAGTTACCTGAAAACTGACCAGAAGAAGTTTGCTTCCAATGCCTTTGCGGCAGCTGCAAAATATGATTTTGATAAGCAGGTGGCAGAAGATGCCCTTTTCAATTATGCGAAGTTAAGCATGGAGGTCAGCCAGGATCCGTACAATTCATCAATCAAAAACCTTGAAAGCTACATTCAGCAGTATCCAAACTCTGCACGTATCAATGAAGCATATCAATACCTGGCAAGTCTTTACCTCTCAACAAAAAATTATAAAGAAGCCCTTGGCTCTATCCGCCAGATAAAGAGCAAGAACAGAGACCTGCAGGTAGCTTATCAAAAGATATTGTATTTCAGGGGAGTGGAGCTGTTCAACCAGAAGAAATATGATGAAGCCATTGAGCTTTTTAAAGAATCACAGAATTACACTTATGACCAGCAGATCAACCTGGAGAGTGATCTGTGGATTGGTGAGGCATTTTACAGGACAGACAACTATTGGGGTGCTATAAAATATTACAAGAATTTCCTTTCAAAGTCCAACGCCAGGGAATCAGACCTATACCCATTGGCACTCTACAACCTGGGTTACACATACTACAAACGTGAAAATTATGAAAATGCCGTCTTTTACTGGGAAAAACTCTTGAATAACAGGCGCACGGCAGATCCAAAGATCGTTAATGATGCACTGATCAGGCTTGGTGATTCCTACCTTATCAGGAAAAAATACACACAGGCAGTTCGATATTACAATGATGCAATCAGGATGAACAAGGTCGACTCCGATTATGCCTTAAGCCAGAGATCGACGGCGGAAGGTGCCCAGGGCAAATTCCATGATAAGATAAAAACATTGAACCAGCTGGTCAGCAGCTATCCAAAGTCACCCCTGGCTGATGATGCGAAGTACGAGATAGCGATGACATACCTGATTCTGAACAATAATGCCCAGGCCATCACTTATTTCAACAAGGTGATCACCGAAAATCCGAAAAGCAGGTACGCCATAAAGTCAATGCTGAAGAGCGGTTTAGTCTATTACGACATGAACCAGTTTGAGCAATCGATCAAGACATTTAAAAAAGTCATCAGCAAGTATCCTGGCACACCGGAATCCAAAGAAGCCCTTGCAAGCCTGAGGAATGTTTATGTGGATATCAATAAGGTGGATGAATATTATGCTTATGCAAGCGGTTTGAATTTTGCCAATGTTTCACAAACTGAGCAGGATTCCCTGACCTATATTGCTGCCGAAAATATTTACATGGAAAATCGTTGTGAAGATGCGGTGGTGGCTTTCAATGCTTATATTCATAAGTTCCCCCAGGGGTATTTTGCCCCCAATGCTAATTATTACATGGCAGAATGCCTGATGCGTGCCCAGGATACCAGCAGGGCACTTGAAGCATATCAAAATGTGGTAGAGCTTCCCCACAGCAGGTTTACAGAAAATGCATTATTGAATGCTTCACAGCTTAATTACCATAAAGGGGATTATACAGAAGCGCTGACCTATTACACACAGTTGGAGGAGATGGCCGGTGATAAAAACAAGCTCTTACTTTCCCTGATAGGCCAGATGCAATGCTCTTACCTCCTGAATAATTACAGGGAGGCTGCCGCGTCAGCCCAGAAAGTGCTGCAAACCGAAACAGTATCCTCTGAATCCATCATTGATGCACATTATATCCTGGCAAAGTCCTATTACACCATGGATGACCTGAACAATGCACTGAGGGAGTTTACGATTACAGAAAACCTGACAAATAACGCGATGGGTGCCGAAGCCAAGTATTACCTGGCTGAGCTGGCATTTATGATGGATAAGAATGTTGAAGCTGAAAACCTTGTCTTTGAACTGGTTGATCAATATGCCTCATACGACTACTGGGTAGCAAGAGCATTTATCCTGTTGTCAGATGTCTATTATAAGGCGGATAATATTTTTCAGGCCAAACAAACACTTCAGAGTGTAATTGACAATTTTAAAGGACCTGAACTTGGCAAGATTGCCAGGAATAAATTACAGACTATTATTGATGAAGAACAAACAGCCGTTGATGGAGAAGTACCACAGCAGCAATAAGTTGATTAACATGAATAATACCATGAAAAATATCACAATGCTTTGCCTGGCAGGGCTGATCTTATCAACAAACCTCCTGTTGGCGCAGGACCGTAATGAGGAAGTTACCATTATAGCTCCATATAAGCCAACCATCATTGCAGCTGATAAGATGAATTTTCAGCCCAGGATCTATGACCAGGAGAGCACGATGCCAACTGTTCAATATACTACACGGAGCAGGTTGTTTGAAACCAGTGTAAACCCAAAACCTATTGAAGCCTCTAAGAAACCGGGGGATCCAAAGAAGAAGCTGCTCAGGAACCTGATCAGGGCTGGATTTGGCAATTACACAACACCTTATTTCGAGTTTTTTGCGAATACCAGGCAGTCGAAAAAGCATGCTGTTGGCGTTCACCTCAGGCATATATCATCCTTTGGAGAGATCAAGAATTATGCACCGAGCTCTTACAGCATGAGTGATGTGCAGGTCTTTGGGAAGAAGTTCTTCGGAGAGAACACATTTACCGGCAATGTCTATTTTGATCATGACCTGGTACATTATTATGGTTTTAAACCTGACGAGTTCCCGGAAGTGGAGTATTCTAAAGATGACATTCGCCATCGTTTTCAAACATTCGGGTTAGATGCAGGGATAGGTAGTAATTACACCTCCGGTGAGCCCCTTAATTACCTGATCGACCTTAATTACCATTATATTGAGGATAATTACCAGGCCAGCGAGCACCGTATTCACCTGGGTGCAAAACTTGACAAGGTCTTTAAATTTACCTCCATCACTGAAAACCAGAATTTCGGGCTTGACCTGGACATGGATTACTTCATTAATAATGATACCATCCAGGATTACAATGGAGGGTTTCTCAAACTGTTACCATATATCAGTACCAACTTCAACCAGTACAAATTTTACCTTGGAATTGATATAAGTTACAGGTTTGATGAATCCAGCAAACTATATGTTTATCCTGTAGCCCGGGTCGATGTTAAAATCATTAAAGATGCATTGTCATTATATGCAGGAATAAATGGTTCTCTCGACAGGATCACACTCAGATCATTAAGCCTGGAGAATCCATTTATCAATGCCACTCCGATGCTCAAGTACAGGAGCAATAAGTTTGTTTTTGATGCAGGCTTCCTGGGTAACATCGCACAAAACCTGAATTATAAAGTTGGTGGTTCTTATGGTATGATCGATAACATGCCATTTTACGTGAATGACACAACTAACGGGTTGATGAATATGTTTACACTGGCCTACGATAATGTAAATATGTTAAACCTGAATGCAGAATTAGGTTTTAAAAGAAACAAGGTCATGCATCTGTGGCTGGGTGGGGATTACTTCCAGTATTACATGGATAAGGAAGAAAAGCCATGGCATAAGCCTGATTTCAGGGTGAAAATCGGGGGAGATTACATCATCCAGGAGAGATTCATTGTTAAAGCTGAATTGTTTATGCAGGGTTCAATGCATGCAAAGCTATATGAGTCTGATCAGGTTGTTGCCCGGAAAATTGATGGCTGGGCAGACTTAAACCTGGGTTTTGAATACAGGGTCACAGATAAGCTTTCAGCATTCATTAACCTTAATAATGTGCTGAATAATGGTTACCTTAAATGGCACAACTACCCCGTTCAAAAGTTTAATGCCCTCGTAGGTGTTTCATTTGCTTTCTAAATGCTGAAGAGGTATATTTACGACATGCCGTTGAGATCAATTCTTCTATCATCATTGATACACATTTTTATCCTTTCGGGACTTAGCATTTCTGCACAGGATAATGATTCCTCGATGATACTGCTGTCCCCTCCGGATGATATGATCATCGGAAATATACTTCCCCGGTTTTCATGGACTCCACCGGATGGAAACATAAGCTGGGAAAATATTTCGTATGAACTCAGGATCGTTCGGGTTTGGGAAGAGCAGGATGCCAGGAGTGCACTTAGCAACAACCCTCCATGGTTGCTGGAGTCAGACATCATTGGCAACAGCCATCAATTCCAGGTTGAAGCACCAAGCCTGGTGATTGCATCGCCCTATCATCAGTACAGGCCAACTGTCCGGGAGATGGAAGCCAGGCTCTTTCAAAAAGAATCATTGATGGCAGAATATGCATGGCAGATTACGGTGATCGATGAAGATGGTAAACCGACGGGAAACAAGAGTAACATCAACACTTTCAATATCCTGACAACCAACCAGGGCTATGGCTACCCGGATATCAACTTTGATATTGCCTCGCTGACACCAATGACGATGGACCTGAATCAACTGTTTCCTTCCCTGCAGACTGAGCAGGCAGCGATCTTTGATGGATTTTGTATTGCCAGTCCCCTTACCGATGACTTCAAGGCAAGGTTCCTTGATATCGGCACTTACCAGCCTGACAACATTCGGTTTGATGCCGGAATAGTAATTTTTTCAGAGTCAGCAGCAGGTCCCGATGGAAGCCTTTTCACCATAGAATGGATTGACAATGAATCACTTGATATACGATGGACCTGGGATGAGCTGGAACAGTCAATCGCCTTCCCAATGATCAATTTAACCCTTCAATCCGTAGCAGCTGACGGGCCACAGTTAGGTGTGTTTGTTTTCACATTTTTAGACATTTTTGAACAGCCAGTTTACCAGGATGAATTCATGGTTTTACTGGGCTGTCAGTAGGGTGCATTTTTAACAAAAAAATGTTGATAAAAACGCTGATTTTCTTGCGTTTATATGCATTTTATATTGTAAAATATTTGTACTTTTGCAACTAACTTATTCAATTAGCTAATTCATTGATTATGACGAACGAAGAAAAGAATAATCTCGCTAACAAGAATTATACGGCTGAGAACATACAGGTCCTTGAAGGACTGGAAGCTGTGCGCAAGCGTCCGGCCATGTTTATTGGCGATTTAAGTACACGGGGATTGCACCATCTGGTGTATGAAGTGGTTGATAATTCAATTGACGAAGCGCTTGCAGGTTATTGTGATGAGATCACAGTGAACATTCATAAAGATAATTCCATTACAGTTATAGATAATGGCCGGGGTATCCCAACCGGCATGCATGAGAAGGAAAACCGTTCAGCACTGGAGGTGGTCATGACTGTCCTTCATGCAGGAGGTAAATTCGATAAAGGATCATACAAAGTATCCGGTGGTTTGCATGGTGTTGGTGTATCCTGTGTTAACGCTCTTTCCAAACACTTGAAAGCCACAATTTATCGTGAAGGGAAGGTATTTGAACAGGAATACGAATACGGCAAGCCTTTATACGATGTAAAGACTGTTGGCAAGACAGATAAATCAGGTACAGTAGTGACTTTCAAGCCCGATGACAGCATTTTCACAGTTACCGAATATGATTTGAGTATCCTTGCTTCAAGATTGCGTGAGCTGGCTTTTTTGAATAAAGGCATCAACCTGGTCATCACCGATGAAAGGGAAACTGAAGAAAATGGTGATAACATACAGACATTTCTATCGGAAAACGGACTTGAGGACTTCATCGCTTACCTGGATGAGGCCAGGGAAGGACTGATGGATAACATCATCTCCATTGAAGGTGAAAAGAATGATATCCCTGTTGAGATCGCTATGCATTACAACACTTCTTTCGCAGAGAATGTCCACTCATACGTTAACAATATCAATACTCATGAGGGGGGAACCCATCTTTCTGGTTTCCGCAGGGGCCTGACAAGGACCCTGAAAAATTATGCTGAAAAATCAGGCATGCTGGCCAAGCTGAAATTTGATATCAATGGTGATGACTTCCGTGAAGGTTTGACAGCAATTATTTCAGTGAAAGTTGCTGAACCGCAGTTTGAAGGACAAACCAAGACCAAGCTGGGTAACTCAGATGTAATGGGTGCGGTCGATCAGATGATCAGCGAGCACCTGGCTCATTACCTGGAAGAACACCCCAAGGAAGCTAAAATAATTGTCAATAAGGTGATACTTGCGGCTACTGCCAGGCATGCTGCAAGGAAAGCAAGGGAACTGGTTCAGAGGAAGAATATACTTACCGGCTCAGGCTTGCCTGGTAAGCTATCTGATTGTGAAGAGAGGGATCCTGCAAACGCTGAAATATACCTCGTGGAGGGTGATTCCGCGGGCGGGACTGCCAAGCAGGGACGCGACAGGAAGTTTCAGGCCATCCTGCCCTTACGCGGTAAGATACTTAACGTAGAGAAAGCCATGCAGCACAAGATCTTCGAGAACGAAGAGATCAAAAATATTTTTACGGCCCTTGGTGTTTCAATCGGTACCGAGGAAGACACCAAAGCACTTAACATAGAAAAACTCCGCTACCACAAGATCATCATTATGACGGATGCCGATGTGGACGGAAGCCATATCGCCACACTCATCCTGACCTTCTTCTTCCGTTACATGAAGGACCTGATCGAGAATGGATATGTCTATGTTGCTACACCCCCATTATACCTGCTCAGGAAAGGCAAGGAAGAAAAGTATTGCTGGTCGGAGGAAGAGCGAGAAGAGATAACTAAGGGATGGACTGCTGATGGTTCTGAGAAAGGAATTCATATCCAACGTTATAAAGGACTTGGTGAGATGAACGCAGAGCAGCTCTGGCAGACTACCATGGACCCCTCTTTCAGGACCCTGAGACAGGTTACCATCGAGAATGGTACCACTGCCGACCGCGTCTTCTCTATGCTGATGGGCGACGAGGTCCCACCACGTCGTGAATTCATCGAGAAGAATGCCAAGTACGCAAACATCGACGTCTAGTTACAAGTTACAGGTTACAGGTTACAGGCTTCAGGCCTGCCCCTCTTCGCTTTCGCGAAGCTTCAGCGAAGCAAAGGCGAAGGCAGGGGTCACAGGTAGACATAAAAATGCCCTTGAAGGGCATAGTCACGAAAAAAAGCAATAGCACAATTATTATGAAAAAAACCTAGAATTATGAAAAAAAGTGCGCCTTCAAGAGCATTAAGTAATCTGGATTAACACAATATTAATTAACCAATCTACACCAACAAAAATATACGTACAATATATCAAAGTAAAGCACTAATCAGTTAACGGTTACATTTAATCAGGTAACGGCATCTCCCCTACGACTTATTTGAAACAGCACGGTTCAGGAACTGGATGAAAGGGTTCATTGTTTTGAACTTGCTACTCACTTCATCCAGGAATTCATTGGATAATACAGTGCTGTCCGGCATGTTATTTCCAACCACGTAGCTTTTAAACTTCAACAGCTCTACCTGCGGGAATTCCTTCGGAAATCCGACAGGAGGACGTTGCAATTTATCACCCCCCAGCTCCCCGAATATGTCTTTGAAATTTTTATTTTCAATGATCTTAATAAACTCATCACTGTGATAATATAATTCCTGTCTGATAGCCTTTAATACATCACCGGGGGGCATCCAGACCCCCCCTCCGCAGAATGATTTTCCTGGTTCAAGGTGCACATAATAGGCTGCGAACGGACTCTTCTTCCCTCCTTTCATGAATGCAGCACCAAAATTTGTCTTGTAGGGTGTTTTATCCGGTGAAAACCGGACATCCCTGTATATCCTGAAAATACATTCCTTAGCGCTTAAAGAGGCGATATCCTTGTCGAAGCCGGCAACCTTACTAATCAATGCATCGGTGAAGGTAGTGAAATCGGCCAGGGCAGCCTGGTAAACCGGTTTGTTGGCGTGAAACCATTCCTTGTTGTTATTTCTGCTTAATTCTTTTAAAAAATTGAGGACATTTTTCAATTCCATGTATTAACAATTAAAGGGTTCTTATTCTACACTGGCTCATGTACTAAATAACTCAATATAACAGATTTTGTTCAAGCGATGATAAAATTAAGAATTACAATCTTAATTGGCATCTGTATATGCCAATTTTGGACTTTTGCCGCTTTTGATCAGCAAAACAGGGGGGCCAGATCAGCGGGAATGGGTAATGCCTCCATCGGGCTCAGGGATTTCTGGTCGATTTACAATAACCAGGCGGGTCTGGTGTTCCTGAAAGGGATAGCTTTCGGGATTAGTGTGCATAATCATTTCCTGGTCAATGAACTAAACCGGGGGAGCCTTTGCCTGGCAATCCCATTAAGGAAAGCCGGGGTAATAGGTCTGACAATCGATGATTTCGGAATCAGTGTCTACAGGGAAAATGTCATTGGACTGGCTTATGCAAGGTCATTCGGAACCGGGTTCTCAGTTGGCCTGAAGCTGAATTACATGCGGATTACCTATGCTGGTGATTATGCGGATAAAAACTTTGTTGGATTTGATTTGGGGTTAATATACCAGGCGAAACCAGGATTGACATTTGCGTTTCATACCAGCAATCCCTTCGCGGTTAAAATACCCTCCACCGATGAAGAACGGCTACCATCCAGGATTGCACTGGGGATGTCTCACCAAATCAGTGGAGAAATCATTCTCAGCCTTGAATGTGAAAAGATCACAAGCAGGAAACCCAGGTTTAAAACGGGGATAGAATACACTGTCAATGAGAAAATCTTTCTCAGGGCAGGTATCATGACGTCCCCCTTTCAGTTTGCATTTGGTTTCGGGTACAAGCTCGGGAATATCATAATTGATATTGCAAGTGCTTATCATAGATTCCTGGGCTTTTCACCTCAGCTATCAATTCATTATTCTATCCTAAAAAAGCATTGACCATGAAACCCAGAATGATAATCATGATGGTTTTTATGCTGTTGACCATCAAGCACTATTCCCAGGAAGACAGGATTGAATTTATTGCAGAAGGAACTGAAAGGGAGCTTGACTTTGCTGATCTGACAGATATTCTGGAGTACTACAGGGAGAATCCATTAAATATTAACCAGGCAACAGCCGAAGAAATTCAAAGCCTGCAAATCCTGGACCCCATTGCAGTTCAAAATCTTATGGAATACAGGGAAAAATATGGCTCCCTGCTTACAGCATATGAAATGCTCGCAGTTGAAGGTTTTAACAAGGGAAAAATCCAATCCTTACAGCCATTTATCACAATCCAGAATGCTACCGATGAAGTTGCTGTGCAGGCAAAGCGACGCCGTTTCCGATATCAACTTTTTGGCAGGTATTCCAGGGTGCTTGAACAGCAAAAAGGTTATCAGGAAATTCCACTGGAAACCTGGCAGGACAAACCAAATGACAGGTATATTGGGCCACCCGACAGGGTTTATGTGAGAAGCACACTTGCCTGGAACAATCAGTTCAGGATAGGCTTTACCCTGGACAAAGATGCCGGGGAAGCCTTCTTTCCTAAGCTTCTGCCAGATACAATTGCTGATGCGATCAAAACAGAGCTACCCATCGGCTTTGACTTTTTCTCTGCATATACCTATGCCCAGGACATTCGATTTATCAAGAAGATTGTCGTGGGTGATTTTCATTTGCAGTTTGGGCAGGGGCTCACAATGTGGAGCGGAATGTCGTATGGGAAGTCGGCTGATGTAACCAATATCAAGAGGTATGCGTCAATGATCCGGCCCAATACCTCAGCCAATGAGAATAGCTATATGCGTGGCGGGGCAGCCTGGTTGCAGTTTGGCCGGGTAGGCATAGTTTGTTTCTATTCCAATCATAAAGCTGATGCCAATGTTATTGAAGAGACGCAGGACACACCTGGTAATGCAAAATATATCAGCTCTCTGCAGGAATCAGGATACCACAGGACCTTAAGTGAGATACAGGATAAGCAAACGCTAAATATAATTAATTATGGAGGCAGGATCCACTACCATCATGATCATTTTAAGATTGGCCTGACAGGCCACCTGACCCATTTCGATGCAATCATGGAAAAACCGGATCAGATATATAACCGTTTCAGGGCCCATGGCAATAAATTTATCAATGTGGGATTTGATTTTGATATACTTCTGTTTAAAAACACCAACCTTTTCGGGGAATTTACTTCAAATGACAAACGGTCCATTGCCATGTTAACAGGATTGGTCAGTATGTTACACCCAAAAGTATCAGTTGCCATGATTTACAGGCACTATCCTGTCGATCATACCAACCTCTATGGCCATGGCTTTTCAGAAGGCGGATCAATACAAAATGAAACCGGGATTTATATGGGAATATCTGTCAACCCGCTACCTAATATCACATTGAAAGCATATGCCGATCTGTACCGTTTCCCCTGGGTGCGATACCAGGTAGATGCCCCCTCTTCAGGATATGATATGTTGATGCAGATGAATTATATCTTGTCCCGCTCAGTCGGGCTCTACCTGAGATACCGGACAGAGACAAAACAACAAAACCATCCCGACCTGATTGCCTTTATCGATCCTTTGATTGACAGGACCAGGCACATCATCAGGTTTCATATTGCTTACCAGGTTTCCTTGTCATTGCAGCTAAGAAACAGGATTGAATGGAATACAGTCAACCCCGGGAATCAAACAGGGATTCTGATCTACCAGGATTTCATTTACAAGCCACCTGCAAAGCCCTATCAATTGATTGCCAGGCTGGCCTTGTTCGATACTGATGATTATGGAACAAGGGTTTATGCTTATGAGAATGATGTACTTTATGCCAGTTCCGTACCTTCATATTATGGGCAGGGAACAAGGATATATATGATTTACAATTTACAATTTACAAGGTTTTTGGATCTATGGTTGCGTTTTGCGCAAACCTATTACTTTGACAGGAATATTATCGGGACAGGATTGGATGAGATCCGGGGGAGGACAAAGTCGGAAGTAAGAATCCAGGTAAGGATCAAGATTTAGTACATTTTTTCTCTTTTCAACAGGTAAGGCAGGAGTACCTGTTCAAACCCCTGGTTGATATCAGCTTCTATAAAATCAATGCGATAATCACCACAACGTAGTTCCAGTTCTTTCTTAAAGCTCTTAACCGCATCAACATAGTTCTTCCTGACTTCATGCGGATTGACTTTTAATTCATTTCCGCTCTCCATATCGATAAATCGGTACGGGCGGTTATCATATGCAAAGTCAATCTCCTTTTCCTTATCGGTGACATGGAAGAGAACAACTTCGTGCTTGTTATGCCGCAGATGTTGCAAAGCAGAAAAGATGGCTTCAGGGTCACCCTGAGAGTCGAACATATCGCTAAAAATTACCACCAGGGAGCGCTTATGGACCAGGTCGGCAATCTGATGAAGGGCCTGTGTTGCAAAAGTTTTCCGATGTGTATTCACTGAAATTGGCTGCAGCATCTTTTCCAGTTCAGTGTAGATGTACTTTGTATGAACACTGGTTGACCTGGCCCTGGTCGTGATCTCGATATCATCGGAGAATATGCTCAGCCCAAATGCATCTCTTTGCTTTTTTAGCAGTTGGATAATGGCAGCAGCAGCATAAATTGAAAAAGTGATCTTGTTAGGATTGTCAATGGAAGGATTATCCTTCACAGGGAAATACATGGAAGAAGAATTATCGATGATGATCTGGCAGCGCAGGTTGGTTTCTTCTTCATACCTTTTCACAAACATCTTATCAGTCCTGCCATAAAGCTTCCAGTCGATATGCTTAATGGACTCCCCCTGGTTGTATAACCTGTGTTCCGCAAACTCGACTGAAAAGCCATGGAAAGGGCTCTTGTGAAGGCCGGTGATAAAGCCTTCCACCACCTGTTTGGCGATGAACTCCAGGGAGCCAAACTGCTGTAGCCGGTTAATGTCTATTGAACTCAAAGTCGATTATATTAAAAAGGGGACCATTTTGTGATCCCCCAGTTTTATTTCTTAAAGTATGGCCTCAAGTTTGCCCGCCAGGACCTGTTTGGGTACTGCCCCAACTTGTTTATCCACTACCTCACCGTTCTTGAAGAACAAGATAGTTGGAATGTTACGAATGCCAAATTTGGATGTAACACCAGGATTCTCATCTACATTAACTTTACCCACTACTGCTTTTTCAGCATATTCAACACCTATCTCCTGAACGATCGGACCTACCATACGGCAAGGACCACACCATTCTGCCCAAAAGTCAATGATCACTGGTTTATCTGATTTGAGTACTTGTTCCTCAAAATTTGAATCGGTAATTTCAACTGCCATAATAATTCGTTTTATTGTGTTCGACAAATAGAACCCCAAAGATATAATTTTATTTTGTCCCTGAATGGATTTTTCCCATTTTGGGATTATGTCATTATAAACTCAATATCCAGCTCGCTCTTGAGCGCCCTTACAAACTCCGAGGCATTCACCCTGTTATTTCTTGCCTTCAGCTCCAGGGATGTGTTATCCTCCGGATCGCTGATCCTGAATTTCACCTGGCATTTTCCCGGATGGGCCTTGACCAGCTTCAGAACCTTTTGAATAATCCCTTCATCAACCTCTTCATTGGTGAGCTTCAGGGTAATGCTGTTGGCAAAACGGTCGATAGTCTCGGCCAGCAGGTTCATACCCATGATCTTAACCTCCACCTGATCTTCCGAATTAAATCGATAACCAACACGTGCCTTTATCAACACATAAGACCCCGGTATCAGGAAGTGTTTCATCTTCAAATACTCTTCTGAAAAGATCATGAACTGCTTTGAATCGGTAAAATCCTCCAGGATGAATGTACCAAAGGGCTTGCCATTCTTTGTAGTCCTGTGCAATGTCTCTGTAACGATACCTGCAAAAGTGACGTTCTTTTGCATGAAGCTTTTCAGGTCTTCATTGAGGTCTTTCAGCGATACGTTACAGAAGTTCTCCATCTCAATCTTATAATCATCCAGAGGGTGCCCCGACATGTAAAAGCCGGTAACTTCTTTTTCATTCTTGAGCTGCTGCAATTTTGTCCATGGCTCACACGCAGGCATTTCCGGATCAGGTACAGTGATATTTGAGTCCTCTCCAAACAATGACACCTGGGAAGTATTGATCCTGTCCTGATAACTATTGGCGAATTTTATGACCTTTTCCAGGAAGATGCTGTCATCGGTATTTTCCCTGAAGAAGTACTGGGACCTGTGTGTATTCTCAAAATTATCAAAAGCACCAGCCATGGCGAGCGATTCCATGCATCGCTTATTAACTGATTTCAGGTTGATCCTTTTCGTAAAATCAAAAACATCATTGAACTGGCCATTCTCTTCCCTTTCCTCAATAATTGCATTCACAGCATTCTCCCCAACATTCTTGATAGCACCCAGTCCAAACCTTATCTGCCCATCTTTATTAACAATGAAATCAAGGCTACTTTCATTGATGTCCGGTCCGAGCACATCAATCTCATGACGTTTGCATTCATCAATAAAGAAAGTGATCTTCTTTATATCATTGATATTATGCGTAAGCACGGCGGCCATGTACTCAGCAGGATAATGAGCCTTGAGATAAGCAGTCTGATAAGCGATAACAGAATATGCCGCCGAGTGCGAGCGGTTAAACCCATATTCAGCAAAGCGCTCCATTATGGAAAAGACCTCCTCGGCTTTTTCTTTAGGAATGTCTCTTTCTGCCGCCCCTTTCACAAACTCCACTTTTTGCGCAGCCATGATGTCCATGTTTTTCTTACCCATGGCCCTGCGTAAAATATCCGCCCGTCCAAGAGAGAAGCCAGCCATGATCTGAGCGGTCTGCATGATTTGCTCCTGGTAAACCATGATGCCAAAAGTAGGCCGCAGGATATCCTCGATCAATTTATGCGGGTATTCTACTTTGTCCCTGCCATGCTTCCGGTTGATATAAATCGGAATATAATTCATAGGACCCGGACGGTACAGTGCATTCATGGCAATGAGGTCCTCAATATTGGTAGGTTTCAGATCTTTCAGGTAATTGCGCATACCATCCGATTCAAACTGGAATGTGCCAATGGTGTCACCACGCTGGTACAGCTCGAATGTTTTGGCATCATCAAGCGGAATCGTGTCAATATCGATTTTTGTTCCATGGCGTTTTTCAATATTCACAATAGCATCCTTCATGATGGAAAGTGTCTTCAGTCCCAGGAAATCCATCTTAAGCATACCAACAGACTCTACCAGCTTGCCTTCATACTGGGTTACCATCATATCAGAATCCTTGGAGATCGATAATGGCAGGTGATCTATCAGGTCGTCCGGACCAATGATCACACCGCAGGCGTGCAAGCCTGTGTGCCTGGCAGATCCTTCAAGAGTTTCTGCAAAAGTTAATGTCTTCTTTTCCAGCTCAACACCGTTCTTCCTGATATCTGACAGTTCCTTGACCTCTTTATAGGCTCTGTCCAGAGTTATGCCAGGCCTTTCAGGAACGAGCTTAGCCAGCTTATCTGCATCCGGGAGCGGTAAGCGAAGTACTCGTGCCACATCACGGATAGCCAGCCTGGCAGCCATGGTGCCGAATGTTATGATCTGTGCAACACGGTTGTATCCATACTTGTGCTCAACATATGAAAGCACCTTATCCCTTCCTTCATCGTCAAAATCAATGTCGATATCAGGCATTGTAATACGTTCAGGGTTAAGGAAGCGCTCAAACAGGAGATTGTACTTGATGGGATCGATATTTGTGATCCCTGTACAATATGCAACTGCAGAACCTGCTGCTGAGCCTCTGCCAGGGCCAACAAGGACTCCCATTTTCCTGGCAGCTGCAATGAAATCCTGAACAATGAGGAAGTATCCCGGGAAGCCCATCTCACTGATTACATTCAACTCAAAATCAAGTCGCTCCCTGATATCATCTGTTACTTTTGGATACAGGTCCTCTGCACCCTTGTAGGTCAGGTGGCGAAGGTATTCATCTTCTGAACTGAATCCCTCGGGCAATGGGAAGACAGGTAGGTAAATCTTATTGGAGGTGATATCATATACTTCAATCTTATCAACAATCTCCCTCGTGTTGGCCAGCGCTTCGGGATGTTCCTTAAACAACTCTGCCATCTCATCCGGAGATTTCAAATATTCCTCGCCGGTATAATGCAGACCTGACTCATCATCTATTTCTTTACCTGTATTCAGGCAGATCAGTATCTTATGTGCTTCATAATCATCCTTCTTTACGAAGTGTACATCATTGGTAGCAATCAGTTTACGATTATATTTTTTTGCCAGGCGCACCAGGGCTTCATTTACAGATTTCTGCTCAGGTAAGCCGTGGTTCATCAACTCCAGGTAGTAATCATCTCCAAAAATGTCAATGAACTCTTCAATAACTGCCCCTGCCTTTTCCTCACCATGATTCATGATGGTGCTGGGAAGCTCTCCGCCCAAACAAGCTGAAGATGCTATAATTCCTTTGGAATATTTCCTGAGCAATTCCTTATCAATCCTGGGCACATAATAGAATCCTTCGATATAACCCAGGGAGCTCAGCCTGGAAAGGTTCTGATAGCCTTCCAGGTTTTTGGCCAGGAGGATCAGGTGATTGCTGCTGCGGCCCAGCCTCTTGTCCCTGCTCTCCCTTCCTTCAGTGGCCACATAAACTTCACATCCAATAATGGGCTTGATACCCTGCTTTTTGGCCTCCATGAAGAATTTCAAAGCGCCAAAAAGATTACCATGATCGGTCACAGCCAGTGCATCCATCCCAAAGTCCTTGGCTGTCTCGATCAATGAGCTTATCTTAGAAGCCCCATCGAGGATAGAAAACTGTGTATGCACATGTAAATGGGTGAAATCAGGCATGCTAGATTATGGCTTTCAAAAGTTGTAGAAAAACAGGTCTCAAAATTACTTAAAATGCAATTTCGTCTGGCAGGTGTTAATAACTTATATTTGAAAAAATCTTAAGCTATGGAATTTGAATTCTCAAGTGATAAAAGAAGTGATGAAGAGGTCGTTGACTCTCTGATTCAGCTAATTACAACCAATGTTACAGGTAAAGAGAATATTGAGGACCAAAGCCGGAATAAGCTTTTATTTCTTATCAAACAAGCTGATAGTAACACTTACGAGACACTGTCAAAATTCCTGGAAGCATTCATTGTATATTCATTCCTGAAATCGGATAAAGACCTCCGGTTAAAAGGAATGAATGTATGGAAGGAAGAGAAAGAGAGGCATAAGATCGCTTACCTTGATCAGCTGAAGAATATAAAAATGCTCTTTGATGAAAAAGGTTGGGATCTAGAAGGTCTTAGAGAAGAGCTGGGTTCCATTTGATGTTCCATGTTCAATGTTCAATGTTCCATGTTCCATGTTTTAATATTACATGCTCAAGGTTCAAACTAGGTTGAACTTTGAATATTATCCATTGGACTTTGAACATGATTACGCTTCATGCGAATCCTCTCTTCAGCCCAGACATAATAGAACATAAAGATGGTTGCCAGTGCGCCGGACAGGTGCCAGAGGAAATGAGATCCCATCGGCAGTGAGCTTTTCAGGTCGAAGGCCCGGCTGAAGACAGCAATAGAAAATGCCAGCAAAGCAAATAAGATAAAGCGCCCACCCCTGAAATTGGTTTTAAACAAATAAATGATCAGAGGAATAATCACAATCACACCCATCATGGCATAAGCCATGGATGGATTAAAGTTAACCCCATTGCGAATCAAAAAACCAATCATGATAAACACCAAAGCCAACCCCAGGGGAATAGCCAGAATGGAAAACCAGAGATTACGCGTAAGCTTATAAATGATCCAGGCTGTGAAGCTCAGCATCAGCATGCCGATCGTGCCACCATCTACATACATGAAGACAGGCCAGATTCGGAAAGCATGGTAAATAGTACCGCTTACACCTCCAATAAAAAGCATAATGACAGCATAGAGGATAAAAGGACTTTGGATGTTCTCTTTCCTGTACCTGTATATGAACCACAATGCGATAACCACAAAAAGGATTGCTGAAGCTGTGTTAAACGGTTCTATGATGAGATGGTCCTTACCTGACTCGAAATACTTGATCGTTTCTACATATATGGGGCCCTTGTCACGAAACCGCTCTGCACGGTTCTTCTCCATCCATGCATCCATTTCACCAGAAGCCTTATCAGCAATGATGGTGTCCTGAGCATCCAATACCGGTATAAGGATCATTAAAAAAAGGCAAATCAACAAGAGCCGGATCATATATTTAAGGAGATTCCTTTTCATGGTTATCTATTAATCATTCTCAAAACGAATTGTTCATCCACTTAGTATAAATTTATGCTCTGACATCCAATTTTTTATTTCATTGGTTAACTTCCCTGAGTTATCCAGGCGTGGCACCTTGTGTTGTCCGCCAAGTTTTCCCCTGAACTTCATCCATGCTGTAAATGCCCCCTTTTTTAATTGAAGAATTTGCGGCTGTGTGATACTGATATCCTTAACCCTGTGCGCTTCGTAATCTTCGTTCAAGGACTTCAATTGCCTGTCAAGAATTGATGAAAAATCCTGGATTCCTTCGCCGTAACTATCAAACTCAATGATATACAAATGATATCCGGTAGCATTTGCAGCATCGGGGAATATTGGCCCGACGCAAAAATCATTTACAATGCTGCTGGTCTCCAGTGCCGCCTGGCTCACCGCTTTCTCAACCTCCTCACTGATAAGATGCTCACCAAAAGCAGAAAGGAAATGCTGTGTTCTTCCAGTAAAACGCAGCAGCGGTGGATCAAGACTCACAAAACTTATGGTGTCGCCTATGATATAACTCCATAGTCCTGCAGGTGTTGTGACTGCAATGGCATAGTTGATGTCCTTTTGAATATTGGCCAGGGTGTGCCTGCTTGGATTATCACTTCCTAACTCATCGAATGGGATAAATTCATAAAAGATCATATGGCCAAGCATCAGCCGTAATTTTCTATAACGAAGGTCTTCAAATGCTATAAAAGCTTCAGAGCTTGGATAGGTTTCCAGGAACTGTACATCTTCATTCCCGATCTGCTTCCTGAAAGTATCTTCATATGGATCAAACCTTACACCACCGTTGATCACCAGGCTCAGGTTTGGCCATATATCACTAATTCTCTCTTTTCCTGTGGCTTTCTTTAATTCACTAAATAGTAGCAATACCCAGGATGGCACTCCACTGATAGCCGTGATATTCATATCCTTACTTGCATCCACCAGCTTAGCCAGCTTCTCTTCCCAGTTACTTATCAAAGCCAGGTCTCTTGGAGGGAAGGTGAATGAAGTCAGAAAGGCCGGGGAATTGCTTGAAGTTATACCACTCAGGTCGCCTGAGAAAATACCATTGCCCTCATCTCTCAGGTCAGTGCTGCCTCCCAGGAAGAAGAAATGACCTTTGAACAGGTTCTTTAATTTACTTTCCAGGTAATAACTGCCAAGCAATGTTAATGCAGCTTTCTGATTGGATTGTAAAAGCTCCCTGGTGAGCGGAATGTACTTCGTAGCACCTGTTGCTGTTCCTGAGGTCAGCGCAAAGAAAGGAGTCCTGCCAGGCCAGGAAACGTTGGAGATTTCAGGAAAAGGGCTTTTCCAGTACTCATTCCAGAACATGTCATAATCACGCAGGGGAACAGCTTTCTGATAATCCTCGATCGTCTTGATCCTGCCAAAACCATGGTCCTTTCCAAAGCGAGTATTTTCAGCTTTACTGACAAGCTGCTTCAACGTCTCCTCCTGGTTCCTCACCACATCAATCCCTTCAAGGTTACTGAGCAATCTTTTCGAGTAGACACTCATTACTCTGTTCGAAGCACTGCGTATATTTCTATTTCTTAATATCATCTCACCAACCACTAACCACTAACCACTAATCACCAACCACTAACCACTAACCACCAACCACCAACCACCAACCACCAACCACCAACGAATATACAACAAACAAGCATCCTCTGAAATTATACATCAAATACTTTTTTATCTCAATAATTAATCGGATATTTGCACCCCGATTTGAGAAAATCACATTAAACATTTAAAATTAAGTAATTATGCCAACAAAAATCAGATTGCAAAGACGGGGTAAGAAGGGAAAGCCTTTTTATCACATCGTTATTGCGGATGGTCGTGCACCACGAGATGGGAAGTTTATTGAAAAGATTGGCACTTACAATCCAATTACAACACCCGCAGAAATAGACCTTAGCCTCGACAGGGCAGTTTATTGGCTGCAAAACGGCGCACAACCAACCGACACAGTTAAATCCATTTTATCTTTTAAAGGTGCGATTTACAAAAACCATTTATTGAATGGTGTCAGAAAAGGTGCTTTTACTGAAGAACAGGTTGAAGTAAAATTCCAGGCCTGGATGACGGAAAAGCAGGCAAAGATCACTAACAAAATCCAGGAAAGCGTGCAGGCTGAAAAAGATGACCTGCAAAAGCGCATGGATGCAGAAAAGCAGGTTAATGAAGCCAGGGCCGAAGCAATTGCTAAAAAGCGTGCTGCTGAAGTTGAAGAAAAGGTAGAAGAGGTGAAGGCGGAGATCGCGGAAGCGAAAGGAGAACCAAAGGAAGAAGTCAAAGCGAGCAAAGCCGAAGAAGAGCCTGAGGGAGAAGAGAAAAGAGAGAAGAGAGAAGAGAAAGTAGAGAAGAGAGAAGAGAAAGAGGAGGAACCGAAGGAAGAAGTCAAAGCGCAGAGCGAAGAAGAGCCTAAGGGAGAAGAGAAAGTAGAGAAGAGAAAAGAGAAAGAAGAAGAACCAAAGGAAGAAGAAAAAAGTGAGAAGGGAGAAGTGGAGCGAGGCAAAGCCGAGGGACATCCCGCCGAAGGCGGGGAGAAAGTAGAGAAGAGAGAAGAGAAAGAAGAAGAACCAAAGGAAGAAGTCAAAGCGCAGAGCGAAGAAGAGCCTGAGGGAGAAGAGAAAGTAGAGAAGAGAGAAGAGAAAGAAGAAGAACCAAAGGAAGAAGTCAAAGCGCAGAGCGAAGAAGAACCTAAGGAAGAAGAGCCTAAGGCGGAAAAGGAAGAGAAAAAGGAAGAGCCTGAGGAGGAGAAAAAGAAAAAAGAAGCGGAGAAAAAATAAGCTTTAACGAAATGCTTTATGAAATGCCAGGGTTTGTATTGAGCCCTGGTTTTTTTATATAAATTTGTCACAAAGCAACCCGGCAATGGAAAAATCAGATGCATTAAAACTGGGTAAGATCATTAAGATACAGGGTAAGGATGGTGAGACAGTATGCTATTTTGACACCAAAAACCCTGAAAGGTTCGGTAGCCTTGAATTCATCTTCATCGAAATTGACCAGCGGCTTATTCCTTTCCATATCGAAACCATCGATCTGAACGGTAACTATGCCAGGGTCAGCCTGGAAGATATCAGCACCCCTGAGGATGCACAACAAATTGTGAACAGGGATATTTATACAGTCCTGGGTGATCTTCCTCATCCGGAAGGCAAACCGCCCTACCTTCATGAGATTATCGGGTTTACTGTCATTGACCAGGATAAAGGAGAAATTGGCCGGATCATGAACATCCTGGAGCAACCAGAGCAATCGCTAATGCAGGTAATCCACAATGATAAAGAGATCCTGATCCCACTGGTGGAGGAGCTCATTCTGGAAGTCGACAAGGGAAAGCATCAAATCATCATCGAAGCACCGGATGGACTGATCGATCTCTATATGGATTAGGATATGGAAACAAGAACCTGGCCATAGAGTTTTATCTGGCTTTCCAACCATATAACTTTCGTCACGCGTAAGGTGTCACTCGTAACGATAATTTATTATATTTGACATCCAATGCGTAAAATCCTCCTTGAATTAGTCGTATTCGTATGCGGTGCTGTCGTTATGATCTTCGAGATTGCTGGCTCAAGGATCCTTGGTCCCTACATCGGCACTTCCATTTTTGTATGGACAAGCCTTATCGGTATCATCCTCGCCAGCCTGAGCCTGGGGTACTGGTTTGGAGGTAAGATGGCCGACCGCAACCCATCCTTTAAGCAACTTGCCTGGATCATCATTATCGCAGCATTTTTCATTGGCCTGACTATTTCCGGAAAAGAAGACCTGCTTGGAATGCTCTCAAATCAATTCACCGGGATCAGGATGCAGGCAGTGATTTCCACAATTATCCTGTTCGCCCCAGCCAGTGTGTTCCTGGGAATGGTCACACCATATGCAGTACGGTTGAAGATCAAGGATGTGAAATCCTCAGGAAGAACAGTTGGAAACCTGTATGCAATTTCTACCATTGGCAGCATTATTGGAACTTTCCTGGCCGGTTTTGTATTGATACCTTTCCTGGGCAGCACCAATATTCTTGTCTTGATTGCTGCCCTGCTCATCATCACCGCAATGCTGATCATCCTGGTTAAGAAAATGAAGTCTACATCTGTAGTTCCCATTATTCTATTAGCATTCCTTGGATACCAGGGATATCATCATAACTCTAAGTACTTAAACTACCTGGATTTCGATACACAGTATAACCGGGTTTTTATTTATGAAACTAACGACTGGTACACCGGCAAGCCAATCAAACTGATGCGGATTAACAATGAATACAGTTCTGCCATGTTCCTTGAAGACGACTCACTTGTATTCCCCTACTCCAGGTATTTTCAACTGCCGGAACACTTCAAACCAGATTTTCAAAAGGTGCTAATCCTTGGCGGAGCCGGCTATTCATATCCCAGGTATTTTCTAAAAAAATATCCCAATGCTCAGATAGATGTGGTTGAGATCGATCCAATGATCACAACTATAGCCAGGAAAGAATTTAAACTAAAAGACAATCCCAGGATGAGGATCTTCCATGAAGATGCGAGAGTGTTTCTCAACCACTCTGAAGAAAAATATGATGCTATCCTTGGAGATGCTTTTAAGTCATTGTACACAATACCATTTCAGTTGACAACCGTTGAAGCAACTCAAAAGATGTATGATATGCTGGAAAATGGCGGACTGGTTATCCAGAACCTGCATGCAGCATTAACAGGACAAAACAGCTATTTCTTACAAGTCGTATATAACACCTACCAGCAAGTCTTTCCACAGGTATACCTTTTCAGCGTACATAAGGAAAGAAAAAAAACTGATATTCAATCAGTTATACTGGTAGCCCTAAAATCCCAAACAAAGCCAACCTTTACTAACACAGATCCGGAGTTGAATGATTACCTGGCCAACCGGCTGGAAAGTACATTATTGAAGGATCTGCCAGTTCTTACGGATGATTATGCTCCGGTAGAACATTATGTAGGTAGTACTCTTTGGTAGGCTATCCCTACGGGATAACCCGTAATTTACTGCAAATACCTGTATTTCAGCTATACTGAGGGTTACCATTAGTATTGTTTAACGTATAAATATATAAGATTATGGTTTTTTTCTACCAACTGTCTGATGTCATGAAAAAAATTAGAAGATGCGCATACATGATAACCTTGTCACTGGGTTTCATTGTATTTGTCTGCGGATGCTCTTGCACAGATAAAACATCTTCTGTTGTCATTGCAATGTCTAAAGGCAAACCCGATAAGTACTATGGAGCTTATACAGAATGGCTTAAGGCGGCTGATTCCACTATTGAGTTAATAGACTTATATCATCTTCCATTGGATTCAGCTTTGAAAGTCATTGACAATTGTTCGGGATTGCTGCTCACCGGCGGACCTGATATTCATCCGGGCTTCTATGGCCGTCCGCAGGATACAGTAAAATGTAATGACGGCATCGATGGAAAAAGAGATACACTTGAGCTGATGCTGGTTGGAAGGGCATTAGAAGCTGACATTCCAATCCTGGGCATTTGTCGCGGACTGCAGGTACTCAATGTTGCACTGGGAGGGCGCCTGTATTCAGATATACCAACCGACCTTCCAAGCGATCTTCGCCACCGCTGTCTGGATAAGAATAACTGCAATCATGAAATTACTGTTACTGAAGGAAGCAAGCTCCACATGATCAGTCAGAATACACATGGTATGGTCAACAGTAACCATCATCAGGGCATAGCAACTATTGCTGATAACCTAACGGCTATTGCAACAACCAAGGATGGTGTTATTGAAGCGGTACAGTGGGAATACTCTGATAATAAAGCTTACCTGCTGGCCGTCCAGTGGCATCCGGAAAGGATGGAATATGGAAATCCGTTTTCGCTGCCCATCGCATTATCATTTATTAGTGCTGCTTACAGTGCAGAGTTAATCAAGAGTGAAGTACGTCCTTAAAAAATAAACAACAAAACAACAGATATGTACTATAATCAACAAGTAACCAGCTACATCAAACAAACCCAATTACCTGAGAAAGATCTCTTAATTGCATTAAGGCTACTGATTCATAGCACATTGCCAGATATCCAGGAGTCTTATGCAGGCAACCACCCTGTCTTCTCATATCAGAAGAAGATCTGCTATCTGGAAGCATCAACAGGAACCGCCCTCATCGGTTTTTATTGTACTAAAAACCTTACAGATGATCAAGGAATATTACAAACCAATGGTACGCGGTTCAAGCAACTTGAAGTGAAATCGCTGAAGGAGCTGAATGAGATATTGATCACCAAATTTATACGGGAAGCGGCAAGCGAGTTAATGGAAGACAGAATCGCTGTTTAATCACTGATTACCTGTTGGCATTTTCCAATCTCTCATTAAAAATATAAACTACGCGCAGAGTGATAGAAAAATTATATTGCTTATTTTCCCAGCTTGATGTTCCTGTATAAGGATTCTCAAAAACCCTTTCACGAATTGGCACCAGTGAGTGTGTCATCCTGATATTCATATGCATCCGCTTATAAAGTCTGAATAACAGATCACCCACAATACTGAAATCATTAGTATTAAAAGGAACTGTATCCTGGTAAGCAGGCTTGTTTCCATTATCTTCGATTTCAGAAGATTTGACCAGCCGGCCCCAACTAAAACCAAGTCCGGCAGTGATGATATCACGATCGTTGTAATGGACAAGGATCGGGACTTCTACATAATTCAACCGAAGGTCATAGCGCCAGGGATAATTATCATCCTGGACACCGCCACCCCAGTAAGCCCCCTTCTGGGTATAGTCAATTTCCAGTGTAACATCCCAGTTCTTTTTGAAAGGAACAATTACTGCAGCCCCGACATTGAGGCCAACCCTGTAGAACTGGTAAAATCCATTCACTTCATCACCAGCCACCTTGCTCAAATTAAACCCGGCAATTGCTGCACCTTTGAATCGCTGCCCATGGGCAACAGCGGACAAGATGAGGAAAGCAATGATTAGTAATTTATATTTCAACTGCATCAACTTGCTTAGGCAATATTATTAAAAAAATGAACGGTATAGTTCATCAAATATTTTATCATTCTATATCTTTCATTGAAAGTTGAATCCTCTTTCTCTCTTTGTCGACATCCACAATTCTAACTTTTACCTTCTGGTTCAGCTTTACGATTTCATTAGGATCCCTTACAAAACGGTCGGCCATCTGGCTGATATGGACTAAGCCCATCCTGGTGAACACCAATATCAACGAAGGCTCCGAAAGCTGTAATATTAGTAATGATACCCGGTAATACCATCCCTTCCCTGAGGTCCTCCATGGTATTCACCCCCTTCTCAAATTCAAACACATCAAATTTCTCTCTTGGATCACGGCCTGGTTTATCCAGTTCATCCATGATATCATTCAAAGTTGGCAAGCCCACTGTTTCTGTAACAAATTGATTAAGATCTATCTTATTCCTTAGGCTTTCGTCTTCTATTAAGGAACTCACATCACATCCAACACTTTTAGCCATCCCGGAAACGATGGAATAACTTTCAGGGTGTACAGCACTTCTATCCAGGGGGTTTTTGGCATCCTGAATCCTCAGGAAGCCTGTAGCCTGTTCAAAGACCTTTGGGCCAAAGCGGGCGACCTTTTTCAGCTCGGCCCTCGACTTGAACGGGCCATTATCCTTCCTATAATCGATGATATTTTGTGCTAATACGGGTCCAACACCGGAAACAAATGACAACAATTGTTTGCTGGACAGGTTCACTTCCACCCCTACCCTGTTAACACAGCTGATAACAGTGTCTTCAAGGCTTTTGGCTAAAAGTTTCTGATCCACATCATGCTGGTATTGTCCTACTCCGATTGACTTTGGATCTATTTTCACCAACTCTGCAAGAGGATCCATTAATCGCCTGCCAATAGACACAGCCCCTCTCACCGTTACATCATAGTCGGGGAATTCCTCCCTGGCTACAGAGGATGCAGAATAAACCGATGCACCACTTTCATTCACCATGATGGCAATGACATCCTTATTGAACCTGATGCTTTTTATGAACTTTTCAGTCTGCCGGCCAGCTGTACCATTACCAATGGCAATAGCGTCAATCTTATATGCATCCACCAGGTTAAGCACTTTTTTAATCGACTGCGCCACCTCATTTTGCGGTGGATGGGGGAAGATGGTTTCATTGTGCAACAAATTGCCCTGCTTATCCAGGCATACCATTTTACATCCCGTTCTGAAACCAGGATCTATGGCCAAAACATTCTTTTGTCCCAGAGGTGGAGCAAGTAATAGCTGCCGCAGATTTTCAATAAACACCTCAATAGCCTTTTCGTCAGCTTTTTCCTTGGCCATTGACTTCATCTCAGTCTCCAGGGAAGGGTGCAGGAGTCGTTTAAAACTATCTTCAACAGCGATCTTCACCTGTTTTGAAGATGCATTATTTCCTTTTACAAAGATCCGCTCAAGGGAATCAATCGCAACCTCAACTGATGGCGAAATCCTGACTCCAAGGGAACCCTCGTTCTCTCCCCTGAGCATGGCCAGAACACGATGAGATGGAGCCTTGCCAAGCTTTTCCTCCCACTCAAAATAATTTTTGTATTTAATCCCTTCCTGCTCCCGTCCTTTGATCACATGAGAGGTGATAACTGCTTCTCTCTGGTAAAGACTACGAATCCTTGACCTGGCATATTGATGTTCATTAATCCATTCGGCAATGATATCTCTGGCACCTTGCAAAGCATCTTCAATTGATGTTACCGATTTATCTTCATCAATAAATTTCTCAGCCCTGATATCAATATCATCATGGTTCTGCGCCATGATGATCTTTGCCAGGGGTTCAAGCCCCTTGGCCCTGGCAATGGTTGCCCTGGTTTTCCTTTTGGGCTTATATGGCAGGTAAATATCTTCCAGCTCGGTCAGGGCTGTTGCTTCCAGGATCTTTTCCTTGAGCTCGTCAGTCAGCTTGTCCTGTTCCTCAATGGATTTGAGGATGGCATTGCGTCGCTTCTCAATAACTTCAAGCTGATTCAGCCTGTCCCTGATCCTTGATATAGCCTGCTCATCAAGATTATCTGTAAATTCTTTCCTGTACCTGGAAATAAAAGGAATGGTGGCTCCGTCATTAAGCAATGCAACGGTGTTCTTCACCTGGTCAGTGCGGATACTTAACTCATCCGCTATCTGATTGAAATACTTTTCGAGCATTATTGTAGGAGGATGAAATTGCCTTTCTCTTGTTTTGTTTCACCTTCAATGACAACTGCGCTGGGCCTGGTTGTAAAGTCGGCAACCCAAACATAAGCACCTGTTGGTGCAAGGTTTCCATCAAATGTGCCATCCCAACCTTCCTGTAAATCATTGGTCTTGAATACCAGCGTGCCCCACCGGTCGTAAATGTTCAGCTGGAACTGCACGATCTCATCTACAGGGCCATAAACATAAAATACATCATTCTTGCCATCACCATTTGGTGAGAAGGCAGTAGGAGCATGTACAGTTGGCCTGAAGTTAACCCCCATCAATAGTTCACCTTCAACCGGATTCTGGACAGTGCAAACTTCAGAGGAAGTAAGCGCTACAGTGATTAACTGACCGTCAGAAATACTGGAAGAGGCCCATGTATTTTGCGGGCCGGTCTGAACTACATTGCCATTAAGCATCCAGGTATATTCAGGATTGCTTCCGGCATTTTGAGATGTCGCTGTAAATACAACTGTCTCGCCAGCTTCAATCGGGTTCTTAGAAGCGGTAACGGTGACCTGCACTTCCAGGTTCTGGACTACATTCACCACAAACTGCGTACATTCAGAGGGTCCACACAGGTTTGCCCAGTGAGCATAATAAGTTGTTGTTTCCAGTGGAGCATCAATGGTAAGCGGGTTACCTGTCCCTGCCAGGCTTCCTCCACAGGCTTCTGTAAACCAGCTCACCTCGTCGCCATAGCCACCGGTCGCTGTCAGAACAATCTGGTCTAATGATGCAGCGCAGAAATTATCCTGGTCACTTTCCAGCAAGCCTGGTGCTTCTGCAACCGGGTGAATATATAAAGTCATATCATTCGAAACTGTATCACTTCCATAGACTGTCAATGTCAATATCACTGTACTGTCCTGAATATCCTGTGAACCAGGCGAATAAACTGGATTTATCATGCCTGCATTATCAAAGGCGCCATCACCTGAAGTGTTCCATTGCTGATTGATGAAGTAAGTTCCTGTACCCTCTGTCTGGAAGGTTTCATCAGAACAAATCGTCGCATCTGCCCCGGCATCAGCTGATGTACCCGAGATGATTGTCAGTATCATGGTGTTGGTATCCGGTCCGCAGGGCGACTCCCCGTACACGATCATGGAAAGAGCCACAGATCCTGTGAGGTTATCATTTGACCCGGGGAAATATGTAGGATTCTCAATACCGGGAACATTGAAATAACCATCACCTCCTGTGATCCAGGTTATTGATGTACTATTAAAAGCCTGGCTGCCTGGATTGAAGTTTTGTCCTTCATCGATAGATGCAGGCCCGCCGGCATCGGCAACGGGTGCAGGTGTGATCGTAAGGGTCATATTATCTGCATCTGTGGAGCTGCCGTAAACAGTCATGGTTAGTGAAACCTGCCCGTTGGCAATATCGCTTGCCCCCGGGAAATATAAAGGATCCAGGATGCTGTTGTCGTTAAATGTACCATCACCTGCGCTTGTCCACTCAATAGTATTATAAAACAGTGCGTTCCCTGTAAGCTGGTAGGCATCGCCTTCACAGATGATGTCATCCTGGCCTGCAATCGCGGTAGTACCCGATGCGATGGTCAGGACCATACTATCAATTGTATCTCCCGGACATGGATCCTGGGCAGTGGCATGTAACGACAAGGTCACACTGCCATTGGTAATATCATCAAATGAAGGTGTATAAGTAGGTTGAAGAATATTGGGATCATCGAAAGTTCCGGTGCCGGAAGTTGTCCAATCCAGGGCATCAAACCAGAGTGCAGTTGAGATCATGGTATAATCCTGTCCTTCAGCGATCACATCATCCGGTCCGGCATCAACGGCCGGCCCATCGATCACAAAAATTTCTTTTACGTATTCGTTATAACAAATAGTATCATTACCAAAGATGGTTTGGTCTATGAAGTATACATAATAATAAATATTATTCTTGCCAATGCTGGCCTGGGAAGGATCAAAAACATTACCATTCATTCCTGGTCCGACAAAAACACCGTGGATATTGCCACCGCTGGCTGGATTACCAACCAGTGTGTCTGGTGGGTCGGTGACACAATAAACTGAATCTCCTAGTATTCCAGTAAAACCAAGTGTATTATCAAGTATATCTATTGTAGTGGTATCAGCCAAATTTTCACAGGCTTCTTCATAAGAAAAAACAAATTGGGCTTGCTCTGTACCTTCAATAAGGTCATCTGAAAGAGGTGAAACAACCAATTGAGTTTCCATCGAACCAGCCGGAATCCACAATGTATCAAATGGTGGGAACAATTCATAGTCTACATCCAGTGTTGCTGTACCAAATATATCAGCAATAGCAATAAAATAAGGTGAAGTGCGTGGCTCTTCAAGAGTAAATGATAATACTGCATCATTACATGCTTCCACTCCTGAGCCAAAGAAGACAGAAGAATTGCTGAATCCCACATTGGTACTCATTCCCGTACTGCCGAAACTGTTGGCTTCCAGGAACACACCAGAATCATATGCATAGTCACCAGCATCTCCAACAGCTAGTTTGATATGATAAGTCTCACAAGGGACTACTACCAACATTGCTTCTAATGATCGGGTAAAACCATCATAACAAATTGTTGTTCCACCTATAGCTAGGTTGTCAATATAAAGGTGTGAAAAGGCCAATGATGTGCAATTGGAAGCTGTGCCAAATGAACCTACAGTTCCATTATTCACACTGTTAATAGTAACAGGCATTGGAGGCATGGATTCAGGGATAATGGCAATATTTTCATTATTATAAGGATTGAATGGATTGGCTGGATTTGGGCCAGTAACAAAAAAACCAAATGCATCATTAAAGCTACTACAAACATATTCAGGGTATTCCTCTGATCCCCAGACATACCTGAAAGTTAAGGTATCAGCCTGTGGGATAAAATCAAACTCAAGGACAGCTGCATCATGTGTTGTATAAGGAGCCGCAAAGTACTTTAACTGAGGATCTCCAGCTTGCCCGTTATTAGTAGTCGCAAAAAACCTCGCAGCTCCTGCGGCAGTGAAAAATACTTCCTGATGATAATACTAACGCCTTCATCAATTCCGAAGTTGGTGCTGTTGCCATTAAAAAATGATCCGCGGGCAAATTGGATCCGGTATAGGTAACATTCAGTACGGTAATACCACCACCCACAAGTACTTGTTGAACCAGCTGCTCAGGTGTTAGGTTATTCTGGACAATCAACTGGGCCCTGGTCTGGAAATGCAGAAAGAATGAGAAGCTTAAAACAGATAAGGCCAGAAAAATATATCTAGTACATCTTTTTATATCCATATATCCATCCTTTAATAATCGTGCAAATTTAGCAATTTTTCGTTAAAACTTAATACATATAATATAGGAATACAATAAACCGGTGTGGTATTACGGGTAATTACTAATGACAGAAAATTATAGTACTACCTGGCAAGGTTCAGACGGTGATGCTTTCCATAAGTTGCATGAATTTCAATTTATTTTACGAATTTTTAATATCTTGCGGCGGTTTTCAAATAATACCAAATCACACAAAAAATCAAAACCATGCTTAAATACAGGATTACCCTACGTATTCTACTCATTGCCAGCATCGGAGTATTAGTCACAGCTTGTACCAAAGAAGAAGATAAGCCAGATAATACTGCTCCAACAGCTTCTTTCACTGTTAATCCAACCATTGGAAACACATCAACTGAGTTCCAGCTGGATGCTTCAGCAAGTACAGATGCTGAAGATGCCCAGTCAGCTTTATCATTTCGCTGGGATGTCAATAATGATGGAAACTGGGATACACAGTTTACCAGTGAAACCCATGCAAAGCTCACTTATAGCCAGGAAGGCAATTATACTATCAAGCTGGAAGTGAAGGATAGCGGCGGCCTTTCCTCTTTTGACACAAAAGATGTGGAGGTCAACAATAGTATTAACCTGCCCCCAAATGAACCTTCAGAACCTAATCCTGCTGACAGGCTACAGATGTCAGTACGGGAAAGACACTTGCATGGACCTGTACAGACCCGAACCAGGATCCGCTAAGCTATGATGTTTATTTTGGCACAGTTGCCAATCCACCTAAAGTTGGATCGGATATTGATAACGAAAGCTATAACCCTGGACTGCTGGATCAAAACACGGTTTATTACTGGAAAATTGTTGCCAAAGATGATTCAGGCCTTTCAACCGAGGGCCCTGTATGGCAATTCACTACCGGCTCTGGCCCATTATTCGTTTGTGGCAACCCATTTACTGATATCAGGGACGGAAAAATCTATACAACTCATCAGTTTGGTGAAAAATGCTGGATGACAAAAAATCTCAATTATGGTGAACTCATCGATGGCAACCTGGAACAAACTGATAACGCCATTGCTGAAAAGTATTGTTACAATGATGATGAACAGAATTGTAATACTTACGGTGCCTTGTACCAGTGGGATGAGTTGATGCAATACAGCAAGAAAGCCAGCCAGGGACTTTGTCCTTCAGGCTGGCACCCCGCCACACTCGAAGAATGGCAGGCACTTGAAATGGAACTGGGCATGTCGCAGGCAGATGCCGAGACACCAACAGGCTGGGTTGGTACCGACCAGGGCAAGCAACTCAAGGAAGATGAATTTAAAGC
Source organism: uncultured Bacteroidales bacterium (assembly GCA_963753055.1). GTDB lineage: Bacteria > Bacteroidota > Bacteroidia > Bacteroidales > B18-G4 > JAUWGC01. Next base: position 737,211 of record CAVWAP010000001.1, on the reverse strand, counting down.
CCTGATGAGCGGATACAGAGGTACATCAGGTTCCTTTATCGGAGAGAGTTTCACAGGTAGGTTCTGGACCGGAACCGAATCCAATAGTTTCAATGGCTGGAACAGAAATCTTAGCAGTGATGATGACCGCGTCCAGCACGGATTCAGTACGAAAGCACATGGGTATGCGGTTAGGTGTGTGAAAGGATTGATCGAGAAGAGAGAAGAGAGAAGAGAATAAATAACCACCAATATTGTCATCCTGAGCGGAGTCGAAGGGCACCAACCACTAACCACTATCTAACCAGACTGACGGATCCTGCTTTCTCGAATGTCTCGCCAGCTTTCGCTGCATTGCCTTCGAGTGTGTATTTGGCGACGTAAGCATACACGCCAACAGGACAATTCTCCCCATTGAATGTACCATCCCACCCTTCTTCAAGATTTTGTGTCTCATAGACCAACTTACCCCAGCGATCATAGATAAACAAGCCATATTCGACAATATTATCCAACTGGGTCTTGGGCTTAAAGATGCGGTTATCGGAAAGTGGGCTATCAGGACGGAAGGAGTTCGGGAAATACATGGGTAACTCCTCTACAACCATGGTTACCGGATTTGACAGGGCCGGATTATTGAGCACACAGCCTTCCTCAAAGAGCATCTCACAACTCACCACCTGCCCATCCATCAAGGTAGAGTTATAATATGTGGCGTCATCTCCCCTTTGTACCTCAACGCCATCAATCCTCCATAAATATATTCCAGGGTAACCCTGTGGGTTAGGCTGGGCAGTAAACATCACTTCTTCACCGCGATAAATTGGGTTCTTGCTTGGCAATACCTGCAATCCCATCGTAAAGCTTTCAGTTACTATAACATCTGCTGTGGAGACACCCTGGCAGTTGTTTGTTGATACCGTTACTGTTAACTCATACTGTCCGCTATCCGCTACACTTGTATTCGGGATTACCGGGTTCTTTTCAGTACTGCTAAAGCCATTTGGCCCCTGCCACAGGTATTGATCAGCATCTATGTCACAGCTTAAATGCAATGCCTCTCCGGAACAGACCGGCGAGTTGCTGCCTGCGGTCACGCTGACACCTTCTCCTTCATTCTCCAGGATGACAGCCGAACCATAATCGCTGATACAGTCATGCTCATCCAGGATCTGCAAAGTATAACTGCCGGGAGCAAGATCTTCAAAGACATTACTACTCTGCCAGTTGATACCTCCATCAACGGAGAATGCCAGGGTACCGACACCACCGCTGGCATCGATTACAATACGGCCATTGTCCAGCTCGCAGGTTGGGTTTGTCGACTGAAGAGAATTAAAATCTGCTCCACCGATATTATCCAGGGGGTGTGGCCCACTATAAGAAATACAATCATTACCATCCCTTATCTCAAGGGTATATAAGCTGGTGGTAACATTGAGCAGGTCAAGATCATTGCCTGCTATATTATTGCCGGCATCTCTCCAGGTGTATGTGAATGGTGGAAAACCTATTATCTGAAGGCCAGTAATGCTGCCATCATCCTCATAACAATTTGAGGGGTTCAATACCATGGCTGCTTCGTCCACATCGGCACCGCCTTCATCAGGAATAAGTAAGGGCCCCATAAGCGTTTCACAAAGATTGTCGTCAAATACAGTTAATGTATAACTTCCACCAACAATATCCAGAAGGTCAAGTGAATTGCTTACCAGTATGCCAGATCCATCGCGCCATTCATAGGTAAAGGGTCCGCTGCCACTTACATTTAAGTTTGTCAGGGATCCATCGTTTGCTCCACAGGTAGAGCTCTGTACGATCATATTATTGGTATCTACCACGGCGGCAGGGAAATCCTCCACCAGGTATGGCCCGCCAATACTTTCACAATCATTATCGTCAATAATTGTTAATGTATACAATCCACCGGGTACTCCGCTTAATTCTATGTCATTTCCTCCAACAGTGGCACCCAGGTCATCTTTCCACTCAAACGTAAGTGTAGTGCTGTTACTAATAGTGGTTATTCCCAGTATGGCCCCATTCACCTGATCACATGTTGCCGGATAAATATCCATATTATCTTCAACGACAACCGGAGCTGGTTCGTCCTCAATTTCATAGGGTCCTACTACAACCTCGCAGCCGTTGATATCGCTGATGGACAGCGTATAGAACTCAGCCGGTGCATCGAGAAGGTCCAGGTCAGTTCCTGCAACCTGCCCCTGGCTATTTGTCCATTCATATGTTAATGCACCCATTCCGGTAACATCCAATCCGATAATCGAGCCATTGGCCTCACTACATAGAGATGATGTAATCTGCATACCTGCTTCATCAACTACGGGTGCTCCCTCATCAAGGATAGAGAAAGGCCCTACGGTACTAACACAGTTAGCCTGGTCATGCACCTCCAGCGTATAATTTCCGGATTTCTGGTCAATGAGGTCAAGCGTCGTACCAGCCAGTAAGGAGTTCTGATCATACCAGAAGAAGTCCAGTGCACCGGACCCACCTGTAACCTGCAATCCTGTTATTGAACCATTGGCAACATTGCACAAGGCATTTGAAATGACAATACCAGACTCATCAACTTCTGGTGCTCCAAGATCCAGGGTAAAAGGAATGGCATCAGCTTCGGCAGCATTGTCACAGGCATCTGTAATCGGAGGAAATCCAGGTGAAAAGACCAGCATATAATCCCCGTTGGAAGTGAAGGGCCTGTCTGTAAAAACTGTAAATGTCTTTTCCCATTCTCCTCCAACCTCGCATGCAGCTCCATAAATACTGTCGACAACATATGGGCCGCCAGGTCCGGATATCTCAAAAATAGCTGGTGAGACCCTGGAGCACAACACATTCTCTGAAAAATCGAAAGTAAGGGAATTCACATCACATCCTGAAATCCCGTTTGCATAAACTGTGGAGATATAAGGTGGAACAGTGTCAAAAACTGATGCTGTGGAAGGAGCAAAATCAAGGGTATACCCGCTCTGAGAAGATGTATAGTTACTGATATTGATTACAAAGATTTCACCTGTTTGCACAGGTACCAATGCATTATACGGTGTCCCACTGGCCCCCTGACAAGAAGAGGCGGAATTTCCATTTGGTCCTGTGCCCCCAGATGTTCCAGACCAGTTACAGCTAACTTCCAGTGTTCTGTTGATTATCTCATCGCATTTAGCATAAGTAAGATTATAGACCGCCCAATCATAGTCGTCACTCATGGTATTTGGTGTAAGTAAGAATCCCAGGTTACCATCAGACAATACAGTGATTATATACCATACATCATTTTTTTCACCATCAAGCATGCATTCTGATGGGCATCCGGGCCCGTTGGAAATTTCATTAAGATAGTTTCCTGTTCCAGAAAATGCATTTGGTTGAAAATATACACCCTGGCAAACAGGTATTGCACCAAGGCAATCCTGAACAGTTGGTACCTGGGCCAGCATCTGAAAAGAAGCAAAACTTAGTAATAACAGCAGAACTATAGATCTGATTCGGGTGATCATCTGGTTGTGGGTTAGTGCGTTGGATTACAAAGATAATAAAAAAGAGAAAAGAGAAATAACCACCAACATTGTCATCCTGAGCGGAGTCGAAGGGCACCAACCACTATCTAACCAAGCTGACAGCTCCTGCTTTCTCGAATGTCTCGCCAGCTTTGGCTGCATTGCCTTCAAGGGTGTATTTGGCGACATATGCATATACTCCTACAGGGCATTTTTCGCCATTCAGGGTGCCATCCCACCCTTCTTCAAGATTTTGTGTCTCAAACATCAAACTTCCCCAACGGTCATAGATAAATAAACTATATTCGACAATATTATCCAGCTGGGTCTTGGGCTTAAAGATGCGGTTATCGGAAAGTGGGCTATCAGGACGGAAGGAGTTCGGGAAATACATGGGTAGCTCCTCTACAACCATGGTTACCGGATTTGACAGGGCCGGGTTATTGAGCACACAGCCTTCCTCAAAGAGCATCTCACAACTCACCACCTGCCCATCCATCAAGGTAGAATTATAATATGTGGCGTCATCTCCCCTCAGAACCTCAACGCCATCAATCCTCCATAAATATATTCCAGGGTAACCCTGTGGGTTAGGCTGGGCAGTAAACATCACTTCTTCACCGCGATAAATTGGGTTCTTGCTTGGCACTACCTGCAATCCCATCGTAAAGCTTTCAGTTACTATAACATCTGCTGTGGAGATACCCTGGCAGTTGTTTGTTGATACCGTTACTGTTAACTCATACTGTCCGCTATCCGCAACACTTGTATTCGGGATTACCGGGTTCTTTTCAGTACTGCTAAATCCATTTGGCCCCTGCCACAGGTATTGATCAGCATCTATGTCACAGCTTAAATGCAATGCCTCTCCGGAACAGACCGGCGAGTTGCTGCCTGCGGTCACGCTGACACCTTCTCCTTCATTCTCCAGGATGACAGCCGAACCATAATCGCTGATACAGTCATGCTCATCCAGGATCTGCAAAGTATAACTGCCGGGAGCAAGATCTTCAAAGACATTACTACTCTGCCAGTTGATACCTCCATCAACGGAGAATGCCAGGGCACCGACACCACCGCTGGCATCGATTACAATACGGCCATTGTCCAGCTCGCAGGTTGGGTTTGTCGACTGAAGAGAATTAAAATCTGCTCCACCGATATTATCCAGGGGGTGTGGCCCACTATAAGAGATACAATCATTACCATCCCTTATCTCAAGGGTATATAAGCTGGTGGTAACATTGAGCAGGTCAAGATCATTGCCTGCTACATTATTGCCGGCATCTCTCCAGGTGTATGTGAATGGTGGAAAACCTATTATCTGAAGGCCAGTAATGCTGCCATCATCCTCATAACAATTTGAGGGGTTCAATACCATGGCTGCTTCGTCCACATCGGCACCGCCTTCATCAGGAATAAGTAAGGGCCCCATAAGCGTTTCACAAAGATTGTCGTCAAATACAGTTAATGTATAACTTCCGCCAACAATATCCAGAAGGTCAAGTGAATTGCTTACCAGTATGCCAGATCCATCGCGCCATTCATAGGTAAAGGGTCCGCTGCCACTTACATTTAAGTTTGTCAGGGATCCATCGTTTGCTCCACAGGTAGAGCTCTGTACGATCATATTATTGGTATCTACCACGGCGGCAGGGAAATCCTCCACCAGGTATGGCCCGCCAATACTTTCACAATCATTATCGTCAATAATTGTTAATGTATACAATCCACCGGGTACTCCTGTCAGGTCAATGCTGTTGCCTCCAACAGGATTGCCCAGATCATCCTCCCATTCAAAATTAAGGGTGGTGCTGCTGCTAAAAGCGGTCAAGCCCTGAACCGTTCCATTCTGAAAATCGCAGGTATTATGCAATATTTCCAAATTGTCCTCAACGATAAGCGGTGCAGGCTCATCAGAAATTTCATAGGGTCCGATCACAACCTCACAACCATTCACATCGCTTATCGATAACGTATAGAATTCGGCAAAGGCATTATAAAGATCGAGGTCAGTGCCCGCAACCTGTCCCTGGCTATCTGACCATTCATAAGTAATTGGTTCTGAGCCCGTGACATCCAAACCAGTGATTGAACCATTTGCTTCACTGCAGGTGGCTTCATTGATTTGAATTCCAGTTTCATCTACATCGGGAGCTCCTTCATCAGCAATGGAATAAGGGCCGGCATAACTGACACAGGATGCTTCATCATGAACCTCCAGGGTATAGCTCCCCGATTTCTGGTTGAGCAGGTCAACATCGTAACCAACTGTGTCGCCACTCTGGTTAATCCAGTAGTATGATAAAGAGCCTGAGCCTCCATTAACAACAAGTCCTGTAATAGAACCATTGGCAACGTTACATATGGCATTGGTAATAACAATACCTAAGTCGACTACATATGGTGCCCCCAGGTTAAGGGTGAATGTGGTAGCAGAAGCAGCAGCTGGGTTATCACATGCATCGGTTATTGGTGGGAATCCCGGAGAGAATAGCAAGGTGTAATCTCCATTCGATGTAAATGCTTTGTCAAATGTTATGGTGAAAAAATCTTCCCATTCACCTCCCACATCACATGCAGGGCCAAGAGCCATAATTGCCTGGTAAGGACCACCCGGGCCTGTAACTTCAAAAACACCGGCGTTAACCCTATTACATTTGACAGCTTCTGAAAACTTTATATCCAATTGGTCTGTTTCACAACCGCTAATTTGGTCTGCATATATTGAATCAATTACAGGAGGGACAGTATCATAAATCTCTGCCGTAGAATTAGAAAAATCAAGAGAATAACCAGTTGGTGTCTGAGTCCAATCACTTAAATACAGCACATAGGTTTCACCTTCGATAACTGGAATTTCAATATTCCATTTTGTGTTTCCATTCTGATTACCAGGTCCCGCACATTCATCAAATCCATCTTCGGCACCTGTATCACCTTGTAAACCAGAGCCTCCTGAAGAATTACAACTCACACACATCTCGTGTGCATGGGTAATAATTTGTTCACAGCGATGGTTTGTCAGGTTGTAAACAGCCCAGTCATAATCATCACTTTGTGTAACAGGACTGATTGTAAACCTCAGCATTCCAGATGTGATTACTGTAAAACGGTACCAGGTGCTGTTAGCCTCTCCATCCAGACATGTATATGGACATGTAATCGCACCCGATACTTCGCCCGGGTAATTACCAACACCTGTTGATGTATTTGGTTGGAAATAGTATCCCTGGCATACCGGAATCGCTCCCAGGCAATCGCCAACGGTTGGAACCTGGGCAAAAATTTGAGAGGTCATCAAACCCAGGTATAACAGTAAAATGCTTTGAGTTAACTTTAATGCTAAGCTTTTCATAGACAGTCTGTAACTAGACCTGATTTGGTGTGTAAAGATAATAAAAAATCGCTGAATAAGAAAGCGGAAAGTGGAACACGAAAAAAATGTACTTTTGCAGCTTTAATAGCTTAATTAAAACCAATACAATGAAAAACATGATTTCCAGGTTCACCCTGGTTTTAATATCGATTCTTATCATTACATCATTCTATTCATGTGATAAAGATACTAAAGAGGAAGATCCACCTGCCAATACTGCACCTACAGCTGTGTTTACAGTACAACCTACATCCGGTGGTACAAGCACCATTTTCCAGTTTGATGCTTCCGGCAGCCACGATACGGAGGACCAGATCGCGGCTTTGCAATTCAGATGGGACTGGAATGGGGATGGCACATGGGATACACAATACTCAAATGACCCGCAAGCTCAAAATACATACCCCGTTGAAGGGAACTATTCTGTTAAACTTGAAGTGAAAGATACAGGTGGGCTAACAGGTTTAGCAACGGAAACCATAACAGTTTCAGGTGCAGCCAACAATCCACCCAACCCTCCGGGAAACCCTGACCCAACTGATGGGGAAACTGATGTTCACATCACCACAAACCTCAGCTGGTCCTGCACAGACCCCGATGGGGACCTGCTAAAATATGATGTTTATTTCGGCACAACAAACAATCCACCCCTTGTAGACCAGGATATCAATACAACAATCTATGACCCGGGAACATTACAGGAGAACACAATTTATTACTGGAAAATCGTGGCCAAAGACATTCATGGAGACGATACACCTGGTGCCGTGTGGACATTTACAACTTTAGGAGGATCATCCTTTACATGTGGAGATCCTTTCACTGACCCGAGGGACCAGCAAGTATACCCAACAGTTCTGATAGGCAATGCATGCTGGATGGCCAAAAATATGAACATCGGAGATATGGTTAATGGCAGCCAGGGACAGGCTAACAATCAGGTCATTGAGAAATTCTGCTATGGTGATAACACAAATAATTGCGACACCTATGGTGGCTTGTACCAGTGGGATGAAATGATGCAGTATGGAGCCGATAAAAACAGCCAGGGTATCTGCCCAAACGGATGGCATATACCTGATGATGTTGAATTTATGGAAATGGAGATGGCTGTTGGAATGCCCGAGACTGAAGTTATTAAATCAGGCTTAAGAGGCACTGATGAAGGTACAAAGCTCAAAGCCGGTGGAAGTTCAGGTTTTGAAGGCCTCCTGGGAGGTTATCACAATGGAGGTCAATTCCTTTCCCTTGACTCTTATGGGACTTTCTTTTCCTCCGATGACGCATCCAATCTTGCCTGGTGCAGGTACCTGTTTAACGATAACAGTCAGGTACTACGCGATAAGTATGAGAAATCATTTGCATTCTCCGTCAGATGCGTAAAGGACGCTAAATAATGCAGGTATTTTTGACTGGAGAAATGAGAAAGTTATTTAGTTTAAGAATTTTTTTACAATTTATCAACAAAATCTTGTTTATTTCACCTAAACTATTCATTTTTAGTATATTAGATGTATTTTCAATAGCACTGGGTGAATTCACCTATTCACCAACATATATGGTGGAATTACCTATACGTAAAGGTCTCTGCGAGCACTAATACCCCCCAAATCGTAAGTAAATATACTTACTTACAATAGATTGATTTGGATTTTTCATTATGACTTATTATCTTAGCTGCACGATTCACGTCTTCAAAATGGTACACCAAAGCCATCTTGAAGAAAACTAATAATGCTCTTTATTTACGATCTACAAGTTAAACCTATAAAACTAACTAACTATGAAAACCCAAGTCTTAGGAATAATCTTATTGGTAGGGGTACTTGCATTTGTATCCTGCCAGAAAGAAGAAGATAATACTATTCCTACACCAGCACTGATGGTAGACCCGCCTCAAGGGCCTGTCTCTACCGTATTTACATTTGATGCATCTCAAAGTTTTGATGACCAGGATCCGGCCTCTATGCTAGAAGTCCGTTGGGACTGGGACGCTGATGGCAGATGGGATACTGAATGGACAACCGAGAAGGTTGCTGTATACAGTTTTGCAACCTGCTGTGATCACCCTGTTAAACTGGAAGTACGTGACTCAGAGGGCTGGAGCAATATCACCAGGGCTAATGTCAATGTGTATAAAGACAGTATCCCTCCGGTTGCGCTATTTGTCGTTAAAAACGTTGGAAGCCAGGTTGGAAATCAAAAGATTTTTGATGCAAGTCCAACATTTGCAGCCAGCCCTGAAAGTACTGGTTTGAGATTCAGATGGGACTATAATGGAGATGGTCTGTATGATACTGACTATTCCTCAGCCCACTCAACAAACTATACTTATGATATGGGTGGAAAATATGCTGTAACTCTTGAGGTTATTAACAGCCTCTCATTAACTGATACTTATACTGTTGAGATTAATATAACAAATTAATACTTCATCTGCTAATTATTCTTTTTTACATACATGAAGTGGCCTGTTTCATAAATAGGCCACTTTTTTCTATTTTTGGTACCCAAAGTTGTTTGCCATGAGATTAACCCTTCTTTTAATCCTAGTTAGCACGTTTTTTCTTTCTTACTCACAGCATCACACCGTTTCAGGTGTTATAGACGGGCTCCCCGGTAAAGTGCTCTACCTTGCTGACTTTTACGGCGACCAGCATAAAATAATAGATTCAACACAGACAAATCTCTCCGGGGCTTTCGAGATAAGCCTTTCAGGGCACGAAACAGGTTTTTACAGGTTGATCTTCGGCAACCAGAAATTTATTGACTTCATCTATAACGAAGAAACTGTTAACCTGACAACTAATGTCATCAATCCAATTGAGAACATTGCATTTTCTTCATCTGTCGAGAACTTGCTGTGGTATGATTATCTATTCAGGAAAGAAGAAAGCCAGTACAAGCTTGACCTGCTTAATCCTCTCCTTGTCTATTATCCAACCAAGACTGATTTTCACAAGTCGGTACGGGCTGAATACAAGATGGTTCAGGATGACTTTGACACCTATGTACAATCCATGCTCGACCTGAATACAATGACCTATGCTGCAAAAGCAATAAGGATTGACAAACCATATCTCATCAACATAGACCTGCCTCTGCAGGAGCAAAATGAGTATATCAAAGCTCATTATTTTGATGGGATCAGTCTGGACGACCCCAGTCTCATGAGGAGCAGTGTTATCTCAACTAAAATCATAGGTTATCTTGCCCTTTACAGGGATCCGTCATTCTCCAAAGAGGACCAGGAGAATAACTTCATACAGGCTATCGATACCATACTGTACAAAACGATGGATGATGACGAAATATTCAATTTCACCCTTCAGTACCTCATCGATGGTTTTAACCTCTATGGTTTCGATAAAGTGATTACCCATATAGCGGAGCATTACCAGCCTGCTGAAGCCTGCCTTCACGATGAAGAACAATCTGAGTTGGTCAAAAGGATGGAAAATATTAAAAAGCTGGCGGTCGGTAAACAAGCGCCGGATATTGATATTATTGACCATAACGGACAGCGATTCCATCTGTCTGAATCCCTTGCTGATTATAACCTGATCGTTTTTTGGGCTTCCTGGTGTACGCATTGCCAGGCCATCATGCCGGAGTTAAACAATGTTTATCAGAGCAATGAAGACAATTACCTGGAGGTCATCGCCATATCTGTTGACACCAGCCTTTCTGCTTATGAGGAAGCCATCACAAATGGGCAATTCAAGTGGATTAATTATTATGATAAACTAGGATGGGACTCCAGGCCGGCACTTGACTACAGTATTTATGCCACACCGACTATGTTCCTTGTAGACAGGGACCGGAACATCATTGCCAAGCCAATGGATCTGTATGAGTTGAGAGAGGTAATTCAGGAATTGAAATAATGCCTACCAGCCTGACGCAAGTACATCAGCCAGGTGTGCAACTTTAATATCCAGCTTATTCTTCTTAATATAACCAGCCTGGTGCATCAGGCATGATGAGTCGGTTGAAACAATAAACTCGGCTTCAGTTTTCAATGCATTTTGTACTTTCTGCTCCGCCATGGCAGAAGCTATGGCTTCAAACTTCACCGAGAATGTGCCTCCAAAGCCGCAGCAAACGTTGGTATCCTGCATTTCCAATAAAGTTAATCCCTTTACATTCCTCAATAATGCCCTTGGCTCCTGCCTGATACCATATTCCCTCAGCGCTGCACATGAATCATGATAGGTCACAGTATGTTCAAATGTCGCCCCAATATCTTCTACTTTCATGACATTTACGAGAAAATCGGAAAACTCAAAAATCCTTTTTTGCAATTTCCTGTACTCATTATGATGAGAAGTATTGTAGAACAGCTTTTCATAATAATTCCTGATATAGCTAACACAGGAGGCAGATGGCCCAACAATATAGTTGTCACCGGCAAAATCTTCCATGAATTTAACGCCAATTTCCCGTGCCTCCTCCCAAAAACCACTGTTGAAAGCCATCTGCCCACAACAGGTTTGTTTGTCGTTATAATTTATCCTTACCCCGAGCTTTTCAAGGACCTTGACCATATTCAGACCGGTTTCAGGGTAAACCTGGTCGATGAAACAGGGTATAAAGATATCTACATCCATAAAGTTAAAGTTTTGTCATCATCCTCTGAAAGTAGCAATCAGCAATTCAATATCCTTGAACGGCAACTGGAACAAATCGCTGATGTATTTGCTGGTAAGTATTCCATTGTACAGGTATGCTCCTTTACAAAGGCCGTAATCTATCTTAAGAAGGTTTTCAATACCTCCTTCTTCACCAATACTCAGCAGCACAGGAGCGAAAAAGTTGCTCAGTGCATAAGATGCAGTATGTGGCACACTGGAAGCGATATTTGGAATACCATAATGAGTAACATTATGCTTTTTAAAGACCGGATTTTTATGTGTTGTCACCTGGCTGGTCTCGAAACAACCTCCCTGATCGATGCTCACATCTATCACAACAGCACCTTTTTTCATCTGCCTGACAGTCTCTTCAGTAACTATACATGGTGTCTTGCCGTCAACAGAATGGATAGCCCCTATCACAACATCGGCTGATTGAAGTGATTTGTTCAGCACCTTGGGCTGGATTATAGATGTAAAAATCCTCGCATTGAGGTTCTCCTGCAGCCTTCTCAGGCGATAAATGGAATGATCAAATACCTTTACGACGGCTCCCAGCCCAAGCGCCGTCCTGGCTGCATTCTCTCCAACAGTACCCGCCCCAAGGATCACGATCTCTGATGGTGTGATCCCGGGAAACCCACCAAGCATGCTCCCCCTGCCATATTCCTTATTCCGGATATATTGAGAAGCAATCATGATGGATGCTTTTCCCACAATTTCACTCATCGACCTCCTGACAGGATAAGTCCTGGTCTTGTCCTGTATAAATTCATATGCAATAGCGGTGATCTTTTTATAAGAGAGCTTTTTAAAATAGTCCCTGTTCTGGCTCATAACATTTAAGGCAGAAATGAGCGTTTGATGATTCTTCATCTTGTCTATCTCCTCCAAAGAAGGAGAGGAAATTTTTAAGATCAAATCAGCCTCAAAGACCTCTCCGGCAGATTGAACTATCTGTACGCCGGCTTCACTATACTCATGATCAGGGAAGTGGGCAGGCATGCCGGCTCCTGTCTCAAGCAGCACTTTATGTCCGTTAGCTACCAGTAGCCCTGCCGCTTCAGGGACCAGGCCAATCCTGTTTTCCTCCTCAATAACCTCCTTTGGTATTCCAATAGTTATCTGACTGCTTTGTCTGTTTTTCTCCAGGACTTCTTCCTGGGGCATGAGCTTTTCCGAATGGGAAAATTTCAGGTAATTATTTTGATCAGCATTCATATATTATTGTGCTTGAATTTGAATCCTTCTCGAATGGTCGGCCGGATCTTCCTTCATCCTCACTATCACACACTTTTCAGGTAACAGGTGCTGTATCTTCTCCGGCCATTCAATAAAACAATAATCACCACTGTAAAAATACTCTTCGTAGCCAATATCCAACACCTCGGTGATGTTTTTTATCCGATAAAAATCCATATGATAGACCCTTTGTGCATCCGAGCCCATATACTCATTTACAATATTAAATGTAGGGCTGGTTACATCGTCAACAACACCCAGATCAGTGCAAATAACCTTGATGAAAGTTGTTTTACCAACCCCCATATCACCATAAAAAGCAAATATACTGCTCCCCGGGAAGCTTGTCAATAAAAGATCAGCAGCTTCTTTAAGATCGGATATATTTCGACAGATAATCTCTCTGGTCCCTGCCATTATTTTGGTATTAAAGAAATGATGGGAATCAGTACTTCTTCCAATGATACACCGCCGTGCTGAAATGTATTCTTGTAATATTTAGCGAAATAATTATAGTTATTTGGATAGGCGAAAAAATCGTTATTGCGACAGAAGATGTATGTTGAGCTGACATTAGTCTTTGGCAGGAAATATTCATTTGGTTGTTTTACTTCATGAACCTCTTTGGGATTGTAATTAAGGTTTCTTCCAATCTTGTATCGCAGGTTGGTGTTTGTATTCCTGTCGCCCACAACCTTTAACCGGGTTCTGAACCCGGATGGACCCATGATCGGTAGTTATAGAAAGTGGTACTTTCTTCTCGGCCAGGTATTTGATGATATCGAAGAGCGAGGAATGCTCAAACCATGACAACATCAGGGACCGATATGCCGGTTCATCATCAGCAAGCTCCCGGATGATCTCCATCTCAGTTCTGGCATGCGAAAGCATATCTACAAAATTATAGACTATGACATTGAGGTCGTAGGTCATCAGGTTGGCCAGGTTCTCAACAAGCTTCTTGCCGCTATCCAGGTTAAGTATTTTATGATATGAATACTTCACGTTCTTGCCAAACCTTTTCAGCTGCTCTCCTAGCAGCTCACCTTCAAATTTGTTCTTAGCTCCTTCCTCATTCTCATTAACCCAGTAATTTGGATATTTTCTTTCAATCTCATAAGGCATCAATCCTGAAAAAATGGAATTGCGTGCATACTGGGTTGTTGTTGGCAGGATACTGTAATAAATCTCATCCTGGTTCACTCTGTAATAGTCTTCAATAAGAGGTTGTATAGCCTTCCACTGATCATAGCGCAGGTTATCTATCAACAGGACAAAGTATGGCTTTTGCTTATCCATTAGTGGAAAAATTTTGTCCTTAAACAAGGTTGGAGACATCACAGGCCGCTTTGTCATTTCCCCTGAGACCCATTCCTTGTAGTTATTTTCCAAAAACTTCGCAAAGATCTGGTTGGCCTCCTCTTTCTGCATATTCAGTACTTCTTTGATGCTCTCATCTTCAGATTTTTCCAATTCCACTTCCCACCTGGTCAGTTTTTTATAAATATCAACCCATTCCTCATAATTAAGCTTGCCTGATATCTCCATGCCTATATTCCTGAATTCCTGCTGGTAGGTAAAGGTGGCCTTTTCCCCCATCAACTTTTTATTTTCAAGATTTTTCTTCAGGCAGAGTAGGATCTGGTTAGGGTTAACTGGTTTTATGAGATAATCAGCGATGTTGGAGCCAATGGCATCTTCCATAATAGCTTCTTCTTCACTTTTTGTGATCATTACAACTGGAAGGTTAGGGTAAAGATTCTTGATCCCTTCAAGCGTCTCAATACCTGAAATGCCGGGCATCTGCTCATCCAGGAAGATGATATCATAGGGATTCTCCCTGATCATTTCTATGGCATCATCACCATTGTTGGAAGTCAGCACCTCATATCCCTTTTGTTCCAAAAATATAATATGGGGCCTTAGCAGATCGATCTCATCATCAACCCAAAGAATCTTAATCTTATCCATATGCAGGTTCGTTATTAACTGGTGGTTGGCAAGATGTCTATTGTCATCCTGAAAAAAAGTTGTATAATTGAAATGAGAATTTTCAGGAATTATTGTTCAAACAGCAACATTAATACAAAATTAAGCAAATACGTGCGCGCTTCTTCCTTTAATAAGAGAAAAATATTCAATGACCCAGTATATGGGTTTATCCCGATCGAAAATGAACTCATCTTTGATGTGCTTGAGCATCCGTATTTTCAGCGTCTGAGACGGATAAAGCAGTTAGGCTTAACTCACCTTGTATATCCCGGGGCACTACATACTCGCTTCCATCATTCTCTTGGTGCCATGTATTTGATGAACCAGGTCATTGTTGGGCTACGTCTCAAGAATCATGATATCAGTGATGAAGAAGCCCGTGGGGCGTCGCTGGCAATACTGCTGCACGATATAGGTCATGGCCCTTACTCACATGCCCTGGAACACTCTATCCTCGACGGCATAAACCATGAGTCCGTCTCACGTATCTATATGGGCCGCCTCAATCAGCAATTCCACGACCAGCTGAACATGGCCATATCGATCTTCGAAAATGCATACCACCGGAAATTCTTCCATCAGCTGGTATCCAGCCAGCTTGATGTCGACAGGATGGATTACCTGAAACGAGATAGCTTCTTTACGGGTGTCTCCGAAGGCGTGATAAATACCGAAAGGATCATCAAGATGCTTACAGTCAAGGATGATAAGGTCGCAGTGGAGGAAAAAGGAATCTATTCCATTGAGAAATATATCGTGGCACGGCGCCTGATGTACTGGCAGGTATACCTGCATAAAACCGTCATCGCCGCCGAAAGCATGCTGATGCAGATCCTGTCAAGGGCTAAGTACCTTGTACGTAACGGTGAAGAACTGTTCGCCACACCGGCACTTTCATATTTTCTGAACAACAAGGTAGTTCAGGATGACCTTGAAAATAATCCGGAATTGCTCGAAGTGTTCTCAAACCTCGATGATTTCGACATTTTCACCTCTATTAAGGTTTGGGCCAAGCATAGAGACCCGGTGCTTAACACCTTGTGCGCCAATTTGGTAAACCGCCACCTTTTCCGTATCGAGATGCAGAATAAGCCTTTCGACGAGACCTATGTGCAAAAGATTCGTGAAGATGTTAAAAAATCAAGACAGGTAACTGATGATGAGGCAGCATATTTCATTGTTGAAGATTCCACTGCTAACTACGCGTATCACCCCCGGAGTGATAAGATCAATATCATTTATAAGAGTGGCGAAATGGTTGACCTGGCTGAGGTATCCGACCAACTTAATATTGCTGTGCTGCACAAGCATGTGGTAAAGTACTTCCTGTGCTATCCCAAAAACCTTTAATTGCTAAAAATTAGCTATTTTCGTATTCAATAACCATTCAACAATCCATGAAATTTACCGCAAAAGACATTGCTGGCCTATTATCAGGAAAAGTAGATGGTGATCCGGACGTAGTGATCGATAAAATCACCAGGATTGAAGAGGGAGTACCGGGATCATTGTCTTTTCTGGCTAATCCAAAGTATAGGCAGTATATATATACAACGGAGGCATCTGCCGTGATCGTAAATAATGATTTCGTTCCTGAACAATCTGTCAATTGTACATTAATACGCGTTGAAGATGCTTACTCCGCCTTCGCAAAAGTGCTTGAGGCATATAACCAGGTTAAACACCAGAGGACCGGCATCTCGGAACAAGCTTTTATAGCTGAATCCGCAAGTATTGGAAAAGATACTTATATCGGACCTTTTGTGTTTGTGGGCGAAAATGTAATTATCGGCGATGGAGTGAAGATCTATCCTAATACTTCAATTGCAGACAATGTAAGCATTGGGGATAATACACTGATCTATTCCGGCGTCAGTATCTATGATGGCAGTGTAATCGGCCAAGCTTGTATCTTCCATTCCGGAGTGGTTATTGGATCCGATGGATTTGGCTTCGCACCACAGGAAGATAATAACTACAAGAAGATCGCCCAGATTGGCAATGTAGTCATCGAAGATGATGTTGAGATTGGCTCGAACACAACAATTGACCGCGCTACAGTTGGATCAACAATAATCCGGAAAGGGGTTAAACTTGACAACCTCGTAATGATCGCTCATAATGTTGAGATTGGCGAACATACCGTTATTGCTGCCCAGGCTGGCATTTCCGGATCTACAAAAATAGGAAAGAACTGTATCATCGCCGGACAGGCTGGATTGATAGGGCATCTCAAAATCGCTGATAATGTTACCATTGGTGCCCAGGCCGGGATCTCCAACAATTTCAAAGAAGGCTCCATCGTATTAGGCTCCCCTGCATTTGATGTGAAGAGATACAGGAAAGCATACATACACTTCAGGAACCTGGACAAGATCGTTGAACGTATCGACAAGCTGGAAAAAGAAAAGGGAGAATAATATTTTAGCCCGAAATCCACTCACCCTGTTGGCCTTATTCCAAAATTTATTACCTTTGCGCATCAATTTTCAAAACTTATTGCCCTGCTAACATGCCTGAAAAACAAAAGACTATAAGCACCGAGATATCTGTTAAGGGCCTAGGCTTGCACACAGGACACGAGGTAACCTTAACATTCAAACCTGCACCAAAAAATCATGGTTTGAAATTTGTTAGAACCGACCTGCCAGGTAAGCCGGTGATTGATGTCGATGTTGATAATGTACAGGAAACAACACGTGGAACAACACTGATTAATAACGGCGCTGCTGTCGCAACCACTGAGCATGTGCTTGCAGCTGTTATAGGTATGGGAATCGATAACCTGCTTATGGAGGTTAACCAGATTGAGACTCCTATTATGGATGGCAGCTCCAGGTATTTTGTGGAAGCCCTGGAAAAGGCTGGAATTTTCGAGCAAGATGCAATAAAACAATATATTGAGATCTCTTCTGATATTATCTATGAAGACGCAGAACGAAAAACTGAACTGATCGCTACACCTCATGAAGATTATAAGCTTTCCGTCACGATCAATTTCGAAACAAAAGTACTGGGGGCTCAAAGCGCTGAGATTAACAGCATTAAAGATTTTAAAGATAATATTTCACTCAGCCGGACCTTCGTCTTTTTACATGAACTCGAATACCTGCTGAACAATAACCTGATCAAGGGAGGAGATCTTAGTAATGCAATAGTATTTGTCAACAGGGCGATCACACAGAAAGAACTTGACCGCCTGGCAGATTTATTCAATAAACCAAAAGTTAAAGTCTTACAGGAAGGTATTCTGAACAACCTGGAATTACATTATCAGAATGAACCGGCGAGGCATAAATTATTGGATGTTATCGGTGACCTTGCACTGCTAGGCAAGCCAATAAAAGCCAATATTATTGCTAAAAGACCAGGACATCACTCAAATGTGGAATTTGCTAAACTCATCAAAAAACACATGAATAAACAAGCAAAAATCAACACAGTTCCCCCTTTTGACCTAAACAAGGAACCGGTGTACGATATCAATCAGATTAAAAATATTTTACCCCACCGACATCCTTTCTTGTTTGTTGATAAGATTTTAGAGATAAGCGACAATCATGTTGTTGGGGTAAAGAATGTGACCATGACCGAAAGCCACTTTGTGGGCCATTTCCCTGATGAACCTGTTATGCCAGGCGTCTTGATTATTGAAGCGATGGCCCAGACAGGGGGTATTCTGGCATTAGGATCTGTCCCCAACCCCAACGATTATATCACACTCTTTTTAAAGATAGAGAATGTCAAATTCAGGCAAAAAGTGGTGCCAGGTGATACAATTGTATTTGTAAATGAACTGATTGAGCCAATTCGTCGTGGAATCTGCCATATGAAAGGAACAGCTTATGTTGGTGACAAGATTGTAATGGAAGGAAAAATGATGGCATCCCTTGTTAAGAAGACTCAATAATAACCAACTAAGATAATATGAACCAACCTCTTGCATACGTACACCCCCAGGCTAAAGTCGCCAATAATGTTGTTATTGAGCCATTCGTTAACATCGAAAAGAACGTTGTTATTGAAGAAGGGACATGGATTGGATCCAATGTCACGATAATGGAAGGTGCCAGGATTGGCAAGAACTGTAGGGTTTTCCCGGGTGCTGTCATAGGTGCTATACCACAGGACCTTAAATATGACGGAGAGGAAACGCTGGTAAAGATCGGGAATAATACTACTATCCGCGAATTTGCAACCATCAACAGGGGTACCAAAGCAAATATGGAAACAGTTGTTGGCAGTAACTGTCTCCTGATGGCCTATTGCCACGTGGCCCACGATTGCATCATCGGCGATAACGTAATCCTTGCCAACGCAGCGACACTTGCCGGTCATATCACTATCGATGACTGGGCTATTGTAGGCGGAATGGCTGCTGTGCACCAGTTTGCTAAGATTGGAACACATGCCTTTATTTCAGGTGGTGGCCTGGTTAGAAAAGATGTCCCCCCATTCGCCAAGGCAGCCCGCGAACCTTTGTCATATGTGGGTGTCAACTCTATTGGACTGAGGAGAAGAGGTTTTAGCAATGAACAGATCAATCAAATTCAGGATATTTACCGCTACATCTACCTCAAGAACTACAATGTTACACAGGCAGTTAACTACATCGAAGCTGAGATCCCTGCTACTTCTGAGCGGGATGAGATTTTGTCCTTCATATCAAAATCAACACGTGGTATCATGAAAGGATATACTAAGCTTCCAAAATCAGAAATGTAAAAATATTAAGACAAGATGGCAACTACTGCGGATTTTAGAAATGGACTGGTTATTGAATTTAATGGAGATTTGTATTCCATTATTGAGTTCCAGCATGTCAAGCCAGGTAAAGGAGCAGCCTTTGTAAGGACCAAATTAAAAAACCTTAAAACCGGAAAGGTTCTTCCTAACACATTTAATGCAGGCGTCAAAGTGAATGTTCAGCGTATTGAAAGAAGACCTTACCAGTACCTTTACAACGACGGAGAAGCATACCATTTCATGAATAATGAAACGTATGAGCAGACTTTCATTGACAAGGACCTTATCCCTGCACCTGGATTATTAAAAGAAGGCCATGAAGTCGAAATCGTGGTACATGTTGATACCGAGACTGCCATCTCCTGTGATATGCCAGCTTATGTTATTCTTGAAATTACTTATACAGAGCCGGGCGAAAAAGGCAATACAGCCACCAATGCATTGAAAGAAGCTACTGTAGAAACCGGAGCAATTGTTAAAGTACCCCTTTTTATAAATATTGGCGATAAAGTTAAAGTAGACACAAGGACTGGTGAATATTCTGAGCGTGTAAACTAATCGGCCAAAACTTATTCTTTTTACATGAAGATCCATCCTGCTCAAAGCGTAAAGGAAATTGCTGCACTGATAGATGCTGATTTCATTGGTGATCCTGACCATTTAATCAGCGGAATTAATGAAATCCACATGGTGGAGACAGGTGATATAACCTTTGTCGATCATCCAAAGTACTATGATAAAGCCCTGAACTCCGCTGCAACTACTATCCTGATCAATAAAAAGGTTGATCCGCCAGCAGGAAAGGCCATCATCATTTCAGATGATCCTTTTGTCGACTTCAATAAACTCATTTTGAGCTTCAGACCCTTTGAACCATCTACCAAGAGCATCAGTCCATCTGCTAACATTGGTGAGGGGACAGTATTGCAACCTGGTGTGTTCATAGGCAACCATGTGCAAATCGGTAAGAACTGCATCATTCATCCAAATGTTGCAATATATGACCATTGTGTAATTGGTGACAACGTCATTATCCATGCCAACACCGTTATCGGAGCTGATGCTTTCTACTTTCAAAAAAGAGAAGGCCAGACCTTAAAGTTCAACTCCTGCGGAAGGGTCATCATACACAATAATGTTGAAATTGGTGCCTGCTGCACAATTGATAAAGGTGTATCCGGTGATACAGAAATTGGAGACTACACTAAGCTGGACAACCATATCCAGGTTGGGCATGATACCGTGATAGGAAAATTTTGTCTTTTCGCTTCTCACTGTGCTATTGCAGGTGTCACAAGGATAGAGGACAATGTGACCCTGTGGGGTAACGTCATCGTGAACAAGGATGTTACCATCGGAGAAAGTGCAGTTATTTATGCCAATTCAGGAGTATCTAAATCCATTCCGGGCCACAAAGTCTATTATGGGGCCCCTGTCAGGGAAGCAAGTACTGCCATGCGCGAAATGGCCATGGTGAGGATGTTGCCTGAAATCTTTGCGAGAATGAATAAGGAAGGGAAGTAAATCAGGATTTTTTAGTTTCTTCCTCCAATATTTCGTATGTCCCCTTATCCTTATGGTAAATGTCAAGAGCGACCAGGATAGCTATGAATCCCCAAAAAGGAACAGAAGCTTTATCAGAGTCCAGGAAGTTATTCAATAATCCATGGATGAAATAAGAAAACAATCCCAGAAGTACTGTAAGGCTTAGCAATTTCACCTGTGGACTCCTTGACCTTCTATACACACGCAGTCCTGTAACTATAACTGTAATGACGATAATTATGAATGTAATCATGCCAAGGACACCTGATTCCGACAAAGGCCCGATATACTCACTATGGGCATTACCCATGTCACCGGCATTGGTACTGATAATAGTTTTTTCCTTCGAACGCTGGAATGGGGCATAGACAAACTGATATGTTCCCGGGCCCCAGCCAAAAAATGGTCTTTCCTCGAATAACCTAATGGCACAGTTCCACCTGTTGATCCTTTCAAGATTACTTGCATCAGAGGAAATATTAGATATCGATTGGATATGCTCAAGAAAGTCAGTAGATGAATCCTGCTTGTTCTTCTCCATCCGGTCGATAAGCTGAAACTGAAACAGATAGAATAGTCCGGCAAAAAGTAAAAGAGTACTGAGCACATACCTGAATTTGATCTTCAGAACAATGATAACATAAAGAACAGCAGAAAAGAAAAGGCTTAGCCAGGCGGCCCGGCTATAGGAAAAGATGATACCTACAACAAGAATAAATGATACACTTATTGCCAGTATCCGTAAAAATTTAGAAAGGTCTTTATTCCAGGCAAAACTGAACAGCACCGGGATGAACATTGCGATTATGGCACCGTACGCAGTATGATCGTTATAAAAAGGATGCATGACCATATTGCTGGATGGCTTATCAAAACCATACTGGGCATGGTTAAATAAAGTATATAAGATCACCACTACTAAAGGCACAGCATACAACCAGATGAACAAGGAGATATTATTATATTTCCTGAATATGATTACTCCTATGAAATAGAATGGAATGATAAACCATAACCTTGCAAGGAAGAACTTTATAGATACCAATGGAATTTCACTTGTGAAAATAGTAATGAAAATCCATAAAAGGTTTATCAATATTGCGATAGTGATTGGATGGTTAAGGATCTTTCTATTATAACCCCCATCATAGAACAAACGAATCAGGAAGATAAACAGGACACCCAGCATAAGAGGTTCGGTGGGCATGGATATCCCAATACCAAGCTCGTAATTCTTATAGTTAACAGCAAAAGGAGTAAGTATTGTAATCAGCATCACAACCTTATCCAATGAGAAGATGTACAGAAACAGGAGTACAAGAAATACCGGGGCAACCAGCATATAAAACTCCTCCTGTGTCATCAGGTAGCAATTGATGGCAATGAAAGCAAAGCTGACGAGGTAAACCAGCGGGGTTTTATATTTTTCGATCAGTTCGATAGGGTGCTATTTTTTTGAAGTATTGTTCTTGTTCAATTGCTCTGCAATACTGTTCCTGTATTTCTCCATGAACATTATCACAATGATTGTCAATACAAAAGTGGCCATTCCGGTAAACATTATGATAAGCCAGCGGACCGGTGAAGATTTCTTGTCAGAAGGAAATGGTGTTGTAACCACATTAGCATAGGTTAGCTCATCAGTATAAAACCTTACCGCATCTTCATAATCTGCTTTAAGATTTGCATAGGTGCGGGCCTCCTGGCGTAAAAGCTCAACCAGTATGATTAAATGGCCTCCTTTGGATTCAAAGTTTTGTTTCAGCTCCATCACACCATCCTCATTAATGGAGCCCTTGCTGGCTCCTGTTACCGTGCGCAAATAACCTTTTGTGATCTCAAGTGATTGGTTATCAAAGTCAATCAACCCATATTCCTCTCCCAAAACCCTGAGCTCATTCTGCAGGGAATCAATTCCACGTTCCTTGATCACCAGAATATCATTATACATCCTGATAACCTCAAGATATTTGTCATTGTGAAGCTGCCTGACTTTCTCGTTGAAAAAATCCAGGATTGCATAAACCATATCACAGGCCATTTGAGGGTCTTTGTCCATGACAGTGATATTAACAGACTCATAAGGTGTTTTGCTGATACTTACACTCTTGCTGTACTCATAGTACATTGTTGTATAAAAGAATTTATAGTTGCTGTCTATTTCCCAATGTTTAGAGAGGTTGAATTTGTCAATAACACTATCTTGTATTTCTTTGGATTGCAGTATCTGCAACATCTGTTCTGTTTCACTTTCATCTGAGTAGGCCGACATATTTGCCGGGTATACTACTGCTGTTGACTTATATTTTGGTGTGATGAACAGTGGGCTGGAGAACACTACTGCAAGCAGAATACCAATAATAGTAATAACGATGATATGATATTTCCACTTTAATAAGATATGAATGACATCTATATTATTGTTATAGTCTTTCATGGTCTTTCAGGTATTTTTTTAGCTAATAATATTTAAATGGTGCTTTTACGAAACTTGTTAAAACTCTCAATAATGATGATAGATATAATGGTTAGCATCAAGGCTGAGAGGGTTGTCACAACAACGATCATCCATCGGATTGGATAGGATTTCTTTTCTGCAACAAAGGCACTGTTCACAATAAACTTCTGTGGAAGCTCCTGCTCTGCATCTACCTTGGCCTCCTCGTACTTGGCCTTTAGCAATGTGATCTGTTCCGTTTTATACTCAAGAGTATTCTTAAGCGACATTGAGGTGCTGCCGTATTCTGCAAGCACACTTAATTTCTTTTCCAATGCATTGATGGCACTCCTTTCATTTTTCGAGATAGCTATTGCCAGCTGTTGATTGAGCACCTCGGATTGGGATTCGTAATCATGGACACCAAGTTTCCCGATGATCCTGAGGGAATCCACAATCTGATAGATCTCTTGCTGCAATTCCTTGTATTCAGTGTCAACAATCTTCAATGCCATCATTGCTCTTTCCTTTTGCATATGATTCTTTGTGGAGTCAATCAACTCTGCAATAGTATTTGCAATTTCTGCAGCCATCACAGGATCTTTATCCAGGACGGAGATTTTCACCGCCATATATTCTGTCCGGCGAAAGGTAATGTTGTTTTCATACTCTCTGATCAGCTTGGTCATCTTAAATTTAGATTCTGGATCGATGTTATAATGATTCAGAAGGTCATATTTTAAGATGATTCGTTCCCGGATCAAATTTGAATTTAAGATCTGGAGCATCTGCTCAGCTTGTTCCTCTTCACCAAAACCAAGGATGTCTTCCTTGACTCCTGACTTCTGACTTATCAATGCCTTGGAAATGGAGTTTGTCGCCACAGGAAACATGATCACTGTTGAATTAAACTTTGGGGTGATAAAAAATGGAGAAGAGAATACCCAAGCTGCTACTATAGCTAATACGAATACAATGATCAGCGTTGTGCGCCACCTGTAGATGAAGAAAAGCAAACCTGATGAATCAAATTCGCCGTTTTCTTTGAGATTTATCATATGGCTTATTTACTGATTTTCCTAAAAAGTGGTCAAAATTAGGAAAATTTATTCAATGTACAATGATTTATATCTGAAAACGGTAAAAATGAAAGGATTAGCGTGATTTTAATATGCTTATCAGCGATTGAATGTTTAGCAGGCGAAGGGCTCCAGCTAAGATGATTGAAGCTGCAATCATTATCAGAAAATTAAAGTACCAGGCAAACGGCAATTCTTTTGATAAGTAGTTGAACCCTATCACGCCAATTACAAAGACTACAATCACTGCAACAAACTTGTAATCAATCCTGAACTTAAATATTACTAATGCCAGAATTACTTGTGGGACGGCAGCAGTAAATTGTGTTGCCAGGTTTGCATAAGAAGAACCAATGGCTTGCATCTCAGGGATCAATAGGAAATTTAAAGTGAAATTAACAAGCAATGCAATCAGTGATATAATATTCAAGGCCTTAAGGTTCCCATTTGCGGTTAACAGAGCCCCGAAAATGTAGATCGACGAAATAGCAACAAAAGAGAACATTATCCTGGTAAATACAGCTGTAGCTTCAGGTATATTTTCATGATATAATAAATCCATCAATTCATACCCATAAAAGTAAGATCCCATGACTACAATTACTGCCAGTGTTATTATCAGTGAAAATGAAAGTCTGACCAGCTGAGTAACTGACTCCTTCATTTTTAACATCCTGGAATACAGCGGAAAAAGCAATGCAGCGAAAAGGAAGGGAACCATATTAGCTGCGTCAAGCAATCGGAAAGCTTTGGCATAAACACCAGCCTGCTGATTACCAAGGTCGCCTGGTAACAAACGCTCTAAAAGGATGGTATCGCTTCGATAGTATGATGTCATCAAAAATACCAGAATGGCATAAGGGAAACTTCGCTTAACTATCATCACAAAAAATGGCCAGTTCCAATTCATTTTCCTGAACCTGGATTTCTTGACTACCACAATAAAAGCTATGATTGCGGTAGTTGAATAAGCTATGGTTTGGGTATATACAAACCATTTTATATCAAATGGGGATGCCCCTGTGCCCCTACCCCATATCAGAATGCTACAGAGTATAATCATTAACATTCTGTCCAGTACAGAGATGAAGCTATCCGTTTTGAATAACAGCAACCCTGAAATATTAGATCTCAAGTACATGATAAATGAAAGGAGGAACTGGTTCAGGCCAACCCACGCCAACAAGTAGAGCTGCTCCGGAGAATAATTGATAAAGAATGCAACACCGAAAGTAAAAATGAGATACAGCCCCCCAAGGAGGAACTTCATAATCAGTATACCGGAAAAATGCTTATTCAGCAACTGCTGGTTTTGAGCTATATTCCGGTTATTGAAGTTGGTGATGCCCAGATCCAACAACATGTTGAACAAAAAGGAAAAATTAAAAAGTGTAAAATAAAAGCCGTACGACTCTTCTCCGACAATATTCTGTACGTTCCTGTCGATAGCAAGCACCCAGATAGGCTTCACCAGCAGGTTTAAGAATAAAAGCAAGGCTAGGTTTGTCAGGAATTTCCTTTGCATACCAACAATTCATTCAGGGCCTTTATAAAAAATCCTAAATTTGTACAAAAATATCAAAAAACCAAAGGCAGCAATAGTTTTCGGCACCTATATTTGGTTTCACAAAAAGCACAGCATTGAAAATTGCAATCAATACACGTTTGCTGATTAAAAATAAGCTTGAAGGTATTGGATGGGTTGCATTCGAAACCCTGAAGCGTATTACGCAACAGCATCCTGAACATGATTTTTATTTTATCTTCGACAGGAAATATGATGACAGCTTCATCTTTGCCGAAAATGTTCACCCTATCATTGCCCACCCACAGGCCAGGCACCCGTTTCTTTACTTTATCTGGTTTGAATACAGTATTCCCAGGATATTGAAAAAGATCAAACCCGACCTCTTCCTCTCTCCTGATGCTTACTTACCGCTATCATCCGATATAAAATCACTGGCAATATTCCATGACCTCAACTTCGAGCATTACCCTGAGGACCTTCCTTACCTTGAACGATTGTATTATCGTAAGTTCTTTCCAAAATATGCCAGGAAAGCGGATAGGATCGTTACAGTATCAGAGTTTTCAAAAAGGGATATTATCAATCAGTATGACGTTAGTGGGGATAAGATCGATGTAGTATACAATGGGGCCAATGAGCAGTTTAAGCCGATCTCTGAGTCTGAACAAAATGAGACCAGGATAAAATATACAGAAGGGAAACCATACTTTGTCTTTATAGGGGCCCTGCATCCCAGGAAAAACATTGCCAGGCTATTCCAGGCTTTTGATATTTTCAAACAGCAGGATAATAAAGATGTGAAATTGCTGGTGGTGGGAAATAAAAAATGGTGGACTAAAGAGATACAGGATGCTTTAATGCAGATGAAGCATGCGGAGGATGTAGCTTTTAGCGGGAGGTTACCAGCCAAAGACCTGCACAGGGTAATAGCCTCTGCCCTGGCCCTTACTTATATATCATACTTTGAAGGTTTCGGCATACCTATCGTTGAGGCATTCTATTGTGATGTTCCTGTCATTACGTCAAATGTCACTTCAATGCCAGAGGTTGCCGGTGATGCTGCCTTGTTAGCAGATCCATTTTCTGTAAAGTCAATCACATCTGCACTTGAGCAAATTGCTAACAACGAAGCATTAAGGCAGGAATTAATAGCAAAAGGCAGGGTAAGAAGAAAACTATTTAACTGGCAACAAACAGCAGACAACCTTTGGAAATCAATTGAAAAAGTTATTACCAACAATTAATATCAGAATATGAATGTACTGGTACTTGGTTCAGGTGGAAGGGAACATGCTTTATCTTGGAAAATCAGCCAGAGCCCACTATTAGAGAAACTATTTATCGCCCCCGGCAATGCAGGCACAGCAACAGTAGGGATCAATGTAGCACTGTCAGTAAATGATTTTCAGGCCATAGGCGATTTTATACTGGAAAAGGATATTAATATGCTGGTTGTCGGGCCAGAAGATCCGTTGGTTAAAGGGATATATGACCATTTTAAGAAAGATGACAGGTTTCGTGGATTATCCGTTATCGGGCCTTCAGCCAGGGCAGCTTTACTGGAAGGGAGTAAGGACTTTGCCAAAGACTTTATGACCAAATATAGCATTCCAACGGCAGCCTATAAGAGCTTCACAGCGGAACAGATTGAAGAAGGATTATTGTTTTTGGAGCAACAACAGGCTCCTTATGTGCTTAAAGCAGATGGTCTGGCAGCAGGTAAAGGTGTGTTGATCTGCAAGACCATTAATGAAGCTAAGGCCGAGTTAAAGGCCATGTTGCAGGATGCAAAGTTTGGAGATGCCAGTAAAAAAGTTGTCATTGAAGAATTTCTTGATGGTGTTGAAGTATCCGTATTTGTCCTTACAGATGGAACAGACTATATCATCCTGCCTGAGGCTAAAGATTATAAACGAATAGGAGAAGGAGACACCGGACTTAATACAGGCGGTATGGGATCTATATCGCCAGTATCTTTTGCTGATAAGGAATTTATGCAAAAAGTAGAGGATACGATAATCAAACCCACCATCAGTGGCCTGAATAAAGAAAAAATCATATACAAAGGATTTGTCTTTTTCGGCCTGATCAATATTAAAGGTGATCCTTATGTAATAGAATATAATGCCCGGATGGGTGATCCTGAGGCTGAATCTGTCATCCCAAGGATTAAATCAGACCTGTTGGACCTCTTTGCAGGGGTTGCTGACAATACGCTCAAAGAGAAAACAATAACTATTGATGATCGTTTTACAGCTGCTGTTTTCCTGGTTTCCGGGGGATACCCTCAAACGTACGAAAAAGGAAAAGAGATATTCGGGATTGAAGCTGTAAGTAATTCAATCATTTTCCATGCGGGAACGAAAGACAGCGGAAATAGTACAATTGAGACAAGCGGAGGCAGGGTCATAGCAATAACATCCTTTGGCACTTCGATGAAAGAAGCACTGGATCAGTCATATTCCAATGCTGAGGTGATCGATTTTGAAGGAAAATATTACAGGAAAGATCTTGGTTTTGATATTTAAGAAGCAATATGCTCATTAAGTTTTTCAAACAAAGTTATTTACAGCAATTCCTGGCTTTATTTGCCATCCAGGTACTGTTGTGGGGTAAGTACCTTATATCACCCCTGCCATTGGATATGCAATCCCGCATTCATCCAACCTTTGAGCTTGTGATGAATTTAGTCGGGGCTAACCCATGGACTGCAACAATAATTGCATTCTTCCTTGTATCTCTTGGGGCAATTCTTGTCAATGTGATCATGATTAAAAATGAGCTGGTCCCAAAGAATTCTTTGATACCGGCACTCATCTTCATCGCCTTAATGAGCCAGGGCCCCAGTATCCTGACACTCTATCCGGAACTCCTTGCTGTTGTCTTCCTCCTTCTTGCCATAGACCGCATCATGCAATGCTATGGAGAATCCGACATACTGGTTATCAACAATATATTAAGTGCCAGTATTTTTATTTCACTGGCAGCATTCAGCTATTTGCCAGCAATCTGGTTTGTGCTGCTGATATGGATATCAATGTTCATCTTCAGGCAACTCTCCTTAAGGATCTGGGCGATATCCATCATTGGCCTTTCCTTACCTTTCATTTATTTTGTATCCTATAGTTATGTGTTTGATAAACCAAAAGAGATCTATTCAGACCTGGTACAGTACTTTGGAAACATTTACCCAATCACTTTTAATTATCCTGATCCAACATATATCATCTGGGGAATTATTGCAATCGTATTGATTATCTCAATATTATTTGCACTAACTCATTTAAATGAGTGGAACGTAAATATCAGAAGGAAGATCATCATGATACTCTGGTTGATAATTATCACTATACCAATCGTTTTTTTTAGTCGTGATAATTTTTTAGCCAATCAGACATTCCAGTTTATACCTGTGACTATGTTTCTTTCAGGGTACCTGAGCGCATTGAAAACCAGGAGTTGGCTTGAGCTTATTTTCCTATTATTCATCCTGCTGATCGTGTTCAACAACCACCTTTATTAGGTTTATGCTCAAATCCAGATACAACAAAACTCTGATCGAAGCCGGTATTGATGAAGCCGGGCGCGGATGCTTTGCAGGTCCTGTTGTTGCTGCAGCAGTCATCTTTGAGAAAAACTATAAAAACAGGCAGCTCAATGATTCAAAACTAATCTCACCTTCAGGCAGGGAATTGTTAAGACCAGTCATTGAAAAAGATGCTATAGCATACGCCGTTGCAGTAATAGGCCCCGAGGAGATTGATGAGGTCAATATATTAAATGCAACTTACCTGGCCATGAATAAAGCTGTTGCTTCTCTGAAACAGAAACCTGAATTACTGCTTGTTGATGGTAACCGCTTCAAGAATACTACCGGTATCAAGAGTGTTTGTATTATCAAAGGTGACCAGAAGTACCTTTCAATTGCTGCAGCTTCAATTCTTGCTAAAACCTACCGGGACGACATAATGAGGCAATTACACAAGGAGTTTCCTCTCTTTGACTGGGTCAGCAATAAAGGTTATCCTACAGCCGGGCATAAGGAAGCAATTGCAAGATTTGGTATAACAAAATATCACCGCAAATCATTCAACCTGAATGAGCAACTAAAACTTTTTCACTAATTAACATATTGTTGTTAGTTTAATTTCCGTTAATCTATAGCAAACAAAGTCATTTCGATTAATTTTGAGCATCATGTCGAAGGCACGGAAGATCATTATATATGGGATTCTGATCCTGATCACCATTGTGATCCTGGCAGGAGCATTTTACTACTACACAAAAATCAAAAGGACTTATACTGATCCCCTTAAGGCAATCCCTTCAAATACTGCTCTCTTCTTCGAGTTACAGGATCCCCTTCAAACCATCCAACGGCTGGAGAAAGAAAACGAATTATGGATTGCCCTGAAAGGTATTCCTCAATTTCAATCCTTTGCAGATAAACTTATCAAGCTTGATAGCCTCCTTGCCCGGCATGATGAAGTTAAGAGCTTATTTGCAGAGAAAAAAATATACATATCGCTACACAAGAATGAAGGCAAAAAAACTGAAGCACTGTATCTCTTTGGGCTTGATCCTTCCTTAACCAGCTACAGGATTCACGATTTCATCATTAGTACCTGTAGTGATAAATGCATGATAAAGGGGACAACATATAATAACGTTGACCTTGAATACCTGATCAGTGACAGTACAATCAGCTTCGTCTATACAATTTATAAAGGTGTATTCATTGGCAGTATTTCTGAATCTATGGTCAAGGCTTCTGTTGATCAGCTGGCCAGCGGGAATTCAATCACCAATAAATCTTTTGAAAAACTTAGACGTACTGCCGGAAAGAAAGTCGATGCCAATATATATATCCAGCACGACAGCTTTAATAATGTGTTGAAAGATTTGACAGCTGAAGATTATCAGGAAAATGTTGCCTTGTTAAGATACCTGGGTCTCTGGTCAGAAACAGATTTGATCATTAAAAGAGATGAATTATTGCTTAATGGCTACACTGATGCAATTGACAGCTCACATCAGTTTCTTAATGTATTTGCCCATCATGAACCACAGGAAATTGGTATTACCCGGATTCTGCCCTATAATACAAATTTCATCATGTGTATGGGAATAGAATCGTTTGAACGGTATTATCATGCTTACGATCAGTTTCTGGCCCAACAGGAACAATCCGCCTGGCAACAAGACATTTTGAATTCATTCAACCAGAAGCTCAACACAGATCTTATAAAGACAACGAGCACCTGGATCGGCAATGAGATTGCCCTGGTCGTCGCCGGCTATACAGGAGGCAAGCAAAACATTTATACCCTTCTCCATCTGCATGATAAGGATAAAGGGAAAGATGTTCTTGCAGGGTACTCAACCGGAGATCCAATAGACTATAAGGACTACATGATCAGGGAAATTATTGGGAACTATTCAATCCCTGCTGTTTTTGGCAGGTCCTTCCAGGGTGTCAATCAGGAGTTCTATGTGCAGGTTGATGACTATCTTGTGTTCGGGGAAAATCCCGGTGCCCTGGAACAATTCATTAATACTTATCTTTCCGGGAAGACCCTCAAGAGAAATGAGAACTATAAGCAATTTGCCGATAACTTATCTGATAAATCCAACATCTTCATCTATTTAAATATTCGGAACTCAACAGACTTGACAAAGAAATACCTCAGCCATTCCTTTGCTGATCTGATAAATGCCAACCTGAATGTATTCACCAATATCGAAGGCATAGCTGCCCAATTCAGTTTTAGTAATAATATGTTCTATACCAGCATTTATGCCAAGTACAACCCGGGCTATGTGCAGGAGGACCTCTCTATATGGAAGGCAATCCTGGATGCGGAGATTTATGGACAACCATATTTTGTAAAGGATCACAGAACCAATACACTGAAGATCATCGTCTTTGACAAAGACCACCAGATGTACATGATCGATCATAATGGCAGGATCATGTGGAAGATACCCATCGGAGAAGCTGTGATAAGTGGTGTTTATCCTGTCGATTTTTACAAGAATGGGAAAATACAATACATGTTCAATACTGAAAGTCATATTTATCTTATTGACTTATTGGGCCGGCCGGTTTCAGGGTTTCCAATCAAGCTGTCACCAAAAGCAACCAATGGATTATCAGTTTTTGACTATGAAGGGCAGAGGAATTACAGGGTTTTGATTGCATTGGAAGATAATCGCATATACAATTTCGACAAACAGGGACTACCTATCAGAGGCTGGAAGAAACCCATGGCCAAAGAGATGATTACAAGGCAAGTGGAACATGTCAGGATGAGAGGAAAGGATTATCTGGTATCATCTGATATCAAAGGCCAGGTGATGATCCTCAACAGGAAGGGGCAACACAGGATCAACCTGAAGGAAGATTACCTGCATGCAGAACACTCAGCATTTTACCCTAACAGGACCAATAGCGCAAAAGGGATTATCCTGACAACAGATCGGCTGGGAAAGCTTACATATATACAAACCAATGGCAAGCTCGAACAATCCGACTTCGGTGAGTTCACACCCGGACACCATTTCCTGTATGAGGACTTTGACAACAATGGCCATAAAGATTTTATTTACCTTGATAAAAATGAGCTGATTGTTTTTGACCGGTTCAAGAAAAGGATCATGCAACATACTTTCAAAGATGAGATCTCTTCTTCTCCGGTGATCATACCAGTTTCCGAAAACCGCAATATCATTGGTATCGTTTCAGATGTAAGCCGGAAAATTTACTTATTTGATAATGAAGGTAACCTGGTCAGCACACCTGATATGATTGGAAAGACACAAATCCTTGTCGGAAGCTTACTAAATGATGGTCAGCTTAATCTTATCGTAGGTTCAGGGAATACCCTTTATAATTATTACTTTCAATAACGGAACCGTTATTTACTCTTCTTGTTTTTGGATTCATCCTTCTGTTTGGATGGTAATAAGGTTTCTTTGATTCCACTAAAGCAGGTCTTCCATAAAAAGTTAATAATACCTTTGTTCATGTCGCGGTCGAAATGCATTGGAGCTACCCTGAGATGCTTCTTGTGATCAGGATTGGCAGATTTAACTATTTCTGTTGCCAGGGCAGATACTAACCAGCGCCGCTTCACTTCACCATCTTTCTTTTCTTTTAAAACATCAATTTTCAGTTCTTTGTACTGCATTGTCATGGAACCTTTTCCTACATAACGGTTTGCATTGCCTGATAGAGTAATATCATCAATAGTCCCTTCAGAGATATTTACCATGGTTCCAGGTTCTATCATTCTATTGGCCTCACCGGCCTCCATCTTACCAAGATGTGCTCCGAAAGTTAGCTTGTCATTTGGGTCATTTAACGGCATTTGAATATTTGCTTCCAGTTGTCCTTTTCCATAAAGCAAGGCTGTGGCATTAACAACCAACGTTGGATGATCAATGATCCTCAGGCTATCGCTGGTGATATTTGTTATCACTCCATTTATCTGCTCAAAGAAAACAATACCCGGATTATCAGCCCCGGCCTCATGTTCAATATATTTTACAAACCCATTGTTGATCCGAACCTCTTCTACGGTAAAGTCCTTTTCCATTGTTCTCAGAGCCTGATGGGGCAGCTTGGGATAATTGCTGAAATCAAAAGGCCTGTTTTTATCCCGGAAAATTTCAGCTTGAACATCATTAAGCTCAACTATACGAACAATTGGTTTCTGAATCATTAAAAGAGAATCAAAAAAAATCCCATTTACTTTAATAGAATTCATCCCAACCGTAAACATGTCGGTCTGCTTTCCATAAACAATTGCAAACTTATATCGCTCAACTAATGGGATTAGCTGAAGGCTGTCAATAAATATGCTTGAGTCATGTTTTGCAATCTGCATCCTTGCGAACTTCATTTGATATAAATCGCCGGGTAAGGTAATTTCTGAATCTTTAATGTCTATGTCAATTTCCGATGCTTCGAAATAATTCAAAGTTGAATCAACATAAACATCTTTGAATTCAACGAAAAAATCTGAGGTAGTAAGTAGATTGAGGGAGGAAACAGAATCGCTTATGGCAAGCTCACCACCTTTAACAAGGACTTCACCAATTCTAATTGAATGGAATGGTTTTGACCTGGTACTGTCAACACTTGCTTCATGGCTCTTTTCGATACTTTCCTTTGCGTTGAAAACACTTCCCTCGGTCAACAAACTTGACCTGGGATTTATTACTTCAATCTTATTGATCTTAAAATGCTCACCCTTCCAGGCACGTATCAAACCAATTCCCGATAGTTTTATGGACTCAATCTGGATATTGATTGGCTCCTTTCCTGGCACATGAGCGGAAGTGGAATCAGTGGAAGACATGATACTTATTGCCTTTACTTTGATAGTCCGGCTCCATAACCTGACACTGATTTTTTCAAAATCAATAACAAATCCTTTTGGCGGGTTCTTCGCCAGGTAGGCCCGGGCTTTGGATTCGACAATACTGCTTGCAAAGAGTGAAAAAATAATAAGCAGCAGAATCAAAACGACCAGAATGCCACTGACAATCCATATGAACTTCTTTCTCATGATCAAATTTTTTTCTTATAAATATAATACAAATGTTGCTAAACTATATTGCATATTATTTGTTATTGAAATCAGTTATCATAATTTATTTACCATTTAAAACCTATAGACTAATTATTATGGAAAATTATATGGAAAAAGGCGGAGAGCTATTATCTCTTTATGGTCCAAAAGTATTAATGGCTTTAATTACACTAATTATCGGTTGGTGGATCATTAAATGGCTATCAAGAGTATTTGTCAGGGTAATGGATAAAAGAGAAATAGATCCCGGCCTTAAGAGTTTCCTTAAGAGTATGGTTTCCATTCTGTTAAAGATAATGTTGATCATTTCAGTGGCCGGTATGGTTGGTATTGAAACAACATCATTCATTGCCGTTTTAGGTGCTGCTGGCCTTGCTGTCGGCATGGCATTATCAGGCACCTTACAGAACTTTGCAGGTGGTGTCATGATCTTATTGTTCAAACCATTCAAGGTTGGTGACTTTATTGAAGCTCAGGGGCATATGGGTACTGTGAATCAAATTCAGATATTCAACACAATCCTGAAAACCCCGGACAATAAAACTATTATCATCCCGAATGCGAAAATATCCAATGACTCCTTGATCAACTTCTCCACCGAAGAGCAGAGAAGAGTGGATATGACCTTCGGTATCAGCTACAATGATGATATTGATAAAGCTAGAGGAATCATTACAGAACTGCTCAAGGCGGACACCAGGGTATTGAACGAGCCCGCTGAGCCTTTTATCGCTATTTCTGAACTAGCTGACAGTTCGGTGAATTTTGCAGTACGCGCATGGGCTAATGCATCAGACTACTGGGGAATATTCTT
The DNA here is from genome assembly GCA_963753055.1 of uncultured Bacteroidales bacterium. GTDB lineage: Bacteria > Bacteroidota > Bacteroidia > Bacteroidales > B18-G4 > JAUWGC01. The sequence goes on along the minus strand of CAVWAP010000001.1, from coordinate 701,718 downwards.
TGACATGCAGGAAAATGTAAAAAAAGCCTTCGATAAAGAAGGTGTTTCTATTCCTTATCCACAAACGGATTTGCATCTGCACCAGGTAAATTAAATAACATAGCGGCAATTAGACTTTGGCTTTCTTCCAATTACCAAACTTGAGGTAAAGCCAGGACAAAAACCCAAGAAAGAATGCATAGATAAATTCCACGGACCACACGATGGCTATGCTGAATTTCCAAAGCTGCACGAACATATAAGGGAATTAGCCTGCAAAGTTAAGGATTTCATTATATGGGAAGATTCTCATACCTTTGTAATACACGGTATAATCTTATCAATGAAAAATATATACTCTCTTTTAATCGCAGCAACCCTTCTCATTTCATTTTTCTCATCCGGCCTTTTCGCCCAACAAAGCAAAGATTGGTCAATAGTGGCGAGCTATTCCATTCCCGGCAAGGCTTCAGGACTGGCATGGGATGGCACCTATATCTACTTTGGCATTTATGGTGTAGATGGGGACAAGGTTTTCAGGTTCGACCCATCAAACGGCAATACCACACTGCTTTTTTCCAACCCTGCTATTGATGACTCCTACGGAATGACTTATGATGGTCAGGACCTCTGGATCATTGATCAACCAGCAAGCAGTGTAAATCCAGCCCTCGCCACAAAGCTCGATTTCTCAGGGAACATCCTCTCCACCATAACCCTTCCAGATCATTATATGTCGGGAATAGCTTACGATGCAGGTGATTTCTGGGTAAGCACCTATTATCCTGATCCGGGAGTCATTTACCAGGTTAACAATGCTGGTTCGGTCCAGAATCAATTTGGTCCTCCAGCCGCCCAGACATGGGATGTTTGCCTGCAGGACAATGACCTTTGGGTAGCTGATTATTATGCCCATATGCTATTCAGAGTGGACCAGTCAGGTTCTATCCTGGAAAGCCATCCCTGTGAAAACACCAAGCCATCAGGAATTGTGTTTGATGGAAGCTACCTCTGGTACTGTGATGGGGAATTGTCATCGGCCAGCACCCTATACAAGGTTGATCTTGGAGGAGTCGGAACACCGGCAATAAACCTTCCTCTCAACAGGTGGGATTACGGAATTGTCACAATTGGAAATTCCGAATCCTGGGCCATGCAAGTACAGAACACAGGAACAGCTGATCTCACCATAACCGGTCTGATCATCCAGAATGCAGTTCCTATATTCACCACATTTACAACTCCAAAAGTTATAGCACCCGGAAACTCCACTTATATTGTTCTGGAATACGCACCTACTGAATTTGGCCCACTTAATACAACCGTGACGGTAGAGTCGGATGATCCGATAAATCCTCAGGTAAATGCATACCTGACGGGTAATGCTGTGAATCCAGGTCCAAGCATCATGGTCACTAATACCACACATGATTATGGACTGATCAGAATGAATGCCTACAAAAGGTGGTTCCTTGAAATTCATAGTACTGGTGACGAACCACTTAACATAGAGAGCATAAGTCCATCTTCTGAGCGATTTATTGTTGATGCAGATTGTACTTTTCCAATGGAGATCACAACCCTCGATTCAGCGTTGATCGGTATCTGGTTCAACCCGGATGAAGGAGCTTATTTTAGCGGAACCCTGGAAGTAGTATGCAATGATCCTTCACAAACCACGATCACCATTGACCTTGAAGGTGAAGGTAACGACCAGGCATGGCCCATGGGTGAAGTGCTCTGGTATTATAACATCAACACCAGCTGGGATAATACACCGAAGGCTATTTCAGCCATACCGGATATAACTGGTGACGGGGTTGATGATGTTATTGTATGTTCGGAAGACAACTATATCCGCTGTTTTAATGGCAATGGCTCCGGAGAGGCTGATATCATGTGGGAACAATTTGTTTATTCAGGCGATGTTGCATATCAGAATGGACTGGATATCATGCCAGATATTAATAATGATGGATATGATGATTTGGTTGTAGGTACCGGCGGTGGTGACAGGTCAGTCATTGCCCTGTCCGGAAAGACAGGAATGGTAATTTGGAAATATGAAACCGCTGAATATGGAGATGGCGGAACTGTATATCAGGTGGATTGCATTTATGATTATAATGATGATGGCATCCTGGATGTGTTAGCAGCTACAGGAAATGATGTACCAGGCTCTTCAACCGGACCAAAAAGGATCTTCTGCCTTGATGGTATGAACGGTGATAAAATATGGGAATGTCATACCAACGGACCAAACTTTTCCGTAATCGGCATCAGGGATTTCAATGGTGATGGCATTCCGGATGTACTGGGCGGAGCATCAACATTGTATGAAACGCAAGGAAAAGTTTATGGAATTGATGGTGCATCCGGAAATATTGAATGGACCTACGACACGGATGGATCATCCGTCTGGGCCCTGGGCCAGACCTTTGATATTAATGGAAAAGGGGTCGATGATTTAGTAGCTGGTGACTTCAGTGGAAATTATTATTTCCTTGATGCTGAAAATGGAGATTATCTGAACTCAGGCAGCCTGGGACCGAGCATCATTCTGCAATTCGCCAAACTGGATGATGTCAATAATGATGGGCACCCCGATTTTGTCCCGGGATATAGCGGATCAAATGCACGCACATTCAGTGGTTTGGATGGAAGCACAATCTGGGTTTATCCAGTGGCCGATTTGGCATTCCATGTTGCAAGAATAGGTGATGTGACAGGTGATGGTATCAACGATGTGCTAATCGGCACTTTATCCAACAACAACTATTGCTATTTCAGGGATGGGGTTGATGGAAGCGAGTTGTGGGCAATCAATTATGGCGAACCGGTAGATGGTATCAATTCTATTCCGGATATCAATAATGATGGGTCGATGGAAATGGTGGCAGGTGGCCGCCAGGGGAAATTAACCTGCTACTCGGGAGGACTGAATGCCATGACAGGAACAATTGAGAATGGCAATAATGATGATCCGGGACTGGTATCCAGTATTTATCCAAATCCTTGCGCAGACGCTACGCGTCTGCGATATCTGATTCTTGATTCTGGATATCTGATATCTGATTTATTTGATATTTCCGGAAGGAAGATTCAAAGAATTTTGGAAGAAGAAAAATTGCCTGGAGAATACGAAGTTGAGGTGGATGTAAGTGAATTGCCAGCAGGGGTGTATTTTGTGAGGGTGCAGGCAGGTAATGAAACCGCGGTGCGGAAATTGATCGTTCGTTGATTGGCAGGTGATATACGGTAGGCAGCTGACAAATATTGGCTGCAGTTTAAAATATAAAGACCTTGAAACTTCATTAACTAACCTATTAAATAATTAATATGGGACAGATCATTCTAATTTCTGCGATAACTGTATTTCTGTTCATGATTTTCTTTTACATTATTGCCCTGCTGCTTAGAAATAATGGCATAGTTGATGTTGGCTGGGGACTGGGCTTCATTACTATCCTGGCTATCCTTCATATTTTTTATCCTGAGCTGTACCTGCGGAAAATCCTCATTACTCTTTTAATTGTCCTGTGGGGATTCAGGTTAACGGTGCACATTTTCCTGAGAAGTATTGGTAAACCTGAAGACTTCCGCTATGCCCAAATGCGTAATAAATGGGGTAAATTAGCTGTCATTCATGCTTTTTTTAAAATATACATGCTTCAGGGTATCATAATGCTTGCTTTAGCCCTGCCTGTTATGCTGATCTTTAACTCAAACCCTGAAAAATATTCCCTTTGGGACATGGTGGGCGTGATCTTATTCGTTACAGGTTTCTTTTTTGAAATAACTGGAGATTACCAACTTGCAGAGTTTAAGAAGAAGCCTGAAAACAAAGGAAAGATTATTACAAGTGGATTATGGAAATACACCCGCCATCCAAATTATTTTGGCGAAGCGTTGATCTGGTGGGGAATTAGCATCATAGCTATTCCGACAGATTGGGGATTCCTTGGCCTTTTCAGCGCCCTGATAATCACTTACAGCCTGATTAATTTCTCCGGTGTTCCCTTATTGGAAAAGAAATATGAAGGCCGACCCGATTGGGAAGCCTACAAGGCGAGAACACCGATGTTCGTTCCATATTTTGGAAAGAAAAGGCTTCATTAAATTCTGTGACGAGCAATATGACAATACACTTTGTTTAACTTTGTTTAACTTTTTTTAGATTTTCATGAACAATGTCTTATCCATATTGTTTCCAATACATAAATTTTTACTATGAAAACCCATAAAGCTATTTTGATTTCATTGATATTATCCTTACTCTCAACAACATTTGTAGTAGGACAAAATGGCAAAGTCAAAGGCCGCGTTTATGATGTCAGCACAAATGAAGCACTGCCTTTTACAAATATTATTGTTAGAGGAACCAGTACAGGAACCACATCCGATCTGGATGGTAACTTCATTATCACAGGTCTGGAACCTGGGTTTCTTCGCTTGTCTGCTACAGCTGTTGGTTATGAAGATAAAATAACTGATAACTTCCAGGTCACCAACGCTGTTACCACCTTTATCGAAATACCAATGCAGGCTGCACAGATAGAACTACAGGAAGTTGTGATCAAGGCAACTCCTTTTGAAGAAAGAAACCTGGAAAGTCCTTTATCTGTCAGGACCCTTGGCACCATGGAGATTGAAAAAGAACCAGGAGCAAACCGTGATATCTCAAGGGTTATTCAAAACCTCCCTGGCGTAGCATCAAGCGTATCATTCAGGAATGATATTATTGTCAGGGGTGGAGGCCCAAGCGAAAACTCTTTTTATCTAGATGATGTTGAGATTCCAACAATCAACCACTTCTCCACGCAGGGAGCTTCCGGAGGTCCTGTCGGGATCATCAATGCTGACTTCGTGCGTGAAGTACAATTGTATTCTGGTGCCTTTCCAGCATCCAGGGGTAATGCTCTCAGTTCTGTCCTTGAGATGAAAATGAAGAATGGAAATGCCGATAAGCTGGTTTTCCGGGGTACACTTGGGGCATCTGAAGTGGGAGCAACACTGGAAGGTCCTATCGGTAAGAAGTCCACCTTTATTATATCCGCCAGAAGGTCATACCTGCAGTTCCTTTTCAGCGCATTAGAGTTACCTTTTCTTCCTACGTACAATGATTTTCAACTCAAATACCGGATACTATTCGACAATAAAAATGTACTAACCATTATAGGTCTCGGTGCTATCGACCAGTTTGAACTGAACACAGGCATTAAAAATCCAACTGAGGAGCAATCCTATTTTCTCTCGTCAATTCCAGTAAATGAACAATGGTCATATACCGTCGGAGCTGTTTATAAACATTTTGGGGGAAAAGGATCACATACCGTTGTTTTAAGTAGAAATTATCTCGATAACAGGACAAAGAAATACAAGGATAATGATGAAAGCATGCCGCAGAATAAGCAACTGGATTATAAAAGCTCTGAGGCTGAAAACAAGTTGCGCTATGAATATGATATCAACCTGAGTGATTTTCGTTTAAATTATGGTGGTGGGCTGCAATATTCAGAGTACACAAACGAAACCTTTCAAAGGACTTATACTGACCAGGTCGGTGTCATAAATTATAGCTCAAAGCTACCACTCTGGTCATGGAATCTATTCGGACAGATATCCAGGGGCTTTATAAAGGACAGGCTTAACCTTTCTTTGGGAATCAGAGCAGATGCCAACAATTACAGTGCATCCATGAATAATTTGTTGAAACAATTATCACCTCGTTTTTCAGCATCCTACCTTTTCACAGAAAAATGGCTTGTAAACTTCAATATTGGCCGTTACTATCAAAGACCAGCATATACCACATTAGGTTTTATGGACAATAATGGTGACCTGGTCAATAAAGACAATGGGCTAAAATACATATCAACAGATCATATTATAGGAGGTCTTGAATTCCTCCCAAACGAAAATTCAATCCTGACCCTTGAAGGATTCTATAAGATCTATAATAATTATCCCTTCTCTGTCACAGATTCAATCAGCCTTGCCAGCAAGGGTGGTGACTTTGGAGTTTTTGGTGCAGAAGAGGTTTTATCAAATAACAAGGGACATGCTTATGGAGCAGAACTATATTTTAAAGGGGTTACCTTCTGGGACATCAACGTCAGTTTATCATATACTTATGTAAGAAGCAAGTTTGAAGATGCCAGTGGCAGTCTTATACCATCAGCCTGGGATAATCAACATATCTTGAACCTTACCGGAAGAAAAGCATTCAACAGAAACTGGTATTTTGGTTTCCGTTGGAGGTTTGTCGGTGGCGCTCCCTATACACCATGGGATATTGAGAAGTCGAGCCGGGTACCGGCCTGGAATGCGCAGGGAAGTGGTTACCTGGATTATAGCGAGTTTAATACCCTAAGGCTCAATCAATTTCACCAGCTGGATATCAGGGTAGATAAATCCTATTACTTCAGCAAATGGTCATTAACAATATACCTGGATATCCAAAATTTATACAATTATCAGGGGGAAAATTCACCAAACCTGATCCAGCAGCTTGATGAAAGCGGAGACCCCATCATTCTCAATCCGGGAGATCCCTTAGAGCGCTACCAGTTAAAATTGTTAAATAGCGAGGCTGGAACCGTTTTACCAACAATAGGTATCATAGTTGAAATCTAGTTTATTAATGCTTAAATTTAACCATCATGAAATATTTCAGCATTCTAATTATCATCTTTCTTCTCACAGAGGTTAGCTTTGCTCAAAAAAACAGGAAGAAAGCCATGATTTACGACACTATTTCGACTGCACCAGTTGAAAAAGGTATCCCAATAACAATCACTTTCATGCAGGGACCCTCACATAACCACCCGCTGATGGCAATCTGGGTAGAAGATATCGACAGCAACTATATTGCAACCTTATATGTAGCTGAATCTATAGGTACCAGCATCTTCAACTATGGAACCAACAGGGGAGGCAAATGGGAACCTGGAGAGATCCGGAGGCCGGCTGCCTTACCTTATTGGGGGCATAAGTATGGTTTTAAAGCAGATGATGGATATTATATTCCTTCCATTGATAAGCCTGTTCCGGATGCCATTACAGGTGCAACACCCAAACGGAACTTCGTGTTAAACAGCACTATTCCCGAGACAAAGGTAAGCATGGTTCGGGTACTATTCGAGATTAACCAGTCATGGGACTGGAATGAATACTGGACTAATGATAAGTTCCCCGATGACATCCAATACAAGACATCCAGCCAACCAGCTTTAGTCTATGAAGTTATTGTAAATTTAAATGAAAAAGGAAAATTGTATACAATGCAAGCTATCGGACATAGCCATTACAGTGGGAATGATGGCAATATCTATAAGGATTTAAGCACCCTTACTACTGCGCTGGAGATTGTTGGCAAAATAACCGTTCAGTTGAGCCGATAATAATTGGTTTAAATTACAACTCTGTTTTGACCTTGTAAATTAATTTGTTGCTGACTCTAAATACCTGGATCTCAAGTCTTCAAATGTTTGCTGCCTGCTATCCAGATCATCATCAATCTTAACAATAACACAATTTGCATCTTGCTCACTATAAGATGTCTCTTCAGAATACATTTCATTCAATGAAGAAAGATCTTCTGTGGAGCCAATTTGCAGTACTTCATGCTTTAATTTTTGATTATCCCTAACCCTGTTGGTTAAAACATAAACCCCTCCAGTCTTTTTAAAACGGCTGAAGTGCGGAAAAGAATAAAAACGGTACTTTTTGCCTGACTTCCCCTCAAGATATAACATTCTAATAGGTTCCATAAAATATAAAACTTGGCCCGGAACGCATTCCCTGGTGCAACCGAAAAGTAAGATGGCAATGAGATTAAACTAAGAATCAACAGGAATGCATGATCCAATATTGCACCTACAAGATACAAAAATTTATTTAATTAACCAAATCCTTCGAATTAAATAAATGACAAGAAAGTTTGGTAAAATCGCTATAAAGACTTTAAGATCTGTAGGTTAGCCACTTCCAGAGCTCCCGGTAATTGATTTTCTTCCCATACATCAGAATACCAGTGCGATAAATCTTTGCAGCAAGCCATGTGGTACCAATAAAACCAATGATCAACAAGCCGACAGACAGGTAAATATCGAGCATGGGAACGCCAAAGGGTATCCTGACCATCATCACAACAGGAGATGTCAATGGGATTATTGAAAACCAGAAAGCCACTGGCCCATCCGGGTTTTGGATCACAAACTGGGACATGATCATGGCCAATATCAGGGGGATAGTGACGGGCATCATGAATTGATGCGTATCGGCTTCTGTATCAACCGCCGATCCAATAGCTGCAAATAATGCCGCGTAAAGCAGATAGCCTCCAAGGAAAAAGAACAAGAAAGCAAATATCATTACTTCAAAGTTGATACTGCTGATCACTTCTAATACCAGGGCCATGTTATCCTGTTCAACCTGTGGTGCCTGCTTTTCAACCGGCGGAACCAGCTGGTTCTCAACCGGGACAATTTTTTGAACACTCTCCATCGACATCTTTTCCGAAATGGCAAACTGGAATACGCTTACGATAGCGAAAGTCAGCACAACCCATAATAAAAACTGGGTCAGTCCTACAAGACCAATACCGAGTATCTTGCCCATCATCAGCTGAAATGGCTTGACCGATGAAACAATTACTTCAACAATACGACTGGTTTTCTCTTCTATCACGCCTCTCATCACCTGGGCCCCGAAGATAAATATGAAGAAATAGATCAGCAGGCCTGCAAAAATACCCAACCCCATGCTTACAGCAGTATAACTCTCCTCTTCCTCTCCCGTTTCATCAATCTTGATGGTTGACAGATTAATATTGGTTTTAATCGATCGCAACAACTCCTCATCAATACCGGAGGCGGAAAGTTTCAGGGATTCCACCTCCTTCCTCATTACACTTTTAATATATGTTATTACACTAATACTGGGCTGTTTATCAGAGTACAATATAGCTGACGATGGCACACTCACCTCCGTTTTCGGGATATATAAGAGTGCATAATCCCGGGCGATCTTTAGTTCGTTTTTAGCTGTTTCCAGGTCTATTACAGTATGCTGGAACTGCAGATTATCCTCATTTTTGAATTTTCCATAAAAAATACCTGTTTCATCCAATACAACGATAGTCTTGTCAGCTCCATCAGACATTGTAGCTAAAACAACGGGGAAAATAAAGACTGAAGCCATGAGGACAGGGCCAAGGATTGTCATTACAATAAATGACCGTTTCCTGACACGGGTCAGATATTCTCTTTTTATTACCAGCATTATCTTATTCATCGCCTATCCTCCTCATTAACTTTAGCGATAAAAATATCATTCATGGTTGGAAGGATTTCGTTAAAAGAATTGATTGAGAGATTTGGCAAGAGTCTTTCAATCAGGGCATTAGGTGAGGAGGATTCAGCAATCTGGATACGTGCTATATGCAATTTCTCTTCCTTGTCCTCTTCCTGGCTGATCAGCCTGTAAGGCTCATCCAGCAATGCTTGAAGGGGTCCGGAGAAATTCCTGTAGGTTATTTCATATGTATTGGACCTGTATGTATTCTTCACATCCTTAACCTTACCATCAAGAATTTTCTTGGACTTATTGATTAGGGCAATATGATCACAAAGCTCTTCAACTGAAGCCATATTATGGGTAGAGAAAATGATTGTAGAGCCATTCTCTTTCAACCGCAAGATCTCATCCTTCAGAAGATTAACATTGATTGGATCAAATCCGCTAAAAGGCTCATCGAAAATGAGCAACTCTGGCTCATGCACTACTGTTACGATGAATTGAATCTTTTGCTGCATACCTTTGGAGAGCTCTTCAACCTTCCTGTTCCACCAGGTCATGATCTCGAACTTCTCAAACCAGTACTTCAGTCGCTTCAGTGCATCTTGTTTTGAAATACCTTTGAGTCGTGCAAGGTATACAGCCTGCTCACCCACCTTCATTTTCTTGTAAAGACCCCGTTCTTCAGGAAGGTAACCTATATCAGATACATCTCTCGGCCTCATCCTCACACCTTTGAACATCATTTGTCCTGTATCCGGCGCAATAATCTGGTTGATGATCCTGATCAGGGTAGTTTTGCCAGCTCCATTGGGACCAAGCAATCCGAAAATACTTTGTTTGGGAACAGATATGCTAACCTTATCGAGTGCCAGATGGTTAGCGTATTTTTTAACAATGTCCGATGCTTCGAAGATTACCATCAGGGCTATTTGATTTCCTTGTTAAATATACAGCGAAGATAAATTATTACTCAGAGAACTCCCGGAACCTGTTTAAAAAACTTTTATCCGACCTGGTAGGATTAGGCTTAAAGTTCTCTGAATCAGATAGCTTTTCAAGTATATTTTTCTCATCCTTTGACAGGATCTTTGGTACCCATACGTTGATACTAATCAAGATGTCACCACGATGATAGCCATTAATATCCGGCAAGCCCTTACCTTTTAATCGTAATATCTTACCTGCCTGTGTACCTGGCTTGATCTTCACCCTGGCTTTTCCATCAACGGTTGGTATCTCCACAGTTGTGCCTAAAGCAGCTCCTGTGATGCTTATGAATTTTTCAAATAGCAGGTTGCTTCCATCCCTGACCAGTTCATCATCCGGAACCTCTTCAATAAGCACAATCAAATCTCCTGGCATACCATTTCTTGCAGCTGCATTACCTTTTCCACTAACGGATAGCTGCATGCCCTCACTCACTCCTGCCGGAATCTTTATACTGATCACTTCTTCACCTTTCATGATACCATGTCCATAACAGTCATGGCATTTTTCCTTGATGATCTTTCCCTCACCACCACAGGTATGGCAGGTGGTCACGGTTTGCATCTGTCCGAGGAAGGTATTGGTCACCTGCCTGATCTGTCCTGCACCATTACAGGTATGGCACGTTGAATAAGAACCGCCATCATGCGAGCCACTGCCTTTGCATTTCTGGCAGGGAACATATTTGTTAACCTTGATCTTCTTATCAACACCATGTGCGATCTCCTTAAGGGTCAGCTTTACCTTAACACGCAGGTTAGAGCCTTTGTTTACTCTTCTCCGGGATGATCTTGTACCACCACCAAAGCTGCTGAATCCACCGAAACTATCACCAAAAGCACTGCCAAAGATATCCCCAAACTGGCTGAAAATATCATCCATCGACATGCCTCCACTGAATCCATGAGCACCTCCTTTTAATCCACTATGGCCATACTGATCATATATTTGCTTCTTTTCAGCATCACCCAGTACCTCGTATGCTTCTGCCGCCTCTTTAAACCTGGATTCAGCATCCGGGTTATCAGGATTCTTGTCAGGATGGTATTTCAAGGCCATACGACGGTATGCTTTCTTGATCTCCTGATCACTGGCATTCTTTGGAACATCTAATATTTCGTAATAATCTTTGTTTGTTGTCATGCTCTCGTATAATGTTTACCTGATCGTATAAGCCTGCTTAGTTTCCTACTACAACTTTAGCATACCTGATCACTTTGTCATTCAACAAATATCCTTTTTCAATCTCATCTAAAACCTTGCCCTTCATATCTTCGGATGGGGCCGGGATATTTGTCACGGCTTCATGAAAGTCTGTGTTAAATTCTTCACCGATGGATTTAATGGGTTCCAATCCTTTTTGCTGTACTATAGTCATGAACTTATTAAAGATCAATACCACACCTTCTTTGAAGCTTTCATCGACTTTCATGTCCTCAAATGCTGTTATCGCCCTTTCAAAATCATCAAAAACAGGTAATATCGATACAATCACATCTTCCGAGGCTGTCTTGCCTAGCTCTATTTTTTCTTTTAAAGTCCTTTTTCTGAAATTGTCAAACTCAGAAAATAAGCGCAAATACTTATCATTCAGCTCATCAACCTTCTGGTTAAGTTCCTGAACCTTCTTTGTATCCGGTTTCTTCCTTGTTGTTTTAGCTTTAGCCTTGCTTTTTTCCGTCTTATCGACTGATTTCTCCTTCTCTGTCATCTTTTTCATTTATTATCAGTTAATCAACATTCTGTACGATCAAATTATTTGCCAATTCAATGAAATCCGACAAATTGTCAGATTAAAAGATTTTGTGAAAACATATTGGGAATCCTGGTAAGGTTTACTTGCGAATGATCTCAGCGCCAAGCTTACGAAGTCGTTCATCAATATGCTGGTATCCCCGGTCGATTTGCTCAATATTATGAATAGTGCTCTTGCCCTGAGCTGATAATGCGGCAATCAGCAATGATACACCAGCACGGATATCCGGAGATGTCATCTCTATCCCTTTTAATGGATACTGCCTGTCGAGTCCAATCACTGTTGCCCTGTGCGGATCACAGAGGATGATCTGTGCACCCATGTCAATGAGCTTATCAACAAAGAAAAGCCGGCTTTCAAACATCCATTGATGAATCAAAACGCTACCTTTGGCCTGGGTTGCAACCACCAACACGATACTGATGAGGTCAGGAGTAAATCCCGGCCAGGGTGCGTCCCTGACAGTGAGGATTGAACCATCCATAAATGTTTCTATCTCGTATGATTTCTGCGATGGAACGATGATGTCATCATCCCTTTTCACTATGCTGATCCCCATCCTTTTGAACACTTCCGGGATAATGCCCAGGCGTTCGTAATTCACGTTTTTAATAGTGATCTCCGACTGGGTCATGGCAGCCAGTCCGATAAAACTGCCAACCTCGATCATATCTGCCAGAAGGCGGTGTTCACAACCCTTCAGATAGTCCACACCTTCAATCGTCAGCAAATTGGATCCAACACCGGAAATCTTAGCTCCCATCCTGTTCAGCATAGAACAAAGCTGGTAGAGGTAAGGCTCGCATGCTGCATTGAAAATGACTGTCTTTCCCTTAGCCATCACAGCAGTCATGACAATATTTGCAGTACCTGTCACAGAAGCCTCATCCAGCAGCATTTCGCAGCCGTTGAGTGAAGATGCATCTATCTTAAAAAGCATCTCCTTTTCATCAAACTTGAAGGATGCTCCAAGGTTTTGCAGGCCGATAAAGTGAGTATCCAGCCGGCGGCGTCCAATCTTATCGCCTCCAGGCTGTGGAATAAATGCCTTTCCAAACCTTGCCAGCAACGGCCCGATAATCATGATGGATCCACGCAGGCTGGCACCTTTCTGACTGAAGGTTTCCGACTTCAGATAATTGAGGTCGATATCATCCGCCTGGAAAGTATAAGTATCATCCTTAACCTTTTCAACTTTGACTCCAAGGTCCTCAAGGATCTCAATTAGTTTGATTACATCGCGAATGGCTGGGATATTGCTGATGGTGATCTTCTCGGGGCTTAGAAGGGTGGCGGAGATGACCTGCAGGGCTTCATTCTTAGCTCCCTGAGGGCTAATTTCTCCCTTGAGCTTTTTGCCACCAATGATCTCAAATGAACTCATGGGTCCTGTATTTATTTATTGTCCCTTTTCCTTTGCTTGCCTCTTCCGTTCTGCCCGTAATCACGCCTGTCTTTTCCGGTGAATTTCTTCTTGCGGTTCCTGGCCAGGATATCATTTGTTTCGTTAAGCTTCACATCATCGGCTAACTCCAACTTCCCACCTGATAATTCTTCAAGGTGCTTGTATATCAGATCATCATCGACCGACTCCCGGTTCCAGTTCAGGTATGACTTCTTCATATGGTTGGCAATGGTCTTTATCATAGCATCCTTTTCCGGACCATCTTCATATTCTATGGCTTTTTCAATGATATTCTGGATATTATACCCATAATGCCGGTATTTGATGTTCTCATCTGAATAGCTCAAAGGCTGCGGTTTGATGTAAAGAAGATCCTTCGGCGGAGTAGGATATGGTCCATCGACATCCAATTTAAAATCTGAGATTATATAAAGGTGATCCCATAGCTTTTGCTTATAATCACCTGATTCCCTAACCTTAGGATGCATTTGTGCCATGATATTTACTATGGTCGTGGCTACCTTGGTCCTTTTTGCCCGATCCTCTACTGTTATCGCATACAGGATCATCTTCTGGATATTCCTGCCATATTCAGGCATGGCCAGGTACTTACGGGTGGTGTTGTATTCCATTGATATTTATTTAAATAGAAATTCTTAATTCAGAATGCAAAGATAGTATAAATAGTTGTAAGATTGTACATCTTTACCCACCCCCCATCCCTCCCTCGGCTACGCTCGGGACAGGCTCTCCCTCTTGAGGGAGGGGGTGCACTCGCAGCGTACCAATACATTTATTCCGTACATGGGGGAGGGTCCGAGAAAAGCACAGAAAAACTATTATGGCAGGAAGTATCTATTATCTGACAATTTTCAGCTTCGCAAACTTGAGCAATAATTGCTTCTGCCCTACCTCTGGAAAGAAAACAGTGGCTTTCTTGCTGCCACCGGTGCCTTCAAGATGGATCACTTTCCCCTGTCCGAAGCGTTGATGCTCAACCTCCATACCGACCTGCAGCTCATCCGGCTGGGCCGAATCAAAAGGCAGGTCAGGCCCATCACTTTCAAGATTACTGATCTTCTTCAGGTTTTTCCTTTTGAGATTGGCAAAAGATGGTGATGAGGATTTTGACTTCTCACCGTTAAAGTCCTTACCCGGTGAATGAAAGTTAGCCCTGACCGGTACATCAATGTACTTCTCATCAATCTCATCGATAAAACGGCTGGGTTCACAGGGTGTCAGCACACCCCAGCGATACCTGCTTTCAGCATAGGAAACGGTCAACTGCTGCATAGCCCTGGTTGAAGCAACATAGAAAAGCCGGCGCTCTTCCTCCAGGTCTGAACGGGAATGCAAACTTTGAATAGATGGAAAGAGATGCTCTTCTAATCCAACAACATAAACATATGGGAACTCTAATCCCTTGGCTGAGTGGACGGTCATCAGACTGACATGGTTCTTATCATCTTTATCCTTATCGTCAGCATCTGTCAATAATGCAATATCCTGCATGAATTCATCAAGGGTCCTGACCGGCACACTCCTGCTTTGCATTTCTTCTTCAGAAATCTCAGTCTCGGTGAATTCCTTTATGGCATTCAGCAACTCTTCAAGGTTTTCATAGCGACTTATACCTTCCGGTGTTTGATCTTCATTAAGGTCTTTCAGGATTCCTGAGGATTTCGCAATTTCTTTACCAAGTAGATATGCATCATTCGCTTTCAGCTGAACTGCAAAACTCTTGATCATATTGGCAAAGTTCAGCAGCTTTGTTGAAATACCAGAGTTTACAGCCAGCTTGTACTTTCCCGGATCCTGGACCACCTCCCACAGGCTCGCGTTTGCCCTGTCAGCAGTGATAATAACTTTATCCATAGTGGTCTTGCCAATACCACGTGCAGGATAATTGATAATACGCAGCAAAGCCTCTTCATCTTTCTGATTTATCGTTAGCCTGTAATAAGCCAGCAGGTCTTTGATCTCCTTTCTTTTATAAAATGAAAGACCACCATAGATACGGTATGGGATATTACGCCTGCGCAGAGACTCTTCGAATGACCTTGACTGGGCATTTGTCCTGTACAGGATGGCAAAATTGCTGTTGGGCAACTGATGATTCATCATATGCTCGAAGATGGAGCTCACCACCATCTGCCCTTCTTCTGAATCGCTGGTAGCACGAAGAAGCTTTATCTTGTTACCCTCATCATTCTCTGTCCATATTTCCTTGAATATCTGATCTTTATTATTTACAATGATGCTGTTGGCAGCTGCAACAATGGTTTTGGTGGAGCGGTAGTTTTGCTCTAGCTTAAACACCTCCAGGTCAGGGTAGTCTTTCTGGAAGTTCAGTATGTTCTGTATATTGGCCCCACGAAAAGCATAGATGCTCTGTGCATCATCCCCTACCACGCAAATATTTTCATTGTTGGCCGCCAGCTTCCTGATAATCATGTACTGCACATGGTTGGTATCCTGGTACTCATCAACGAGGATGTATTGAAACTTGACCTGGTATTTATAAAGTGCATCGGGGTATTTATCAAGCAAAATATAGGTATTGAACAGCAGGTCATCGAAGTCCATGGCATCAGCATTCCTCAGGCGCTTGGTATAGATGGTGTATAGCTCCCCAATCCTTGGCTTCCCGGCCATCTGGTCGGCCTGCATGACTTCAAAATTATCATTGTAAGCCTTCGCATTGATCAGGTTGATCTTGGCATTGGAGATACGATTCATGACGTAGTTGACATTATAAGTCTTGTCGTCAAGGTTTTGCTCTTTGATGATCTTTTTCATCAGGCGTTTTGTATCTTCCGTATCGTAGATGGTATAGTTCTGTCCGTATCCCAGGCGGTGTCCTTCGATACGAAGGATGCGTGCGAAAACAGAATGGAAGGTGCCCATCCATACGTTCCTTGCGTCGCCACTGCCTACCAGTCTATGTACCCTGTCCTTCATCTCCCTGGCAGCCTTATTGGTAAAGGTGAGGGCCAGGACATTGAAAGGATCCACCCCTTTGCTCAGCAGGTGGGCAACGCGGTATGTCAGCACGCGGGTCTTCCCTGAGCCGGCCCCGGCAATAACCATGGAAGGTCCTTCGGTATACTCAACCGCCTTTATCTGCGCCTCATTCAGGTCCTGGAATATGTCTTTCATCTAAGATTTAGTTTCTGCTGCAAAAATATATAATTCTGGTGATCAGTGAACACTGAACAGTGAACAGATGTGATCAGTGTTCAATGGTTACTTGTTTTACATCGATTTAATTTGTATATTTGAGATACCATTATCAAAAGCCCTGATCCAATGAGATCTTTATTATTAATACCGGTTTTTGTGTTTTGTACCTTAATCACCAAGGCCAATCCCATACCACCCCCTCCTCCTTTTTCTGAGATCATAATTAACCAAAACGGGTTTATCATTGAGTTGGACCTTTGGATGTGGGGTATAGAGAATCTCGATAATATCAGGCTGGTCTCCTCTTCCGGACAGGCAAGTTTTAATCAGGGCATTCCTGTGATCGTAGATGAACTGGTAATAATCACTGAAGCAGACCTACAGGGACCACTTTACATTAATCCTGAAGGCGATGTGCTCATCATTGAAGAAAATTCCGGATCTGGTTGGTGGGAGATGGATAAGATATGTTTTGGGAATCATCCGGATTCCTGGGTAAGTGCTCCTATTGGAGGGGAATCAATTGTAAGACAGGCGTTTGGAAGTGGTTTTAATCACTTTTACTGGATCGTAAAGAATAAACCACCCACACCTGATAGTCTGCCGTACTGGACAGATTCAAGAGGGACACTCTCCGGACGCGTTTTGGATAAGTATTCGAATGGAGTACCTTGGGTATGGATCAAATATTGTGAAGAACCTGTTTCAGGAACAAATCCGTACTTGAGTACGATATATGCAGATAGTTCAGGTTACTTTTTCTGTGATAATATGTTTTCCAGGGAATATGATATTGAGATTATTATGTATGACAAGGTTTATTGGAATGACCACATTATAATCGAACCTGACAGCAATAATCATTATGAATTTGTTATCGACAGCATTGCTGTAGGCATACCCGAACCAGACCCATTACCTACAATAAATATCAACAATTACCCCAATCCCTTCAGTAATCAAACGACTTTTAATATTGATATACCTGAATATTATCAATGGAATAGAACCCGGATCACAATTGTGGATATAAACGGGAAGATTGTGGACAGGATAGAATATCACAATTCGGGCGATAAAACTGAACAGAAGATAAACTGGCATGCTCCATCAGATCTGAATCCAGGATTATACATTTACACGATGGAGCTTGATAATAAACGCATTGCCTCAAACAAGATGGTCCTCATCAATGAATAAAAAACACTATTTATTCATTTTACTTTTTGCTTGCAGCATTTCGGCTTTTTCCCAAATACCAGACTTTTACAGGGAAGACTTGTTTTTTATACTGGATGCCAATAGCCTGAAGGTATCCGGAGATTATTACTTCCATAATCCACACAGTCAACCCATAATGATTGTAATGGCTTATCCATTTCCCCAGGATGATATTAGGGGTAAGGTAACAAATGTTTACGCCTTCGACAGAAACAATATCTTCCAGGATCAGCTTCTCAGTTATAACCAGCGTGCAGGAAGAATTAAGCTCTTCATCCATCCCGGCAAATCAACCACATTACGAATTGGCTACACGCAGGAACTTAAATCTAATAAGGCAGTTTATATTCTCACGACCACTGCAGCCTGGGGCAAGCCCTTTCAGCAGGCTTACTATGAGCTTCATGTACCATTCGATATTAGGATTGATTCAATATCCTATGAACCTGACAAGATTCACCAGGTCGGAGGACTTTACATCTACATCTTCGAACGAGGGAACTTTATGCCAGACAAGGATTTTATAATCTACTTTTCAAACTGAGAACCGACAACTGACAACTGACAACCGACAACTGACAACTAATTCTAAGCTTTCCCCAGACAGTATGTGTACATTCCTTCACTGGATGCACCATTCATCGCGCCAACATACTGCCCGCAATTAGACCCGATCTTGTTCTCTTCCCATTCGCCGATGCTCAGCAGTACCTCGTAACCACATGCCCTGAAGGCATCAATGACGGGGTAATGATCATTGTGAGGGTTAACGAGTGACCGGATATTGTTTTGCAGGGCCTTAAAGGTGGGGTTGACAGGGGTTACTTTGATGAGGAAAATCTCAGGATTAAAAATATCTTTTATCGTCTCTGGCCGGATGATGTAATCAGCACCTATGGCGAAATTCAAGGTCAGTTTTTTGCCTCCAGGACTGTAAAACTGCCTGCCAAAGGCAGCAATATCTTCAAAACTCATCTTCTTGATGGGCATCAGACTGTCGCGCTGCTCTCTGTCTGTTGAATGGATAGAAAACTGAAGTTGGAAGGTCTTATCGTATAGATTTTTCTTGATCTTGAGTAAACGTTCAAAAAACTTCTCCGTGCTTGCCGGTCCTATCGATGAGAGGGAAGGGATAAAGTGCTGCATGGTGTACCTTGAAGGAAGCTCTTCCAGTACGTCAAGCACAGTGGGATTGAAGGAAGGCTCACCCATGCGGGCGAACTGGATCTTAAACTTATCGGTAGCAATCAGACCATCAGGGAACCTCTTATTTACAAGGTAATCTATCTGAAATAAAAGCTCATCATGTGATAGCCTTCCCTGGTAAGTCCCTCCCGCATCACAAAATTTACAGTCGACCGGACAGCCATACAAGGTGGATATGATCAGCACCCACTTCTCCCTGATGCTCTTTGGTGGCTGAGTGGATTCTACAAACTCAAAGCGTTTGCCCGCATTGGTTTCTGCCACATAAACATTGGCTATCTCATTCTCCTGTGTTTGCTGTATGACTCTCACACTCCTGTCTTCCGTAATAGATGATTGATCTCCATCGCCGCCCTGATCCCATCCCCGGAGGCTATCGACACCTGCCTGTTCAGCTTGTTATTTACATCACCGATAAAGTACAATTTTCCTTCCTTTATAAGAATATCTGATTGATTATTTATCGATTCCTGCAAATAATCCAGTTGTGGATCACGGCCGGTGGCAAAAATAATGTAATCCAATGAATAGGCAATAATTTCGTTCTTGCTCCTGAATTCAACAGACAGATATTGACCGGAATCTTTTAAGGCCTGCAACTCAGTATCAGGGAAATATTTGATCTTAATATTTTTCTCAACGCGTTCAAAAAGCAATGATATACATTTCGTTTTATTCGAGCGGTTAAAAATCTTAACCTGGTTATTGACAGCCATGTTCATGGCATAATCAAATGCTGCATCCCCGCTACCGATAATCCCAATCTCTTTACCTTTCACCTTTTTCAATGGTAACACCTCATAAAACACTTTATCCCCGCCCAGGCTTTCAAAAGCCTCATGCCTCCTGGGTTTAGTGCCTGAGGCAATTACAAGGAAATCGTATGTGCCTCCCCCTGTCTTGGATTTGACGATGAATTCACCCTCCTTATATTCAGCCTTTGTTACCTCCTGGTACCTAATATCAATCTCATACTTGACAAGGTGTTTTCCAAAACTATCTACCAGGTATTCCGGGGAAATTCCGAATGGGAAGCCAAGGTAATTTTCAATAAAATGGGCATTTTTCAGCAGGCCACCATATTCTCCCTTCTCGTAGATGACCGGTTCAAAGCCAAACCTCTTCAACTGGATTGCACAAGCTATACCTGCCGGTCCCGCTCCAATGATCCCTATGCTTTGTTTTTTCATTCTTCTAGTTCTTGTATAATCTGAGCGGTACTCATTGCCTGCATAAAACCATAAGCCAGGTTCTGAAATGTACCAAGATGAAAATTATAATTATATGCTGCTGTAGCATCAACAGGCATAAAAGGTTCGAATCCCCTTACAAATGCTGATCGAACAGTTGTCTCACAACACAGGTTTGCCATAACACCGGTGATGATCAATTGGGTAATCCCATTTGCTCTTAAAATATCTTCCAGGTCACTTTCAAAAAACGCATCAAACTGAGCTTTTTTCACTTTCTTACATCCAGGCAAATCGACCTCATCAACTATCCCTGCAAAAGGATGATCAGCCGTGATCACCTCCTTCCATCTCACACCCATCATCCCGGCATTCTTTTCATTATTTATGTGCTGCGTAAGGATCACCGGCAATTGATGATTAAGAAAGAAATTTTGAAGTCTCTGAACATTCGGAATTATGGCTCTGGCTGAAGGGATAAAACCATGAGCATCAGGATGAAAAAAATACTGCTGCATATCTATCAGAACAAGGGCAATCTTATCTTTTTCAAGAGAATAATCATACATTCTTTCAAAGGGTTTGACAGCCTCCAATATATCATCAGAAAATGAATTAATGTTGTTCTCAGTGATGTACTTTTCCTTCATCGATCAACCACGTATTTTTCATAATGAGCAGCAAAAATACTGCTTCAAATAAAACATTCATATTTTATGTGTTTTTTTCCATAAAAAATTTGGTTAACAAAATTATATTCTTACCTTTGCACCCGCTTTAGCAAAAACTTGCTGAAAGCTAAGCTGAACAAACGAAGAGGAGACCTGATAAAGTTAGACAGATATAGGTTTCATCCCAAGGTACTACGGGAATTGTCTTATCTGCACTCCTTATATTCAGACTTCCAATTCGTTACAGGCAAATTTTAAATAGTTATTGCGCATTATTTTTGCGCTTGTAACATCGAAAAGACAAAAAAATATTATGCCAACAATTCAACAACTTGTTCGCAAAGGACGGAAAAAGCTGACTGACAAAAGCAAATCACCGGCACTGGATGCATGTCCACAACGCAGGGGTGTTTGTGTCAGGGTTTATACCACCACTCCAAAGAAGCCTAACTCAGCTATGCGCAAGGTAGCCAGGGTAAGGTTAACCAATGGTAAAGAGGTGAACGCCTATATTCCTGGCGAGGGTCATAACCTTCAGGAACACTCCATTGTCATGATCCGTGGTGGAAGGGTAAAGGACCTCCCAGGTGTACGTTACCACATCATCCGTGGAGCACTCGACACTTCAGGTGTGGAAGGCCGGTCACAGCGCAGGTCCAAGTACGGAACCAAACGTCCAAAGAAATAATTGAAAAACAAAGACAATCATAAACAATGAGGAAATCAAAACCTAAAAAGCGTATCATTCTTCCGGATCCAAAATACAATGATGTTTTGGTGACAAAGTTTGTCAACAATCTTATGTTGAGAGGCAAGAAGAATCTCTCTTTCAAGATTTTCTACGAAGCTATTGACATTGTCAGTGAGAAGACCAATGAAGAAGGATTAGAAGTTTGGAAGAAGGCATTGGCCAACGTGACCCCGGCTGTTGAAGTGCGGAGCCGCAGGATTGGTGGTGCGACCTTTCAGATCCCTTCAGAGATCAGGCCAAGCAGGAAGATGTCGATTGGCATGAAGAACCTCATCAGTTTTGCCCGTAAGAGGCATGAGAAAACGATGGGACAAAAGCTTGCCGGTGAGATCGTTGCAGCTTACAAAGAAGAAGGTGCTGCTTATAAAAAGAAGGAAGATACACACAGGATGGCTGAAGCCAACAAAGCTTTTTCACATTTTAGGTTCTAATAATATATATGGTATAAATCAATGCAGAACCTGTTAACACATACACGCAACATAGGCATCATGGCCCATATCGACGCTGGTAAGACTACCACGACCGAGCGTATATTGTATTATACAGGTATCAATCATCGCATCGGTGAGGTACACGATGGAGCAGCAACCATGGACTGGATGGCCCAGGAGCAGGAAAGAGGTATTACAATCACCTCAGCCGCTACCACCGTTTACTGGGATATCAATAAAAATAATTACAGGATCAATATCATCGATACTCCGGGACATGTTGATTTCACTGTTGAGGTTGAGCGCTCACTGCGTGTCCTTGATGGTGCTATTGCCATTTTCTGTGCAGTTGGTGGTGTTGAACCGCAATCAGAGACTGTCTGGAGGCAGGCCGACCGTTACATGATCCCAAGGATCAGCTACGTTAACAAGATGGACAGGTCAGGTGCCGATTTCTATTCAGTCGTTACACAGATAAAGGAAAAACTGGGATCTCTCCCGGTACCACTGCAGATCCCAATAGGTGCAGAAGATGATTTTACAGGTGTTGTTGACCTGATTGAAAACAAAGCTTATGCATGGGATGATGAAACACTGGGTGCTGAGTATTTCGAAGTGCCAATTCCCGAAGATCTGAAAGACACTGTTGAAGACTATCGTATACAGCTCCTGGAAGGTGCAGCTGAAGAGAACGAAGAGATGCTTGAAAAATTCATGAATAATCCTGAAAGCATCACCAAAGAAGAATTGATCGCTGCTATCCGCAAGGCCACACTGGAAATGAGGATCACACCGGTATTCTGCGGTTCATCATTTAAAAACAAAGGTGTTCAGAAACTGGTCGACGCCATTTGTCTTTACCTCCCCTCCCCTCTTGATATCCCACCAGTTAAAGGCATAAACCCGTTCACTGATAAAGAAGAAGTAAGAGAAACCAATGATGAAGAGCCATTTAGTGCACTTGCTTTCAAGATCGCTTCAGATCCTTTCGTTGGTCGTATTGCTTATTTCAGGGTTTATTCAGGCACGATGGATGCCGGAACCATGGTATTGAACGTCAACACCAACAAAAAAGAAAGAATAGCCAAGATATTGCAGATGCATGCTAATAAAAGAAAGCCTGTAAATACAATAAAGGCAGGTGAGATCGCTGCTGCAGTTGGCTTCAAAGAAATTCGTACAGGAGATTCGCTCACTGATATTAAACATCCGCTCTTGCTTGAGAACATCAGGTTCCCTGAACCGGTGCTCAGGTCAGCCGTGGAGCCCAAACTACAGGATGATGTTGAAAAACTGAACCTCGCCCTGAGAAAGATGGTAGAAGAAGACCCAACATTCACCGTAAGGCTGGATGACGAAACCGGGCAAACCATTATCAGTGGCATGGGAGAACTTCACCTGGATGTGATCCTCGACAGGCTTAAGAGGGAACACAATATTTCTGTCAACAGGGGTACACCACAGGTGGCATATAAAGAAGCCATCTCAGATACAGTCACCCACAGGGAGATCTACAAGAAACAGACCGGTGGCAAAGGTCGCTTTGCTGATCTTACTGTTGTGATCAGCCCTGCTGAAGAAACAGAAAAAGGACTACAGTTCATCAACGATATTAAAGGCGGAAGTATTCCAAAAGAATACATCCGTTTCATTGAAAAAGGTTTCAAGGATGCCATGCTGAACGGTGTGCTGGCAGGTTTTGCCATGCAGAGCCTGAAGGTAAGGTTAATCGACGGTGAACACCACAGCGTGGATTCAGATCCACTCTCATTTGAAGTTGCTGCAGGAATGGCATTCAGGAATGCATGCAAGAAGGCCAGGCCAACACTGCTGGAGCCTATCATGCGACTGATGGTGGCAACACCGGATAATTACATCGGTGACGTCAGCAGCGACCTCAACAAGAGAAGAGGACATGTACAGAATGTTAAGTCAAGGAATGACGGAATACAGGAAGTCCATGCTACTGTACCATTGGCTGAAATGTTCGGCTATGTTACAACCCTGCGGACAATTACTTCCGGAAGGGCTATCTCTAACCTTGAGTTTTCACATTATGCTGAAACACCAAAAGAGATTGTAGAAGAAGTTATATATAAAATTAAAGGATACGTTGTAAATTTTTAGACAATAACGATTAAATAAATAAAGCGTGAGTCAAAGAATTAGAATAAAATTAAAATCATACGATTACAACCTCGTCGACAAGTCGGCTGAGAAAATCGTTAAGACTGTAAAGGCAACAGGTGCTGTTGTTAGTGGACCTATTCCACTTCCAACTAATAAGAAGATTTTTACGGTAAATAAATCCACCTTCGTCAACAAGAAATCACGGGAGCAGTTCCAACTCTGCTCTTATAAAAGGCTTCTTGATATTTACAGTACAACAACAAAGACCATCGATGCACTGATGAAGCTTGAACTGCCCAGCGGTGTTGAGGTTGAGATCAAAGTTTGATAAACAGGAAAACTTAAGAATAATGTCAGGAATAATTGGTAAAAAAATCGGGATGACCAGCATTTACGATGAGGAGGGCAAGAATATACCTTGTACTGTCATTGAGGCTGGTCCTTGTGTAGTGACCCAGGTTAAGACCAAGGAAAAGGATGGCTATGAAGCGATTCAGTTAGCTTATGATGACAAGAAAGAGAAACATACCAGCAATGCCCTTGCCGGGCACTTTGCTAAGGCGGGTGTATCTCCCAAGAAAGTTGTCCGTGAGTTCACCAGGTTTGAGACAGGCCATCAAAAGAAATTTGGGGATGTGCTGACAGTTGACATCTTTGTTGAAGGAGAATTCATAGATGTTGTTGGCTATTCCAAGGGTAAAGGATTCCAGGGTGTTGTCAAGCGTTACAACTTTAAAGGTGTGAATGATGCAACCCATGGTCAACATAACAGGATGCGTGCTCCGGGATCTATCGGTGCCTCATCTTATCCTTCACGGGTGTTTAAAGGTATGCGCATGGCTGGCCGTATGGGCAATGAACGTGTTAAGCTGATCAACCTGCAGGTGCTCAAGATCATACCCGAAAAGAACTTAATTATAGTTAAAGGTGCCGTACCAGGACCTAAAGGATCATACGTAATTGTAGAAAGATGGAGTTAACAGTATTCAAAATCAATGGTCAGAAGACCACCAGGAAGCTGAAGTTGAACGATACCATCTTTGGTATTGAGCCCAACGACCATGCTATTTACCTGGACACTAAGCTGATCAGGGCAAACCAGCGTCAGGGAACAGCTAGCAGCAGGGAAAGAGGATATATTGAAGGTAGTACCCGCAAGATCAAGCGTCAGAAAGGTACAGGCACTGCCCGTGCTGGTAGCATCAAGAACCCTTTATTTCGCGGCGGTGGGCGTATTTTCGGACCCCAGCCAAGGGACTATGGATTCAAGCTGAATAAGAAAGTTAAGCGTTTAGCCAGAAAATCAGCATTATCCTACAAAGCAAAGGAGAATTCCATCACCATCCTTGAAGACTTCAAGTTTGATGAGCCAAAAACCAAGTCCTTCCTGGACATGCTTAACAGCTTTGAGCTGGTGGAAAAGAAAACTTTGCTGGTGATTCCTGAAAACGACAAAAACATCGTCCTTTCATCAAGGAACCTTAAGAAGACAAAGGTGACACTTGCATCATCACTGAATACATATGATATTCTGAATGCAACAACACTGCTAATCGCTGAGAGTTCGATGAAAGAAATTGAAAAGGTTTTAGCACAATAACCAGAAAATATTTTTAAGATGGAAATCATTATAAAACCGGTAGTCACAGAAAAAATGACCGATATGGGCGAGAAGCTGAATCGTTATGCTTTCGTGGTTCATAAGAAGGCAAATAAGATTCAGATCAAGAACGCCGTTCAAGATCTTTACGGAGTGGAAGTGGTATCTGTCAATACCATGAACTACAACGGCAAGTCCAGGTCGAGGTTTACCAAATCAGGTGTCATTACCGGAAAGACCCGTGCATTTAAGAAAGCTATCATTACGGTAGCAGAAGGTGAAACAATTGATTTTTACAGCAATATTTAGATAAATGGCTTTAAAAAAGTACAAACCAACAACTCCTAGTCAACGCTTTAAGATCATCAGCGCATTTGATGATATTACAACCGACACTCCAGAGAAGAGCCTATTGGCGCCGAAGAAAGAATCTGGTGGAAGGAACAAGCAGGGAAAGATGACTGTTCGCTATCGCGGCGGCGGACACAAGCAAAGGTATAGGATTATTGATTTCAAAAGGGACAAGGAAGGCGTTCCTGCAAAGGTCCAATCTATTGAATACGACCCGAACAGGACAGCCAGGATTGCTCTTTTGCACTATGCCGATGGTGAGAAGCGATATATCATTGCACCTCATGGGCTTAAAGTTGGACAGGAAGTAGTATCCGGAAAAGGAGTTGCTCCGGATATCGGAAATTCAATGTATCTGAGTGAATTACCTTTTGGTACCATCATTCACAATATTGAGTTGCGCCCTGGACAGGGAGCTAAGATGGCCAGAAGTGCCGGTTCTTATGCTCAGTTTATGTCAAGGGAAGGTAAGTTTGCTATCATCAAACTCCCTAGCGGTGAGACCAGGATGATACTTCAGACCTGTAAGGCAACTGTGGGTATGGTATCCAACCAGGACCATAGTCTTGAGAAGTCAGGTAAGGCTGGTCGTGCCAGGTGGCTCGGTAGAAGGCCGAGGACAAGAGGTGTTGCCATGAACCCTGTTGATCACCCGATGGGTGGTGGTGAAGGAAAGGCTTCCGGTGGACATCCAAGATCAAGGAAAGGACTCCCGGCTAAGGGTTACAAGACTCGCTCGAAGAAGAAGTCTTCAAACAAGTATATCATTGAAAAACGGAAAAAATAATATTAATTCAATTATAATATGAGTCGTTCACTTAAAAAAGGACCTTATATCCACTGGAAACTGGAAAAGAAAGTGCTAGCCCAGGCCGAAAGCAAGAAAAAGAGCGTGATCAAAACCTGGTCAAGGGCTTCAATGATCTCTCCTGACTTTGTAGGACAGACCATTGCCGTGCATAATGGGAACAAGTTCATCCCTGTGTATATCACAGAGAACATGGTAGGACATAAACTTGGAGAGTTTGCCCCAACACGTCAGTTTAGGGGTCATGCCGGAAACAAAAGATAAAGGAATTCTTAAAAGAATAATCAATGGGAGCTAGAAAAAGAAATAGAGCTGAGCAAGGAAGAGAAGCAAGGAAGAGTCAATACTTTGCGAAGTTAAATAATTGCCCTACCTCACCACGTAAAATGAGGCTCGTGGCAGGCCTTATCAGGGACCTGGATGTAGAGAAGGCACTTAACATTTTAAACCATACGTCCAAAGAAGCTGCCGGCCGTATGCACAAGCTGTTACTCTCAGCCATTGCTAACTGGCAGGTCAAAAATGAAGGCAAAAGGATTGAAGACGCACAACTGTATGTAAAGGAAGTCTTCATTGACAGTGCAAGGATGTTGAAAAGGATCCAGACTGCTCCCCAGGGAAGGGCGCACAGGATCCGTAAACGTTCAAACCATGTCACCCTCGTGATAGGCAGCAGAATAGAACTTGCTGGCAATGAACAGGAAGTTGAACAAGAAGAATTACAGGAAAATCAATAAATACTATTATAAATCCGATAATTAATGGGACAAAAAACAAATCCAATAGGACTTAGGTTAGGCATCATTCGCGGATGGGATTCCAACTGGTTTGGCGGTAAGGACTTCAGCAAGAAGCTTATTGAAGATAACCAGATCAGGCAGTATTTGAACGCCCGTCTGACCAAAGCAGGGATCTCCAAGATCATCATCGAGCGGACTTTGAAACTCGTAACCGTTACGATTTTCACTGCCAGGCCAGGGATAATCATTGGAAAAGGCGGACAGGAAGTTGATAAGCTGAAGGAAGAGTTAAAGAAGCTGACCAGCAAAGAGATTCAAATCAACATCTCTGAGGTCAAACGCCCCGAGCTTGATGCAGTCATCGTTGCCAATACAGTTGCTAAGCAGATTGAAGGAAGGATCTCTTTCCGTCGTGCCATCAAGACAGCCATTGCCTCAACCATGCGAATAGGAGCTGAAGGTATCAAAGTTGTGATCTCAGGAAGATTGGGTGGTGCTGAAATGGCCAGAAGCGAGCAGTACAAAGAGGGACGTATTCCTCTGCATACGCTGCGTGCAGATATTGATTATGCAAAGGTCGAAGCCCATACTACCTATGGAAGGATTGGAATCAAAGTCTGGATATGTAAAGGCGAGATATATGGCAAGCCAGAACTGGTCCCATCAGCACTGGATGCCACAAAGAAACAAGCCCCAAGGAAAGGTGGCCGTGGTGGCGGAAGAAGAAGATAATAAATTAAAAATTGTATAATATTTTAATTCAACAATAATGCTACAGCCAAAGAAGACTAAGTATAGAAAGATGCAGAAGGGAAAGATGAAAGGCAATTCCCAGCGTGGAAATCAGCTTGCATTTGGATCTTTTGGCATTAAATCATTAGAATCTGCCTGGATCACAGGACGTCAGATCGAGGCTGCCCGTCAGGCTGTTACCCGTTACATGAAACGTGAAGGTCAGATATGGATCCGAATATTTCCAGACAAGCCTATCACCAAGAAGCCTGCTGAGGTACGTATGGGTAAAGGTAAAGGTGCCCCCGAATATTTCGTGGCAAGGGTAACCCCCGGCAGAATCCTTTTTGAAACTGAAGGTGTACCATTGGATATCGCTAAGGAAGCATTAAGACTTGCTGCGCAAAAACTCCCAATCACAACAAAATTTGTTGTAAGAAGAGATTACGTTGAATAATAAATCAAGATAGAAAGATGAAACAAGAAGTTATACAGGAACTCGGAATAGATGAGCTGAAAGAAAGGCTGGATGAAGAAAGGAAACAGCTCGTCAAGCTAAAGCTGAACCATGCAGTTTCCCCCCTTGAGAATCCAAATAAAATCAAGGATTACAGAAGGACAATAGCACGCATGGAAACTGAAATAAGAAGAAGACATTTAGAAGAAGCCAAAAAAAAATAGCGATCAATGAACAGAAACCTTAGAAAAGACAGAACAGGTGTTGTGGTGAGCAACAAAATGGACAAATCAATTGTGGTCCAGATCACCCGTAAGGTTAAACACCCAGTTTATGGCAAGATCGTCAAGAAGTCCTCGAAGTTTATGGCTCATGACGAAAAGAATGATTGTAATATCGGTGACACCGTTCGCATCATGGAAACAAGGCCATTGAGCAAAGATAAATGCTGGCGTTTAGTTGAAATTATTGAAAGAGCTAAGTAATTATGGTACAACAAGAATCAAGATTAGCAGTAGCTGATAACAGCGGGGCAAAAGAAGTCCTTTGTATTCGCGTCCTTGGCGGAACACGTAAAAGGTACGCATCTATCGGGGACCAGATTGTCGTGACCGTGAAGAATGCATTGCCTTCAGGTAATATCAAGAAAGGAACCGTTACAAGAGCTGTTGTGGTCAGGACAAAAAAAGAGATCCGCAGGAACGACGGATCATATATCCGCTTTGATGACAATGCAGTTGTATTGTTAAACAATGCCGGAGAGATGATAGGCACACGTATTTTCGGGCCTGTAGCAAGAGAATTAAGGGACAAGAAGTTCATGAAAATCGTTTCATTAGCACCCGAAGTAATTTAATGAATACAACAATTTCGTCATGAAAAAGAAATTACATATAAAAAAAGGTGACAACGTGATGGTCATTACAGGTGATTCCAAAGGTCAGCAAGGAAGAGTTTTGCTAGTCATCCATGACAAGGAAACAGCTATTGTGGAAGGGATCAACATGGTATCAAAACATACCAAGCCCAATGCTGATAATCCTAAAGGAGGAATCATTCACAAGGAAGGACCAATCCGATTGTCAAACCTGATGCTGGTCGACAGTAAAGGAAATGCGACAAGAATCAGGAAAGAGAAGGATGAAAAGACCAATAATTTGGTTCGTGTTTCAATTAAATCAGGGGAGGTAATCAAGTAATGAGCTACACACCAAGATTAAAAGACAAGTATAAGGATGAGATCATACCTGCCTTAATGAATGAGTTCAGCTATACGAACATCATGCAGGTACCTAAACTCAAGAAGATAACCCTGAACCAGGGATTAGGTGATGCCACATTCGATAAGAAATTGATTGACACAGGCGTCGAAGAGATGACAATGATAGCCGGACAAAAGGCTATCCCTACAAAATCAAAGAAGGACATCTCTAACTTTAAGGTCAGAAAAGGTATGCCTATTGGTGTTACCGTTACCCTCAGAGGTGATAAAATGTATGAGTTCCTCGACAGGCTGGTATCTGTTGCCATCCCAAGGGTCAGGGACTTCAGGGGTGTCAACGACAAAGGATTTGATGGCAGAGGAAACTATTCATTTGGTGTTCCGGAACAGATCATCTTTACAGAAATCGATATCGATGACGTAAATAAAATCAACGGTATGAACATCACCTTTGTTACCTCAGCCGATACAGATAAAGAAGCTTACGCTCTGTTAAGAGAATTTGGTTTACCATTTAAAAATATAAACAAATAAGCATATGGCAAAGGAATCCATGAAAGCACGGGAAGTCAAACGTGCCAAGCTCGCTGCAAAATACGCTGCCAAAAGGGCTGAATTGAAAGCCAATGGCGATTACATTGGGCTACAGAAGCTTCCTAAAAATGCTTCGCCTGTGCGTTTGCATAATAGATGCAAACTGACCGGAAGGCCTAAAGGATATATGAGGCAATTCGGAATTTCCCGCATCAACTTCCGGGAAATGGCTTCACAGGGTTTGATCCCCGGAATTAAAAAAGCAAGTTGGTAAAAACGATTAACGCATTGGAAAATGATAACAGATCCAATATCAGATTATTTGACAAGAATCAGGAATGGCATCCAGGCAAACCATCGCGTGGTGGAGATCCCTGCTTCTAACATCAAAAAAGATATTACAAAAATCCTTTTTGAAAAAGGATATATTTTGAACTATAAGTTCGAGGATGATGACAAGCAAGGTATCATTAAGATCGCCCTGAAATATCATCCCGTAACCAAGCAACCCGCTATTAATAAACTGGAAAGGGCCAGTCGCCCGGGCCTGAGAAAATATG
Organism: uncultured Bacteroidales bacterium; assembly: GCA_963753055.1. Taxonomy (GTDB): domain Bacteria; phylum Bacteroidota; class Bacteroidia; order Bacteroidales; family B18-G4; genus JAUWGC01. The sequence continues at coordinate 670,498 of CAVWAP010000001.1, read as the reverse complement.
TCAGGGCTGACAAGCTCCCAAGGGTACTCAACGGACTGGGTATTGCCATAATTTCCTCTTCTATGGGTGTTATCACCGATAAGGAAGCAAGGAAAGAGAACGTGGGTGGTGAAGTATTGTGTTATGTAAGTTAAAACAAGAGAATCAGTATTATGTCACGAATAGGAAAATTACCGATACCCCTTCCTGAAGGTGTTGAGATTAAAGTCTCTGACGATAATATCGTTACTGTAAAAGGAAAACTTGGCGAGCTTACGCAGGCCGTTGACCCTGACCTCAAGATTAAGGTGGAAGAAGGAAATATCATTGTCGAACGCCCTTCAGAAGAGAAAAGGCACAAAGCAATGCATGGACTGTACAGGTCCTTGATCGCAAATATGGTCCACGGTGTTTCTGAAGGATACAAGATTGTCCAGGAGATGGTAGGTGTGGGTTATAAAGCATCCGCCAATGGGCAGGTGCTGGAGCTCTCAGTAGGCTACTCACACAATGTGTTCTTCGAATTGCCTGACGAGGTGAAGGTGGAAACTTTAACTGAAAGGGGAAAGAACCCCCTTATCACTCTAACCTCACACGATAAGCAATTAATAGGACAGGTGGCAGCCAAGATCCGCTCAATAAGGAAACCTGAACCATATAAAGGTAAAGGTATCAAATACCAGGGTGAAGAAATCAGGAAGAAAGCTGGTAAAGCAGCCGCAGAATAAAATAACTAAATTGTTTAAACTCCTAAGAGGATGAAAATAAAGGATCCAAGACAATACAGAAGGCATAGAATCAGGATGAGAATACGCAAGATCATCGAAGGTAGTGCCGACACTCCAAGGATGAGCGTATTCAGAAGCAACAAACAGATATATGTCCAGCTCATAAATGATGCAGACGGCCAAACATTGATTTCTGCCTCTTCAAGAGAAAAAGGTATTGTCGACAAAAAGGTTAATAAGGTCGAACAAGCCAAGCTTGTTGGTCAGCTGATTGCTGAAAAGGCAAAAGAGGCTGGCATTGCAAACGTTGTATTCGACAGAGGTGGCTATCTGTACCACGGCAGAGTTAAATCATTGGCTGAAGCAGCCAGAGAAGGCGGATTAAAATTTTAAAAGATTATGTCAAACGTAAATATCAAACGAGTTAAATCAAGCGAGATTGAATTCAAAGACAGGCTGGTAAGTATTCAGCGTGTCACCAAGGTCACCAAGGGTGGACGTACCTTTAGCTTTTCTGCCATCGTCGTGGTAGGAAATGAAAATGGTGTTGTTGGCCATGGACTTGGAAAAGCAAAAGAGGTCACCTCAGCTATCGCCAAAGGTATTGATGATGCCAAGAAGAACCTGGTAAAGGTTCCTGTGCTGAAAGGTACCATCCCACACGAGATTACTGGCAAGTATAGTGGCGCACAGGTCTTTATTAAGCCCGCAGCCCCTGGTACAGGAGTTATCGCCGGTGGTGCGATGCGTGCTGTGATGGAGAGTGTTGGCATCAAGGACGTATTGGCCAAGTCAAAAGGATCATCCAACCCACACAGTGTGGTGAAGGCAACCATTGATGCGCTTACCAAGCTCAGGGACCCTTATACCATATCACAACTCAGGGGAGTTGATCTGAATACAGTGTTTAACGGATAATCATTATTACCATGAAGAAATTGAAAATAACTCAGGTTAGAAGTGGGATTGGGCATCCGGCACGTCAGAAAAGAACACTTGAAGCCCTTGGTTTCAAAAGGCTCAACCAAACCATCGAGGTGGAAGTAACACCTCAGATTGAAGGTATGATCAGAAAGGTACATCACCTGATCAGAATTGAAGAAAAATAGTCTGAAACAAGAAAACGATAAATAAAATGGATTTAAGTAATCTTAAACCGGCTCCGAAATCAACAAAAACAAGGAAAAGGATCGCCCGTGGAGAAGGGTCTGGCAAAGGCGGTACTTCGACCCGTGGCCATAAAGGTGCCCAGTCAAGGTCTGGATACAGCAAGAAGATGGGTTTTGAGGGTGGACAAATGCCACTCTACAGAAGGGTCCCGAAGTATGGATTTAAAAACTTCAACCGTGTGGAATACCATGGCATTAATGTTGATACGCTGCAGGAACTTGCTGAAACCAAGAAACTGGATACTATTGATGTAAAGACATTGGTTGAAAATGGCCTTGCATCTAAAAATGATCTTGTAAAAATTTTAGGAAGAGGAGAACTAAAGCTTAAACTGGATATTACTGCCCATGCATTCTCTGCAACAGCAATCAGCAAAATTGAAGCCAAGGGTGGTGTAGCAACTAAAATTTAATACTGCATGAAAAAGTTAATCCAAACGATAAGGAATATCTATAAGATTGAAGACCTGCGAAACAGGATCCTTTACACTATTGGGATTATCATGATTTACAGGTTTGGATCTTATGTGGTTTTACCTGGAGTAGACCCGCATATGCTGACCAATCTGCAGAATCAAACAAGTAGTGGATTACTTGGCTTGCTGAATATGTTCTCAGGCGGTGCCTTCTCCAATGCATCAATCTTTGCTTTGGGGATCATGCCATACATATCAGCATCCATCGTTGTGCAGTTGCTGGGCATGGCCATACCCTACTTCCAGAAATTGCAGAAAGAGGGTGAAAGTGGTAGAAAGAAAATCAACCAGATCACCAGGTACCTTACTATCCTGATCACAGGGTTCCAGGCACCTGCCTATATCACCAACCTGGTTAGCCAACTGCGTAACCCGGATGGTACGATCACAGCTATAATGCCTTTCGATGGGTCGCCACCATCAACATTTTTCTGGGTTTCATCAGTAGTCATCCTTATCTCCGGAACCATGTTTATCATGTGGCTGGGTGAAAGGATAACCGATAAAGGAATTGGAAATGGTATCTCACTGATCATCATGATCGGTATCATTGCAAGACTTCCATTCGCACTGTTTGGTGAGTTTATCTCAAGGATGGAAGAGCAAGGTGGAGGACTGGTTTACTTCATCCTTGAAATTGTGATATTGATATTTATCATCCTGCTAACTATCCTGCTGGTCCAGGGAACCAGGAAGATCCCGGTGCAGTATGCAAAAAGGATCGTTGGGAACCGTCAGTATGGTGGTGTACGGCAGTACATCCCACTGAAGGTAAATGCAGCCGGTGTAATGCCTATCATCTTTGCGCAGGCCATTATGTTCCTGCCAATTACTATTGCTGGCTTTGCAGATTCTGAAGCTCTTTCAGGCTTCGCTGCTGCATTTTCTAATATCAACGGTTTCTGGTACAACTTTGTGTTCTTCCTGATGATCGTGATATTCACCTATTTCTATACTGCCATTACAGTTAATCCAAACCAGATGGCAGAAGATATGAAGAAAAACGGAGGGTTTATCCCGGGTGTGAAGCCGGGTAAGAAAACCGCCGAGTTTATTGATGGCGTGATGTCTAAGATCACCCTTCCGGGATCATTATTCCTGGGACTGGTGGCCATCATGCCTGCCCTGGTAAGCCAGATTGGAATCAGTCAGCAGTTTGCTCAATTTTACGGTGGTACATCATTGCTTATCCTCGTAGGTGTTGTGCTGGATACACTGCAACAGATTGAAAGTCACCTGCTGATGAGACATTATGACGGACTGACTAAATCAGGTAGAATAAAAGGCAGATCATCATTTAGTATGTAATGATAATATTGGATGATAGTTTATAAGTCAGAAGACGAGATAGTATTATTAAGAGAGAGTTCTTTACTTGTTGGAAAAACACTTGCCGAGGTTGCCAAAGAGATCAGGCCAGGAGTAAAAACTATTACACTGGACAAGATCGCTGAGACATATATCCGTGATCACGGTGCTGAGCCAGGCTTTAAAGGCTATAACGGCTTTCAGCATACCCTGTGCATCTCTATTAACGAAGAGGTGGTACATGGAATACCGGGTAACAGAGAATTGGTTGAAGGAGAAATCGTTTCAATCGATTGTGGGGTATATATGAATGAATTTTATGGTGATTCGGCATATACTTTTGCTGTAGGAGAAGTGAATGAAGATGCAAGGCACCTGATGGAGAGAACAAAAGAGTCCTTGTATAAAGGTATTGAAATGGCTGTTGAAGGAAAGCGCCTGGGTGATATTGGATATGCCATTCAATCTTATGTGGAATCATTTGGCTATAGTGTGGTACGAGACCTGGTCGGACACGGATTGGGCCGCAACCTCCACGAAAAGCCGGAAGTCCCCAACTACGGCAGAAGGGGTACAGGAGCTAAGTTGAAAGAAGGGATGGTTCTTGCCATAGAACCGATGATCAACATGGGGACAAGAAGTGTTGTACAGGCTAAAGACGGTTGGACCATTAGAACAGCCGACAAGCTACCATCTGCTCATTTTGAACATGATGTAGCTATCAGGAAAGAAAATGCTGAGATCCTGTCAACATTCGAATTTATTGAGGAAGTAATAAGTAAAACAATAATAAATGGCAAAACAGAAATCTATAGAACAGGATGGTACTGTAGTGGAATCATTGGGTAATGCAATGTTTCGAGTTGAATTAGAAAACGGGCATATCATTACTGCCCATATTTCGGGAAAAATGAGGATGCATTATATCAGGATTTTGCCAGGAGATAAGGTTAAGTTGGAAATGTCTCCCTATGATTTAACAAAGGGTAGAATAACATTTAGGTATAAATAGAAATAACAGGAAAATGAAAATCAGAGCATCTGTTAAAAAAAGAACGCCGGATTGTAAGATCGTCCGGAGAAAAGGACGCTTGTACGTGATTAATAAGAAGAATCCGAGGTACAAACAAAGACAAGGATAATATTTTATAAAACAATAATACATAGTTTATGGCACGTATAGCAGGTATAGACTTACCAAAGAATAAAAGAGGTGAAATTGGACTGACTTATATTCTCGGTATTGGCCGCAGTTCAGCTCAAAAGATCCTGACAGAAGCAGGTGTTGATTGGGACAAGAAAGTAGAGGAATGGACTGATGATGAGCAGAATGCGATCAGAACAGTGATCAATGACAAATACAAGGTCGAAGGTTCATTGCGCTCAGAAGTACAGATGAATATTAAGCGTCTGATGGATATTGGAACCTATCGCGGTATCCGTCACCGTAGCGGCTTGCCTGTTCGTGGTCAAAGTACCAAGAACAATGCCCGTACACGTAAAGGAAGGAAAAAAACAGTTGCAAATAAGAAAAAAGCACCTAAAGGCTAAAAAACTAATAATGATTAGCTTTTAACAGAGAAATAGAATAAGATTATGGCAAAATCCACGAGAAGTTCAAAGAAAAGAGTTGTTAAAGTTGAACCTACAGGAAGAGCATATATCAGTGCATCTTTCAACAATATCATCATCTCACTGACCAATAACAGCGGTCAGGTCATTTCCTGGTCATCTTCAGGTAAGATGGGATTCAGAGGTTCAAAGAAAAATACTCCTTACGCTGCTCAAATGGCTGCTGAAGATTGCTCTAAGACTGCATATGACCTGGGTCTGAGAAAAGTAAAAGTATATGTGAAAGGACCTGGTGCCGGAAGGGAATCAGCGATGAGGACCTTGCATTCCAATGGTATTGAAGTAAGTGAGATCGTCGATGTCACGCCACTTCCACATAATGGTTGCAGGCCGCCTAAGAGCAGGAGAGTATAATGATATTGAATAAATAATTTTTCTTAACGAAATATTGACATGGCAAGATACAGAGGACCAAAATCGAAAATTGCTAGAAAATTCAGGGATCCTATTTTCGGACCGGATAAAGTGCTGGAGAAAAAGAATTACCCCCCGGGGCACCATGGCAACTCCAAGAGGAGAAGAAAGGAGTCTGAATACGGCATCCAGCTGCAGGAGAAACAAAAAGCCAAGTATACATATGGCATCCTGGAGCGTCAGTTCAGAAATACCTTTAAGAAAGCAGCCAAGAGAAAAGGCCTTACCGGTGAAAACCTGTTACAGTTGATCGAAGCCCGCTTGGATAATGTTGTCTATCGCTTAGGTATTGCACCAACAAGAAGAGCAGCCAGGCAACTGGTATCACACAAACACATTATTGTTAATGGCACAGTTGTAAACATACCTTCATACTCCATCAAACCAGGAGACCTGGTTGGAGTTAGGGAAAAATCAAAATCTCTCGAAGCAATCAGCAATTCACTGGTTGGTAGAGGAAGCCGTTATACATGGCTGGAATGGGATGAAGATAAACTTTTAGGAAAATTCATGAATTATCCTGCAAGGGACGAAATTCCGGAAAATATCAAAGAACAACTTATCGTTGAGTTGTATTCTAAGTAAAAAATAAATTAGCGTAATAACCGAGTCACCAAAAAGGAACTCTATATGGCAGTATTAGCATTTCAAAAACCTGATAAAGTTATCATGATTGAAGCTGACGATTCAAAGGGGATCTTTGAATTTCGTCCGCTCGAACCAGGCTTCGGGGTAACCATCGGTAATGCCTTGAGAAGGATATTATTATCCTCATTGGAAGGGTATGCTATCACCTCAATTAAGATTGATGGTGTGGTACAGGAATTTTCAACCATTAAAGGTGTTGTTGAAGATGTTTCCGAGATCATCCTGAACCTGAAAAAAATCCGTTTCAAGAGACAAATTGAAACTGAGACAACGGAAAAAGTCCACGTCGTCATTGGCGACCAGGAAGTGTTTAAAGCTGGAGATATCAACAAGTTCCTATCTGTATTCCAGGTACTGAATCCAGAGGAAATTGTCTGTCACATGGACCCATCCGTCAAGCTCTCACTTGAACTGACTATTAATAAAGGTCGGGGTTATGTACCAGCTGATGAAAACAAATCATTGAACGCATCTGTTGACACTGTTTCCATTGACTCAATCCACACGCCTATCAAGAATGTGAAATATAATATTGAAAACTGGCGTGTTGAACAAAAAACTGACTATGAAAAGCTCGTCATCGAGATAACTACAGACGGGTCAATTCATCCAAAAGAAGCACTTAAGGAAGCTGCAAAGATCCTGATCCATCACTTTATGCTCTTCTCAGATGAGAGGATCACACTGGATTCAGAAGAAAAGACTGTTACTGAGGAATTTGATGAAAACTCATTGCACATCAGGCAGCTCCTGAAGACTAAACTGATCGACCTTGACCTCTCTGTCCGTGCCCTGAACTGTCTTAAGGCAGCCGACGTAGAGACACTGGGAGACCTGGTTCAGTTCAATAAGAATGACTTGTTGAAATTCAGAAACTTTGGAAAGAAATCATTGACAGAGCTTGAGGAACTTGTAAAATCCAAGAACCTTGAATTTGGCATGAATATCTCAAAATATAAACTTGATAAGGAATAAGTGAAAAATGAGACACGGTAAGAAATTTAATCATTTAAGCAGGACTAGTTCACACCGTAAAGCAATGATGGCAAATATGGCATCATCGCTGATCAAACATAAACGGATCAAGACTACACTGGCTAAGGCAAAGGCTCTCAGAGGATATGTAGAACCTTTGATCACCAAGTCGAAAGACGACTCAACACACAGCAGAAGGGTGGTTTTTAGCTATCTGCAGGATAAAGAAGCTGTAACAGAGCTGTTCAGGGAAATATCCGTGAAAGTTGCTGACCGTCCTGGTGGATATACACGTATCCTGAAGCTTGGACCGAGGTTGGGTGATAACGCAGAAATGTGTCTTATCGAACTGGTTGACTATAACGAAAACCTGCTTTCTGAAAAAGCAGCCAAACCAAAACGCGCAAGAAGACGAAGAGGCGGAGCTAAAAGCGAAGAAGAGCCCAAGGGAGAAGAGAGAAGAGAGAAGAGAGAAGAGAAAGCGGAAATAAAAGAAGAAGAGCCTGAGGGAGAAGAACCAAAGGATGAAGTCAAAGCGCAGAAGGAAGAAGAGTCCAAGGGAGAAGAGAGAAGAGAGAAGAGAGAAGAGAAAGAGGAGGAACCGAAGGAAGAAGTCGAAGCGCAGAGCGAAGAAGAGTCCAAGGGAGAAGAGAGAAGAGAGAAGAGAGAAGAGAAAGAGGAGGAACCGAAGGAAGAAGTCGAAGCGCAGAGCGAAGAAGAGTCCAAGGGAGAAGAGAGAAGAGAGAAGAGAGAAGAGAAAGAGGAGGAACCGAAGGAAGAAGTCGAAGCGCAGAGCGAAGAAGAGTCCAAGGGAGAAGAGAGAAGAGAGAAGAGAGAAGAGAAAGAGGAGGAACCGAAGGAAGAAGTCGAAGCGCAGAGCGAAGAAGAGTCCAAGGGAGAAGAGAGAAGAGAGAAGAGAGAAGAGAAAGAGGAGGAGGATGAGAAGGAGAAGAAAGAGAAATCATAAGAAAAAATAATATCCCAATTAATAAAAAAGGATAAAGAATTAATAACTTTATCCTTTTTTTATACACATAAAACATTAATCATTTCAAAATAGTAAGATATGTCATCAATAATGAATATTCACGCCCGTCAAATCCTTGATTCCAGGGGTAATCCGACAATCGAAGTAGATGTTTACACTGATAGCGGCATTGTAGGGCGTGCAGCTGTTCCCTCAGGCGCATCAACAGGTATTCATGAAGCAGTTGAGCTGAGAGACAATGACAAAGGGTCATTTCTTGGTAAAGGAGTACTCAAGGCGGTTGAGAATGTCAATAAGATTTTAAATGAGGAATTGCAGGGGTACTATATCACTGATCAATCGGATATAGACCATCGTATGATTGAGATTGATGGGACACCAAATAAAGCCAACCTGGGAGCCAATGCTATCCTCGGTGTATCACTTGCTGTTGCCCACGCCGGCGCCCAGAATACAGGACAATATCTTTATCGTTACCTCGGAGGGACCAATGCCAACCTGCTTCCTATCCCCATGATGAATATTCTTAATGGAGGATCTCATGCAGATAATAGCATCGACTTCCAGGAGTTTATGATCATGCCCATCGGAGCTCCAGACTTCCATGAAGCCATCAGGATGGGCGCTGAGGTTTTCCATAACCTGAAAGCTGTCCTCAAAAAAAGTGGCTATTCTACCAACGTAGGTGATGAAGGAGGATTTGCTCCAAGCTTGAAATCTAATGAAGAAGCCATCAAGGTTGTCCTCCAGGCCATTGAAAAAGCTGGATACAAGCCTGGTGAAGATATCTATATCGCACTCGACCCGGCATCATCAGAATACTATATTGAAAAAGAAAACGTCTATCATCTTAAGTGGTCGACCGGCGATAAATTGACTCCTCAAGAAATGGTTGATTTCTGGAAAGACTGGGTTAAGAAGTACCCAATCGTTTCTATTGAAGATGGTATGGCAGAAGATGATTGGGACGGATGGAAACTAATGACCAAAGCATTGGGAGATAAGATCCAGATCGTTGGCGACGACCTCTTCGTAACCAATGTTGAAAGGCTCGGAAGAGGAATCAAGGAAGATGTTGCAAACTCTATCCTGATCAAGGTTAACCAGATTGGAACCCTTACAGAAACAATGGATGCTGTAAGCCTGGCTACACAAAACAGCTATACGAGCGTGATAAGCCACCGTTCAGGCGAAACAGAGGATACAACAATTGCTGACCTGGCAGTTGCATTGAATACAGGCCAGATCAAGACAGGCTCAGCAAGCCGCTCAGACCGTATAGCCAAATACAACCAATTGCTCAGAATAGAAGAGATCCTGGGACCTTCAGCAAGGTACCTGGGCAAAGATTTTAAATTTGTCTAGAAACGCTGAAGAAAACTTACCAGGTTTACTGAAGAGCTCAGTTTCAGCTTTTTTCTTAATCGGGAACGCGCTGCTTCCAATGCACGAATGCTTTGCTTGGTAATGTCGGATATCTCCTTTGAAGACATATTCAGTCTGAGATATGAGGATAAGCGGACCTCGTTGGCAGTGAGATTTTCGAATCTTCCGATGAGCTTTTGCTGGAAACTTTCCTGCAACTCACTGAAATGGAATTCGAATGTTTTATAGTCAAGGTCCTCGAAGATGGCTTTTAACTTCCTGATCATGGAAGTAGTCTCTTTCTCAAATTTGCTATCCGTCAGTTGATTCAATTCTTCAAGCTCATCGATAAAAGCTTGCGCCAGCTTCTTTCTTTTTTCCAGGTGTATGGCATATTCAGACATGACTTTTTCCCTGAAATTAAGCTCGGTCCTTAAAGCATCTCTCCTGGATTTTAATTCAAGATGGTTCCGGATCCTGGCGGTCAGCTCCAGGTCATTAAAAGGTTTGGTCACATAGTCTACTGCTCCAATCTTAAACCCCTGGATCACATCCTCAATATCGGAGCGGGCAGTCAGGAAAATAACCGGAATATCCTTTAATTCTTCGTCATCTTTAAACATTTTACACACGGCAAAACCATCCATATCAGGCATAATTACATCCAGGAGCATGAGGTCATAGGTCTTATGCCTGGCCATTTCAATAGCAGTCGGACCATCCTCCGCATAAGAGATGCTGTATTGATTCTTATCCAGGATCTTTGCGATCAATTGGATGTTGGCCGGTTCATCATCCACGATCAGTATCCTGTGTTTTATGTTCTCAAAAGCAGTCATGATGCATTGTCTTTTAATGACTTAAGCTTTTCCAGTAATTTTGGGAAAGTATCCAGGCAGACATCTATATTTTCAACATCAAAATCACTTGAATATACTTGCAGGCAAAGCCCGAACTTCTGGATAAAATCAATGCCGTGGTTGGTTCCAAGCTCTGATACACCTTCTGCAAAATCACTGATCATCTGGAACTCTTTATTCAGCTTGATCTCATTCCATTTTGGAAGGAATTTATCGTGCAGCTGAGTATAAGCTATTTCCACTGACTTCAACTCATAGGCCTGATCACCAACACCAAGCATGTCATCTTCTTGATCATCTTCCTGAGGTGCACTTTCCTGGAAGACAGTTCCGACTTTTTCAAAAAGGTCTGAGATATGAAATGGCTTGAGTAAATAATCATCAAAACCTGCTTTCTCAATTCTTTCCACATCCTCCTTCATGGCCAGGGCAGTAAGAGCAATGATCGGTATATGTTTTAAATCCTCTTTTTCACGTATAATATTTGTAGCTTCAAAACCATCCATGCGGGGCATCAGGATATCCATCAGTATAAGGTCAGGCTTAACTTTTTCAGCAATGGATATCGCCATTTCACCGTCCTCTGCTTCGATGATCTTGACTCCTGCATTTTCCATATTCTCCTTCACCAGCTTGCGGTTGATCTCAGAATCATCCACCAGCAGGACGGTCTTTCCTTTAAGTGTCTTGTTGGAAGCATCTGGTTTATGACTATAGCCCAGGGAAAAGCTATGCACCACCACTTCAGGAACTTCTACTATAAAACGTGTACCCTGACCAACATGGCTTTCGACACTTATCCTGCCATCCATCAACTCAACAATGCTTTTAGTGATGGCAAGGCCTAACCCATGCCCGCGGGATCCTTTGACCTTTCTTGTTTTAACCTGTGTGAAAGGCTCAAATACCATGCCTACTTCAGACTCTGGTATTCCCACACCGGTATCCTCCACGATGATCTTGAGGTCCACTTCTTCACTGCCCAACACCGAACGCATCTCCACCTGCTCAATCAATATCTTGATATGACCTTCATTCGTGTATTTTATTGCGTTGCTGATAAGATTGGTCAGGATTTGTTTTATCCGGATCTCATCCAATATCAGGAATTTGGGAATATCTTTATCTATTTCAGTGATAAATTCAAGATGCTTTTGGGACACCTTCATCGCAAACATCTGCTTGATATCCTTCACCACCTCATACAGGCTGACAGATTTAAATTGGAGGTTCAGCTTTCCAGCTTCGATCTTTGAAATATCTAATATATCATCAATCAGCAGAATAATATTATTGCTGGATGATTTAATGGATTCAATGTATTCTTTTTGTTTCTTTTCAAAGATGGCGTTCTCGAGCAGATCTGCAAAACCTATGATCACATTGAGAGGGGTCCTGATTTCATGAGATAAGTTTGACAGAAAATCACTTTTAAACTGGCTGATCATTTCAGCCTTTTCCTTAGAAAGCTCAAGTTCTTCCTGTACTTTTCGCTGAAATGTTATGTCCTGCCCTAATTCTGTCATACCGAGTATCTCCCCCTGATCATTAAATACAGGGTAACTCTTCATATGCCAGAACCGGCCATCAGAAGTTTGTTTTTCAGCTGATTGCGGTACACCCGTATCCCTTGCTTTAATAACCGGACAATCATCACATGGTTCTGATCTGCCATGCCATATCTCGTAACAATAAGCGCCTGTAATCTTATCCATCGGCTGACCAATGGACTTGGCAGCAGCCTGGCTGACCCAACGAATTTTTAAATCAGTATCATAAAACAGGAAGAGGTCGGACATACTGTTGAGAATGGCTGATTTGTCGCGCTCTGCCTCTATTAAACTTAACCTTGCAATCTTCCTCTCTGTAATATCGCTTACTATGTCAATAATTTCATGGTTACTTACAGGTACAATCCTGGACTCATAAAAGCGTTTTCCATCTTCTGTATCAAGTGTGTATTCCTTCTTCTGTATTTTGCCTGTTTCCAATGTAAGTTTGATCAGTTCCATATTCAACCTGACAAACTCGGCAGGGAATCCCACACTATCCAGTTTTTCACCAATATATGTATTAGGTGGTAATGAAAGTATCCCTGACCCGGAGGCATGGTAATCAATAAACCTTGACTCCGCATCCATTCTGAATATAATATCGGGAATGTCACTGAGGACATTACCTTGCCATTTGTTATTTAAATTGTTTTCCAAATTGTTGTAGTTATATAAGTTAAGTAGTTTTAGTTGCCTTCATCCCATAATGGATGATGCTTAGTATTTGCTAATATAAAAAATACAGGCCCTCTTGGCAATGATTTTAACCAAAAAATGTAAGGTGCTGTGAGGTTATATCACATAACCTCATACGTGATTTTAATAAAAAAGATATGGACTTAGATACTTTTTATGATATCCCTGGCTTTCTGAAAGGCTTTTTCCAAGCCGCGGGGGTTACTTCCTCCAGCTGTGGCAAAGTGAGCTTGACCTCCTCCTCCCCCATTGATCTCTTTGGCAAGATCATGGATAAGCGTACCGGCATTTAGACCATTGGTGTCGACAAGGTCCTTTCCCAGCCCAATGGTCAGGAATGTTTTATTGTTCTGTTGGCTTCCAACAAGCAAAAAGAGTCTATCATCAGACTTAATCATGGAAAAAGTAAGATCCTTGATCAGTGAGTTATCTTCATCCAGCTCCAGAGCCAGGAAATTCACACCATTTATTTTCTCTACCTGCTCTTTAAACTGAATTTCAAGATATTTTGCTTTCTCCTTGGAGAATTGTTTCAGCTGTTTTTGTAAGCGGTCATTTTCATTGAATAAATTCTCGACCCCCTTAACCAGGTCCTTTTGTTTGATAATATCTTTGATGGCGTCCACGATAAAACTTTGCTCCTGCACGTAAGCTTCTGCTTTGACACCGGTTATGGCTTCAATTCTCCTTACACCAGCAGCAATAGCGCCTTCACTGATAATCTTAAATAAGCCAATCTGCCCTGTTTGTGGAACATGTGTACCACCGCATAATTCAATCGAATCACCAAATTTGATAACCCTGACCTCATCACCGTATTTCTCGCCAAAAAAGGCCATGGCACCCATCTTTAGAGCTTCTTCCATTGGCACTGCACGGTTTTCTTCTCTGCTTATGTTCATCCTGATTTCCCTGTTTACCATATTTTCGACCTCACGAATTTCTTCTTCAGTCATTTTTTGAAAATGGGAAAAATCAAACCGAATATGATTTTCATCAACCAGGGATCCCTTCTGTGCAGCATGATCACCGAGAACTGTTCGAAGCGCATGGTGCATCAAATGGGTGGCTGAATGATTATTAATGGTATCGTTCCTCTTTACAGCATTAACTTCAGCAATAGCCTTAACTGAAGGATCAGCAGGAAGTTTTGTTGTGACATGAATGATCAGGTCATTTTCCTTTTTCGTATCGATCACAGGAATTTTCTCCTCCCCAAAAACCAATAACCCAGCATCACCTACCTGTCCGCCCGATTCAGCATAAAATGGAGTCCTGTCCAGGATAATCTCATAAAAATCCTTGTTTTTGGACTTGACTTTCCGGTATTTAACCACATTTATTTCCGATGATAGCTGATCATAACCCAAAAACTCTGTAAGGCCCTGCATTGGTCTAATTTCAAGCCAGTCCTCGGTATCTTTGGCTGCAGCCTGCTTCGACCTGCTTTTTTGAGCTGAGAGGCCCTTATTGAAGCCATCCATATCGACATCACGGTCTATCTCCCGGGCCATAAGCTGAGTCAGGTCAATAGGAAAGCCATAGGTATCAAATAATTCAAAGGCAAACGCACCTTCAACCGTCTTTGCTTCTTTATGTTCTTTGATATACTGTTCAAACTTCTTAATCCCCTGAGCAAGAGTCCTTAAGAATGACACTTCTTCTTCTTTAACAACTTTTGATATCAATGTTTCCTGCTTTTTAAGTTCAGGAAAGACCTGGCCCATATCTTTCACAAAAACAGGTAATAATTCTGATATAAATGGTTCTTTCAGATCGAGGAAAGTATAGGCATAACGCGTGGCCCTGCGCAGGATCCTGCGAATGACATAACCTGCACCAGTGTTTGAAGGCAATTGTCCGTCTGCAATAGCAAATGAAATAGCACGCAGGTGGTCAGCAACCACCCGCATAGCAATATCAGCTGGTTCTTCTATTCCATATGTCTTACCGGCAATCTCAGCGATCTTTTGTATGATAGGCTGAAATATATCAGTATCGTAGTTCGACTTAACTCCCTGTAATACAAGACATAGACGCTCAAACCCCATACCTGTATCCACATGCTTTGATGGAAGAGGGTTCAGTGTCCCGTCAGAAGTTCTGTTAAACTCGATAAAAACCAGGTTCCAGATCTCAATCACCTCAGGATGATCCTTGTTAACCAATTCATTACCTGGTGTTTTATTTCTTTCGGCATCATCGCGAATATCAATATGTATCTCAGAGCATGGACCACAGGGACCGGTGTCCCCCATTTCCCAGAAATTGTCCTTTTTTGAACCATAGAGAATTCTTTCCCCGGGCAGGATTTTATTCCAGTATTGATAGGCTTCTTTGTCAATGCTTGTATCATCCGCCTCATCACCACCAAAGACTGTTGCATAGAACCGGTCTTTGTCAATTTTCAGAACATCTGTGAGTAATTCCCAGGCCCAGGCAATCGCTTCTTTCTTAAAATAATCACCAAACGACCAGTTACCAAGCATTTCGAACATAGTATGGTGATAAGTATCCAGGCCTACCTCTTCCAGGTCATTATGCTTGCCTGAAACGCGTAAACATTTCTGTGTATCCGCAATCCGTGGGTGTTTGACAGGGGCATTGCCAAGAAAAATATCCTTGAATTGGTTCATCCCTGCGTTGGTAAACATCAATGTGGGGTCATTTTTGATAACCATAGGTGCTGAGGGCACTATTTGATGTCCTTTTTCCTTGAAAAAGCCCATAAATTGTTGCCTGACTTCTGCGGATTTCATATATTAACAAACAATTATTAATTGTTACAAGACTATTATTAACTTTGTAATGTTAATTTTTTTTTTGAATAACATTGCAAATTTAGGTGAAAAACCTAACTTTGTGGGCTTACTATACGTAAAATAACAACTAAACAACGTTCTATTGTCTCTTTGAATAAGATTATGGCTAAGGTTAAGTATCGTTATAATCCCAAATCTCTTACGTACGATAAGGTCCAAAAAACTACCAAATCCTTTATTTTTAGGATGATTGGCTATTTGTTTACTGGACTTGCTTTTTCAGCGGTAATTATATTTATCGCCTATGCTTTCTTTGATTCTCCCAAAGAACGCACGTTACAACGTGAAATCGAGCAATATAAGCTACAGTACGAGATCCTGAACGACCGCCTGGATCAGGTTGCCAACGTTCTGACTGATATGCAGGAACGTGATGACAACATATACCGGGTGATCTTTGAGTCTGAGCCTATACCTTGGTCCATCAGGGGTGTTGGTTATGGGGGTACTGACAGGTATGCCCGGCTCGACGGTTATATAAACTCAGATATCATTATCCAGACAACCAAGCGACTGGATCAATTGACAAGCCAGACTGTGGTTCAATCAAAATCCTTTGATGAAGTTTTCAAGTTGGCCAAGAATAAAGCTGAAATGCTTGCATGTATTCCTGCTATTCAACCCATCAAAAAAGGAGAAGGCCGAATCGTATCAGGTTTTGGGATGAGGTACCATCCAATCCTGAAGTACAGGAGGATGCACTATGGAATTGACATTACGGCACCTTCCGGAACACCTATCTATGCCACCGGAGATGGTTCTGTAAAATTTGTTGGCCGCCATGGAGGATATGGAAATACTGTAATGATTGACCACGGCTATGGTTATCAGACCCTTTATGGTCATATGAAAACCATCATTGTTAAAAAATATAATAGGGTAAAACGTGGAGAAATCATTGGATATGTTGGTAACACAGGATTATCCAGGGCTCCCCATGTTCACTACGAGGTCATTTACAACAATAAAAAGATCGATCCGGTCAATTATTTCTATAATGATTTTACTCCTGAAGAGTTCGAAAAAGTCAGGGATTTGGCATCAAAAGACAACCAGGTACTATCGTGATATCTGATTCATGATATCTGATATCTGAATTTCATTATCTTTACTGTGTTAATTATTCTTCTTAATGGCTCTTGCTGTGAAAGATAACGCAAAGGTATATTACAGTATTGGAGAGGTTGCAAAGATGTTTAAACTCAATACCTCTCTTATCAGGTTCTGGGAAAAAGAATTTGATATCATCCAGCCACATAAAAATAAAAAAGGCAACAGGCTCTTCACCCAGGAGGATGTTGATAATTTCCACCTCATCTTCAACCTTGTTAAAGAACAAGGCTATACCCTGAGCGGTGCAAAACAACAACTCAAGAATCATCCTGAATCTACAAAGGAGAATTTTGAGATTATCAAATCACTTAAGAATGTTAAAGGCTTCCTTCAAGACCTGAAAAAGGAACTTTAGCCCTTAACAAATCTTAACAATCCATTTAACATATTTTAACATAAATGCTTGGTATCATTGGTGATCCATGGTCTATCTTTGTTTTCAGAAATTAAACAAGAAAACATGATCCAAACTGACATAAAAGAATTAAACGAACGCATACAGAAAGAAAGTGCTTTTATTGACATGATCAATATGGAGATGCATAAAGTCATTGTAGGACAAAAGCACATGGTTGAAAGATTATTAATTGGGTTACTATCAAACGGTCACATCCTGCTTGAAGGCGTACCAGGTCTGGCAAAAACCCTGGCCATCAAATCATTGGCCGGTGCTATAGACGCAAAATTCAGCAGGATACAGTTCACACCTGATCTTTTGCCGGCTGACTTATTAGGAACATTAATTTACAGCCAGAAGAAAGAAGAATTTGTTGTTAGAAAGGGGCCTCTCTTCGCCAATTTTATCCTGGCAGATGAGATAAACAGATCGCCGGCAAAAGTTCAGAGTGCTTTATTGGAAGCTATGCAGGAACGACAGGTTACTATAGGTGACACCACTTATCCATTAGATGAGCCATTCCTTGTCATGGCAACACAAAACCCCATTGAGCAGGAAGGAACCTACCCGCTGCCTGAAGCCCAGGTTGACCGTTTTATGCTAAAGGTTGTCATTGGATATCCAAATAAAGACGAGGAAAAGCTCATCCTCAGACAAAATATTTCAAAGACATTTCCACAAACAAGCAAGATCCTCAAACCAACTGATATAATCAAAGCCAGGGACATCGTCAGGGATGTATACCTTGATGAAAAAATTGAAAATTATATCACAGATATTGTTTTTGCCTCAAGATATCCGGCAGACTATAAGTTGAAAAAGTTTGAGAACATGATCAATTACGGTGCATCACCAAGGGCAAGCATCAACCTTGCACTGGCCTCTAAAGCTTATGCTTTTATTAAACGCCGTGGTTATGTTATTCCTGAAGACATTAGAGCAGTCACACATGATGTGTTAAGGCACAGGATTGGCCTTACTTACGAGGCAGAAGCAGAAAATGTAACTGCAGAAGAAATTATCAACGAAATTCTAAATACTGTTGAAGTACCATAATGGCACCTCAGAAAAAATATTTTTGGGTTAATTGTTTTGGTTAAACATTAAAGGATGGAACTGGACACTACAGATATCATCAAGAAAGTGCGCAAGATTGAGATAAAGACCCGGGGATTATCTAACCAGATTTTCTCCGGGCATTATCATAGCGCTTTCAAAGGAAGAGGTATGGCGTTCAGTGAGGTTCGTGAATATCAGTATGGCGATGATATCCGGAGCATAGACTGGAATGTCACTGCCAGGTTCAACCATCCTTATATTAAGGTCTTTGATGAAGAGCGCGAGCTGACAGTAATGCTGCTTATTGACGTTAGCGGTTCGAATGAATTCGGCTCACACATGCAGCTCAAGGAGGAACAAATGACAGAAATTGCTGCAGTTCTCGCTTTTTCAGCCATCCACAACAACGATAAAGTAGGTGTGATCTTCTTTAGTGATATCATTGAAAAGTTCATTCCCCCGAAAAAAGGTACTACGCATATCCTGAGGATCATCAGAGAACTGATTGATTTCAGGCCTCAAAGCCAGAAAACGGATATTTCCGAGGCATTACGGTTCCTGACCAATGCCTTAAAAAAGAGATGCACGGCATTCCTGATCTCAGATTTTATGGATAAGGGATTTGATAACGCCATTAAGATCGCTGGCAACAAGCACGACATTGGAGCCATCAGGATATATGACCAGCGTGAAGTTGAAATACCCGATGTTGGCCTGGTTAAGATATTTGATAAAGAAAGTAATTCATTTTCCTGGGCAGACACCTCCAGCAGGAAGCTTAGAGACCAGTATGCCCGGAAATGGAGAGAACATGATCATTATTTAACGTCACTATTCAACAGAAGCGGAGTTGACTACGTCAACATAAAGACGGAAGAGGACTTTGTTAAACCGCTTATGAAACTATTTAAGATGAGGGAAGCCAGGCTTTAATCTATGATCAAAAGCATATTAAAAATATTCATTTCAGGATTTATCATGCTGTTGGCCATCCCGGCAGCAGCTCAATCACCCTCTGCTTCAGCTACCCTGGAAAGGGATTCCTTGCTTATTGGCGACCAGGTCAATCTTACACTGCAGGTCAGTGTGCCCGCGGAACACCTGATCTCCTGGCCAGCCTATGAAGATACACTGGTCAACCATATAGAAATTATTAAAAAGACTGGGATAGATACTATGCCTGCAGAGGATCCGACATTTAAGACATATTATCAAAAATTTTTAATCACCAGTTTTGATTCAGGCAGCTACCTGGTACCCTCTATTCAATTCTCCCATGGAGCAAAAGATGATACCATCACAGAGGTAATTGCAACAAGGCCTTTTTACATCCAGGTCCATACGGTTGAAGTAGACACAGCTAAGGCCATCATGCCCATAAAACCACCACTGCAGGCTCCTCTAACCATTGCTGAAGTGCTGCCATGGATATTGATCAGCCTTGGAGTGATCCTGCTTGGCCTGTTCATCTTTTATTATATTAAGAAACGCAGGAGTGCACAGCCGGTATTTAAAATCAGGACAAAACCTAAACTGCCAGCTCATGTGATTGCATTGAATGACCTGGAAGATCTCAGGCAAAAAAAACTATGGCAGGCAGGGAAGGTGAAAGAGTATTATACCGACTTGACGGATATTGTCCGTCTATACATCGAGGAGCGCTTTGGCATCAATGCCATTGAGATGACAACAGACGAGATCATATCAGATTTGCGTGATGCAAACCTGGAAACTGATCAACGGAATAAGTTAGGTCAGACATTGGTGCTGGCAGACCTCGTTAAGTTTGCAAAAGAAAATCCACTCCCGCTGGATAATGACAACAGCCTGAGCAAAAGTATTGAGTTTGTGAAGGACACTATCCCTGCCCAGCAAGAACCCGAAGAAAAAGATCAGGGGCAGGACACAAAAGAAAAAGAGATAGTACAGAATTAATGTTTAATAATATAGAATTTGCCAACCCGGGGTTCCTGTACCTGCTTATCATCATCCCATTGATGGGTGTGTGGTACTGGTATAAACTCAGGACGAGCCATCCTGCTTTGCAAGTCTCCTCCAGGGATGGTTACATCCGGAAAGGCAAAACCATCAAGCAATACTTATTCCACCTATTATTTGCATTGCGTATCCTGGCATTTGCTTTGCTGATCCTGGCCCTGGCACGACCTCAATCCAGCCTGAGCAGGAAAGATGTCAGCATCGAAGGTATTGATATCGTAATGGCAATAGATGTTTCGAGCAGTATGCTGGCCCAGGACCTGAAGCCTGATCGTCTTGAAGCTTCAAAAGCAGTTGCTTCAGATTTTATAAAGGGGCGGCCTAATGACAGGGTCGGCCTGGTCATTTTCAGTGGCGAGACCTTCACCCAGGTGCCGCTGACCACGGACCAGAGCATTATAGAAAATATGTTTAAGGACATAAAATCCGGCATGATTGAGGATGGAACAGCAATAGGCGACGGATTGGCTACTTCAGTTAACCGTCTGAAGGAAAGCCAGGCCATCAGTAAGGTTGTGATATTGATTACAGATGGTGTTAATAATGCCGGATCAGTCGATCCCCTTTCCGCTGCAGAAATTGCCAAGCTATATGGTGTCAGGATCTATACTATCGGTGTAGGATCTATGGGAACCGCACCATATCCGGTTCAAACACCTTTTGGTATACAGTACCAGAATATGGAAGTACAAATCGATGAAGAATTGCTGCAACATGTTGCTGAAGCTACAGAAGGACGCTATTTCAGGGCTACAAGTAACAGGAAGCTGGAAGAGATCTACAAAGAAATTGACCAAATGGAGAAATCCAAAATAGATGTAACAGAATTCAAAAAGAAGAAAGAAGAGTTTCTGGTTCTGGCACTGGGAGCGGTACTTCTCCTTTTACTTGAATTCTTATTAAGAAATACTTTATTAAGGACAATACCATAAACGCCACATGGTAAGATTCGAATATATTGAATTTTTATATGCTTTACTGCTGATCCCGGTGATGTTAATCATATTTTTATATATGATGCAATGGCGCAGGAAAGCTTTAAAGAGGTTTGGGGAGGCTCAGGTAATTAACCGATTGATCCCGGAAAGCTCCAACCTGAGGCTGGTATATAAATTTATCTTTTTTGCAATTGCTTACTCACTGCTTATTATTGGTATTGCTAACCCACAAACCGGTTCCAAACTGGAGAAAGTGCAGCGTAAAGGCATCGACATCATGATCGCACTGGATGTTTCAAACAGCATGCTGGCACAGGATATTCAACCCGATCGGCTTTCAAGGGCAAAGCAGGCTATCTCCAGGTTGATTGATAGACTTGAAGGTGACCGGATTGGTATCATCATATTTGCCGGAAGAGCCTACACCCAATTGCCGATAACTACAGATTATTCAGCGGCCAAACTCTTTCTGAGCTCCATCAACACCAAAATAGTTCCATCACAGGGTACTGCAATCGGTGATGCGATCAACCTGGCAATAAGTTCATTCAATGATGATCAACATAATAAAGCCATTGTAGTGATAACCGATGGGGAAAACCATGAAAGCGATGCTGTTGAAGCAGCAAAGGCAGCCTCTGAAAAAGGAATCACGGTATATGCTATCGGTATGGGGTTACCTGACGGCGCACCAATCCCAATTTATAATAGTCATAACCAGCAGGTCGGTTATAAAAAAGATAAACAAGGTCAGACCATCATTACCAAGCTGAATGAAACCATGTTGCAACAAATTGCCTCAGCAGGCAATGGTATATATGTAAGAGCCAATAATACCCAGGCCGGACTAAGCAAAGTGATGGGTAAGATCAATGAAATTGAAGAATCAGAAATTGAAACCAGGATGTTTTCAGATTATGAGGACCAGTTTCAGTACTTTATGGCATTTGGAATTTTCTTCCTTCTTGTAGAGTTTCTGCTTTTTGAAAGAAAAAGCAGGTGGTTCAGGAGGTTTAAACTGTTTGACGTTTAGAAAAGACAAAGGATGAAAAAGTTATTCTTAATACTATTTGCTATTAATATTGTTCTGATTTCCTCCGGGCAGAGCGAAAAGAGGTATATCCGATCAGGGAACAGGGCTTATAACAAAGGTGATTTTGAGAAAGCCCAGATCAATTACCTGAAATCTGTTCATACTGAAGATCATGTTTACAAAGGTATTTTCAACCTGGGTGATGCACTTTATCAGCAAAAGGATTTTGCTCAGGCCACTGCTGCATTTGACTCTATAGCCTCGTTAAACCTTGATGAAGAAACCATGTCAAAAACCCATTACAACCTGGGTAATTCATTGTTGGAATTAGCTAAGGATAGTGCAGAAATCAGTGGAAAGGCATTGCAATCCAGCATAGAGTCATTCAAGAACTCTTTGAGGATCAACCCTGAGGATATGGATGCAAAATATAACCTGGCATATGCTCAAAAGCTTCTCAAGGATCAGCAAGAGCAACAACAGGACCAGGACCAGCAAAACCAGGATCAGCAGAATCAGGACCAACAGCAGGATCAGCAACAGGATCAGCAACAAGACCAGCAGCAAGACCAGCAAGATCAGAAACAAGATCAAGAGCAACAACAACAGCAACAACAGCAGCAACAAAAGCAAATCTCAAAAGAAGATGCTGAGAGAATGCTTCAAGCTTTGAAAAATGAAGAGAAGAAGACCATGGAAAAAGTAAATGCCCAAAAAGCAAAAATTGCAAAAAGGGTTAAATCAGAAAAAGATTGGTAAACGTTATTATAATCAACAGGTATTTATACTTTTGTCAGTAATTATCAGATTGCATGCGTAATATCTTGAAAATCATAACATTTTTGATCGCTTTCTCACAGGTTAGCTTTGCCCAGGATGTGAAGTTTACAGCATCGGCAAGGAATAAAGTTACCCTGGGAGACCGTTTCCAGGTCACTTATTCGATCAATGAGAATGGGGCTGAATTTAAAGGCCCTGACTTCAAGGATTTTCGCGTATTGAGCGGCCCAAACCTTTCAACTAATCGCAGTTACCAGATAATCAATGGGAGAATGTCCCAATCCTTAAGCACGACTTATACTTATTACCTGCAAGCAATTATTGAAGGAGAATTTACTATTCCAGGAGCGACAGTCTATGTTGACAAAATATTATACAAGTCCAATAAACTGGATATCGCAGTTGTAAAAGACAGAGCCCAGGCGGCTCCGGGGCAGGCTACAGGCACTTCCGGAAACGCACGAACTACCCAGGGTGAAAGCCAGATAGGTTCAGCAGATGATGTCTTCATCAAAGCCATTATTTCCAAGACAAATCCATTTCAGGGCGAGCAGATAATTTTAACATATAAGGTATTCACAACAGTCCCCATCAGCCAGATCAGCATTGACAAGATGTCCTCGTTCTCTGGTTTCTGGTCGAATGACCTGCTTGAAAACAACCAGAAGCTGAATCAGTATAATGAGGTTTATAATGGGAAAGAATATGTTGTAGCCGACCTTAAAAAGATTGCTTTATTCCCACAAAAGACGGGAGAGCTGGTATTGGATCCAATGGAAATAAAGTGCATTGCACAGGTCCGCAAGGAAGGCACACGCAAGTCGAGGGATCCCTTTTTCGATAGCTTCTTTGATGATCCTTTTTTCAACAACATGTACCAGAATGTAGAGCTGAATGTAAAATCTAATGCTATTAAATTGAATGTCAGACCTTTGCCTCTTGAAACCCGACCCCTTGATTTTGGTGGCGCAGTTGGGACATTCAGACTTACTTCTTCAATAGACAAGACAGAATTAAAAGCAAATGAGGCTGTCAACCTCAAGTACACTATTACCGGTAAAGGGAATATTGAGCTTATCGATCAGTTTGATCTGAACTTCCCACCGGATATTGAAGCCTATGACCCCAAGGTCAATAATAATATCAAGATATCTTCATCCGGAGTTGCAGGCTCCAGAACCTTTGAGTATCTCCTGATTCCAAGAAGTGCTGGCACCTTTACAATCAAGCCATATAATTTCACCTATTTTGATCTTACCTCCAAAACATTTAAAACAATCACTACCCCGGAGTACACACTTACAGTTGCCAAAGGGTCGGAATCATCTGCTGGAATTGCTTATAGTGGGGTATCGCAGGCTGATATACAGTATATTGGAAGCGATATCCGCCATATTAAATCCTTACCATTCCAACTCAACAGGATAGGTACATTCTTCTTTGCATCTCCTGCATTTTTTACCTGGCTTATCATTCCCCTTGTAATATTTCTTATCATCATCCTATTCTGGAGAAGAAAAACAAGGATTCAGGGTAATGCAGCTTTAGTTAAGAACAGAAAAGCCACTAGAGTAGCCAGGAATAATTTAAAGAAGGCCAACCAGTTTATGAAAGAAGGCAATGATAAAGAATTTTACAATGAAGTTTCCCAGGCGTTATGGGGGTATTTAGGCGACAAATTCAATATTCCGTTTTCTGAATTATCGATGGATACCGTTCATGATCGTCTAGAAGACAAATCAATTAAGGAAGAGATCATCTCTGAATTTATCCAAACACTTGACCACTGTGAGTATGCCCGCTTCGCACCAGATGATAAGTCATCATCCATGAATGAAATTTATACTGAAGCGATCAATATAATCAGCAAAATTGAGAGAGAATTAAAATCATAAGGACTAAATAAAAATGAACAGAATACTGGTCAGCATATTCATTGTTTTTATTCTATTCTCGGCCCGGGCCCAGGATTCGCAATTTGCCATCATAGAAAAAGCCAACCAGGCATATAATGAAGGTGATTTTACAGAAGCAGTGGATTTGTATCATTCTGTTATCGACAGTGGTTATGTATCCTCAGCATTATACTATAATCTTGGAAATGCCTGTTTTAAATCAAAGGACATCCCTTCAGCCATATTATACTATGAAAAAGCCTTAAAGCTTGATCCAAAGGATGAGCAGACCTGGTTCAATCTGAATATTGCCAATAGTCAAATCACAGATAAGATAGAAGCCATGCCTGAAATGTTTTATGTTCGTTGGTGGAAAGCCTTAACAGGTCTATTTAGTCCGGATATATGGGCAAGGACGTCCATAGTGCTTTTCCTTATCCTGATATGCCTGGCGACTTTTTTCATTATTACAAAGAACCTTATTCTCAGGCGGGTATCATTCTGGGCAGGATTGGCCATGGTGATATTGCTTGTACTATCTTTTTATATTGCTTATCAAAAATATAATCAGCAAAACAACGACAATTTTGCTATTGTTTTTTCTCCAACAATAACCATAAAAAGCTCCCCCGCTAAAAACAGTGTCGACTTATTCGTGATCCATGAAGGAACAAAAGTGGAGATCATGGACCAGGTTGAAGGCTGGTATGAGATCAGGATATCTAATGGCAGTATTGGTTGGCTGCCTGACAACACCCTCAAAAAAATATAAGCTTCTATTCTATCCCCAGTTTCTTTGCAATTTCTTTAGGCACGGCCTTCTTATTCACCATTATCGCCACAGTTTTCAACCTGATATAGGATTCCGACATGTTTAGATAGCCGCCAAACTCATTGCTGTCCTCAGCCCATGAATTCTTGGTTTTATAATACCTGGTTCCATTTTGGTCTTCAACGATACCGGTAAGGTGCATCAGGTGATCATCCGTTGCGGTATAATTATCAAATTCTAACTGCCTCATTTCCTGTGTAATCTCTTTTTCATCACCGGGAACATCAAAACTGTATAATTGAGCTGATTTTTCTTTTTCTGTAAGTGCTTCCCAACGCTCTCTCTCAGTCTGGCTGAGGTCTTTCAGGTTCTTATCCGGAACGATGGCTACTCCGTTACGGTGAGAAAAGCCCTTGTCACTGACATCTCCATCCCAGCAGACGGTGTACTCCTTTTCAAAAGCATAATCCATGACACTTATTAAATCATCGATTGGTAGATTATAGTAATTATCATTTGACCAGTTATCCGGGATCTCAAGTCTGCATGAGGAATAGAACGGATGATGTGTATAAGAAGTTATCTCGACATAATCATCGGGATTAAAGCCTGTCATCTCAGCAAATGACTCTGGAGAATATGTTACACCCTTATAATCAAATTCTTCAGGAGCCTTGCCAAGGTATACATCCATAACTGCATTGACAGCATCAAACCATACTGGTGTAAGCTTACCTCCTCTGCGTTTAGTGATAGAAGTAGCCATCCCATCTAAAACAGCATCCATCTCACCATGGTTATGTCCATTCTCACCAATTTCCATCCCATTATAAACTTCTTCAGGAACAACTCCATTATCACGGAAGACATTGGTAACATCATGGGCCTGCCCACCTGCGCCGAACACAGCTTTTCCATGGAGCCTAACATACCTTTCCGCTTTAGCTGGATAGGCATACCGGACAATATACATTTCTGACAGGTCAAAAGTGTCGCCTTTTGTCTTTAGTATTTCCGATTCAACAAAGGAGATCCCGGCAAAAGCCCAGCATGTGCCAGACCGGTTTTGATCCTTTACAACTGTGGCAGGATGGTCATAAATGCTGGTAAATACATATGTACTGTCAGGCACTTCATCCTGGGCTGCAAGATTGATCCCAAAACAAAGAAAAAGTACCGGGATTAAGATCCCCGTCTTAAGGAAAGTTTGCTTGTTCATGTCGTAGGTTTTTATTTTTATAATTATACAAATGTCGCACGAAATAGTCAATTCTACAAGAGAAATCTATATTAACCGTTAACTGGTTTTAGGCTACCGAAAACTGGATTTCACTTGTATAATTTATAAATTCTTTTATCTTTGTGTCTATTAACTTTTTAGGTTATTTTTGTTAATTAATGTTGATATTTTTGGTGAGCATAAGTTGAATGTAAATAAAAAAGATGTAACTTGTGCCACGTATCAACATGCACTTAACATTAATTTTGTATTTAATTTAACCAAAAATCAAATTAAACTAACATGAAAAATAGAATTTTACCATTCAGCTTTTTTTTGGTTGCTATTGGTCTCACCTTTTTCCTTTTTTCATCAACTTTTTTGCACAATCAAGAAACTTCATCTACTAAGAATGCATCCTACACGAACGCTGCTAAAGTATTTAAACCTGCTGCACAATACCTTGCAAAGATTAGAAACAATCAGGTAACAGGTCAGATTGATTTCCGGGATGTAGTTAAGGCAAGAGAACAGGTAGAAGGCCTGAGTGCTTCCGCTAACAGGAATGAGGTTCTGGATTGGGAAATACTCGGTCCGGATAATATTGCCGGCCGAACTAGAGCAATAATTTTTGATAGTGGCGATGAAACAGCTAATACACTCCTCGCTGCAAGTGTTAGTGGTGGTATTTTCAAGTCAACCAACCTTGGTTTGACATGGAGTAAAATAAATGGCTGGGATCAAGCTCTAAAGGTTTCCTGTTTTGTACAGGATGACCAGGGTAACATTTATGCTGGAACCGGAGAAAGCTTTGCTACTGAAGATTTTACAAGCTTTGGACCACTTGGTTATAATGGTGGTTTTATAGGCACAGGGATTTATAAATCAACCGATGGAGAAAACTTCAGCCTACTTCCTAACACCAAACCAACAATAAATAGTGACACTGCTGGCTGGGCCTTTATTAATGAGCTGGCTTTTGATGCCGCTAAAGGAAATCTCTATGCATCAACAAACCGTGGATTGCGCTACTCGGCAGACGGTGGAGTAACCTGGGCATTCGCCAGGACTGATGCTGCGTTTTTGGTTGGTAATTCGTTTGATGTCAAAATAGGAACTGATGGTAAAATTGTTACCGATATTGACAACCTGTGTTATGTATCATCCACTGGAGATCCGCACCTTTTCATGCTGAAATCCAGAGGCGACAGTGCAAGCCTTCCGGTTGATGGTATTGGCAGGATTGAATTCGCCATTGCACCTTCCGACCCCGAAGTGATCTATGCAAGTATTGCCAATGATAACGGTGCACTGGATAATATTTACGTCTCTGAAGATGGTGGTACCGACTGGAGAATTATTGCACCAGGTGGCACTGCTTCACTTAATATTTTTGGACATGGTACTGAAATTGGTACTGGACAAGGCATGTATGATAATTGCATCTCTGTATTCCCTGATGATCCCTTCCGTGTTATCGTTGGCGGTATCAATTTATGGGAAGGACAAAAATTTAATGCAAGCGGATTTTATCAATGGTCTCAAAAATCCAATAGTTTTACCATCCCAGGATTTATTTCTGGACTTCATGAAGACCAGCATTCCATTGTTTTCAGGCCTGGCTTTAATAACAGCTTTGTTGTCACCAATGACGGAGGAGTATATACATGCATCATAGGTTCACAAGATTATGAATATAGTTCAGCCAGTAAGACATATTATTCCTCCCAGTTCTACACGACAAGTTACTCAGGCAGAAAATATAAAGTTATTGGTGGTGCCCAGGATAACGGCGTCCTGACAATCTCAGGATACGGTGCGGCAGCCATAAAAAAGAATGGATTCGAATTACCATTGTTTGGAGGTGACGGAGGTTATTCCTTTATCTCTTCAATAAACCAGGATGCTTATATTGCAAGTTCCCACACCACTGGGACAGTCAGTATCAGAAGAACAGATGATGCTGCTGAGAGCTACTCCAATTCATTCCTTCCTGGAGCAATTACTCTTCCGGCTAACTCCTTCATACTGCCAAGTTTGTTATGGGAAGATTTTACCAACGAAAATAGCAGGGATTCTGTCTATTTCTTCTCAAGGCAATTTTCCTATGGCGCTGGTGATCAAATCCCATGCTTCAGCAGAAATTTAAACTACCCATTTTATCACACCCTTGAATCTCCTTTGGGACCTCAGGATTCTATTCTTGTTAAAGATATTGTATCTACCAAGTTCTTCCTGGCCATATTCGATGAGGTATGGATGACTACACAGGCTATGGACTTCACAGCCCTGCCACCTGAGTGGTACCTTATCTCAAATAATAGTGAAGTTGGGTTTGAAGGAACACCACAGTGCATTGCTACTTCAGCAGACGCTAATCACGCATGGGTTGGAACACAGGAAGGAAGGTTATTCAGAATTTCAAATATTGCCCTTGCTTATGATTATGATCGTGCAGATGTCAATAGCCCATTCTGTCAAATTTCTACTACAGAGGTTCCGGTCAATGTACCAGGGACTTCTACACCAATAACCCAGGCTATTACTTCTATATCAGTAGATCCTAATGATTCCCGTCATGTGATCATTACACTTGGAAACTATGGCAATACTGCTTACGTACTGAAAAGCACCAATGGCCTGGACCAGGTACCCGAGTTTACTTCAGCACAGGGGAACCTGCCACAGATGCCTGTCTACGCATCAGTCATAGAAATGAACAATTCGAATATGGCCATCATTGGTACGGAGTTGGGAACATTCGTTTCTCAAAATGTCTGGGCCTCCAGTCCTGAGTGGTCACAAACTATTGATGAGAATCATGAAGCAATTGGTGAAACACCAGTATTTATGCTAAGGCAACAAACCAACGCCCAGGAAGATGTACCCATCTGGAATTATGATGGAATAGATTCCACCCTTGTCTGGTACCAGGGTACTGATAACTATGGTGTTATCTATGCAGCATCACATGGCCGTGGATTATACTATAATGATCAATTCCAACAACCGGTTGGTATCGGCGAACCACCAATAAGTATTGCCACTGCCGGCAATATGGTCATTTATCCTAATCCTGTCAGGGATAATGCTTACCTTGACATTGAACTTCTGGAAGCTTCAAGCGTACAGGTATATATCTTTGATATTAATGGTAAATTGATCACGCAGGATGATCTCAGCACTCAACCAGCTGGTTTATTGCATTATGAGATGAACTGTAATAACCTGCCTTCTGGTACGTATTTCATGCGATTAGTAGCTGGAAGGACAATGGAAACTGCTAAGTTTATTGTATACAAGTAATCACAGAATTATTCAAAAAACACATAAATCAAGAGATTATGAAAAAATTGTTATCTACATGCATTTTACTGTTTGTAATAGCCATTTTCAGTTTAACTGCCCAAACCAAGGTTTACCCTCCAACACTTCTCGTACCCGAAAATGGAGATTTAAAACAAATGCCCAATGTTACAATAAGCTGGAGCCCTGTCACAGGGGTTAACGGGCAAGTGTTTTATGATGTTGAGTTAGACACAGACCCAGGGTTCAGCAACCCCATAACTTTCAACACCAATTTATCTGCTGTTGTAACAAGTGAACTGACTTTTAATGCAGTTTACTACTGGAGGGTTAAAGCTATTGATGGGCCTGATATTTCTGATTGGTCGGAAACATGGTCTTTTCAGGTCGATAATATCCTCAGGCTGAAGAAACCAAATGATAACGCGGCAGAAATCGCACCAGCACAACTATTGGAATGGTATACCATAACAGGTGTAACTCATTATGACATCCAGCTTGACACATCATTCTTTTGGAAACCACTTCCTGATTCCACAGGGATGCACCTCAATGACTGCTATTTCACTTCAGGTTTGGAAGGCTGGATGGTAGGGGCCGGTGGAACACTGGTGAATGTTGATTCCTTTAAAGTTATGGAATATACAAGCCCTTCTACTGCGGATCTTTTTGGAGTTGCGTTGGCAGCTGCCGATGATGGCATAGCAGTAGGTGCTGCAGGAACGATTTTATATTATGATGGTACAGAGTGGACTGAAGAAACAAATAGTCCTGTAACTGGTGACCTTAATGATATCGCAGTTGTAAGTGCAAGCGATGCATGGGCTGTCGGTACCGGGGGTACCGTAATCCGATATGATGGAGCTACATGGACTGCAGCCAATCTTTCAACAACTGATGACTTCTATGCTGTATC
The DNA here is from genome assembly GCA_963753055.1 of uncultured Bacteroidales bacterium. Classification (GTDB taxonomy): domain Bacteria; phylum Bacteroidota; class Bacteroidia; order Bacteroidales; family B18-G4; genus JAUWGC01. The sequence continues at coordinate 639,459 of CAVWAP010000001.1, read as the reverse complement.
TTTTGCAGATGCCAGCAATGGGTTGGTTGTTGGGAAAGGTGGCGCCGTTTATTATTATAATGGTACTGATTGGACAGAACAGGAAGCCGGCAGTAAAGACTTTTATGGTGTACATTTACTTAGTGCCAATATGGGTTATGCTTGTGGAAAAGGAGGTATTGTTTGGATGTATGATGGGACTGAATGGACAGAAATGGAAACCCCAACAGGCAGCACAAAAGACCTTTATAGCATATATTTCACAGGTGCCGGAACGGGGTATTCAATTGGAAAAGATGGTTCCTTCATTCAATATGCTGGTGAATGGTTCAGCCAGAGTATTGGATCAGAAAATCAGTTTAATTCCATCTTTTTCTCAGGTGATGTGGGTTACACTTGTGGTAATGATGGTGAGGCATTATATGACGATGGAGTAGGTTTTAGCTCTGATCATAATGTCTATTCCAGAAATGCTGACTCAGGTGCTTACATGACCAAGTTCATGTATTTTGGCAAGAAGTACTATTGGAGAGTCAGAACAAGACACGCCCAGGATACATCTGACTGGTCAGGTGCCAGGTCAATGAATACGCTTCCCACAATAACACTTGTATCACCAGATAACAATGAAACTGGTATAGGCCTCAGTGATGAATTTACATGGGAGCCTATGGATGGGGTGCTGACTTATGAAGCCCAGTTTGCAGATAATGAGAACTTCTCAAATCCTTATAACGAGTTTACAGAGGAAAGTAGTTTAATCCGCAATAACCTTTTCTTTGGAACAGATTATTACTGGCGGGTCAGGGCAAACCATGCAACTGATACCTCAGAATGGTCAGAGCCATGGCATTTCACTACAATTAACACAGTGCATCTGAGCTCTCCGTCAAATAATGCCACTGATGTTGAGATCCTGCCAACCCTGGTATGGGAACCAATTTCGGGTGTTGATATGTACCAGGTCAGTTACGACACTATGGACCTCACCCATCCTTGCTGTGATGTATTCGTAGATGCTCCGGAGAGTGAATACAGGGTAATCACACCAATGGTCAATGGCACAACATATCAATGGCATGTCAGGTCCATACAGGGAGCTGACACAACTGAATGGAGTGAACCCTGGTCGTTCACGATTGAACCGGTTCAAGGTCTTAATGAGGTGCCTGATGATAACATGGTAAATCTCTATCCAAATCCAAGCAACGGCAACATATACATAGAGTATGAAACAATGGAAGCCACTGAGATGAAAGTATATGTTGTGGACCTTGTTGGACAAACGATGATACAACAGGAGCTGTTCTTTAATAAAGGGAAAACAGCACACTCTCTTGATTTGAGCACCTTGCCTAACGGCATCTATATTGTCAGATACACCAATGGTGATCAATCATATTCACGAAAAATAACATTAAACAAATAAAAAAAAGGCTGCCCGTCGGGTAGCCTTTTTTTTTTAGTTAAATCTCTTTCCGATGCTAATGTTAATATATAAGGTCAGGAAATAATAATCTGGGTCATTGAAGGCCATGATAGGCACTGGAATAGGGAAGAACTCTATGACTGCTCCTACCTCCACCGATTTGATCTTTGAATTGTAATGCCCGTATTCAAAATTCATCCCAAATTTACCATAAATACCAGGATAAAGTCTTAATTCTCCAAGCCCCCTTGAAAAAGGTGCACGCCCGTATATATTGTCCAGGAAATGCTTCTCAGGGTCATATTTTTCAATCACAATCTGATAATCGTAATAGGATGAGGTAAACTTCAGGATGTACAGGTATACTGGTTTAGTTATTGCAAGGGATACTCCTCCAAAGCCAACCAAACGTATTTCCACACCACCCCAATATGGCTTGCGGTTGAGCATCTTATCAAATCCAATACCACCCCTCAACACAAAAACGTGGTTTATCTTTCCATAAAAATAACTTTTTGCATTGCTGAAATATGGATTGATTGTCCTAACCTGCTTGGGAGATTTCATGCTAATAGCACTGGCCTCCCACATTACTGACTTGAAAAATGTAATATTGCGGCCTTTCTGGAATTGAAAACCCCATCCACGGTTGTGCAGTATTATGCCTCCGCTCATTTTTTTACGGAGTAATACCTGGTCCAAAATGGTATCACTTCCCACATCCTGAGAATAAGATTGGAAGGCAGAAAAGCAAAGACTTATGAGGAGAAATAAGTATGTTATTCTAGAGACCATCTATAACCATAAAGATAACTTATCAAAGTCAGAAAAAGTAATTAATGATAGTTTTTTTCAGAAAGGTTATATCATTTAGAATACAATGCCATTAATAATTACTTTGTCTTTGATAACGGTATGATTCTCCATAAGCCGCACATTTTTCCCCTGACTTGCAAGAGGATGCAAGTATTACCATTATCGCTATTGTACAAAGGACTATGACAAGCTTTTTCATCTTTCTTTCTTTAATTAAGTTATAAAATTAATGCAAAATAAATTTATTTTTACATTATTAACAAATTATAAGCCAACATATTGTATTTCAATGCAAAAAATTGATCCTGTTATAGATGTCAGCTGGAAATCGTTACTTATGGATGAGTTTAATCGTGAGTACTTTTACGGGCTAAAACAATTTTTGTTGTCTGAAAAGCAAAAATTTACCATTTACCCTCCAGGACCCTTGATATTCTCAGCTTTCAATCTTACCCCTTTCGATAAGGTACGGGTAGTTATCATAGGCCAGGATCCATACCATGGTATGGGGCAAGCACATGGTTTATGCTTCTCTGTACCTCCAGGAATACGCAAGCCACCTTCGCTAATTAATATATTTAAGGAAATTGAGACTGACCTGGGAATTAATGCACCTGAGCACGGCAACCTGGAAAGCTGGGCGAGGCAGGGAGTGCTGCTACTTAACGCAACCCTCACTGTCCGCGCAAACCAGGCTGGGTCTCATCAAAAAAAAGGCTGGGAAAACTTCACTGATGCTGTCATACAAAAGATTTCAACAAACAATTCCAATATCGTTTTCCTTTTGTGGGGCAATTATGCCCAGGCAAAGCAAAACCTGATTGACCTAACACGGCATTATGTATTGAAAGCAGCTCATCCATCACCCCTTTCAGCGCATAATGGCTTTTTTGGCTGCAGGCATTTTTCTCAAACGAATGAAATACTCAGGCAACTTGGACAACCTGAAATCAACTGGAGATTAGACTAAATAGCAGGATCAATCGTTCATTAATGACTATTGCCGATCACAGAATATTGAAAAAGACACTCAAAATCATCTTCTTACTTTGGATCGCATGTAACCCTTTGTTAATGCAGGCCCAAAAACTTTATACACTTGAAATTGCTGTGAGCCAGGATGCAGAGGCAAGATTAATTGATCGTCTGAAGATCAATAACTCTTTCAACCAGACCTCACAGCGGGATAAAGAATTGATGAAGGTGCTGTTTTATTTTTATGATAAGGGATATCTTGCTGCCCGTTTTGATTCATTAGTAAGTGATTCTGTCCATACCAGAGCATACCTGTACATTGGAGATAAATATAAGCTCACATACCTGGGTAGAGGAAATGTTGACGAAGATATCCTTCGTGAGGCAGGTTATAAATTCAAACATTATAACCATGGCCTTCCATACAACCAAAAACGGATTTCCCGCTTAATGATGAATATCCTGGGTCATTGCGAAAACAATGGCTATCCCTTTGCCAGGGTTAGCCTTGATTCCATCAATATCAAAGGCACTGATATTGCTGCCTCAATTAATCTGGAAAAGAACAACAGAGTGGTAATCGATAGTATTATTATTAAGGGGGATGCCAGGATCCATATTAGCTATATTCAGCAATACCTGGGCATAAAGCCAGGAGATCCATACGATGAATCTAAAATAAGCAAAGTAGGGAACAAGATCAATGAACTGCCATTTGCTTCAAGCATGCGCCCTTTTGAAGTAGTCTTTACACCTGACAAGGCTGCATTAATGTTATACCTGGAAAAGAAAAGAGCAAGCCAGTTTGATGGGATACTTGGTATTGCCCCTAATGATGACAAGGAAGGTAAGCTGCTGATTACGGGTGATGTAACATTGAAACTCATGAATATACTTCGGCGTGGGGAACTGATTGATTTTCAGTGGCGGAAACTCGAACAGGGGACACAGGATCTGAAATTTAATTTTGCCTATCCTTTTCTTTTCAAAACCCCATTTGGCGTAGATTACCATTTTTATCTTTATAAAAGGGACACGTCTTTCATTACCTTAGAAAATCACATCGGGATTAATTACATGTTTAAGGGATATAATTATATCCAGGCCTATTATGAACATCAATCATCCTCATTATTAAGTACATCTGGTCTTGAATTTGTCACTACCCTGCCTTCTTATGCAGATGTAAAAACAGCTTTCTATGGATTGAAGTTTGCGTATGATGACCTTGATTACAGGTTCAATCCCCGAAAGGGGTTTAGCATACAATCCTCTGGAGCTGTCGGTAAAAAGAATATTAAAAAGAATGACAATATTAACCCGGAATTGTATGATGGCTTGCAGCTGGAAAGTACAATATACAGGATTATTCTGAACGCATCCGGTTTTATGCCTGTTTACCGCAACCTTACTTTTCTCCTCAGGACACAAAATGCTTATTTGAATAATCCAAACCTGTTTGAAAATGAACTTTTCAGGATAGGCGGACTCAGAACATTGCGTGGGTTTGATGAAGAATCCATTTTTGCTTCTTTTTATAGTATCCTGACCTGTGAATTTCGTTACCTTTTCGATGTCAACTCCTTCGTAAGCCTTTTTTGGAATGGAGCTTATGTGGAACAGAACACCCATGATGTGTTTGTGTCGGACTACCCCTGGGGATTTGGCGCAGGGTTAAGCTTTGAAACAAAAGCAGGGATCTTCAACATTAGCTATGCCCTTGGAAAACGCTACGATAATCCTATACAATTCAAAGCAGCCAAAATACATTTTGGGCTGACAGCCACCTTTTAATTTAATCCAATATATTTCTTATATTGCGCCCGAATTGCATCTTATAAACCAAAATTAAAGTTATGAAGAGAATTACGTTATCTATTGTGCTTATTGCATTAATGGCCTGGACAGCTATTGCTGGTGGATACCAGGTCAGGCTGCAGGGCCAAAAACAAACCGGAATGGGTTTGGTAGGGTCATCACTTAACTTCGGTGCAAGTTCCCTGTTTTTCAATCCGGGCGGACTATCCTTCATGGAAAAGAAGTTCAGTGTATCTGCCGGCGTCAGTGGGATTTTTTCACATGCCATATTTGAAAAAGAATTCAGTAATGACCAATTCCGTACTGATAACCCAACGTCAACTCCATTTTACCTTTATTTTGCTGCCAAAGTAGGAAAGCATTTCACACTTGGAGTGGGTGCCTATACGCCCTACGGCAGTACAGCTAAATGGCAATCGCCTAATGATAATGGTATAGATTGGGTTGGAAAGTACTTAATTGAGAAAATATCATTTTCTGCAATATTCATTCAACCAACAATAGCCTATAAATTTCTGGATAAATTCAGTATAGGTGCCGGGTTGATTTATGCAATTGGTAATGTCGAATTAGAAAAGGCATTAGCATACAATGACAACTCCACAACCAAACTGGAAGGATCAACCAGTAACATTGGATTTAATGTTGGTTTTAGCTTTGTTCCTAACGAAAAGTGGAGTTTTGGCATTGATTACCGTTCGGAGATCATCATGAAGGTTGAAGATGGGGATGCAACATTCAATATCCCGCAATCCCTTCAAACAACCATCTCACCAACTAATAAGTTTAGTGCTGAATTGCCATTGCCTGCAAACCTGGACTTCGGATTGGCATTCAGGCCAACAGAAGATTGGCTGGTTGGCATTGATTTCAACTATGTTTTCTGGGACGTTTATGAATCCTTAGACTTCACTTTCAAAGAAAATAGTGACCTTCTTAACTCATCAAATCCCAGAAAATATTCTAACACTCTCATTACCAGAGTCGGTGCACAGTGGTCTGTCATCGAAATGCTGGATTTAAGGGCTGGGTTCTACTATGATCCTTCACCAACTGATGACCAGTACTTCACTCCTGAGACAGTCAGTCTGAATACAGTAGCCTGGACAGCAGGTATTTCAATTAAGCCTATTGAAATGTTGAGTATCGACATATCATTTGCTCAACTCTTTGGCCTCCAAACCAAGAAAAGCTATACCCCTGATAATTTCACAGGCACCTACAAAGTGATCACTTCTATCCCAGGCATAGGTGTAAGTTTTAATTTTTAACCCCTTAAATCCGAAACGACATGAAATACAAAATCATTATATATCTATTTGTCCTTGCAATGATTGGGGCATGTAAACCGGAGATAGAGGAATTCAAGACTTCCAATGGAACAGCTGACTTTACACGTTTCGCTTCAATGGGTGATTCTTATGCTTCCGGTTTTTCTGATGGAGCTATCTACGAGAAGGCACAGGAAAACTCATATGCGAATATTCTGGCATCAAGATTTGCATCTGTAGGTGGGACAGCTTTTAACCAACCAATACTGACATCACCCGGTGATATCGGTGTAGGATTTCAACCCACACCACAGGGATTGTATTTTACCTCTAAATATGTTTTAGGGTATAATACTGATTGTCTTGGCACTACTTCACTTGCACCGGTATTAGCTGATCCCGGGGCTTCACAGAATGATCTCCTTGGTTATCTTATGAACCCGGTTGCTGCTCAGGGACCATTTAACAATACCGGTGTTCCCGGCACCAAGATCGGTGCAATGCTGCTTCAAGGTTATGGTGCACTTAACCCATACTTCGGTCGCTTCAGTGCAAACCCTCAAACTGATGTGCTCTTAAATGTGGCACTGCAGGTTAACCCCACATTCTATGCATTGTGGATAGGGACCTATGATGTTCTGGGCTATGCCATTTCCGGAGGTGAAGGTGATGTGATCACAAGTCTGCCGGTCTTCGAGGGTTCGCTGAATGCCATCCTGGATGCTTGCTCTGCAACAGGTGCTGCCGGCGCAGTAGCCAATATTCCAAATATTAAAGATATTCCGTTCTTCACTACCATTCCGATAAACGGATTACAACTCACACAGGATCTGGCTGATCAGCTGAATGCAGCATATGCACCGTATAATGCAGGTGCAGGCCAGATGGGTGTTCCGGAAATTACTTTCCAGGCAGGTTATAACTACTGGGTCATTCAGGATACCAATGCACCTTACAACCTACTTGGTGGTTTAAGACAAATCAAAGAAGGAGAGATCCTGTTGATGTCTGTCCCACAGGATTCGTTAAAATGTGCCGGTTGGGGAAGCCAGAAGCCTATCCCTGGTATATTTACACTTAATAATACGGAGATCGAAAATATCGCAAATGCTACAAATGGCTTTAACGCCGCAATTGAGACTGCTATTGCTGGTAAAAAAGCTACGCTCATTAATATGAATGAAGCTTTTACATTACTTAATGAGCATGGCTTTACAATTGACGGTATCACACTCACCAGCGAATTTGTCAGTGGAAATGTATTCGCGCTGGATGGCCTGCATCTGACAGGTCAGGGGAATGCATGGGTAGCTCATGTCTTTATTAATAAAATAAATGACTTCTACTCAGCCAGTATTCCACAGGTCAATATCGCTAATTATCCATCAGTTACATATCCATAAGGTAATTGAAAGAAATCGTATTTGCGACCAACAATAAGCATAAGCTTGAAGAAATAAGGTCTATTACAAGTAATCTCCTGAATATCCTCAGTCTCGATGATATCGGCTGCACTGAGGAAATTCAGGAGACTGCTTTAACACTTGAGGGTAATGCAATCCTGAAAGCAAAGTATGTCAGGGATAACTATGACAAAGATTGCTTTGCTGATGATACAGGGCTTGAAGTAGACTGCCTGGGTGGTCGCCCGGGTGTTCACTCCGCAAGGTACGCAGGAGAAGAATGCATCGCTGACAACAATATTGAGAAACTGCTTCAGGAGTTGAAAAACCAGCAGAACAGGAATGCCCGGTTCAGAACAGTAATTGCACTGATCATCAATGGACAGGAACATTTTTTTGAAGGTATTGTAAACGGTCATATCATTGAAGACAGGCGAGGATCACAGGGATTTGGTTATGACCCCATCTTCATTCCTGATGGTTACTCACAAACGTTTGCAGAAATGGACCTGGACTTAAAGAACCAGATAAGTCACAGGGGCAGGGCAACCGCTAAGTTGATTGAGTTTCTAAGGATTGTTCAATCAGCGTATTAAACAATTCTTTTAAGGATATTCCCGCCTCCCTTGCCTGCTGAGGGACGATACTTTCTTCAGTAAGCCCCGGAATAGTATTCACCTCCAGGAAGTAAATGCCATCATCATTATAAATATAATCACACCTTACAACACCTTTGCAGCCAAGGTCATTGTATAGTTGAATTGAAAGGCCCTTACAACCTGCCTCGATCTCCTCCGGGATTTTAGCAGGCGTTATTTCTTCCGATTGCCCCTCATATTTAGCTTCAAAGTCAAAAAACTCATTCTTGCTGACAATCTCGGTAATGGGAAGGGCAATTATCTGACCATCTTTTTTTAGGACACCGCAGGATATTTCCCTTCCGGGAATAAACTCTTCAATGATCACCTCGTCATCCTCTTCCATTGCCTTACGCACTGCCTCTGTGATATCATCTTCATTATTAATCTTTGAGGCACCAACACTGGATCCTCCTTTGTTTGGCTTGATAAAACATGGTAGCCCCACAGCACTGATGATGCTTTCATGGTTGATTTCTTCATCGTGACGAATAAGTATTGATCTGGCAGTCAATATATTGTGTGAACTCACAAAACAGTTGCAGAAATACTTATTAAAGGTTAATGCTGATGTGACAAAATCACATGAAGTATATGGTATGCCAAGCTCATCGAAATGCACCTGTAATCTCCCATCTTCGCCAGGAGATCCATGTATAGCATTAAAGATCGCATCAAATTGTATTTTTCCGGAGGGTAGACCTAATGTAAACTCATCCTTATCAACGAGGTAGGTCTCGCCATTTTCGTTTTTATATAACCATTGGGAGTCGTTGATAATGATCATATAGGGATTGTAGAGATCCTTATCCAGATGTTTACATACTACATCAGCGCTTTTGACACTTATTTCAAATTCTCCTGAGTAGCCCCCTGCTATTACTGCGATGTTCTTTTTCATGTACCTTGAAATGCAATCAGAATTGCAAATTCACAATATTTAATTAATGTTTATCTTTGCCCAAAAGAGGCAATAATCAACCATTTTATCAGTTATTTAGAAAACGATTATCAAGCCCGGCACATTGTGCTTAAGCAAGCATAAAATTACGAAAAATGGCATTCTTTAGTTTTCTTGCTAAGAAGAAATTTTATATTCATTTTGGCATATCAATCGTGATTACGATAATTATCTTTCTTGCCATTTTTCAATTTCTTAAAATATTTACTGAACATGGTGATGAGTATGAGGTCCCGGATTTCTTTGGGATGACCCTGGAAGAGATTTATGAATGGGATGAGGATGAATTATTTGAATTTGTAGTCATAGATTCATTATATGATGCCAAGAACAAAAAAGAAACTGTGGTACTGCAGCACCCCTTGCCTGGTTCAAAAGTTAAAGAAGGCCGGAAGATATATTTTACCATTGTAGCGAAAATGCCTGAAAAAGTAGAGATGCCTGATCTAATTGATCTTTCCCTGCGTCAGGCAATTAATCTGATGCATGCTAAAGGGCTCCGGGTGAACAAGCTGGCATACGTGTCGGATTTTGCCGAGAATGCGGTACTGGAGCAGCTCTACGAGGATGACCTGATTGAGCCTGGCACGATGCTGGATAAGGGTTCAGGAATTGATCTCGTACTGGGGCTGGGTGACAACAAAAAGGTTCCTGTACCTTTTCTTATTGGCTTGACACATGACGAAGCGATCAACGCAATTAATCGTGCATCATTCAATATTGGTTCGATCAATTACCTGGATGGGAATGATAAAGTGCATAGCAGGGTGTATAGGCAAAGACCTGACTGGAATGAGCATGCATCGCTGTACAGGGGACAGAAAGTCAATATACGTTTGCGATCCGATGAGTTTTTTGATTTTAATGCTTTAATTCAGAAATATAAACCTGATACAACTTCAGTTGATACTGCAAGAAATTACTAAGGTTAGAATTGATTCTTTAGTGATGAATATGAAATATATTATTGTTATTGTCAGTTTTCTTTTGATTTCTTCAAGCTCTGCCGGGCAAGAGGTGCTTACCGGGTTAAAATACAACCCGGTTATCAAGCATGAACTGAAGAAAATTAATTTCAATGGATCAGCCGATAGTCGAAGCGAAGATGCTCTTGTAATCACTTTGCCATTTTTCGATGATTTTCACCAGGAGAACATTTTCCCTGAACCTGATCGCTGGGCTACTGATGAAACATTTATAAACGCAGATTTTCCATACCATTCAGCCAATATTGGTGCAGCCACTTTTGATGCGATTGATGCAACTGGAAATCTATACCCGGAAGCCAGCACCTTCCCATTTATTGCGGACTACATGATGTCAAACCTCATACGGCTTGACTCTGTTTTCAAGCCTTCACCACGATCAATAACTGTTTCTGATTCCATTTACTTCAGTTTTTTCTATCAGCCACAGGGAAGAGGCAATGCACCTGAAGAATGGGATTCCCTTGTCCTTCAATTCGGTGTTTACTCCGGTGATTCTGTCTATGGTTATGTGGATTCCGTTCCAGTACCCATGGATGAGTATATCTTTCCCGGTGAAATAATATTGCCTTTTGACACTTTGTTTGCGCCATTGGAATGTGAACCAGGCTTATACTTTGTTGCAACCGACACACTGTATTACGATGATACGATCAATATGCCATGCGACTCTGTGTTTGTGCCTGAGACGACCTGGTATACGGTTTGGAGCACAGAGGGAATGAAGCTTGATTCTTTTTACACCTATTACAACACCTATTCAAGGCAAATCCTCATTCCGATAACAGACAGTGCCCGATATTTTAAAGAGAATTTTCAGTTTCGATTCTTCAACTATGCAAGCCTGGCCAGCAACAATGTTGCCAGTTGGAGGTCAAACACAGACCAATGGAATGTTGATTATGTATATCTTAACATAAATAGATCAAGGGCCGATTCAACATACAGGAAAATCACATTTGCAGAGAGGGCTCCATCTATGCTGAAAAGATATGAATCCATGCCATACAACCAGTATAAAAACAACCCCACGAATGAAATGGCTGACTCTGCCGTGCTGTTCATTACCAACCTGGACGATGAGGCCTACAATACTGATTTCTGGTACAAGGTTGATGAAGTTGATGGAACATTCAGCTACTTTTATAATGGTGGTGGTTGCAACCTCCCACAATTCTATGAGTTTGGTTACCAGAGATGTGATGAAACATGTGGTGCCGCTCATGCATGTCCACCAGTAAACTTTATCTACTCCCTTGGGTTTGGAAAAGACAGTGCCTTATTCAAGATTGAACACAGAATCAATGGATTTACGGCAGCGGATACTATCGGGGATACCGTACAATTCCTTCAGAAGTTTTATAATTATTATGCCTATGACGATGGAACACCTGAGGGCGGATATGGCATCAATGCTACCTTTGGTCGCGTAGCTTACCGATTCAAGCTAAATACAAGAGACACTCTACGCGCTATTAGAATGTATTTTAATCGTACGCAGGGCGATGCAAATGACCAGCTGTTTTCATTGTTAGTCTGGAGAGATAACGATGGTGAGCCAGGGGAGATAGTCTATCAACAGGATAATGTCAGGCCCAAGTTTACAAACAATCTTAATCAATTAAGTACTTACTATTTGGATGAACCAGTACCAGTTACTAGTGTATTTTATATTGGCTGGCTTCAGACAACATCTGACAACCTTAATGTTGGATGGGACTATTACAAAGATGCAAGTAGTAATATTTTCTATAATGTTGCCAGTGTTTGGCAACAAACTGCTTTTACCGGATCAATGATTATGCGACCGGTGCTGGGCGAGGAGTTTGATCCTTACGGACTGGATGAAAAGGAATTACAGGAGGGTCAACTGCTTGTTTACCCCAATCCTAACAGGGATGGTATTTTAAATATCAGAATTTCAGGATTGGCAACTTCACAACCTAACTCAAACGGGGAGTTATTGATCTACAACATGTTTGGCCAGGAAGTAAAACATACATCTTACAAAAAGCAATTGGACATCTCAGGGCTGGCCAATGGAATGTATATTGTCAGGTACCATGAACCTACACAAAGCAGAACAATATCCTGCAAATTCATGGTTAACCGCTAGTCACATTGTTGCAAGCCTTAGGTTATGATGAATCATCAATCTTTTCAGGAAGAAGAAAGCGAATTATTTGAGCATTTCAGGCTTAATGTTGATCCCGGGCAAGGTCCTCTGCGTATTGATAAATTTCTGATGTTACGAATAGAAAATGCATCAAGAAATAAGATACAGAATGCTGCAAAAGCAGGTAACATCCTTGTAAATAGTAAATCCGTTAAATCAAATTATAAGGTCAAGCCAGGAGATAATATTTCAATAGTCCTCTCATTTCCCCCCAGGGAAATAGAGATCATCCCGGAAAACATTCCGATTGATATTACTTATGAAGATGATGATATCCTTATTGTCAATAAACCAGCCGGCATGGTTGTCCATCCAGGCTATGGCAATTACACAGGAACAATGGTAAACGCCCTGACATATTATCTCAGGCAAAGTACAGGGCAGGAAGACGCCTTCCCATTGCTGGTCCACCGAATTGACAAAGATACAACAGGGTTGCTGCTGATTGCCAGGAATGAACTTGTTCAGACCAGGCTGGCAGGATACTTTTACAAGCATGATATTGATCGAAAGTATGTTGCCCTGGTGTGGGGGGACTTAAAATCGGATACAGGTACAATCACCGGGAACCTGGGCCGCAGCTTGAAAGACCGAAAGATCATGACCGTTTATAAAGATCCTGAAAAAGGCAAGCATGCGGTAACTCATTATAAAGTAATTCAGCGTTTCGGATATGTTACACTCGTTGAGTGCACACTTGAAACCGGTCGCACACACCAGATCAGGGCACACTTTAAATATATCAAGCACCCCTTATTCAATGATAAGACATATGGCGGAGATGTAATCCTGAAAGGCACTACCTTTACAAAATACAAGCAATTTATCCAGAACTGTTTCAAGCTTCTTCCACGGCAGGCACTGCACGCCAAATCGCTGGGATTCAAGCACCCTGTAACGGGAAATTATATGAATTTTGATTCGGAATTACCTGTTGATATGCAGGAGGTCATTAAGAAATGGGATACTTATTCTAGCCAATAATTATCTTCTGTACCGGGTTTTCAATACCATTGACCTTATATTTTAAGATGTACATTCCAGCCGGGATGTCTGAAATATTCCATCTGTAAACGTTGGAGCTTCCGCTGGTCACATTAATTTCCTTAACCAAACTGCCCATAGTATTATATAATTCCAACTTAAGGCTTGTTACTTCGGTATGACCGAAATTAAATATCAGGTACTCGATGGCAGGGATCGGGTATATACTCGCTCCGACATGGATATAGTTTGCCCTTATCAAAGTATCTGAAATACCTTCTTTATCAATAATCAACTTTACATCAAAATGACCATAGCCATCATATTTAATGACACCTGGGTCCTTTCCTTCTGCAAAGCTCGGGCTCCCTCCTTCGAAATTCCATATCCAGTTTGTCGGCTCTCCACTTGAATTATCCCAAAACTGAATATAATCTCCTACAACGATAGAAGTAGTATCAGCATAAAAGCTTGCTGCAAGCATATTTCCATATCCAAATCCCTCAATTTCTGTAACCCCGGTTCCTCCCGGATCGAGCCATGGCTTTAATTGCTGAAGGCTGGTATTACCATTTTCATCCCATGAATATGAAAACTTACCATAATAATCAGGCAAATCACGGTTAGTGCAGGAAGAAAATCCCCCGGATAAGGTCCCAATGACCTTGCCATGGGAATTAAATATAGGACTACCTGAAGACCCGCCTTCAGTAACACCATGATTAGTCTGCGTTGGAGCCCAAAACACTTTCCAGTATTTCTCTTCAGGATCTTCAATGCTTCCACTGTAGGCGGTTGACTTTAATATTTCATTATAAGTAGAAATCTTTCTAATATCTCCTTTGGGATGATGAATGCAGACCCCATTTGGACTGGGTTCGTTTTCCCTGTTCCATCCATTGAAATAAGGATTGTAGTTTATGGGTAACTTATTGTTTAGCAGAAGCAGTTTAAAATCTGATCCTGAGGATGTTGCATCCGGAGCTTGTGCTATCAGGGAGGATCCGGTCAAAGACTGATATACAGGATTTTGAGCTGGATCATCACATGTTGCCGCCTCATAATTAAAATAAAACATCCATTGCTCATAATCGTCAGCTGTGGCATTTTGGCCACAATGAGCGGCTGTGAGAAAATATGGAGTACTATCTTGTTTTACATTGTTGATCAATGAACCAGTACACCAGAAACTTGATCCGTTAACCTTTAATAGTATCCTTGCAACACCCCGTTTTTCCCTTTGCCAGTTTGCACCTTCGAGGCAGTTCACATTTACTTCGCAAAAACCTGAACTGCCAAATTCCCTCTGGCTATTTTCAATAAAGGAAATATGCTGATGGGCATATAATACCCCTGAAACCTCAATAGAAGGAAATGGTGAGCTTCCCTGATCATAGTATTCAATAATGAGTTCATCACCAGGCACCAATTCAGTGGCAAAACTTCCTTCATCCTTATTGTTTTCAGATGTAAATGCACCTCTCACAAAAGTCTCTGAAGCATTATATATAAAAAGTTCTCCGCCATCAAAAATGCGAAAACTCTTATAATATAATGCCAGGGCCAAAGCTCCATCAGATTTGATCCTTAGCCTGCAGATCCTCCTTCCTCCAGGCAGATTTGTCCATGTTCCTTCTTCAGCTAGTGAAATATTTACCGGAAGTACAGGGCCTACCTCCGGTGGCACAATCCCTTTATCTGACGGAATAATACCGGATTTATCAATATCAGGCCTTGCCAATATGATTGTATTGAACTCTTTGCTTAAAGAATAAAGTCGGAAACTTAGCGGCGTACCACCCTGGTTTACCTGTGCTTTAGTAGTTAAACACAAAAAGGCAATAAAAAAAAGAGTAAGAATAGGAGTTTTAATGGCTTGCATGAATTCCCTATCAAACACACGTTAAACGGGTGTCCCATAAATAAGTTCCTAAAAAATAAGTTTATTGCATCAGGTATACCTTCTTATTGATCATTTCCTCTCCTAACTTGATACTCAGGAAATAAACACCATTAGGCTGATCTGAAATGTTCAACTCAAATTGTGAGCCTGATGTGGCTGGTTCCGAATGATAAATTTCTTCCCCATAAGCGTTTAGGATCTTGATCTGATGAACAAGTTCCGTAGAATTCTGTATTTGGATATTTACCTTACCAGTACTTGGGTTGGGGTATACTGACACCTTTTCATCAGCATCGGCACCTTCTCCAATTCCAATTGTACCAACCTCGATATAATTGATTTTGTTCTCAAAGTCTGATCCAAGATCATTTGAAACAGTTAATTTGATACTGTAATTACCAGGATTGTTATATACGACCGGAGGAGGTATCTGTCCATTAAAACTGCCCGGGCTTCCACCAGTGAATTTCCATGACCATGTTGTTGGTTCATTAATTGTGAGGTCGGTGAAGCTTACTGATTCGCCGGCCACAATGTTGGTCTGATCAGCAATAAAATCAGCAAACGGGCCACCAACAGTTATATAGCTTTCCTTGATAACAGTATCATTTCCATATTCATTGGTCACCACAAGGGTTACGTCATAATTACCTGTTTCGTTATAAATGATATCTTCCGGATTTTGAACGGTTGATGTTCCCGGGTCTCCTCCTGGAAATTCCCAGTACCATGATGTTGGGTCTCCTAACGACTCATCTGTGAAGTTTGATGTGTCTCCATTCATCATATAAGTATTATCTGCTGAGAAATTTGCTGCAGGTGCGCCAACGGATATCATTTCGATACTATCTACAGAATTTGATCCAATGGGGTTGGTTGCATTAAGTGTAACGGTATACTTTCCGGGTGTATCGTATTGAATCAGGGGAGGTTCTTTGCCTGAGAAAGTACCAGGATCGCCTCCTTCAAATGTCCAATCCCATTCAAGTGGATTACTGGTGGTCATGTCTGTGAAGCTAACCGTTCCCCCTGCCTGTATAGATGTCTGGTCGGCAACGAATGCTGGGTCCGGAGCGGAAGGTTCATATATACCATCCCATGTTTCTACGCCGGAGTTTTCTGGATCAAGCCAGGGCTTAAGTTGTTGTGATGGAACTGTCCCCACCTGATCCCATGAGAATGATACCTTTCCATAAAGGCTATAGAGTGGGTTTTGGCAATCATCAGGTGGGCCGCCACTGAGGTCCCCAATCACCCTGCCATCCTGGTTAAACAAAGGAGAACCGGAAGAACCACCTTCAGTTATTGAAGTTCCATGAGCTGTTTCTGCCCACCAGACACGCCAGTGAGATAGCACCCCATTGTTATTCCATTGTGATGATGATGCTGGCTCATCGAATGTTGAGATCTTTTTGATATCACCCTGTGGGTGATGGATACTAACACCACTGTCAGCCGGCGTATTCCTTCTGTCCCAGCCATTAAAATAAGGTGAGTATGATGGCAGTACCATCTGGTTTAACTCAAGTAAAAGGAAGTCGGAACCTGATTCAAAACTTCCTTCCGCCCTTTTGGCACAACCTGTTTGAGAATTGCCGGATGGGCCCCAGTTACCAGAACAGGTGGCTGATTCATAGTTGAAGTAAAAAACCCATTGGTTCATATCTGCAACCGTGGCATCTTCTCCACAATGCCATGCAGTTAGCACATAGGGAGTTTTATCCAGGCTTGTATTATTAATTAATGTGCCGGAGCATAAGTAATATCCCCAGCCAATTTTCATGTACTGCTTTACTACGCCTTTCTTCTCATCCTGCCAGTCATCACCTTCGGGAGAGCAGATAATATTGATCATACACCAGGCAGATCCTCCCCTGTTTGATTGTTCAATATGAACTCCACGGTAATTGTAGGATATCTCTGATATGCTCAGGTTAGGCAATATCTCCTGACCTGCAGGCTGGTAATATTCAAGCGTTACTACCTCGCCTTCAACTAACTGGTTAGCAAAAATACATTCGGGATTGTTATTTTCTTCTGTAAAAGCTCCAATTACATGATCTCTGCCTTCATTATAAAGATATAATTCACCACCGGATGGTAGCCAGAAATCATCATAGTAAACCCCAAGAGCCAGGGCACCTTCTGAAGCGAGTTTTATCCTCCAGATTTTACCTCCGTCCGGAAGTGTTGTCCAGGTGCCCGCATCTTCAATCGAAAGGTTTACAGGGACCGAGACACCCATCCGGTAAGGCTTTGGATAGCCCAATGCTCTGTTCTCTGCATCTTCCTGGTGGATTAAACCCATATCAGGGCTGCGAAAATTCTGAATATCAATTTCCTCATTAATGGCTGGATAAAGAAAACTTGGGGGTATCCCTCCCTGGCTGATCTGGGCAATTGCTGTATTGTTGATTGCAACAAGAAGCATCATCGAAGCAATCAACGAAAGTAAGCTCAAGTTTTTCATTTTATGCGCGTTAAGGTTTTGTTTGCATTTTAATGGATACAAAGATAATATTATTTGGAAGGAGTTTAAACTATGGTCAAAATTAATAAGCAAAATTAATTGTACTTTTAGCGCTCATTTATTTTAAACTCAGCTTATGAACCAGGTTAAAAAATTAATGAGAGATAATCCCCGTGCCAGATGGGCTATGATGTTCATTGTCAGCTTACTCATGGCAGCGAATTACTTCTTTTATGATGTATTATCTCCTTTAAAATCAACGCTGCAGGAGCAATTGAATATATCTTCCAGTGATTATGGACTCATCGTTGGTTTTTATGCATTTCCGAATACATTTTTACTGATGGCAATACTGGGAGGGATCATCCTGGATAAGCTGGGGATAAGGCCCACCGGATCACTGTTTGCGGTTTTCATGCTAATTGGAGCTGTATTAACTGCTTACGGGGCCTCGGATTATTACAGGGAAGGTGGGATAGGTTACGGATTAATGAGTTCATTCTGGAAAACATACTCTCCTGAAGTTAAGATGATGTCGCTGGGAATGTTAATATTCGGCCTTGGAGCTGAGACAAGTATAGTTGTCACCAGCAAGATCCTGGTCAAATGGTTCAAAGGTTATGAGATAGCCCTTGCCTTTGCATTGAACCTTGGAATGGCAAGGATCGGCTCGGCACTGGCATTCAACCTGGCACCAAGATTAAAGCTGGAAGGCTTCTGGTCATTCCCTATCTGGTTTGGTGTGTTATTACTCCTCATTGGAGCACTTACATTTATCATCTACTTGTTGTATGATATGAAGCTTGACCGTCAGATCAAATCAGATGAAAGCCTTTTGGCAAAAGACGAAGAATTTCACATTGCTGATGTAGGCAGACTATTTACGAACAGGTCATTCTTATTCATCACTGCCTTATGTGTCACATTTTATGCTGCGGTCTTCCCATTCTTAAAGTACGCACCTGATTTCTTCTTTCACAAATTTGGAATGTCGGAACAGGCCAGTGGGGATATCGCATCACTATTGCCATATGGGACAGTCCTCTTCACACCAATCTTTGGATGGCTGGTAGATAAGAAAGGTAAAAGTGCAACATTCATGATCTTTGGATCGCTGATACTGATCATCGTGCACTTACTTTTCAGCTTTACAACATTCAATATATATGTGCTGATGGTCCTGCTGGGAATAGCTTTCTCACTTGTCCCTGCAGCGATGTGGCCATCTGTTGCTAAAATTGTTCCTGAATCCCGGATTGGGACTGCTTACGGGGCCATGTTCTCATTACAGAACCTGGGGCTCTTCGCTGTTCCGATCCTCGCCGGATATATTCTCGATAAGACAAACCCGGGAGTAACACCGGAAATGATAGAGGCAGGATCCAGGTTAGAATACACTCCTACAATACTACTATTCGTAGCATTTGGTGTCATAGGATTTATCTTTGCATTATTGTTGAAATGGGATGATAAAACATCCGGTTATGGCTTGGAGCTTCCGTCGAATGTAATAGAAGAAAAATCATGATAATTGTCACAGGCGCAGCAGGCTTTATCGGCAGTGCCCTGGTAAGCAAGCTAAATAACCAGGGCTTAAAAAATATTGTAATTGTCGATGACTTCTCACATCCTGAAAAGAAGAAGAATACTGATCATAAGTCATTTACAGATAAGATTGACCGGGAGGTATTGTTTGATTGGCTTGAAGGGCACCACATGGATGTTGATTTCATTTTCCATATTGGTGCACGGACAGATACCACTGAATTTGACATCTCGGTATTTGACAGGCTGAATCTGAATTACTCTAAAAGTATGTGGAATATGTGTGTCAAATATCAGATTCCACTTGTCTATGCTTCCTCAGCAGCGACTTATGGTTTGGGCGAATATGGGTATGAAGACAGTCATGAGATAGTAAGCGAGTTAAAGCCCCTAAATCCTTACGGTGTTTCTAAAAATGAATTTGACAAGTGGGTACTTCAACAGGAGGGCACACCGCCTTATTGGGCCGGACTTAAGTTTTTCAATGTATACGGTCCCAACGAATACCATAAGGGCCGTATGGCTTCAGTTATATTTCACGCTTATAACCAGATCCTGGAGACAGGCAAGGTCAGGCTTTTTAAGTCACATCACCCCGATTATGCTGACGGGCAGCAGCTGCGTGACTTCGTTTATGTGAAGGATGTCGTTGCTGTGTTGCATTTCCTGATGAAGTATTCAAAAGACAGTGGGCTTTATAATCTCGGGACAGGCAAAGCAAGGAGTTTTGTCGACCTGGCAAAGGCTACTTTCACAGCAATGGGGAAACCTGAAAATATTGAATTTATTCCTACACCTGCAGATATACGTGATAAGTACCAATACTTCACGGAAGCTAGAATGAACAAGCTCCGGGGCATAGGTTATGACCAAGCTTTTTACACATTGGAGTCGGGAATACATGATTATGTCCGGGAGTATCTTGTTAACCGTCTGTATTTCTGATTATTGATAAAACAAATATTCTTTCTTTTTATTTTGGAAATTATCCATATCTAAAATTGTTAATTACCAAATATTATTCTATTTTTGCACCCTCAAAATTTTGAAGTATTATAAAATTCCAGAAACATGCAAAGTAGAGGTGCTATTAAGTTGTTTGCAGTTGCATTTGCCATCGTATGCATTTTCCAACTATCATTTACATATATCACAGGTAAAGTTGAACGAGATGCCAGGAGCTATGCCACAGCTCCAAAGGCTGAGCAATTAGCCAGTGCAATGGCTAAAGGGGATGAATTAATGGAAAATTACCTGCTCGATTCCATCCACAAAGCCAGGGAAAGTTATTACCTCGATTCAATGTCAGGCCAGGTTGTATTCAATATTCTTATCAGAAAGTATACTTACAAAGAAGCCAAAGAACGTGAGCTTAACCTTGGCCTGGACCTTAAAGGTGGTATGAACGTGACGCTTGAGGTTAAGATAGGCGACATTGTTAATGCACTCTCAGGATATAGTCAGGACCCCTCATTCAGGGAAGTAATGCGCCAGACTTATTCAAACCAGAGGAGGAGCACAAAAGACTTTGTTACTCTTTTTGGTGAGACGTGGGAACAGGTAGCACCCGGACAAAGCATGGCAGCAGTGTTCAATACTGTTGAACTGAAAGATAAAATCAGCTATAACTCCACCAATGAAGAAGTGATTGCCGTGATCAGGGCTGAAACAGAAGGTGCTTTTGACCGGTCATTTAATATCCTTCGTACCCGTATCGACCGTTTTGGAGTTACCCAACCTAATGTACAGAAACTTTCCGGAACAGGAAGGATACTGGTAGAGCTTCCCGGGTATCAAAGATCCTGCACGTGTAAGGAAACTCCTGCAGGGAACAGCTAAGCTGGAGTTCTGGGAAACGTATAACCTACCGGAAGTTATAGCTTATTTCGTTGAAGCCAATAATAAGCTGAGAACAATGGTCACAGAACCTACCGGGGAAAGTTCTGCGGATGAAGAAGCAGTTGCTGAAATTGCCGAAGGAGAGCAGCAGGTCATCCAACCTGTGGACTCTACAGGAAACATTATTGAATCCCCTGCCGAAGAAATTATTGCTGATACCAGCGCAGAAGCTACATTGCTGGAACAGTTGGAAGGCGACACGACTGAATTGGATGTCAGCGACAGAATGTCTTTTGAGGATTATGCAAAAGAAAATCCTCTTTTTGCTTACCTCATTATCAATGTCGACCGTGAGAATGTCCCGCAGGACAATGCCACACTGGGTTTTGCAGCTATCAAGGATACTGCCAGGATCAATAGCATGCTCAAAAGAGCTAACGTATTTCCAAGAAATATCAAGTTTGCATGGACCAATAAGCCACAGCAGGAAGGGTCTGATGTCCTGAGCCTGGTTGGCTTGAAAGTTACATCCCGTGAAGGAACTGCTGCACTGGAAGGTGATGTCATCGTCGATGCACGCCAGGATTATGACCAATACGGCAGGGTTGAAGTAACTATGTCGATGAATGCTGATGGTGCCAGGGTCTGGAGAAGGCTGACAGGCGAAAACATTGGTAAGCAGGTTGCCATCGTCCTTGATGGTTATGTGCATTCTTATCCAAATGTTAATACTGAGATCCCCAATGGCAGGTCATCTATCTCAGGTGGGAACATGCAAATTGAAGAGGCGAAAGACCTTGCCAATATTCTGAAAGCAGGGAAGCTACCCGCTCCTGCCAGGATCGTTGAAGAAGCCGTGGTTGGCCCTTCACTTGGTAAAGAAGCTGTAAATTCAGGACTCTGGTCATTCATTATCGCATTTATCCTGGTACTGTTTTACATGATCTTCTATTATAACCGTGCAGGTTGGGTAGCCGATGTTGCGTTGCTTACCAATATCTTTTTCATTTTTGGCGTGCTTGCTTCGCTTGGTGCCGTGCTTACACTTCCAGGTATTGCAGGTATTGTACTTACACTTGGTATGGCTGTAGATGCCAACGTGATCATCTTTGAACGTGTCAAGGAAGAGGTTCGGGCAGGTAAAGGTATTCGAATGGC
The DNA here is from genome assembly GCA_963753055.1 of uncultured Bacteroidales bacterium. Taxonomy (GTDB): domain Bacteria; phylum Bacteroidota; class Bacteroidia; order Bacteroidales; family B18-G4; genus JAUWGC01. Next base: position 617,108 of record CAVWAP010000001.1, on the reverse strand, counting down.
CATCTCTGATGGATATAAAAACGCTTACTCAGCGATTATAGATGGTAACGTAACCACTCTGCTTACCGGTGTTGTGCTCTATACATTCGGTTCAGGACCTGTACAGGGTTTTGCAACAACCTTGATCATCGGTCTGTTATCATCACTATTCACAGCTATTTTCATTACAAGACTCATATTTACTAACCTGCTCGACAGGAATAAAGTAATAACATTTGATAACAGATTAACAAGAGATGCGCTTGTGAATGTCAATTTCGACTTCCTGCGCATGCGCAAGAAAGCATACATCTTCTCATCCATTATCATCATCGTTGGGATCGGATCATTGGCCACCAGGGGATTGAATATGGGAGTTGACTTTACAGGTGGACGTACTTATGTTATCCGCTTCGACCAGAATGTAGCAGTCCCGGATATCAGGAATAACCTTACCGCTGAGTTCGACAACATAGCTCCGGAGGTTAAGACTTTTGGTCCTAGCTCACAGGTCAAGATTACAACCAAGTATCTGATCGATGACAATGCTCCTGAAGTGGATTCCATTATTCAGGCTAAACTGTTTAATGGGCTGCATTCATTTTACATTGACCAGAGAATAGATTATAAAACATTCTCTACTGATGTGGAAACAGAAGATAAGCTGATCGGTATTCTGAGTTCACAAAAGGTTGGACCGACTATTGCGGATGATATCCGGAACAGGGCCCTCATGGCGATCTTCTTCGCACTGGTCGTAATCTTTGTCTATATCGCAATCAGGTTCAAGAAGTGGCAGTTCGGACTGGCAGGTGTCATTGCACTGTTCCATGACTCCCTCGTCACCATAGGATTGTTCTCATTATTCTATAATGTCCTTCCATTCAACATGGAGATCGACCAGGCATTTATCGCCGCGATCCTGACCATCATCGGTTACTCGATCAACGATACCGTGATTATCTTCGACCGTATCAGGGAGTATACTGCCCTGCATCCAAAGAAGGAATTGAAGGTCAATATCAATGATGCCCTGAACAGTACGCTGGCCAGGACCTTAAATACTTCCGGTACAACCCTGGTTGTATTGATTACCATCTTCATCTTTGGAGGTGAGATCATCAGGGGATTCACCTTTGCCTTGCTACTCGGTATCATGGTCGGTACCTATTCATCACTCTTTACTGCCAGCCCGATAGCATACGACCTGCTTGGCCGTGGTAAGAATAAAGCTGCAAAAGGTAAGGTTGTACAACCATCAAAGAACAGAAAATAAAAATTTTAACATAATAATGGTGCTTTAAAAAGTCCCGGTTTACTCGGGACTTTTTATTATTTTTGCTTTTGCAATGAACCTGAGCCAAATTATTGAGCACTTTTTGTTTCTGGATATCAGTGGAGGTGAACTCTTACTGGTTATCATAGTAATCTTCGTTGTTTTTGGGCCTAATAAGATTCCTGAAATAGCCAGGACATTGGGCAAGGGCTTTAACGAAGTCAGGAATGCATCTAACCAGATCAAAAATGAGATCAACAAGGAGGTGAGTCATATGAAAGACGAGATGAAAGTAGATATAGACATTGATATTGACAAAGAGCCGGTAACAAAAAAGCAAACAGAAGATGGCTCAGAGAAGAAATAATTTAGTTTAAAATCCGTTGTATATCTTGGCCATCCAAAACAAAAAAACACCTTGTAAAACAATGAATTTCAGTAAGCTTGTTTTATTTTTCTTCTTCGCACTCATTCTTTCAATTGGAGTGCAGGCGCAAAAAACCAGGTATTATGCCAAAAGTGCCGATGAAGCTTTCGAAGATCAAAAGTTTGCCCTGGCTGTTGAGCGTTACCAGAAGATCGTCAACAAGGTTAAAAACAACAAGGCCGAGAAGGATCGCATATATTTCCAGATAGCTGAATGCTACTGGCATATGACTGAATATAAAAAGGCCAAAGCACAATACAAGCGGCTGATCCGCTCCAACTATGAAAAAAAACAACCTATCATACTTCTTCACTATGCAGAGACCTTAAAGATGGATGGGAATTATGATGAAGCCAGGGAATATTATAATTCTTACGCCACCATAGTACCGGATGATCCCCGTGGTCTCAACGGTGCACTTTCATGTGATTTTATTCAGGACTGGATTGACAATCCTTCTAAATATGAAATTGAATACATAAAGAAGATCAATTCTAGGGATTCCGACTTTGCCCCCTGCTATGCCAGCAGCAATTTTAATGACCTGATCTTTACCTCAACACGGGAAAGCTCTACCGGTAAGGGTAAAGATGAATGGACTGATATGGCCTTCAGTGACCTTTTTTATTCCCGTCTTGACCGCAAGGAGGAATGGAGCGAGCCTACTTTACTAACAACGGGTGATGACGGGGTTAACACAGAAGATAATGAGGGTGTTAGTACCATGAACAGCAGGTTTAACACATTGTATTTTACACGCTGCCCTAATGTTGAAAAGAGACAGATGGGATGCCAGATCTATACTGCACAGCGGTCAGGAAGGAGCTGGGGCAAGCCTGAGATGGTTGTTTTGGGAAGGGATTCATCCATTGCAATAGGTCACCCTGCGGTAAGCGAGAATGAATTGATCATCTACTTTTCATCGAATAAAACAGGTGGTGCCGGAGGCAAAGACCTTTGGGTTGCTTTCAGGGAAACCAAGACAGAGCCTTTCAGCAGACCTTTTAACCTGGGACCCATCATCAATACTCCCGGAGATGAATTGTTCCCGGCACTGAGAAGCGACACCCTGCTGTATTTCGCATCAGATGGTCATCCTGGCATGGGCGGACTGGATATTTTCTTTACTACCATTGATGAAGAAGGCAACTGGGGCGAGCCGGTCAATATGCGATATCCTCTAAACACCACTTTTAATGATTTTGGCATTTGTTTTCATGATGAGATGGAAAAGGGCTTCTTTTCATCAGACCGCAGGGGAAGAAAAGGAAGGGAAGATATCTTCTCCTTTATCATTCCTCCCCTGGAATTTACACTTCAGGGTATCGTAACTGATGACAGAACACTTCAGACAATACTGGATGCCAATATTACACTGGTCGGATCGGATGGAATCTCTATCTCAACACGGACCAATGAAGAAGGGTTCTACATGTTTGGAAAGACCCAGATTCTTCCAAACACAACATATGAAGTTATTGTAGCAAAAAATAACTACTTCAACTCATCGGCTAAGATCACAACAGTAGGTGTAGAAATAGGCACAGACTTCAACAAGGACTTTGTCCTCAAGCCCATCCCCGAGGAACCAATTATTTTACCTGAGATCTTATACGACCTGGCAAAATGGGACCTGAAACCACAATACGAGGATTCCTTGCAGGGCCTGATCACAACCATGGATGAGAACCCGAGGATCATCATCGAGCTTGCTTCCCATACCGATGCACGGGATACTTACGAAAGAAATGATATCCTTTCGCAAAAACGTGCACAATCGGTTGTTGACTACCTGATCCTGAGAGGAATTGATCCTGACCGCATGGTTGCAAAGGGTTATGGTGAAAGGCAACCAAGGATACTTTTAAAGGATATGCCCAGGGAAGGCTATACTTTCAAGGAAGGTGATGTACTTTCTGAAGACTATATTGAAGCCCTTCCAAGCACAGAGGTTAAAGAAGCTGCACATCAGCTTAACAGGAGAACGGATTTCAGGGTCCTTAGCAAGGATTATATACCGAAATCAAAAATCTCTGGTGAAGAAATCACCCAGGTCGATATACAGATCAATCCGGAAGATAATATCGTAAAATTCAATGCAGATGCCAATACCGGAATCATGATCATTCCCTGTATTATCAATGGCTTTAATGAGGAGTTCTATTATGACCCTGAAAAACCTGCACAGGTTTCACTTGAAAAAGGTCTTGAAATGCTTAATGACGGCTCAATAAGTAAGGATGACTTTAAGGGTGATGCTGCTGAAGTACTTGGCAGCAATACAATAAAGAATGGTGCAGTCTTTGTAATAAAGGAATTACGCATTGCTAACCGGACTATTTCCAATATTGAAGTAACTGTCAGCCATCGCCTGGACAACCCATTGGTATTTGGTAAGAGAGTATTGCAAAAGATTGGCAATTACTCTATTAATAACTCCACCAGGGAAATTACTTTCGAATACAAATAGTTATGTCATCCGAATCCAGGTATTCCCGCAGAGGCGTTTCTTCCAGCAAGACCGATGTTCATAATGCCATAGAAAATATTGATAAGGGGCTGTTCCCCAAAGCCTTCTGTAAGATAATCCCTGATTTCCTGGGAGGTAATGATGATTACTGCAATATCATGCATGCCGATGGTGCAGGCACCAAATCTTCACTGGCCTATCTGTACTGGAAAGAAACAGGGGATATTTCAGTTTGGAAAGGTATTGCGAAGGATGCCATTGTGATGAACCTGGACGACCTGTTATGTGTTGGCGTGACTGATAATATCCTGCTTTCCTCCACCATTGGGAGGAATAAGCAATTAATACCCGGGGAAGTCATTGCAGAGATCATTAACGGAACTGAAGAATTCCTGGCAGAACTGAGGGATCTCGGTATTGGGATTTACTCCACCGGGGGTGAAACAGCTGATGTTGGAGACCTGGTCAGGACCATTATTGTTGATTCTACTGTTGTTGCCAGGGCCAACAGGTCAGATATAATCAGCAATGATCAGATCCAGGCCGGTGATGTAATTGTAGGTCTGGAATCTTTTGGCCAGGCAAGCTATGAGAAGGAATACAATGGAGGCATGGGCAGCAACGGATTAACCTCAGCCCGGCATGATGTGCTTCATCATATATATACAAACAATTACCCGGAAAGCTTCGATCCTGATATTCCTGCAGACCTGGTCTATAGCGGACAAATGAAGTTGACAGATCCAACACAAGCTGATAACATGGATGTTGGCAAGCTGATCCTCTCCCCCACCAGGACCTATGCCCCTGTCATCAAAGAGGTATTAAATTCTTACCGCAAGCAGTTACATGGCATGGTCCATTGCAGCGGTGGTGCACAGACCAAGGTACTACACTTCATAGACAATCTGCATGTTGTTAAAGACAATCTCTTCTCTCCTCCCCCACTGTTCAAACTCATCCAGGAGCAATCCGGCACAGCATGGCAGGAGATGTACCAGGTCTTCAATATGGGCCATCGCATGGAACTTTATGTCCCTGAACCTATTGCAAGCGATCTGATCCAGATATCAAAATCCTTCAATATTGATGCAAGGATCATTGGAAGAGTGGAAGCGTCAGAAGGCAAAACATTGACAATAAAGTCGGAGTTTGGAAAGTATAATTACTATTAGTTTTTTACCCACCCCCTAAATTATCTTACCTTTGCCTGCGGAAAATCCTTAAATCATGTTAAAGAAACTAGAGGAAATATATAATCGTTGGAAAGAGATTGAAGAGCAGATGAACCAGCCGGAGGTGATGTCGGATATGAAGCGCTACATCAAACTGAATAAGGACTATAAAGATCTACAGCCCATCGTTAATGCCTACCATAAGTATAAGAACATATTGGACAATATTGATTCCACGAAAAATATCCTGAAGAACGAGAAAGATGATGAGTTCCGTGACATGGCCAAGGAGGAGCTGCTGGAGCTTACCAGGAACAAGGATCTTATGGAAGAAGAGGTCAGGATCATGCTGATTCCGGCTGATCCACAGGATGGGAAAAATGCAATAGTTGAGATCAGGGCAGGCGCAGGGGGTGATGAAGCCAGCATTTTTGCCGGCGACCTTTACAGGATGTATTTGAAATACTGCGAGACTAAAGGATGGAAGGTAGAGCCGGTTAGCGAGACCGAAGGCACAGTTGGAGGATTCAAAGAAGTTGTCTTTGATGTGATTGGGAATGACGTCTATGGAAGGCTAAAATATGAATCCGGCGTTCACCGTGTGCAGCGGGTGCCCAAGACAGAGACCCAGGGCCGTGTACATACATCCGCCGCCTCTGTGGTAGTGCTTCCTGAGGCAGATGAGTTCGATGTGGAAGTGAAACAGGAAGACATCAGAAGGGATACTTACTGCTCATCAGGTCCCGGGGGACAGTCTGTGAACACCACCTATTCGGCCGTCAGGTTAACACATGCCCCAACGGGTATCGTGGTCACCTGCCAGGATCAGAAATCACAGATCAAGAACTATGAGAAGGCACTCACTGTGCTTCGGACCAGGATCTATGAGATGGAGTACAAAAAGTACCTCGACGATATCTCCTCCAAGAGAAAAACCATGGTTTCTACCGGCGACAGGTCGGCCAAGATCAGGACATATAACTGGTCACAGGGAAGGGTAACGGATCACCGTATCAACCTGACCATGTATAACCTGCAGAATATCATCGATGGTGACATTGATGAAGTGATCGACCAGTTGCAGGTTGCAGAAAATGCAGAAAGGCTTAAGGCAGAACTATCATAAAAATATCATTATGAACCGGGCTGACATCATTAAACAGATCAAATCCAAGAAATCCTTTTTATGTGTCGGCCTCGACACAGCAATTAATAAGATCCCAAAGCATCTTCTCGATACAGAAGATCCCTTTTTTGAGTTTAACAGGCAAATTATCGACGCAACCCATGATGTGGCTGTAGCCTACAAACCAAATATTGCTTTTTATGAAGGACAGGGCACAAAGGGCTGGATTAGCCTTGAAAAGACTATCAATTACCTGAATCAAAACTATCCTGAAATATTTACTATTGCTGATGCCAAACGTGGAGATATAGGAAACACTTCCCTGCAATACGCACAGGCTTTCCTTTCAAACCTGAGTTTTGATGCTATCACAGTGGCTCCATATATGGGCGAAGATTCAATCGCCCCATTCCTTTCCATCCCCGGGAAATGGGTCATCCTGTTGGCATTGACATCCAACAAGGGATCAGATGATTTTCAGATGTTAGACATTCAGGGGGACAATAAACTTTACGAAAAGGTATTAGAAACAACCAGCAGATGGGGAAATGATGGAAATACCATGTACGTTGTTGGTGCAACCAAAGCTGAAATGCTTGGAGATATCAGAAAGATCGTTCCGGATCATTTTCTGCTGGTGCCGGGAGTAGGCGCACAGGGTGGCAGCCTGGAGGAAGTAGTCCGCTATGGGATGAACCAGGATTGTGGGTTATTGGTCAATGCTTCCAGGAGCATAATCTATGCCTCATCGGAAGCTGATTTTGCTGCCAGGGCAAGGGATGAAGCCAAAAAATTACAGCAGGAGATGGCGTCTTATTTAGATCGATTATATTAATAACTCAATAATATATTTCCTATTTTAGCATTCAAATATTAATCACAAAAAACAATATTGCATCATGGATATTGAAAATATACAATGGGGTGAATTGCCTTTTGGCTATTTTAAAACTGATTATAACGTTCGCTGTTATTATCGGGATGGTAAATGGGGTGAAATAGAAATATCATCTTCGGAATACATTCCAATACACATAGCTGCCACCGCTTTACATTACGGACAAGAAGCCTTTGAAGGGATTAAAGCCTTCAGGGGTGTTGACGGAAAAGTAAGGGTGTTCAGGTGGGAAGAAAATGCAAAAAGGATGCGCAGATCGGCGCAGGGTATCATGATGGCCGAGGTTCCGGATGAAGTATTTAAGGAGGCCATGTTTACAGCCATTAAGATGAATGAGAAATATATACCTCCTCATGGGACCGGTGCTTCACTTTATATCCGGCCACTGCTCTTTGGATCCGGACCACAGGTAGGTGTAAAGCCTGCTGATGAATACATGTTCTTGATCTTCGTCGGTCCGGTAGGTCCATATTTCAAAGAAGGGTTCAATCCTGTTAAGATCCAGCTGGTCAGGGATTACGACAGGGCAGCTCCTCAAGGTACAGGCCATATCAAGGTAGGTGGAAACTATGCAGCCAGCCTGCAACCAGCTGCCAGGGCGAAAGAGGAAGGATTTGTCTCTGTATTGTTCCTGGACTCCAAAAACCATAAACATATTGACGAGGCCGGACCAGCTAATTTCTTCGGTATCAAGGATAACACTTACGTAACCCCCGATTCACATACCATTCTGCCATCCATCACCAACATGTGCCTGCGTACGCTGGCCAAGGACATGGGTATGAAGATTGAATTGCGCAATGTGCCTGTGGAAGAACTTGACGAATTTGAAGAGGTCGGTGCCTGCGGAACAGCTGCTATCATTTCACCTATATGCATGATAGAAGACCGGAAAACAGGTAAGGTATATAAGTTCTGTAAGGACAGGAAAGCCGGTCCGATATCTACCAAGCTTTATAATAAGCTCCGTGCAATCCAATTCGGCGAAGAGCCGGATCCCTACGGCTGGAATACGATACTGGATTAGCATTCTGCTGAATCACCAGATCCCGCCATCGCAGGGGATTTACTCACTTCGTTCGTGAGATCGCTACGCTAAGTTCTCCCTCCGCTGCGCTACGGTCGAAATGACATTGCCAGCTTTATTTGGGAGGGGAAAGAGCGGGCGCGCAGCCGCGCGCCCGCTCTTTCCCCTCCCTGTAGAACCGCCAATAGTGTCATCTCGAAGGACCCCGAGCATAGCTGGGGGACTGAGAGATCTCCTGTAAACGCCAAATTGTCAGACCTGATTCAATGGCATACCCTTTGATAAATATATTTCCAAAGAAATTATATTGATTAATAAAAGACTTTAGAAAAAACATGCAACAAGGTAAAATCAACGTACAGACAGAAAACATTTTTCCAATCATAAAAAAGTTCCTCTACTCAGATCATGAGATCTTTCTGAGGGAACTCATTTCCAACGCGGTAGATGCTACACAAAAACTCAAAACCCTGGCATCTGTCGGCACCTTTAAAGGAGAACTTGGAGACCTGACTATACAGGTTAAGGTGGATAAGAAAGCTGGCACCCTGACAGTGAAAGACAGGGGAATCGGTATGAATGCTGAGGAGGTAGATAAATACATCAACCAGATTGCATTCTCGAGCGCTGAGGAGTTTGTCAAGAAGTTCAAAACCAAGACTGAAGCAGAAAGAAATGCCATCATCGGCCATTTCGGACTGGGTTTCTATTCTTCTTTCATGGTGGCAGACAAAGTTGAGCTCCTTACCAAGACTTATAAGAAAGGTGGAAGCACTAAAGCCATAAAGTGGGAATGTGACGGAAGTCCGGATTATACCATGACCGAGATCGACAAGGATGATAGAGGCACAGAGATCATTGTTCACCTGGATGACGAATCCAGGGAGTTCATAGAAGACCACAGGGTACTGGAACTGTTAAAGAAATATTGCAAGTTCCTTCCTGTCCCAATCCAGTTTGGTATGGAAAAGACTTTTGAAAAAGTTGAAGGTGAGAAAGATAAAGATGGCAATGATAAGACCATCGAAGTCGAAAAGCCCAGGATCATTAATAATACGGATCCATTATGGAAGAAAAAGCCCGCAGGTTGCAAGGATGAGGACTATAAGAGCTTCTATAGGGAACTTTATCCAATGACGTTTGATGAGCCGCTCTTCCAGATTCACCTGAATGTTGACTATCCGTTCAACCTGACAGGGGTATTGTACTTTCCTAAAGTGAAAAAAAATGTTGAAGTTCAACGCGACAAGATACAGCTCTACAGCAACCAGGTATTCGTCACTGACTCAGTAGAAGGCATCGTGCCTGACTTCCTGACCCTGCTTCATGGTGTGATCGACTCACCTGATATTCCACTGAATGTCAGTCGTTCATACCTGCAAAGTGATGCTAGCGTGAAAAAGATTTCGGGTTACATCATGCGTAAGGTAGCTGATAAGCTTGAGGAGCTATTTAAGAAGGATAGGAAAACATTCGAAGAGAAATGGGATGATATCAAAGTATTTATCATCTATGGCATGATCTCAGAAGAAAAATTCTATGAAAGAGCTCATAAATTTAGCCTCCTGAAAAATACTGACAACAAGTATTTCACGTTTGATGAATATAAGAACCACGTTAAAACCAAGCAGACTGACAAGGATAAAAAACTGGTATACCTCTACACATCTGATATAGAAGATCAGCATACCTTTATCCAAACAGCAACAGAAAGAGGGTATGATGTCTTATTGATGGATGGAGTGCTGGATAATCACTTCGTCAACACCCTGGAGCAAAAATTCGAGGATTGTACTTTTACAAGAGTTGATGCCGACACTATTGATAAGCTTATCAGGAAAGATGATGAAGCTCCTTCAAAACTTGATGACAAACAAAAAGACAAGTTGAAAGGTATCGTAGAACGCAACATAGAAAAGGAAAAATTCACTGTGGTCATGGAAAATCTCAGTGAAGATGACCTGCCTTTGATCATCACCAGACCGGAATATATGCGAAGGATGAAAGAAATGTCTGCTTTAGGAGGTGGTGGCTTTGGAATGGGAGACCTGCCAGATCAGATGAACCTGGTCATCAATGTGAATAATCCTGTTATGACCAAGATCCTCGATGAAGGCAAGAAAGAAAAACAGGACCAGGTCGTCAAACAATTGTATGACCTTGCCCTTCTGTCACAAAACCTGCTTAAAGGCAAAGGCCTGTCAGAGTTCATCGACCGTAGTATCAAAATCATAAAATAATCAAAGAAATGAGCAAAGGAAAGATCATCACAATTATCGTAATCATTGGAATTATTCTAATTGCATTCTTTGTATTCCAGGGTAGGTATAATAAGATGGTGACGCTTGATGAAGGCGTCAGCGAAAAATGGTCACAGGTTGAAAATAACTATCAGCGAAGAGCCGACCTGATCCCTAACCTGGTCAACACGGTCAAGGGTTATGCCGATCATGAAAAAGAAACCCTGACAGAGGTAGTAGAAGCCAGGGCCAAAGCAAGCTCTGTAACATTGAGTCCTGATGATTTGAATACTGAGACCCTGCGACAGTTCCAGCAAGCCCAGGATGGGCTGTCATCTGCCTTATCTAAATTACTGGTAGTGGTTGAACGCTATCCAGATCTTAAGGCCAATCAAAACTTCAGGGACCTGCAAGCACAATTAGAAGGGACTGAAAACAGGATCGCAAATGCAAGAAGGAAATTTAATGAGTCAACCTTCGAATTCAACAGTTATACCAGGAGATTTCCGAACAACTTGCTATCTGCTATTTTTGGTTTCGACAAGAAACCATATTTCGAAGGGGTAAAAGGGTCTGAAGAAGTTCCGGAAGTGAACTTTTAGTTTAGAGGATAAAAACAAAAATAGAAATGGGCAAAACAGCACGCAGTTTTTTTAGCAAGGAGCAGAAAGAAGATATCAAACAAGCCATTCTTAATGCTGAACTGGATACTTCAGGTGAAATTCGTGTTCATATTGAGAAAACCTGTGACGGGGAGGTTATGGACAGGGCGGCTTATATTTTCAAAAAGCTCAATATATCTGGTACTGAGCAAAGAAACGGTGTGTTATTTTACCTGGCTGTCAATAACAGAAAATTTGCTATCGTTGGTGATGAAGGGATCCATAAAACCGTACCAAAGGACTTCTGGGAGGAGATTAAGGTAAAAATGCTGAATTACTTCAGGGATGGAAACTTTACTGATGGCCTGGTTGAAGGGATCACAATCATTGGCAAGTACCTGAAGAAACACTACCCATATCAAACGAATGATGTAAATGAACTCTCCGATGAAATTTCTTTTGGCCAGGATTAAATGAACCATATCAAAACATACCTGATCACACTGATCCTTTCTTTAATTATATGGGCTTGTAATGCCCTGGGTCAGGATATCCCTGATAAACCTAATCCTCCACGCCTGGTAAACGATTTTACCGAAACTCTCACTCAACAAGAAGTAAGCTCACTGGAAAAAATGCTTGTAGCATTTAATGATACAACCTCTAACCAGATCCTTATCGTTTTGGTAAATTCATTTAAGGGACATGACAAGGCAGAGTTTGCAGATCAAATTGGTGAAGAATGGGGTGTCGGACAAGGAAAATTTGACAATGGTATAGTCATATTAATAAGGCCAAAATCAACAAATCAACGTGGTGAAGCCTGGATTGCAACCGGTTACGGACTTGAAGGCGCTATCCCCGATGCTATTGTCAAGCGCATCATAGATTTTGAAATGATCCCACATTTCAAGCAAAATGATTATTACTCCGGGCTTCTAAGTGGTAGCAAAGTGCTCATGTCATTGGCAGCAGGTGAGTTCACTTCTGATGAATATGCAAGCAGAACAAAATCTTCTCCATATGGGTTCTTCATAATAATACTCATCCTGATCATTATCTCGATGATTCTTAGAAAGGTGTCACGCAGAACACAAACTGTCGGTGGGAATGTACCTTTGTGGACAGCACTTCTGCTAGGTAGTTCTATGGGCAGAGGCGGCTCGTCCGGAAGTGGATGGGGTGGTTCTTCATCCGGTGGAGGATTCGGTGGGTTTGGTGGCGGAAGCTTTGGCGGTGGCGGCGCAGGAGGTAGCTGGTAAGCCTTCTCCTAATTTTTTTTCATTCCATATAATTTAATTTATATCTTTATCTTTCAATTTATTCTCTGTTATAATAAATGACAGGGAGTTTTTGTTAATAGACTGAAAACCAATATCATCAGAATCCAATTCTGTAATTAAATTACTTCTGGTATGCACAATTTATGTTTTCGTAACCCTGCGAAATACCTCCTAAGCATTATTGCCATCACCATCTTATTTTTCATGTCTTCAGGTCAGGAATTACAGGCCCAGGATGATGGCGAACAATTATTTAAGGTATGTGCTGCATGCCATACCATCGGAGGTGGCAAGCTGATTGGTCCCGACCTCAAAGGTGTGACCGAGCGACTTGACCGTGACTGGCTGGTTAAGTTCATCATCAACTCACAGGAGTTGATCCTGGCTGGCGATGAGTATGCGGTGAAGATATTTGAAGAGTACAACAAGATCCCCATGCCGCCTAACAATCTGACTCCCGAGCAGGTTGATGTCCTGCTTGCCTATATTAAGAATTATGATGCGGCTGCTAAGACAGAAGAAGCCGCTGCTGAACCTGTTATAGAACAAGCTGATGAGCATGCCCGGGCAGATGAGTATGTATTCATGGCAGACAGCGATAATCCCTTTTCCAACCTTCAGATCTCATTCTATATCTCAATCATTCTGATCCTGGTTTCCTTGTTTGACCTGATCATCACAAAGATCATCAAGGCCAGGTTTGTTCACCTGATCATAATCCTGATATCATTAGCGGTGGTCACTGAAGTAACTGTCCTTGAAGCACAGAACCTTGGCCGGCAACAATACTACGAGCCTGATCAACCTGTTTTGTTCTCACATAAAGTACATGCTGGTGACAACCAGATCGATTGCAGGTATTGCCATACTACTGTAGATGAAAGCATGCATGCCGGGATCCCAAGTGTCCAGGTCTGTATGAATTGTCATAATGTCGTGAAAGAAGGAACCTACACGGGAAAAGACGAAATTGCCAAGGTCAGGGGGGCCTATGATGCCAAAAAACCTATAGAGTGGATCAAGGTGCATAACCTTCCCGACCATGTATATTTCAACCATTCCCAGCATGTTGCCGTCGGCAATATTGATTGTGCGCACTGCCATGGAGATGTTTCCAGGATGGACAGGATCCAACAGGTTAATGACCTGGGCATGGGATGGTGTATTAACTGCCACCGGAAGACAGAAGTTCAATTTATTTCAAATGACTTTTATACTGATTATAAAAAGCTGCATGAGCAGCTTAAGAATGGCGAGAAGACACGAATCACAGTGGATGATATCGGAGGTAATGAGTGTCAGAAATGCCATTATTAATCAAGCATTAATTGAAAAGAAGCTAGCCACTTAATTTGAGAAAGATTATGAAAAAATACTGGCAGAGCATAGAAGAATATAAGCAAGAATCACAACCAGCACCTGAAGAGATCAAGCAGGAACGAAGTCCTGAGTTTTCGATAGAAGGATTAAGTGATGACGAGATTAAAGGGAGGTCCAACCGACGTGACTTTTTAAAGATGCTGGGGTTTACAGTAGGTTATGCAGCCATTGCCACCAGTTGTGAAACACCGGTACGCAAAGCCATTCCATACCTGAATCAACCACAGGAAATTATCCCCGGGGTAGCCAATTATTATGCATCTACTTTTTTTGATGGACAGGATTTTTGCAGCATCCTGGTCAAGACCCGGGAAGGAAGGCCGATTAAGATAGAAGGCAACGAGCTCTCTCCGATCACCAGGGGCGGTACCTCAGCCAGGGTCCAGTCATCCGTGCTGAGTTTATATGATGATGCCCGGTTCAAAGGACCAATGAAAGGCAAAGAAGACACTGATTGGGATACTGTTGATGGTGAAATTGTTGCTAAACTCACAAAAGCAGGAGCAGAAGGGAAAAAGATCGTTCTGCTGACATCAAGCATTATCAGCCCGGCCACCAAAAGACTTATTGCTGAGTTCCAGGAGAAATATCCCGGCTCAGAATGGGTGACCTATGATACCATTTCGGCCTCAGCGATACTGGAAGCAAATGCTATGCAGTTTGGCCAGAAAGCAATCCCCTCCTATCATTTTTGCAAAGCTGACCTGATCGTTGGGTTCAATGCTGACTTTCTTGGTAACTGGATATCCCCGGTAGAGTATTCAAGGCAATACACCAGCAGGAGAAACCTGGTCGATGGCCAATCCATGTCTAAGCATATCCAGTATGAATCCGGGATGTCGCTGACAGGGGCCAACGCAGATGAGAGGATAAGCATCAGGCCATCTGATGAAGGAGCCATATTGCTTAACCTGTATAATGAAATTGCCGGTGCTGTTGGTGCCAGCACATTCGCTGCTCCCAAAGTAGCTGTCGACACAAAAAAGCTGGCAAAGGATTTATTAAAGAAGAAGGGCAAATCACTCATAGTATCCGGTTCAAATGATCTATCGATACAGCTCATTGTAAATGCCATTAACTACCTGCTTGAGAATTATGGACAGACCATAGACCTGGCAACGCCAGTATACACCAGGCAGGGTATCGACAAGGATATGAGTGCTTTGATCAGTGATATGAATAGTGGTAGTGTCGGTGCAATCATTATGCATAATGTAAACCCGGCATATGACTATCCGGAGCCACAGAAGTTTGCAGAAGGACTTGGAAAAATCGGGTTGGTAGTATCGACGGCAGAACGCACGGATGAAACTGCCGACCTGGCAGAGTACCTGTGTCCTGACAACCATTACCTGGAGTCATGGAATGATGCTGAGCCTAAAAAAGGCTGTTATAGCATGGGCCAGCCAGCTATCCGGAAGATCTTTAACACCAGGCAGTTCCAGGATTCCTTGCTTAAATGGATTGGTGCTGAATCAGATTATTCGACATACCTGGAGTCTTTCTGGGAGGAAAACTATTTCCCACAGCAGGATAAATTTGTGCTTTTCACCGACTTCTGGTATAAATTTATTCATGATGGCATCATGCAGATCAAAGAGGATGCAGAGGAGCAGCCATCGTTCACTGAAGTACTATTAAAAGCTCTGCCAGCTAATACTGACGGAGTTGAGCTGGTCCTTTATGAGAAGATGTCATTAGGATCAGGTAAGCATGCCAACAATCCATGGTTGCAGGAGATGCCGGACCCGATCACTACTGCTGTCTGGGACAATTACATTTGTGTTTCACCAGCTTATGCTGAAGAGCATGGAATTTCCCAGGAGGATGTACTCAGCATTGATGGCAAGATGGAACTTCCTGCACTCATCCAGCCTGGGCAGGCAGCAGGCACTATTGCAGTTGCATTGGGTTATGGCCGGACTATCGCCGGTAAAGTAGCAGAAGGCATCGGCAAGAATACTTTTCCATTCACTAACATGCTGATGGGAAACAGAAAGCTCTCAGGCAGGGTCGTGCAGTTAGACAAAGTATCAGGAGTAACATATCCACTGGCAACAACTCAGACACATCATACGATGGAAGGCCGTTCCATTGTCCGGGAAACGACATTCAAGCAATGGCAGGAACAACCCAATTCAGGTAATGAGATGCATATGGATATTGCCAAACAAAACATGACCCTTTATGAGATCCCTGAATTTGCCGGTTTCCATTGGGGTATGGCAATCAACCTGAACTCCTGCATCGGTTGTGGCAACTGTGTGATCAGTTGCCAGGCAGAGAATAATGTTGCCGTGATCGGAAAGGAAGAGGTCAGGAACAGGAGGATCATGCACTGGATTAGGATCGACAGGTACTATTCTGAGAATGCGGAAAATCCTGAAGTCGTCCATCAGCCAGTGATGTGCCAGCACTGCGATAATGCACCGTGTGAAAACGTTTGCCCTGTCGCAGCTACACCACATAATGACGAAGGCCTGAACCAGATGGCTTACAACCGCTGTATCGGCACCCGTTATTGTATGAATAATTGCCCTTATCGTGTTAGGCGTTTTAACTGGTACGAATTTACCAACAATGATGAGTTCAATTATAACATGAACAGTGAGCAGGAAAAGCTTGTCCTAAACCCGGATGTTACAGTCAGGTCGCGTGGAGTAGTTGAAAAGTGTTCATTGTGTGTACAGCGTATCCAGGAGAAAAAACTACAGGCCAAAAAAGAAGGTCGTGAACTTGCTGACGGAGATGTCAAGACTGCCTGTCAGCAATCCTGCCCGGGTAATGCAATTGTATTTGGCAATATGAATGATCCGGACAGCGAAATCTCCAGGCTACTCGCAAATCCAAGGACCTATCAGCTCATGGAGCAATTACATACCCTTCCGTCGGTCAATTATATGACCAGGGTGAGAAACAAGGATAAAGAGATTGAACATAAAGATCATGGACACAGTCATGGACATGATCCGGAGCACGGATAATTAACAAAATAAGTGATAAAAAAATATCATTATGTATAATATTGGCGTTCGAGGCGTACTCGTAAAAGGCAATAAAACCTATCACCAGGTCTCTGAGGATGTATTAAGACCGCTGGAAGCCAAATCACCACCAAAATGGTGGTACCTTGCAGTGTTCATTAGTATCTGTATGATGGTGCTTGGTCTGTGGGCCATCTATACAACCGTATCGACAGGTATTGGGACCTGGGGTGTAAACAATAATGTTGCCTGGGGATATGGTATCATCAACTTTGTCTGGTGGATAGGTATCGGACATGCCGGTACTGCATTCTCGATATTCCTTTTGATACTGCGGCAGAAGTGGAGAACCTCTATCAACCGCGCTGCAGAAGCCATGACAGTGGTGGCTGTCATCTGTGCAGGAATGTTCCCCTTACTACATATGGGAAGGATATGGAATGCTTTTTTCATCCTGCCGTATTGGAACACCCGCGGGCCTTTATGGGATAATTTCAATTCGCCTCTGTTCTGGGATGTTGTGGCCATCAGCACCTACTTCATGGCCTCAGCAGTGTTCTGGTATATCGGCATGATCCCTGACTTTGCATTGATCCGTGAGCGGACAACATCAAAAATCAAGAAAGCTGTTTATGGATTTCTAAGCTTTGGATGGGTTGGCACAGCCCGGGGATGGCTTAGGTTTGAATCTGCTTCCCTGCTTCTTGGAGGCCTGGCTGCCCCGCTTGTTATCTCTGTTCACTCCATCGTATCCATGGACTTTGCTACATCAATAATGCCAGGCTGGCATACTACCATCTTCCCGCCTTATTTTGTCGTAGGTGCTATTTTTTCTGGCTTTGGCATGGTCCTTACCCTGATGATCATCGTCAGGAAAGTGTTTAAGTATACTGAATATGTAACCCAGGGCCACCTCGATGCAATTGCCAGGATACTGACTTTTATCAGCCTGATAATGGGCACTGCTTATACAACAGAGTTATTCATTGCGTGGTACTCCGGTGCGGAATATGAGATGTTCACTTTCATGAAAAACAGGGTAACAGGTGAATACACCATGGCTTTCTGGACCATGATCACCTGTAACGCCATCATCCCTCAGCTCTTCTGGTTTAAAAAGATCAGAAGCAATGTCACTGTGGTATTCATCATGTCTATTTTCATCAACATAGGAATGTGGTTTGAAAGGTATGTTATTGTTGTGACTTCTCTTTCAAAAGACTTCCTTCCTTCAAGCTGGGCAACTTATGCACCAACCTTTGTTGAGGTTGCCATCTTTATCGGTACGCTTGGTATATTCTTCCTGGGAATACTATTATTCTTCAGGTATATACCGATGATTGCCATCAGTGAAATCAAAAGTATTCTCAAAGACACCAGCAAAGTAAAAATTCAAGATAATGGAACAGAATAATATAATTGTCGGTATATATGAAGATCCCGATGTGCTTGTGGATGCCATCCAAAAGATAAAAGATAAAGGTATAAAGATAAAAAATGTCTTTTCGCCTTTTCCGATACATGGTGTATTTGAAGCGCTGAACCTGAAAACCCGATTACCATACCTGACATTTATCTACGGTGTAATTGGAACTACAGCCACATTCGCATTCCTTTACTGGACCTCTGTTGTCAGTTACCCCCTGAAGTTCGGGGGCAAGCCTCTTAACTCCTTGTCTTTCATTATCATTATGTTTGTGGCAACGATCTTCGTGGCAACCCTGCTGACCTTCATGACATTCTTTATCCGGCAAAAAATTGGTCCCGGGAAAAAAGTTGTGATGATTGATCCCAGGACATCCGATGATAAGTTTGCCATTGTCATCGAAAAAGATCCTGAACTCTCAGGTGATGATATTTTAAAAATCAATGCTGTCCTGAAAGAAACCGGTGCTGTGGAAATAAACGACAAGCCATTGCCAGAAGGATACGTTGAAGAAGAAAACGATTAATCTTAGCAATCATGATCAAATATATTTGCAAGTCGAGCCTAATTTTATTTACTGGCCTAATGCTGCTGGCCTCATGCAACCATGACAGGAATAATCCCGGGTATGCCTATATGCCCGATATGTATTATTCCGAGGCTTACAATGCGTATTCACCAAATACGGTGTTCGCTGACTCTGTAACCATGCTTACCCCGGTTGAAGGAACTATCCCCAGAGGTTATGAACCCTATCCTTACAAAAGAAGGTCATACCCGGACCAACTAAGGGCAGGTGCTGAGCTCGTGAACCCAATCAAGGCTGATGAAGTGACTTTAGCTGCAGGAAAAGAGCAATTCAATGTTTTTTGTGCAAACTGCCATGGTCTTTCTGGAAAAGGGGACGGGTTCCTGTATACTAGCAAGAAGTTCACAGCAAAACCGACATCCCTGGTTGAATCATATGTTCAGGGCAAACCCGACGGGGAGATATATCACATCATCACCATGGGTTCCCTGTCTGGCCTGATGGGACCTCATGGCGGACAGATCACACCGGAAAACAGATGGAAGATTATCAATTATATGCGATCAATAGCCAATTAGTCTGGAAACAATTAAAATTCAACGATAATGGATAAGAAACTGACCATATCCCCCATTTTCAATTACATTACTCTCTCATTATTTGTTATTGGGATCATCACTGTGGTTTTTGGATTGATGTCCAACCCTGTCAAGACCTGGGCAAACCTATTGGTAGGCAATTACTATTTCCTCTCTGTTGCAATAGGTGCATCATTCTTTGCCGCCTTACAATATATTTCACAATCCGGCTGGTCTTCAGGCTTCGTCCGCATCCCACAGGCCATTTCCAGCTTCATCCCTGTTGCAGGTATCCTGATGCTGCCAATAATCCTCTTCGGACTGCACGATCTTTATCACTGGACACATCCAGGCATCACCGATCATGACCCATTGCTTGCCCATAAATCACCTTATCTGAACATTCCTTTTTTCGTGATCCGGTATGCTGCTTTTTTTATCGTCTGGACAGTTCTTCTAATTGTCCTGCGCAGGTTCTCACTGAAAGAAGACCAGGAAGGTGGCCTGAAATACTTTGAAAAAAGTGAGTTTTATTCCAAGGTCTATATCTTCGTCCTGGCCATCACCTTCTCGCTGGCATCTTTCGATTGGATCATGTCGATCGATGCACACTGGTTCAGTACAATCTTCGCTGTGAGAAACTTTGTTAGTGCATTTTACCATGGTTCTGTGATTATTCTCATGGTGGTCATCATCCTGAATAAAGCTGGTTACCTGCAATTTCTCAAAAAGTCACATCTGAAGGACTTTACTAAATATGTTTTTATGCTTGGCATTGTATGGGCTTATACATGGTTCTCGCAGTATATCCTTATATGGTATGCCAATATTCCTGAAGAAACAATTTACTACCTACCCAGAACAAAAGGAGATTTCCAGTTTTTCTTTTATGCTGAGTTGATCATCAACTGGCTTGTTCCATTCGTGTTGCTCCTGTCAGGGAAGATCCAAACCAGTAAGAACGCCTTGCTGGCAATTTGTATATTCCTGATGTTCGGTCAATGGGTTGACCTTTACCAGCAAGTAATAGTTGGCACCTATGGCAAACTGGATATCAATTATATTGAGGTTGGCACATTCATAGGCTACCTTGGTATCTTTGCATTTATTGTAGGCAGAACACTTACTAAAGCACCACTGGTTGCAAAGAATCACCCTTATCTGGAAGAAAGCCTGGAACATCACTAGCAGATAGTTGGAATATGATATTTGTCATTATTCACCAACCTGTCTATAATTTTCAGTAATTTTGAACGATTTTAAATAAAGCGAATAAATATATAAAATTGGCTATATACTATATGCTAAATGCAAAATGCAAAATGCTCAATGTTATATGTTTTGATATCCACTAGTTTAGATCTTGCCTTATGAAGAAAATATTTGACCTGGTTTTTTCAATGAAATTTGCCGGTACACTTATCCTGATATTTGCTGCTGTTATTGGCACAGCAACTTTTATAGAAAATGATTATGGCACAATGGCTGCCAGAACACTGGTTTACAATTCAACATGGTTTGAACTGTTATTGCTTATAACAGGTATCAGCCTGATAGGGAGCGTATTTAAATATAAGCTATACCATAGGCAAAAAATAAATGTCCTGGTGTTTCACATGGCCTTCATAATTATTTTGCTCGGGGCTGCAATAACACGCTTTTTGGGAGATGAAGGTATCATGAATATCCGTGAAGGAGAATCTTCGAATCAAATTATGTCTGATAATACCTTTGTTCAGATCTGGATCAAAGACGGACAGCAGGAGACCTATAAAGATCATCCTTATTACTTTTCAGTATTTAAAACAAACAGGTTCAATAAGACTATTGAAGCAGGCGGGCAGGAGTATGATATCCAGTTTAAAGAATTTATCCCCCATGCCGCACAGACAATTATAGAGGTTCCGGATGGCAATCCTTTTGTATCACTGGTAACCATGGACATGGGTAACCGCCAGAACTATTTCATTGAATTTGGTGAGAAAGAAGAGATCAATGATGTACTCATCAATTTTGATGAGCAACAGTTGCAGGAGGCAGACATTAATATCTCTTTTGAAAATGACAGCTTCCGGCTAATGTCGCGTCATGATATGGTGATCAGGAATATGATGGAGAATACAGTGGATACTCTGACACGGGACAATTATCATTTACTTGAACCACTTAAGCTATATAATGTTAACGGGAAAAATATCGTATTTAACAATTTATACAAGTCAGCGAAGACAAAAATTGTTTCTGCACACCATGGCACTATGACAAGCTCTGTTGATGCTGCCGTCTTTGAGGTTTCATCGCAGGGCCAGACAGTTGAGATCGTTACCCTTGGAAGTAAAAACATATTGGGCGAACCGGTTGAGCAAAAGCTTGGTGACGTAAGCATTGCTATGGCTTACGGCTCAAAATATATCGAGATTCCGTTCTCCTTGCACCTGGATGATTTCCAGCTTGAGAGGTACCCGGGCTCCATGAGCCCGTCTTCATTTGCAAGTGATGTGACAGTCATCGATGAACGCAAGGGAATTGAAATACCGTACAGGATATTCATGAATAATGTACTGAATTATGGAGGTTACCGGTTTTTCCAATCTTCATATGACAAGGACGAGAAAGGCACAATCCTTTCGGTCAACCATGATGCCTGGGGCACCATTGTCACCTATATCGGGTACTTCTTCCTGGCGGCCGGGATGTTTTTTAACTTTTTTAGTCGTTTCAGCAGGTTTCATGCACTGTCCAAGATGACTTCTCACAGGAAAAAGATTAATAAAGCTGCAGGAATGGTATTGCTTGCGATGATGGCCATGCCAGCATCAATCAATGCTCAGGGACAACAGATGGGTCAGGAAATGGACCACTCGCAATTTACAGATCATATTGCAATTAGTAAAGAACACGCAGCCAATTTCGGTAAACTTCTTGTTCAGGATAAGAATGGCAGGGTCAAACCGATCAATACATTATCATCAGAGATCTTGCGAAAAGTATACCGAAAAAACCAGGTGTTGGGATTAAATGCTGACCAGGTTTTCCTTAGCATGCTTGTTAATCCAGGTTTGTGGCAAGCGGTACCAATGATAAAAGTATCAGATGGAGAGCTTAGGAAGTTCATCGGGATCACAGGAAAATATGCTTCCTTCAACGATTTTATTGATATGTCGAACGGGGGATATAAACTCTCACGCCTGATTGAAGCCGCCCATAATAAGAAACCATCAGATAAGAGTGGCCTGGATAAAGACGTGATTAAAGTTGATGAAAGGGTGAATATCATTTACATGGTTTATACAGGAGATTTTCTTACTGTTTTCCCCAAACCCGGAGATGAAAATCACAAATGGTATCCTGCAACCAGTGCAGATGAGGTTTTTGACAGCACGGACGCTGGTTTTGTCAGGACCATCCTGCCTCTATATTACAGCGCGGTGATGGAGTCCACTTCTTCAGGTGACTGGGCCGTAGCGGACGAATATCTAAGTTACCTGAAAACATTCCAGGAAAGATATGGCAGTGAAATCTTCCCTTCTGCCTTCAAGACACAACTGGAAGTTTCTTATAACAAGATCAATATCTTTAAAAGGCTCTTCCCCTTCTATGCACTAGCAGGATTGATATTATTAATCTTCCTTTTTATCAATGTCATAAATCAAAAGAATAAATTCAGAATTGCCGAAAGGATCATGATATCCCTAATTGGGCTTGGATTTATCCTTCATACGATCGGGTTAGCTGCAAGATGGTATATTGGGGGCCATGCACCCTGGAGCAATGGTTATGAAACTATGATCTACATTGCCTGGGCCCTGCTCCTTTCAGGATTTATCTTTATCAGGAAATCAAAGATCACTTTAGCAACAACAGCTATCCTGGCATCACTGACACTTATGGTCGCCAATCTAAGCTGGCTTGATCCGGAGATCACCAATCTTGTTCCTGTATTGAAATCTTACTGGCTTGTAATTCATGTTGCTGTCATCACAGCAAGCTATAGCTTCCTTGCTATCGGTGCCCTGCTGGGCTTCCTGAACCTTATCCTGATCAATGTTCAAAACAAGAATAATTTCCAGAAGCTAAATGAGACCATCAAAGAGATCACAAATATAAATGAGATGAACCTGATCATCGGGGTCTTCCTGATCACTATCGGGACCTTCCTTGGTGCAGTCTGGGCCAATGAATCCTGGGGCAGGTACTGGGGCTGGGACCCGAAGGAAACCTGGGCCCTTGTCACTGTCCTGGTTTATTCATTCGTGGTGCATATGCGCATGATTCCGGGATTGAATGGGATCTTTGCCTTTAATTTTGCCTCATTGATAAGCTTCAGCACGGTACTCATGACCTATTTCGGTGTAAATTATTACCTTATCCGGCCTGCATTCCTATGCCCAGGGAGATCCGGTGCCGGTGCCAATGTTTGTTTATTATGCCGTTATCATTATATTTATGGTTTCAGTGATGGGGTACATAAATTACAGGAGGATGCAGAAGGCAGGGCATAATTATTAAAATCAGTGATCTGTGACCAGTGACCAGTGACCAGAAGTGACCAGTGACCAGAAAAATATTGCATGTTATCACTGTGGTGAGGACTGCGGGCCTAACCCGGTGATGTATGACGACAAGCCTTTTTGCTGTTATGGCTGCAGGACGGTGTACTCGCTCAGGATGACAGCAGATTTGCCCACTATTGTATGGGTCTCGGCTCCATGTGACTAATTTTCCATTGAAATTTGAACGGGCCTGATCCGCGGAGCGGATCACATATTATTAGATTCATAGAAGTAAAAACCACATTCACGACCCCGGAGGGGTCGAATAGCATTTGGAACATTGAACATGGCGCAATGATTTTAATTCCTTGCAACCACAAACTTCTTCCTCGCAATGATTCCTTTCGAATCCCGCAAAACAGCAATATAGATTCCCTGGGGGTAGGAGGAGATGTTGATTTGGATCTGGTCTTGTCCTTTTGGAATTGTAATCTCTTCTATCTTTCTGCCAAACAAATCGTAAATCAATATGGAACCTGGAACATGGTCCATTGAACATCGAACATGAATTATGTTTGATGCAGGATTTGGGTAGATGATCATTGATTCAGCTTCCTGAGGAGATTCAACATTTGGTTCTTCAATACCAACTATCAACTCACAATCATCCAGTGGAATTGTATCAGAGACTATTGGATATGGACAAAGAGTGTCATATTGGAAGGGGAATGTATAAAGCGTATCATCTTCAAGGTTATAGTTTAGCTTTCGCAAATAAACATCGAACTGGTTGTTTTGATAGGTGTTGAACATATATACCAGTTTGTCATCAAATACGGTATCCATGTGTTTCGTGTAAATATCCTGGACAAGAAATGTTGAATCCAGAATATTCCCAAGCGTATCTAACAATACTGCGTAGCCTTTGTGATCTTCATCAGAATTACCCCATCCAATACTTGCAGCAAGAATTGTATCGTTTATAAATGTTGCATATCCTAATCCTCCATTATTGAATCCGGTTACTATTTCATAAATATCAATAATGTCCCACCAAGGTCCATTTTTACAATGACGGAGCTCGGTAATCCGGGTGAATATTGGCTAATCGAGGAATAATAATATGTTCCTGCGGATCAATGCTGGTGCTCCAAGCACTCCCTTTCAATCCCGATCCAACATCTTTATGCACAACCGTTTCCCATTCAAATATACCCAAAGAATCTGTTTTGATATAATATGGTTTTACCCAGCCTAATCCCGGTTGATTTGGATCTTCATAATAACAATATCCTGAAATTAGAAAACCACCATCCTGTGTTTGAATAAAGGACTGTCCAAATGGATTCCATAAGTTAGTATCCTGGCTATTATAGCACTCTTTCCATAAAAGTTCACCTATTGAATCAAATCGTGCTAAACAAACACGATCATTTTTATTATGTTGACCCGAAAACAACAATGATATGCATCCACCATCATTAGTTGTCAAGACATGAAATGCATAATCTAAAATTCCTGGTGTATGAAATATCTTACACCATTGTTTTTCACCACAAGAATCAAGCTTGATTATTATCGGGTCTTGCATCTCATCATAATATGTTGTTGA
Source organism: uncultured Bacteroidales bacterium (assembly GCA_963753055.1). GTDB lineage: Bacteria > Bacteroidota > Bacteroidia > Bacteroidales > B18-G4 > JAUWGC01. The sequence continues at coordinate 591,603 of CAVWAP010000001.1, read as the reverse complement.
GCCTGCTAAGAATAATTCACCATTCTTACCTCCAGCTACACAAGCAAATACAGTAAATGATGTAGCATCACCAATACTCTTTTCCCATAAAATATTTCCGTTTATATCAGTTTTTAACACATAGGCAAAATGTGGATAGTTAGCACTGTGCCTGCCAACAATAACATAACCATTATCATATGAATCAATGAAATAATCTGCAGGTGCACTTTTTTCACCATGGTAGACATTGACCCATCTTGATTGCCCAATGCATATAATTGAGGATATCAATAAAAACAATTGAATTGTTATAAGCCTTTTTATGATCATTTTACAATGTTAATTTTTTGCGTTTCAACAAGATTATTATTTCCAAATAATTGAATTAGGTAGATGCCAGAGGATAGACTATTTGTATTAATAACAAGTTGGTTTTGCAAATCAGATATTTCTATCGCAATAATATATCTTCCCCTATTATCAGATATTCTTATAATAGATTTATCCATTGATTTTCTAAGGTCAAATTCTATAATAATATAATTTCCCGCAGGATTTGGAAAAACCTTGAGATATTTCCATTGCTTATTGGATAGTGCATTATTGTTATTCCATGCCCCATGGTTTTGTAATGAATGTGCTACTTCAACTAAAAAAGGACTGAAAATTCATTTTTGTAATAGACCATTTAGCCTTTCGTAAGGAGCTTTTCCCTTAAAAGCACAAATGATTGATAATAAGATTATTGCGGTAAATAAATTGGGGGTAATGCGTTTCATGACAAAGGGTTTTGGTTTCTTCTACATATAAAGATATGCAAAATACATCAATGAATCAAGTCCTGATCTTGTCGTAAGATCGGATACCGTATATCGAAAATCAGATCGTAAATTGTAAAGTCTAAATACAGAATTGTACATCCACTCCCCTCCCAACCCTCCCCGTGCAAACCTTTATTCTCCGATAAAACATAATCGAGGGGAGGGCAATGTTTTGGCTATTTATTTTCCGCCCCGCCTTTGGCGGGGCTACAAATATTCGACCCCTCCGGGGTCAGTTTCATAATGCCATTCCCTATAATAATATCAAGCCTACCAGCCTTGATCCGCGAAGCGGATCACATATTATTAGATTCATAGAAGTAAAACCCAAAATCACGACCCCGGAGGGGTCGAACAAGAAGCTAAATAAAGGTTTTAGTGAAAATAGCAAAAATGATATCTCGCGTTCCATGCACCACGCACCACAGCGTCATGTTCTATGGACAATGTTCAAATTAAATGGAAACCTTGAGCCTCGAACCTGCCTGTCCGGAAGGCAGGCTTTGAACATGGCGCTATGATTCATGGTCTCGTCACCACAAACTTCTTCCGGCCAATTATCCCCTTCGAATCTCTCAACACAGTGATATATATTCCCTGGGGGTAGGAGGAGATGTTGATTTGGATCTGGTCTTGTCCTTTTGGAATTGTAATCTCTTCTATCTTTCTGCCAAACAAATCGTAAATCAATATGGAACCTGGAACATGGTCCATTGAACATCGAACATGAATTATGTTCGATGCAGGATTTGGGTAGATGACCATTTTATCAACTCTTCTATGACAGATTTGATAATCTCTAATGCCAACGGTCGGATCACAACCAGGGGTATCGCACCCTACACTGTCTAATTTTAGCAACCAAATATCCTGTCTGCCTGTATCAGGAGGTAAAGGATAAATATATCCACATGAGATAAACCCATTATCAATTGTCAGTTTTATATCATACAGTATATTCTCGCTATCTTTTCCATTAATGTGTTCATAGGTTCTATACCAAATACTATCCCCGTTTGTTTTAGTTTTAAATATCCATCCTGATATTTCTGGTTCTTCTATTGTATAAATTAATCCAGTGCAAATGTATTCGTTGTCATTTGTAATTTCAATGTTGGAAAGATAGTTTTTTATTGTACTTTTCCCATACTTTTTATTCCAAATGATATTTCCGTTATTATCCAGGTTAATTAAATTTATTCTACGATAAGATCTATCAGGTGATAGCATCGAATCGGCATAACAAGTAGCTACTATAATACTACCATCAGGAGCCATTTTAACCGTAGGATAATAGTCCATATATGGTCCTCCCAGGTTTTTGGTCCATTCAATATTACCCAGGCTATCGGTCTTATATATTATCGGATCTGCAGTATATGGTTGTCCTGAAGTGTACCTGTAAGTCCCTATCACAAAACCGCTATCGCTTGTTGTTGCAACGCTTCTTCCTTCATGGACCACATTACTTGGAAATCTTTTAGTCCATTGCATGATGCCTTCACTAGTAATCTTTTTAAGAATAGGTACACTATAAGACCCAAAATAATACTCATAACCTGTTATTATAAAGGAATTGTCAGAACATATATCGAATTGGAAAAACGTAATGGAAGTATCTACAACAATGGAATTGACTCCATAATCCTTTATCCATTTTACATCCCAGTTTGAATCAAACTTTATTAGCAACCCTTTATGATAAAACAAATCATTGGAGTAACATCCCTTTGACCCTACAAATAAGTAATCTGAATCTTGTAGGGCCTTTGTTGAGCCAGGGTATCCTCCATAATACTCTTCTGTTTCACTTCCAATTGTTTTCACCCACTGTTCATTCCCCTGATAATCAACTTTGAGTACGCCTATTCTATGCCAGTAGAAATTCTCAGGTGCTCCTGTGCTACCTACTATTACATAGCCATCGTTTTGAGGAAGTACAGAATTTGAAGTATTCCAAATTGATGGATGACAAAATGACAATCGGAGGTTAAAATAATCTTGCGCATATGATTTAACAATATAAAATTGACTGACTAAGATCAGAAAAAACAAATGATATATTAACCTGTTTCTCATTTAATTATTCTTCCAATTCTTACCTTGATATGATTACTTTATGAGACTCAAGAACCTGATTATCATCAATGAAATTAATGCGATGATTAAATTGGGGGGGGTAATGCGTTTCATGATGGATTGGGGTTTTGGTTCGCTCTACTCATAAAGATATGCAAAATACATCGATAAATCAAGTAATCCACAACCCGCAACCCGTTACACGATTTATCCTATATTTGCCCTCATTATAACGACACATTACCGTTGGCCAATAACGAAAACATACCATGCTACCATTGCGGGGAGGACTGCGGGCCTAACCCGGTGATGTATGACGACAAGCCTTTTTGCTGTTATGGCTGCAGGACGGTATATGAGATACTGAGTGGCAGTGACGCCTGTGAATACTACAATATAGACCAGTTTCCGGGCATCAGGATAAAAACCCAGGAAATTGGTAATAAGTATGCCTACCTGGATAATGAAGAGATCAAGCAGCAGCTTTATGATTTCTCTGATGGCGGGATCAGTAAAATAAAGCTTTTCATTCCTTCAATCCATTGCAGTTCCTGCATATGGCTGCTCGAAAACCTTCATAAGCTGGAGAAAGGCATTGTAAATGCCAGCGTGCACTTTGTTAAGAAAGAAGTTACCATCACCTTTCAGGATGAAGTGATTTCCCTGAGAAAGCTCGTAGAGCTCCTGGTATCCATTAATTATGTACCTCAAATTACCCTGGATGACCTGGGTGATAAATCGAAGTCGAAGGCCAACAGGAAGATCTATTATCAGCTTGGTGTAGCTGGATTTTGTTTTGGCAATATCATGCTTTTCAGTTTTCCTGAATACCTGTCAGTTTCAAATGATATTGAGGTGCTGATCAGGGAGAAGTTTTCATACCTGAACCTGATATTTTCATTGCCAGTCATGTTTTATGCTGCTTCAGATTACCTGGTATCAGCGTATAAGGGGCTGAAAAAGAAAATCATCAACATCGATGTACCCATCGCATTGGGAATCATCGTATTATTTACACGCAGTGCCTATGAGATCCTTTCAGGGACCGGAGCAGGGTATATGGATTCTCTCTCCGGCCTGGTATTTTTTCTGTTGATCGGTAAATGGTACCAGGGTAAGACATACCAGGCCTTATCTTTTGAGAGGGATTATAAATCCTATTTTCCTGTTGCTGTAACGGTGATAACTGACGATAACGAAGAAACGACAATACCTCTTAAAAGCCTTAAGGTGGGCAACCGCATTGTAGTAAGAAACCAGGAACTCATTCCGGCAGATTCCATACTGGTAAAAGGAGACGCTAATATCGATTATAGCTTTGTCAGCGGGGAATCCGCACCGGTTTCCAAGAGCCTTAAAGACCATGTGTTTGCAGGTGGCCGACAGCTTGGCAGTGCAATAGAACTGATAGTCGAAAAAGAGGTTTCACAAAGCTATCTGACTGAACTCTGGAACCAGGATATGCATTCCTATGGGCAGGATTCAAGGCTGACTTCATTAATCAATGTAATCAGCCAGTATTTTACGATTATAATTATTGTCATTGCCATATCAACTGGAATAATATGGTTGATCCTGGATGCTGATGTGGCCATGAATGCTTTCACATCTGTATTGATCGTAGCCTGTCCATGTGCACTCGCATTAACAATTCCATTTGCGTTTGGTAGTGCAATGAGAATTTTTGGGCGAAAAGGATTTTATCTTAAGAAAACTGAAGTGATTGAAAACCTCAGTAAGATCAGCACGGTGGTGCTGGATAAGACCGGTACGATCACTCAGAATGATGAATTTGAAGTAAGCACAGAAAATATCCTCCTTACCCCAGATCAATTTGCACTTGTTAAATCCCTTGTCAGGCATTCTACACACCCCCTCAGCGCTGCAATCTATATGTCAATATCAGCAGATCAGATTGACGATGTAATACAATTCCAGGAGATCCCGGCTTTAGGGATAAGAGGGATTGTCAGGGGGCATAAGATCAAGATTGGATCTGAAAAATTTGTTACGGGTAGCATCAGTGAATCCAAAACCTATACGACCAAGGTCTGGGTCTCCATAAATAATAAAGTCCTTGGGCATCTCACTATCAAAAACAAATACAGGCCCGGATTGAAAAAAGTACTAAATGATCTGGGTAAAGAATACGACTTACACCTATTATCAGGAGATAATGATTCAGAAAAGCCTAACCTTCTGCCCCTTTTTAAAGATGAGAAATATTTGAATTTCAAGCAATCGCCTTCTGATAAGCATGGTTATGTAGAAAAATTAAAATCTGATGGAAAGGTGGTTATTATGATTGGTGATGGATTAAATGATGCCGGAGCCTTGAAGGAAAGTGATGTTGGCATTACTATTGCGGATAATATATACCATTTCTCCCCTGCCTGTGATGCCATCCTGGATGCCAACAGGTTTGATAACCTTGCTAAGTATATCAGGTTCACTAAAATTTCAATGAATATTGTGAAGGTGAGTTTTGCTATTTCCTTCCTGTATAATATTGTTGGAATCTCTTTTGCAGCTATGGGGCTGCTCACCCCAATAATTTCTGCCATTCTTATGCCCCTAAGCTCAGTTAGTGTGGTAGCATTTGTAACCCTTGCTACGATATTGATGGCCAGAAAAGAAAGTATTTAGGTATAATATACCCTAAATACCCATAAAACAATTCAAAACATGCATCGCTTTATTTAGATAAATTCTAAATAGATATCAAGGCCTGTATTTTACATGTATTAATTGAATATTTGGGTGCTATAATATATTTTTGTTCATAGAAGCATCTGAAATGAGCGTAATTTTTGTCCTCGTGGGATTTAGTGTGATCGTGGCAATCGGTTTCCTGTTTGCCTTTATATGGTCTGTTCGTGACGGCCAGTATGATGATGATTACACCCCTTCCGTAAGAATCCTTTTTGAAGATGGAAAAAACACCAGCTCCGATGCCATCCCACCGAAAGAAAAATCAAGCAAGAAATCTTCTCATAAACCAAAAACCAATAATTAATTTTATGGAACAGGAAAGATTTGCCTATGACAACAGGATCGTCAAATATTTTGCATATGCAACAATATTTTGGGGAATTATAGGGATGTTGGTTGGTCTTTATGCGGCACTCCAGATGGTATGGCCGTCGCTGACCATGGACATCTCCTATACCACCTTTGGAAGGATCCGGCCCATCCATACCAATGCAGTAATTTTCGCCTTCGTTGGCAATGGGATATTCTGCGGTGTATACTACTCACTACAGCGATTATGTAAAGCAAGGATGTTCAATGATACCCTGAGTTACATTCATTTCTGGGGTTGGCAAATCATCATTGTTGCAGCAGCATTGACTTTTGCTTTTGGTTTTACCACAGGTAAAGAATATGCAGAATTAGAATGGCCTATAGATGTAGCAGTTGCAATCATTTGGGTCATTTTTGGATGGAACATGTTCGGCACGATCATTAAAAGAAGGACCAGGCATATTTATGTTGCCATCTGGTTCTATATTGCCACATTCGTAACAGTTGCAGTATTGCATATTGTTAATTCAATAGCTATACCTATTACACTGTTTAAAAGCTATCCGATTTACGCGGGTGTACAGGATGCACTGGTACAATGGTGGTATGGACATAATGCTGTGGCATTCTTCCTGACAACACCTTACCTTGGACTGATGTATTACTACCTTCCCAAGGCAGCTAACCGCCCGGTATATTCCTATAAGCTTTCCATCATCCACTTTTGGTCACTTATATTCCTTTATATCTGGGCTGGTCCTCACCACCTGCTTTATTCATCACTGCCGGATTGGGCACAAACACTTGGCACAGTCTTTTCCATCATGCTGATCGCACCTTCGTGGGGTGGTATGGTAAATGGCCTGCTTACACTTCGAGGGGCCTGGGACAGGGTTCGGGAGGATCCGGTCCTAAAATTCTTCGTTGTGGCTGTCACAGCCTATGGTATGTCAACCTTTGAAGGCCCGATGATGTCGTTAAAGACAGTCAATGCCTTTACTCACTTCACCGACTGGACTGTGGCACATGCTCATGTTGGAGCCCTGGGATGGAACGGATTCCTGACCTTCGGCATGCTGTATTGGCTGATACCAAAAATATTCAGGACCAAGCTCTATTCAATCAAGATGGCAAACACGCACTTCTGGATTGGCACGCTGGGTATCATCATCTATGCTATTCCGCTATACTGGGGATCGGTTGTACAATACCTCATGTGGAAAGAATTTACTCCTGATGGCTTCCTGAAGTACCCTAACTTCCTTGAGACAGTCACGCAAATTATGCCGATGTACGCAGCCAGGGCTGTGGGAGGTGCCTTGTACATTTCAGGTGTACTCCTGCTCTTGTTCAACATATTCAAGACGGTGAAAGCAGGATCCTTTGCCAACAATGAAGATGCTGAAGCGCCAGCAATGGCACGGATTGCCGGCAAACGTTCAGCCGGAGAAGGCTGGCACAGGTGGCTGGAGCGCAAGCCAGTTCAGTTTCTTATTCTCGCACTGGTTGCAATACTTATCGGTGGATTGGTTGAGATCATACCCACCTACCTGATCAAATCCAATGTACCAACGATCTCTAGTGTACAACCCTATACTCCCCTGGAGTTGCAAGGACGTGACATTTATGTCAGGGAAGGCTGCTACACATGCCATTCCCAGATGGTCAGACCCTTCCGGTCAGAAACAGAAAGGTATGGTGATTATTCTAAATCCGGCGAGTTCGTATATGACCACCCATTCCAGTTCGGGTCAAAACGAAATGGGCCTGACCTGGCCAGGGAAGGTGTGGTAACAGGCAAGATGTACAAACCTAACTCCTGGCATTATAACCATATGCTTAGTCCCCAATCACTGAATGAGCAGTCGATCATGCCTGCTTATCCATGGCTGATCGAAAATGACCTGGATATGGAAACAACCAGCAGGAAGATCAATGTCATGCAGTACTTCGGTGCTCCATATGCTGAAGGATTCGCTGATAAAGCCAATGACAATCTCTTAAGGCAGGCACAGCAAATCTCTGATAACCTTGCACAATCAGGCATTGAATGTGCACCAAATAAGGAGATCATTGCTTTAATTGCCTACCTGCAGCGACTGGGAACGGATATTTATAAAACTGAATAGCTATGAGACTGGTCATACATTACCTGGAAAGCATTGACGGGGTTGAAATATACCCCATCATTGGCTTGATAATCTTCTTCACATTTTTTACTGTGATGTTAATACATACAGTGAAGCTGGATAAAGCCAGTGTCAATGCTTATAAAAACATCCCTTTGGAAGATGAGGATGATGTAAATTTTGAATAGTAAAACACAAAATATTAATCAAATGGAACCAAACCAAGCAAGTCAATTTGAACAGGACGAACTTACTGGTGACAAGTTATTATCTGGACATGATTATGACGGGATCCAGGAGCTGGATAACAAATTACCAAAATGGTGGGTGTGGCTTTTTTATATCACCATCGTCATTGCAATAATTTATGGATTAAGATTTCATCTGTTGGGATGGGGCGACCTGCAAACCATGGAATATGAAAAAGAGATTGCTGAAGCAGGCGTCATTTTCCAGAAATCAGCTGAGTCAAATGTAATCAATGCCGAAAATGTTACTGTGCTGGCTGATGAAGCAAGCTTAATGGCAGGCAAGGAGATTTATGATAAGCAATGTGCAGTATGCCACCTGGCCCAGGGCCAGGGTCTTGTTGGTCCAAACATGACGGATGAATTCTGGATCCACGGTTGCAGTATCAATGATATATTCAATATCATTGTTGTTGGTGTACCAGCAAAGGGTATGATCTCCTGGAAAGATCAGTTGACACCATTGCAAATCCAACAGGTATCAAGTTTTATCCTGACACTCAAGGGCACCAACCCTCCGAATCCAAAAGAGCCACAGGGTGAGAAATGTGACAGCTAAGACGGGAGGTCATGGTACAATTTAAAAAAGAAGAACTGGACAAGGATAAGTTCCGGGACACGCTGGCTACTATTGATGAGAAAGGGAAAAGGGTTTGGGTTTATGCAAAAAAACCTAAAGGCAAATTCACTACCTATCGAAATATTTTTGGGCTAATCCTGCTGGTTTTCTTTTTCGCCGGACCATTCATTAAAATCAATGGACAGGAACTGCTCCTGCTGAACTTCATCGAAAGGAAAATAGTCATCTTTGGTGTGCAGTTCTGGCCGCAGGACTTCCATCTTTTCTTCCTTGCCATGGTAGCCCTTATGGTATTTATCATCCTGTTTACTGTTACTTATGGCAGGCTATGGTGTGGCTGGGCATGTCCGCAAACAGTGTTCATGGAGATCATTTTCAGACGGATAGAATACTGGATCGAGGGAGATGCCTACCACCAGAAAAAGCTGGCAAAACAACCCTGGAACTTTAATAAAATCTTTAGAAAAGTTATCAAGCATGCTGTCTTTTTTCTCATTGCCTTTGTGATCAGCAATTTCTTTCTTGCTTACATCATTGGTATCGAAGGACTATTTGAGATCATAACTGATGATCCGCGGAACCAGATCAGTGGACTGGCCGGAATGTTAATATTTTCAGGGGTATTCTATTTCATCTTTTCATGGTTCAGGGAGCAGGTTTGCACAATTGTTTGTCCCTACGGCAGACTGCAGGGTGTTTTGTTAGACAGAAACTCCATAGTGGTCTCTTATGATTATCAGAGAGGTGACCCACGTGGCACATTTCATAAGGGTGAAGACAGGACCAAGGAAGGTAAGGGTCATTGTATCAATTGCACACAATGCGTCCAGGTATGCCCAACAGGCATAGATATCAGGAATGGCACACAGCTCGAATGTATCAACTGTGCATGCTGCATTGATGCATGTAACAGCATGATGGAGAGCGTCGACCAACCAAAAGGCTTGATCCGTTACGCTTCTGATAGGGTTATTGCAGAAGGCACCGCATTGAAATTTAATGCCAGGATTATAGCTTACTCAGTTGTACTTGTCATTTTGCTTGGTGTGATAGGCTATGCTTTGACAGCGCGATCATCTTTGGAGGCCACGGTATTAAGAGCACCTGGAATGTTGTACCAGGACCAGGGAGATGGTAAGTTCAGCAATCTTTACAACATCAAGATGGTCAATAAAACCAATGAGGACCTGCCTATTAATGTTAAGCTGCTGTCACATGAAGGAGAGATCAAAATCATCGGTCAGCAAATTATTGTAAAAAGCCAGACTGTCGGAGAATCAGTCTTTTTCATTATTCTTGATAAAGAAGACCTTCAGCCGGGTAAGATGGAGATCGTCATTGGCGTATACAGTAACGATCAATTGATTGAGGAAGCCAAGGCTACATTTGTTGGCCCAAAATAACTAGAACATGAAATTTAACTGGGGTACAGGAATCCTGATTTTTATCATCCTGTTTTTTATCGCCATTTTCTCTTTCATATATTATACTACAACACATGATGTTAATCTTGTGGAAAGGGATTACTATCCAAAAGAACTTGACTATGACACCCAACAGGAGAAAATGAGCAATACGGCTGATCTTGATGAAAAGATTGTCTTCAGTAAATCGAAAGAGATTATCAAAGTGCATTTCCCTGATTTCACTAAAAACGACACTTTATCTGGTACTATACAGTTATACCGGCCTTCCGATTTTAAGAAAGACATTATTTATCCGGTATCATCAGATACCAGTTCTTCTCAGATCATCCCTACCGGGAATCTGTTGCCAGGGAAATATATCATCAAGGTCGATTGGTCATTCAAAGGTGTTAATTACTACCAGGAGGAGGTTTATATACATTAGCATGGAATATATTTCAGCATTGGTCTTAGGTTTACTGGGCAGTTTTCACTGCATAGGAATGTGCGGCCCTATTGCAATAGCCCTGCCTTTAAAGCAGGAGTCGTGGTTTGCAAGAATTTCAAGTGGCCTTACCTACAATATTGGCAGAACTATTACTTACGGCATTCTGGGTGCATTATTCGGTTTGCTGGGCAAAGGGATTGCAGTAGGCGGATTACAACAATGGGCATCGATAATAATAGGTGTGATCATGATCCTTTCTGTCCTTTTCCCGGTTTTGTTCCGTAAGATCAATATTGAGAGCGCTACCTTCAAGTTGGTTGGCAAGACCAAGAAGATCTTTGGTAAAATGTTCGCCATCAGATCCTATGGTTCTCTTTTCATTATTGGCATACTAAATGGATTCCTGCCTTGCGGACTGGTTTATATTGCCATTGCCAGCGCAATCGTCCTCGGCTCGGTTGAACAAGGTGTAACCTATATGGTAGTATTTGGCCTCGGTACCATCCCTGTGATGTTGAGCCTGTCAGTGCTTGGAAATGTGGTTAGTATGCGGTTCCGAAAGAAAGTAAGCAAGATCATCCCCTACTTCATCATCCTCATAGGAATACTGTTCATTTTACGTGGCCTGAACCTGGGTATTCCTTATGTCAGCCCCAAGCTGGATAAGAATGATGGTACGAAGATGGAATGCTGCCACTAGCTACACAGTGAACACTGATCACTGATCACTGAACAGAAATTTCTCTTCTCTCCCCGCTTTCGGCGGGATGTCCCTCGGCTTTGCCTCGCTCCACTTTTCTTTTTTCTCTTTTCTCTTCTCTCTTCTCTCTTCTCTATTCTTCCTCCGGCTCCGTCCAATATCCTTCTCTAGATAGCAGGTGATCCAGGTTTGCGATACCATACACTACAATGGCCGTTACGATCGAGGTATGCTCCTGGTATTCCGGGATGCTCTTGTTGTAAAGGTCGCGTTCAGTATGCCAGATCTCCCGGTAGGAGAAGTTATAACCTTTGGGGTCTCCTGTTGAGAACGTCATGGTTGGAACACCTTTTACAGCAAAAGGTCCGCTATCGGTTCCCCATGCCCTCTCAGGTCTTGTCCTGGGTTCTCTCTTCTTAAGCTCAAAGGGAAAGTCAGGATTGATATCATTGATGGGTTCGCAGATTTTTTCGATATCATCCCACATAGCTTCCGAAACGGACATACCTGTTGGTACCGTCGGCCCGCCATCCCGGTTGAACATATTCGATATCTTATCAAGCTTATCTTCGTTTTCTTCCACCCAGTGCGTTGATCCCCAGAGTCCGCATTCCTCGGCTGCCCACAAAATGACCAGGATTGTACGCTTGGGCTTGCCCCCTGCTTCCATGATCAGACGTGCGGCTTCAATAGCGGGAGTGGCTCCTGAACCATCATCCACCCCACCGGTTGCTACATCGTAGGAATCAAGGTGCCCACCCATGATCACATACTCGTCAGGATACTTGGTGCCTTTAATAACCCCAATCACATTATGATATTTCCGGGGCCCGAGCCTGAAATGGTTCCTGATGTTAAACTCCAGTTCGAAATAACGTCGTTCTTTTACCATTTGCTCGATAAGCTTGTACTGATGCTCATCCAATTTGATATCAGGAACTGTAGGTAATGTTTCGAAGGTCAGATCCATCAGGTTTTTACGATCATACATTACCCGTATGGGTGTTTTGGAAGCCTGAATAATTCCAAGGATGCCGGCATCAACCATTTGCCTGTAGAATAGTGCTGGCTCCTCTATATATTCCAGAAGTTCTTCCTTTTCTTCTGATTTGCGGTTTTTCATCCTGATCTCCCTGTTCTTCCTGGCAATCTCAGCATTGGCTTCAATAATAGAATCTCTTATCCCATCAGCTTCTTTTGAAATATTGATCGGGAAGCCATTGTTTTCTCCTGTGATCAGCACCCATGCCCCATTCAGAGCTCCTTTCATCCTGTCGAACTCTGATTGGGTTTTTGGCTCCATCAATACGTGTCCTCGCTGAACACCTTTGGTTCCTGATGTGTAGGAAGGTGTGGCAAAATGAAGTATCATCCCGTTATCGGATAACAGCCTGCCTGACCAAGGTCCGCGGTTAAATCCAACAGGAACTTCACCGGCCTCATCCAGGATCACTTCCATGCCCCATTCCTTAAACTTATTTGCAGCCCATTGAACAGCATTCTCATATGCATCAGACCCGGTCAAACGACCTCCAAAACGATTACAAAGAATATCCAGGTGATCCATCGTCTGGTTGTCCGTGGTTCCAATCTCGATGATCTTCTCAACAACCTTATCCCCTTTTTGGGCATAATTCAAATTAGCCAAAAACAATAATGGTACAAGCGCTAGAACTAATAGTAATCTTTTCATAATTAATCTTTATTTTAACTTTTTATATGGATGTGCCTCGGTATTAAAAATGTAATCATTAAACTTAAATTCACCCTCTTCATAAGAGAATATCAAATATAAATACTTTAAGGTCTCAGCTATGAAATAAGTCGGCATATTATCTCTCTTCTCCATGGTAATTACGTTATCTACAGAAGTAAAGGCCACTTCTGTACCGCAATACTCTTTAATATCCGCCCAGTATTGTTTAGCCATTTCAAGATACTTTTTATCACCGGTAAAGTGATATAAATAATATGCAGATTCAATGATTTCCGGGTTAAGGGCATAAACGGGATAATTCGGTTCACCTTTTTTATAATCATAAACCATGGGTTCCAGCCCATACTTGTTCCACAGCCAGTCCCAGGTATGCTGAAACCTCTCAGCTCTTTCCAAATCACCGGATATAGCCAGCATCGCCGGGAAGAATGCATCATAAAGTGTAATTACCGAGCTGACCGCTCTCCTGTATTCATATCTACTCGCCCATACCATAGTTTGTCATCATAATCTTCAGCCAGGTATTTATGTACTGCAGGCATACTTTCATCCCAGACTTTTTTAAGGTCCTGGTCATCAAAGAGCAGATATGCTTTGTACAAATATTCATAATAGGAATCCACACCGGCGCAGATATGGCTGGATTGGCCCACCCACTCACCTGTTTGCACGTCAATGACATCGCCGATGAGTCCCAGTTCTGACCTTCTTTCAAAAACAGCCAGGCTGGCCTTTTTAGCAGCCTTATAATAAACCGGATTTTTGGTATGATGGCTCAATATGCCCATCTCAATAAGGTAAGTGCCTGCTTCGGCCACGTTGACAGTGTCGCCCCTGACAATACCGGTCTTCAGGTTAACCCAGAACCCTGGAATGCCAGTTTCAGTATCAAATGCCGGCATCATCCGTTTGCCAAAGTCTTCAGCTTTTTCAAGTACTTTCGGATTGCCTGACATTTCGTACATAGCCAGTAATCCTCCCAATATCCTGATATTCACCTCAAATACCTTAACATCTATATCTTTTTCCCAGCTAACTGAATCAACGATATAATCTTCAATATCTTTAGCTTCTTCATCAAAGCCCATGACCTTCAGTGTACTGTATCCATCGATAGGTGAGATGTACAGGGACTGATCATACCAATCCTGGTATGATTTTGAGATTGGTTTCAGGACATCATGCCCCCAGGCATATTTTTTATATCCCTCCCAGGTTCTAAGGGTTTCCCGTTTGACCTCCAGTGCAAGCTCGTTTTCTTTTTTTTGATCCGTGTGACAGGAGTTAAAAACAATGAGCAGTGAAAACAGGATGATCATATTCCTTAATACGTTCATTTTATTCGCTTTTATAGGATAATTTACGCCAGAGGGCTTCCAATGGTCCCTGCTTGTGGTACCGCAACCATATATAGCTCAGTATTACCTGGAAAACAAAAAGTATAACCGCATACCAAACGAAAGACGAAGGTTCCTGCGATCCGAACAATCCAAAGCCCCAGCCATAAAATATTACAGAAAATACCAGCGATTGAAACAGGTAATTGGTAAGCGACATCCTTCCGGCATAAGAGAAAGGCATCATTATATATTTTGTCCATGATCCCGAAGAAAGAATCATGATGATTAGAATGTAAGTACATGCGACAAGCAGATTCATCAATTCATATCCGGCCATATAAACGGCATTCATAAACCTTGATCCCTCTGGAATAATCCAGAAGATAACCTGCTCGTAATAGCGCCATGTCAATGCAGCAACAATGCCAGAAACAACAAGCACTATAAATGACAATCCAAGGTTCCTTGCAATCAAATGGTGAAAATTCAGTTTTGATGCAAGAAATCCAAAGAAAAAGATTCCGATCGCTTTGGACAGGTAATAGAAAAGATTAATATTCCTGAACGCAAAATATTCATTCATCCTCAGCATAAAACATTCCCAGTAATTACCGGTCGGATATATTTCCAGTGCATTGGAAAGGCATTCATTGCAAGTGGATGACAGGGCATTGGGAAGCGGGATCCAGATCCCGATCATCAACCAGATACTGACAAAGAAATAAAAAAAGGCACCCAGGGATATCAATATATGCCCGGAGGATTTCCTGAAAAGGAAAAGAAACATGCCAGCGATGGCATAGAGCAATAGAATATCGCCAGCCCAAAGCAAAAGGATATGTGCAATACCGAACAAGGCCAGGTACATCATCCTTCTTCTGAAGAATTCTGTGAATTTCAACTCATCGAAATCGAACTTCTTATACTGGAAGTAGACACCATAACCAAATAAAAAACTGAAGATGAAAATGAATTTATCTGCTGTCAGTGAAATAAATGTATGGTAAAAACCAGCCTGGGCAGGATCCTCCAGGGAATTATAAAAGCCCCCAAAATCAAAAAATGAAGCATTGAATCCCAGAATGTTAACAATCCCAATACCTAATACGGCAACTCCCCTTAATATATCAATGGAATTAATTCTGTTCTTTAGGGTGGTGGGCTGAATCATTATGTTCAAATATACAGAAAAAATTGTCAGATACAGGATACCGGATTCAGGATACCGGATGAACAAATTTTATTACTTTTGTTAATCAATTTTTGAATGAACCAAATTAAAAAACAACAAGATGAAAATCAAATCAATCGTTTTTGTCACATTATCGCTGGGACTCTTTCTGGCTTTCAGCGCATTTAACTCATATCTCCCTCAGGATGCCGCTCAAATGGCGAAAGGAAAAGCCATTTATGAAGAGAAATGTATTGTTTGCCACATGGCTGATGGTAAAGGTGTTGAAGGAGCCTTCCCCCCGCTTGCACAGTCGGATTATTTACTTAAAGACAAGGTAAGGGCTGTTGAGCAAACCCTTAACGGATCACACGAAGAAATGGTTGTTAACGGTGTTACATATAACATGCCCATGACACCACAGGTCGACACCAAGGAAGATGCTGTAGCGGTTATCAATTATGTTCTGAATAACTTTGGCAATGATGGTGGTTATGTTACCATGGATGAGGTCAAGGACGTGGTTATCAAACCGAGAGACTAAATCATGAAATATTATTCGGTTGTTATTGCTCTTCTGATATTTGTTGCTGCCTGCAACTCGGGCACACAGGTTAAAGAAGGACACACAGAAGAAAATATTGCATCAGAAGGTGTTTTCGGCCAGGAGTTCCCGGTCGAAAATGCTGTTGATGCTACCCAATTAACCTCATTATTTGAAGAAAGCAACAAGGTTGAAGTCAAGCTTAAAGGGCAAATTGTTGAATGCTGCCAGCATTCCGGTTGCTGGATGAATATTGACATCGGCAATGGGCAGGTAATGCAGGTCCTTTTTAAAGATGGCGACTTCACCATCCCTATCGAATCAGCCGGCAAAACAGTCATCATCAATGGCATCGCCTACCGTGAGCAGGTGGAAGTCAGTGACTTAAAAGCCATGGCCAAAGACAATGGCAAGTCGGAATCCGAGATCAGTCTCATCATAGAACCAAGCTGGGAATATTCCTTTGTTGCTGAGGGAGTGATAATTCGGTAGAATCCGTTGACAGTTGACAGTTGACAGTATGCAAAAATATTATTGTCAACCGCCAATTGCCAACTGTCAACTTCTATTCATCCTATTGATTCTAAACATTTTCCAAAATAATTTGTTTCTTATTTTTATTTAGTCTAAATTTGCATACCGTTTAGAACTTTTCCATTATTCAAACCAAAAATGAAAAATAATATTCTTATTGTTCTCATCAGCTGGACTTTAACTATTCCAATTGCCATGAATGTTGCAGCACAGGATGCTGAGCTTGGCATCTATGAGAAACTGGATGAATACATCCCGGATAACCTCATATTTGTTTCTGAAAAATATGACACGGTAAATCTACTTTCAATCATTGATAAACCAACCGTGCTTGTTCCAGTCTATTACAACTGCCCGGGAATCTGCACACCATTGCTTGAAGGTGTTGCCGATGTCATTTCCAAGTCAGACCAGGTGATTGGTATTGATTACCAGGTATTCACCTTCAGCTTTAATTATAATGAAAACACGAAGCTGGCCAGGGACAAGAAAAAGACGTTTTCAAAACTGGTCAAAGGCAATCACGACCTTGACAATGGATGGAAATTTTTTACAGCCGACAGCGCCAATGTATACAGCCTCTTGAATAGCATTGGCTATAAAATTAAAAAAGAAGGAAAAGAATACATACACCCCGGTGCTATCGTCGTGCTCAGTCCGGATGGAAAGATCACCAGGTACCTGCATGGAACTTATTTTCTGCCTTTCGACCTGAAGATGGCTGTCGTGGAAGCTTCACAGGGCAAGTCCAGCCCCACCATCAATAAATTCCTGAAATTTTGTTTCAGCTATGATGCCGAAGGCAAGAAATATGTCTTCAATATCACCAAAGTATCAGGGAGCATCATTCTGTTCTTTGCAGTGTTGCTCTTCCTGACTTTATTCCTTAAGAAAAACAGAAAAAAACAAACAAACGAATAGTTATTGCATATGTCTGCAACAGGAGCAAGTACAGATCTGAACTTTTACCAGGCCTCTAAAGGCCTTAAATCCTGGATCTTTACTCTAGACCATAAGCGAATTGCATTGTTATACCTGTATACCGTCATGTCCTTTTTCCTGGTAGGTGTAATCCTTGGCTTGCTTATGCGGTTTGAGCTGATCGCTCCGGGAAAGAACCTTTTTGAAGCCCACATGTACAACCAGGCTTTTACATTGCATGGAGTGATTATGATTTTTCTTTTTATCATTCCAGGTGTACCGGCCATATTCGGGAACTTTTTCTTACCAATTATGATTGGTACAGATGATGTTGCTTTCCCGAAGGTGAATCTACTGTCATGGTGGCTGTATATCATTGGCGGAGCATTTGCATTGCTCACACTCGTTGTAGGTGATGGGCCGGCGGATACTGGATGGACCTTTTATGCGCCATATAGTGTTAAAACCGGAACGAATGTTTCCATGGCTGTCTTTGCTGCATTTATCCTCGGGTTCTCTTCCATACTCACCGGGTTAAACTTCATCGTCACCATCCACCGTTTACGTTATCCGGGGATGACAATGTTCAAGATGCCACTCTTTGCATGGTCGCTTTATGCTACCTCATGGATACAGTTACTGGCTACACCCGTTGTGGGCATTACCTTGCTGATGATCATCGCAGAAAGGATGTTTGGGGTTGGGTTATTTGATCCTTCCATGGGTGGGGATCCTATTCTCTACCAGCACTTATTCTGGATCTACTCCCACCCTGCCGTTTATATTATGGTATTGCCTGCCATGGGGATCATCTCTGAAATAATCCCAACTTTTGCTCACAGAACAATATTTGGATATAAAGCAATCGCATATTCAAGTCTTGCCATTGCATTTGTGGGTTATTTTGTATGGGGACACCATATGTTCACCTCAGGTATGAGTGGACCTGCCCGGGTTATCTTTTCTATACTCACATTCCTGGTTGCTGTACCTTCTGCAATAAAGGTATTTAACTGGGTTGCTACATTATACAAAGGATCGATCGATATACAAACACCCCTGCTTTACGCACTGGCATTTATTTTCCAGTTCCTTATCGGGGGGCTTACCGGCCTGGTTGTTGGTGCCCTTGCAACAGACATCCACCTGCACGACACCTATTTCGTTGTTGGACACTTCCATTATGTGATGTTCGGCGGAACCGGTTTTGCCGTCTTTGCTGCACTGCATTACTGGTTCCCTAAGATCTGGGGAAAAATGTACAATACAAAAAGGGCCAATATCGCCTTTGGTTTCCTGTTCATCGGGCTCAATGTTTTATATTTTCCAATGCTCATACTTGGCATGCTGGGTATGCCCAGAAGATATTATGATTACCTGCCCGAATTCCAAACCTTGAACGTTATTTCAACAGTAGGTTCCTGGATACTGGCCATTGGACTTATACTGATGATAGTCAATCTTTTCAGAAGTTTTAAGAAAGGTGCTCCTGCTGGAAGGAATCCCTGGGGAGGTGTTACGCTGGAATGGCAAACAAAGTCACCACCACCATTAACCAACTTCGACAAAGAACCAAAATTACCCAAGGGCGGACCGTATGATTTTGAAGACCAAAACATATAATTGATCATGGAACAAACCTTTGTTTTACCAAACTCAGGACATAACAGGGATGATGTAGCCTCCAAGATGGGGATGTGGCTGTTCCTGTTTACAGAGTTGCTGCTTTTTGGCGGATTATTTCTCGTCTACCTGATATACAGGTATGTGTATACTGATGACTTTTTAAGAGCATCATTGGATTTGGATGTTCTTATAGGAACCGTGAATACAATCGTTTTGCTAACCAGTAGTATGACAGTGGCCATGTCGATCACGGCAACACAGAAAGGAGATTATAAAAAAGCTTTATGGCTGTTATGGATAACCGTGTTTGCTGCATTGATCTTTATGGTCAATAAATATTTCGAGTGGTCAGGCAAAATTGATCATGGACTGTTCCCGGGAATGGACCATTTCAATCATCTTCCTCACGGAGAGAGGTTATTCTATTTTCTTTATTTCATGATGACAGGCTTGCATGCACTGCACGTCATTGTTGGAGCAGCATTTATCTTATTTGTTGTCAGGTATATCCGGAAAGGCAAAGTGAACAAGAATAAATTTATGCTGCAGGAGAATGCCGGGCTTTACTGGCACCTCGTCGACCTGATATGGATTTATTTGTTCCCATTGTTCTATCTCATACAATAAGAAACATGAAAGAAACGACTCAGCAAACCCAAGATGGACACGATGTCCATATAGTCTCTTATAAAGATCACTTCGGTACCTGGCTTGGATTAATTATCTTAACCATCATGACTGTTACAGTATCCGTATTCGGAGCTGACATCTACACCTTATCCGTCCTGACCGCACTGCTCATAGCCTCTACCAAAGCATTGATCGTAGCGTTTTATTTCATGCATTTAAAATATGACCCAAAGATCTACCAGATCATGATTGCAATAGTCCTGATCTTGTTCTTAGCATTCATTGTTCTGACACTGGTGGATTACGTTGACAGATATTAACCTAACAATTGAAAAAAAGTAAAAATATTAAGAAGATATGTCAGGTGCATCAAATTTCGTAGAAGGAGTTGACCTTTCATTTGCCATTATCCTGGGGGCCTCATTGTTTTTCCTGGTAAGTATAACTGCGGTGATGATCTATTTCGTCATCCGGTACAGGAAAAGTAAGAATCCTAAGGCCAGCAATATTCACGGAAATAATAAATTGGAGATTATTTGGACAGTGATCCCGACAATCCTGGTTTTGATCATGTTTTATTTTGGGTGGATGGGCTATAAACCTATGCGCGAGGTACCCGATGACGCCATTCCGATTAAGGTAATCGGGCAAATGTGGTCCTGGTCGTATGAGTATGAAAATGGAAAAATCTCGGATAAGCTGGTTGTCCCGTTAAACAAAGCCGTACGGCTGGATCTTTTCTCCAGGGACGTCCTGCACAGTTTCTATATACCCGCATTCAGGATAAAGGAAGATGTGGTACCAGGTGGAGATAATTATATGTGGTTCATTGCCCAGAAAGAAGGGACCTATGATGTGTTTTGTGCAGAATATTGCGGTGAGCGCCACGCCTATATGCTAAGCAAGGTGGAAGTCATTCCTGAGAAAGACTACATGGCCTGGCTGGAAACATCTGATGTGCCTGAGGGCGAGCATCCAGGCCTGACTATACTCAAAAGAAACGCCTGCATCAGCTGCCATTCCCTGAACGGAACAACACTTGTCGGACCCACATTCAAAGGGATATACGGAAGAAAAGAGATAGTGTTAGAAGGTGAGCAAGAATATGAATTAACTGTTGATGACGGGTATATCACGAAATCTATCTACGAGCCCAACTTGCAAGTCGTAAAAGGATTTAACCCGGGTCTGATGATCTCTTACAAAGAGCAGGTTAATGAAGATGACCTTAAACAGATCATAGAATACCTGAAAACATTGAAATAATCATCTCATGATCAAAACATTATTGGAACTCAGCAAAGTAAAGATCACTGTGGCCGTTGCGTTGACAACGGTGACTGGTTATTTGCTTGCCAGGGGACGTTTTGATATTTACATGCTCCTGCCAACATTAGGAATATTTATCCTGGCGTGTGGATCTTCCGCCATCAATCATTACCAGGAACGCGATAAAGATGCGCTGATGGAGAGGACCCGAGATCGCCCGATTCCCTCAGGCAGGATCCCAGCCAAAGGAGCCCTGCTTTACGCAATGATTCTGACGATCGCCGGGTCATGGATCCTGTATGACAGCTCAGGGCCTCTTGCGATGCAGCTGGGACTTTTAGCATTGCTCTGGTACAATGCCATTTACACGCCCTTAAAGAGCAGGACCGCTTTTGCGGTAATACCTGGTGCTGTAATTGGTGCAATTCCACCTTTGGTTGGATGGGTTGCAGGCGGCGGGTCCCTATTAGATGCAAGGGCCATGATCATGGCATTCTTTTTCTTCATCTGGCAGGTACCTCATTTCTGGCTGTTGATGCTAAAATATGGAAAGGAATATGAAAAAGCCGGGTACCCTTCCATCACAAGCATCTACTCTGAAAACCAGATCAAGAATATCACCTTTATCTGGGTACTTGCCACAGCAGTCTCGGCACTGATGATACCCCTGTTCTACCTCACACAGTCATGGATCATCCTGGCCGGCTTCCTGATAGCATGCATCTGGGTCATAATAGTGTTCTCAAGATTACTCTTCAAGCGTAACGAGCCATTCAACCCCATGTTCTACTTCATGAGGATCAATTACTTTGTGCTGGCGATTATTGTGATGATATCTCTACAGGTCTTTCTGTAGGTCTTCGCTTTACCCACCCCCTGGCCCCCTCCTTCTGTATCCTTGCTAACTTTCATTACCTGCTACTTGTTTTCTTTACCCACCCCCTGGCCCCCTCCCTTACAAAGGGAGGGGGAACGCAAACCGACATTCTGGTATTAACTAGAAAGGGTATCACTATGAAATATTATGAAATAAAAAGACTGGCATCGAAGCTGAGAAGGCATCAAACACCCTCGGAACAAGTTCTTTGGTCGTATTTGCGTAACAGGCAGCTATTGGGCAGGAAGTTCATCAGACAACATCCTATCATTTACGAATCTAATAAGAGAGAACACTTCTTTTTTATACCTGATTTCTACTGTGATAAAGAAAAGTTGATAATCGAAGTTGATGGTGAAATTCATCTTAAGCAGGCGGAAAAAGACTCTCGAAGAGATGAAATATTAAAAGAAAATGGATTTAAAATAATTAGGATCAATAACAATGAGCTGCTGGAAATGGAAGCTGTACTTGAAAAGATATCAATGCTGTTTTCTAGATAATCCCCCCCTCCCTCTCAAGGGAGGGGGACAGGGGGTGGGTAAGGGAAGTCTGTAAGAGCACCAGAGAGGGAGAGGGCCAGGGTGTGGGTAAAAGAAAGACCCACTAACCACTACCCACTAACCACTACCCACCAACCACTAATTTATAACCACCATAAATTACCCTTCACATCTTATCAGACAAGATATTTATTTACATTTGAGAACCTAAAATCTCCGAATGTGAAACGATCCATTTTCACACGGGTATTCTACTTCTATTACGATGGCTTCCGGAGCATGACCTGGGGAAGGTCGCTTTGGATCATCATCATCATTAAACTTTTTATCATGTTTGCTGTGTTCAGGTTGTTCTTCTTCCCGGATTACCTGCAAAAGAACTTTGACGACGACCAGCAGCGCAGCGATCATGTTATTGAAGAATTAACTAATATTGATTAATTATGGAAGTTATTGATATCGCCCTGGTCGATTGGTCGAGAATGCAATTTGCACTTACATCAATGATCCATTGGATTTTCGTTCCACTAACTCTCGGTCTGTCTTTCATCATTGCCATTATGGAAACCATATATGTGCGTACAGGCGATCCGGAGTGGAAACGAATTACGAAATTCTGGATGAAGCTGTTCGGCATCAACTTCGCTATCGGGGTGGCCACTGGTATCATCCTGGAGTTTGAGTTTGGGACCAACTGGTCGAACTACTCATGGTTTGTGGGTGATATCTTCGGTGCGCCATTGGCCATCGAAGGGATCATGGCTTTCTTCCTGGAAAGTACATTTATAGCTATCATGTTCTTCGGATGGAGTAAGGTCAGCAAGAAGTTTCATCTCCTGTCGACCTGGCTCGTAGCTGTCGGGGCAAGCCTTTCAGCACTCTGGATATTGGTAGCTAATGCCTGGATGCAAAACCCGGTAGGGATGCACTTCAACCCTGATACAGCACGCAACGAGATGGGCGATTTCTGGGAGGTGCTGTTCTCCCCCACTGCCATTAATAAATTTTTACATACCGTCTCATCAGGTTATGTTCTGGCTTCCATCTTCGTAATTGGCATTAGCGCCTGGTTTCTCATTAAGAAAAGAGAAGTGCTTTTTGCCAAGAAGAGCATCATCGTCGCTTCCATCTTTGGGTTTATCATGTGCGTTTTCCTTATTGCAACAGGAGACCAATCTTCCAGAGAGGTCGCAAAGGTTCAACCCATGAAATTTGCAGCCATGGAAGCAATGTATGATGGTCAGTCAAATGCACCCCTGATTGCTATAGGATTCATTGAGAGGCCCAGGTCTGATACATCCCGTTATAAGGAAAGGCAATTTGCTTTCAGCCTGGAGATCCCAAATGCACTGTCCTATATGGCTTTTCTTGACCCAGGAGCCTATGTGCCAGGGATCAAAGACATGATCAGGGGCAATAAGGAACAGGGTATAATTTCATATTATGACAGGATCGAGCGTGGAAAAATAGCTATCAGCACCTTAAAATCATATAAAGAGGCTCTAAAAACCGGCGACCGCAAAACCGCCAGCACGCTTAAAGCCAGGTTTGGTGATCAGGTCTGGCTGAATGACTATTTCAGGTACTTTGGTTATGGGTATTATAATAACCCAAGGGACCTGATCCCTAATGTGCCGCTTGCATTCTATACTTTCCACCTGATGGTACTGCTAAGTGGTATTTTCCTATTCGTGCTTTTCTTCTCAATAATCTATTCATGGAAGAACAAACTTGAAAAGCAGCGATGGTTTCTCTGGCTCGCACTCTGGTGTATCCCACTCACCTATATAGCTGGTATGGCCGGGTGGGCACTGGCCGAAGTAGGCCGTCAACCATGGGTAATACAGGATCTTATGCCTACTATTGCTGCTGTTACAAAAATTCAGACTTCATCAGTAATTATTACTTTCTGGCTTTTTGCTGTTATGCTTTCAATCCTCTTCATAGCAGAACTCAAGATCATGATCACACAAATTAAAAAAGGACCAAAAGAAGGAGGGCATTAATCATGTTTGAAGCATTATCACATTACGCATTACAACAATATTGGTGGGTCCTGGTATCTGTACTGGCAGCTTTACTTGTCTTCCTGATGTTTGTGCAGGGCGGGCAAACACTGCTTTACCGCCTTGGGAAAACGGAAGCGGAAAGAACTTTGCTTATCAATTCACTGGGACGAAAATGGGAATTTACTTTTACCACCCTGGTCACCTTCGGAGGAGCATTTTTTGCATCATTTCCATTGTTTTATTCTACCAGTTTTGGCGGGGCCTATTGGGTCTGGATGCTGATCCTGTTATCTTTTGTGATACAGGCAGTGGCCTATGAATTCAGGTCAAAACCAAACAATCTTTTAGGTGCAAAGACCTATGAAACGTTCCTTTTTATTAATGGAGCATTAGGCACAATATTGATCGGGACAGCCGTGGCAACCTTCTTCACGGGTTCAATGTTCTATGTGAACGATAATAATTTCTCTGAATGGATGTCACCTTACCGTGGATTGGAGCTGGCCTTCGACATCAGCAGGTATGCTACCTTTGTCAACCTGTCACTTGGCCTTGCTGTTTTCTTCCTGGCCCGGGTTCTTGGAATTATGTACTTCATGAATAATGTGGCTGATGATAATATTTTGAAGCGCACCAGGAAGCAATTGCTGGTAAACGGGATTCCATTCCTTGTTCTTTTTGTCTTCTTCCTCATGAACATCCTGCTCAGCAAAGGCTTTGCTGTTGATCCTGAATCAGGTAAGGTTTTTATGGAGCCTTATAAATATGTAATGAATATACTTGATATGCCTGTTGTCGCATTGATATTGTTATCGGGGATCGCACTTGTAATCCTCGGAATATTTCGTGGCTATTTCAGGTTTGAAGGATGTCGAAGAAAGGTGATATGGGGCACCAGTGTGGGAGTCATTGCTACTGTCTTTGGCCTGTTCTGCCTTGCAGGTTTGAATAATACAGCCTTTTATCCATCAGTTTATGACCTGCAAAGCTCACTCACCATCAGGAATGCCTCATCAAGTCATTATACACTTACGGCTATGAGTTACGTTTCCCTGCTGATTCCATTTGTCCTGGCATACATATGGTATGCCTGGAAATCGATCAATAAGAAGCAGATCAGCACGGAGGAAATGGAAGGTGATGACACACACGTTTATTAACAGAAAAAAATAAGAAAATGTTTTTAAATCAAATTGTATGGTTATTATTCGTGCCTGTGCTGGTGTTTGTTAGCTACCGGATAATCCTATGGGCACTTAAAAAGACAGAAAAGAAACTTAAGCAGGATACCTAGACAACGAATTTTACTTCCCAACTGTCATATATTCAGTAAACTGTTATATTTTTGCATAATAATTCACCCAACCAGATTATCATGAAAAAGATAGTTCTCTTAATATCAATTGCTTTGGTATATTGCCTGCCATTAAGTGCACAGCAACAAGCAACACCAAGTCAGCCGGATACTGCAGTCTTCCCTTACTGGATTGAGATGATGCAGGACCCGGAAATCAACTTTTACGAAGTTCAGCATGCCTTCAACACCTACTGGGAAGGCCGGGAGGTCACCAAAGGATGTGGCTTCAAACCCTTCAAACGCTGGGAGTACCGCATGCAGGACCGCATTTATCCTGATGGTACACGTCGCCCTGAAGACCATGTCTGGAACGAATATTTTAAATATATTGACGCCCACCCGGATGCAAGGTCTGCTAATGGTGACTGGACAAATCTTGGTCCCTTTTACATTCCAAGTGGAAAAGGATACAAGGGTTTAGGACGCTTGAATGCCATTGCTTTCCATCCCACTGATGCCAATACGATATATGTGGGAGCACCTGCAGGAGGACTCTGGTTTACCACCGATGGTGGCGTAACCTGGACAAGCTTCACCGATGACCTGCCTACATTGGGTGTTTCTTCCATAATCGTCAGGTATGATGATCCGAACACCATCCTTATCGGAACAGGTGACCGTGATGCAGGTGATGCTGCAGGTATTGGGGTAATGATATCCACTGACGCCGGTGTTACCTGGACATCATCCAGTGCAGGCATGGGAAACAGGATCGTGGGCCGGATGTTACAGCATCCGTCAAGTCCCGATATCATGTATGCTGCTACAAACTCCGGAATTTTTAAGTCTACTGATGGTGGTGCAAACTGGATTAACATTAAGAATGGCAATTTTAAAGATATAGTATTCAAGCCCAACAATCCATCAAATCTTTATGCCACTGCAGGTGGTAACTTTTACCGTTCCACAGATGATGGCGCAAGCTGGACACAGATATCCAATGGCCTTCCATCATGTGCCAGGGGGGTAATTGGTGTTACACCAGCAAATCCTAATTATGTTTATTTTCTTGAGTGTAACTCTAATGACTATAAAGGTATCTATCGCTCCACTGATGGTGGTTTGAACTTCTCTGAACGTTCGACCTCACCAAATATCATGAGCTGGGGCTGTGAAGGCGGCAGCGGAGGCCAGGCCTGGTATGATCTGGATATTGCTATTGACCCGCAAAATGAAGATATTGTCTATGCAGGTGGTGTAAACTGCTTCAAATCAGTAGATGGTGGACAGACATGGGATATCAGTTCACACTGGTGGGGTGATTGTGATGTACCCGCTGTACATGCCGACCTGCATGTGTTGGAATGGAATCCAGTTGATGGCAGATTGTATACGGGCAATGATGGTGGAATCTACTGGACAGATGATGGTGGAACAGGATGGCATGTGATTACGGATGGAATGCCTATCAGTCAGGTATATAAGATCGGGCAAAGTGCCACCGTAAAAGACAAAGTAGTTAATGGCTACCAGGATAATGGTTCATCAACGTATATGGGCAATGACTGGGTTTTTACTCGTGGGGGTGATGGTATGGAATGCCTGGTCGATCATGAAGATGCAGCATATAGTTATGCCACAGTTTATTATGGTAATGTAGACAGATATTATAATAACAACTACCAGCAGAATGCAGCTTCAAATGGTAATTATGGTATCACCGAAGATGGTGCCTGGATAACTCCATTTATCCTTGATGAAGAAGACAGTAAGATAATGTATATCGGCTATAAGAACGTGTGGCGATGCAAGGATGTCAAAAAATCCGGAACACTTCTATGGGATAAGATCTCAGATAATCTGGCAGGCAACAACTCAACCAATATCCGGGTGCTGGAACAATCACCTGCTGACGGCAATATCCTGTATATGTCGCGTTATGATAACCGCTTTTTCAGAACCGATAATGCGTCAAATGCAATGCCAACATGGATTGACCTGACCAATTTTACACCAGGCGCGGATGAGCCGGCGGATATTGAAGCTCATCCTACGGATCCAAACATTGTTTATATGTCGCAAAGCAACAGGATCTATAAATCAACCGATAAGGGATATAGCTGGGAAGACATATCCGGAACACTTCCGGATGTAAATTATACCAGTATTGCCTATTATACCAGGGGTCATGAAGCTCTTTATGTCAGCTCCGACATGGGTGTATTCTATAATGACAGCTCCATGGACGACTGGATCTGGTTTAACCAGGGATTGCCGGTCGATGCCTCTGTCAACGAAATAGAGATCTATTATGATCCTGATACCATCGCTAATGATGTGATCAGAGCAGGTACTTATGGTCGTGGAATGTGGGAATCAGATATGTACTATGCTGCGCCTCAAGCAGATTTCATGGTAGACATAAATGTTATACCTCCAGGCTGTGCCGTTAGCTTTACTGATCTTACCACCGGTATCCCATTTGAATGGAACTGGACCTTTGAGGGTGGACAACCCGAGACATCCGATGAAATGAACCCTGAAGGTGTCGTGTATAATACAGTGGGAACATACTTTGTTAAGCTTGTCGTAACTAACCTTGCAGGAACAGACTCAGTAACTTATACAGAATATATTACTGTGAGCGATGAAGTAGAACCTGATGTTAATTTTATCGTGAGCGATTCAGTTTGCTGTGTTGGCTCAACACTTTATCTCACTGACCTGACAGAATATTGTCCTGACAGCTGGCATTGGCTCTTTCAGCCAGGTAATGTGGAATTCCTGGAAGGCACTGATGAATATTCACAAAATCCGGTTATCAGTTTTACAGAAGCAGGTACTTATTCAGTAACCCTTATTGCTGATAATTCAAATGGATCCGGAACACTTACAAAGAATGATTATATCCTTTACGGTGGTTATTCCTTACCATTTGAGGAAGACTTTGAAGCTGGCTTTAACGCTCGCTCCTGGACTATCGAGAACCCTGACTTTGGTATAACATGGGGTATCTCAGATGTTGCAGGCAACGAACCCAGCACCCAGGCGGCCTGGATTAATTATTTTGATTATTATTCACTGAATCCCGTGGACAGGATGATATCACCTGTTATGGATTTTTCAGGTATGAATAACGTCAGCTTGCATTTTCAACATGCCTATGCTCAGCGTGTAAGCCTGGTTGACTCATTGATCATCAGGATCTCTGATGACTGCGGCGATAACTGGACGCGGGTGTTTGCAGGAGGACCTGACGGCAATGGAATCTTTGCTACCAGCCCAAACAACGAAGATTTCTTCCAGCCTCAGACAGCTGAGGATTGGTGCGGTGCCGGCTGGGGAGCTGATTGCTTCATCGTGGATCTTTCACAATGGGCAGGAAGTCAGAATATAAAGATCATGTTTGAAGGTGTAGGACATTTCGGCAATAACCTGTATATCGATAATATCTGGATTGACAATTCAACCGGCACAGATGATATCTCCCTGGAATCCAGTGATTCAGAGGTGCTTGTTTATCCCAATCCATCAACAGGCCTGTTCAACTTCAGCATCAGGGATGCACAGAGTGAAGTAAACGTTACCGTCTTGAACCTGCAGGGACAAATGATTCTGAACCAGCAGTTTGATCCCGCTACAGCCACCGGCACAATTGACCTTTCCGGATTAGCAAAAGGCATTTATGTTGTCAAGTTTGCGAATAGCGAGTTTGTGCACCTGGAGAAGGTGATGGTGAAGTAGTGAGCAGTGACCAGACAATCATTGTCCATTCTAGATTCTACATTCTACATTGTCCATGTGATATGATTTATCCAATATTTCTGCGTTTTGCGTTTTGCGATCTGACTTCATCTTGTATCCGGTATCAGATTTTCAACGATACTTTGTGTGAATTTCCATGCAATTTAAGGCTATAACCTGAAACTATTATTGCTATTTTAAGGTAATAACCTTATATTTGTATTATAAATTTAAGGCTATAACCTTATGGACTCAAAACAATTTCTAATTATTAATCAGATTGACAGGAGATTACAGGATTTCGGATCTGTTAAAAATATTATCGTCCCTGATAGGGGTTGGATTTATTCGATCAGGATCGCTTTAAAAATGTCACTCAGGCAACTGGGCAACAGATTGAACATTACAGCACAAAGTGTGAAAGAAATTGAAGAAAGAGAAGCTAATGGTTCACTGACTATTAATTCACTCAGGGAGGCAGGTGAAGCCCTTGACATGCAATTGATTTATGGATTTATTCCTAAAAAAGGTGGCATAGAAAAGATGATTGAAGATCGCGCATTTCATATTGCCAATGAGATTGTATTAAGGACTTCACAATCAATGATGTTGGAAAACCAGGAAAATAAAGAAGAGCGACTGAAAGAAGCTATTTCAGAAAAGGCCAATGAAATCATAAACACAATGCCCAATTACTTATGGGATTAGATTATAAATATATTTATGGTCAAACGCCCTTGGATGCAGATGAGAAAGAAGGACTGTTATTAGAAACGATTACTACCCGTGGTGAGTTGGATGAGTTTGAACAGAAAAATAATGAAAATGCTGTCCAGTGGACACTGGCAAAAAAATTTCAACCTGATTATCTGCTTTCCGAAAAATTTGTGAAGGAACTTCATTATAGAATGTTTTGTGATGTTTGGTCTTGGGCCGGCAAATTCAGACTGAGCAATAAAAATATTGGGGTCGACAAATACCAAATAGGAACATCACTCAGACAATTAATTGATGATTTCAAATTTTGGAATGAGAATGAAACTTATGAACCTGACGAAATGGTAATCAGGTTCAGTCATCAAATAGTTCTTATACATTGCTTCCCTAACGGAAATGGAAGACATTCAAGATTAATTGCAGATGTGTACAGGCAGTCTTTTTTCAAACGGCCACCCTTTAGCTGGAACAGACAAAGCCTGACAAAAAAAGGAGAACCCAGAGGACAGTATATTGATGCCATTAAAATAGCTGACAAAGGTAATATCAATCCTTTAGTTAACTTTGCTAAATCCTAATTCTATGCACCTCTTCTACACGCCCGATATAAGCGGCAACATCCATATCCTGGACCCTCAGGAATCCAGGCACATTACCCGCGTGCTGCGGCTGCAAGACGGCGATGTCATACACCTGACCGATGGGAAAGGTGCCCTTTATGAATCGAAGATCAGCAATGATCATGAAAAGCGATGCGAAGTGACAGTTATGGATGTTGTCAATGATTATGGAAAAAGGGATACGAACATCCATATTGCCATTGCCCCTACTAAGAATATCAGCCGCTTTGAATGGTTTCTGGAAAAAGCTGCCGAACTGGGGATCGATGAGATCACCCCACTGGTTTGCGAGCATTCGGAAAGGACCGTGATTAAACCGGAACGGCTTAACAAGGTTCTGGTGGCGGCCATGAAACAATCCCTGAAAGCATACCTCCCAGTACTGAACCCTTCAGTTAAATTCAAAGTGTTCATGAAAGCTTCACCTGCTGAACAAAAGTTCATTGCTTATGTTGATGAAGGTATTACTGATCATCTTAAGGATGTGGCTCAAAAAGGCAAAGATGCAGTAGTCTTGATCGGCCCTGAGGGTGATTTTAGTGAAAATGAACTCAAAATGGCCATTGAAAATGCTTACCAACCAATAAGCCTTGGGAAAAGCCGTTTAAGAACTGAGACTGCAGGTATTGCAGCATGCCATATACTAAACCTGGTAAACAATCAATGAAGAAACCATTTAACATATTAATCCTGCTGATCCTGCTGTCATTAGGATCATTTGGCCAGTCCACTATCCAGATCGCTCTTTTGAAATATAATGGTGGAGGCGATTGGTATGCCAACCCTACTTCATTGCCCAACCTCGTCAAATTCTGCAATGCCAATATCGGAACCAGCATTAATGAAGATGTCGCAACCGTTGAAGTTGGCAGTTCGGAAATTTTCAACTATCCGTTTATTCACATGACCGGTCATGGCAATGTGGTCTTCTCTGAATCAGAGGCTATAAACCTCAGAAATTATTTATTGGGGGGTGGATTCCTGCATATCGACGACAATTACGGCCTGGATCAATACATCCGCCCTCAAATGAAACTTGTTTTGCCGGAATATGACTTCGTCGAGCTTCCTTACGATCATCCTATCTACCACCAGAAATACAACTTCAACCAGGGCCTCCCAAAGGTCCATGAACACGATAAAAAAGCCCCTCAGGGTTTTGGAATTATCCATGAAGGCCGGCTTGTCTGCTTTTACACATACGAATCAGACCTTGGCGATGGCTGGGAAGATCCGGAAGTTCATAAGGATTCCCGGGAAACGAGGAGGAATGCACTGCAGATGGGGGGGAATATTGTGCAGTATGTGTTTGTTCAATAAATAGTTAAGTTGACGGTTGACAATTGACAGTTGACAATTCTGGTCACTGATCACTGGTCACGGGTCACGGGAACTTACGAAGTAAGTGACCTAATTTGTTCTTCCAGCACCTTGATTCGTGCTTCGGCGTCGGCTTTTTTCTTCTCTTCAAGGGCTACCACTTTCTCTGGTGCACTTTGCACGAAACGTTCGTTACCGAGTTTCTTCATTACGCCATTGAGGAAACCTTTTGTGTATTTAAGCTCTGCCTGGAGCTTGGTAATCTCTGCTTCCATGTCAATTGACTGTGAAGCAGGCACATAGAATTCAGTGGATTTAACAATGAAACTGATTGCACCTTCAAGCTTTTCATCAACATAATTGATCTCCGTCAGATTGGTAAGTTTCTCAACAACCGGATCAAATGTTAAGTCAGGTTCCTCTCCCAGGTTTTTCTTAATACTCAATACTAATTTTTCTTTTTGAGGGATATTCTTTTCCTTACGCATATTCCTGATGGCCATGATCACTTCCTTTGCGAATTCAAAACGCGTCAGAATATCCTTGTCATATTTCTGCCTCTCCGGCATCATGGAAACCATAATACAATCATCTTCAGCTCTTTCTTCAATCAAATGCCAGATCTCTTCAGTGATAAAAGGCATGAATGGATGAAGGATTTTCATCAACTGGTTGAAATAATTGATAGTAGCTTCATGGGTTTTCTTATCAATTGGCTGCTGGTAAGCCGGTTTGATCATTTCCAGGTACCATGAACAAAAGTCATCCCAGATAAGACGGTAAGCCACCATGAGCGCATCCGAGATCCTGTATTTTGCATACTGATCATCGAGTGTTTTCATGGCCTCATTAAGCCTGGCGCTGAACCATTCCACAGAGACTTTGCTTGAGAGCGGTTGTTCCAGGTTCTTGTCAACTTTCCATCCCCTGACTAGGCGAAGGGCATTCCATATCTTATTGCTGAAGTTCCTGCCCTGTTCACATAGTGCTTCATCGAATGGCAGGTCATTCCCTGCAGGGGAAGTCAGTAACATCCCTACCCTGACACCATCAGCACCAAACTTGTCCATCAACTCAATAGGGTCAGGTGAGTTACCGAGGGATTTGGACATCTTCCTGCCCTGCTTATCCCTGACCATACCGGTAAGGTAAACATTCTTGAAAGGGATATCATTCCTGTATTCCAGTCCGGCCATGATCATCCTGGCTATCCAGAAGAACAGGATATCGGGGGCGCTAACCAGGTCATTGGTCGGGTAATAATATTTGATATCTTCATTATCGGGGTGACGGATCCCATCGAATACAGAGATAGGCCATAACCATGAAGAGAACCAGGTGTCGAGCACATCATCATCCTGTTTCATGTCTTCCAGCTTAAGATCAGGCAGATCATATTTTTCCTTTGCAATCTTCAATGCTTCCTCATTAGATGCAGCAACAACAATCTCTTTGTTTGGCAGGTAGTATGCCGGGATTCTCTGCCCCCACCACAACTGCCTGGAGATGCACCAGTCCTTTACATTCTCCATCCAGTGCCTGTAGGTATTTTTGAATTTCTTCGGATGAAAACTAACTGTATCATCCATAACCACATTAAGTGCCGGCTTGGCAAGTTCCCCCATCTTCATGAACCATTGAAGTGAGAGCTTCGGCTCAATCACCTCATCCGTTCGCTCTGAAAAGCCAAGCTTATTTAAATAATCCTCCACCTTAACCATATGTCCTTTGTCTTCGAGATCCTTCACAGCCATATCCCGGGCAGTAAAGCGGTCCTCGCCGATATAGATCATGGCCTGTTCGTTCAGGGTGCCGTCATCATTGAAAATATCAATGGTATCGAGTTTATGCTTGATGCCAATATTGTAGTCGTTGATATCGTGTGCAGGTGTGATCTTCAGGCAGCCGGTACCAAATTCCATATCCACATAATCATCAACGATGATCGGAACAGGCCGGTTAACCAGGGGAACAATTACATTCTTCCCATAGAGGTGTTTATATCTTTCATCTTCAGGATGAACGCAAACAGCAGTATCTCCCAGGATCGTTTCTGGTCTTGTAGTGGCTATGACCACCCAGTTTTCCTTCTTCTCCGGGTCATCATCCTCAGTTCCTTCCACGCGGTATCTGACATAGTATAGTTTGGAATTAACTTCCTTATAATTTACCTCTTCGTCAGAGATGGCAGTCAGGGCACTGGGGTCCCAGTTGACCATGCGTACGCCCCGGTAGATTAGTCCTTTATTATAAAGATCAATGAAGGTTTGTATCACCGACTCGTACATTTCCGGGTCCATGGTGAACCTGGTTCTCTCCCAGTCGCAGGAAGCACCCAGTTTCTTGAGCTGTTCAAGGATGATCCCACCATGCTTTTCACGCCACTGCCAGGCATGTTCCAGGAATTCTTCCCTGCTGATATCGTCTTTACTAATTCCCTGAGTCTTCAGATGTGCAACAACGCGTGCTTCAGTAGCGATGGAGGCATGATCAGTTCCAGGGAGCCAGAGGGCATTCTTATTCAGCATCCTTGCCCTGCGCACCAGGATATCCTGAATGGTATTGTTGAGCATATGCCCCATATGCAGGACACCGGTAACATTGGGAGGGGGGATTACGATACAATAAGGTTCGCGATCATCAGGAACGGAATGAAAATATTCCTTATCCATCCAACAGGAGTACCATTTCTGTTCAACCTCTGCAGGGTTGTATTTACTGGGAATTTCCATCTTGACACTTCAGGTTTTTTCTCGAAGTGTCAAAAATAGGAAAAAAAGTGAAGCGTGAAGCGTGAAGCGTGAAGCGGAAAGCGGGAAACGGAAGGCGGAAATAAATATCATTTGTTAATTGACACTGAGGACATTTAGTAATTTTTAGTATTAATTAAGAAAGGCCAATAAGAAAACGACATATGGAAGATCATTTACTCTCAAGCGATCATATTGCACAGATGATATTGTTCATTAGAGGGCGGAAAGTTATTTTAGATGTAGATCTTGCAAGGATTTATGGTGTAAAAACTAAAAGACTGAATGAGCAAGTTAAGCGAAACAATAGCAGGTTCCCGGAAGATTTCATGTTCAGGTTAACTGACAAGGAGTTAAAAGAGGTGGTCGCAAATTGCGACCACCTTGAGAATTTAAAGTATTCCAGCTCAATTCCATTTGCTTTCACTGAACATGGGGCATTGATGTTATCAAGTGTTTTGAACACAAACAGCGCTATAGCAACAAGTATATTCATTGTAAGAGCCTTTGTAAAGCTGAGATAATTATTAGCCAATAATGAGGTTCTGGAAAGAAGAATAGTTGAAATGCAAAAGAAATATGACAGGAATTTTGTTATCGTTTTAGAAGCGATAAAACAGTTGACCCAACAAAAGTCAGAACCCAGAAAAAGAATTGGGTATTAAACGAGTACAGATGAATAAAGAAACGCTAACTGACGAAAAGAAGCTGCAGGTCAAAAAGTACAAAAATTGGATGCTTCAGCGAAGGTATGCAGACCAGACGATAAAGACCTATACTTCAATGCTGGATGTGTTTTTATCACACTTCCCGGAGAAAAAGCTCGAAGCTATAAGTTTGAGAGACATAGAAGAATTCAATTATTATTATGTGATTGGGAATGGCTATTCTGCCAGTTACCAGAACCAGATGATCAATGCGATTAAGTTGTTTTACCTGAAGATGCTGGGGATAAAGATGGAATTGAAGGAGCTGGAAAGGCCCAGGAAGGGCCATTATTTACCACCAGTTTTATCCAAGGAAGAAGTATCAGTTCTTTTGGCAAAGATCAGAAACGTAAAGCACAGGACAATTCTCAGTTTGATTTATTCGGCAGGGTTAAGGAGAAGTGAATTGATTAATCTCCGGGTAAAGGATATTGATTCCAAGAGGATGCTCATCAACGTAAAAAATTCGAAAGGTGCAAAAGACAGGGTTGTCGGGTTATCAAGAAAAGTCTTAACTTTACTAAGGGAGTACTACAAACTGTACTCTCCCGGATATTATTTATTTGAAGGGCAGAATGGGGGTAAATATTCCGGAACGAGCATAAACTTGATTTTTCAGAGAGCGAAGAAGGATGCCGGGATCAAGACCCAGGGAGGTGTTCACATGTTACGGCATAGTTATGCCACACATTTGCATGAAAGTGGGTATGACATCAGGATCATCCAGGAGTTATTAGGTCACAAGAGCAGTAAGACAACAGAAATATACACACATGTCAGCACCAGGAGCATTCAGAAAGTTATCAGTCCTTTTGACGAGATATAAAAGAAATAAAAACAAAAAAATACAAGCCATTTTTTATGCTTACTCCCTCCATAGGATGTTAAGCATATCAATTGTTTAAGTTATAAACGAGTTGTGCACAAGTTGAGTGAACATCCTGCATTAAATGAACTATGAGAAAAGAAATTATACCATTTTACATATCAAGCGATAAACTGATTACGAAATCAAAAGATTGTTACTTATTTGATTCTGAGGGGAAAAAGTATATCGACTTCGAATCAGGAGTATGGTGTACAAACATTGGACATGGAAACAAACTGATAAATAGTAGAATTAAGAAACAGATTAGAAAAATTGTTCACCATGGATACCATTTCAGAAACCAATATGCGGAGCAACTCTCAATAAAACTCCAAGAGCTGATAGGATTTAAAAACGGTGCCAGTGTTTTTCTTAGTTCAGGTTCTGAAGCAGTCAATTTATCAATTACATTAGCAAGACATTTCACAGGAAAGAAAAAAATACTAAAAATTGACAATTCGTATTTAAGTGCATTTGGATTCGGCCAAATTGCTGCTAATAGTGATACTCTTGTAAATGTAAAATACAATGATTTGGATTCTGTAAACAAGATTGACTTTTCGGATATTTCGAGTTTAGTTCTTGAAACGGGAGGAGCATCGGTAGAAATGGTGAGATTTCCAGACAATGAGTTTGTTTATAAACTGATTGATTTGTGCAAAAAAAATGATTGTTTGATAATAGCCGAAGAAGTAACAACAGGAATAGGCAGATTAGGCAAATGGTTTGGATTCCAACATTATGATATTGTTCCTGATATTGTCGTTGCCGGCAAAGCATTGGGAAATGGATTACCAATAAGTTCCGTGACTTTAAACTCAAATCTTGCAGATAAATTCGAGCATAATCCGTTCAGATACGGCCAATCACACCAAAATGACCCATTTGGCTGTTCAGTTGCTATTGACGTGATTAAGATAATTGAGTCGAACAATTTAATAGATAAATCAAGGGAAACAGGAGATTATTTTAAAAAGAGACTTGATCAGATTCAAGAAAGACACCCTGAAAAGATTCAAGAAATAAGAGCACGCGGATTAATGTTAGCACTTGAATTTAAGGATTCAGTAAATGGAGAATTGATTTATAAACGACTTTTTGAGAACGGATTTGTAATGGGTTTTAAGTTAAACACACTTAGATTCTTACCTCCATTGACAATAAAATATACTGATATTGACAAAATGATTGAAAAACTAAATGAAATATTACTAAATCATTAACAACCAGTGCACAACACGCAATATACCTAAGCCGGGTGATGTGGGTAATTTGAACTTTTGTACATTTACTCAAAATTTTAACGGTTTGACAGGTTGGTGTTTCAAAATCCCGGCCTCCGCATATTGCATCCATCCGTTGTAGGGCATTTTAAGACGAAAGATAGATGATGAAATTTAAGAACTACAAATCAGCAATTCACAACTTCGCACATTCTTTCATGAGCATTGACTACATGAAAAGTGGACGACTCGCGGTAAATGTTCTTATTGACCTGTATAATCTTAAGCTCGAACCAAAAGCGACTTTTGACTTTGTTAACAAGACAATCAAGCCGACAGACGCAAAAAATAAAGAGAGTAACGAATTACTGAATGACTATTTGAGTTGGTTACCTGACCATTTCCAAAGACACAATTGCGATTTGACAAAATTGGAAGTTCTTGAAATAACAATATGGACAAGCTTTGACAATGCCAGAACTCCGTCCGGTATGAGTAATTGCAAAGAGTTTGTTGTTCATACCTTGACAAAATGGAAAGCGGACGGACGTGAAGAACAGACAATTGAAATTTCGCAGACAGAAATTATTAAGGAGAATTTCATTGAATTGAGAATTCCAGAAATAAAATAACAGAAAAACGCCCTATAACAGCAGCTATGCCCAATAGCCTATAAAGGAGCAGGTTGAAAAAGCAGTGCATCGGAGTAAATGTGTAACGGGTGACAATTAAGAAGCCCGCTCAATGGCTACTGGGCATATCTGCGAAACGTTGTGAGCAATTATGTAGATTAAACACCATCAAATTATGTAAACTATTAATTTAAATTATAAGACTATGAAAAGATTATTTACTGGAATTGTGATTCTATGTATCACACTTACCACATTCGCACAACAAAGAGAGTATGCTCCTACACCAAAAGACATACCCACTGTAGAAAAAATAAAATCAAAAATTGGCAAACTTGAAATGCCCAATGGTTATCCTACTGCAGCCACATCCCAATTGTTAGAAGATGAACTTTTATATATTCATGCTGTAGAAGCATACCTGAATACCATTAGTGGAGTATCCTTATGGGCAATGCGGAAAGGATTCCATGAAGTTGAAGTAAAGGATAATGAGTTTTTAGTTTTTCCAAATATGATGGATGGAAACCAATTGTTTCTTACTGCCAATATGGACACCTACTACTATATGAGTTTTATTAACCTTGAAAACGGGCCCATGGTCGTTGAAACACCCGTGGATGCACTGGGTGTGATGGATGACATTTGGTTTGAATGGGTAACTGACTTTGGGCTACCCGGCTCGGATAGAGGAGAAGGTGGCCGCTATTTACTGGTTCCTGAATGGTATGATGGGCCGCTTCCTGATGGTGGTTTTTACATCAGGTATGCAAAAGCAAATCATGTGTGGATAGCTGGAAGATCTTTCTTAGAAGATAACTCTCCTGAAAAAGCTATAAAAGATGCGGAAGTGTTAGCAGTTTATCCTTATTCTCCTGGAGGTCAGGGTACGTCAATTGGAGATTACTTAAATGGTAAAGCAAAAATTGGCCCTCTTTCTGAGTATAAGAAAGCTCGCAAGGTAGATGGAACAGGCATGACTATAAATACCCTTCCACCCTCTAATTATCAACATTTCGTTATGTTAAACGAATTGATTCAGGCGGAACCGGCCACTTCACTAAATCCTGAAATTGGAGGGTTAGCAGCAGCAATTGGTATAAAGAAAGGAGAACCTTTTAATCCAGATGAAAAAACAATAGAAATTTTAAATAAAGCAGTAGATGTGGCCAATGGATATGCTCGTGCTGCTGGTCTTGGTTCTTTACCAAATACAAAATTTGGTTATTATGAAGAGAATTCTTCATGGTGGAATCCTTTGTTTACAGGTGGATACACATGGGCTACACCCCCTCCAGAAATTGGTGAAAACGGGGAGGTAATACCATATCCATATACAGGTGCCAGAAATGTTGCTGCTCGCTCAGCTTTCTTATATATGGCTACTGGAATTTCTCCTGCCATGTGTATGCGACTTACAGGGATAGGTTCTCAATATCTTCTAAATAGTGTGGATGCCAATGGTGATCCTCTGGATGGTAATAAAACCTATAAAGTAGAATTACCAAAAGATGTTCCTGCTGAGAGATTTTGGTCTTTAACCGTTTACGATATGCAAACACGTTCTATTATCCAAACTGATCAGCAATTCCCAAGAGTAGGAAGTCAGTCTTTCCCCAGCCCGGCGGCCCAAGCAAATGATGACGGATCATTCACAATCTATTATGGCCCTGAAAAACCTGAGGGTGTTTATGAAGGCAACTGGATACAAACTAAACAGGATGATGGATGGTTTCAGATCCTAAGATGTTACTCTCCTTCAGAAGGATTTTTCGATAAATCATGGAGAATTGGTGAGGTTGAAATTGTAAATTAAAAAAGCTCACAACACTGTATAAAGGGCATTAAAACGCCCTTTATACTTGCCGTTGGGCACAATAAAAAAACACCAAAACGAAAATATAAACGAACAGATGTATGGCTGTGGAAGAAATCGTGTTTTAAGTTTTTGTATCAATCTCAAAACCTCAGTAAATGAAAATCACAGTAAACAACACTCCGCTTGAACTACACAACGGAGCCAAAGTAAAAGATGCAATTCTGAAATATTATTCGCAACAAGGTAATAACAACCCCAAATACTTCCCTCTTGTCGAAGATCGTTATGGAAATGAGGTTGCCTGCGATGGAGAACTGACCGATGGCAACACCCTTTTTATTAAGACAAAACACGAAAAGGCATCTTCATTCCCAAAACTGGTTCTTGCCATACTTGCAATCGGACTTCTTTTCGCCTGCAGCAACGGAAAGAAAGCAATTACAAGCAAACAAGGTGAAAAACAAGCCATCATTTTTGCGGTAAACGATATGCATGCAACAATCGATAATTTTCCAAAGCTTGCTTACATTGTCGATAGTTTACATGCCATTTATCCCGACATGCTTCTTGTTGGTGCGGGAGACAATCAAACAGGAAATCCGGTGAACGATCAGTATCCCGAAAAAGGATTACCCATGATTGAGTTGATGAATGCTGTAGGCTTTGACCTGAGCACAGTAGGAAACCACGAATTCGATTCCCGCCCTGAAGGATTCAGCAATCTGACTCACAAAGCAAACTTCGATTTTATATGCGCCAACATGTCAATGAACGATTCGCTTAATATGACGGTATATCCCTATAAAATCATCACCTTACCCAACAGACTAAAACTAGCGTTTCTCGGACTTTTGCAGATCAATCAAAACGGCATTCCCGATACGCATCCCGACAATGTGAGAGGATTTACCTTCCGCTCTCCGTTTGAAACAGCTCCCGAATATCTCTATCTGAAAGATCAAAGTGATATTTTCATTGCACTGACTCACCTCGGTTTTGAAAACGACGTACAACTGGCCGAAACCATGCCGGCTGGCATCAATCTGATTATCGGAGGACATTCACACACGAAGGTTGAAAAAGAACAAATCCACAACGGCATTCTGATTACGCAAGCCGAAAACAAATTGAAATACGGCACTCTGATCAAATTAACCATTAAAAACGATGGAACGTTGCAAAAAAACATGGAACTCATCGACATTAAAAACTCGAAGAACGAAGAAGCTTCCATTCGTGCCATGGTTGATGAATACAACGACAATCCGGCACTGAAAGAAGTGATTTCAACAGCTACAGACGATTTTTCATCGGTTGAAGAACTGGGTTACCTCATGGCCGATGCACAACGCGATGCTGCCAAAGCCGACATTGCATTGGTAAATCCGGGTGGCGTTCGCATCGATCATCTGGCAAAAGGACCCATCACAGTTATGAATGTTTATCAGCTCGATCCGTTTGGAAATGAATTGGTCGTAACAAAACTTACCGGAAATGAAATTCATTCTTTGATGCTTGCAGCCTACCCCATTGACGAAGAACTTCCCATCTATCCGTCGGGGATCAAAACAAAACTAAAACTGGATGCGAACGGCAATCTTGCAGATGTTGCTCTTCTGACCGAAAGCGGCACCCCGCTTGACATGAATCAAACCTACACGGTTGCCATGAATAACTATATGACACAGGTTTACAAATACAAACACAGCGATCCGGGTCAATCGCTCTTTATTGCAACCGCTGATGCAATAATCACCTACCTGAAAAAAAATCAGAATGTAAGAAGTTACCGGGGCGAAAAAAGGGTTCAAATCAACTAGTACATTACAGCTTTATACTACACAACCCTCGGTGGCGAAAGACTGACACAACTTTTCCGGTTCTACCCGGCATCGTCACAGAATTTGAAAAAGGAACAGTTCAAAGCTAGATGGTGCGGGGAGTGCACGAATGGTGTGGCCCTTTCGGGGCCCGTGCGGTGGGAAGTCTGACCGTTACTCCGGGTCGTCCATGCCTTCCATGGCTCCGGTAGTTTCTTTCCCCAGGCTTTGCAGGTAGCTCAGGTTCTTCAGGCCACCAACCTGGGACATGTCGAAATCACCTTTAACGTAGATCAAGGCTACTTCACCATCTTCGGCAATGGTAAGAACACCATCGGTGACATTGCCATTGTCATTCTTCCTCATATAAAGGCCAACTTGCTCATCTCCGTCCTGCACCATAATTAGTC
This sequence comes from uncultured Bacteroidales bacterium, assembly GCA_963753055.1. GTDB lineage: Bacteria > Bacteroidota > Bacteroidia > Bacteroidales > B18-G4 > JAUWGC01. The sequence goes on along the minus strand of CAVWAP010000001.1, from coordinate 549,118 downwards.
TTTCAAAGCTTTCCGCTTTAATAATATCATTCACTTTATTCTTAAGAATGGAAGCCTGCTCTGCATCCGGATTTTCATCATCAGTTTTGATGATCCTGATATAATCCAGGTTATCAAGTGCATAACGGATACCTGATGCATCGTCGCTGCTCAGGTCAATGTTGATATCCTCGGCGGTAATTTCCTTATAGGTGAAGCCTTCCATTTTGGAATATTTCTTTGAGAGTTTGTTCAGGGCGCTCTTCTGGGCCATAACAGAACCGGCCATGGCAACGGCCATGACCAGGATAAGGATGTATTTTAAATGTTTCATAATGTATTCTATTTGCTATATATCGTAAATTGTAAATTGTAAACTGTAAATCGTAAATCAACTACTTTTCGATTTCCTCGAGCTGATCCAGGTTCTCCATCCCCTGGATACCCATGGTGTGTGACAGTTTTGAGATCGTGTTCATATCAATTAATCCAACTATGCTTATGAAGCCGGCCTCATCATCTGAATCGATAACAAGGAGAAGCTCTTCGATCACGTCATCACTGTTCTTGCGTGCCAGGAACTGTACCTCTTCTTTTTGCTCTTTCACGATCATCAGCTCCTTGAAATCTTTGACTTCAAATTGTTTCAATTCCCCCTTAAAGCTTTTGAGTTTTGCAGCATCAGCACAATCCTCAAGCATCAGGATCCGGATAAATTCGAGTTTACTCATAGCATCTTTCATCTCCTTGGTTTTGGGGTCACCCTGGTCATCTATCTGCGATAGCATACCGAATAACTCCTTAGATATATGCACGGTAGTGTAACCTTCTTTTCCACTGTACTTCTCAAATAGTTCGTCTGTAGGACTGGTTTGTCCGCTAGAAACCAGTGGGATCAAAAAGAGGCTTGTCAGTAAGGTGATCAATAATTTTTTCATGATTTCTGAATTTATTGCCATGCTTAAGGCATGACAGCGTTATTTAATAAAAATTGAATTCTGTTAAATTTTTCCAGTTGACCTGTTTCTTTCATTCCGGCATTGAATTTCTCAATCGTTTTTAAATTTTGAACTCCCTGGTCCATTTTTGCTGTTGCTTCACTTACCGGCTGGACACCCTTATTAAGCTTGTCACTTATAAAAAGCATTACTTTCTTCGCTTCATTATAAGCAATCTGAGGGTCATTGAAGGTGTCTTCAATGGTTTTAGTAGCCATATTGAAATAGATTGAGAAGGCAATGATCAGCAGGATGCTGGCAGCGATACCGGAGATCATATAAATTTTCGATCTGCGTTTTCTCCTGATGGAGATAACTGTATCACTCTTAATGCGCGACATGATGTCTTCATCAAATTTTTCATCCAACACTTCAGTTTCCTTCTGCTGTGTATAAGTGATGAATAACTGCTTCAAAGACATCAGGTGAGGTGGGACATCATCCTGCTGGAAGAAGGCTTTAAGCTGATCCTCTTCCTGAAGGGATGTCTCTCCCTCAAAGTACTTTTGCAGTAATTTCTCAATTGTTTGAAAACTCATAATTCTGGGCTTTAATTAAATTGTCCCTAACCCTTTTTCTTGCTCTCGACAGGTTTACCCTGACATTGTTTAAACTCATTTCCATCACCTCAGCGATCTCATCATAACCAAGCCCCTCGATATCCCTCATATGGATTATCATCTTTTGTTGCTCGGGCAAGGTGTTGATGATATTGATCACTTTGTTTTTCATGTCTTTCTTTTCTGTAACCTCATAAGGTGTAATGGAACCTTCTGTTTCCAGCTGATCTTTCAATTCAATGTTCTTGCTCCTGCTTGATTTTAGTATATCCAGGCATAGATTCTTGGTGATGATCATGGCAAAAGCTTCTACGCTCCTGTATTCATTCAACTTTTCTCTTTTGGCCCATAATCTAAGGAACACTTCCTGGACTGTATCCTGCGCCTCTTCGTGGTCGCTCAGCATCCGTAAAGCAAATCTGTATAATTTGTTTTTGATCGGTAATACTTCAGTTTTGAAGGATTCAGCTGTCATACAATAACAAGACGAGAGGTCTGCGTTTTTATTACAGGAAAATAGTAATAATATTTGACAATGCACCTATTAAGCAGATACCAGATGCCGGATACCGGATACCGGATCTGGTCACTGAATAATTTGCAATAGTGGGTTTTTTGTTTATTTTTGTATGCTTCAGTCGAAAATCCATACAACTAAATAGTATTCACTTAAACTAAAAAAAATGTTAAAAGGACATCCGAAAGGTCTGCTTGTTGCCTTTTTCTCCAACATGGGTGAGCGTTTTGGCTTCTACACCATGATGGCGATTCTTGTATTGTTCCTCCAGGCAAAGTATGACCTCTCTGCGGAAAAAGCAGGTAGTATTTACAGTTGGTTCTATTTTGCCATTTATGCCCTGGCCCTGCTTGGGGGTCTGCTTGCTGACTGGTCAAAACGATACAAAACGGTCATCCTGTCCGGTATAGTCATTATGTTCGTGGGTTATATATTAATGGCCATCCCCGGTCTGACACTGGCCGCAACTGTTTCTGCATTATTTGTCATTGCCTTTGGTAACGGACTATTTAAAGGGAACCTTCAGGCGGTGGTAGGTCAGATGTACGATGACCCAAAATACGATAAGCTTCGAGATTCGGCATTCATGCTCTTCTATATGGGTATCAATATCGGAGCATTCTTCGCGCCTTTTGTTGCCACAGGTATCAGGAACTGGATGCTAAAAACCAATGGTTTCCTGCATGATGCCAGCTTACCTTCACTCTGCCACCAATATCAGAATGGCAACATGCAAAATGTTGAGAATCTGCAGGTTCTGGCCGACAAAGTTAATATAGCAGGACCGGTAACAGACCTGGGAACCTTCGTTCATGAATATCTGGATGTATTCTCCCGCGGATACAATTATGCTTTTGGTATAGCTGCAGGCGCAATGATAGTCTCATTGCTGGTGTATGTGATCTTTAACAGGCACCTGCCAGCCAAGCATGTCGAAGCCAGGAAAGCAGAAAATCAGCAGCTTGCAAAAATGCCTTGGTCAGAAGAGAAACCTCGTCTCATTGCACTCGGGCTTGTATTCATCGTTGTTATCTTCTTCTGGATGTCATTCCACCAAAATGGCCTGACACTTACAATGTTTGCACGTGACTACACGGTTAAAGCAGTGGGCCCGTTTACTTACCTGTTCTTTGATCTTTACCAGCTACTCGCATTTATCGGTGCAGTGGTTGGACTTGTCCTATTGCTACTAAGGAAATCCAAAATGACTTTCAGGTTTATAGGTGCAGGCTTGCTATTAGTAGGAGGATACCTTACCTATTACTTCTACTCTGGCAATAATCCTGTTACCAATCCTATTGAACCGGAGATCTTCCAATCCTATAATCCTTTGTATATAGTAACCCTAACCTTCCTGGTGATGGGCATCTTTGCCTGGTTGAACAAACGTGGTAAAGAACCTTCCACACCAAAGAAGATTGGTATTGGAATGATTATCGCCTCGATGGGATTTGTGATCATGATATGGGGCTCTCTTGGCCTAGTATCTCCATTCGAGCTTGGAGGAGAACCTGTACTTGATGATGGCAGGGTATCCCCATACTGGCTGATGAGCAGTTACCTGATCCTGACTATTGCAGAGTTATTCCTGAGCCCGATGGGACTTTCATTTGTTTCGAAAGTATCACCCCCGCGCTTCCAGGGACTTATGCAAGGAGGCTGGTTGCTGGCAACAGCCCTGGGTAATAAACTCCTTTTCGTAGGATCATTTATGTGGGATAGGATACCACTGTGGTCACTCTGGCTGATCTTTGTGATCTGCTGTCTGGTTTCAGCTGCATTTATCTTCTCTATCCTCAAGCGTTTGGAAAGAGTAACTAAAGGAGCATAGACTTTACAATTTACGTTTTAGAATTTACGATATTTGAGGGGTTCTATCCACTGGGTAGAATCCCTTATTCATAATTTTAACTATATGAATTTCTACTGGGGACATAATCGACGTTTTAATGCATATTCCAATTACTTTCGAAAAGAATTTGGGGAACGTGTCCAGAAGCTGAGCATTGATGCCGGGTTTACTTGTCCCAACCGCGATGGCAGTAAGGGGCGCGGAGGATGTACCTATTGCAACAATGATGCTTTTAACCCTTCCTATTGCGATCCGAAAAAACCGGTTGAACAACAGATCCGGGAGGGTATTGAGTTTCATGAATGGCGCTACCGAAGGGCATCCAAATACCTTGCCTACTTCCAGCCTTATTCGAACACCTATGCTCCCCTGGAAGAGCTGAAGAAGATTTATGAGCAGGCCCTTCAGTTTCCAAATATCCTTGGTTTGGTGATCGGGACACGACCTGATTGTATTGATGATGAAAAGCTTGGATATTTCAAAGAGCTATCAAAGACTCATTATATCATCATTGAATATGGAATTGAATCATGCTATAATAAAACCCTTGAGAGGATCAACCGTGGTCATACCTTTGAAGAAACTGTTGAGGCTATTCAGAAGACCAATGAGGCTGGTATTAAAACCGGAGCACATTTGATATTTGGCCTGCCAGGCGAGAGCAGGCAAGAGATCCTGGCAGAGGCACAAATCCTTTCTCGGCTGCCGCTAAACAATATTAAATTTCATCAACTCCAGATCATCAAAGGCACCAGGATGGCCAAAGATTATGAAACAGACCCAAATGCTTTTCATTTTTTCTCCCTGGAAGAATACATAGACCTTGTGGTCCAGTTTATCGAAAAGCTAAATCCGGGTTTCATCATTGAACGCTTTGCCGGCGAAGTGCCGCCACGGTTCCAGGCCGGACCGGGATGGGGATTGATCCGCAATGAACAGATCCTGGAACGGATTGAAAAGGAACTGGAGCATAGAGACACGTGGCAGGGGAAGAATTGGAAATCTGATATCTGATATCAGATTTTTGGTAGTTGTTCCCGGAGCATTGATCCTAGTTTGAATAACTTTTCTATTTGTTTTCCTTCGGTGATCCAGTCGTAGCGGATGAAAGCAGATATGGTGCTCTTCCCTTCCAGCTCAGGAATATTGCTGAAACTAATTTCATTGACTCCGATAAGCAACCCGGTAATATCCTTATATGATCTTAGTATTTCTGATTGTACAGAGCTCCTGGCAAACAGCTTACGTGCAAGTGAAGTATCATTTGTTTTTAAAAAGGTCTTCTTATCAAATGAAGTATATCCTGTCTTCTCAGCTTTCTTCCCAAACATTCCTGAGAGCTTGTCCATGATATCTGACTGACAGAGTAATAGCTGTGATTTATTATAAACATTAACAGGCAGGAAAACACCGCTGAAAGTGCGGTATTTCCCAACTTCCAGGTTAGATCCATAGTAGCAGCAAAAAAAGTTATCGGAAGAGGGTGCATCCTGCATGGATAAGAACCAGGTTTCAGGTTCACCGTATTGTCCAATTCCACGCATTCGCTTATACGTTTTTATATCCGTATTTACAACCCTTCCGGTCTTCCTGCCATAGTCTTCAAGGACTTTGATATATGACTTTGAATCTTCCATTATTTATCTCTTTTTGCTTGTTTGATCGCCCTGTCAATGATCCACTCCAACTGCCCATTGACACTTCTGAATTCATCAGCAGCCCATTTCTCGATCTTATCCAGGGTTTCCGGATTCAGACGGAGTACGAATGGTTTCTTTTTCGCCATGCTTATTGATGTAATGTACCCGTATTCACAACTGGAGTTGCATCTTTATCAGAACAGAGAACGACCATAAGGTTGCTCACCATGCTGGCTTTCTTATCTTCATCCATCTCAACGATTTTATTCTTGCTTAATTTCTCCAAAGCCAGGTGCACCATACCAACTGCACCTTCAACGATTTTGATACGGGCAGCAACAATCGCGGTGGCCTGTTGCCTTCTCAACATGGCACCAGCAATCTCTGAGGCATAAGCCAGGTATGCAATCCTGGCTTCAATCACATGGACACCTGCAATGGCAAGCCTTTCCCTGATCTCTTCTTCCAATACATGGTTGACCTCCTCTCCACCGGAACGTAGCGTAATTTCAGCTCCTTCATCATCAAAATTATCATAGGGATAATGCCCGGCCAGCTTCCTGATGGCAGCTTCAGTCTGAATATCTACAAAATGCTGATAATCATCAACATCAAAAGCAGCCTTGAATGTATTCTCAACTTTCCAGACCAGCACAATACCGATCATGATCGGATTACCCACCTTATCATTAACCTTGATGGGGTCACTTTCCAGATTACGGGCCCTCAGAGATATCTTTTTCTTGGTAAAAAATGGATTTACCCAGTGAAATCCGTTGCTTTTAGCAGTTCCCTTATAAGCACCGAAAAGGATCAATACCATGGATTCATTCGGGTTAATGATCATAAATCCAGGTAAAAGGAATAATCCGATTGCCAGAGGAATGATCAATAAAAAGTTCTTCATCATCACCAACCCTAAAATGGAAAGTATAATGAGCAGCAATATAATGGTCAGCATCATGTACCCATTGGCTGGTGAATAATTTTTTTCGTCTTTCATGATTTTATGATTTTGATTTATAATGATATTATATTGATATCACAATGATACGAAATTATTTTTCATTTGTCAAGTGTTTTTCTATTATTTTTGACCAGAAATCCTAAAACCAATCTTGACCCTACATTTCATGAATAAGTACAAACATCTGTTTTTCGACCTGGACCGCACGCTTTGGGATTTTGACAGGAATGCTGAAGAGACTTTTAAGATCATATACAACAAGTATGGCTTAGAGGAGCGCGGTGTCGAATCGCTAGAAGCCTTTCGCAGGACATATGAAGAGCACAATAACCTGTTATGGAGTTTCTACCGCAAGGGTGAAATCAAAAAGCCTGTGCTGAATGTCCGTCGGTTTGAGATGTCCTTGAATGATTTTGGGATCAAGGATACTATTCTTGCCTGTGATATTGCCAATGATTATATTACGGTAGATCCGGACAGGATCTTTCTGTTTCCCAATGCTGTTAAGATACTTAAGTACCTCCATCCAAAGTATAAGATTCATATTATCACCAATGGTTTTGAAGAGGTTCAATACCCTAAGATTGCTTTATCAGGTATGAAGCAATACTTCGACCAGGTGATCACCTCTGAAGAGGCCGGGTGCAAAAAGCCTGAGAAAGAGATCTTTCAATTTGCATTTCAAAAAGCCAATGCTACACCTGAAGAAAGCATTATGATCGGAGATGACCTGGAAGTAGATATTATTGGTGCAAAATCAGTTAATATGGACCAGGTTTATGTGAATTTTGACCATAACGAGCATGAGGAGGATGTGACCTTTGAAGTTAACGATCTGATTTCACTCAAGAAAATACTCTGATTTACTTTTTGAATTCGGCAATCTTATGCCGCATGGCCCTCACTCCCTGGTTAATGTCAACAAGTATTGTACAATCGGTGGGGAGGATAAGATCAACGCGGGAGCCAAATTTAATAATTCCGAGTTGATCCCCCTGTATCACCTCCATTCCCTGGCTAGCCTTGCACACAATCCTCCTGGCCATGATACCGGCAATCTGTCTGACCATGATCTTCTGGCCATTATTTGCTTTCAATACAACTGAGGTCATTTCATTTTCAAGTGAGGCTTTAGGGAGGTAGGCAGGGTGATGCCTTCCTGGGTAATGACGGATATACTCAACAGTGCCATTGATGGGGCACCAATTAACATGAGCATTCAAGGGGGACATGAACACGGATACCTGTATCCTATTATCCTTAAAGTACTCATCCTCATGTATTTCTTCAATAGCCACTACAGCACCATCTGCAGCACAGAAGATAATATTATCATCTGGCTCAAAGGGCCTTATAGGTATCCTGAAAAACCTGACCACGAGTACCATAAATACAAAGGCGATCACATACAGGCTGTAATGGATAAAGGTTTGCTCACTAAAGATAAGGTTGATAACAGCCAGTATCATCAGGACCAGAGCCAGGATAACGAGGATGGGGATATAACCGGCTTTGTGAATTTTCATTTTACAGGATCAAATAATAATAAAACAGGACGGCAGGTGCAGAAAACAACAAGCCATCAAACCTATCCAGTATCCCACCATGCCCGGGCAATGCTTTACCAATGTCCTTGACTTCAAAATTCCTTTTGAACATGGACTCTATAAGATCACCGTAGGTTCCCAGGATGACTACCAATGCTGTGATGACAAACCAATCTACCAGCTCTAACTGCCCAAAGAAATAGAAAATCAGGTAAGCAGCCAGGAAGGTTACTACACCACCAGTGATGGCACCTTCCCAGGTTTTCTGAGGAGATACTTCAGGAAATAATTTCCTTTTCCCAAATAAGCGTCCACCAACGTACGCCAAGCTATCATAAACCCATGTCAGGATGAAATAACCCAGAAGAAAGAGTGCATTATATTCTTTAGTAATGCCATCATAATCATAGAAGAAATTGAGTAATGCAAACGGGACTGCGATATACACAATACCAAGTATGGTATATGCCATATTTCGAATTGCTGAGGACCCATCAATCAGCAGTTCAACCAGAAAGATCAGGTTAACCAGTATAAAATTGATAAATAACCATTTGATGGAGATCAGCTCCAGGGCAAACAATGCAACTGTGAGGTATAATACCGCTCCTGCTACCAGGCCGCTAATTATCAGATGTATACTGGATTTCTTAAGGATCATCCTGTAGAATTCGTACAGTGCGATCAAGGTAAAAAGGAGGAATAACAGGATAAAGGGAATGGGGCTCCAAAGGAGTGAACAAACAATCACTGCGATGAAGAGTATGCCTGTTATTAATCTTTGAATTAAGTTACTCATTCTCCGTTCTTTATCTAGTATCAGGCATCAACAAGGAATACGTAAAGGTTTTTAGGGCCATGGGCCCCCATCACAAGTGTCTTTTCAATATCTGCCGTGCGGCTTGGACCAGTAATAACACTTATCATCGAAGGTAAAGCATTTTGATACTTTTTCCTGAGATTAGCCATTGCGTCCTTAATATCAGGTACGATCTGAGAAGTAAATGCTAGCACCAGATGTGTCTCAGGAAATACATTCATCCTCCTGCCTGATTGTCCTTTGGATGAAACAACTATGCTTCCAAATCGAGCTATCAGGTATTCACAGCCAGTCAGGCCAACCTCAGCATCCAGCAAGGCAGATTCGCTGTATTTATAAGGTATCCTGGCCTGTTTAAGCAGCAAATGGATCTTTTTATCGGTGCATTGAATATAACTCCATTTCTTATTCTCCATCAGCGACTTCAGCTTTTCTGTAAACCGTTCGATACTATCGCAAAAGAGAAAATTGCCTGATGCCTTGGTCAATTCCTGAGCAAAAGTGACATCCAGTGTATCATCGAAGTCATAAAAAACCGATGTGTTGAAATCCAGGTCTTTTACAGGCTTGTCTTGCTTATTAAGTAAAGCATCCCTGACATTCTTTAAAACTTTTTCCCTGGAGGAGCTTTCTTCCATATCTTATTCAGAGTTGGAGGTATTTTCTTCTGCTTGGTCAGCTACTTTATCTTCAGGTTGTTCTTCTGATACTTCCTCAGAGTTATTATTATTGTTTTCAGCTATTATCACTTCTTCTTTCCATGGCCTTTTACCAAAAACATTTTCCAGGTCTTCACTGAATATGACCTCTTTTTCCAACAAACGAGCAGCTAATTTCGTAAGCTTTTCTTCATTATCCTTTAAAAGCGCAACGGCTCTCTCGTAGGCCTTCTCAACAAGTATCTTAATTTCTTTATCGATCAGTTCAGCCGTTTTTTCGCTGAAGGGTTTATGAAATGAATATTCCTGTTGCCCTGATGAATCATAGTAACTGATATTACCAACCTTGTCGTTCAAACCAAAGTAAGCAACCATATTAAAGGCTTGTTTGGTAACTTTCTCCAGATCATTCAGTGCGCCTGTCGACACCTTGCCAAAGATGATCTTTTCTGCTGCACGTCCACCCAGGGCTGCTGTCATCTCATCAAACATTTGCTCATAGGTTGTGATTTGCCTTTCTTCCGGTAAATACCAGGCTGCACCCAGTGCTTTACCCCTTGGAATGATAGTTACCTTTACCAGTGGGTGAGCATATTGCAGGAGCCAGCTCACAGAAGCATGTCCTGCTTCATGGAAAGCAATAACTTTCTTTTCACTGGGAGAGATGATCTTATTTCGCTTCTCTAATCCGCCAATGATCCTGTCGATGGCATCCATGAAATCCTGCCGGCCCACAACTTCTTTATCCTTCCTTGCAGCGATCAATGCAGATTCATTGCAAACATTGGCTATATCTGCTCCGGAGAATCCGGGAGTCTGCTTGGCAAGAAAATCAACCTTAACAGTATCGTCAGTCTTAATGGGACTGCATGTGCACTTTAAAGATCGCTTTCCGCTCTTCAAGGTCAGGTAGTTCAACATGAATTTGCCTGTCGAACCGTCCTGCACGCATCAGTGCCCTGTCAAGGATATCTGCCCTGTTAGTTGCTGCTAAGATGATCACACCTGTATTGCTGGAAAATCCATCCATCTCTGTCAGCAATTGATTCAAGGTATTTTCCCTCTCATCATTGGCACCAGTAATGGGATTCTTACCCCTGGCTCTACCGATAGCATCTATCTCATCAATAAAAATAATACAGGGTGCTTTTTCTTTGGCTTGCTTGAACAGGTCCCTTACCCTGGAAGCACCGACACCAACAAACATCTCAACAAAGTCGGAACCGGATATTGAAAAGAATGGGACCTTGGCTTCACCTGCAACTGCTTTGGCCAGCAAGGTCTTTCCGGTTCCAGGAGGGCCTACCAGCAATGCACCTTTAGGGATCTTACCACCAAGTTTGGTATATTTATCAGGCATCTTCAGGAAGTCAACGATTTCCTTGACTTCAATCTTAGCTTCTTCGAGGCCTGCAACATCATTAAAATTGATGGTAACACTTGTAGATTTATCAAACAGCTGTGCTTTGGATTTCCCAATATTGAAGATCTGCCCGCCGGCACCTCCACCACCCCGGCTCATCATACGCATTATCAAGAGCCAGATACCTACAAGAACAGCGATGGGTATCAGCCAGCCTAACAGCTCACCGCCCCAGTTTCTCCTGTTCTCATTGTCGATGTATACCTGTTCATCAAGTCCTTCCTGCACCTCTTCAACCTGAGCATAGAAAACTTCAGGAGAAGAAATCTCATAATAATAATGTGGTTTCTCAGCGGCCCCGAGGCCCTGGTTGCGAATATCCTCATAGATATCTTTGGAGAGCCTGTCCTGCTTAATATAAACCTCAGCAGTTTCTTTATTAACCAAAATGATCTTCTCAACGTCCTCGCTAATCAACATCTCTTTGAGATCCCGCCAATCTGTTTTCTTGGCACCCCCTGTACTGTTAATATAATAAACGATAAAGAAGACCACGGCAAGCAAGCCATAGATCCAATAAAAATTAAATTTCGCCTTGGGATGTTTCCCTTTAGGGGGGTTACTCTTGTTTAAGTTGGGATTATTCCCTCTGTTATTATTATCTGCCATTATGTCGTCTACCCTCTAATCAGTTTGTACAAATCATTTGTCATCGCCGTAATGCTCGATCTCCGCATCAGCCCATAGTTCCTCAAGTTTATAGAATTCACGAGTCTCCTTTTGAAAAATATGTACTACGGCTTTAACATAATCTAACAAAATCCATTCCGCATTTTCAAATCCTTCCTGCTGCCATGGTTTTTCCTGTTGTTCTTTCCTGACTATTTCAATGACGGAATCAGCAATTGCACCCACCTGTGTTCGGGATGTCCCATGACAAATAATAAAATAATCAGTAACAGCGTTTTCTAATTGACCTAAATGAATACAGGTAATACCATGTCCTTTTTTCTCTTCTATACCGTTGATGATTGATTTGACCAGATTCTTTGTGTCTTTTTCTTCTATGCTCGCCATTAAACCTGTTTATTTACGGCAAAAATACGGAAATTTGATAAGTAACATCAATAATACTAATACATTCTGAATATACAACATATTTAAGCCGCGATTGTTTATGTTTTTATTAAGCATTGAATCTCAATGATGGACCTCACCCCTATCGGACACATCAGGGTTGAACTGGAATCGGTCAGCTCGACCAACAACTATGCAATGCACCTGCTTGAAAAACAAGAGGTTGAGGAGGGTATGGCGATCCTGACAGGGTTCCAGAGCAAAGGTAAAGGACAGGATAAAAATCAATGGATTAGTGAAAAAGGCACAAATCTGCTGTTAAGTATTATACTCTATCCCGACTTCCTGCCTCCTGCCGAACAGTTTATACTTAACAAGGTTCTATCTCTTGCCATCCTCGACTTTATCAAACAAGTGATCAAACCAAAAAAGAGTGCAATCAAGTGGCCGAACGACATTTATATCGGGAAGAAAAAAGTTGCCGGAATCCTGGTACAGAACAGCATACAGGGAAACCATATTGAACATACAATAGCTGGTATTGGGATAAATATCAATCAGGAATCCTTTCCTGCTTTTGAATCACCTGCTACATCACTGAAACTGGAAAAAGGGAAAAACTTCGACTTGAAATACTGTGCCGATATTCTCTTTAAGAAGATTGCCTTACGCTACCATCAACTCCGTTCGGGTGCCAGAGAAACAATACACTGGGATTATTTACATTCCCTATATCGTTTCAATACCTGGCATAATTATACAATTGAAGGCCGGGAGTTCAGGGCAAAGATCATCGGGGTAAATGAGTTTGGTAAACTTATCCTGGATGAAAAGAATGGGGACAGGCAGGAATGCGATATAAAAGGCATCCGGTTCCTGCCGGATTAATTTTCGAAATGCTTTCTTAGTTCTGAGATCATGTGATTGATCAGGTTTTGTAATGGATTTTTAGCCATCATTGCAATCATTGCCGGCATATCAGCATCAAAATCGATATATATCTCATGATCATCATCAACACGGTTCACAAGGAAATCAAGTTTAAATGAAAACGGTACTTTTCCATCCGAATGCAACTTCACATTGGTATACCTCTTACTTTGCTCCAACCTCATGCCTATATCAGTCATCCCCGGTATTGTAAAACGGCAGTTTTCTTTTGTTGCCTCCCAGTTTGCTATCTGTTCTGGCATCAGTTGCTTATAATTTTGCATATCTTCCAGAAATGCAAAAAGTGTATCTCCATCTACCTGGAGCAATTCCTTGTTACTTGAAATTTTCAAATTGAATTAATTTATGATTTCCAGTTTTGGGGGTCTTTCCTCCAATCATGTAAAGCATCCAGGTCTTTTTCCCTTACATAGTTACTCTCCAGGGCAGCTTTGATGAGCATAGGGTAATCAGATAATGTATAAAGCAAGCACTTTTCCTTTTTGAAGTTTTCAACGGCAACATCAAGTTGATAGGAAAAAATGGCCAGCATGCCTTTCACTGTGCAGCCTGCTTTCCTCAGGGCGGCAACTGCATTCAGGCTGCTTCCTCCTGTGGAGACCAGGTCTTCGATAACCAATACTTCATCTCCAGCCTGCACAACGCCTTCTATCTGGTTTTCCAATCCATGGTCTTTCTTCGAGGTACGGATATAAACAAATGGCAGGTCAAGGTCCTGTGCAACCAGTGCACCCTGGGCAATCCCACCCGTTGCAACACCAGCAATAACATCTAAAGAGGAGAATTCTTCCTGGATAATCTTCACAAACTCCTGCCTGATGAATGTACGAACCCTGGGATAAGATAAAGTAATCCTGTTATCACAGTAGATCGGTGATTTAATACCGGATGCCCAGGTGAATGGTTTGCTAACACTAAGCTTGACTGCTTTGATCTGGAGCAGGTGCTCAGATAACCTTGTCGCTGTTTCCTTGTTATATATCATGGGCTCAAAAGTAGTAACATTTTTTTTTACTTTTACAATTACTAAATCCTGATACCATGAATAAAATCGCAGTCTTTCCCGGGTCATTTGACCCTATCACCAAGGGTCATGAATCCATTATCAAAAGAGCCATTCCGCTTTTTGACAAGATTATTGTTGCTATTGGGAACAATACGGAGAAAAAGCATTATTTCTCACTTGAAAAACGACTGTATTGGCTGGAGCAAGTATTTAAAGATGAGCCAACTATCGTTATAACTCAATATGAAGGCCTTACCGTGGATTTTTGCAGAAAGAATGGTGCAAATTTTATTCTCAGGGGACTTAGGACCTCGGCTGATTTTGAGTTCGAAAGGAGCATTGGACAGATCAATAAGCAGATCTATCCTGACATTGAAACCATCTTTTTATTAACAACTCCGGAATACACGGCTTTGAATTCTTCCATTGTAAGGGATATTCTTCTTCATGGTGGTGATGCCAGCTCATTCGTTCCCGATGTTGTTACTTTTTGATCTCCAATAAATTTGCACGCCTTACGTTTACCATTAAACTTTATAATCCAGGATATGGAGAATGTTTTTAAATCATTTTTTCTTTTATTGCATTTGATCCTGATACAGTTCGGTGCAATAGCAGGAGAAGTTATTGTTGAAGGGGAAATAGGTAATGGGAAAGGTAAACCTGTTCAATTGATAGCTTATGCAGATCATATCTCCGGTTTAGAAACTGTATTGGGGGCAACAACAATCGGACAAGACGGATATTTTAAGCTGGATGTGGATGTGGATGATGTTCGACTGGCCATTATTGAGATTGGGCTCCAGAGAGGAGAATTCTATATCATGCCCGGGCATCATTACACCATTAATTTGAATGTGCCGCCCGACACTTATCATTTTAATTTTTCCCAGACTGATAATCTTGCTCTTATCATTAAGGATTCAGAGGCACCAGACCTCAACCAGCTGATACAAGAATTCAACATACTTTATAACCAGTTGATGCTTGAACAATTTAAGGATGCTTACAGCCGGATCAATAGACAAAAGGTCGCTAATCTTACTGATTCAATAAATTCTGTGTATCAAAATATTGATCAGCCTTACTTCAAGGCATATTTACAATACCGCCTGGCACTGCTGGAGCTTTCAAGCCGTGTAAAAAGCAGGGAATCCATGGCTGTTGAGTACTTCGTAGGGAGGCCAATCCTTTACAACAATGTGGAATACATGGAATTTTTCAATCAATTCTTCAGTCAGTTTCTGATTACTTCCTCCAAAACGATTTCCAGTTCTGAATTAAAGGCTTTTGTTAATGAGGGCACAAATTATTTTGCCCTGGATGAGGCATTACAAAGATTCCCTTATCTCTCAGAAAAACAATTCAGGGAGGTCGCATTACTTAAAGGGTTAAAGGATCTGTATCATGCAGGAGGGTTCGACAGGAAGCAAATTTTAATGTTTTTTAAGCAAATTGCCAGGGAAAGTGGTTTTCCAGAGAATAAAGCAATAGCAGAGAACATCATTATTCTGCTCACCAGGTTTGCCCGTGGCAGTGAGGCTCCGGATTTGATACTGCAAGGAGTTGACAAACAATCACAACACTTAAGTGACTTACCTTCTAGCCCCACATACATCATATTCTATAATTCCAAGAACCTGTCGTGCATTGCAGAACTGGATATGCTAAAAACCATCAAAGATGACTATAAAGGCAAGGTCCATTTTGTCAGTGTGTCGCTTGACGAATCATTTGAAACAATGGCGAGAGTGAAGCAGGAACGCGGGTATGAGTGGACCTTTTTATATGGAGGCAATGATCAGGAAATCATTGGTAAATATAAGATCACAAGGCTTCCCAAATGTGTTATGCTCGACAGCCAGCGTGCATTTATTAACTATATTGCACCAGCTCCAAGTGAGAATTTGGCAGGTTATTTGTACCGGGTCCTTGAATAATAAAGGCTTGTTATTTGTACGTTCATTCGCAGAAATCAATTAATTTTGCCGGATACTTGAATTCCGGTATTCACATAGCAAGTCGGGTATATACCAGATTTAATTTGAAACTGAATCATGAGCATTCTCAAAAATTTTCTTGGAACCAAGTCAGACAAAGATATAAGGAGCATCCTACCTCAAGTCAGCAAAGCCAATACCTTCTTTGAAGAATACAATAACTTAAGCAATGATGAACTCCGGGCCAAGACTGCTGAATTTCGCAAGCGTATAGCAGAATATGTTGCTGATGTGGAACAAAAGATAACGGACCTGAAAAAAGAAATTGAAGCCCAGGAAGATATCCTTGAAAGAGAGGAAATGTGGGAGGGCGTAGATAAGCTTGAAAAAGAGAGGTACAGCAATGTAGAAGACGTTTTAAACGAGATCCTTCCGGAGGCTTTTGCTGTTATGAAGGAGACAGCAAGACGATTTAAAGAAAATGAAGAGGTAGTAGTGACTGCTACTGAAAATGACCGTGTTCTTGCTTCCAGAAAAAATAATGTGATCATTAAGGGTGATCAGGCACATTACAAGAACCAATGGGAAGCAGGTGGAAACCTCATCACCTGGGACATGGTACACTATGATGTTCAGCTGATCGGAGGCATAGTCCTGCATCAGGGGAAGATTGCGGAGATGGCCACCGGTGAAGGAAAAACCCTTGTGGCTACCCTTCCAGTTTATCTCAATGCCCTGCCAGGTAATGGAGTGCATATTGTGACTGTGAATGATTACCTGGCCAAGCGTGACTCGGAATGGATGGGTGTTCTATACGAATTCCATGGATTAACTGTAGATTGCATTGATCAACATGACCCAAACACCCAGGCTAGAAGGGATGCTTATCTTGCTGATGTTACTTTCGGGACAAATAACGAATATGGTTTTGATTACCTGCGTGACAATATGACAGGTAATCCTGATGAATTGGTTCAACGCAAACATAATTATACTATTGTCGATGAGGTTGACTCTGTTTTGATCGATGATGCCCGTACTCCGTTAATCATCTCTGGCCCGACACCTAAAGGGGATAAACATGAGTTCCACGAACTGAAGCCTGTTATACTACGCCTGTATACTGCACAAAGGAACCTGGTTACGAAACTCCTGGCTGAGTCCAAAGCATTGATGGGAGACAAATCCAGTCCGGATAATGAAAAGAAGGCTGGAGAACAATTATTCAGGGCGCACCGGGGGCTTCCCAAGAACAAGGCCCTGATCAAATTCCTGAGTGAGCCAGGCATCAAGGCTATGATGCTGAAAACGGAGAACTTCTATCTTCAGGAACAGGCAAAGAACATGCATATCATTGATGATGAGTTATATTTTGTTATCGATGAGAAGCATAATTCAATTGAGTTGACCGAAAAGGGGATTGACCTGATGACGGAATCCTACCAGGAATCTGAATTTTACATCCTTCCGGATATTGGCTCTGAGATCGCAGATATTGAAAAATCCGGGATGACCGAAACTGAAAAGTTAGAAAAAAAGAATGCACTGTTACGTGACTTTTCAGTAAAGTCGGAACGGGTACACTCCATCAACCAGCTATTAAAGGCTTATGCTCTGTTTGAGAAGGATGTAGAGTATGTCATCATGGAAAACAAAGTTAAGATCGTCGATGAGCAAACCGGGCGTATATTAGAAGGCCGGAGGTACTCTGATGGGCTTCACCAGGCTATTGAGGCCAAGGAAAGTGTACAGGTTGAAGCATCAACCCAAACCTACGCTACCATTACCCTTCAGAATTATTTCAGGATGTATGAAAAGCTTGCCGGTATGACCGGTACTGCTGAGACAGAAGCGGGTGAGCTGTGGGACATCTATAGCCTTGATGTTGTTGTGATTCCAACCAACAAGCCAATTGTAAGAGATGACCGCCAAGACTTTGTCTTTAAAACCAAGAGAGAAAAATTCAATGCAGTTATTGATGAAATAGATAATTTGATCAATAATGGCCGGCCAGTCCTTGTTGGTACTACATCTGTTGAAACATCTGAGCTGCTCAGCAGGATGCTTCAGCGAAGAAAGATCAAACATAATGTACTCAATGCCAAGCTTCACCAAAAAGAAGCAGATATCGTGGCAGAAGCAGGTATGGCAGGTACAGTCACTATTGCCACCAACATGGCAGGTAGGGGTACTGATATAAAATTGGGTACAGGTGTAAAAGAAGCCGGAGGTTTGGCTATCATTGGTACAGAGAGGCATGAATCAAGACGTGTCGACAGACAGTTGAGAGGACGTTCGGGAAGACAGGGAGACCCTGGCAGCTCGGCATTTTTTGTATCATTGGAAGATGACCTGATGCGTATGTTTGGATCTGACAGGATTGCCAAGGTCATGGACAGGTTGGGACTGAAAGAAGGTGAGGTGATTCAGCACTCTATGATCACCAAATCTATAGAAAGGGCGCAGAAGAAAGTTGAAGAGAACAACTTTGGAACCAGGAAGCGTTTGCTGGAATATGATGATGTGATGAACTCACAACGTGAGGTGATTTATAAGAAAAGAAGGCATGCCTTGCATGGTGAACGCCTGGCCGTTGATATCACGAATATGATGTATGATGTTTGTGAACATATTGCCATTGAATACCAGGATCAGCGTGATTTTGAAGGGTTTAAGCTTGAACTGATGAAAACCCTGGCTATTGAGAGCCCTTATGATGACAAGGAATTTTTTAGCATGAACACTGCTGAGATTGCAGAACAGCTATTCGAGAAGGTATATAAAAATTACCGGGAGAAATCACAGCTAATTGCTGACAAGGCATTTCCTGTTGTGAAAGAGGTGTATGAAAGAAATACTCAATTTGAAAATATTGCCATCCCTATCACCGACGGGATCAAATCCATCAATGCCATTGCAAACCTTAAGAAGTCAACAGAAAGTGGTGGAAAGGAGATCAACCTGGCTATTGAAAAATCAATTTCCCTGGGAATCATTGATGAGTCATGGAAAGATCATCTTCGTGAGATGGATGAATTGAAGCAATCGGTACAAACAGCAACCTACGAGCAAAAGGACCCCTTGCTGATCTATAAATTTGAATCCTTCGAATTGTTTAAAACAATGATTCAGAAGGTCAATAAGGACATTTCTTCATTCCTGATCAGGGGGAACCTGCCATTGCAGGATGCCAGTTCTGTTCAGGAAGCTGAAACGCCAAGGGGTATTGATAATACAAGGCTGAAAGAAGAAAGAACAGACCTGTTGTCGCAGGCGCACGCCGACACTCAAGGCCCAAGAAAAGCAGATCCGGTAATTCGGACTGAAAAGAAAATTGGCAGAAATGAAAAAATTAAAGTCCAGTATAATGATGGACGCATTGTTGAAAAGAAATATAAAATGGTAGAGCATGAACTAAAACGAGGTGCTTGCCAAATCGTTAACTAACACATACAATAAAAACATTATGAAGAATTTGTACAAAACACTCTTGATCTTATCTCTACTGCTACCATTCCAACTAACTACAGCTCAGATAGGATATAGTCCAGTCGTTGATTCACTTGTTAACCTTATTACTGTTCAGTCGCTTACAGATTGGGAAGAGCAGCTGACCGGCGAAGTTGAAGTTACAATTAACGGACAGCCGGAAACGATAGTCTCCAGACATTCAAACAATCCCTCAAATGCATTAGCTGCCCAATGGATACTGGAGCAGTTTCAAAGCTTTGGGTTAAATGCTGAATTGCAGCTTTTCAACTCTAACGGGGAAAATGTAATTGCAACTATCACTGGCACGAAGTACCCTGACAAGATATATATCATATGTGCACATTATGATAACATGCCCTCCGGACCACTTGCACCTGGAGCTGACGATAATGCCTCAGGAACAGTTGCTGTCTTGGAAGCTGCCAGGCTTTTGGCCAATATGGAACTTGACTACACAGTAAAATTTATAGCCTTTGATGAGGAGGAGCAAGGACTTATTGGAAGTTTTCATTATGCAGACAACGCTGCAGCCAATGGGGAAGATATTCTTGGAGTTTTAAATATGGATATGATATCCTGGGATTCAGATGATGACTATGAGATGTCCATTGCCATTAATGATGAATCTATTCCATTTTCAAACTTTTTCATTAGCGGGATGCAGATTTATGCACCACAGCTGTCTTATAATTTTATTTCAACCACGGCCAGCGACCACGCACCATTCTGGTACAATGGTTACCAGGCAATACTTGTCATTGAAGACTGGAACGACTTCAACGCTTATTATCATACAACAAATGACCACCTGTCCATCCTGAACATGGATTACTTTCTTGAAATGGCAAAGGCATCAGTAGGTACAATTGCATCTCTAGCACTTGATCTGACCCTGATGTTAAACCATGACCCATTGCCGTCCGGTAATTTTACAGGCGACCGGATTGCTGACCTCGTAATAAATTCAAATCTTGGAATCCCAACAGGCAACAATGCTCCAAGGCTGTATTATAAAATAGAAGAGGAAGATTATGAATGGATGCATGCAGATCAGATCATTGGGGATACTTTTCGATTTATCATTCCTGGACAGACTGTAGGTGCTGATGTATTCTATTATTTTGCCGTTCAGGATTCATCTGGCAACTTGCTTTCAACACTTCCATATGGAGGCCAGGGGATGAACCCTCCCGGAACAACCCCACCACCCGAATTATATAGTTATTTCGTGGGTGAGCAAATATCACAGGAATACTGCAGTGATAATATTCCTGTTGAGATCGGTGGCAATTCTACAGCTTTCGACAATATTGTGGTAAATGAGTCCGGTATCATCACAGACTTGAATGTACAGCTTTCGATAAGTCATGGCAACGTGGGTGACCTGGATATTTACCTTGTTGGACCTGATGGAACAGAAATAGCACTCAGTACAGGTAATGGCGGTTCCGGTGCAAATTATATTAATACAATCTTCGACGATGAAGCTGAAAAATCAATTACTACCGGTTCAGCCCCTTTTATTGGTTCTTTTTTGCCCGAACAACCCTTGTACACCTTCGATGATTATGAAATGGCAGGCGACTGGATTTTGAAAATCAATAATACAGAGGCTACGGTGGGAAACCTTGTAAAATACTGTATAACATTCACTTATTATGAATGGGTTGGAATTGAACAACCGGCCATAGCCTCAGCAAATCTTTACCAGAACTATCCAAATCCATGCCGGGAATACACTTATATCAAATATGACCTTTCAAAACCTACCAATGTTAGGTTAACAGTTATTGATTTTCTCGGCAGGGAAATCATCAACCTGGTTGATAAGCAAGAATCAGTTGGAACTCATGCTATACAGGTTAATACTTCCGGATTGCCTTCTGGCAGATACTTTTACAGATTGCAAACAAATGAATCCGTCGTGGTAAAATCCATGATGGTCATTCAATAACAAGATTATGAAATACGAGAGGATACTGCTAAAACTAAGTGGTGAATCACTGGCTGGTGACAGCAATACCGGACTTGATCACCAGCGTCTCGAGCAATATGCAAAGGACATCAAAGCCATTGTGGATCAGAGCCTCCAGGTTGGGATAGTGATTGGAGGAGGTAATATCTTCCGTGGAATACAGAACACAAATGAAAGTATTGACCGGATCCAGGGAGATTATATGGGTATGCTGGCAACAGTAATTAATGGAATGGCCCTGCAAGCCTACCTTGTCAAGCATGGTATCCAGACGAAATTACTGTCCGGCATACCTGTAGACCCCGTTGCTGAATCCATGAGCGGTACCTATGCGATCGAATGCCTGGAAGAGGGCTATGCATTGATTATTTCCGGGGGTACAGGTAATCCCTATTTCACAACTGATACGGCGGCAGCCTTGAGGGCATTTGAAATCAAAGCTGATGCCATATTCAAAGGGACACGTGTTGATGGTGTATACTCTGCTGATCCGGAGAAAGATCCTGCAGCCACTAAATATAATGCACTATCCTTTGATGAAGCCATAGAAAAAGACCTTAAGGTCATGGACCAGACAGCATTCACATTATGCAAGGAGAATAACATTCCTATCGTTGTTTTTGATATGAATGTGCCTGGAAACCTGGAGAGGATAGTCAATGGAGAAGCCATCGGAACGATAGTATCGTGAACACTGGCATGTTAAAGGCAATACAAGAGTACATTATTCACAATGCCTTAAGATTTGAAGATATTGGTGCCGGGAGGAAGAAAGAGCTCCTGCTTCTGAGTAATTATATTAAGGAATTGCTCACTGCCGGCAAGCCTGTTAGCTTGATTTTCATCTGTACCCATAACTCCCGGCGTAGCCAAATGAGCCAGTTATGGTCTCAGGCAGCAGCCTACCATTATGGCATTCCAGATGTGCATTGCTATTCAGGGGGGACGGAAGCAACAGCGTTTAACCACAGGGCTGTCAATGCCTTGCAAAAAGCTGGATTTGATATATCGAAGACTGAAGAATCAGCAAATCCATTATATCTGGTAACATATTCCGAAACTGCGCAAACAATCAAAGCTTTTTCCAAAACATTCTCAGATGAATTTAATCCACAGGCAGGATTTGCAGCAATCATGACCTGTTCAGATGCTGATGCTGCCTGTCCCTTTGTACCTGGAGCTGATAACAGGATATCCATTCCCTACCCGGATCCCAAAGAGGCTGACGATACACCTGAAGAAGCAGTATCATATGATGAGGTATGCAGGAAGATTGCGACAGAGATGTTCTTTGTGTTTTCTAACTCACTGTTACTGGCATCTACAGCATCACAGTCGTAGGATTTAAATAAAATATTATTATATCTTTGTGTAAACCCTTTAATTCAGAATGTCATGACTGAAGAAGCTCAGATGTGTTTAGATGAAGCCCAGGAAAGCATGGACAGTGCCATTGACCATCTTGAAAAGACTTTTCAGAAGATCAGGGCAGGAAAGGCAAGTCCTTCCATGCTTGAGGGTATCATGGTCGACTATTATGGTGCAATGACACCCATTGAACAAACTGCTAATATTAACACACCTGATCCCAGGCAGATTATTGTTCAGCCCTGGGACAAAAGCATTTTAGCTGAATTGGAAAAAGCGATTATGTCGGCCAACCTTGGATTCAACCCTAAAAATGAAGGTGAAGTGCTCAGGATCGTAGTTCCCCCACTGACTGAAGAAAGACGCTTGGACCTGGTCAAGCAGGCTAAAAATGAAGCTGAGCAATCAAAAATAAGTATCCGGAATTCGAGAAGAAGTGCAAATGACCTGGCCAAAAGCCTTGAAAAAGATGGCCTTCCTGAAGATGAGACAAAAAGGCTGTTGGATAAGGTTCAGGATCTAACCAATGATTATATTGAAAAGATAGAAAAGCTGCTGGATGCAAAAGAGTCGGACATCATGACTGTCTAAACTCCTGATCCCTTTCTTAATCCTTCAGTGCAATTCTGACAAATATCAATCTGATTCCTCTCTGAGAATACTTTTTTTCTGAACAAGCGATAATTATTACTTGTCCAGATCTTCCTGAAATCATCTGTATTAAGGTCTCCCAATTGATGATTGGCATCCTTATCAAAACAGCATGGAATAATTCTTCCATCCCAGGTGATCACTGCACTGCTCCACATGCGCCAGCAGTAATTTGGCAATTTACTTTTTATTCTGTAAGTACCTTCAGTGCTGATTTCGTATCTGGAATATTCAGGTTGTTCTGGCAATAAAGGATTCCCCTGCATAAAATTGTAGACCTGGGCCGATTTTATCCGGACTTTATCCACCCCCAGGCTCTTCCCAAGTATTTTGATCTCATTTATCTGGTGCTCATTTGATTTAAAAACTAAAAACTGGAGAACAAGGGATGGCGTCTTTGATTTAAGCTTATGTTTCCAATAAACCAAGTTAGATATCCCCTCCAGGACTTTTTCATGTTCCCCTCCCACCCTGTAGGAAGAATAAGCCTCCTGGTCAACTCCATCAAGAGATATTATAAGTTGCTTCAAACCCGATCTGACAGTTTTTTCTGCATAATCCTGGTTTAAGTAATGAGCATTTGTTGAAGTGGAGGTATAAATCTTATATTTATTGGCATATTCGACCATATTAAAAAAGTCGTGATGCATGTACGGTTCCCCCTGGAAATATAATGTCAGGTAAAAGATATGATCATGAAGCTGATCAAGGTATTTTTGATAGTTGATCATGTCGATATTCCCTGTGGGGCGGGTAAATGATCGCAGGCCTGATGGGCATTCAGGGCATCTTAAATTACATGATGTTGTTGGCTCAATAGCAAGGCTAACAGGCATTCCAAAATGAATTGTTTTCCCCAGAAGCCGGGTCAACCAATAAGAACATAATACTCTGGCATAGTTCCATATCCTTCCTACAGTAAAAGAATGAGCAAGAGAATGCATATTTGGATTAAATGTTCTTTGTTAATCTTCGAATTAGACGAAACTGACTGAGAAATACTTTATGATGATCCATGATTTGATTTATCAGGCTTGCCTTATTTCAAAAATAAGTGTTTTTATTTTAGTTACTTTGCAAAACCAAATTATTATTATATAGATGTCTTCAATGAAAATAACAGTCAGGGCTGAAAATGGATTAATGAATACGCTGGAAAAACGCTTATCTAAATAATCGCTAATGCCTCCTAAAAAAATAAGTTGCAAAAAAGCATATCAATTATTATTAACAGAAGAATCTAATGGTAAGCTTGTTATACTTGATGTTAGGAGCCCCCGTAAATTTGAACATGCACACATAAAAAATGCAATTAATATTGATATTGAAGAAGAGGATTACCTGTCAAAGTTTGAGCAGCTTGACAGGGATAAATCATACCTGGTATATTGTAATCGTGGTTATGATAGCGATGTCGCAATCAGGATTATGAAACGCTTAGGTTTTAATAACATAATTCACCTTTACCAGGGCCTAAATACCTGGATTGAAAAGGATTTCCCTGTATTTCCATCATAGTCATTCCTTCCCGGTTAAAAAATTTCTGAAAAAAAGCAACATTTTTTTGGGTACGAATCCTTAAAAACAGGATTAACGATTAGGAACAGTTCCATTTTACACAACTATCATCCGTTAAGTTCTTTCGGATTACTAAATTAATGTTCACTTAAAAACTAATTACTATGAAAACTATCTTAAAAATTACAATCCCACTATTCGTGCTGCTAATTGCAAGCATAGATATGATGGCTGACATCCACGTTACTGTGTATGGTAAAGGAGGAATAGTTGTCAGGCCTGATAGCACAACAGTCGTTTGCCCAATATGGTCAAAAGATAAATGTGCTGATGTAACATTAGAAGAAGACGGCCTGGAAAACACAACCGGTATCACAGGAACACTCACTTACCAGAGCCGATCCGTGAAAGTGGAGATCATTGAAATGCCAAATCTAAGGAAAGAAGGCAGTGGGTATGCATGCCATGGAATAGTAGTAAAAAAATTGTAAAACTCTAATACATCTATCATGAAAATATTAAAACTGATTACTTTTTTGATGATGGCCACTTTCCTGTCGATAACTACTATTGAATCAAGTGCGCTTACAATTACAAAGTTGGGGAAAGGAGGTGCGGTCATTCAACCAAATGGAAGCTATAAACTTTGTCCGCAATTTGCATTTAAAAAGTGTTGCAAAATAACCCTTACATGGAAGGAGCTCTGGAATTGGATCACAGATGGTGGCTGTTGGGACGATGATATAAATACCAACCTGCCTCTGCATGGAAATGCTGTTGTTTATGATGATGATGGTTTACCGATTGGTATGTACAACGTGGAGATTACCTGGATCAATCCTTCATCATGTGCTGTTGTTAATGGAGGGGACATCACCGTTGATCATCCGGATATTCATGTCGAAGTGGTTCAATAATTCTCACTAATGAATATTTACTTCAAATAAGGGGTATGCAGACAAAAAGCAGGGGTATGGTTTTACATGCCCCTGCTAATAATTCATTAAATTTATAAATATGTACAAAATCATGAAAAAGTCAACAGCTCTCATTCTTTTCCTGTTCATATTCAGTTTTGCATGGTGCCAGGATATTAATCGTAAAAACGAAGCCATCCTTGAAACTGACCTTCATCAAATCAGGCAAATTGAAGGCACGAATAATCATGTTATCGATTTTTTCAACCTGACGGATGTCTTTTTTATAACAGACACAGCATATTGTATCTTGATCCCGCCAATGAAGTGCTCCAGGTGTGAGGGTGTTATCAACCCATTTATTTATGAATTGAAAAAAGCTGAACCAGAGGCCCTGATAATAGTAATGGCATTTTATCCAAAGACTGGTGCTCTTAACAAATACCTGATGGAGCGTCAATTCAGGGCAGATCACACTATTGCATCCACCGATCTTAGTTTTCTTAAAAATTTCTATTTCAGTACTGATGAGATGCAGGTTCCTTACATAACAAAATTTAATATGGGTACAGGTGATCTGATCATGGGCAAGTCTACTCTTGGATTAGAAATGAATAAAGGATTTGTCAGGTGGATCAGGTCATTTTCAGAACCTATGAAAAAACATGTTCCTGTGACTGTCATCTCAGAAAACCAGCAGATCAGTGTCCCGAAAATTGAAGTGAATAGTTTGAATCTTCCTGTTTTAAAGCCACAAAAGGAGATGGTCTTAGGTGAGGAGGAAGGTTATCCAATTTCACGGGTACAGTTCCCTGCATTCAACCAGGAATTGAGTTATTTCTCTTTCATGGACGAATTAAGCTACAAAATTTACCTCTACTTAATATCCAGGGCAGGACTGGCATTTGTCGAAGCAATAGCACCTGGTGAAAAGGAAGAGAAGCTATTTATTCATAAAAGTGTTAATGACACCCTGTACAAGCTTCTACAAAAGATGAATATCATTAACACTATGTATTTCAGCAGCACCTTTATTGATGATTCCATCATCGTAACGAGCTCATTACCATTTATTTTCTTTGAAGATAGTGCTATGGAAGAATTGGCTTACTACAACCGCAGCACCTATCTTTACAGAAGTATTGAGGATGATTCCATAGTCCGGCATATTGCGCCCGAATACTTACCTGACACAAATTATACATTTGAACATCTTAATACTCAGTTCGTTGACCAGGGAAAACTTATTTGTCTGCCCGTATCAAAAGGATGGCCAATCAGCGGTACAGAAATGCTGAGTGAGGTGGAGCCGGAGGATAACCCATTCCTTCCAGCCTTTTATAAACATAAACCTATCATGGCCATCTATGACAACAAAGGAAATTTCCTGCACTATTTCGGAAACCTTCCATCCGAATATGAAGATCATCACCTGGGTTATTCATACAGTCGCCCGATGATTACGAGTCACCAGGGTATGTATTGGTATGCTGACAAGTTCTTAGGTAAGATCTATGGGATAAAAAAACTAACTCAGCACAAGCCGTCACAAACGATCAATATTTTTGATATTCCTGATTATCAGTCCAATACAAATCAGGACCTGCAACCTTTAAAATATATTAAGGATTACAAAAAAGTATTTACACAATCAATCCTTGATTTCAAGGTCTTTGATGATACAGTATATGTGGTAACAAGACATGAGGATTTTTTCTTCTACAAAAAGTACAGTACCAATGGTAAGCTCCTCTCAGCCCATATCCTTCCAACAGTTTATGACAATATGAATGCAAGTCATTTTGTATTTGTTGTTAACAGTGATCACCAGTGGCTCATTGGCATTTACGAATCTACCGAATTGACAAGCCTTTACCTTTTTAAATAACCCTGATGTGTTGTCATTCCTAAAAAATCCATACATTTACCGATGATGAGTTTTTAAAGTATGGCTGCACTATTTTCTGATATTTTCCCAATCATTCTTATTGCTTTCATTGGTTACTTACTAAAGGTATTTAAAGTCATGAAAGTGGAGCATGGTGACTTTTTATTGCTGCTGGTCTTTTATGTCACTTTACCTGCTTTGATAGTTGTTTCCTTCAGCAAGATCACGCTTACCATGCAATTTGCGTATCTGCCAATAATCACTGTAAGCATAATCGTACTGATGTATGTTTTGTCCTCATTGCTTGGACAAGCATTAAAACTCCCGGATGCACGATTAGGAGTAATCATCATTGGTACTATGATCCTGAATAATGGATTCCTGCTGCCATTTGTCGTAGCCGCTTACGGCGATGAAGGACTCACCCGGCTTCTGGTCTTTGACTTCATGAATGGATTCCTTGCTTTTACCTGGGTTTATTTCATTGCATGCAAATACGGAAAAAATGGGCTTAACCGAAAGACACTAATCCGAAAGTTCCTGGCTTCACCTCCTATCTGGGCAATCATTATTTCAATAATTTTAAATCTCAGCCAGGTGCATTTGCCACAGGTTTTATATAATACATTCAAATTAGCAGGCGACACGACAGTGCCTTTGATAATGCTATCTCTTGGAGCCTATTTCACGCCCAGGCTGATCTACCCAAAAGCCATCTTTACCGGAATTATAATTCGAATGGTCATCGGACTTGTAATCGGTTTTATGCTTTCGGAGCTATTTAACCTCACGGGGCTGACCAGGACTATAGTGTTGCTTGGATCTTCAGCACCCATTGGATTTAACACCATTACATTTGCATCTCTTGAAGACCTGGACAGAGAGTTTGCTGCCAGCCTGGTTTCCACTGCCATTGTAATCGGGATCATCTACGTCCCACTATTTATCTTTTTTATGGGGAATGCCTAGTTGAAGCCATAGACAAGCGTGAACTTGAATCCGAAATTATCTATGGTTTTTTCAAATGAGTATGGGCCGTAGCGATAGTATGCAGCTACGCCAAAATTAATATATGGGAGATTCAGCAAGCGGTTAATCCTGAGGCCAGATTCATAATATCCTAATTCCATGGTTTTGAATGACTCATTAAAATGCTGATCTTTATTATTCAGGGCACCGAAAGCCAGGTTGGTTGATATAATAAATACCGGAGAAAAATATTTCTTCTGGATTAGTAGTTTCTCGAAGCTATGATCAAAATATAGTGCCAGGTATCGGTTGGAAAGGAACTCATTCATGCGCATAGTGGCAAAGCTGTTGGGCGCAAAGATTGTAAATTTTCGCCAGCTGCCATTGCCATTATACAGATTGCAATATGGTAGGTTGCCATCAATATAGCCCAGTCTGAGCTGCAGCTTTGTTTCACCAAGGTATTTTGTGTAAAATGTCTCTTCAATCTTCACATCTATCCTGTTGTATTCAAACTCCCCCTTCAAGATATTGTTGAAACCATGTGTATATTGAACCCATAAGACAGGGTATTTGGTTCCCATCGAAACCCTGGTATTGGTGGTGCGAATGAATTTCTCCCTGAAGGCATACCTGAAACCTACCATTAAATCAGTAAAATTGAACTCATTCATCAAGTGGGCAACGCCATTTTCAACCACTCCATAAGCATAATCCTTAAATGCCATTTTACGGTTGATTGACATCCCAACATTGAATTTAAAATACTTGAATGCCCTGACTCCAAGACTTATTCCATATGAAAGTGTATTGTTCTGCCGCTGAATCAGGAATTGTCTGAAGTTCTTTTCTTTAAATGCGCCGGGTTTATCATCGAAAAACTTTACTCCCCCGCTTTCAGTCACATCATTCCTATACATGAGGTTCAGGGTTAACTCCTGGTTCCGGATGATATTTAAACCTATATCAGCACCATATTTGGCTCTTTTATCCCGAAAACCATAGCCCCAGTAACCTCCAAATTTTACAGTTCTGGAAAGCCGGTCGTTGGTATGCAAACCTAATCCAAGGAAAAACCCTTCATAATCGTTATACCTGAAGAATTTATTGATATCAAAATCGACAAACCCCCATGGTATTTTACCACTGATCAGTGTTTCGTATGTCTTAGCATATCTGTCAAAATGATATTCTTTACCGATACTATCCATGAAAGAATAGGTTTTTTCATTCCTTTCTGTCAGGCTGTCGTTGCGATAACCAGACCAGAACTCATCACTTCTGCTATAAGCGCCAGGTTCAACATCTACTCCCAGCACCCCCAGCTTTCTCTTTACAAGGTCAGGGTTTAATACGATATCCTGTATATAGCTTTTTCCTATTCCGATCATATTATAGCTCTCCTCACCGGCCCTGATTTCAGCATTCCCAATAATGATATCGGTATTGAGCTGCACCGGAAACCAATGCTCTTCATCGATAAGCTTATAAAGTTGCTGAATCTTAATATTGAAGCCCTTGCTTAGTTTAGCTGGCTCGGCCCTTACATTTTGTATAGCCCAGCCATGGGTATTGATAGACAATATCCCACTTAATCCATCGAAATTTGTATTGCGTTTTGGACTGAAGGAAACAATGAATACAGTATCATTCCTTTCTGTATAAGCCGTATCCTCCAGAATAAAAATATATTTATTCAGGCTCCCATTGGATATTGGATTTACATAGGATCTGCCAGCTATTCGAATAAGATCTTCATAAAAAGATGTGGACTGCATCTGTGAGATCAGAAATACAAAAATAGGATCCTTGAAGCCTGCAACGCGGGTGGCAATTACTTTTTCGAAATCCCTGTCCGGATACAAGAACCTCCTCTCCGACACAGTCTCCATAATGAACAGGTCCTTCTCACCAAAAAACTCAACCAGCTCTTTCGCACTACCTTCCAATAAAGCTGTATCAACCTGAAGCAAGGAATCTGCATTCACAGTAAATATCATCTTATCATAAGAAGTGTAGGAAAATGACTTAAGCTTTTCAGGGTTATTGTTGTCCCTGTTTTCAATCACATTGTTTATGATCCTGTGAGCCGGGTTTATTCCCGGCACTATAACTACCTCATCCAGCTGAACCTTTATTCTTTTAAGTAAAACAGTTATTTCCTGATGATTTCTTTCAATTGCAATAACCCTGGTTTTATATCCTACATAACTGAATTTAAGGGAAGTAATCTTTGATGCGAATTTCAGCTTGAAATTCCCATCAATATCGGTTGTCCCGCCATATTTGCCATTATTGATCAGAATATTGACAAAAGCAAGCGGCTCCCGGGTAACCGTATCCAGGACTTTTCCTTTGACAGAATAATCCTGGGCTATCAGGTGAGAAGCCAATAACAGCAGGGAAATCACCAATATGACTTTTCGGAACAGCACCAAACAAAGGTAAGAAAGTAACTTAAACCTAGACTGCAAAATAGGCTTCCAGGTCTTTCAGGGTTGTTCCTGTCGTCTTAAGATCATGGACTATATCTCCTTTCTCCAGGATCACAATGCGGTCGCAAACTTCAGTTACATGGGTAAGGTCGTGGCTGGAGATGAGCATGGTAATTTGTTTATCTTTTTTTAACTCATTAAGTAAGTTAGTAAGCCGGATTTGCGTAGAAGGGTCCAGTGAATTAAATGGCTCATCCAGGATCAACACATCAGGTTTTGCCATAAAGGCTGCAGCCACACCTACTTTCTGCTGATTACCACTGGACAGGTCACGAATATATTTTTGTTTTCCAAGCACCTCGTCGTTAAAGAATTCTTCAAAGCCCTTATAGAACTCATCAATATCCCCGCTTGTGAGATTATTAATGTCAGCAAGGAATTCAAAATACTCTTCCGGTGTAAGGAAGTCGATCAGAAACCCTTCATCAAGAAAGGATCCTGTATAGTGTTTCCACTCATAAGTCTTGCTGACATCATTGCCATTTGAAAATACATTACCAGTATTGGCACGAATCAGGTCAAGGGCCAGCCTGAAAAAAGTAGTTTTCCCTGCCCCATTGTTTCCTACCAATCCGAAACTTTCTCCTTTTGGTATTAATAATTGGGGAATATTCAGTACTGTATTCCCCTGGTATGCTTTGGTTAACTCTTTAGCTTCAATCATAAATAAATGACTTTAATAAAATGTTTTAATTTATTTTTCCCGAAATCCATCTGCCATAATATACTTTCGCTTTAAGAAATTCTTGTAAATAATATTTGTGAAGGTCCTGTTAAAAAGTAGTCCTATCAATCCGAGAATGCCAATAAAGATCAGTCCCGTATATGGCATACCAGCAGCAGAGAATGGCCAATAAATAATAATTGGAAGCAGGAATGCCGGAAACATTGCTAACCAGTTAGTAGCACCCATTCCCTGGTAATTAAAAGCTGCTCCTTTATTCATTTCCATCCTTTTTTTGTTGAATGTTGCAATGAACAGCAAGGTAAAAGAAATTACTCCGATATTAAACAGAAATGCTGCGGTGTTGATCAACAGGATTTCTGAATCAAAAAACACATATGGGATGGTGAGTATGTAGCAAACACAGCAAATCAGAACTGAGTTAATATACTTCATCCTGAAATACTGCTTGAAATCAAAGTTGTTGGCCAGCAGGGAATCAAAATAATTACTTTCATAGGCCATGGCATAATTACCATAATTGATCATCATACCCCCTGTCATAAATATGCCAACAAATATTAGCATACCGGTCATATTCATATAGATTTCCTGGGGATAAAACACAAAGCCATATAGTAAAAACATTGGCGCCATGTATATGACTGTTCGTGTTCGCTTATGCCGCCATATTAATTTCAGGTCTATTGAAAGCAATGTTCCAAAATAACCAAGACTCTTGAAATACTTTATCCGGGAGATGGCATCTACACGCTGGGTCTTCCTGGTATCAATCTCTTCAGAGTACAATCTTCTTCTTAAATAATCATAATGTAATAGGTATGCTCCCATCATATAAGCGAATGGGAATAAGACAAGCAAGGGATTTGATAAGACGGAACCAAAAACTTCTGCAGAAGCGAGTGACAGGGACAATACGTCAAAATAGTCAAGCAAAATCAGGGATATAATCACCAATCCAAACCCTCCTACAAAACCAGGCTTTGTGGCTAATAACCTTTTAATATAAGTACCAAAGAAATTGTTGCCCATGATGACAAACAACATAGTAATGAACCAGATAATTGTCTGAACAGGTTCAAAATTTATTGATACGACCCTGAAAGTGAATGGAATGATTATCAGCAAAGGAATGAAATTCAGAAAATTGAGCTTTGTTTTGGTAACCATAAAAGTAATGATCGTACTTTTCTTAATCGGTAAGTGAAGATAGGTTTCAACATTCAGGCGGGGAAGCCCCTGAATGAGGAAACGCAGTAGCAGGTCGATCGCAATGTAGTAGAAAAGTGCGCTGTTAAATACCCAAACCGGGTTGAGATCAGGATAGACTTTGGGCAGTATCTTTCCCAGGAACAGACCTATCATCAATACATAAATTAATGAAAGAAACAAGAAGAACCCCATTGTAATATTTAATGCCAGGTTCTTTGAAAAATTAGTAGACCTGGTTGCTTCTTTCCAAAGATGTGTGAGGAACCATTTAAACATAAGATGCTTTTATTTTATTGGCTAATACTTCACAAAAACTATGCTATAAAATGCAACAGCTTGAAATTCTATTATTTGTAGAGCCCTGTACATGAGATGTTGTCAGCTGCAATAAAAAATTATATCCCAAAACGTACAGTAATAGTCCGCCAGCGAACGCCTGAAATTAGTTGTAAAACTTGACTTCATCAAACATTTTCTATATTTTATGATGCGTCTTTTAATTTTTGACCGCTAAAATGATATCCCCGGTTACGCAATATTATACAAAGCACACGGAGCTGATCCTGGAGAATCTTAATTTATCCAGGAGTGAAAATATTATTGAGCCTATCCATGACATGCGTGTCAGTTTCAAGCGCTTAAAAATATTACTCCAATTTCTAGAACAACTGTCAGATGGTAGCCTGATAGCTAAAAAAGAATACCAGCATTTCAATAACTTTTATAAAAAATCAGGCAGGTTGAGAGATCTGCATGTTCTATACCAGTTGCTAGCCAAATATATACAGCAAACAAGTCGATCATATCAAGAGTATAATAATTATCTAAAAGAACGCATAATCAAAAGGAAAATAAAATACCTGGAATCGTTGGATAGATTCCAGACTGATTTTTTCAATGATCTGGGTGAAAAATGCTCCTCAATTATGCAACGGACCGATCAGGAAGATCTGGAAAATATTGCCAGGAGCCTTCTGATTGCTAAATGTACAGATATTTACACAGCTTACCATCAGCAAGATGGCGAACATCGTTTTCATAACATTCGCCGGTGCATGAAGGATTTGCAATACCTTAACAACATATTAAACAATGAACTCCCTCTCGAAGGTCATTTAAACATTAATGCTGAGCGGCTTTCCGAAATTGGCCAATTGCTTGGTGCATGGCACGATAAGCTAACCGCAGAATATTTTCTTATGGGGTACCTTTCAAAATACCATAATAATATTGAATTACCGGATGTTTATTCAAGTTTACTGGAATTAATCCGTCATGAGAAAAACGATGAATACCAGCAGCTTGATAAAATATTCATTGATGAAGTCCAACTATAATAAGCTGATTATTTATTATCTTTAATTCCCTTTAGCGACTTTTTTAAAATGTAAATTAAACTTTTGATGCGACAGCAATACCCAGTTATCATCAAGTTAACATATATACTGTTCTTTTCAGTATTGTTGTTTTACATTCTAATTGAAGCCAAACAGATACTCAGCCCGCTTTTTTTGGGTATCATGTTTGCTTTTATGTTGTACCCGCTTACAAAATTTTTAGAACGCCGTAAGATACCGCGGGTGGTTGCAACATTCATTGGAGTTTTACTACTGATCAGTATTTTAACAATAGTCTTGCATCTGATCTTAAGAAATGCACAAAGTTTATTGGCTGATTTACCTGCACTGAAAGCACAGGCCAATATCAATATTGACAAAATGGCTGAATACGTCTATAACAGTCTGGACATATCCATTCATGATCAGAAAAAATTCCTGAAAGACATAACTGGAAGTTTATTCCAGGCCGGCAGTCAATTTACAAGCTCGCTATTCAATGCAACGGCCAATACTATTTTTAAAATGGGTATTTTGCCTGTTTTCATATTCTACCTGCTTTTTTACAGAGACAGGGTATATGATTTTATCATAATGTCTGTCCCTGAAGAGAAGGTTTCTGTTACTGATAAAATCATTAAGGAAATCAAAAGAATTACTCCCAGATATATTGGAGGGATTTTTACTGTTGTTTTAATCCTGTGTATTTTAAATAGTGCAGGTCTGTATATCATTGGATTAAAATATGCCCTGTTGTTCGGAATACTTTCGGCAATGTTTAACTTTATTCCATATTTCGGCACATGGATAGGGGCTAGCCTTCCTTTTACTTTTGCCATCCTTTCAGGAGAGTCCCCTCAGCTGGCATTAATGGTACTTGTTTTGTTTGTTATTATCCAGTTTATTGAGAATAACATTCTAACGCCCAATATTACAGGTAGTTATGTAAGCTTAAATCCCTTTTTCACCATACTGATCATCATTATCGGTGGTTTGATCTGGGGAGTTATAGGTATGTTTGTCGTTGTTCCCATCATGGCCATGTTGAAGATCGTCCTTGACCATTCAAAAAATTACAAACCTCTGGCATTGTTTATTGGGATTGAACGAAGTAAAGCACAGAAAGCACAGGCACTAAAATTTGGCAGATTACTAAAGCTCAAGAAGCGGAAAATAAAATAATACGCCTATTTAAAAACATTCATATTGAAGAGATCAGATCAGGAATTTGAGATTATTGGAAAAACATTTTCCGGGATGGAGGGAGTTCTCGAAAAGGAATTACGAGAGATAGGAGTAACCTTTACACAATCACTTACCAGGGGAATACTCTTCCGTGGTACCTTAAAGCAGTTGTATCAGGCCAATTATACTTGCCGTTCAGCCATCCGTTTTTTAAAGCCAATATTAAAATGCAAGGTTGCGAATGAAGATGATCTTTACAAACAGGTTAAGAAGTATAATTGGAGTGATTTATTTTCAATTACTGATACTTTCTCTATTGATTCAGTTGTCAACTATTCATCGATTAAACATTCCAAATATGCGGCCCTTAAAACCAAGGATGCGATTGTCGACCAGTTCAGGGAACGCACTGGCAAGCGTCCTTCTATAGATGTTGATAACCCTACAATCAGGATACACCTACACATTCACAAAAATGATTGTTCAATTTCTCTTGACAGCTCGGGTTCCTCACTGCACATGAGAGGATATCGCATAAAGACTGTTGCAGCACCTATTAACGAAGCCCTGGCGGCCGGATTGATCCTACTTACAGGATGGAAAGGACAAACAAACTTTATCGATCCTATGTGTGGCTCCGGCACTTTCCTTATTGAAGCCGCCATGATCGCTAAGTCTATTCCTGCCGGCTATTTTCGACAAAGATATGGCTTCCAGAAATGGAATGATTACGACGAGGCTTTATGGGAGGACATTAAAGAGGAAACTGGCAAAAAGATCCAAGCCCTGAAGATCAAGATCCAGGGTTCGGATAAAGCTGACAGGGCTATACGAACGACCAGGAGCAACCTTCAAAATGCAAAACTTCACCAGGAGATTGACCTGAATATTTTACCAATAGAAGACAGTAAACCACCTGAAGGGGAAGGCATAGCTATTGTTAATCCCCCCTATGGAGAACGTCTAATACCTGATGATGTCATCGGTCTATATCAATCAATCGGAGATTCCTTCAAGAAATCTTATGCCGGTTATGATGCCTGGGTCATCAGCTCTGACCTGGAGGCATTAAAATTCATCGGTTTACGGCCATCCAAAAAGGTAACAGTTTTTAATGGTAAATTAGAATGCAGATTTGCCAGGTTTGAATTATATGAAGGCAGTAAAAAAATCAAAAAACAAAATCATAAGAACGAGTAGAAAAAATGAATAAAATCAATAAAATTGGTGTTTTGACATCCGGGGGTGATGCGCCCGGAATGAATGCAGCTATTCGTGCCGTTGTCAGAACAGCACTTTACAACAATAAAGAAGTATTTGGCATTTACAGGGGCTACCAGGGTCTAATCAATGGTGAGATTGAGCCACTTAACAGCAGGTCTGTATCAAATATCATCCAAAGAGGAGGTACCATACTAAAATCGGCCAGGTGTAAGGATTTCTACAATAATAAAGGAAGGTTAATGGCTTATGAGAACCTAAAAAGCCATAATATCGATGCCCTTGTCGTAATTGGTGGAGATGGAACATTCACCGGAGCAAAAATATTCATTGAAGAGTTCGATTTCCCAATCGTTGGCCTGCCCGGGACTATAGATAATGACTTGTATGGAACAGACTTCACCATAGGCTATGATACTGCCATCAATACAGTTATGGAAGCAGTAGACAAGATAAGGGATACTGCAGATTCACATGATCGATTGTTTATCATTGAAGTAATGGGAAGGGATGCAGGATTTATTGCCTTAAGATGCGGAATCGCGACGGGTGCGGAAAAGATACTCATCCCGGAAAGTATAACATACCTCAATAACCTGATGCGGCTGCTGGAACATGACAGGAAGAGAAATAAAAAATCGGGGATTATTATCGTTGCAGAAGGAGATGATTCCGGAGGTGCATTGGAAGTTGCCAGGCACATTAATGAAAGATTTGATGATATTGAAACCAGGATCACCATCCTTGGTCATATCCAACGGGGTGGTTCTCCTACGGCTATGGACCGTTTCAGGGCAAGCATGATGGGCTATGCCGCTGTCAATGCATTGCTGGAAGGAAAGCGTGATGTCATGATTGGTATCATACACAAGGATATTGCTTATACATCATTTGAAAAATCGATCAAGCATCATGTGAGTATCAGTCCGGAGCTATTGGAAATCTCCAGGATATTATCCATCTGATCAGCATTGCAGTAATAACGTATGGTTAACCAAATCTTTTACACGGATGTCTTCGTTCCACTTCCCATTGCCGGGAAATTTACTTATCGTGTTCCCGTGCACCTCCATGATATCATTGAAATTGGGAAAAGGGTCATTGTGCAATTTGGCGCCCAAAAAATATATACTGCCATCGTTATTCGTATCCATGACCAGGCTCCACAGCATTCAAATGTTAAAGATATTATTGAAGTTATTGATGATAAACCGATAGTCAACCATTATCAGCTTCAATTCTGGGATTGGATTGCTTCCTACTATATGGCTCATTCAGGCTCAGTTGTAAATGCAGCACTTCCATCTGCATTAAAGTTGAGGAGTGAAACCAGGATTATGGCTAATCCTGAGAGGGTAGATACGAATCTATTGCTGGATGAGCGGGAACAGATTCTTCTTGAGGCACTTCATAACCGAAATTCTTTGAGCATCCAGGAAGCTTCGGACCTCCTTGAGGCCAAGAATGCCATTCCATTAATTAAAGATCTGATTGAGAGATCATTGATTGCAGTTGAAGAAGACTTAAAGGACCGTTACAGACCCAAAATAGAATCATTTGTAAAGCTTACACATACATACGAGGATGAAGCAAAGCTGCAGGAGGCATTTGACCAGCTGGGGAGCAAGGCCTTCAAGCAATTACAGATCCTGGTCTCGTATATCAACCTATCAAGAAGCAGTGACGGAAGTTTCAGTGAGGTCAGAAGGTCTACCCTGGTAAAAAGCGTACGGGCATCATACCAACAACTCAATCAGCTGGTTAAGAAAGGGATCCTAAAATTATATGATAAGACCGTCAATCGGCTGGATGCTCCGGAAGCAGTTTCAAAGCCAGACGATATTATACTCACTGAACAACAGCAATATGCCCTAAATGATATCACCGGAAATTTAAAAAAGCGGAAGACAGTATTATTACATGGTGTCACTTCCAGTGGCAAGACCGAGATCTATATAAAGCTTATCCAGGAGGCACTGAATTCTGGAAAGCAGATACTGTATCTCCTTCCTGAGATAGCATTAACCGCTCAGATTATCAACAGGCTCAGGAAATACTTTGGAAATAAAGTCGGGATCTTTCACTCAAAATATAATGAGCATGAACAGGTTGAAGTATGGAACAGGGTATTGAATACAAGGCGCAAAGACCATTATCCGATCATTATTGGTGCCAGGTCAGCATTGTTCCTGCCGTACTCTAAGCTGGGGCTGGTTATTGTCGATGAGGAGCATGATACATCTTACAAACAACATGATCCCGCTCCCCGGTACAATGCAAGGGATTGTGCTGTTTACCTCGGAGGATTGCATAAAGCAAAGGTTATTCTTGGCTCTGCCACACCTTCTTTTGAAAGTTATCAGAATGCCAGGCAGGGTAAGTTTCAGCTTGTGGAACTCAAAGGCCGTTACAGGGAGATACAGATGCCGGAGATCCATCTGATAGACATGAAAAAGGAACCCAGGATCAGGCAGGGTAAGTCGCACTATTCAAAACCATTGCTCGACGCCATTGAACTGGCCATAAAAGAGAAATACCAGGTTATGCTGTTTCAAAACCGCAGGGGGTTCTCCTTAAGGCTGGAGTGTAATTCATGCCATCATATTCCAATGTGTGTCAATTGTGATATTTCCATGACCTATCATAAACAGTTCAACCAGATGCGCTGCCATTATTGCGGATATCATACCAATATCCCTCAGCAATGCCCTGAATGCGGCAGTCCGGAAGTCTTTATGAAAGGTTTTGGAACTGAAAAGATAGAAGAAGAATTGGCCCTGATATTTCCTGGACAACAGATCAGTCGTATGGACCTTGACACAACGCGCTCAAAATTTGCTTCTCAAAAGATCATCAATGAATTTGAGGAGCGGCAAATAGATATCCTGATTGGAACCCAGATGATCACAAAAGGCCTTGATTTTGATCATGTTAACCTGGTTGGAATCATGAATGCCGATAGTATGATCAATTTCCCGGATTTCAGGTCCTTTGAAAGAAGCTTCCAATTGATGACACAGGTGAGTGGAAGGGCTGGCAGGAAGTATAAGCGCGGACATGTTTTTATTCAAACGTATGATCCCTACCACCCTGTTATTCAGTATGTATTAAATAATGACTACAAGGGGTTTTTTAAATCTCAGATGCAGGATCGCATCCAGTATAAATATCCGCCATATTGTCGTCTTATTCAGTTACGTTTGAGCCACAGGGATTATCATATCCTGAACAAAGGCGCTAAATCATTTGCAGATGATATTCGAGGTCATCTGGATAAAACTATCCTTGGGCCTGAGTACCCACTGGTTTCGAAAATAAAGAATTGGTATATAAAACATATCCTGGTAAAAACGGATAAAGACAGTTCCCTGGCGGATGTCAAGCAAGTAATCCTTGACAGGATACAGCACTTTCATCAAACACCTGATAACAGGTCAATACAAATTCATGTTGACGTGGATCCCTTATAAAGAAAGTTGCATTGGATAGTTAATCGTCAACGACGATAAAGACATCTTCGTCTTTCTTTTTCATGAGGTATTTTTCGCGGGCGAACTTCTCCAGGTTCTTCTCATTAGTCATCAGCTCATTCACCTCCTGCCTGTTCCTTTCAATCTCATTCTCATAATACGCTTTTTCATCCTGCAGCTGATTGAGCGTACTGGATAATTTGTATTGGGTAATCAGGCTATTGTTATCGAAAAAGGTTAGCCATACCAGGAACGCCATGGTAGCGTATACAAATTTGTTTTTGAGAATAGGAAAACGCTTGAGCATAATTTACTCTGTTTTATGCAAAAATAGTCTAACGCTACTGATGTTCATCAATACTCATGTAATTTTATTCACTTTTTTGCTGTTAGAAAGATTTACCCGTGTGCATCTATATCATGAAGCATAAGGACAAGGTGCTTCAGCGACCTGGTAATCTCAGCAATATACTCATTGACAGCTTTCACACTACCGGGCATGGTGAAGATCAGGGTTTGTCCTATAACTCCAGCTACTGCGCGGCTGACCAATGCATTTGGCTTTTCAGCACCGTATTTCATCCGTATCATTTCCATGATGCCAGGGATCTCTTTATCCAGCATTGGGGAGATGGTATCAACAGTAATATCTTTTGGGCTGATCCCGGTTCCGCCTGTTGTAAAAACAAAATCATAGCCCTGTTCAATAGCAGAATTGATTAAACTCATCAGTTGATCGGCATCATCAGGGATGATGTGGTAATCAAACTCATGCTTCCAGTTAGCTATGTTAAAGAATCCACTGAGCAACTCCTTTGTCCTGGGGCCGCTCTTGTCGTCGTATTCACCTCTGCTGGCCCTGTCGCTAAGGGTAATGATCATTGTATTAAATACCTTGGGTTGGTA
This sequence comes from uncultured Bacteroidales bacterium, assembly GCA_963753055.1. GTDB lineage: Bacteria > Bacteroidota > Bacteroidia > Bacteroidales > B18-G4 > JAUWGC01. The sequence goes on along the minus strand of CAVWAP010000001.1, from coordinate 507,953 downwards.
GGTAAATGAGTCACCTGGTTCCAGGGCGCCATCTTTAAGGACACGGCAGAAGATTCCTTCCTTTGGCATCACGCAATTCCCAACTTCCCGGAATATGGCACAGGAATCGCCATGACAGCTTTTTCCGATCTGAGTAACTTCCAGGATCACCTTATCAGAGACAAATTTGTCCAGCGGGCTGGTGGTGAATAGCTCCAGGCCTTCTGTTGTAATATTTTCAGCAAATTCACCATAGTTGATCCGGCGACCGGCCTCTTTCTCAAATTTCTTAACACTTTCAATCCCTAGCAAGCTTACCTGCCTGTGCCAGGAGCCTGCATGAGCATCACCCTGAACGCCATGGTTATCAAGCATTATACTATCAACAGGCTTTTTAATTGTGCCTTTTTTTTCTGAGATGTTTACTGATATCACTTTAATATTTCCAGAATCTGTACTCATAGCTATTCTTGATACATTAAGAGATCATTTATAACAATACCTATTTATTGCTTTGTAGGCATCATGAATGCCAAGCTCTCCCGCTTTGCCAAGATCTTCGCAACCGGCTACTTTGTTTTTCAGGAATACATGTGTTAATCCCCTGTTATAATATGCTTCAGCCAGGTCGGGTTTGTGCTGGATGGCTGAAGAATAGTCAGCAATAGCACCAACATAGTCCTTTAGCCTTACTTTCAGGTTGGCCCGGTTGAAGTAAGCAAAGCTCCATTTAGGTTGTAGCAGGATTGCTTTGTCGAGATTTTGCAATACCTTTTTATAGTTGACCTCAACAGAAGGCTTTTTAGCAGCCTGTGGCTCAGCTTTACCCCAGGTGATGGTTACATTCGGAGAAATTGCATCCTCCTGGTGCACACTCTCTTCCATCTCCAGTAAAATATTTGCCCGGTTAAAATAAGCCATGGCAAAGTCAGGTTGAAGTTCAATTGCACGGTCATAGGCAGCAAGCGCACTGCTATAGTTTTTAACCATCCCATTGATCATACCTTTATAGAAGAATGCCCTGTATGACCTGGGTTCATATATGATCACGCTGTCAGCTATTTTAAGTTGTTTCTTTGCTTCATCCATCGACAGCAGTATTACCTGGTTTGTGATACCTACCAGCAGGGTCTGGTTATTCTTATATGGGTAATCGTAAAGTTTTTCAACAAAATGCCCACCACGTTTCAGCTGGATGTATAATGCTTCGTCTTTGAAGTACTGGACAATAAATTCCTGTTCGATGGCTATAGAGATATCTGGTTGATCCTGATCTCCATGAGCTGTTTGGGTTCCACTGAAGTCGGCCTCGAATTTTATAATATCATCAAAATATGTAGAATCTGCATACTTCTTCATAAGCTGATCATTGATATCTCCCTCATCGTTCATGGAATTGACAATGGCGATGGCTTTCTCATAATCCTCCTGCGCCCCGGCAGGATCATTCATGCTTCCTTTTGCAGCTGACCGGTTAAGGTAAGCGCCAGCGAATTCGGGAAATAATGAGATTGCTTTGGTATAGTCATCAATAGCTCCTTCAAAATCCTCCATCCTATGTTTCACAGTGGCCCTGTTATAATAAGTATAAATATTATCCGGATTTAACATCAGCACCCGGTTAAAGTCGTCGATTGCACCAATGAAATCCTCCTGCTGAGCCCTGAGCAAAGCCCGGTTATAGTATGTGAGGGAATTATAAGGGTCCATAGCCAGAACCCTGTTGAGGTCCTTAATTGCTCCGGAAGTGTCGGCAAGGTATATCTTTGAAAGTGCCCGGTTGAAATAAGCATACGAATCATTGGATTCGAGTGCTATCGCCTGCTCGAAATCTTCCAAAGCCCCTTCATAATCTTCAGTTTCCAGCTTGATAACACCCCGCTTCAGGTAAGCCTGAGTATTGAAGTAGTCCAGCCTGATGGCCTGGTTGCAGTCCTTTATTGCACCCTCAAAATCTTTTAAAAGACCTTTAGCGATAGCACGGTTCAGGAAGGCCATAGGATTATTTGCATTGTATTTGATGGCATGGTCGAAATCATCAATGGCATTGATATAGCTCTTCATATGCAAACGAGTAGCTCCACGACTGATGTAGATATCGGCATTAAAGGGATCTAACTCAAGACCTCTATTATAATCCTGAATAGCATTATGATAATCCAGAAGCAAATCCCTGGTGACACCACGATAATGGTAAGCATGTGAGTACATGGGATGTCGTTGAATACTTACGGTGAAGTCCCGTTCCGCACCCTGGTAATCGCCAAGGCTGTATTTTGCCACACCACGCAGAAAATAAGGTTCAAAAAGGTCTGGCTCATGATTGATAACGACATTAAAATACTGGACTGCACTGGTGTAATCGTTATCCATCAATGCATTCTTGCCCATTGACATAAAATGGCGGATATTAACCTGACCTGAAGTGATCAGGGAGCTGAAAACAAAAACCAGGATCAAATATTTAGAGTACTTTATCATTTTGGCAATAAATAATTACAACGCTAAAGGTCTGTCTTTGTTTTCTCAAGGAGTTGAACATCTCCAATAATCATCTTCTTATCCAGAGCTTTACACATATCATAAATAGTTAAAAGCCCAACCTGTACAGCGGTGAGTGCTTCCATTTCGACACCTGTTGGCCCGATTGATTTAACTTCACTATGAATGTTTACTCCGTCGTCTGTCAGCTCAGCAGTGACCTTAATACTTGTAAGGCCAAGGGGATGGCATAAAGGAATAAGTTCACTGGTCTTTTTAGCGCCCTGTACCCCGGCTAACTCTGCGACACCCAGTACATCACCCTTTTTCATTTCATTTTCCCGGATAAGCATAATAGTCTGCTTATCAAGCCTGATATTGCCACTGGCCCGGGCCATTCGCACCTGGTCCTTCTTCTGGCTAACATCGACCATTTTTGCTTTACCCTTATCATCAATATGGCTGAACTTTTCCATTTCTTAACCTCCTATATTGTAGAACCTTCCATTATGGTTAACTGATCCACATTCCGGTTTATTATCAATAGCTTTCCGAATGGCCTCTTCCACTCCCAGCTCTTTAACACTGTATTCGATATCATTGAACAAGCAAGGTTTAATGTACCCTGTAGCAGTTAACCTTAGCCTGTTGCAAGCAGCACAATGACCACCTTCGCCCCCAATGACCCTGAAAAATTCCCCTGCATGCAGGTTCATCCTGCGTATATATCTTATCTCCAGATCGTTCTCATCACAGTACCTTCTGACAGCCTGTGCATCAGGTTCATCCTGACTCTTTTCAACAACACAGTTGATCTTAATCGGTTCGAGGCCAGCTTTCCTGGCAGCTTTGATCCCTTCGATAACTTTGGCCACCCCTCCTATTCTTGTTATCTCTTTGTATTTTTCCGGATCGAGGGTATCCAGGCTAATATTGACCCTGTGGAGGCCTGCCCTTTTCAGATCACCAGCCATAGATCCAAGTAAAATACCGTTCGTAGTCATTGACAGGTCGCGGATGCCTTCAATTTCACCAAGCATAGCAACCAGCTCAATGATCCCATTTCTGACCAGGGGCTCTCCACCGGTAAGCCTGATTTTATCAATGCCCAGTCCAACTGCGACCCTGACAACTTCTGTTATTTCCTCAAAATTCAGGATATCTTCGTGTCTCAGAAGCTGTATCCCTTCTTCCGGCATGCAATAATGACAGCGCAGGTTACAGCGGTCGGTAACAGATACTCTCAGATAGTTTATTTTTCTATTATATGTATCTAACATCCACCAGGTCTCCCTTAGCTAGTTTGGTTACACCAACAGGTATGCTAACAATGCCATCTGCATCTACAAGTGATGATATATGCGCTGAGCCATGGTACTCAAGTGGGTAAGCTTGCTGATCAGAGGTGATTATGACCGGGAGCCATGACAACCTGTTTGATCTTTTCCGATGATAATCCTGGCCCATTGGCAAAGTAATCTTTTTTGCCTCATACCCGGCTCCGGCCATCTTATAAATCAGCGGCTTCACAAATAGTTCAAATGTAATAAATGAAGAAACCGGATTTCCCGGCAGACCAAATATCCTCTTATCCTTATACATACCATAAACAGTTGGTTTGCCAGGTTGTATAGCTACTGTTTTAAACTTTAGCTCAAAACCAAGCCGGTCGAGCACCTTTGGAATGAAATCAAAATCGCCCATTGATACGCCTCCGGTCAGCAGCACAACATCCTCGTTCATTAAAGCCTTATTGATCAACTGATAGCTTTTTTCCTCATCATCTTCAGCAATACCATAATACCTGGCTTTCGCACCCATCTTTTCCACCTGCGCCGCAAGTTGATATGCATTACTGTTCCTGATCTGGGAATCAACCGGATATTGATCTGGCTCCACGATCTCATCACCTGTTGAAAGTGTCCCGACCTTCACCTGTTTTGCAACTTTCGGTTTAATACAACCAACCGTTGCGAGAACTGCAATATGCTGTGGTTCAATGACTAAGCCTTTTGAAAGGACTATTCCTCCTTTATCAAGGTCTTCAGCCTGAAAAACAATATTTGATTTGGTCTTTTCTGCTTTAAAGCGGACTAGCCCATGATCAGTAGTTTCAGTATCTTCCACTTTAATAACCACATCGGCCCCTTGCGGTAACATGGCACCGGTCATTATCTTAGCACACTGACCTTCCTGTATAATCTTTGAAGGGGTTTTTCCGGCCGGGATCACTTCCACAACATTAAGTTCCTTATCAAGATCATCCAAGCGGCAGGCATAACCATCCATAGCGGATTTGCTGAAAGGCGGCAAGTCTATATCGGACCTTACATCTTCATAAAGAACCCGTCCCAGGGAATCCTGAAAATTAACATGCTCAGGACCTATCTCCGGGGCAGTGTCAAGAACCATATTTAATGCATCTTCATATGAAACCATGATGGAAAATTGCTTTGAAAAATAATGCACAAAAGTACGAATACCTGGGGAATAATCATGTCCCATTTACGCATGTAGGCATGTTCACATTGAACAAGGTAAATGGAACATGCGTCCATGCTCAATGCTAAATGCTAAATGCTAAATGACATTAGGTATTTATACCCAAAATACTACAGACGCTTGCCTTCCGCGTTTTTTTTCCATAGTTTTATCATACGAACCCAGACTAAACCCAATCTAATGAATACTACGATTACTAAGCATTTGCTATGCTTATTGCTGATGATGTTGTACATCGGTACAAATGCTCAGGTAAATTTAGCCATGAACTCAGGCCATTTTCCTGACAAAGAGACCAAGACGAAATCCGACACATTACGAACTCTTCATGTGCCCAAGAGTAATCCTTCCGCTGTGAAACAGTTTAAGGTTTCCCAGAATGGAACTACAGCTGCAATACATGTAGTTGCAAAAAATATTGAAGAGGGGGCTTATACTTTTGAGATATTTACTCTCTCAGGGAAACGAGTACATAATGAACTGTCACAATTATCAAGAACTCATTACAAGATCATTGACACCTCAACTTTGCCAGAAGGTTCTTATTATTTGATTATCAGGTCGGGTAAAACGACGTTTAAAGAAAAGATCAGCATGTAAGCATCCAGGTAACGGAATTGGATGATGTTATTTCTTCCGTTTCAATTTCTTTTTGAAATACTCATAGGTTTCAAACTGAGACCTGTGATTTGCTGTATCATGCGGTTTGCGATATTGATTCAGGTCATGCTCACCCAGCAGCCTGGCTTTACAATTATCCCTTAACTGGATCTGCATCATGTCCATAAGCTCCTGCTGAATTTCTTTATCAAAAACAGGACAAAGGGTCTCTACCCTGTGATCAAAATTCCGCTGCATCCAATCTGCTGAGGAAATATAATATTCCGGGTCACCAGCATTTCCAAAAACATAAACCCTTGAATGCTCCAGAAACTTGTCGACGATACTGATGGCTTCAATATTCTCACTGATACCAGGCACCCCTGGGATGATAACACAGATCCCCCTAACAATGAGCTGGATTTTAACTCCCAACTGGCTGGCTTCATAAATCTTATTTGCAAGGTTTTTATCAACCAGGCTGTTCATCTTTAATATAGCCCATGCTTCCTTTCCATCTCTGGCATTTTGCATTTCCCTTTCCAGTTTATCCCTGAAAAAGGTTCTGATGTGGAATGGTGCAAGGACCAGGGTATCAAAAGATGGCATGATGAATTTGGATTCGAAAAGGTGAAATACCTTATTAACTTCGGTCGTAATAGCCTGATTAGCTGTGAAAAGACTATCATCAGCATACACTTTGGCAGTAAATTCATTATAATTGCCTGTGCTGATATTGGCATAATAGATATTCTCGTTATTTTCCTTCCTCCTTATCAGCACCAGTTTGCTGTGCACCTTAAATCCAGGGATTGACTGGATGACCTTCACCCCTTCCTCCTGAAGACGTCCGGTCCAGTATATATTTGCTTCTTCATCGAAGCGGGCCTGCAGCTCCATAAAAACAGTTACCTGTTTTCCATTCCTGGCAGCATTGATCAGGGCATTCATCACATTAGAATCCTTAGCAACCCTGTAAAATGTCATTTTAACAGCTCTCACCAATGGGTCTATTGAGGCCTCCCTGAGAAGGTCCACAATATAATTGAACGACTGGTAAGGATAATGCAGCATAATATCTTTTCGCTTGATGATTTCAATGATGCTCTGATTCGGTGGAAGATCTTTGTGAGGTAAGGGAGGAGATGTTGGGTAGACAAGATCCTGGGATCCTATTTTAGGAAAGGACATAAAGTCTTTAAAATTATGATACCGCCCCCCTGCTCTTACATTATCTTGTTTAGTGATATTGAATGTCTTAAAGATCTTCTTCCTCAGGTTTTCCGGGACAGTCTCATCATAGACGAAGCGCACAGGATCGCCTTTCTTCCTGCGTTTAACACTCTCACTTAATATCTCAAGGAAGCTTTTTGACACATCATTATCAATATCCAGCTCAGCATCACGGGTAAACTTGATCGTATAGGCACTGATCATATCATACCCAAACACAGCGAATATATCCTCCAGGCAATACCTGATAACATCATCAAGCAACATCAGGAACTGCTTATCCCCTTTTGCCGGCAATATTACGAAACGTGAAAGCGTATTTGTGGGAATACTCATCAGAGCGTATGATTGCTGCTGATCTGTAGTGGATGACTGAAGGTCTATGGCAAAATGTATGGTGTCATCTTTCAAAGAGTCCATTTTGCCAAAGTTCTCAAGCAGAATGGGGAACAAATGTGGCCGGACATTATCTGCGAAATAGGATCTGACATATGAGCCTTGATCAGGTGATAATTGATGCTCATTTAAAAGAAAGATTTTATTATCCTTCAATTCCTGAACAAGGTGCTCGAAGGTGGATGTAAATATAAGCTCTTGTTTTTCAACGATCTGGCTAATCTCATCCAGGGTTCTTTTTGCTTTAGAGTCTTCAATCCCGTTACTAATGTCAAAATTCTTCAATCTTCTCAATGTAGCGACACGGACCCTGAAAAACTCATCCCTGTTGTTAGAAAAGATCCCCAGGAATTTGATGCGTTCTATCAATGGTGTTGTTTCATCAATAGCTTCCTGGAGCACCCTTTCATTAAAATGCAACCAGCTGATCTCACGATTGATTAATTTAGGCTTACTATTTTCCATAATAATGATGTACTATCCTTACCCTTCAACCAATTCTACCCTGAAATTAAATCATTTTCGGGAAAACAACAAAATTTGTTTTGCGATCGGCATTCATGATCTCCTCCCAGGAATCAGTTTCAAAACTGATACTGACGACACCGGAGGTAGGTAACCATTCAATCTTATTATCAAGAAAGTAATTAGCAAAATTTGTAAAAGCAGGATTATGTCCAACCATCATCAGGGACTGGATGGTATCAGAAAGGTCATAAAACTGGTCAAATAAATGATCCGCACTGGCATGGTAAATTTGCCTTTCAATCAATATGTCGTCAACGGGATACCTTAAGGCATGTGCAATAATCTTTGCTGTGTCAAGAGCCCTGACTGCATGACTAGATTTGATACAATCAATTTGAACATCCTTTTCTAGTAACAGGTCTATGATTTTCCTGGTCCTCTTTTTTCCTTTTTCGAGCAGAGGTCTTTCATCATCCATTAAATCCGGATACTTCCATGATGATTTAGCATGCCTGACGAGATATAGAGTTTTCATAATTTGGATATTACCAGGCGAACATTGGGAAATCACCCATCATTTCATTGACCTTTTTCCTTATAGCTTCAATAGTTGCTTCACTTTCAATATCGTTGATCACTTCATCTATCATATCAACGATTGGTGCCATATGTTCTTCTTTTAATCCCCTTGAAGTAATTGCAGGTGTTCCAACACGCAGGCCGGAAGTCTGGAAAGGTGACCTGCTGTCAAACGGAACCATGTTCTTGTTCACTGTGATATCTGCTAATTCGAGTGTATCCTCCACTTTCCTTCCTGTGATATCCGGGAACTTGGTACGAAGGTCAATCAACATCAGGTGATTATCAGTACCGCCGGAGATAACGTGATAACCTTTATCAACAAAGGCTTCTGCCATCTTATTGGCATTTTTCTTCACCTGGAGGGTATATTCAAAGAATCCATCGGTCAGGGCCTCACCAAATGCGACAGCCTTTGAGGCAATGACATGCTCCAGAGGGCCGCCCTGGATACCAGGGAATACTGCTGAATTAAACATCTGAGACATCATCTTCACAGCACCCTTTGGTGTAGTGAGCCCCCAGGGGTTTTCAAAATCTTCACCCATCAGGATCAGTCCGCCTCGTGGGCCTCTCAAGGTCTTATGCGTAGTAGTTGTAACCACGTGGCAATGGGGGATAGGGTCATTCAGGATCCCCTTGGCAATAAGGCCAGCCGGGTGAGCTATGTCAGCCATCAGAAATGCATCAACTTTGTCGGCTATATCTCTCATCCTTTCGTAGTCCCAATCCCTGGAATACGCAGAGGCGCCGGCAAGGATGAGTTTTGGTTTTTCCTTTAATGCAATCTCCTCCATCTTATCATAATCAACAGTACCTGTCTTTTCATCAACTTCGTAAGCTACAGGCTGGTATAAAATACCCGAGCTGTTTACTGATGAGCCATGTGAAAGGTGTCCGCCATGTGAAAGGTTCAGGCCCATGAACTTATCACCTGGTTTCAAACAGGCAAAAAAGACCGCCATATTGGCCTGAGCTCCGGAATGTGGTTGAACATTGGCATAATCTGCTCCAAATAGTTCTTTGACACGGTCGATGGCCAGCTGCTCTGATTCATCTACAAACTGGCAACCTCCATAGTATCTTTTTCCCGGATATCCCTCAGCATATTTGTTGGTTAAGACTGAACCCATGGCCTCCAGCACCTGGTCGCTGACAAAGTTCTCTGAAGCTATCAATTCTATGCCATGAAGCTGCCTATTTCTTTCTTTCTGAATAATATCAAATAATTGATTGTCTCTTTCCATGTGAAGAATGTTTAATACAGGTTTGGGTTAATTTTCAGGTAATTATTGAAGCACAAAAATACGCTAAAAAATTAATTATTATGGCTTCAAACAAATTATCCTTAATTTCGTTAATATTCCCAGGTTAATGATGAAGAGATTTAAATGGATCATATCGGTTTTTATCATCCTCTTGGGAATTTCCGGACATTCCCAGAGCATGCACTATTTCAGGTGCCTGTCTGTGAATGAGTTATCTGATGTGACTCTGACCTGGGAGGCACCAACTTCAGCAGGTGAATTTTCTTCCTACAAAATATTCCATGCAGAAATTAGCAACCCGCTTTCTTTTCAGGAGATTGTAGCTATCAATAATTATACTACGACTTCTTTTGTCCATACAGGTAGCAGTGCCGGGCAGATGATCAACCTCTATTATATTGAAACCGAGCTGACTGGTGGAGGTACAATATTCTCTGATACGCTGCGAACATTATTCATGCAAGCATCTGATAATGGGGAAGGTGAAGTCCTTCTTTCATGGAACAACATGCATAATCCCCCGCTACCATCTGTATCTAACAATTTCAATATTTTACTTGAATATCCACTTTTCACATGGAGTCATCTGGGAAGTACACCCCAGAATAGTTACACATATGAAATAAGCGTTTGCCATGACTCATTGAGTTTCCAGGTTATCCTTCAGGATGACTATGGTTGTTTATCAGCTTCCAATATTGCAGGAGGACTTTACCAGGATATTATCAAACCACCTATGCCCTTAATTGATTCTGTCAGTATCGATCCAAGTGACCAGGAGATTGTTGTTGGTTGGCAGCAGAGCACCGCGCCGGATGCTATTGGCTACCTTATTTATCGTTATATCAACAGCAACTGGATCCCTATCGATACCCTTTGGGGGAAAGAAAATACGATTTATAAGGATATTGGTGTTCAACCATGCAATCAGAGCCAGGCCTATGCATTAGCAACCCTTGATAGCTGTGGCAATAAAAGTCTGGGTACTTTTCTATTACCGCAGCAAAGCATATTGTTAAATGATATTTCTTTCAATCCCTGTGAGGCATCCAATATGCTAAGCTGGTCACCATACATCAATATGCAGCCCTTCATACTGGGTTACCAGGTTTATGCAAGCAGGGAAGGCGGTCCTTTCCAACTTATCGGGACCACTTCCGCAGGACAAACCTCTTTTAATCATGAAGGGATAGAAGTTGGGAATCACTATAATTATTATGTGCGGGCATTTAATGCTAATAATTATGGATCTTCTTCCTGCATCAAGCCAGTATTTGCATTTGACTATGGTAAGCCGGCATTTCATTACCTGGCTAACGTAAGCGTTGAGAACAACCAATATCTTGAAATCAAGACATATCTTGATACCGCAGCTACTATTGAAAGTGTCAGGATTTACAGGATGGACCCTTCGAGTGGCAGCTTTGATGAGATTGATGAGATCTCTCCTGTTACGGAAGATATATTAACTTATAATGATCAGTCTGTCAACATACAACAATCCTCTTACCAGTATAAGATCAGCTTAATCGACAGCTGTGGTAATGAACTTCTGTTTACTAATACTATGCCCTCAATACTGTTACAAGGAAATATCAGAAGCCAAAATGAGATCTTTCTGGAATGGAATGAATTTTCAGGTTGGAATGGTAGCATTGAAGCTTATGAGGTCTACCGGGTTATCAATGGCACTATAGAGCCTTCACCGGTGAGCACTCTTGCACCAGGCACGACTGAATACATTGATGTAATATCCGAGTCTTTAGCAACAATCAGTAGTTTTGATTATATCGTTGCTGCCGTGGAAGCCGATGATAATGCTTATGGATTCCAGGAGATTAGTTATTCTAACATATTGCAACTACAGGGGACGCCCAGCATTTATATGCCCAACGCTTTCCGTCCTGGTGGTATAAATAAAATATTCAAACCCGTTGGGAACTATGTTGACCAATCCAACTACACTTTCCAGATTTTTGATCGGTGGGGAAAACTCATTTTTGAGACCCAAAATTTTGCTGAAGGATGGGATGGAGTCTACAACGGAAAATCAATGCCTGTAGGTGTATATGTATACCTGCTGAACTACCAGATACTGGATGGAAGCATTGCCAGTCAAAAAGGGACTTTCGTATTGGTCAGGTAAATTCAACTATCCTTAAGTATATTAACATTTTTTAATAATCAATATGATCAATTTTTCATACATTTGCAGGTCAAAAAGGATTTGACTATGCACTCTGACAATGATAAATTCGCAGGTGAAGGACTTACCTATGATGATGTGCTGATCGCTCCCGCCTATTCTGATGTTTTACCACGAGATACTGATATCAGCACCGTATTTTCCAGAAACATTAGCCTGAACATTCCGATCGTCTCCGCAGCAATGGATACAGTCACGGAATCGAAGATGGCCATTGCCATTGCTCAGGAAGGTGGAATTGGTGTAATCCATAAGAATATGTCCATAGAGGACCAGGCCAACGAGGTGAGAAAGGTGAAGCGTGCTGAAAATGGTATGATCCTGGATCCCATCACATTAAGGGAAGATGCACTTATCGCCGATGCCCTTGATATCATGAAAGAGTACAGTATTGGTGGTATCCCGGTAGTCAATCAAAATATGGAGCTGGTAGGTATTGTCACAAATCGCGATCTCAGGTTTGAGCAAGAGATGGAACGTCCAATCGTTGAGATCATGACAAGGAAAAACCTGATAACAGTTTCTGAGTTTATCGATTTTGAGCAGGCCGCAGAGATTCTGCACAAGCATAGGATTGAGAAGCTACCGGTACTTGACAAGGAAAAGAAGCTGGTCGGTTTGATCACTTATAAAGACATTATTAAAATTAAAGACAGGCCTAATGCTTCTAAGGATGAGCGTGGCCGGCTCAGGGTGGCAGCGGCTATTGGCATTGCCAATAATACCATTGAAAGAGTTGAAGCCCTTATTAAAGCAGGAGCAGACGCAGTTGTCATAGACACAGCACATGGACATACAAAAGGTGTTCTTGACCAGGCCAGGGAAGTGAAATCAAGGTTCCCTGATACAGACCTGGTGGTTGGAAATATTGGTACCCGTGAGGCAGCCAAAGATCTTGTTAAAGCAGGAGTTGACGCTGTTAAGGTAGGTATTGGGCCAGGATCTATTTGCACAACCAGGATTATTGCAGGTATCGGTGTTCCGCAACTTTCCGCAATATATGATGTTGCCAAAGCAATAGAAGGATCTGGTGTTCCTGTGATTGCTGATGGAGGTATCAGGTATACAGGTGATATTCCCAAAGCAATCGTTGCGGGTGCACATACTATCATGGCCGGGTCATTGTTTGCTGGTGTTGATGAATCACCTGGAGAGACTATTATTTATGAAAGTCGTAAGTATAAGACATACAGGGGCATGGGATCGATCGAAGCAATGAAACTTGGTTCCAAGGACAGGTATTACCAGGATATGGAGGATGACATTAAAAAACTGGTTCCTGAAGGAATTGTTGGCAGGGTTCCATATAAGGGCACCCTATCGGAAGTCATCCTACAGATGGTGGGCGGTTTAAGGGCCGGTATGGGTTATGCAGGTGCTGCTAATATTAAGGCACTTCATACTGCTAAGTTCATAAAGATTACTTCTGCAGGTGTAGTTGAGAGCCATCCCCACGATATTACCATTACGAAAGAAGCACCCAATTACAGTAGATAATTTTGATTAATAATTTTATTAACAGCAAACAGACGTGAGAAAGATGAGCATGAAGCAATTGATCAGAAAGGCTTTTTTATTTGTGACATTTACATTTACAATTACTGTCCTGAGTTATGGCCAGTATGACAGCGATGACAGGGTATTGATAACCATTGATGATGACAAAGTCACCGTTGCCGAGTTTATGAATGTCTTCAACAAAAACAACATTAATAATGATGTTGTTGATCAGAAATCACTGCAAGAATACCTTGACCTCTATATTAACTTTAAACTGAAAGTTAAGGAAGCCAAAGAACTGGGAAAGGACACAGCAGCATCTTTTATAAAGGAACTTGATGGTTACAGGAAACAGTTGGCAGAACCATATTTCGTCGATGAAGACGTAAATGAACAGCTGATGAGAACTGCTTACGAGAGGTCCAAATACGACATCCGTGCGAGCCATATCCTGATCAAGGTTGATCAATATGCCAAGCCGGCAGACACATTAAAAGCCTATAAAAAGATCGTGAAGGTCAGGGAAAGGATCCTCAAAGGAGAGGACTTTGGTGAGGTAGCCATGGAAGTTTCAGATGATCCGACTGCAGCTGACAAACCTGCTTCTGAGGGGCGCAGGGCTCGTAAAGGCAACAGGGGTGACCTGGGTTATTTTTCAGTATTTGACATGATCTACCCTTTTGAAGAAGCAGCATATAACACCAATGTTGGCGAAGTATCCATGCCGGTAAGAACATCTTATGGATATCATATAATCTATGTAGTTGACAAGCAGGAAGCCCTTGGCAAGGCTAAGGTGGCTCATATTTATCTTTCGTTCCCGGCCAATGCCACAGCGGAGGACTCAGTCAAGAATGAAAAAACAATTAATGAGGTTTATGGAAAGCTACAGGGTGGAGAAGCTTTTGAAGATCTGGTAAAACAATATTCTGATGACAAAGGAACAGTAGATAAAGGTGGAGTTCTTCCCTGGTTTGGTTCCAACAGAATGGTACCAACCTTCATAGATGCCGTAAAGGCGCTCGATGAACCCGGAGATTATTCAGAACCAGTGTTAACCACATTTGGCTGGCATATCATCATGCTAAAAGAGAGGAAAACACCTGGCACCTATGAAGAAGAGAAAGAAGATATAAAAAAGAGCCTGGTCAGGGATATGAGGTACCAGAAGGGGAAGCAGTCGGTCATTAACAGGATTAAAAAAGAATATGGTTTCAAGGAATATCCGGATGCCAAAGAAGAGCTATATACAAAGATTGATACTACCTTCCTGACAGGTAAGTGGTCAATTGAAAAGTTGGGGGGCTTAAACAAAACCGTATTTGAACTGGGTGAGTTGAAAAAGACCCAAATGGATTTTGGTACCATCCTTGCAAAAAATCAGGGCAGGCGAAGCACAAAGCCTATTGATGATTTCTTCAATGAACAGTATAATGGCTTCGTCGAAGAACAGTGTATTGCATATGAAGACCGTCACCTGGAAGAAAAATATCCTGAATTTCGTCTGCTGATGGAAGAATACCGTGATGGTATCCTGTTATTTAACCTGACGGATGAAAAGGTATGGACCAGGGCTATCAAAGACTCAACAGGTTTAGAAGCTTACCATGCAGCACACACGATGGATTACATGTGGGGAGAAAGATTGGATGTAAGTATCTGTATTGTAAATGATGCTGAAATACTTGGTGCCGCCAGGAAGCTGATGAAGAAAGGTGCCAGCAAGGAGAAAATGCTTGAACATTTCAACCAGGACACACTGACAGTTGTTTTCATTGAAGAGCGATTTTATCCAAAGGGGGAAAACAAAGTGATTGACGAGTTGGAGTGGGCTGAAGGAATGAGTGAGGACTATATCATCAAAGATCATCTTGAATTTAAGTTCAACAAGGAAATTGCTCTTGAAGCATCATTCTTTATTCGTGTAAATGGTATTGTGCCACCGGAGCCAAAGACCCTTGATGAAGCCAGGGGACTGATCACATCAGATTATCAGAATTATCTTGAGCAGGAATGGATTAAAGAACTCAAGCAAAAGCACGTCGTTGTGGTAAACGATGAAGTATTATCAACCATTAAATAAGAATTCTTGAAATATATTTATCTATTCATCCTGATCATATTGATCTCCTGCAATCCAGCTGGATACAATGACGAAGAGCATGTCCTTGCAAGGGTGGATGATGAGTATTTATTTGAGTCGGACTTGAGTGGTATCATACCGGAAGGCAGCTCAGCAAGAGACAGTCTGATAATTGTTAAAAACTATATCAATAACTGGATTAAGCAAAAGTTACTGGTCAAGCAGGCTGAGCGCAACCTTACCCGTGAGCAGAAAGACTTCACCAAGCAACTTGAAGAATACAGGAACTCTCTGATTATTTATGAATATGAAAGGAAGTTCATCCAACAGGAACTGGATACTGTTGTACCATTCTCAGAAATTGAGGACTATTATGAAAGGTACAGTCACAATTTCGTAGCCAAAGACGATATCTATCAAATTTACTATATCAACCTGGAGCAATCATCCGAGTTTCTTGATTATTTTCGGGATCTGCTCAGTTCCAATCTCCCTGATCAACTTGATACGCTTGAACATCTTTGTCCGGTACATGCGCTAGATTATAATCTCGAGGATAATAACTGGCTGACATTTCCAGATATCAGGCGAAAATTTCCTTTTCATGCCTTCAGTAAGGAGAATTTTAGGACAGCTAACAGCATCTATGAGATCAAAAATGAAAATGAGGTTTATCTGCTGGTCCTCAGGCAGTATATTCCAAAAGGAGAAACAGCGCCTATAGGATATATTTCCAAAAACATTGAAGAAATCATTGTAAATAAAAGGAAGGCAGCGTTAATCAAGACCATGCATGAAGGTGTGATGAACCAGGCCATACAAAAGAAACTATTTGAGATTTATTAAAAACCCAGGGAGCAATAAAAGGAGTTTAGACCTGTTATTTATTTTATGAAAGACCACAGCACTAATATTTTGAGCAAAGTCCTATTGCTAATTGTCCTTGCCGGCATCTGGCAACCCCTTACAGCATTTGCTCAGGAAGGAACTATGATAGACCAGGTTGTAGCTGTGGTAGGAAAGCATATTATTCTCGAATCTGACCTGGAGAATCAATATCTACAGGAGCGCATGCAGGGTGAGATCCAGGGATCTAAAGCAACAAATAAATGTCGTATCCTGGAAGATGCCCTTTTTCAGAAACTCTTGTTGAACCAGGCGGAATTAGACAGTGTTGAAGTTACTGAAGCACAGATAGACCAGGAAATGGATTCTCGCCTGCGGTATTTCATTGCTCAAATAGGCTCTCAAGAAGCTTTTGAAGAGTACTATGGAAAATCCATTCCAGAGTTTAAAGCTGAATTCAGAGAGGAAGTAAGGAAAATATTAATGGTTGGGGAAGTGATGAGAGGGCTGGATGCAACGATTGACGTTACCCCATCTGAAGTAAGAGCATTTTTCAAATCTATTCCAAAGGACAGTTTACCACTGGTAAACTCAGAAGTAACCATTGGACAGATTGTCAAAATCCCACCCGTTAGCCTTGAACAAAAGCTTGCAGTGAAGGATAAGCTCAGGGACTTGCGGAACAGAGTATTGCAGGGAGAAAACTTTGCTACGCTTGCTATCCTCTATTCTGAAGATCCGGGATCAGCAAGCAAGGGAGGAGAGCTTGGTTTGTATGGACGAGGGGAGCTTTACCCCGAGTTTGAGGCAATCGCCTTTAAACTTGAGCCAGGTGAAGTTTCTGAGATTGTGGAAACACCTGCCGGATTTCATATTATCCAAATGATTGAAAGAAAAGGTGAGTATGTTAATGCCAGGCATATTCTTATGCGTGCAAAAGTAGCACCTGAGGATCTGCAGGTAGCCAGGGATCTCCTGGACTCGGTAGCCATCTTGATCAGGGCCGAGGAAATTACTTTTGATGAAGCTGTATTGCAATACTCAGATGACCCTGGTAAGAACAATGGAGGGTTTTTAATCAACTTTAATTCTGGAACAATTAAATTCGAAGTGAATGAGCTAGATCCAAATGTAAGTTTCGTCGTTGACAAGCTGGATGTCGGGGAAATATCAAATCCAGTGCCGATGCAAACTGAGGATGGGGAAGATGCATTTCGACTATTGTATTTAAGAACCAGGACCTTGCCGCACAGGGCCAACCTGGAAGAAGACTATAACAGGATCCAGTTCTGGGCAATGGGAGATAAAAAATCAAGATCATATAAAGAATGGGCCCAGAAGAAAGTCAAGAAAACATATATTAAAATCATTGACAAATACAGGAACTCCTGCACATTTGACAACGACTGGTTCCCGGAACAATAAACGAATTAATATTAATTAATAAATGGTAGCTGACCGATATAAAACTGATGTTGAAGCCATTGATGCGTTGGTTGATAAATATAACTCTCTCAAATCAGAAATCGCTAAGGTAATTGTAGGACAGGATGAGGTGATCAAACACATCATTATTTCTATCTTCAGCCGTGGGCACGGATTGCTTGTAGGTGTTCCGGGACTGGCTAAAACACTGATGGTTAACACTATTGCCAAAGCCCTTGGCTTAAGTTACAGTCGTATACAATTTACACCTGACTTGATGCCATCCGATATCATCGGGACCGAGATACTTGATGAAAGCAGGCACTTCAAGTTTTTGAAAGGACCTGTTTTTGCTAACATTATCCTTGCTGATGAGATTAACCGGACTCCACCCAAGACTCAATCGGCATTGCTGGAAGCTATGCAGGAGAAAGCTATTACTGTAGCCGGGCACTCACACAAACTCAGTGAGCCTTTCTTCGTGCTGGCAACACAAAACCCAATTGAGCAGGAAGGGACCTATCCTTTGCCTGAGGCTCAGCTCGACAGGTTTATGTTCAATATCTGGCTTGATTATCCATCACATGAAGAAGAGATAAATGTTGTTAAGAATACCACGCAGGATATTATGCCAGAACCTGAGATTGTCCTGGAAGGCGATGAGATCATCTTCTTTCAAAATCTGATCAGAAAAGTGCCTGTTCCGGACAATGTTTACCAATACGCCGTCAACTTAACGACCAAAACCAGGCCAAATACCCCAGAAGCACATCCTTGGGCCAACCAGTACCTTACCTGGGGGGCAGGACCCCGTGCCTCACAATATTTAATTATCGGGGCAAAATGTAATGCTGTGCTCAATGGTAAATATGCACCTGATATTGAAGATGTCAAGGCAATTTCAGTACCGATTCTCAGACATCGCATCGTTAGGAATTATAAAGCGGAGGCAGATGGGCAGAATGTTGAAAAGATCATTGATGAATTTTTGAAATAAATACATATGAATAGGAAAAAAAGAATCTACCTTGGAATTATAGTTCTGGTCGTTGTTACCATTATTATTATTTTCTCATTGGGTTCAGGCCCAACTAAAATAGAAACAGTGAAGGTACCAGTTTCTACTGGTTCTTTCCAGATCAACGTAACAACAACCGGGGAATTGGAAGCTAAGAGCTCCGAAAAGATCTATGGACCCAGGGGGCTGAGGAATTTCAGGATCCATCAGGTTAAGATTGAAGACATCATTCCTGATGGTACTGTTGTGGACTCAGGTGAATATGTTGCTGAGCTGGATAAATCAGAGGTTAGCAATGTGCTTAATGACAGGGAATTAGATCTTGAGCAGCTGGAAACCCAATATATCAAAACTGAGCTGGATACTACACTTCAATTGAGGGAGGCCAGGGATGAATTGATCAACCTGAAATATTCCCTGGAAGAGAGACAGATTGCTGTCGACCAGTCTATCTATGAACCTCCGGCCACACAGCGGCAGGTTAAGATTGAACTGGACAAAACGCAAAGGAATTTTGAGCAGTCGCTGAACAATTACAAG
The DNA here is from genome assembly GCA_963753055.1 of uncultured Bacteroidales bacterium. GTDB lineage: Bacteria > Bacteroidota > Bacteroidia > Bacteroidales > B18-G4 > JAUWGC01. The sequence goes on along the minus strand of CAVWAP010000001.1, from coordinate 488,829 downwards.
GTAAAGAAACAGCAAGCCAAAGCTGATATGCAGGAAGTAACGACTTCACTCAATAAAGCTCAAAAGGAATATGATCAGATTCTGGAGTTGCTCGGACAATTTACCATCCATGCACCCAAGTCAGGTATGGTAATCTACCGACGTAGCTGGGATGGTCAGAAGCAAGGTATTGGTTCAACCTTTAGTGTATGGGATCCTGTTGTTGCAGAATTGCCTGACCTCACCACTATGATATCAAAAACCTATGTAAATGAAATTGATATCAGCAAGGTGAAAGCACATCAATCGGTTGAAATTGGAGTAGATGCTTTTCCTGATAAAAAATATACTGGTAAAGTGTCAGAGGTGGCCAATATTGGCGAACAATTGAGAAACTCCAATGCCAAGGTATTCGAAGTCGTCATTGAGGTAAATGAGTATGACTCCATCCTGAGGCCGGCAATGACTACCAATAATATGATCATAACCGATATACTTGATTCGGTAACTTTTATCCCTATCGAATGCGTACAGAGCAATGACAGTATTACCTATGTGTATACTTCCAGGTCTAAAAAGCAAGTTATAACAGGAAAAAGCAATGAAAATGAAATCGTTATCAGGGCAGGATTAGAAGACATTGATGAGATCTACCTGATCCCACCTGAAGATGCCGAAGATTTCCGTTGGAATTACCTGGATTCTGCCATCGTAAATAAGTTTATGCGTGAGGATGCTAAGCTAGCGCCGGTTAACAGAGAGGAAGATGAAATGAAGAGACCGTTTAAAGGAGGTGATATTAAAAAGATGAGAGGGCAGGGAGGAAAGAAGCCTTCCAAGTGATAAGCAAACATGAAGCAAAAAAAGTAATAAATTCAAATCCCGTCAGCCATTGAAATATCAAAGATATCTATACATCTTTAACATTGCACTTGAAGCCGTAATGGCATACAAGTTCAGGTCATTTCTAACCACACTGGGAATCATTTTTGGAGTGGCAGCTGTAATTACCATGATGGCTATTGGAAATGGAGCCAAGCAGGAGATCCTTGAGCAGATTAAAATGGTAGGGGTCAACAATATTGTAATCAGACCAGTAACACCTGGTGGAGAAGGACAAGAAGATTCAGATGAGGAGGGAAAGAGTATGAGCAATAAGTACTCACCCGGTTTAACGCTGAAGGACGCGGAAAGCATTAAAGACATACTACCAACAGTCGAAAGAGTTAGCCCTGAGGTTACCTATGAGACCTTCATCATAAAGAGTGGCAAGCGCAGATCAGCAAAGTTAAATGGCGTTACACCCGATTTCTTCGAAGTATACAATTTGCAACTGCAGGAAGGAAGGTTTTTTACTGAGGGTCAGATGATAAATGGCAGTCCGGTTTGTGTCATCGGACCAACGATTAAAGCAAAATTGTTTCCGGAAGAGAGCCCTATCGGCAAATATATCAAGTGCGGACATGTTTGGTTGAAGATAGTAGGGATATTAGAAATAAATATGTTCAGTGTCGGAGCTGACAGGGACCTTGGCGTAAGCGATTACAACAATAATATATATGCTCCACTCCAAACCATCCTTCTAAGGTACAAAGATCGTTCCGTCGTCAACTCCAACTCTATACATGGAGGTGGGGGTGGCATCGTCATCAGGGGTGGTTTCGTCACAAGCTTCTGGAGTTCAGCAGGCTCGGATGAAAGTAATTTCAACCAGCTGGATAAGATTGTTATCCAGGTCAAAGAATCCGAGTTTCTGGTTTCTACCTCCAATACTTTACAGAAAATGATGTTCAGAAGGCATTCAGGGGTTAATGACTTCGATATCAGCATTCCTGAGATACTTTTGAAGCAAGAACAACGGACGAAGGATATCTTCAATATAGTACTGGCTGTTATTGCCGGTATTTCTCTGATAGTTGGAGGGATTGGCATTATGAATATTATGCTGGCTTCGGTGATGGAGCGGATTAAGGAGATTGGTATCCGGATGGCTACAGGAGCCACAAAGAAAGATGTTATATTTCAATTTCTGACAGAAGCTATATTAATCAGTATTTCAGGTGGTTTTATTGGTATCCTGATGGGATTCCTTTTTTCTAAAATTATTATGCAGGTAACAGGTATACTAACAATTATTTCACCATTGTCGATAATTGTATCTTTCTGTGTTTCAGCCGCAGTAGGTATTGTGTTTGGGTATGTGCCGGCTAAGCGTGCTTCCGGTCAGGATCCTGTTGTTTCACTCAGGTATGAATAATAAAATAAACTTAGTATGAAGAGCCTGATAGTTTTATTTTTTGTATTTGGAATATTCATTGAGAATCCACTTCACGCACAGGACGAAGTTAATATCCTGTCACTGAATGATGTCATATATATTGCAAAGCAGCAATCTCCTGATGCCTTGATAGCTAAGCACAGATTCCGAAGGAGTTATTGGGAATATAAAACATTTAGAGCAAATTACTTACCTCAGCTACGCGCAGATGCTGTCCTTCCTAATTTCAACCGGTCGATAAACACGGTTACCCTTCCGAATGGGGTGGAAACATTCCAGGCACAAAGTTATTCAAATGCTTCCGCAGAGTTGAAACTTAACCAGAAGATTGGCTTTACAGGTGGCGAACTGTTCCTCAGGTCAGGTTTATCCAGGCTTGATAACTTCTCAGATTCCGCTACATTAACCTCATGGCAGGCAAACCCGATCAACATTGGTTACAGCCAGCCTTTATTCAAATATAATGCTTACAAATGGGACAAAAAAATTGAACCAATAAAGTATACCCAGGCACAAAGTGTTTATCTGGAGAATATGGAGCAGGTGTCCATTACTGCCACCAACTATTTCTTTAACCTGCTTCAGGCACAGATTGAAGAGGTGATCTCCTACACGAATATGCATAATTATGACACCCTGTACAGAATAGCACTTGGTCGTTATAATCTTGGAAAGATAGCTGAGAATGAGTTACTTCAGCTTGAACTGAACTTCTTAAAAGCCAGAGCCGCTGTAGATAATGCTGAACTTAACCTTGAGAATAACCTCTTTAAGTTAAAATCTTATCTCAGGATCAAAAACGATGTTAAGATTCAGTTGATCCCGCCAACAGAGACCCATCATTTCCCGGTTGATGCCAGCACCGCTATCGGTGAAGCTAAAGAAAACTCTTCAACCTCACTTGATTTTGAAGTCCAGCTGCTGGAAGCAGCAAGCCAGGTAAATATGGCTAAAAGGTCTAACAGGTTTGAAGCAGAGCTTTATGCAGTATTTGGGATTACCGGAACGAATGACATGTTTTCGAGCGTATACAAACAGCCTCTCGACCAGGAACAAGTCAGCCTTGGAATTCATATACCTCTTGTCGACTGGGGGCTGGCCCGGGGAAGTATCAAGATGGCAGAGTCTTCTGAAGAACTCGTCATGACATCCGTTGAGCAGGAAAGGATTGACTTTGAACAAAGCGTATTCCTGACTGTTATGCAATTTAACATGCAAGAAAATCAATTATTAATAGCCGCCAAATCAGACACGGTTGCTCAAAAACGGTATGATGTAACACAAAAACGTTACATGATCGGTAAAGTCAATGATGTCCTTGAGCTGAATAACGCACAGATTGACAACGACAATGCAAAGAAATCCTATTATCAGTCTTTGCAAACGTACTGGGTAAATTACTTTCAACTGCGTAAGCTCACATTGTATGATTTCAGAGAGAATCATAAAATAGAATTTAACCTGAGCGACATTGGAAATATAGATTAGATTTCGAAGGCATTTATTAAATGTTTATAAATTTGTATTAAGCAATAATATTAAAATCTAGTAATTATGTCAGTATTAGTAGGAAAGAAAGCACCTTTATTTGAAGCAGATGCCGTCGTTAATGGAGGCGAATTTGTGGAAAAATTCTCCCTTGAACAGTATATCGGAAAGAAACATGTGGTATTTTTCTTTTATCCGCTTGATTTCACTTTTGTTTGCCCAACAGAGCTCCTGGCCTTCCAGGAAAAGATTGAAGAATTTGAAAAACGTAATGTAGCTGTTGTTGGGTGTTCTATCGATTCGAAGTTCTCTCACTGGGCATGGTTGAACACTGAGGTGAACAAAGGGGGTATCAACGGTGTAACATATCCACTGGTTGCCGATCTGTCTAAAACCATTTCTGAAAATTATGATGTTCTTGCAGGTGAATATGAATATACTGAAGATGGGGAAATGGATTTCGAAGGCGATCCTGTTGCATACCGTGGACTGTTCCTGATCGACAAGCAAGGAGTTGTGCGGCACCAGGTAGTCAATGATATTCCTTTAGGCAGAAGCATTGATGAAGCCTTAAGAATGGTTGATGCACTTCAGTATTTCGAAGAGCATGGTGAAGTTTGCCCTGCAAATTGGAAAGAGGGTGATTCAGGAATGCAGGCAGATGCAGAAGGTGTTGCAGATTACTTAGGAAAGAACTATTAATCCTGTTTGATCACAATCTCATCAATAAATATCCAGGAAGGGTTGCCTGAACCCAGGTGCCATTCCGGGCATTTTTCTATATTTTTCGCAAAGACTTTGATGTACCTGATCTTCTCAACCGGTAGCTTGAATTCAAACTCCCGGATGATCACACCACCCTGATCCTGAGGAACGTCATTATTGATCAGGCCCAAGGAGTTATATGAGTCCCCATCCAGGGATACAGACACTTCAACGTATTCAGGCATGAAGATCCAGGATCGCTGATCCTGCAGGAAGCCAGCTGAGATGACATCTACAGATGTCTCTGCCCCCAGGTCTATCACCGCATCAAGGTCAACACCGTGGTAGCCCTGCCAGAAGCCTGTCCTGAAATTCTCTCCGCCCCTCAAAAGGTCAATCAGGCCATGGTCACCCCCGGCGGTATACTGGCTGTTGTATGGATGTTTTATCTGAATAGATCGTCCCTGGGGCATTAAGTTAAACTCTCCGCTGATCACGGGACTTACGACACGTTCATTTTTTAAAGCATAGCTTCTCAGCCATGTATTTTTGTTAATGCTTAAAGGTCTTGAATAGGCCTCAAAGCCGCCAAGCGATTTGGCGGTTCCGTAATCATAAAATATCTCTGCATCAGGATAGATATTGGCTAATGCTAAATCCAGTTTATCTGTGAATGACCTTGATTCCGCAATGATATAAGGGACTGGTGTGATGAGATGATCGTTAATGGATGTAACTGGCAGATCTCCATCTCCGGTGCCCCAGGTCTCCGACTGATGATCACTCATCTCAAAGACCAGTTCTCCTCCTGCCATGATATCTTCATGGGTGATAAAAGATTTTGAGTATTCCACATCATTCATCCGGGCCGACTTGATATAAATATTTTCTTCACTATTGCCATTGGCCTGAATAGTGAATTTTTTTCCATTTTCAAGATTGATGGTTACCTTATTAAAAACCGGACTGCCAATGACATACTCATTAGTACCTGGTGTAACCGGGTAAAATCCCATGGAGCTCAGGACATACCATGCCGACATTTGACCGCAGTCCTCATTTCCGCAAAGGCCATCAGGTTTATGACCATACAGGTCACGCATGATCACCCTGACAATCTCCTGCGTCTTCCAGGGTTGTCCTGCAAAATTGTACAGGTATGCCATATGATGGCTTGGTTCATTACCATGAGCATATTGTCCGACCAATCCGGTGATGTCCGATTGATGCCGACCCGATAATTCCATATTTGTATTAAACAGGGTATCAAGTTTCCCGGTGAAGTCACCTCTGCCTCCAAGCAATTCCATTAAACCTGAAATATCTTGGGGCACAAAGAATGTATATTGCCAGGTATTGGCCTCGGTAAGCATGAAATTAACCTCAGTGGGATTGAAAGGCTTTACGAACATCCCATTCATTTTTCCTCGCATGAATTTCGTCTCAGGGTCAAAAATATTTTTGTAATACTGGGCTCTTTGCATGTAATTCTTGTAGTCGTCCTCTTTACCCAGGTCTTTGGCAATCATAGCTATACACCAGTCATCATAGGCATATTCCAGGGTTTTTGACACAGATTCTCCTTCTTTGTCGGCCGGAATATATCCATACTGTTTATAATACCTCAGCCCATGATGATCCTGCTCAGCACTCTTTTTCATCGCCTCAAAAGCCTTTTCAACATTATACTCTCTTATGCCCTTCAAATATGCGTCGGCAATAACGGGGATTGAGTGATATCCTATCATGCACCATGTTTCATTAGCAGCCAGCTCCCATACCGGAAGCAAACCTCCCTGTTCATAAATATTCAGCATGGAATTGATCAGATCATTGGTCAGGTCCTGTTGGACAATAGTAAATAATGGATGCAGTGCACGAAAGGTATCCCACAATGAAAAGACTGTATACATCTTATGTCCATTCACCTGATGGATTTTAAAGTCATGACCCATATAGCGTCCGTCAGCATCAGAAAATAAGTTGGGAGCAAGGAAAGAATGATAAAGCGCAGTATAAAAGACTGTTTTATCCTCCGTGGTGCCTCCTTCAACCTCTATCTTGCTTAACATCTCATTCCAGCTGTCCCGGGCATTATTCCTGGCCAGGTCAAAATCAAAACCAGGTATCTCTGCCTGAAGGTTTTTCATTGGTCCATCCCTATCAACGGATGAAATGCCCACCTTAGACATAATAACCCTCTCTTCAGGAGGATCAAACCTCAATACGATCTTTAAGGGATCATTTGTAGAAAAACTTGGTGAATTAACAGGCAATCCCTCACTGACGATCAAGTATTCCTTGAATGGTTGAGAAAATTCAGCCCAAAACCAGACAGTCTGCTCCTGGGCCCAGCCCCTCGATGATTTACAGCCAGCAATTGTACTGTCATTTATTACTGAAACCCAGGATTCAATGATTTTATCAGAAGTGACACCTTCGGTAAGGTCAATTACCACAGCAGCATCGGCACCTGCCGGGAATGTATATTTATGAAAGCCGCAGCGGGGTGTAGCTGTCAGCTCAACTTTGGTTTGAATATCATCAAAGTATGTGCTGTAATATCCGGGGCTTGCCTGTTCATTTTTATGGCTAAAAGACGACTTTACATCAAATTTTAGTATTTCTTCTTTGGAAATGCCTACCGGAAACACAATCGGTGAAAAGCGGATATCGCCATAGTCCCCTACCCCGGTTCCACTCAGATGGGTATGACTGAAACCTAAAGCGATGCTGTCGGAATAATGGTAACCACCGCATGCATCCCAGTTATCCTTCCTTGTGTCGGGGCTAAGCTGGACCATACCAAACGGAGTGGCTGCCCCTGGATATGTATGACCATGTCCCCCCGTGCCAATAAACGGATTTACATAATCCACCGGCTCCTTCTCTTCAACAGAATTGCATCCCATCAAAATAGCCAATAGTAAATAGTAAAAAACATATTTCATATTCATAATATCTTATTTTGCAGGTTCCTAATCAATTTCAATTTCCAGCCATTCTTCAAGAGTACTGAAAATATCCTGTTTCATATCTTCCGGTAAATTATAGATGGCAGACCCATGGCTACCTCCGGGCTTGATGTACTTTTTAACACCTTCCCTTCCGGTCACCTGGACAGCTGGCGACGACCATGGGTCCCATTCCCCATAAATAAACATCATCTTATCTGCCTGATGCCTGATGAATGCGTCTACCTTCTGCATGGGCTCAGGATCATAAACACAAGTTACCCCTTCAGGTGCTGTAAAAGTAAACAGCCCGTGATCCAGGCCTTCAATCAATCCATCAAATTCTGTGAGATCATAACCATAAAACCCAATCTCAGTCAGTGCCTGGTAGAAAAATGGCTGCATCCCCTTTATCCCTTCAACAGACACCCAGTCGATACTGGCTACAGCATCCAAATGTCTGATTGCCTTTTCTGCACTTACATCATATCCGGGGATCGAATCACATGGAAATAATTGATATTGCCAATAGGCAAAAGAGTATTCAAGCACTATCAGCTCATAAGCAGCCATTTCACCCATGCTGTATGTCATTTCTTTTTCTTTAGCCACCTTCTGAAACTCAGGAAAGTATTTATCCTTGTTTTTCAACAGGTTATACTGGAAATCATATACTTTCTGTCGGCAAACCGAATCGCCAACCTGGTCGAGGAATGGATAAACCCTTGGCTCTTCGATGGAAAAGTTTAGGGGACAAACATACCCTACCGTCACATCAACATCATCGGTGAAGAAATACCGATGGTACATGGAGGTTTGTCCTCCTTTGCTTACACCGGTACTTACCCATTTACCCTGGTAGTAATCCTTGAATATCTCAATAATCCGATGATGGTCTGTGGCAGCATTTTCTATCGTCAGGTATTGCCAGTCCAATGGCTCAGGTACCGACTCTCCAAAATAACGATGATCTGATACGATCTGGTTGGCATCAAGGTAAGTAGTAAGTTCACTATTGGCCAGGGGGTACCTTCCATAACCTGCAGAATAACCTTCAGTAATGAAAACCACAGGCTTATCCTTTGATTTATGTGAGACATAGATCCTTTGTCTGAAGGTGCCTTTTGAGGGGTCTTTATGATCAATATACTGGGGGATAGAGATCTCATATTTTGACTCGAACATAGGCGCATGGTTGATCTCCTTGATCTGGACCCCGGGTATTTGTTTCAAAAAATTATAAAACTCCAGGCTGTCCTGCGAATGGGCCATTCCTGATATCATGATCATCAACAAGCCTGAGATCAAATAGGAAATAATTTTCTGGTAGGTATTCATGGATAATATTTTTTATTATAAATCAATTTCAACTCCAATATTTTTTTCCAGGGCTTCCTGGTAAACCAGCCTGGCCGCAACATTATCAAATAAAGCCATGCCAACAGACTTAAATAAAATGGTATGTTCATTATCCCTTAAGTTGGTGTTACCAATCACCAGTTCTGAAAAGGGAACCAGTTCGTTACGGTACCAAGGCACCTTATAAGGATCAATGATATCACCAGATTCCTGTAAGGCATGCATGGTGTCAACAAAAATCCTATCACAGACCTCAAAGAACTTTTGCGGCAATTCACGCATATCCGGGCGATATGAGCCAAAGGCTAAAATTGTTTTTCCGGAATAAACACCTTCCCGGTCGGGCAATACCGGTTCTTTTGAAGAAGTAGCAGTAATCACCAGGTCCACATTATTAACCAGATCTGATGAGGATTTTGCTTTAATAAATTTAATGCCAGGCAATCCTGGTTTTAGTTCCTTCAGCAGGTTTTCCAGTTTAGCAGGATTAGAATCATAAACCCAGACATCCTGGATTTTTCTAACAGAACAGGCGTACAGAACCTGGTGATAACCCTGTATCCCTGCACCAACCAACCCGATACGATTGATTTTATCATCAGTCAAATAACGAATAGCAGCACCTCCAACAGCTCCAGTCCTGTGCGCTGTGAGCTTAGCCCCATCAATCATGGCCAACGGCTCCCCGGTAGACCCATCAGATAAAATCACTATACCATTAATTACCGGCTTGTCGATATGAATATTTTCCGGGTAAACAGTTACAAGTTTCGTTGACAATGAAGCATCCGTAAAGCAAGGCATCAGCAGCAAAGTATTTTCTTCACGATCAACATGCATTCGCTTTGGCATAGTGAAGCTTCCTGCATCCTGAATTCGATAGGCCTCTTCTATCCCATCTACCATCACAGTCAGATCTATGATCCTGTCAATGTCTTGTCCATTAATGAAAAGCATATTTAAAGACCTTGTTTGTTGTTCGTGTATTTTGAAATCAAGGTTTTTTGCAAAGCTTGATACATCCTAACTGTCTCCTGCATTAATTTTTTTGTGTATTCAGTCAGGTATTCCCTGGCTTCTTCAGGGTTCTGTTCAAATAGAATCTGTGCTTCCTTTTCAACCTCAGGTTGCTTATCAAAAAATGCTTTTTCAACAGGATCTCGTGCCTCCCGGAGATCCTTGACAGCATCCTGCCATCTCAGGTACAACAAGTTATCAACGAAATCTATTGCCCACCTGGCAGATTCTTCGCTGTACTGGTCCGGGTTATAAGTTTTGAAAAGAGGATCAATCTCCTGTGTTCCCACATAAATCGGTACATAGGTGCTTACATACTGGTTATCCAGGTAGAACCAGTAAACACCGCCAATATCATCCGGCAACCAATCACGTAGCTGTGCAACCATCCCATAACCACCTCTCGACACCATCCTTCTATATGTAATATTCAAAAGATCACGCATAGGCCTGGTTGGAAAGGGAGTAGTCAGAGGGCTTTTGACCAATTCACCGTCATTATTGGGCACCAGCCATGCTTTATCCATGGTCATGTCGTAAATAGTGCCATCAAACAATGCACGCTGGAAGGCAATCACGTCCTGCACAGATACTTTTTCCTCTGGTTTTATGGAAAACGGGTAATATGATAATGGCTCAATATACTGTACATAAGGACGATTGACATGGTAAGGTGTATGAGCTGTTTTGTCAGGCCAATCCTTGTAATTGGGAGCAAAGGTCGAAAAGAACAACCAGAACCTGCTAACGGCCCATTCCCTTGGCACCGGTGAATAAGCATTCTGCCAGATAAATGGAGTTCCACTTTTGGGATCATACCATCCATAATCTATAGCAACCTGCATATAATTTTCGGAAACCAGGAAGTTGTCTTTATCCTTTGCATCAATCTCTTTGATTATGCTCCAGTTGGGAACAACAGCAATATGATCATCCGGCACCCTTTGAGCAGCCCAGATTGCTCCGGGCTCGCCGCTCTCAGGATCCCAATCCGGCCCAACACTAAATACTTCCAGCACCCATGCTTCCCTGGGATCTGCAATACAAAGAGCTTCAGATTCCGGCCCGCAGGATGGAAGAAAACCATAAGTTTCCACCAGTGATGTAATCTCACGAATCGCTTCCCTGGCTGTCGTGCATCGCTGCAGTGCAAAGACCATTACCTGCTCGATCGTCATGATCTGCTTACCATTACTCCTGTCAACCTGCAACTCAGGCTTCTGGCTCATGGTGCTCTCACCAATAGCTAATTGCTTTTCGTTGATATGTGAATACCCGGAATGAAAATATGCAAAGGTATGGCTCACCTGGGGTATGTATCCAATAATTTCCCCATAGGTCCCAAATTCCTTGGATGCATCCTGTAAACCATAATATACAGCAGCCATGGCACCTTTCTCGAAATCCATGGCTGGCACACGGTGTACCCGACATTCAGGAGCAGCACCTGTATGGGAAGTCATAACGGAGCCATCGGTTGATGCTTTCTTCCCAACGATGATATCAGTGCATGCAAGGCTGGAACTGATACTATGAACGAAAAACAATATCAATAGAACTATTACATGAAGAGGTTTTCTCATGGTATTTTAGATTATGATTAAAAAATCAGTTACTTAATTTCAATACGCTTACTCAACTTAATATTTCCAGCAGAAGTACCAATCAATACATCGTAAAGACCAGGTTCAATTTTCCATAAGTTGGTTTTCTCATTGAAGAAGGCAAAATCACTACGGTTAAATGGTATTTTAACCACTATTCTTTCACCCGCTTCCAATGTGATCCATTTAAATCGCCTGAGCTCCTTTTCTGGTCTGTCGATCTCACTGTCTACCGGATGAATATATAACTGCAGCAACTCTGATCCCTTTTCATCATCCATGTTGGTCATCTCGATGGAGGCATAGTAATTGTACTTTCCTGAACTTCTCTGTATCAACAATTTACCAATGCCGATGGTTGTATATGACAATCCATGCCCGAAAGGGAATAATGGCTTAACCTGCTCCTTGTCAAAGTACCGGTAACCAACATAAATACCTTCATGATAGTCACCCATCAGGTTGGGGTTCTGATAACCTTTCAATGATGGATAATCTCTCTCATTCCATGCGATTGTGAATGGCAGCCTTCCGGTTGGGTTATATTTTCCAAAGATTACTTCTGCGATGGCATTGCCACCTTCCTGGCCAGGGTACCATGCCTGCAGGACTGCCGGCACCTCCCGGATCCAGGCTTCCATAACCACCTGGGCGCCGGTTTGCATCACGACGATAGTGTTGGGGTTGGCTTTAAGCACCGCTTTAATAAGTTTGTCCTGGTTAGGAAGATCAAGGGTTTTGCGATCATAACCTTCACTTTCAAAACGGTTGGATAAACCTGCAAAGACGATGGCTATATCGGCATTCCTGGCATGATAGACAGCAGCTGAAATGAGATCTTCATCGGGTAGATGCCATCCAAACTTTATATTCGCAATGCCTGCAGTAAATCTATATTCAAGGGTGACATCATATTCATTACCAGTTTCAAAACTGTATCCAGCCGATCTGAGTTCCCCGAATTTACCCTCCCAGTCATCTATCAACAGTTCATCATTTACATATAGCCGGCATCCTCCATTGCATAGTACATTCAATTTAAACAAGCCATTTGCCGGAGGAATCAACTTGCCGGTCCATCTAACTGAAAAATCATGATTATCGTTTGCTGCTGCAAGTTCTGCATGTGGGGAATCGTATCCCCATACAAAATTGATTATCGAATCAACCCTTGTAAAGTCTGGGGTTCCGGATAATTCAGTATTTGCATAATAATCAGCCTTTAATCCAGGATATTTGTTGTGGGGATAATAGGGCCTCATGGATTCACTGCGAAGCGGAATAATATCGCCATAGGCAGCAATGCCATAGGTCGAGCTGATGCTGACCTTATCACCCAGAAGATTTTGAATTCCTTTAATTGGAGACACAGCGTGCCGGGGTGTTACCTGTGAACTGCCTCCCCCACCCACACGGGCTTCAAAAGTATTCGGACCTATCAGGGCAATGGACGCTATCTCATCAGGATCCAGGGGTAGGAGGCCACCCTGGTTTTTCAACAGTACGATGCTTTTTCTGGCAGCCTGCAGTGCAAGCTGATCCATCATTTCAATATCTAAAGTATCTGTAGCCTTGCTGGTAAGTGATTCAGTACCTATTTGACCTGGCACAATAAATCCATCAAAGTTCCACTCATCCTTCAGAATTTCATTGAGCAAATGAGTGTTTTCATCACAGGCGGCATAATTTACTGAATTATATGCTGTCATGACACACCCTGCATTACCTTGTTGAACAGCTGCTTTGAAAGCCGGTAGATATATCTCCCTCAAAGCCCGCTCACTTGCAACCACATTCAGGTCATGCTTTTCCCATTCCTGGTTGTTGCACGTGAAGTGTTTAACACATGCCATCAGGTCCTGACTTTGGACTCCATTGATGAATGCAGCAGCAATTTGACCTGCCAGGTATGGATCCTCACCGTAACTTTCAAAATTCCTTCCACTCAAGGGATGTCGGAGGATATTCAAAAAGGGGGCAAATAGTACATCAATATCCCTGGTTTTGGCTTCAATTGCAATGGCCCTGCCCACTTGATAAACCAGGCTGGTATCCCATGTGGCAGCAAGCCCAATAGGGACAGGATAGGCGGTTGATTCTCCAAGCCTCACTCCTGCAGGACCATCTGCTTTTCTGAATGAACTGAATTCCTGCTCGCTGAGCGTCAAAGGATTTTCAGGCAGTGGTTCCTGCCCATAAGTATAATCAACTAAAACAAAGGATAATAATATTGAAAGGACGACTATTTTAAGGATCATATTCATTGAGTCAAAACTTGGTCTATAATATTCAGAAAGACACAAAATTATACTCTTTTCTAAATCTTCTTCAGCGTAATCCGTTTTTTTATAAACAATTAATCCTGTCTTTGTTTCCCACCCACCCTAAACATTTTACTAACGCATTTGTTATTAATTATTAAGCGTATTATTGCTAATTTCGCATCCGCATACACGCTTCATTTAACCAATGTTTAATCAATTCTCAAGAAGCCAGATCATGAAAAAAATATTTGTATTTATATTATCAGTGGCTTTAGCTATTGGCCACCTGACTACGTTTGGGCAAGATAAGCCAGTTTCACCGACCAAAGTGACAGAGGCCATCTATCATGATGTCTTTGGACCATTAAGTGATATTCCAGCTATGGATGATGAGGCCCTTAAAGCTCATTTTGAAAGAGAATCAAAGATTGTAAGAAATAAGGATCTTAAAGACAGGATTTACCCTTTTGCACATCTGGTTGAACCGCCTGGCCCGGATCCAATCTGGCAAAGGGAGATGGGAACAGTATCAAATCCATCGAGAGAAATCCTTCAGAACTTTGCAGGACAAAGTTCTACTTCCAACCCACCTGATTGCAATGGAACTACAGGTCCCAATCATTACATGCAGACAATCAATGTTACCTATAATATCTATGATAAAGAGGGCACACTGGTAGCAGGCCCAACTCCATTGAATTCACTTTTCAGTGGTGTTCCCGGATCCAGCTCCAATGATGGCGACCCTATCGTTATTTTTGATGAGCAGGCCAACAAATGGATGGTTGCTGAGTTTTCCGGAATATTCGGTCCGGATTATATGATGGTCGCGGTATCACAAACTGATGACCCAACTGGTTTATGGGACAGATGGTCATGGCCAATGACTGGTTTCCCGGATTATATGAAGCTGGGCGTTTGGAGAGATGGTTATTATATGGGTACTAACACTCCTGGGGGCAGTGAAATTTATGCTTTTGAGAGGGATGTTATGATTGCCGGCGGAAGTAACCCAAAAATGGTACAGTTTAGCAACCCATGGAGGCCAAACAGTGGGTTTCATTGTGTACTGCCTGTAGATAATGATGGAGCATTCGCACCAGAAGGTACCCCTGGCATGTTTATGACGATCAATGATAATGCATGGGGTGGCGGTGGCGATGAGATCTGGGTTTATGAGTTGGATATAGATTGGGCAAACACAACTAATTCAACATTCAACCGCACACAACAGATCAGCGTGGACGCTTTTGATACCAATTTTGGATCTACCTGGGATAATATTCCACAGCCAGGGACAGGTCAGAAGCTTGATGGTATATCGCAGATCCTTATGCACAGGGTTCAATACCGTAATTTTAGCTCTACCCAAAACATTGTTTGTAACCACACCGTCGATGTTGACGGAACTGATCATGCCGGTATCAGATGGTATGAGTTGGAGCATAATGGGCTTGAATGGGAAGTCAGACAATCCGGCACTTATGCTCCTGACAGTGATAATCGATGGATGGGCAGCATAGCGATGAATGGAAACCGCGAAATCGCACTGGGCTATTCTGTTTCCAGTTACGTCACTTATCCAAGTATCCGTTTTACAGGGCAGAGCTTTTCTGAGAACTCCCAGGCCAGCGGCCTCATGGATGTGACAGAAACTTCTATCCTGGAAGGAACCTCTTCACAGACATCAAGTAACCGCTGGGGAGACTATTCCAACTTGAATATTGACCCAACTGATGATATTACTTTCTGGTTTACAACACAATATGCTGTCAGCAACTTTACCAAAGGAACACAGGTTGCTTCTTTTACCATGCCTGCTGCTCCTGATGTTGATTTTGTTGCCAACGACACCCTGCCTTCAACAATGGACACAGTATATTTCACTGACTTATCTACCGGGTCACCATTCTTCTGGTCCTGGAGTTTCACCCCAACAACAGTAACATTCCTTGAAGGTACGACTGGCAGTTCACAGAATCCCATCGTGCGGTTTGATTCAATTGCTTCATATACCATTGAGCTGACAGCCACCAATTCTGTCGGGCCAAGCACACTGACCAAGACAGATTATATACAGGTGGGCGATGCATTAATGGTCTCAGCAAGTGCCGACCCGGATATCATTTGTGAAGAGGACACCACACAACTTATGGCAGCACCGACAGGTGGATCAGGAACTTACACATACTCATGGTACTCCAACCCTGCAGGGTTCAGTGATACCACACAGGGCCCCATGGCATCGCCACTGGAAAACACAATGTATTATGTTGAAGTTAATGATGGCGTTCAGACAACACTCGATTCAGTAAGTGTAACTGTTAACCCCCTGCCTGAGATCACACTGGGTGAATGGCCTGAATATATTTGCAATACTGATGATCCAATTCAACTGACAGCTACTCCGGAAGGGGGTGTTTTTTCAGGTTCAGTTGTAACGGCTGAAGGAATTTTTGACCCTGCAGAGGCTGAGATAGGCTGGAACATGATCACATATACTTATGAAGATGCAAGCAGCTGTGTCAATTCAGCCATGGATTCAATCTTTGTTGATAACTGTACGGGTATCGGTGATTCAAAGCTTGACGGCTCGCAGGTTTCTGTCTTCCCCAATCCTACCAATGGCTCATTTAAGGTCGAAAGTGAGTCATTAATTGACAGGATAGAGATCATAAGCCGGACAGGACAACTGGTTTATAATAAGTCCGTTAATGCTAAAGATGTGCATATCTCGTCATTGCAGACAAAAGGCCTTTACATCGTTCGTATTTATACAACAGATCATAAAGGACAAATGCTGATAATCAACAAAGAGATCATCATCCAATAGTCCGGCATCAGGCATCTAATTAACAACGATCTCATCAGCAAAGATCCAGGCCGGGTTGCCTGCACCAGAATGCCATTCAGGGCAGGTGCCAATGTTTTTTGCTTTCACTTTAATATACCTGGCATTTACTTCAGGGAAGTTCTTTTTAAACTCCTTGATAACTGCTTCTTTTTTCTCAAGCGGAATAATGTTGTCTATTACAGCTATCTCTTCATAAGTTTTCCCATCTTCAGAGACAGAGAATACTACATATACCGGCATGAATATCCATGTTGGCATCTTCTGAAGAAATGAAACTGATATAGCGCTGATAGCCTGAACCTGTCCCAGGTCTACAACAACATCAAGATCATCGCCAAAGAAGCCTTGCCAGAAGCCATCTCCATGATAAATGGCACCGGTCAATCCGTCAACCAGGCCATATTTACCCCCAGCATCATATTTTTCACTGAAAGGATTTTGATATACCACTTCTTTGCCTAATGCATTATGAAAACGAATCGTTTTTTCTGAAGGAAGCCTTTTCAACTTACCATCTTTAAAAATCCCTGCCTTTACCGTTGTAGTGGACTTAATTTCAATAGGCTTTTCATAAATACTTGAAGACGCTGCCGGGTCAGATCCATCCAGTGTATACCTGATCTCGGGATCCTTTAATTCTGATTCCAGCCTAACCTGAACAGAGTTGTTTGTATCATTATATGCTGGTTTTATGACTACTCTGAAAACAGCAGGTGAATAATTTACTCCTAAAACATCAAGTCTGGGCCACTGGTTTTCCATACGATTCATAAAGTTGTTCCAGTCTTTATGATCTGCCTTGGACCAGCAAACCTCTGCTAATGCAATCATCCTGGGAACAGCCATATATTCAGCATATTCAGGAGTTGAGATGTATTCAGTCCACACATTACCCTGCGCACCAAGTATGCGTTCTTTTTCTTTTTCATTCAGTTCAGCAGGAACCGGGTCAAACCCATAGACTTTCTCCAGTGTTGTATAACCACCTATTGCCTGTGGTTCACCTGCCGGGTCGGCCTGGTAATAATCGAAGTAACAATGGCTTGTCGGGGTCATTACCACATCATGATTCATCTGTGCTGCTTGTATTCCACCATCCATACCCCTCCAGGACATTACGGTTGCATCAGGGGCTAATCCCCCTTCCAGAATCTCATCCCAACCAATAAGCTTCCTGCCATGATCATTCAGAAATTTCTCTATTCTTTTAATGAAGTAGCTCTGGAGCTCATGCTCATCAGCTAATCCTTCTGTTTTCATCCTTCGCTGGCACTTTCTACAATGCTGCCATCTGTCTTTTGGCACCTCATCACCACCAATATGGATGTACTCCCCGGGGAATAGCTCCATTACCTCAATCAACACATTTTTAAGGAATTCAAAGACTGCCTCATTTCCAGCACAATACACATCCTTTTTCACACCCCAGATACTTGGTACTTCAAATGGGCCACCGGTACATGATAATTCCGGGTATGCTGCCAGCGAAGCCATACAGTGACCGGGTAATTCAATCTCCGGAACAATGGTGATATGCCTGCTCTGTGCATATGCTACTATTTCTTTTATATCATCCTGGGTGTAATAGCCACCGTAAACCTTTCCATCAGGTTCATTCCTCCATGCTGATACTTCTGTGAGCCTGGGATATTTTTTAATCTCTATGCGCCAACCCTGGTCCTCAACAAGGTGCCAGTGAAATACATTCATCTTGTACATGGCCATGAGGTCAAGGTATTTTTTAATAAACTCTTTAGGGAAGAAATGGCGGCCAACATCCAGGTGCATCCCTCTCCAGCTGAACCTGGGGCTATCCCTGAGTGTCGCTGTGGGAATGGCCAGTTCCATGTCCGGGATGGCATCCCTGCTTTCAATCTCAGGAGGCAATAATTGAAGAAGCGATTGCACGCCATAGAACAATCCAGTAGGTTGAAATGCATGAATGATTACCCTGCCCGACTGCACATCAAGCCGATAATACTCATCACCCCATGCCGTATCAGCATTGTGGGTGCTGATAATTATATCCTTGCTGATGCTTTCAACTTCATCGACATCTGCAATCTCAAGCGGGATGCTGCTTGCAGTATTTATCTTCTCGGCAAGATATTGGGCAACCTCCAGCACCTCTTCCTTGCTGGTTTGTGTAAGTATTCTTGTCTCGGGTTTGATCACAAACGCTCCTACATTAACCCAGTAACTAGCAGGACGAGGGACGATCTTTACACTCGCCCTGTCTGGCCCTTTGCATGAAAACAAAACTGTTGTAGCAAGCAACAGAGATACGAGAATTATTTTTTTCATTTTTTTTCGGGTTTTAAGTAATAACCTGAATCAATCACATTGAACTCATCCTTGCGGAACAATGCATAGTTAAATCCTTTATGGATGGAATAAGCGCCTATTTCACCTTTTTTATTTACTGCCAGGTAGCCGATCTGGAATTTTTGATAGTCCGGCACTTTTTTAGCTATGCGCTTTATTCCTTCTTCGCAGGCTTCCTGCGGGGTATAACCCGAGCGCATCAACTCCACGATCAGGAAGCCCCCTATCGTTTTCATGACCAGTTCGCCCATACCTGTAGCCGTTGCAGCACCTACTTCATTATCAACATAGAGCCCTGCGCCGATGATAGGTGAATCCCCAACCCTGCCGTGCATCTTGTAGGCTGCACCGCTGGTTGTGCATGCGCCGGAGATATCATTGTTTGCATCAATAGCGAGCATTCCAATGGTATCGTGATTTTCAATGTTTATGACAGGCTCGTATTCTGATTTAACAAGCCATTTTTCATAAGCTGCTTTTGCCTTTTCGGTCATCAGGTTTTCCTTTTTAAAGTTGTTTGCCAGGGCAAACTGCAGAGCACCATCACCGGATAGCATGACATGCGGTGTTTGTTCCATGACCAGGCGGGCCACCGAGATAGGATGTATGATATGTTGCAGGAAAGTGACTGACCCACAGTTTCCTGTTTCATCCATGATGCAGGCATCCAGGGTGACATTGCCATCTCTGTCGGGGAAGCCCCCAAGGCCGACACTGGTATTTTCCGGATCAGCTTCAGGCACCTTTACTCCTGCTTCCACAGCATCCAGGGCACGCCCCCCATCTTTCAGGATCTTCCATGCTGCTTCATTAGCTTCATAGCCATGGTTCCAGGTAGATATCACCATTGGGATGGAAGCATCACCAGGCTGGCTTGCAGTATGGGAGAGATAATCTGCTGCCTTAGCAATCTGGCTCCCTGCAGCTATTCCCAATGCACTTAATGAGGTCTTTTGAATAAATTTTCTGCGATTAATCATATTTTGGTTTATAGAGGTTTGCGTTTGACATTAATGGCAAGGATGGATATATAGAGGATACAAGCCAGTGGAACAATAAACCCAATCAATGTTGAGCTGTAATCAGCAACTGCACCCATGACAGGTGGGATGATGGCGCCACCAACAATGGCTGTAACCATTAAACCCGATAGTTCATTGGTCCTTTCCGGCATGGCATCGACAGTAATGGAAAAGATCAGCGGGAAGATATTGGCGAATCCCAGGCCAATAACAAATATGCTGGCAATAGAAACTGCCTGTATCCCTAAAAACAGGCCAAGGAACCCAAAGACCGACAACAATACGGTGATGATTAAAAATCTTTGTGCTGATATCCAATTCAGAATGACGGCTCCCAGGAACCGGCCAGTCATTAAAGCGATGAAAAAGAACAGTGTACCGAGTAATCCCAGTTTGGCAATATCATAACCATAAGCATCTTGCAGATAGATGGGCAGACCGGAGCTCATACTCACCTCAGCACCAACATACAGGAAGATGGCAAGCACCATCATAAAAATCTTCCTGTTACCCAGTAAGGCAAAGGATGAAGTGAATGATGCAGGATGGGAGTCTTCATATTTCTTTTCCTTGATTTTGGTCACGCCGAGCCAGATGAAGGTTACCAGGATGGCTACTGCATATATTGGAAACAGAATTTTCCAATCCATGCCCCAATAATTTGCTGCCGCAAGTGGGATCAGGGCGCCGGACAATGAGCCGATGGCCTTGATGAACTGACCCAAACTGAGGTTCCGTGCATACTTGCCATCCGGCGACACATCCCGCATAATTGGATTACCTGAAACCTGCAACATCGTTGCTCCTGCACCAAGCAAGAAGATGGCAATCAATAACATGTAAAAGGCAGAGAAATTTCCCAGAATAGGAAGAACCAGGCCAAACAAGGCAATAACAAGTCCCATCATCAGGATAAACTTTTTGCCTTTCTTATCCTGGAATATCCCCAGAGGGATGGAGAGCAGGCCGAACATCATAAAACCCATAAACGGTATCATCTGAGCCAAAGCATTCGACAATTGAAATTCTTCTTTGACCAATCCGGTCAGAGGCCCTACCACATCACCAAAACCCATGCAGAGGAATGCAAGAAAGATAGGGAGTGAGGCGAAAGTCTTAATAGTTTGTTTTTCCATATTCTGTTGTTTCTTTATCTGAGACAGTATATAGACTTTTTACAGTCAAGTTATAATTGAGTTCTTCTGTTGAATATTCTCCTAAGTAGTCTACAGATGCAGTATCACCTGGAAGCAAGTCGAAATAATTATTACTGAAAAAGCCATCTGAATCTGGTGAAAACAGAAATACATTTTTTGCCAGCTTTTTAGTCCATAAAGTAATTCTTGATCCACCAGCTACTGAATCAATGCTGTACTGAATATCTGGCTCAGGTAGTACCAGGTCTTTAACAGTCACAAAGTACTTGATGTTCCTGGTGATCACTTTACCATTCTCTATCAGCTGAAGCACCATCAGCAGCTGGTTATGGTTGAGCCCATCCAATAATTCTGTTTGGTTGATGGCATGTACCTGATGATTGCTGTTTGGTTGGATTTCTATCTCTTTTTGAAGATCCCACAGCACTTTCCCTTCAAAATCCTGCAATACAATTTCAAATATCGCACTGTAGCTATCCAATGCATCATTGATCACAAAAAACTTTATCAGCTGGCCTGATGAGCAGCTAAGCATCAATGGCTCAAAGGCTTTCTTTGTAAAATAGTGTAATGCCTTCCATCTACCATAGTAATCTATACTTGACCAGGATGTTACGGGCCAGCAATCGTTTAATTGCCAGTATAAGGTACCCATGCAATAGGGCTTTGCCCGGCGATGTGCTTCAAGAGCTGTACGGATGCCTTCTGCCTGTACCAGCTGGCTGACATAGATATAATCTTCAAATGATTCTGGCTTCTGATAATCCCTTGCCATATATGTATCTATCAGCTTTGTGCCCCTTGGGTGTTTTTGATGAGATTCCATAATCGGCGAGCCTGTTTCACGGTCAGCAGGCAAAGTGAATTGATCAATTGTCCTGAGATCAGGCATACCCTGGAATCCATATTCACTCATGAACCGACCAACCTTCTCTTCGTATTTTTGAAAGGGCTCTTCGCCCCACCAGACACCCCAGTAATGTACATCACCTGAATGGTAGGCAGCGTCATGTCCCCATCCCATGCTGGGTGAAGAAGGCCAGTATGGTCTGGCTGGATCAAAATCACTTACTACTTCAGGCAATATTTCATGGAACAGCTTAACATAGTTAGTCCAGACTTCAACTGAATCATGGTATGAATAACCCAATTGTTCCTGCCAGCCCCAGTTCTTCCATCCTTCATCAATCTCATTGTTCCCACACCATAAGGCAATGCATGGATGGTTCCTCAGCCTGACCACATTGTCGATGGCCTCCTGCCTGACACTCTTAAGAAAACCCTCATCACCCGGATACATGTTACATGCAAACATAAAGTCCTGCCAGACCAGTATGCCGTTTTCATCACAGAGATCGTAAAACACATCTTCTTCATAAATGCCGCCTCCCCAAACACGCAGCATGTTCATGTGAGCCACCTTAGCTGCATTTATCACACTTTCATAGTTTCTCTTTCTCAGCCGCGGGATAAAGCTTTCCTGTGGAATATAATTAGCTCCTTTTGCAAACAAAGGCTCACCATTAACTTCAAAATGAAAGGATGTTCCGTGCTCATCTTCATCCTGAATCAGTGAGATGGTTCGCAATCCTATATTTACAGATTCACTGTCAATATAATCCCCTGCCCTGGCGGTACATTCCAGGTTGTAAAGGTGCGGCTCTCCCCATCCGTTGGGCCACCACAGCTCTGGATTATCTATTTGGAACTGGAAATTTACTATGTTCGTGCCCTGAGCAAGGGTTATTGCTTTATTTACAAGCTCAAAGCCAAATGATTTATCCTGAATGGATACCTCCACCAATTGTTTCTCAATACTTTCTATGGTGATACTGGCTGATAAATATGCTGCTTCCGATGTCAGTTCTTTCTGGATTATCTGAATGTTGTCAATCATAAATTGATTCCACGACAACAGGGCCACCGGTCTCCATATACCGGAAGTGACGAACCGGGGTCCCCAATCCCAACCATATTGATAAGGTGCTTTCCTTGTAAACCCACGAATATCAGGCAAGGCATAAGGCACCTTCCCTGCTTTTTGCTGGTCCGCCTGCACGGGAGAATAGAAGTGTACCTTTAGTATATTGTCAGCGACCTGAAGATAATCCTTGCACTCGATTATCCAGTTACGGAACATATTATCAGCTGAAAAAAGCAACTTGTCGTTCAGGAAAACGTCAGCATATGTATCAATCCCTTCAAAGGCCAACTCTATATTATCAGCTTCCAATATCTGTTCCTTCACATCAAATGTGCATAAATAAACCCATTCTTCATCCTCTATCCACTGGAGTTTTTCTTCATGATCCCTGTAAAAAGGATCTTCAATTATACCATTATAATATAAATCCAAATGAACGCATCCGGGAACCTCTGCTTCTCTTAATGGCTCATCTCCTGCCTGCTGAAGCTTCCAGTTATCATTGATCTGCTGATAATTGACGCTTGGTTTTTCAGGATTACAGGAGGAGAGCAGCGCATGGAATATGTTTATTACGAATAAATAGGATAGCGTTTTTTTCACGTCTGTTATATTGGATATGCTAAGTTAGTGATTATGTAATTAAGTGATTGAGGGATTAATGGGGAATTTGTAATTTTGTTGCAATGATCTACCCTGAGAACTTTGAGCAAAAGATCGGCTTTGACAGCATTCGTGAGATGCTCAATGGGTATTGCGTTAGTAGCCTCGGACAGGAGTATTTAAAACAGCTGCGGTTTGAGACTGACCATGGTATCATCATGGATTTATTAAATGAAGTTGATGAATTCAACCGCATCCTTCAATCAGGCAGGGGGTTTCCTTCGCAGGACTACTTTGACCTGACCCCGGAGCTGGAGCGTATCAGGATCGAAGGCACCTATATTCAACCCGATCAATTATTCGATCTGAAGACTTCATTACAGGTCATCAAGGCATGCAGCGACTATTTCCATGCAGACCGGGAAGTCAGCTATCCAACACTAGAGCAGATTGCACAGCAGATTATTATTGATCCATTTATATTGGAAAGAATAGAAATGATCATCAATGATAAAGGGAAGATCAGGGATAATGCCTCGCCGGGACTAAGTCAGATCCGAAAATCATTAAAGGCGTACCTTGGGACATTAGACAGCAAGATCAACCGTGCCCTGAGTATGGCAAAAAAAGAAGGCTGGACGGATAAGGAAGTAGAAGTCACTATTCGAAATGGCCGTGTTGTGATCCCTGTTATTGCTTCACATAAAAGGAACATACGGGGCTTTATCCATGATGAGTCGGCAAGTGGGCAAACCGTTTATGTTGAGCCGGCGGAGGTCTTCGAAACCAATAATGAGATCAGGGAGCTCGAGATTGCAGAAAAAAGGGAAATAATCAAGATACTGGAAGCTTTTACAGATTTCGTCCGTCCCTTTGTTGATGAGCTGATCCATGATTATGTTGTCCTTGGCAGGCTCGATTCCATCAGGGCAAAGGCGAAACTGGCATCTGGTATTGGTGCTATCAAACCGAAGTTTGAAGGCAGGACAATCCTGGATTGGAAACAAGCAGTTCATCCATTACTTTACTTATCACATAGGGAGCGTAAGAAGGAAATTGTCCCATTAGATATTAGATTAGATGACAAAGACAGGATCCTGATAATTTCCGGTCCCAATGCAGGTGGCAAATCAGTATGCCTAAAAACTGTCGGACTGCTGCAATACATGTTCCAATGCGGACTGATGGTTCCAATGGAAGATCCATCTGTTTGTGGTATATTTCATAAGATCTTTATCGACATCGGTGATGAGCAGAGCCTGGAGAATGACCTAAGCACATACAGCTCTCACCTGCTGAATATCAGACACTTCCTGGAATACTCCGATAAGGACACATTGTTTCTTATCGATGAGTTCGGGACAGGGACAGAGCCTCAGCTGGGAGGTGTAATTGCTGAAACTGCATTGGAAAACCTGAATGAAAAAAAGTCATTTGGTGTGATCACAACGCATTATGCCAACCTAAAGCTACTGGCTGACCAGGAAAATGGCATTATTAATGCCGCGATGCTTTTTGATTCCAAAAAGATGAAGCCATTATATATGCTTCAAATAGGGAAGCCTGGAAGCTCATTTGCTTTTGAAATAGCTCGTAATATTGGGTTCCCGGATGAGATTCTTGAACAGGCAAGAGAAAAAACCGGCCGCTCTCAACTTGATTTTGAACAACAATTGCAACAGCTGGAGGTAGAAAAGCGAGAAATTGAAAGGCAAAAGAAGGAATTTAGCGTGGCGGACTCCTTTTTAGCTGAGATGATAGATAAATACGAAAAGCTTTTAAGTGACCTTGAGGCTTCAAAAGATAAGATCCTGGAATCAGCCCAGGAAGAAGCAATAGACCTTGTTGCCAGATCGAACAAGCTTATTGAAAAGACCATCAAGGATATCAAAGAAGCCCAGGCAGCCAGGGACAGGACACTGGAAGTAAGGCAAAAGGTAAAAGAACATGAACAGGAAATAAAAGGGGCCAAAAAGAAACTCCAGCATAAAAAAAAGGCTGAGAAAAAAATTGTTCAAGAACCGCCTGTTAAGAAAAAGCTTGAGGTTGGGGATATGGTCAAGCTTCATAAGCATAACACGGTTGGCGAGATCCTTGAGATAAAAAGGAATAAGGCAAAGGTGCTTTCCGGAACCATAACCCTGACAATTCCTATTGATCAATTATCATTTTCCAGTCAGAAAAAACCAGGTCATTCATCCAGAAGTGCTTATAAGGGCATTATCAGTGACATCAATCAAAAGGCGGCAGAATTTATCACCAGCCTGGATGTCAGGGGCAAAAGAGCTGAAGAGGCCTTATCAATAATTCAAAGATATATCGATGATGCTTTATTGGTCAGCGCAAAAGAAATCAGGATTGTCCATGGCAAGGGAGATGGCATCCTGAGGTCAGTAATCAGGGACCACCTGAAAACAGTAGATGAGATTGAACATTTCGGGGATGAACATGTTGAAAGAGGTGGAGATGGAATTACCATTATTAATTTACGGTGAAATCAATACTTGAAATGAGTGAGATTCAAAATACGGAGCAGAAAGATCAAAAATCCAGAATAAACTGGAAGACTCTTCTGATACCAATCACAGGCATTATACTGGGAGCAATTGGAGGATACATATATTATATAAAGATCGGCTGCCAGGGTGGAACCTGTCCGATTACCTCCAACCCTGTTCTGACCATGCTCTGGGGTGCAATCCTGGGTTTCTTGATTTTCGACATGTTTAGGAAGAAGCCTTCAAAGGAAGATAAGAGCAAACAAGAATCTGAACCTGATTCAAAGACCTGATATATCATTTCTGACCTTGGCAGGCAGGCCAAAAAAGACCAGATCATAGGAATTATCTATCATCTTTCGTGTCAAGGACTCTTCAACAGAACCATCAAGGATCACGGTATTCCAGTACTTCTTATTCATATGATATCCTGGGATGATTGAGGGATAAGTCTCCCTGAGTGAAATCGCTTCTTCCTGGTCACATTTCAGATTAATCTGGGACGGATTCTTTTCCAGGGACATCAAGCAGAAAATCTTTCCACCAACTTTAAATACTAATGTATCCTCATCAAACGGAAACTCCTCGGTTACCCCGGGCTTTACAATACAATATTCTCTGACCGCTTCTATATTCATATTCATATTTCGCTTCACCCTTCACGCTTCACCCTTCACACATTTATTTAATCTAAACAAAGATAAGCATTGGTATGTTATTAAAATTACATAATTTTGTACGCTCTCTAAACCAAGGTTGTTTATACCAAAAACATCGCTTATGGCCTTAAAGCAGAAGACGATAGACCTTAAGAAACGAATGCGAGACGCTCTCCAGGGGGGAGGCACAAAAGCCATTGAAAAACAAAAGGCTATTGGTAAGCTCACTGCTCGCGAGCGTATTCTGGCACTTCTGGATCCAAATTCCTTTCATGAATATGACCTTTTTGTTGAACATGCTGCAAAGGATTTTGATATGGATAAAAAATACCTTCCCGGTGATGGTGTGATTACCGGTACAGGTATGATCAGCGGGCATCCTGTTTGCATCTATGCGCAGGACTTCACCGTTGCCGGTGGATCCCTGGGTTGGATGCATGCCAAGAAGATCTGTAAGATCATGGATCATGCACTTAAGCTGAAGGTTCCGTTGATCGGGATCAACGACTCCGGTGGTGCCCGGATCCAGGAAGGTGTGAACTCCCTGGCAGGGTATGGAGAAATATTCTATCGCAACACCCAGGCATCCGGTGTGATTCCTCAGATATCAGTTATCCTGGGTCCATGTGCAGGAGGTGCAGTCTATTCGCCGGCATTAACAGATTTTGTCTTCGTAGTTGAAGGCATTTCTAAAATGTTTATCACAGGGCCGGAGGTGATCAAGACAACTATCGGGGAAGAGATATCAATGGAAGATCTTGGTGGTGCCAAGGTACATGCTGAAATTTCCGGGAATGCACATTTTTATGCAGAGACAGAGCAGGAATGTCTCGACCAGATCAAGGAATTGATCAGCTTCATTCCATGGAACAACATGAAGAAAGCTGACCCATTTCCCAAAAAGGCACCCCGTTCCCGCACTTATAAAATCGACAGCATCATGCCGCGGGATCCCAAGACACCATATGATGTCAGGGAAATCATCAAAGCGATCAGTGATGATTCAGAGTTTTTCGAGGTACAGGAAAGATTTGCAGCAAATATTGTTATTGGCTTTGGCAGGTTGAATGGTGAGACCATCGGCTTTGTTGCAAATCAACCCGCAGTGCTGGCAGGTGTCCTTGATGTAGACTCATCCGATAAGGCAGCTCGTTTCATACGTTACTGCGATGCTTTTAACATTCCATTGGTTACCCTGGTCGACCTCCCAGGCTATCTTCCTGGTGTAGATCAGGAGCATGCGGGTGTAATTCGTCACGGGGCCAAAATACTCTATTCATATTCAGAAGCTACTGTTCCAAAACTTACGC
The DNA here is from genome assembly GCA_963753055.1 of uncultured Bacteroidales bacterium. Classification (GTDB taxonomy): domain Bacteria; phylum Bacteroidota; class Bacteroidia; order Bacteroidales; family B18-G4; genus JAUWGC01. The sequence continues at coordinate 460,829 of CAVWAP010000001.1, read as the reverse complement.
TTATCCTGCGGAAAGCCTATGGAGGTGGATATATTGCCATGTGCTCCCACCACCTGAAAGCTGATTTTGTATTCGCATGGCCTACTGCCGAGATTGCAGTCATGGGCCCTGAAGGTGCAGCAAATATCATCTTCAGGAATGAAATAAAGAATGCAGAAAATCCGGATGAGATCAGGAAGTTGAAGATCAAGGAATACCGGCAGAAATTTGCCAATCCTTATGTGGCAGCAGCTTATGGTTATATTGATGCTGTCGTTGAACCCACTGAAACCAGGAAGATGCTCATCCATGGCCTTGAGATTTCAAAACATAAAGAAGAGAGACCTTATAAAAAGAAACATGGTATCCCACCATTCTAGTATTCGGACTCATCATGGAAAACAAAAAGACCACAGATAAGACTCAATATATCACTGTTGATAATGTCAAGTACAAGACTCAACTGACAAAAAAGTTTCTCAGCAGGAAAGAATATGAGGAAAAGGATCCCAAAAAGATCACTGCATTTATCCCAGGCACCATCAAGAAAGTGTTTGTTAAGGAAGGTCAGAAGGTCAGGGAAGGTGATAAGCTGCTAACCCTTGAGGCCATGAAGATGAACAATATTATTACATCACCATCGGATGGAAACATCAAAACCATTAATGCAAAAGCAGGCAAGACTGTTGCCAAGAATGAACTTCTGGTTGAACTTACCTGATTACCCTTTCTTCAGATAAGTATTATACATTTGATTCTGTTCGTCAATAAACTCAAGGATATCATCCTTTCCCCTTGAACTTTTCGCTGAAGTATAAAACATTGGTGGCAATTCTTCCCAGCTTTCCAATAAGGTTTGATTGTAATTTAATAATTGCTGTTCTATCTGTTTTTTACCAAGCTTGTCCATTTTTGTAAAAACAATGACAAATGGCAAGCCTGATTCACCCAGCCACCCCATCAAGTCAAGGTCATTTTGCTGTGGATCAACCCGGATGTCGATCAGGATAAATGTACATACAAGGTTATCCCGGCCAGTTAGAAACCTACGGATTACTTTGCGCCATTTTTCCCTGGTCGTTTTGGAAACTTTTGCAAAGCCATAACCCGGCAAGTCTACAAGAAACCATTTATCGTTGATGATAAAATGATTTATCAATTGGGTTTTCCCGGGGGTACCAGATATTTTAGCAAGTTTTTTCCGGCCAACAAGCATATTAATTAATGAGGACTTCCCCACATTTGAACGTCCAATGAAGGCATACTCCGGACCGGCAGGTTTCGGACACCTTTGTAAATCCGGACTACTTGTAACAAATGTGGCTGAGTTGATTTTCATACGCTGGATTACTCCTTCGTATTCTTATATGTTGAAAGATGCCTGTCCTTTTTATAATCATAAATATCGGCAATGATAACGATGATACCGGTTTCTTCAACACCTCCAAAATGGGAGTTTATAGCTGCTCCGAAAGTTCTCATGGTCGAAGACAGGTTCATATAAGCATTGAACAAGGGAGGAATGTTCTCCTTGAAGCTCCTGACCTTTGATACCAGTATCCTGTAATCTTCATCATAATTACAACCAGAAAAGATGCTTTCCAGCAATCTTCTTTCAGTCTTAATCTTCACCGGCTCCCTGGGTGTAACCAGCTTCTCCTTATCCGGAAAATATTTTTCTATGAAATAATAAATATATTCCTTGGCGAATAGATCAAAATGAGGATACATGGTTACTTTTCCAAACAAATACTTGATCCCGGGATGATCAATTACGATGGCCCCCAGTCCGTCCCAGATATTGTCAAGCGAATACATACCTCTTCTAATGTCGACTGTTGGCATATATATTGGCTGTATAAATGACCGCCCGAGCTCCATGGTAAAAGGGATATATTCTTTTACAAACCGATCAGTAAACTTAAATAACCTGGCAGTAGGCGTTTTGAGGCTTCCTTTATCATCAATCTCAAGCTCGGCGCAGTGAATAAAACGGTAGCCACCGACTATTTCCCTGCCCTGTGGGTCCCAGACTATCAGCTGCTTGAACGGAGTATCGGCAGTATCAAACGCATCAATGTCAACAGCCTTCCCTGTTCCACCACCGGCAAACCTGAAAGTGATCTCCCTCAAGCGGCCAATCTCGCGCATCACATTCGGAGAATCATGATTGGTAACAATGTATATTTCATTATCACCATGATTGGTATTTCTGACAAACCGGTCCTCGTTCAATTCTTTTTCCAACATCACCCTGTCGACCGGGGGTATAATCGTTTCCATAACCTTTTATTTATGTGGGTTTAATTCATAAACGCGATCCTTGAGGGATTCTGCCCAATAGCTGTCAGGATGGCTTTTATTAAAAGTTTTATATGATATAGGTTCTCCAAATACGATATCAATCGTTTTGTCATTCTGTTTATATGTTTCATCAACGAGATATAGCATCTCAATATTGGCTTTGATACCAAGAAATTTTCTCAGGTTAGCCAGGTTGTAAAAGAAATTAGTATTCCTTCCATGAATATATGCCGGGATAATGTCCCTTTCATACCTTTTAGCCTTATTCAGAAATGATTTATGCCAGGTCAGGTCCTTGATCTGGCCTTTTTGTTTCCTTGATACCAGGCCGGCAGGAAAATAGAGGATTGTCTTATCAGAAGCAAAAGTGTCGTTGATGATCTGCACATTCTGGGCATTGCTGCCATGCTTGTTGATGGGTATAAAAAGTTCTTTTAAGTTGGGTAGGTTCAGCAATAAATCATTTACCGGGAAAACAATATCCTTTCGGACTTTCCCCACAGCCCCCATTAAGGCAATGCCATCCAGTCCACCAAGCGGATGGTTTGCAGCAATGACATATCGGCCACTTACCGGGATATTTTTTTCATTATGTGAAATGACATGAGTATTAAAATCCCTGAGAATAGAATAAACAAAATCCATCCCAAAGTCATCGCGGTTCCTGTAAAGGAATTCATTGATAAAGTCCTGGTGGAGGATACGTTTTAAGTACCTGATCACAAAACCTGGCAGCAAACGATACAAACGCTCGCTTTTTGCTGCAATAATTTTATCGATCTGAATATAGTCCCTGGTGATCGGATTTGCTTGCTCCTGTGCTTCCATACCGGTGATGTCAAAAACTGTCTTTTCCTTTGTGTATTGCAAAGTTAATACTATTCATTAAACGTAAAAATCAGACCATTTTCTTCAGATATCCAAAAAGCCCAGTTGATTGTTTTCGAAGCACTTAGAAGCACCAAACCCTTAATCCACGGGTGTTTTCATAACTCCATACTAACAAGATGTTAATAAAAAATGTAACAAAAAATAAAAAAAGTGGTAAAAAGTGGTAAAAAGTGGTAAACATTTTATTATATTAGCACATATTTTTTTAGCAGGTGTCGCATATCATTGGAACATACGAATGCAAGGTTGATGTCAAAGGAAGATTGATGTTTCCTTCTGCCTATAAAGGGCAGCTTGGAGACACTGTGAATGAGGGATTTGTAATCAAACGAAGCATTTTCAGAAAGTGTCTTGAAATATATCCAATGGCTGAATGGACACGTGAGAGTGAAAGGATCAATAAGCTGAACAGGTTCGTTAAGAAAAATGTGGATTTCATCCGCAAGTTTATGGCGGGTGTCAAGCACGTCGAACTGGACAGTACGGGAAGACTACTCATCCCCAAGGACCTGATCAAGTATGGTGGGATTACCAAGGAGATCATGCTGGCATCAGTTGTCAACAAGATAGAGGTCTGGGATAGGGCTGAGTATGAAAGCGCTGTGGACTACGATCCTGAGGAGTTCGCTGACCTTGCTGAAGAAGTAATGGGTGATCTGGAAACGGATTAATTAATAAAATGTACCACGAACCGGTTTTATTAAGAGAATCTATTGAAGGCTTAAATATCCAACCCTCCGGCATCTATGTAGATGCAACATATGGAGGCGGGGGTCATTCCAGGGCCATTCTTGATCACCTCAAAACAGGACAACTGATTGCATTCGACCAGGATGATGATACCAGGGGAAACACGATTAAGGATGACCGATTTATGCTGATTAACGCCAATTACCGATACGTAAAGAACTTTTTAAGTTACCATGGACTGGTTCCAGTGGATGGAATACTAGCAGACCTTGGCATATCCTCTCATCAGATAGATACACCCGACAGGGGATTCAGTACAAGGTTTGACGGAGAGCTGGACCTTAGGATGGATAAGCATAATCCCCTAAGCGCTAAGATCCTTATCAATCAGTACCAGGAAGACCAGTTGAAGAAGATCTTTTCATGGTACGGTGAAATAAAGAATGCTTCAAGACTGGCAGCCATCATTGTGGAACAACGTCAGCAAAAAACGATCAATACTACCCAGGACCTCCGGGAGGTGATCATGCCGCTTGCACCAAGAGGTAAAGATCACCAATACATGGCCAGGGTATTTCAAGCCCTGAGAATAGAGGTAAACCAGGAGCTTGAAGCCCTGAAAGTATTTCTGGAGAAGTCTGTTGAAGTGCTCAACAAGGGAGGCCGGCTGGTGGTGATTGCCTACCATTCGTTGGAGGACAGGCTGGTTAAGAACTTTTTAAAGTCAGGGAATTTCGAAGGGATGCTGGAAAAGGACTTCTATGGAAATGTAGAAACACCTTTCAAGCTGATCAACAAAAAACCAATAATACCAGGAGACCAGGAATTGGAAACAAATCCAAGGTCGAGAAGTGCAAAACTAAGAATAGCTGAGAAGAAGTAGCGATGCCCAAAGAAAAGAGGAAAAAAGAAAAAAACATTGCAGGCATGGAGTCATCTGTGCATGATGTGCTGGGAGGCACCTTTCTGACTAAGAAAAAGGTGGTCAGGTTGCTGCCCTTTATTCTCTACCTCACATTCCTGGCATTGCTTTATATCGCAAACACATACTACGCGGAGAAGAAGGTAAGGGAGATTGCCAATATCCGCAAGGAAATGAAAGAATTACGGTACGAATACATCACTACAAAGTCTGAACTGATGTTCAACACCAAGCAAACTGAAATAGCTAAAAACCTGAGTGATAAAGGAATAGAAGAATCAACTCAGCCACCGCATAAAATTTATTTGGAAAAATAAATAAGGCGTGACCGAAGTAAAAAGGGAAATATTAAAGAAGGTATATCTGATTTATTTTATCATTCTCCTGCTTGGTGTAGCCATCATTGGGAAGGTGATACATATCCAGTTTGTTGAAGGTGCCGATCTTGTCCAGAAGGCCCAGAAGCAGGAACTGAAATACTTTACTATTGAAGCAGTAAGAGGTAATATATATTCTGACAATGGAAGTTTACTGGCCACCTCTGTTCCAATTTTCGATATCCGGATGGATATTGCCTCTCCACTGATATCTGAAGAGCTTTTTAATCAAAAGGTCGATTCACTGGCATACCGTTTCGCCCTTCTTTTTGGTGACAGGACCAAAGACAATTATAAAAGAAGCCTGGTCAGCGCCAGAAAAAAGGGCAACCGGTATCACCTCGTCAAGCGACAAGTCACCTATGCCCAGCTGAAAAAGATCCGGACTTTCCCAATCCTGAGGCGGGGAAAATATAAAGGTGGACTGATCACCATACCCAGGACCACCAGGAAAATGCCTTTCGGGATACTTGCCCAGAGGACTATTGGTTATGAGGTCAAAGATCAAGGCATTTTCGTAGGCCTGGAGGGGGCCTACGCCGATGTCTTGCATGGTACCAACGGCAAGCAACTCATGCGCAGGTTAAGCTATGGTGACTGGAAGCCTGTTTATGATGAAAACCAGGTAGAGCCGGAAAACGGAAAGGATATTGTTAGTACCATCGACATTAACATACAGGATGTAGCTGAGTATGCCCTTTTAAAAAACCTGGTCAAGCACGAGGCATTCGAAGGTTGTGCAGTCCTTATGGAGGTTAAGACCGGGCATGTCAAAGCCATCGTCAACCTGCGCTATAGTGAGGAGAAAGGCAGATACGAAGAATCATATAACTATGCCATAGGAGAGCCTGTAGAGCCAGGTTCTACCTTCAAGCTGGCTTCAATGCTTGCCCTGCTGGAAGATAAGAAGGTTAATCTGAACGATACTATTGATGTTGGCGATGGGTGGACGATGTTCTATGACAAAACGATGAAGGATGTTAAAAAGATCCGTAATGGAAGGATAACCATAAGGGAAGCTTTTGAAAAATCATCCAATGTTGGGATCTCAACGATTGTAAATGAAGCTTATAAAAAAGATCCACAGGACTTTATAGATCATCTTTATGCCCTCAGGCTCCATGACAGCCTGGGGATTGAGATCAAGGGAGAGAAGCCACCTGTTATCAAAAAACCAAGTGATAAAAAGCAATGGTCAGGTATCACTTTGCCATGGATGTCTATTGGCTATAGTATAATGCTGACACCTTTACAGATGCTGACCCTGTACAATGCTATAGCCAATGATGGCAGGATGGTGAAGCCAATGTTTGTCAAGGAAATACAGCAATCCGGACAGACCATTGAAAGGTTTGACACAGAAGTCAGGAACAGGAAAATATGTTCGAAGCAGACCCTGGATTCCCTGAGGGCCCTTCTGGAAGGCGTAGTAGTAAGAGGAACAGCCACCAATATAAAAAATGATGTTTACACGATAGCGGGCAAGACCGGGACTGCACAGGTGGCAGAAAATAACAAAGGCTATAAGGAAAATATTTACAACTCTTCATTTGTAGGGTATTTCCCGGCTGATGATCCCCAATATTCATGTATAGTTGTGATCCATGCGCCGAAAAAAGGATATTACTACGGTGGATCTGTTGCTGCACCGGTATTTAAAGAAGTCGCTGACAAGGTTTACGCAATGAACCTTGATATTCCGCTTAAAGAGTCAGAACATGCCCGGGTGGTTGCTACACCAGGCATGTTTATAGGCAATCATGAAGACATCTCAGGTATTTGCGAATACCTTGAGATCCCAATCGACACATCCAGCTCCCATACGAATTGGGTGGTTACTCAGAGTCATGGTCAGAACATCAAATTCCTTCCAAGATATGAGAAGGAAGATATAGTACCTAATGTTAAAGGCATGGGTGCCAGGGATGCCATCTACATACTGGAAAAATTAGGACTCAAGACCAGGATTTCCGGGCGCGGCATCATCATCGATCAGAGCATAAAGCCCGGCACCAGGGTTGTGAAAGGAAATGAAATCATTTTAAAAATGTCATTGAGTTAGCATTACTTGTGAAAAAGTTAAATGAAATATTATATAAGGTAAGCATCGTTGAGACTGATGGCAGTACCGATATCCCTGTATCATCAATTGAGTTTGATTCCAGGAAGGTCGGAAAAAACAGCTTGTTTATTGCGATCGCAGGAACACAGGTCGATGGCCATAACTATATTGACAAAGCTGTTGCCAAAGGTGCCGGAGCGGTAGTCTGCGAACATTTGCCGGAAAACAGGGTGCCGGGTATTTCATTTATCAGGGTAGAAGACAGCAAGAAAGCGCTTGGCATAATTGCCTCGAACTTCTATGACAATCCTTCCGAGGACCTGATTCTTATCGGTGTTACCGGCACGAACGGTAAAACAACCATTGTCACACTCCTATTTCAGCTATTCCAGTTTATGGGTTTTGGTACCGGCATGTTGTCGACCATCCGCAACCAGATCGACCGCAGAATAATTGATGCCACGCATACTACACCGGACCCCGTGCAGGTCAACCAGCTATTAAGGGCCATTGTTGATGAGGGCTGTGATTACGCTTTTATGGAAGTCAGCTCCCACGCCATTGACCAGGAGCGGATTGCCGGATTGGATTTCAATGGTGGCATATTTACCAACCTGACCCATGAGCATCTCGACTACCATCCATCGTTCAAGGATTATCTGGAGACGAAGAAGCGGTTCTTCGATGGGTTGCCATCATATGCATTTGCTCTGAGCAATGCTGACGACAAGAATGGCAAGGTTATACTTCAAAACACCAGTGCAAGAAAATATACTTACGGTTTAAAAAGTGTCAATGATTTCAAAGCCAGGATTGTTGAAAGCCACCTAAGTGGTATGCTATTGAATATCGAAGGCATTGAAGTATGGACACGGCTGGTAGGTAGCTTCAATGCATATAACCTGCTGGCGGTTTATGCCACTGCCAATATCCTTGGTATAGATACCCCCCAGGTATTAACCCTGTTAAGCAAGCTGGAATCTGCAGAAGGCCGGTTCAGCATGGTTAAGTCAATGGATGAGATCACAGCCATTGTTGATTATGCGCATACACCCGACGCCCTGAAAAACATTTTAGGCACCATCACCTCTCTGCGAACAAGGAACGAGCAGGTGATCACGGTGATTGGAGCTGGTGGCGACCGCGACAAGCAGAAGAGGCCCCTGATGGCCCAGATTGCATGCGAAGGCAGTGACAGGGTCATACTTACATCCGATAATCCGAGGACTGAAGATCCGGTTCAGATCATCAAGGACATGGAGGAAGGCATTGATCCTGTTCAGGCCAGGAAGATCATTACCGTTCCTGACAGGAAGGAAGCAATCAAAACAGCCTGTGCGATCGCAAGACCGCAGGATATAATACTGGTGGCAGGCAAAGGACATGAAAAATACCAGGAGGTGAAAGGGGTCAGGCATCCTTTTGACGATCAGCAGGTATTAATGGAATTTTTGGAAATAAATAATAATAACTGATTATGTTTTATTACTTATTTGATTATTTACAAAGATGTTGTGATTTCCCGGGAGCTGGAGTTTTCCAGTATATCTCATTCAGGGCAGCGGCAGCTATTATCACATCATTGATCATTTCTTTACTTTTCGGTAAGCGCTGGATCCGTTTCCTGAACAAAAAACAGGTTGGTGAGACTATAAGGGACCTGGGCCTGGAAGGACAGCTTGAAAAGCAAGGTACACCTACCATGGGAGGATTGATCATCCTCACCGCCATCCTCATTCCAACCCTGTTGTTTGCAAAGCTCGACAACATCTATATCGTACTGATGCTCTTCACTACTATCTGGCTGGGTATTGTTGGATTTATCGATGACTATATCAAGGTCTTTAAAAAGAAAAAGAGTGGGCTGGCAGGAAAGTATAAAATACTAGCCCAGATCATGCTTGGGCTGGTGGTAGGTCTGACAATGTACTTCAGTGATGAAATTGTCATTCGGGAAAAGGTAAGTCCTGACACAATCAATATTGAAACAGCTGTAGCCCTGGATGACAATGTGTCTAATAAGTTCTCCGCGGAAGAGGTCAAATCTACCAAGACCACGATTCCTTTTTTCAAAAATAATGAGTTTGACTACACATTCCTGATTTCCTGGATGGGCAGTAACGCCAGGGGCTATGCGTATCTGATATTCATCCCTATCGTCATCCTGATCATCACAGCAGTATCGAACGGAGCAAACCTGACGGATGGAATGGATGGACTGGCCACTGGAACATCAGCTGTTATTGGTGCAACACTGGGTATCCTTGCCTGGGTCTCCGGTAACATCATCTTTGCCGATTACCTCAATATAATGTATCTGCCAAACACCGGTGAGCTGACGATTTATGTCAGTGCATTTGTGGGAGGTTGTATCGGCTTTTTATGGTACAACTCATACCCTGCGCAGATATTCATGGGCGACACCGGCAGTCTGTCGATAGGTGGAATCATCGCTGTTTTCGCCATTCTGATCCGCAAGGAGTTGTTGATCCCCATACTTTGCGGGATCTTCCTGGTAGAAAGCCTCTCAGTGATTTTACAGGTCTCTTATTTCAAATATACAAAACGCAAAACAGGTGCGGGGAAGCGGATATTCAAGATGTCTCCCCTTCACCATCATTTTCAGAAACTGGGCTATCCTGAACCTAAGATCGTGCAGCGCTTTTTGATCGTGGGAATCATGTTAGCAGTATTTACAATCATCACGCTAAAACTAAGATAACATTGAATGAGCAAAAATATCATTGTACTGGGGGCAGGGGAAAGCGGAGCAGGCTCAGCGGTTCTTGCAAAACGCAAGGGCTTTGATGTTTTTGTCTCGGACACAGGAAATATCAGTGATCAATACAGGAAAGTTCTTTTACATGATGAGATCGCATTTGAGGAAGGAAAGCATACTGAAGACCTGATCTTACAGGCCGATGAAGTGATAAAGAGCCCGGGGATACCGGATGATATTCCGCTCATCAGCAAGATCAGAGGCAAAGGGATCCCGATCATTTCTGAAATCGAATTTGCTTCCAGGTTTACTGATGCCAGGCTTATATGCGTCACCGGAAGCAATGGCAAAACCACTACTGCATCCCTTATGCACCATATTCTCGATAGAGCGGGGCTTGATGCAGGGCTTGCAGGGAATATAGGCAAGAGCTTTGCTATGCAGGTGGCAACAGGGGACCATGAGTTCTTCGTCCTGGAAATCAGCAGCTTTCAGCTTGATGGCATGTTCGATTTTAAGGCTGACATCGCCATACTGCTGAATATCACACCAGACCACCTCGACAGGTATGAGTATGATTTTCAAAAGTATGTAAGCTCCAAATTCAGGATCGCTCAAAACCAGGAAGCTGCAGATTATTTCATCTATTGCCTTGATGACCCGGTAATCATGGAAACTCTTGGGCAATGCAAGCTGAAAGCCAGACAAATTCCTTTCTCCATAAAAAAAGAAATACAGGGCGATTCCGCATATCTCATTAATAATAAAATTATTATAAACTATAACTCAACCAAAATACTTATGACTTTAGAAATGTTAGCATTACAGGGGAAACACAATATTTACAATTCCATGGCAGCTACTATTGCCGCCAGGATATTGGAAATAAGCAAAGAATCGATCCGCTCCAGCCTGTCTGATTTTCAAAATATTGAACACAGGCTGGAATACGTGGCCAATATCCACGGGATCGAGTACATCAATGACTCTAAAGCCACTAATGTCAACTCAACCTGGTACGCTCTAGAAAGCATGAACCGTCCAGTTATCTGGATTGCCGGTGGCGTAGATAAGGGCAATGAATATACCATGTTAAAGTCATTGATAGTGCAGAAAGTGAAAGCCATAATATGTCTTGGCACTGGTAATGAAAAGATCCATAAAGCTTTTTCCGGACTTGTTGGAAATGTTGTTGATGTAACGACAATGGAGGAAGCAGTAAAATACAGTCAGCTGCTTGGCGAAAAAGGAGATATCGTTTTACTATCACCTGCCTGCGCAAGCTTTGATTTATTTGAGAACTATATGGATCGGGGAAATCAATTTAAGGATATAGTCACATCATTATAGTATGTCTGTGATATGAACAGTTTTGTAAGAAATATCAAGGGCGATAAAGTAATCTGGGCCGTGGTGATCATCCTTTCGATCTTTTCACTGCTATCAGTTTACAGTTCAACCGGCACCCTTGCTTACAGGAACCAGGGGGGCAATACCGAATATTACATGGTGAAGCACCTGGTCATCCTGGCTTTTGGATTCTTGCTGATGTACCTGACACACCTGGTGAAGTTTACCTATTTCTCAAGGATCTTTCAAATCGCCCTGTATATTGCGATCCCATTACTGATCTTAACCCTGCTGATCGGTCACAATGTGAATGAGGCTAAGCGCTTCCTTCCATTACCATTTAACCTGTCCTTTCAAACATCAGATCTTGCCAAACTTACGCTGATCATGTACCTGGCTCGCCTGCTGACCAAGAAACAAGGCAACATAAAGGATTTCAAATCAGCATTTCTCCCATTAATGGTCCCTGTTCTGATTGTTTGTGTACTCATCCTGCCGGCAAACTTTTCAACCGCAGCGATGCTGTTCATCACCAGTCTGGTCCTGATGTTTATCGGACGGGTTAAATTTTCATACCTTGCTTCTTTTGTTGGCATAACCATAGGATTATTCTTGATCCTTCTTCTCACAGCAAGGGTTTACCCTACCCTGATGCCACGGGCGACGACCTGGAACAGCCGGATCAACAGCTTCTTTAAGCCTGATCCGGCCGATAGCGATAAGATCTACCAGGTGGAACAGTCTAAAATCGCAATTGCCACCGGTGGGTTCTTTGGAAAGGCACCGGGAAATAGTACACAAAGGAACTTTTTACCACACCCCTACTCTGACTTCATATTTGCAATCATCATAGAGGAATACGGACTAATAGGAGGCACATTCATTGTCTTGCTTTACCTGATCTTGTTTTTCCGGGTTGTCAAAATTGTCACAAAGTGCCCCAGGAATTTTGGGGCGTTTATGGCCATCGGGGTGGGATTCAGCCTGGTTTTCCAGGCGCTTATCAATATGGCAGTTGCAGTAAACCTGATCCCTGTAACAGGCCAACCACTGCCATTGGTGAGTATGGGTGGCACTTCGATCTGGTTTACCAGCATTGCAATAGGAATTATCCTTAGTGTTAGTAAAGCAACTGATAGCGAACATATTAAAGAAAAGCAATATGCAACAGCATAAGAAGAAGATAATCATTAGCGGTGGGGGAACAGGAGGACATGTTTTCCCGGCTATTGCTATTGCAAATGCTTTAAAGGAGAAGCTGAACAACCCGGAGATACTTTTCATTGGAGCTGAAGGGAAGATGGAAATGGAAAAGGTACCGAAGGCTGGATATGATATCCAGGGCCTCTGGATCAGTGGCCTGCAGCGCAAGCTTACATTGAGAAATTTAATGTTCCCATTGAAGGTGATCTCAAGCTTGATGAAAGCCGGTCGACTGATTAAAAAATTCAAACCTGATGTAGTGATTGGTGTTGGAGGTTATGCCAGTGGCCCTACTTTAAGGGTCGCCTCAAAAAGGAATATCCCCACACTGATCCAGGAACAGAATTCTTTTCCAGGCATCACGAATAAGCTGCTGGCAAAGACGGTAAACACAATATGTGTAGCCTATGCTGGCATGGAGAAGTTCTTCCCGGCCTCAAAGATTGTAATGACAGGCAATCCTGTCAGACAGGATATTATTGACCTGGAAGGTAAAAAAGCTGATGCTTATAAGTTCTTTGAGCTCACCGACGAGCAAAAGACCCTGGTCATTATCGGTGGAAGCCAGGGTGCAAGGTCAATTAACTTCAGCCTTGCCAGGTCATTAGAATCCTTGATCAAGAAGAATATTCAGATCATCTGGCAGACCGGCAAACTTGATTATGAAGATGCCCTGGAGATGAAGCTCCACCTGGAATCAACATTAAGTAAGGAAGTGGTGGATAAATACCTGAGGATTAAGCCTTTTATTGACAGGATGGATTATGTGTATGCTATCGCTGACCTGGTCCTCTCAAGGGCAGGAGCTATAGCGATCTCTGAATTATGTGCCGTTGGGCTGCCTGTTATCCTTGTTCCTTTACCAAGTGCAGCGGAAGATCATCAAACAAAGAATGCAATGGCACTTGTCGAGAAAGGTGCTGCTGTCCTGGTGAAAGACCAGGAACTGAGCAGCAAGCTGGATCAAACACTTCACGACCTGCTTGATGATGAGAGCAAAAGGCAACAGATGAGAGATGAGATCAGCAAGTTGGCGCGCAAAGATGCAGTTGAAAGGATCAGTGATGAGATCATAGCATTAATTGGAACTTAGAAATATTGGAAATACAAAATATACATAAGATATATATGATCGGTATTGGTGGCATCGGTATGAGTGGCCTGGCCAGGTATTTCAACACCCATGGTGTAAAGGTTTCCGGATACGACCGGGTTTCAACGCCGCTGACGAAGCAATTAATTGATGAAGGGATACCTGTGCATTTTTCAGAGGATATCAGTGAAATTCCAGGGGATATCGACCTGGTAATTTATACACCTGCCATTCCAGAGGATCACAAAGAGCTCATGCACCTGTCTAAGCAAGATGTACCAATCAAGAAACGATCAGAAGTGCTGAAAGAGATCACCTCCGAACAGTTTACTGTTGCTGTCGCTGGGACACATGGTAAAACAACTATTTCATCCATGATCAGCCATATGATGAACCATGCCGGCAAAGACATCAATGCATTTATAGGCGGGATGATGAAAAATTATCAGTCAAATTTCATTGGATCCGGAAAGAATGGCCTTTACGTGACCGAGGCTGATGAATATGACAGGTCATTCCTGAACCTGTTCCCCGACATAGCAGTGGTCTCCTCAATGGATGCAGACCATCTGGATATCTATGGCAACAAAGCGGAATTGGTGAAATCTTTCAGGCAATTTGTCAGTCAAATAAAACCAGGCGGGGTATTATTGATAAACAAAAAACTTTCCGGCAACTTCTCCATTTACGAAGATATATTCACTTATGCCCTAGAGGGTCCTGCCAATTACTTCATATCAGATCTTAGGATTGATTCCGGAATATTCATCCTCGACATGCACCTTCAGGGTGATGACCTGAAAAATGTACGCTTTGGAATTCCCGGCAAACATAATGTTGAGAACGCTGTTGCTGCAGCTGCAGCCTGTAGGGAGTTAGGATTGAATCTGCAGGATATCAAGAGTGGATTAGAAACATACATGGGCGTTTCCCGCAGGTTCGATATCAGGATCAATGATCAGAAACTGGTCTACATCGATGATTACGCCCACCACCCGGAAGAGATTAAATCCTGCATCCAGGCGGTAAAAGATTTTTATCCGGGAAAAAAGATTACCGGCATCTTCCAGCCTCATCTGTTTACACGGACAAGGGACTTTGCCATTGGCTTTGCCAACAGTCTTGATTCACTGGATGAAGTGGTTCTCATGGACATCTATCCTGCCCGGGAAAAACCAATTGAAGGTATCAGCTCAAAGCTGATCATGGATCACCTGAAGAACCCAAACAAGGTTCTTGCAAAGAAAGAAGAGTTAATGGATCTGATTGAAAAGCGGGATATTGAGGTCTTACTGACGATGGGTGCTGGAGATATTGATGAGTTTGTCCAGGATATTGAAAACTTACTAAAAAACAAAAAGTGATGAAAAAGCTGATTATCATAGGAGGATGGATTATTGCACTGATCGGGCTGATGGTGCTTCTAGGCTTTGTTGAGGCCAAGCATAAGACAAAGATATGCTGCCAGTTTACTGTTATGGTAGACTATGACGATGCTGAACCCCTGTTTGATAAGGACAAGATCAAGGACTGGATCATCAACTCTGTGGATTCAATAACGGGAAAGCCAATTGAGATGATTGATACGGAAAGGATTAAGGAGATGGTCCTGCAAAATCCTTTTGTTAAAACAACTAAGGTTTATACAAATATAGAAGGGAAGTTTCATATTAAAATCTGGCAAAGAGAGCCAATTATCCGTGTTATCGACCAGCAAAACAGGTCATTCTATATTGACGAAGATGGATTTCTTATTCCCACAACCTATGGCTATTCATCAAGGGTACGTGTAGCAAATGGTTATATCAGGGATAAATACGCAGAACTCAATAAGCTTCCTCTTGATGTAGATACATTACCAGCTTCATCAATTTACCATAAGCTGTTGAAGATGGCGCGTTATATTATTGATAATGAATTCATGAATGCACAAATCGACCAGATCTATGTGAATGAAGATTACGAACTCGAGCTTATTCCAAAGATGGGAAAGCATGTGATCCTTTTTGGTGACACAGAAGAAATGGAAGAAAAATTTAATAAGCTGGAGGCCTTTTATCTAAATGGGATAAAGCAATCCGGCTGGGAGAAATATGATAAAATTAACTTAAAATTCAAGAATCAAATTGTTTGTTCAAAAAGATAAAAACTATGGAAAATTCCGAAATCATTGTTGGATTGGATATTGGTACGACGAAAATTGCCGCGATCGTCGGACGGAAGAATGAGCATGACAAGATTGAAATCCTGGGCCATGGCAAAACAGAATCCATCGGGGTTAAGAGAGGCGTGGTCTCAAACATTGAGAATACAGTGAATTCAATCAGGATTGCTATTGAGCAGGCTGAAATCAAATCGGGAGTAGATATTAAGTATGTCAATGTAGGCATTGCCGGGCAGCACATTAAAAGCCTTCAGCACCACGGTAGCATTATCAGGAAAGATATTGATGAGGAGATCAGCCAGGAGGATATTGATACGCTTCATAATAATATGTTCAACCTGAACATGAGTCCTGGAGAAGAGATCATTGATGTAATACCACAGGAGTACATCATCGATGCCGAGCAGGGCATTAAGCAACCTATAGGCATGCTGGGTAATACCCTGGAGGCAAATTTTCACATCATCATCGGCCAGACTGCAGCGGCCAAGAATATCTACAAGTGTGTCAGGAAAGCTGATTTAGAGGTGGTTGACCTGATCCTGGAACCTATCGCTTCTGCAGAAGCTGTTTTAAGCGAAGAAGAGAAAGAAGCAGGTGTTGTGCTTGTTGATGTTGGTGGCGGCACAACTGATTTAGCCATCTTTCATGAAGGCATAATCAGGCATACTGCAGTCATTCCTTTTGGTGGTGATATCATCACTGAAGATGTCAAGGAAGGATGTACCATCATTAAAAAACATGCTGAAGAGCTCAAGGTTAAGTTTGGCTCTTCATTGGCCAGTGAAAACCGCGAGGAAGAGATCGTTGCGATCCCGGGACTCAGGGGCAGGCCTCCAAAGGAGATCACGCTAAAAAACCTTGCCAGCATCATCCAGGCAAGGATGGAAGAGATCATTGAACATATTTACTATGAGATCAAAAACTCAGGCTATGAGAAGAAATTAATTGCTGGTATTGTGCTCACCGGCGGGGGAGCCCAGCTGAAGCATGTGGCACAGCTTTGTGAGTTCATGACCGGAATGGACACCCGTATCGGCTATCCCAATGAGCACCTCGCACAGGATGTATCTGATGAAATGGCCAGCCCGATGTATGCGACAGGCATTGGCTTGGTTATCGAAGGTGTTGCGAGATGGGACCGTGACAAAGACACTCCCAAAAATGGAGATAAGAAAAAAGGCAAGGACAAAGATAAGAAAGGACCTAAGAGACCAAGTTTCCTGAAGCAAATCCAGGATTGGTTTGAAAGAGACGAACTCGATTAATTTTACTAAAACCATATAATTATTCCATGAAAAAATGTAATAACCAAAAAATTAGCACAATGGAAGATGTAATAACGTTTAATGCGCCCAAGGAAAAGTCATCTATCATTAAAGTGGTAGGTGTAGGAGGTGGTGGCAGCAACGCCGTGAACCACATGTACAAGCAAGGCATTGAAGGTGTTGATTTTATCGTCTGTAACACAGACATGCAAGCACTTGAAATGAGTCCCGTACCAAACAAGGTACACCTGGGGAAGAAAGGATTGGGAGCCGGATCAATACCAGCTGTTGGTGAAAAGGCTGCCATAGACAAAACGGATGAGATCAAGGATCTGTTAAAGAACAATACGGAAATGTTATTCATTACAGCCGGCATGGGTGGCGGCACCGGTACCGGGGCAGCACCGATCATCGCAAAGATTGCCAAGGAGATCGACCTGCCGGATGACACTGTACAGAAGGTCCTAACAGTAGCTATCGTTACTATTCCTTTCTCTTTTGAAGGAAGAAAACGTAAAATGCAAGCTGTTGAAGGAATTAAAGAATTGAAAGAGCATTGCGATGCTGTGCTGATAATCAGCAATGATAAGCTGAGAGAGCTTTATGGGGACCTGCCACTGTCAAATGCTTTTGCCAAGGCTGATAATATACTGCTGACAGCTGCCAAAGGCATTGCGGAAATTATCACTGTCAAAGCCTATGTAAACATTGACTTCAAGGATGTGAATACCGTTATGAAAAATAGCGGTGTGGCAATAATGGGAACAGGTAGTGCCGGCGGAGAAGACCGTGCCAGGCAAGCCATTGAGATGGCATTAACCTCTCCCCTGCTGAATGATAACAATATCGTCGGTACAAGTAATATTCTTCTGTATTTATCTTCCGGCACCAAAGAGATCTCAATGGACGAGATTACGGAGATCACCGAGTTTATCATCCAGGAAGCAGGATCAGAGGTAGAGATCATCTGGGGTGTTGGGAAAGATGAATCCCTGGAAGATCAAATTAGTGTTACCGTGGTTGCTACAGGATTTGATCAGCAGGAACTTGATGAAGAATCCAGGAAACTAAAAATGAAGGTGTATCCTTTGAATGATAATTTAAAGGATAGTGTCATGACTTCTGTGGTAGATGAGCCTGCACCTGTCAAATCTGAAAACATTGAGTTGATTACCAAAGGAAAAACATTGGTTGAAAAACCAAAAACTTCTGATGTCAAGGCTGGAATAGAAAGGACTGTTGACCTGTCACTTGAAGTGAGGCCTGAGGGAATTGCAGAAGTTCAGCCGAAGAAAGCGAAATCAACAACCGTCGGACAACTTTTCAAGGACAAGGACATGACACCTCCCCGATTTTCAACCCCTGTAACGAGGACAGGAACTACGAAAGTAAAAGAAGAGGGCACTCAGGAAGCCAAAGCACAGGAGAGGATACAGTACCTGAAAGATCTGAGTATTAAGCTTAAAACACAAAGTGGATTAAGCGAACTTGAGAATGAACCTGCTTTTGTGCGGAGAAATGTTAAACTATCAGATTCAACACCATCTTCTGATAAGGTCATTTCAAGGTATAGCCTGTCAGAAAACGATGAAAACGAAACCGAGTTGAAATCTGATAATACCTACCTGCACGATAATGTTGATTAAACTTTTAAAACCATCATACCATGAGTCTGGCTGAATCAATAAATAATGACATTAAGTCTGCAATGCTGGCCAGGGATGCAAAAAAGCTGGAGGCTTTGCGTGCTATCAAAGCTGCCCTTTTACTGGCTAAAACAGGTAAAGATGTGAGTAGCGGGGAGATCCCTGTGGATGTTGAACTGGCCCTGCTTCAAAAGCTGGTCAAGCAACGAAAAGAATCTGCGGTAATCTATCGCGAGCAGAACAGGCCGGACCTGGCTGAGACAGAGGAGTTCCAGGCAGCAATTATTGAGAAATATTTGCCGGAGCAGATGTCAGAGGACGAGATACAGGTTGTGATTAAGGAAATCATTGCAGATACTGGTGCCAGCAGCATTAAAGATATGGGCAGGGTTATGGGACTGGCAACAAAAAAACTGGCTGGGAAAGCCGACAATAAAATGATTGCTGGGTTAGTTAAGCAATTGCTCAACCCGTAGGTAAGGTTATTACACGAAAAAAGAGGGCGTTCCATCTGGAAGCCCTCTTTTTTTAATATATCTGTTCTTCTCTAGGCGCCTAACATTAAACGCTGGAAGCCTGTAACCTTAAGGTCTTTATCTGTCTCTGCAAGGTACTGGCGAACGCTTTTCTTTGTATCCCTGACAAAATCCTGGTTAAGAAGTGTGTTATCCTTAAAGAATTTGTTCAGTTTTCCCATAGCAATCTTCTCGAGGATTTCTTCTGGTTTTCCTTCCTGCCTTGCCTGGTCTTTGCCAATCTCGATTTCCTTCTGGATAACATCCTCACTTACATCATCTTTATCAACTGCAACAGGGTTCATAGCAGCAACCTGCATAGCAAGTTCTTTACCCACATTGTCGATTCCATCAACATCGGCTTTGTTCATACCAAGGATGGTACCGAGTTTATTACCCATGTGGTTATATGCAAATGTGGCTTCAGACTCAATAAAGCTATAGCCGTTCAATTCGATCTTCTCACCAATCTTGCCAACCTGCTCAGTAATGTTATCTTCAACTGTCCTGCCATTCATTCCCAGGCCTTTCAGCTCCTCAATAGATTTTGGAGAATGCTCAATAGCAATATCAGCTACCTGGTTAACGAAATTTGCAAAATCTTCATTCTTTGCAACAAAATCGGTCTCACAATTGATAAGAACAACAGCGGCGAACTTTTTATCTGCACTGGTTTTGGCGATAACCAAACCTTCAGAGGCGGCTTTGTCAGCCCTCTTCATTGCCACTTTCTGGCCCTTCTTGCGAAGGATATCTATTGCTTTCTCAACATCGCCGTCGCTTTCCTGGAGCGCTTTTTTACAATCCATCATACCGGCTCCGGTAAGTTTTCTAAGGTTGTTGACTTCAGCGGCTGTAATCTTTGTCATTTTTACTTATTTTTTTGGTTTAGATATTATTTTTCTTGGTCTTTTACCTGTCTGTGGAGCAGCAGCTCCACCTTCACCTTTTGGCTTAACAAGCTTAGCAGCGGCCTCTTTAGAGCCTTTTTCTGCTAATTCGTCTGCCTCTTCCTCAAACTTCTCAATTGTTTCGGACTTAGTCTTTACTTCAACATCCTCTTCCTGAACAGGTACTTCTTCCTGAGGCTTTTCCCTGTCAAGTTTTCTTTCAGCCAGACCTTCTTCAATTGCATCAACCATGATCTTTGTGATCAGGGCAATTGACTTTGAAGCGTCATCATTAGCTGGTATAGGAAAGTCTACGCTCTTGGGATCAGTATTGGTATCTGCCATTGCGAATGTGGGAATATTCAACTTCTTCGCTTCTGCAACGGCAATCTTTTCTTTGTTGATATCAACAATAAAAAGTGCTGAAGGCAGGCGGTTCAGGTCTGCAATACTACCCAGTTGCTTTTCCAGTTTTGCCCTTTCACGACTTATCTGCAGTCTTTCCCTCTTAGAAAGGTTATTGTAATTCGGTGTAGTCATCAGTTTGTCAATAGATGACATTTTCCTGACGGCTTTACGTATGGTAGAGAAATTAGTCAACATACCACCAGGCCAACGCTCTGTAACATAAGGCATGTTCACCCGCTTAACTTGCTCGGAGACCAGCTCTTTTGCCTGTTTCTTGGTTGCGACAAATAAAATTTTTCTTCCTGATTTTGCAATTTGCTTTAATGCTGAAGCAGATTCTTCAACCTTGGCTAATGTCTTATAAAGATCAATGATGTGGATCCCACTCCTCTCCATAAATATATATGGTGCCATGTTAGGATTCCATTTTCTTTTTAAGTGGCCAAAATGAACGCCTGCGTCCAACAATGCATCAAATGTTGTTCGTGCCATTTTCTGTGATTTTAAATTGTTTACCTTCTTTTAATCAATCGCCAGGTAGCATTCAATGAACGGTCCTGGCAATTTAGATACTAAACTCGCTCCAGTGATTGAGGTTTTATCTTTTGCTAAATTGGAATTTCTTTCTTGCTTTTGGCTGACCTGGTTTCTTTCTTTCCACCATTCTTGGGTCTCTCCGCAAGAGTCCTTTTGCTTTAAGTGCCGGACGATATTCAGGGTCGATCTTAATCAAAGCCCTTGATATAGCCAGCCTGAGTGCCTCAGCCTGTCCTGTGATACCACCACCATCGAGTGTTGCGGTAATATCATACTTATTAGCTGTATTGGTAAGATCGAATGGTTGTTGCACCATATAATGTAAAGTCGGAACTGAAAAATAATCCTTGTAATCACGCTTATTAACAGTAACGCTTCCTTTACCTTCTTTTACATATATTCTGGCAATAGCTTTTTTTCTTCTACCTATTGTATTAACAACGTCCATGGTACTATTTTAATTTAATTTCTTTAGGTTTCTGTGCTTCCTGGTTGTGCTCAGGTCCTGTGTAAACATACAGGTTTCTGAAGAGCTGGCTTCCAAGCCTGTTTTTTGGTAACATCCCCTTTACAGCATGCTCAAGGATGAACTCCGGCTTCTTGACAAGCACTTCCTCTGGTGTTCTTGTCCGCTGCCCACCTGGATAACCTGAATGCCTGACATAGGTCTTATCAGTCATCTTTTGTCCGGTAAGTCTTACTTTTTCTGCATTAATGACAACCACATTGTCTCCGCAATCAACATGAGGGGTGAAATTTGTTTTGTGCTTACCCCTTAACAACTTGGCTACTTCCGATGCAAGCCGGCCGAGGACCAAATCAGTGGCGTCGATCAAAACCCATTCTTTACTAACGGTTTCGCTGTTCGCACTCTTTGTTTTATAACTTACTTTATCCATCCTTATCCTAAAATTTCTTAGCTAAAATTCTACCTTTAAAAAGGGGTGCAAAGATAGAAGTAATATTTTTATTAAACAAATTTCGATAAAAAAAAGTGAACTGTGAGACGTGAAACGTGAGGAGAACTGGATACTAGATACCAGATCCTGGATACTGGATCAATTGTCAAACTGTTAATCTGTTAATCGTTAATCATCTCCTGCAAGCGAACTTCCAGATTCGATTGTACTCCAAACTATTGAATAAATATTAAAGTAAAAATGCTTATATTTAATAGCCAAATACGGAACCATGAAAAATCAAATTCTAAATGGTTTATTGGGCCTTATCTTTTTCTTTTTAACAAATGATTCCTACAGCCAGATAACCCGTGGTGCTGTACCTGCTGAAATTTATATATCTACTGACTGGTATGTTGATAATTTCAATGACCTTCATTATGCTATCTTCCATTCAAGCGATAATGGTGGGAATATTACCTTAAAATACGAAAACATTGAAGTCCCGCCTCCCGGCGAAATGCAGGTGGGTAAAGTGCTTGGCGACGCAACGCCCGGTGCTTTGTATAACTGGGGATGGAATGAACTCTGGGTGAGTTTTGATTATGGGGAGAGCTGGGATTTTGTTGAGGATTATGCTTATAGTGGTTTTTATACAAGTGGAAGTAATGAAGGAGTGATGTATAAAAATGGAACAGACGTAGCAGGTACTCTATATTTCAGTAATGATTACGGGACTACATTTACAGCAAAAAATGAAGATATTAAATTCTTTTTAGAGGTAGGTACAGAAATTGGAGAATTATACGGCAAAAGTGGGTCAGCTGGTGTTGGATATAATATTAAATATAGTAATGATTATGGACTAAATTTTTTAACTATTCCTATTGATAGTTCAGTTGCATTTTATTCAGTAAGTGGACATTATCCCCAAATTAGCAGGGGAACAGAACCTGGAGAATTATACCTGGTATCATGGTGGCCCGATTTTCATTATAAAATTTTCCACAGTACAGACACGGGTTATACCTGGACAGAAAAATACGAATCGGAATATATTGATATTTATTATTGGAGAGTGGCTTATACAGCAGGCAGGGAGCCGGGTTCATTTTATGTGTTGCGAAGCAGGATTTCTCCGGCTGGTGACCACGTTTGGCTCTATATTGATTATCAGTGATGTCTATGGAGAAACATTTACAACATATTTTCATGATTTGGATTCAACGATCACTTCGATAAATTCTATCATAAAGCTGAAGTACAGCTGTCAAATTATCAAAATCCATTCTCTTAAAGACATCATTGTTTTTAATTACCTATGATTGTAAGAAGCCTCTTTTGTCATATTCGTAATATCCTTGGCCAAATCATCAGACAATATAATATTTCCGGTAAAACATCACAGCAATGGGATGGCTGCAATTCATCAGGTATTATCGTTAAAAGCGGCATTTATTTGTATTGCATTAAATATGATAATTATATTTCAATTGCACAAAAAATGATATTTATTTATTAATCTTAAAGAATAATATAAACATACAACAATGAGATACAAAATAGTATATTTATCCACTTTTATCTTTTTATTTTCATCTTTTATCTTTGACACCCATGCTCAAATAACAAGAGGAGCTGAAGAAAACGAAATCTACATCTCCACCGACTGGTATATTGATTATAACGATGACATTCATTATGCTATATTCCATTCTACTGATAACGGCGAGAATATTACTTTAAAATATGAAAACATTGAAGTTACACCTCACCTGGCGAGATGCAGGTAGGTAGAAGTGCTTGGCGATGCAACCCATGGGGCATTATATAACTATGGTTGGAATGAGCTATGGGTGAGTTTTGATTTTGGTGTAAAGTTGGGAATATTAGAGAGGATTATACTTAGTGCAAGTTATGCTACTGGATTTATTAATGGAGAAATATACAGATGATGTGTATTACAATTTATATAGAAGTGTAAATTATGGTGATACTTTTGCATTAATTGTAGAATCATATATACAGAACCATTATCTGATGTTGGTTACCGAACCTGGTTAACTATTTGGATTTACTGGTTCTTCAGGAGTTGGATTTAATCTTATATTATAGTAATGATTATGGCAATAATTTTACTATCAATTCCTATAGACAGTTCAATCGCGTTTTGTCTAATAGGAGGATATTATCCTCAAATCTGTAGAGGAGCGGATCAGGAGAATTATACGTAGGATCCTGATCGCCGGATTATCAATATTTAATCTTTTTCCATAGCATAGATACCGGCTATACCTGGATAGAGAAATACGAATAGGATTATGAATAAACCAATATTTTTGGGAAGTGCAATACACTGCCGGGCGGCAACCGGGCTCGTTTTATGTAATCCGTTAACAGTGTTTTCAGCATCGTGACCATATTTGGCTTTATACCGATTATAGTTGTGATTACGGGGAAACATTTATAACTTATTTCATGATCTGGATTCAACGATTTATTTCGGTAAATGCTAATTAATCAGCCGGATTTTAAGCTTCAAATTATCCTAGCCCGTTCTCAGAAAAGACAACATGAGTTTGAGTTACCTGATAATTGTAAGTAATTCTATTTTATCTTTTCAGGGATATTCATGGAAAAACAGTCGAGACAATATAATGTAACAGGAAAAGCATCACAGCAATGGGATGGTAGGAACAATAATGGAAATCTTGTCACCCATTAGGAGTTTATTTTTACAATTTAAATTATGAGAATTATTTGTTCACAATCAAAGAAATTATTATTCATTAATCAAGAACCATAAAAATGAAAAAGTTCATTTTAGTTTCTGTTATTGTACTTAATTCTTCGTAGCGTGATAATTGCCCAGGACTGGGTAACCTTTACGAGAATCATAATAACCTGAACAACCTATTACCAATTTGATCGCATCTAACCCGCAGTAGATCTATCACTGTGGAAGTTTGCGTAATGTATAAAAATGACATTACCGAAGGAAGCGAAACCTTTCAAAGGATAAAAATTCCCGGGGTGGGTAATACCATGGAAACCGGCGAGCCTGAATTACCCTTATATCAGGCAACTGATTGCTATACCCGAATGTGATAGTATTGTTTTAACTGTAAATATTACCGGGCAAACTGATTTTAACAACTATAACATTTATCCTGCACCCGATTATGAGGTAACTGTATAACCCCTGATAGTACGGTTTATTTGCAGGAAGTTTTTACCAAAAACGATACGGTTTATGCCCAGAATATTTACTTTCCTGGAATACATGCCGGTTTGAACCGGTTATTTGCGCAGCCAGAAATATGCAGAGATCTTCTTGTACCCAACACAGTTTAATCCTGTAACAGAATATATTAATGTTTATACCAACTACGAAATTACACTTGATTTTATAAATCCGGTAATACTGCTGTGAATGTAAACACCGGAATATTTAACAATGTTGCTAGTAACACCATGCTTAATTATGGATCAAGTGGAATTACTGCAAGTATTAATGATAATATACAGGGTAATGGTAATGTGCAATGGATTACCTTAACCAGCACCGCACAAGCTGATAATATTGTTGCAGACTACCTTATTATTTGTGCAGAAGACTTTTTTGAGCCAGGTAAAATCACAGCTTCAGGAAGATTTAACGTATTGCTAACCATCGGTCTGCATATAATAGATTTGATCCATTGCATTATTAAATGCAGAAACCATAATATCAGATGGTTTAGGTTTCTTTTATGAAGGACAATTGATAGGTGATGAGACTTACAAGAAAGAACAACGCATCCGCACCTGTATCCGCCGTGTATACGAGGGCGCCAATGCCCAGCATATCTACGATGGAAAGCTGGGGTATGTGCTACTGATTGGGGATGTGGATGCCGGAAATTTAGGTATGCCTTCTTCATATGAGTATGGTACTACAAAGCCTTCTGATTACTACTATCGTTGTATTACAAAAGAAAACGGAATATATGACCATTCCGGAGACCTGTATATAGGGCAGGTTGCTCCTTGCTCTGATCACGAAAAATGCAGAACGGCTTGACCGAACTGAGTAATCTTGTTGAAAAGCAATTTACTTTAAATCTGAATATAGCCTCTGGCGATTGGAGATATAATATAGCACCAGTCTCATAAATGGAAGTAAATCCATGATGCATTCATATTTCATGGTCTATTATGATTTTATTCAGGATCTTCTTTTTGAAGAAAATCTGGTGATTGTGAATTACTATACATTAGGTGGCAACATACATCAACCTGTAATTGATATGTTAAATGATGGCGCTCCGGTTATGATGTATGATGGCCATGGAGGAATAGAATGGTGGGAAGATGATTTGAATATTGATAAACCTTGAAAATGATTTAACCATTGAAGGTGAGTTCCCTTATGTAACCGAAGCAGGGCATGTAAACAGGGTGGTTCATAAAGGCAGGAATCTGGGTATTAAATATTCTAGTACAAGGATTTGTCGGGTTTCTTGGCGCTGCCAGGAATGATGTTGAATCAACTAATCCATTACCCATAGCAAATCCACCAGATAAAATAACGGAAAGGATACCCTATAGTTATGGAGTTTTATTCCTCCCTTGGTTCTTACCTGAATTTTTGGCCCACCAGATAATAACGCTTCCAGGCAAAGATCAATAGATTATTTTGGTGTGAATCAAATATAATCCTGATTGATTTGAAAATCATCATTTATGCCATCTGTCCACCTGATCTTACGATTTCAACTAAGATTTGGATACGTTCTGGTGCTTCGTTAACCATCCCAGCAAACTGTGAGCTTTATTTTGAAGATGACGGGATGCTAATTATAGATGAAGGTGGATCTTTAATTATTAATCAAAATGCTACAATTTACGGTACCGAAGAAGATAATGCAATACTTATTAATGGAAATATTGTTATTAACTCAAACGTAGAATTCAATTCACTTCAGAGTGTTATTTGGGATGCATTAGTCTTTCAAAATGAGAAATAACGATTATTCTTCGAAAATGATTTACCTGCAAATTGCGGATTTCAAGTTAGTCCTCGTCATTAGCAATTGAACCTACAACTGGTACTACGTCTTTTATTAATTCAAATATTGAATATTCCAGTGGTGATCTGGAAATAAGAGCTTGTAATTTTACAAATTCAACTATTGATGTCAGTAATCCATTTTCTGTTGAGAGTGAAGCTATTATTGATGAATGTAGTTTTACCAATAGTGACATCACGACCGGTGCTTCAATTTTCATTGATGGATATGATTCTTTTTCAGATTACTGAGAATGACATAGTTTTACAAATGCCAGATGATATGTATTTACAATGCAACTAATTATTCAGAGCATAATTAATGTACCATCAGATCTCGGAAACTAATCACGATATGGAAGCAAACCTACAACTCATGAAAGCAGTTGATTTCCAACAGTATTGCCGAAATAATAAACAATAGATTATTTGAAGCAGACTACGGTATTGCAGCAATGAACAATTCCCTTGTGAAGATCATAGGTGATGAAAATGCTACTACATACTCGGAAACACAACACATTAAAGACAATACAATGCGTAAAGTGCTTAACATAATTGTTACCATCATATTTCCGTTTCAATGTAATTGAAAACTATATTAATAGTAACCCATATGTAAGCAATGACTATACTCCTCCTGTTGGTGAATTCTTAGATATTGAAAAGAATTGCTTTGACAACGACTTCAACCCATCCATTGATCTTGTACCGAACGGAGCTTATGATTATCTAACAAATTTGCCCTTCAAAATTACTCTAATTATAAGTGGTAAAAACTCTATGATGTTTTGAGATAAACATCAGGTATTATTCCATCGCAGAATCTTTATTCAAACAAATCATTTCAGACTACCCGCAAAGTCTTGAAGCTTCTTCATCTGTAAAAAGTTTATATAGTCTGGAAAACCTAACAGACAGTAACTATGCAGATCTAAAATCCTATTATCAAACAGAACCTAATCTACAATCTGACTCAGTATTATTCAAATTATCTACATGGCTGACAGCACATTGCGACACTCGTCTAAAGAACTACCAGGATGCAATATCATTTTTTGAAAGTATTATTCTAAATCCTGATACAGTTACTGATTCCACGTTCGCAATCATTGATTTAGGGTATGTGTATCTGAAGATGCAGAATGATTCATCCTGCTATTTCGAATTCAGGCAAAATGCCATAATAAATTCGAAATCCTCACCAACAATACAACAGATATAGACAGTATCTTATTGATTTATTATGCACTGGTGAATCAGCATATGGAATTGACGATCCAGATCCAGTACAAGAAACCAATAACATTGTATCATCTTTTCGGATGGTACCTAATCCAGTAATAAACAACGCAGAAATAGAGTTTTCATTAAAAGAAAACTCAAAAATAAAAATCTGTATTACCAATATAACCGGTTCAAATAAAACAGTCCTTGTCAATCAAATAATGACAAAAGGAAATCACAGTTTGGAATTCAATAATGGAAGCTTTGCAAATGGATTATATTTCATAAGTATTTATGTAAATGATCTATTGGTGAAAAGCTCGAAAAAATTAATTATCAATGATTAAGATATTTGACTTCATTTTTAGTAGAATTAAGCTGTTTGAAATGCAATATCAGAATATCCGATGACAAAAAGCCTGACTAGTGGCTGGTATAAGGCCCTAATAAACCCACATTTTAAAAAATTCATAAATGAATCCAAAAACCCTCACCTGGGTGGTGGTCTTCTCCATTGCCATGGGGTATCTGGAAGCCGCAGTGGTGGTATACCTTCGGGAATTGTATTATCCTGAAGGGTTTGATTTCCCATTGAAAGAAATGGATATGGGGATAATTGTAACAGAACTTTTTCGCGAGGCAGCAACTATGATCATGCTGTTATCGATTGGATTCCTTGCAGCTAAAAGAAAGATTGAGCGGCTTGCCTACTTCGTTCTTCCCTTTGCTATCTGGGACATATTCTACTATGTTTTCCTGAAGGTGGCACTGGGGTGGCCCGAATCATTGCTAACCTGGGACATACTCTTCATGCTTCCAGTAACATGGGTGGGTCCTGTGATATGTCCTGTCATCAATTCGCTGACAATGATCCTTTTATGTATGCAATTCTCTATTATTCAGGCAAAGGCCTTCAAGCCGGGCTAATCCGTAATGAGTGGATATTATTTATCCTGGGATCCGTTATAGTCATCTTCGCCTACATTCAGGATTATTCCATCTATATGCTCAATGAATTTCCGTTCTGGGACTTTATTTTTATGAAAGACAGCGATACCATCCTTGGACATGCGGCCTGTATATTCCCCAAAAGTTTAACTGGTATATCTTCAGTTCCGGACAGCTACTGTTCTTCATTGCCATTGGCAATTACATTCTACGAATGAGAAAACAGGTGCAATAGGTTTTTTTATTAATTTCGCTGCCTGCAAATTCCAATTGTTATGTCGATCATTGCAACAAATATCACCAAGAAATACGGAAAACAGAAGGCCCTGGATGATGTTTCCTTTACCATCCAGCCAGGTGAAGTAGTAGGATTGCTGGGACCAAATGGCGCCGGAAAATCCACGATGATGAAAATCATCACATGCTTCCTTCCGGCGACTTCCGGCAAGGTGACTGTCAATGATTTTGATGTGATCGATGGATCTATCGAAGTAAGGAAAAGAGTTGGATACCTTCCGGAGAATAATCCCCTGTACCTCGACATGTATGTGAAGGAATACCTGGGGTTTATCGCCGGAATTTATAAGCTGGGCAAGGAAAGCAAGAACCGGATAAAGGATATAATCAGCCTTACCGGCCTGGACAGTGAACAGCATAAAAAGATAGGGGCATTATCCAAAGGCTATCGCCAGCGGGTAGGACTGGCACAGGCGCTGATCCATGACCCTGATGTGCTCATCCTTGATGAACCGACTTCCGGACTGGATCCTAACCAGTTGCTTGAGATCAGGAACCTGATCAAGAAAATAGGCAAGGAAAAAACAATATTGCTTTCCACTCATATCATGCAGGAGGTGGAAGCCATCTGCGACCGTGCTATCATCATTCACAACGGAAAGATCGTTGCGGATGATTATACCAGCAACCTGTCCGGATTGGTAACAAAACAGGATATCATCACTGTCGAATTCAAAGGAGAAGTTAATGCTGAAGATATCAAGGCAGTTCAGGGGGTGATGAATGTAAAAAATGTAAAAGGCAATACCTGGAAGATCACTGCCAATCCTAAAAAAGATATCAGGCAGGATATTTTCCAATTCGCTGTCGACCGGGGAATCTCTGTTCTTTCTTTGAATAAAGAAGTGCAAAGCCTGGAGGCAGTATTCCAATCCCTGACAAGAAGTAAAGTATAACAAAATATAAATATAATAGGTTATGAGTTATTTATTTACATCAGAATCAGTTTCGGAAGGACATCCGGATAAAGTTGCAGATCAGATATCTGACGCATTACTGGATGAGTTCCTGAAGTGGGATCCTGAATCTAAAGTAGCGTGTGAAACATTAGTGACTACCGGGCTGGCTGTTTGTGCCGGAGAGGTTAAAACCAGTGGTTATGTTTCCATCGATGAAGTAGTAAGAAGAACAATAAAAAGAATAGGTTATACAAAAGCAGAATACCAGTTTGATGCAAATTCCTGTGGAGTCTTATCTGGCATACATGAGCAGTCATCAGATATCAGACAGGGGGTAGAAAGAGATGAGCTGGAGAACCAGGGCGCAGGCGACCAGGGAATGATGTTTGGTTATGCCACAACAGAAATGGACAATTACATGCCGATGCCGGTTGAGCTTGCTCATATCCTCGTTCAGGAACTGGCCGGGATACGCAGGGAAGGCAGGGAGATGACCTATGTACGCCCCGATTCCAAATCACAGGTTACCATTGAATATGATGATCATAACAAGCCGATTCGCATCGATACAATTGTTTTATCCACCCAGCATGATGAGTTTGATGAAGATGAAACAATGCTGAAAAAGATACACGATGATGTTGCCAATATTCTCATACCAAGAGTGATAGCCACACTTCCGGACAGGATCCAGGCACTGTTTAAAAGTGATTATAATCTTTACGTTAATCCAACAGGGAAGTTCGTTATTGGAGGCCCACATGGAGATACAGGCCTGACAGGAAGAAAAATTATTGTTGATACTTATGGTGGCAAGGGAGCCCATGGCGGTGGTGCGTTCTCCGGTAAAGATGCTTCCAAGGTCGACCGTTCAGCCGCCTACGCATGCAGGCATATTGCTAAGAACATGGTTGCAGCCGGTATTGCTGATGAAGTGCTTGTACAGGTTGCTTATGCCATTGGCATTGCCAGGCCAATGGGGCTATACGTGAATACTCACGGGACATGTAAGGTTACAGCCCAGGATGGCAGCACCATGAGGGATGGAAATATCGCAAAAAAACTCATGGAGATCTTCGACATGCGGCCTTATGCAATCATCAAGAGACTGGGCTTGAATAACCCGATATTCGAAAAGACTTCTACTTATGGACATTTCGGAAGAAGTCATTACAAAAAGGAAGTAGAAGTGTATTTTGAAGACGAGCACACCATCACAAAAGAAATTGATGGCAAAAAGCATCATTATAAAGAAGTAGAGTTCTTCGCCTGGGAAAAACTCGACTATGTAGAAAATCTAAAATCCGCCTTCAACCTATAACATCGGATATTGTAAAGCCTAAATTGTAAATCATATAATTTCTTAGCGGTTAACAACCAGTTTCCTGGTTATTACCACACTGTTTTGGACCTCCAGTGAGCAGATGTATAATCCGTTTTGAAGACTATTTGTGTTAATCTCAACACGGTTATCATTTGCAGGAACATTGATGGTTTCCACAACAGCTCCCAGCAGGTTACTGATGACAATCTTGGCCTGGTTGACTTCAACTGGCATTACGTAGTCGAAATAAGCAACCTTGTTAGCCGGATTTGGATAAGGATTTGAAAAACTGATCTTGCTTGTCAGGTCTTCAGCAATACCTTCAGGAGAGGCTTTAAACTCAACTGTTACACTAACTGAGTCAGCTATATTCTCTGCATCATAAAACACATAGGTTATGATTGATGAACCAATTTGTTCCAGGGGTTCGTAATCACCTGAGAATTCAGAATTTGTTGCACCTGGCTCAATAGGAAGCTGGGTCAGAGATGTGTCAGTTGAAGGATCAAAGCATGCTCCCCAGCAGAAATAATTACTTGTACCCGGAACGACACTTATAATCCTCCTGAATACTTTCACACTAAGGGTTGAGCTTGCATTGTTCGTAACATCAATATGTGCCATGATTGTTGGATCCATTGGGTCGCCAACAACCAGTACTGTGCTCCCTGGCGCAATGGGGCCATGATCATCACTCAAAGCAAGACTTTGAGCAAAAAGCCCGGTTGACAGGGTTGCTAAAACAAAAAGTAGTAAAATTTTCTTCATAGTATGGTTATTTTGAATTAATATCGAATCTCAAAAAGCTTTGCAAAAATACATATTTTTCGTGGTAATGCAACCATTATTTGCCTAACTTTGTCGTTCCTATAAGCAATATCTTACATATATAGATTAATTAAAAATTAACGAATATGAAAAAACTTTTTACAATGTTCATAGCCCTGTTTGCATTACTGATTACAGTTCATGCACAACAGGTTGATAGAGAGTTTGTGGTTGTGGAAGTGGCCACAGATGTCACTGGTTGACCTTACTGTCCAAGTGCAGCACTAGGAGTTGCAGACTTGATAGCTAATGGTCACCCTGTCACGGTAGTTGAATACCATGGCACTGACTCTTTCAACAATGGTTTCGCAGACGCCCGTAAATCATATTATGGAATTACTGGTAACCCAACCGCCGTTTTTGATGGTGGAAACCAACAAGTTGGTGGCATCAGTGGTGGTAATATGTACTCATATTACACCGGACCTGTTACATCAGCTGCCGCAGTACCAAGTTCATTTGAATTGGAAATCGAAGGAACAGGCAATCTTATAGATTATGATATCACCGCAACCATCCACATGGTTGATCCCTACTCCGGCAACCTGGTATTTCACCTTGCCGTCACTGAATCACACATCCCTTACTCCTGGTATGGACTTACAGAGGTGAATCATGTTTGCCGTTTAATGGTTCCAAATGCAAATGGTACACCCCTGGATTTTTCAAGCAGTGATAGCCTGGTCTTAAATCTATCTTTTTCCCTGGATCCTGATTGGGCTACAGAGAATTGCGAACTGGTTGTCTTTGTACAGGATAATTCTAACAAAAATGTGCTACAGGCAACCAAGCGCGATTTGATGGATTTTGGTAATGAAAATGATTATGATGCATCAGTTATACAAATCGAAAACATGCCAGGTAATGCATGTATCGGAGATCTCGAACCTTGGATAACTATCAGGAACATGGGTAATGAAAACCTGACATCTGTCGACATCCAGTATAATGTTAATGGTGGTACTAATTCAACATACAATTGGACTGGTAACCTGGAACTTCTGGAAACAGAAATGGTTTATCTTCCTGGCATCACTTATGCACCGGAAGATGAAAATATCCTGACTATTTATTCAGAAAATCCCAATGGAAACCCGGATCAGTATCCACCAAATGATACTTCAAAAGTTACACTTGAGAAACTGGTTACACCAACAGAGGTTAAACTCTTCATCAAAACTGATGAAAACCCGGAGGAAAGTACATGGGAGCTGATTGATTCTGAGGGAACTGTTCTGTACGCAGGAGGCCCATACAGCACTACAGGAACTGCCATAAATGAGACATTCCTTCTGGATCCTGATGAGTGTTACAAGTTTACAATGTATGATGCCGGTGGGAATGGATTCCAGATGCCGGGATTCTTCTTTTTATATTATGGAAGCAACCAGACTATCCTGCAGGGTTTCGAATTCGGAGATATGCTCTTCACTGAGTTCCATACTGATGATCCGATTGCAATTGCTGAACAGCAATCTGATCTCTCCATGCTGATATTCCCTAATCCGGCCAACAATATGGCGAATGTTGTATTTACACTCGAGAATCCAGGTGAGGTTTCAATGAGGGTATACAACATATTGGGAGAAGAAGTGCTCAAGGAAAAAACCCGCATGATGTCTTCCGGAGAACAGCTTATCCAGGTGAACACAAACAAGTTGATCAATGGTATGTATTTCCTTCAGTTACAGGTTGGAAATCAGCAATTCATTGAGAAGCTAACTGTTTCAAGATAAGAATAACACAAGATAATTTCTGAAGAGATGTCTGAAAAGGCATCTCTTTTTTTTAGAAAAGTGAGTTAATGAGGTCCTCGTCTGCTTTGTTTGGAAGGGTGACCTGAAGCCTGGGCTCGGTTTCCATAGCTCTCCTGATGGCAAAAATGGCTTCATCGTTCCTTGCCCAGCTTCTTCTGGAAATACCATTATTCACATCCCAGTAGAGCATGGACCTGATCCTTCTATCAGCTGCATCACTGCCATCCAGCACCATGCCAAACCCGCCATTAATCACTTCTCCCCAACCAACGCCACCTCCATTATGCAAAGAGACCCAGGTTGCACCACGAAATGCGTCACCAATTACATTCTGTACAGCCATATCGGCTGTGAACTGCGAGCCATCGTAAATGTTAGATGTTTCCCGGAATGGTGAATCTGTCCCTGAGACATCATGGTGATCACGACCAAGTACTATGGGTGCCGACACCCTGCCATCTTTTATTGCCTGGTTGAATGCCTGGGCAATAAGCGTACGGCCTTCGCAATCTGCATACAGTATCCTAGCCTGGGAGCCAACAACCAGCTTGTTTTCTTCTGCCTGCCTGATCCATAGCAGATTATCATTCAGTTGCTGTTTGATTTCATCCGGAGCTACATTGTACATCTCCTCGAGAATATCACCTGCGATCTTATCGGTGGTCTGCAGATCTTTTTCTTTTCCGGATGTACAAACCCATCTGAACGGTCCGAAGCCATAATCAAAACACATAGGTCCCATGATATCCTGCACATAAGACGGATAGCGGAAGGTGCCATCAGGCTTGTTGATTTCCGCACCGGCCCTTGAAGCCTCAAGCAGGAATGCATTTCCATAGTCGAAAAAGTACATGCCTTTCCCGGTAAGCTGATTGATTGCCTTTACCTGCCTGACAAGTGATTTCTGAACTTTTTTCTTGAAAAGCTTTGGATCTTCCACCATGAGTTTGTTAGACTCTTCAAATGTCAATCCGGCCGGATAATATCCACCGGCCCAGGGATTATGAAGGGATGTTTGATCGGAGCCGAGTTCAATAGTGATATTTTTCCTGACAAAAGCTTCCCAGAGATCAACAATATTGCCCTGGTAAGCAAGAGACACCGCTTCTCTGTTATCCCTGGCTGATTGCATCCTTTCCAAAAGTTCATCGATCCCGGTATAGACCTCATCCACCCAGCCCTGGCTATGCCTTTTTTCCACTGCCTTGGGATTGACCTCAGCGATAACACCAATGGCACCGGCTATGACTGCAGCTTTGGCCTGTGCGCCAGACATACCACCAAGTCCGGAGGAGACAAATACTTTTCCGCCTAATCCATGGTCATCACCTTTCAGGCGACGACCGGCATTTAACACTGTGATGGTTGTCCCATGAACAATACCCTGGGGCCCTATGTACATGTATGATCCAGCAGTCATCTGGCCATACTGGGAAACACCTAAAGCATTGAATTTTTCCCAGTCATCAGGCTGACTATAGTTCGGAACGACCATACCGTTGGTCACAACAACCCTTGGTGCCTCCTTATGTGAAGGAAAAAGGCCCAGAGGGTGCCCTGAATACATAACCAGTGTTTGTTCATCTGTCATAGTTGCCAGATAACGCATCGCAAGACGGTATTGGGCCCAGTTTTGAAAAACTGCTCCATTACCACCATAGGTGATCAGTTCATAAGGGTGCTGTGCTACAGCCTTGTCCAGGTTATTGTCTATCATCAACATGATGGCTGCAGCCTGCTTAGATTTGTGAGGATATTCATCAATGGGCCGGGCGTAAATCTCATACTCAGGATAAAAGCGATACATGTAAATCCGGCCATATTTTTTCAGCTCTTCAGCAAACTCTGGTGCTAACTTAGCATGTAGCTTCTCAGGGAAATAGCGAAGGGCATTTTTTAATGCCAGTTTCTTTTCGCTCAGTGAAAGAATATCTTTTCTTATAGGAGCCCTGCTAACCTCTTTGTCAAAACTTCTCTCTGGGGGTAATACAGGAGGGATACCTTGCAGTATTAATTCTTGGAAATTTGATTTGGTCATACGTCTGTCCTTTTATCTAGGCCGCACAAAATTAAGATTTTTATAGTTCAAAGAGTAATAAATCACTAAAAAACCTCACATTACAACCCATTGATTATCAATACGATAAAAAACATACTTTAGTGTCGTAAAAACACCGGAATCTCTTGTCTAGCATAGGTTTCCTGGTTTGGACCATAGTAGGATGGCATCCCAATGGGATTCTTATTAAAATTTCTCAGGCAGGTTCTTCAGAATGTTTGATATAAATTCCCTTGCTCTGTACAATTGAGCCTTCACAGTTCCCAGTGGTAGGTTTAACTCATTGGAGATCTCCTCATATGAGAACTCCTTGAAGTACCTGAGCTCAATGAGCTTACGATAATGGGGCTTCAGGCGCTGCACAACCTCACGCATCAGTTCTATCTTTTCTTTCTTGATCACTTTTTCTTCCGGATCAAGCATCTCGGAGGGGATCATATTTGCGAGCTCGTCACCTTCTTCCTTGTCGTCCGGAGATTTATTCATGGAGAAAGTGTTTTTTTTCTTCTTCCTCATGAAATCAATACAATTGTTGGATGCAATCTTGAACAGCCAGGTACTGAACGCGAAGTCAGGAGTGTACTGATGCAATTTTTTGAACGCTTTACCAAAAGCTTCAATGGTAAGGTCGTCGGCATCATGCGGGTTATTCGTCATTTTCAACAGCATGAAATACAGTGAATCGCGGTAATTGTTCATCAACTCCGCATACGCTTTTTGATCACCGGTATCAATCGCTGCTTTAACCAGATGATAATCCCTTAATGCCTTGTCGGTTAGATTAGGATTTACTTCCATTTATCCGTTTTGTAAATCAAGTTGGAGATCGCGATTAAAGGGTTTAGAATGACGAATATCAATTCAATCAAAGGCGAAATTAATAATAATTTTTCTTCTTTTAGTTTATTTAGACAAAAATTAGTAATAATTAGCTGGCTGATAAGTTTCACTCCTATCAGCACCAGTAAATAGAACATGTTAAATTTATAAAAAATTAAGACAAAAAACAACAACCAGACAAAAAATTGGCTTACTGAATAGGCAGTAAGAAGGATTTTAAACTTCCATTTATAATGCTTTGCTGTGGTTAAATGCCTCTTTTTCTGACGGATATATCTCCTCCAACGCTTCGCCGGGACAGAAATAGTATGACTTTCCGGGCTAATTTCAATAGCTGCATTTTTTCTATTTGCAGCCCTGTTTATAAACAAATCATCATCTCCTGATGCGATTTTATAATGTGATGTAAAGCCTTTAAGCCTATAAAACAATGATTTACGATAAGAGAGATTTCTTCCAACCCCCATATAAGTAAGGCCCATCAGGGAAAAGGACAGGTATTGCACTGCAACGTGAAAGGTATCATACCTTATCAACGCGTTCAGGACCCCCTTTTTTTTCTCATACGCTCCATAGCCCAGCACGATTTCAGTTTGGTCGTCGTAGTGAGATGCCATCCTGCGTATCCATTGACTGTCGCGCGGCCTGCAATCGGCATCTGTAAATAAAAGCACATCATGAGCTGCCGACTTAATACCTAAGGATAACGGAAACTTCTTCCCTGTAAAGAAATTTAAGTTGCGGGCAAACTGAATTACCTTTAAATGTGAGTATTTTCTTGAAATATCCTGTAATAACTCATTTGTATCATCATCCGAAGCATCATTGACAACTACTACTTCATATTCCGGATAATCCTGCTCCAATATTGAGGGTAAAAATTGCTGAAGGTTCAAATACTCATTTCGTGCGGAGATAATCACTGAAACTGGAGGTGTCGATTGGGTCTTATCCCTGCGCCTGTAAAAAGCCAGTTTGCTAAAGAAAACCCAGTAAAACAACAACTGAATTAGCAGTCCTGCTGCAAAAACAGAGAACAGGACCAACATTACTAATCCTTCATACTGAAATTCTAAATTAAGCATATGGCTAATGATCAGTAAAAATAATAATCTTCGTGATTTACGTTATCTTTGAAGACAAATTATTTCCATTGATGCAGTTCACCCTTGAACAAACTGATACCAAGTCGAAAGCCCGGGCCGGTACTCTGCACACAGATCACGGAACGATAGAAACACCAATGTTCATGCCTGTTGGAACTGCCGGTACGGTTAAAGCAATTCATACCAGGGACCTTGTGAATGATATTCAGGCACAAATAATCCTGGGGAATACATACCATCTGTACCTCCGGCCAGGACTGGATATCATTAAAGATGCAGGCGGACTTCATCGCTTTATTCAATGGGATAAGCCTATTTTGACTGATAGCGGTGGTTACCAGGTATACTCTTTAACAAATATTCGGAAACTGACAGAGGAAGGGGTTAAGTTTCAGTCACATATCGATGGTTCATCGCATTTGTTTTCTCCTGAGAAAGTCATTGATATTCAAAGAACTATTGGAGCAGATATCATCATGGCTTTTGACGAATGCACCCCCTACCCTTGTGAATTGGATTATGCAAAAAACTCCATGGATATAACTCACCGATGGTTACAGAGGTGTCTTGATCATTTTTCCAAAACTACCTGTCCCTATGGTCACCAGCAAAGCTTATTTCCAATAGTCCAGGGCAGTGTTTATAAAGACCTTCGTAAGCAGTCGGCAACGTATATTGCTAATACAGATGCTGCAGGAAATGCCATTGGTGGATTATCTGTTGGGGAGCCTCATGAGATGATGTATGAAATGACTGAGATAGTATGTGATATTTTACCGGAAGATAAGCCCAGGTACCTTATGGGAGTAGGAACACCGGTCAATATTCTTGAAAGTATTTCTCTTGGTATAGATATGTTTGATTGCGTTATGCCTACAAGGAATGGACGTAACGGGATGCTTTTCACAAGTGAGGGGATCCTCAACATGAGGAATGAAAAATGGAAGAATGATCACTCTCCAATAGACGAAACCGGAGAATCATTTGTTGATCAAGATTATTCTAAAGCATATCTCAGGCATCTTTTTGCTGCCAATGAAATGTTAGGAGCTATGATTGCCAGTACGCATAATTTGAATTTCTACCTTTGGTTGGTTAAAGAAGTAAGGAAACAGATCAAAGATGGTAATTTTGTTTCATGGAAAAATAAAATGGTAAAGCAGCTGGAGAGGAGACTATAACCATGAAGATCATCGATATCTATATCATCAAAAAATTCCTTGGGACATTCTTTTTCGCCATATCATTATTGATTGTCATTGTGATTATTTTTGATGTTTCAGAGAATATCGATGAGTTCTTTGCAAACAATGCCCCCTGGGAAGAAACAATCTTCACTTATTATGTGAATTTCATCCCCTATTTCATCAACCTGTTTTCCTACCTTTTCACTTTTATCTCAGTGATCTTCTTCACTTCAAAGATGGCATCCAATACCGAAATTGTTGCCATCCTCAGTAGTGGAATTAGTTTTAACAGGCTGCTCAGGCCTTATCTTGTCTCAGCGCTGATCCTGGCAATGATGTCATTCTATCTCTCAAATTTCCTGATCCCCAAAACCAATATTAAAAGAAGGGTTTTCAAGAATAAGTACATTGAAACATTAAATAAAGATCTTGACCGCAATATTCACATGCAGATTCAACCAGGTAATTTCGTCTATCTTGAAAATTTTAATAATTCGAATGGCCTGGGATATAAGTTCACCCTGGAGAATATTGGTGAGAATAACCTTCGCTATAAACTTACAGCCGATAAGATCCAATGGGACAGCACAGAAAAAAAATGGATAATATTCAATTATTTCATCAGGACCATTGACTCAGCGGGAGAACAAATCGTTTCAGGAAACAAGATGGATACAACCCTGAACCTTTATCCGGAGGATCTGTTCATCCAAAAAGAAGATTTTGAAGAAATGAATCTCTGGCAACTGAATGAACAGATTGCAAAGGAAGACCTGAAAGGATCTGAGACTGCCAAAGTTTATGCCATAGAAAAACATCAGCGGATGGCTTCTCCTTTTGCCACTGTTGTATTAACAATTATTGGCTTTGCGCTCTCTTCAAGGAAAGTGAGAGGAGGGATAGGTATGCACCTTGGTATGGGTATTACCATCACTTTCACATTTATCTTATTTATGAAGATCTCTACCACCTTTGCCACCAATGGTAACCTAAACCCTGCTCTTGCTTCATGGATCCCGAATATTATTTTTGGCCTGATAGGAATCATCCTGCTTCGAATAGCACAAAAATAAGCATCAAAGAAGCCTTCCCTTCCACATAAAGTACTGATTATCAAAATTATCAACAGAAGGATCCTTTGAGAATAGTCCATATAAAGCAGAACCACTACCACTCATAGAAGCATATTTGGCTCCTAGTTCATATAGCTTTGATTTGATTGAAACCAGCTCCGGGTGCTTTTTAAAGGCAAAGGATTCAAAATCATTATCCAGTAATTCCCGCCATTCATCTATGGGTTGTTTGATTATATCAAGTATTGAACCCTGATGACGGGTAGCTTGAATATTTGCATATGCTTCCCTGGTTTGGATATGCACAGGAGGCTTAATAACCAGCAGATGAAAGTCGCTGAGAGTCAATTGAATTGTTTCCAAAAGCTCTCCCCGTCCACGAGCCACAGCAGGTTTGTTTGCAATAAAAAACGGGCAATCACTACCCAGTCCGGCAGCTAAGTCTTGCAAGGTTTGATAATCCAGGTTCAATTCGAACATTTCATTGATCATCTTCAAAACAAATGCTGCATCAGAAGATCCGCCGCCTAACCCGGCACCCATTGGGATAAATTTATGCAGGTGGATCTCAATATTTGGGACATCATATTCTCGTTGCATCAATGCAAAGGCCTTTGTACAAAGATTGGATTGCACAGGCCCAGGCATTGCCAACCCTGAAGTTGTAAGATTAAATGGATTATCTTGCGCTTTCACAATCTCAACAGCGTCATTCAATCCTACAGGATACATGATGGTTTCAATCTCATGAAAACCATCATCTCTTTTTCCAAGAACCTTAAGCCCCAGGTTGATCTTAGCGTTAGGGAAGCGTACCATATGATTCAAAATTAGCGATTTTATCCTCTATTGGATCATATTTTGTAATTTTGATCCATAACAACAAGCAGAAGCACCCCATGGAACTCATCAATTCGGTAATTTCCTGGATAATGAAAAAACGGGTTCATCAGATTGAGCTATTTAAGAAATATCCGTCTGAGGTCCAGCAAGACTTATTCAACAAACTGATACTGTCAGGAAAGTATACAGAATATGGGGAAAAGAACAACTTTGGCGCTATTGAGACTGTTGAGAATTTCAAGGAAAGTGTCCCTCTTAACACTTATGAATCACTTAAACCTTATATTGAACGCTTAAGGAAAGGGGAGCAAAAGTTACTCTGGCCCACCGATATCAAGTTATTTGCCAAATCCTCAGGTACAACTAGCGACAAGAGTAAATACATTCCCGTTAGTCTTGAATCTCTTGAAGAGTGCCATTATAAGGGAGGCAAGGACATGTTATCAATCTATTGCAACAACTTTCCTGAGACTTCAATGTTTGCAGGACGTGGACTGGCAATGGGCGGCAGCCACCGCATTAGTGAGATCAACAACGAAGTCTATTATGATGGTGATTTATCTGCTCTCATCATTGATAACCTGCCTTTCTGGGCTGAGTTCATAAGGGTTCCAAAACGTAAGCTGGCCTTGCTTGATGAATGGGAAACCAAGATTGATAAAATGGCCAAAGCTACTTTAAACAGGAATGTGACAAGTCTTTCCGGAGTGCCATCCTGGACACTCCTATTGCTTAAAAAAGTCATTGAGCTGACCAACTCTGAGAATATACTGGAAGTATGGCCGAGGCTGGAGGTCTTTTTCCATGGAGGTGTGAATTTTGCTCCATATCTCGACCAATTCCAACAGCTCATACCTACCAGTGAGATGAATTATATGGATACTTATACTGCTTCGGAGGGTTTCTTTGGATTGCAGGATAATGAAACGCCCGGTGAATTGCTATTAATGCTCGATTATGGCATTTATTATGAATTTCTTCCAGTTAACCACATACATGAGGAGCATCCCAGAACCTTATCTCTTGATGAAGTTGATACAGAAACCAATTATGCACTGGTTATATCGACAAATGCAGGACTGTGGAGATATATTATTGGAGATACTGTCAGGTTCACATCACTTAATCCCTATCGTATCACTATTACAGGAAGAACAAAAAGTTTTATCAATGCCGTCGGAGAGGAGTTAATTATTGATAATGCAGAGAAAGCGCTTGCAATCGCAAAAAGTAAATGTCATGCTGTTATCAATGAGTATACTGCAGCCCCGGTTTATTTCGAAGGAAATAAAAATGCTGCCCATGAGTGGTTGATTGAATTTGAATCTCCACCGGATAACCTGGAGTACTTCACTGAAACATTTGACAATGCATTGAAGTCCGTGAATTCAGATTACGAAGCTAAAAGGTATAAAGACATGGTGCTTCGCAAGCCAATTGTACGAATTGCACCCCGGGATACGTTCTATAACTGGCTTAAGCAAAAAGGAAAGCTGGGTGGTCAAAACAAGGTGCCACGACTTGCCAACGACAGAAAGCATATTGATGAAATCATCGACATGATGGGATAGATGAATTTGATTCCTTATAAATATATAATCCTGATATTTTTTTCACTAGCTTCACTTAAAGTTCAGACTCAGGAGAGTGATTTTACACTGGAAAAAATCTTCCCGGTGAAAGCCGGCTCCATGACTGTTGATGAATTAGGTTTTATCTACCTGGTCCAGGACAATCAGTTTTCTAAACTGGGCGGGGATGGGACGATAATATCTACATACGGTAACCTGACAAGTGGTGATATTACAGCAGCTGATGTCAGCAATCCTTTTAAGCTTTTGCTTTTTTATATGGACTTTGGGAGTGTCGAGTTCCTTGATAATACCCTGAGCCTATCCAACACCATTTCATTAAGTATCTTTGGTCTTGAGTTATCAACCCTGGTTGCCATGAGCTATAATAGTGGATTCTGGGTTTATAATCCTCAGAACATGGAGCTTGTCCGTATAAATCAATTCCTACAGATTTCAGACCGCAGCGGGAACCTGTCACAGGTCACCGGCAAAGACCTCAATCCAAATTTCCTGTTGGAAAAAGACGATATGGTATATCTCAATGATCCGAAGCACGGGATTTTGATATTTGATAAATACGGTGCATACTATAAAACTCTAAATTTCAAGGGGATTGAGTATCTTCAAGCTTTTGACAAGAAAATAATTGTGGTTCAGGAGGAAGAAATGATAATCATTGATCCTGCCACCATGGAAGAAATATCTTTCATTTTACCTGACATCAAATGTAAGAAGCTCTTCATCTCTCTTGGGTCAGAA
This sequence comes from uncultured Bacteroidales bacterium, assembly GCA_963753055.1. Classification (GTDB taxonomy): domain Bacteria; phylum Bacteroidota; class Bacteroidia; order Bacteroidales; family B18-G4; genus JAUWGC01. The sequence goes on along the minus strand of CAVWAP010000001.1, from coordinate 417,141 downwards.
ATAAAAAGACTATTCTGTCTCGATAATAATACACTGAAGATTTATATCCTGAACAAGTCCTTATAAACGAAGAAAATTTATATTTTAGACAAAAAATTAGCTCATGCATATCGCAATTGCCGGAAATATTGGGTCAGGTAAAACCACCTTAACAAGATCCTTAGCAAAACATTTTGGGTGGGAGCCTCATTACGAAGATGTGGAATCAAATCCATATCTGCATAGTTTTTATGAGGACATGCAGCGATGGTCATTCAACCTGCAAATCTATTTTTTAAATAGCAGGTTCAGGCAGATCGTTGACATAAGGAAGGGAACCAAGACGGTTATACAGGATAGGACGATTTATGAGGATGCTCATATTTTTGCGCCTAACCTTCATTCCATGAACCTGATGGCTACCCGTGATTTTGAAAATTATAGCGCTTTGTTTGAGTTAATCAGTTCTTTTATTCAAGCGCCCGACTTGTTGATATACCTCAGATCCACCGTACCCAACCTTGTCAACCAAATTCAAAAAAGAGGACGTGTTTACGAGGAATCCATCCGTCTCGACTACCTGAAAAGCCTTAATGAAAGGTATGAAGCGTGGATCTCAAAATATAATTTAGGTAAACTGCTGATCGTCGATGTTGATGAAGTAAAATTTGGTGAAAATGCCAAAGACCTGGGCTTGGTTATTGAAAGAATCAATGCTGAGATCCATGGTTTATTTGATGAAGATGAATCATGAAATTTATAGCAATTATCCCCTCCCGCTATGCTTCCACCCGCTTTCCAGGTAAGGCCCTTGCATTGATCCAGGGCATCCCCATGATACAAAGAGTCTATGAACAGGTTGCAAAAACCGATGGGCTTGACCAGGTGTATGTTGCAACCGATGATATTCGTATTGCCAGAATCGTTGAGGAGGCAGGCGGTGATGTTATTATGACCTCCGAAAGCCATCCCTCAGGAACATCTCGTTGTAAAGAAGCAAAAGACATCCTGGCTGCAGGAGGATACGTGTATCAGGATGATATCATAATCAACGTCCAGGGCGATGAGCCATTGATCGATCCCAGGCAGATTAAGCTGGTGATGGAATCATTCAATGATGAGAAGGTCCTGATCAGTACCCTTGCTAAGAAAATTGAAACTTCGGAGGAGCTCTTTGATGAAAATATTGTCAAAGTTGTTGCAGATCAAAACCAGAAAGCACTTCTTTTTAGCCGGCAAGCTATCCCATCACTCAGAAATATTGAAAAAGCCAATTGGATTAAAGATTATAATTTCCTCAAGCATATAGGTTTATACGCATACTGGGTAAGGACCCTTGATGAGATTACACAACTGAAAATATCCCCGCTGGAACAGGCTGAGTCGCTGGAACAATTGACCTGGCTCGACAATGGGTTTGATATTTATGTCCAATTGACTGCGATTGATAGCGTTGGAGTGGATGTTCCTGAAGACCTGCTAAAATTTGATAATGAAACTTGATAGATATCAGGGGATGTCGTATATTCGTCGATTAATTTTTCCGAAATGAATATTGCCCAATCTATACGAGCCTTACTGGAAAAAGAAGGCCGGGTTGTCATTCCTGGCTTAGGGATCTTTGAGACGAAATATTACCCTGCCAGCCTTAACAAGGAAAAAAAACGACTTTTACCTCCCGAAACACGCACTGTTTTTATTAAGAAGCCTGATGCCACAGACGATCAGCTCATTAATTACGTGGCTGAATCAGAGAAAATTACAAAAGAAGAAAGCAAGGCAGCTATTGAAGCTCATGTAAAGTCTTTGCTCTCCAAGCTAAAGCTGGCACACAAAGTAAATATTGAAAAAATTGGGTACCTGATCATTAGAGATAAGCATCTGCATTTTAAACCTGATACGGTAAATGACCTGCCTGAGCTCCATGCGGAGCCTCTCCATAAAAAAGCAGAACCTAAGCCTGTAACTCCTGTTAAACCATCCGCACCTGAAGATAAGAAGGAGAAAAAGGAAAAGAAAGCTGCAGGCTTTGTATCCTACCTGGCAATGCCTTTATTATTATTATTAATCATCCTGTCGATATTGATATATATTATTGTCAATCCTATAAATACCCCGGTCTTCAGATCTCAATACTCCGGACATATTCCTCTTTCAGAATATCCAACGAGGGAAGTCAGGGTGACCAAGATAGAACCTGTCACCAAGCAAGTAAAGGTTGAAGAACCGGTACAAAAACCTGAGCCGGAGCCGGAACCTGAGCCGGAGCCAGAACAGGAAACAATTATCCCTACTCCCAGGACAGGCAAGTATCATATCATTGTTGCCTCACTGGAGTACAAGACAATGGCTGAAGTATATGCCAACAAGTTGATCAAACTGGGATACCCGGAAGCAATGATTATTGGGCCTGCCAGGAATGGAAATTACAGGGTTAGTATGGACAGCTTCAACGAGAAAACACAGGCTATGCTGCATTTAATGTATGCCCGAAAGCTGATAACCGATGAAGCCTGGTTAATGAAGTATTAATTTTCTGCTATTGTGGGTAAGAAAAAATTGCAACGGTTTGCCGAGAATCTCACCTTCGAAAACCTCTTCCAACCAGATATCAAAGAGATCGAACACGGATTCATCCATAAAGGGAAATGGAATCAATTATTCCAGAATAACAATCCAATAATACTCGAACTGGCATGTGGAAAAGGTGAATACACTGTTGGATTGGCACAGCGATTTCCCGACAAGAACTTCATTGGCATTGATATCAAAGGAGCCAGAATGTGGAAAGGATGTAAGCAATCTCAAGACTTCGGGTTAAAGAATGTTGCATTCATCCGTACCCGGATAGAGATGATCGAGCTTTTTTTTGCAAAAGATGAAGTACAGGAGATTTATATCATTTTCCCTGACCCCCAGCCAAAGAGGGCAAAGGAAAGAAAAAGACTAACATCGCCCCCATTCCTTAAACGATACCTGAACCTGCTCAGCGCTGACCACATGGTCCATCTGAAAACGGATAATGCTCCCCTCTATCATTACACACTGGATTTAATTGAAGAACATGGTCATCATCTCTTTTTCTCAACAGATGATGTTTACCATACCGATTGTCCCGAAGAAATCAAGGGCATCCAGACTTTCTATGAGGAGAAATGGCTTAAAAGAGGCAAGAAAATAAACTACCTTGGATTCAAAATTAATCCTGCATGAACGATATCTCATTCTTCGATAAGGTTTATGAAGTAGTAAAACTGATTCCTTTTGGCAGGGTTACTTCTTATGGAGCAATTGCTCAGTACCTGGGAAGCAGGGGCTCGGCAAGGATGGTGGGCTGGGCCATGAACATGTCACACATATCCCAGGTCAATATCCCGGCCCACAGAGTTGTTAACCGCAACGGGATTCTGACAGGGAAACAGCACTTTGGCGGTCCTCATGTGATGCAGGAGCTACTGGAAAGCGAAGGCCTTAAAATCCTGAATAACAAGATTTTAGAATTCGAGCAACATTTCTGGGACCCATCCATCGAGCTTGATTAACCCCTGGTTTCTTCACTTAAACATTTAATAAATATTCATACTTATTTTTTGATTATATAATAATATGTTATAACATTGTATATGTGCCTTATCAAATCTATTTATTTGTCACTGTATTAACTAAAAACTAATTCTCATGAATGATTATTTAGCGTTTAGGAAAATGATCACACCGGTCATTTTAAAAGTCTTATTTTGGATTGGGGTTCTATTCATCGTCATTGGATCTCTTTTCTCGATGTTCTCGGGTCAGTTCTGGTATGGCCTGTTGGGACTAATTCTAGGACCATTCTTCCTCAGGATCTTCTTTGAATTAATCCTGGTCACCTTTCAGATTAATGATAGTCTGGCTGATATCAGAAAGAACACTGAAAAGTAAGTGCAGAAAAGTATCTGATTGTAAAGGCTCTTCAAAAGCAGATGAGCCTTTTTTTATTTAGGGCTATTATTTGTACTTTTGCTTCCCCACTTTTAGATAATGATAAACCCTTGAGATAATGACACAGGAATCAGTATTGGAAGCATTAAAGTCAGTCTTTTATTTTCCAAAGCGTGAGAATGTAGTAGCACTTAACATGATAAGGGATATAAAGATTGATGACAGTACAGTCAGCTTTAAGTTAATCTTCCCTGAAAAGGATGAAAAAAACGAGGAACTTGTCCGTGATGCATGTATAAATTCGATACGGCAGGCGGCAGATGCAGACATTAAGGTAGTAGTTGATGTAGGTGTACCTGTGAATTTGCTGGAGAATGTCAAGCATATTATTGCTGTGGCATCCGGGAAAGGAGGAGTAGGTAAATCAACCGTTGCAGCTAACCTGGCCATTGCACTGAACAAACTTGGTCATAAAACCGGCATCATTGATGCCGACATCTACGGTCCGTCCATTCCACTTATGTTTGACCTGGTTGACGCTAAACCAGCAGTGATGGACATGGGAGGTAAAGCAGTTATTATTCCTGTAGATCAGTATGGTATTAAAGTCTTATCCATAGGATTTTTTGTTGACCAGAGCCAGGCATTAATCTGGCGTGGCCCCATGGCCTCAAATGCCATGGAGCAGCTTTTCAATGATGCCGACTGGGGTGAACTTGATTATCTCATTGTAGATCTTCCTCCAGGAACGGGTGACATCCAATTGACCATGGCCCAGAATATAAACGTCTCAGGTGTAGTAATCGTCAGCACCCCGCAGGAAGTTGCCCTTGCAGATGCCAGAAAAGCTTTCAGCATGTTTAACCAGGAGAAGATCCGGATACCTGTAATCGGACTTGTTGAGAACATGGCCTATTTCACACCTGCTGAATTGCCTGATAACAAGTATTATATTTTTGGAAAAGAAGGTGGGAAAAAGCTTGCTGAAAGCTCCAAGGTCCCGTTCCTTGGGCAAATCCCTCTTGTACAGAGCGTTTGTGAAGCAGGCGACAGAGGAATGCCAAGCGCACTGGAACAAAAAGGCAAAATTTCAGATGCCTTTATGGAGTTGGCCACGAATGTTAAAAATGAGATTACCAAAATAGACTTACAATAAATTCCTGTATTTTTACCAAAAATTTGAAGGAAATGACTACAGAAAAGAAAGAAGAGCTCACACGCAAAGTAAAAAACGTACTCGAACAGATAAGACCATATATTCAACAGGATGGTGGGGACATTGAATTTGTTGAGTTGACTGATGACATGGTAGTTAACGTTGAACTAAAAGGCGCATGCGGTTCCTGTCCCTACAGTACGCAGACCCTGAAAGGTGGAGTTGAGACCACAATCAAAAATGCTATTCCTGAGATCCAATCAGTAGAATCAATCAATTAAGATAAATACTTGGCCACAATGGGCATCCTCCTGCCCATTCCAAAAGCTTTTGGTGAGACACGCAGAATGGGTGGGGTCTGGTAACGTTTGTATTCATTGGTGTTTACCAGCTTAAGTATCCTCCTGACAACATCTTCCTCAAAACCCATCTCCATCAACTCTTTGGGACCCTTCCGCAATTCAATGTATTGGAACAATATTTCATCAAGAATGTGGTACTCCGGCAATGAGTCGGTATCTTTCTGATCAGGTCTCAGTTCAGCTGACGGAGGCTTTATTATGCTATTCTCAGGGATGATCTCTTCATCTTTATTGAGGAACCTTGCAAGATCAAAAACTTCTGTTTTGTATACATCTCCCAGCACCGATAAGCCACCGTTCATGTCGCCATACAAGGTCCCATAGCCCACAGCAGCTTCACTTTTATTGGAAGTATTGAGCAATATGTAGCCAAATTTGTTCGATAAGGCCATCAGGATCACGCCACGGATCCTTGCCTGCAGGTTCTCTTCGGCAAGGCCAAAGGGCAGGTCTTTAAAAACTGGTTTCAAGGTGCTGTCAAAGCTCCTGTATGCATCTTCGATACTAATTCTTTCATAGGGACAACCCAGGTTTTGTGCAAGGACCTCTGCATCGGTTATCGAATGAGCGGATGAAAATTCAGAAGGCAGTAGCACCGCCATTACATTCTTCTCACCCAATGCCTTTGCTGCTAATACCAGTGTCACAGCGGAGTCTATCCCGCCGGATAAACCCAGGATGGCTTTGTCGAAGCCCAGCTTCTTAAAATAATTCCTGACCCCCATGACCAGGGCATCATGGATCAGTTCGATTTTCTCCCTTTCAGGTTGGGGTGTTATTCTGGAATAGTAAGCAGGGTCATCAATTTGATCAAGGTCATATATCCTCAGATCTTCATCAAAATAATTCAGTTCATCAATAAGGTTCCCCTGCGAATTAATGACCATAGAGCCACCATCAAAAAGCAATTCGGTCTGTGCACCAACATGGTTTATATAGAACAATGGGATTTTATATCGCTCAACATTCTGAAAAAGGATATCCTTTCTTCTCCTAACCTGGTTATAATGAAATGGAGATGCAGCTATGTTAACAATGAAATCTGGATCCTGTTTCTTCAATTCATCCATCGGGTTGATGGTGTACATTGGGTCGTTGCCTATATTCCATATGTCTTCACATATGTTAATTGCAATTCTTTTGCCTTTGTAATTTACCACATTGAAGTCCTTGCCCGGCTCAAAGTACCGGTATTCATCAAAAATATCATAATTGGGCAATAATGCTTTATGATGAATACTCTGCACTTTGCCATCGGCAAGAAAGAAAGCGGAGTTATGAAGGTCCTTGCCCTGGACTTCAGGATTAATGGTTGGTGAACCAACTACGGCTGCAATACCCTTACATGCCCTGGCAATGTTGGCAACGGATTTATCACATTCATTGATAAAATCACGAAACTCCAGGAAGTCGCGTGGTGGGTAACCTGAGACTGCCAGTTCTGCGAACACTACAATATCTGCATCCTGTTTCCTGGCATTTTCCAGGGCATTCAGGATCTTCTCTTCATTCTGCCTGAAGTTCCCAATATGATAATTGATTTGTGCTGAGGCTATTTTCACGGATCAAAGCATTAAAACAACATCCCGATCTGAAATTCAATAAAATTAGCGTTTGCTTTCTGCTGAACAGACGGATCAACATTATTGTTACCCTTGAGGATGTTGGTAAATCCATTGTCAAAGGTGACATTTGCAAAAATGAGTGTTGAACCTGAAATAATGAATTTTACACCGGCACCCACAATCAAGGATTCCCGGATAAAGCGGATATCATCATAGATATCAACTTCGTTTTCCTCTGTGTTATTCCCATTATAAGAAAAGACATTATCCGCTTTGGCATTAATAAGAAAGCTGGTCCCGAGCCCGATCTGCCCAAAAAACCTGAATTTGCCAAAGTCCTTGGTCTCCATATTAAACACCAGGGGTAGTTCAATATATTTTAGCCGGTATTTACTTTCCATGGATCCTTTCAATGTGTCGCCAATATTGATTTGCAGGTTTGGATATTCAAGTTTTGCATTCAGGTATACCACATTAAAGCCCGTTCCAATACCATAGTGTTCCATGAGATTAAACAATGCAATAAATCCCCAGGAAAAGCCAGGTGTAGTTCCAACATTTTTATAGTCGTCGGTATTTGGTTTAAACCATCCAAGGTTTGGCGCTACCTTAAACCCAAAAACAAACGGTTTTTGCTGTGAATAGGCTGTATTCATGAAGAGAGATGAGAAGATGATCAATAGAATAATCCCTTTTTTCATGGCCATGAGTTTGTTCAGTTTGGTATGCTTTCTTAATTAGGCTAATTCAAGGTTAAAAATAGTTATTAAATTTGTCATCTTCCAACCCCTATTATCATAAATAATGAAAAACATAATTAATCCCTGGATTCTCTTAATAATCATCATCCTTTCGGGTTGTGATTTTGGGGGAGATAAAAAAGCTGATATTTCAGCAGTTCAACTCGAACAAATTAAGATAAAGCGCTATGGACAGGACCTTTTCGGCATCAATCCTCTTCATGTTGGAAAGGAGCTTGATCAGCTGGCCGGGAAATACCGCTTTTTCCTGGGTGACAATTACAAAGATACCCTGAGCATTATACAGATAAGGGATTATATAACAGATCCCTTTCTGCTTGAAATCGCTGAGTACAGTAACACCATTTACCCTGACCTGGTAAATGTTGAGAAGGATTTGACCATAGCGTTCAAGCACTATCTGGCCAGCTTCCCGGAAGGTAATGTCCCGGATTTTTACTCATATATCTCCGGGGTAGATTTCGAGCACCCTGTACAATACCTTGACACCGTGATGATCATTGCCATCGACAATTATCTTGGCAAGGATTATGTTCCATATAAAAGGTTAAGAATACCTGTTTACCGTGCCCGCCGGATGCAGGAAGCATATATTGTACCAGATTGTATGCGCGAGGTAGCACGTGTTAAGCATCTTCCTTCCCATGCGGGAGAACGCCTGCTGGATCACATCATATACAATGGAAAGATGTTATACTTCCTGGATGAAATACTTACTTCAACCCAGGACACCCTGAAGATTGGCTTTACAGGCCGGCAATTGGATTGGTGCTATGAAAATGAATCTAACCTATGGGCATTCCTGGTTGAAAATGAATTGCTATACACAACTGATTTCCAGCAGATAAACAAATTGACCAGTGACGGTCCATTCACTTCATTCTTTGATAAAGAGTCGCCTGCACGTACTGGTGTATGGGTCGGATGGCAGATAGTACGAGCTTATATGGATAATAATAAAGTAAGTCTGAAAGAGCTGATGGACAATGATAACACTGTTGAAATTCTGACTCAATCCCGGTACAAGCCATAATTATTTTCATTTTTTCCGGAACGTTTGCCCAAAAATGGTATTAAGAAATAGGGGCATATATAAACCCTTTCACACCGTATAATACCATTAAAATGCTTGTAAAAACTTATGGAAGTGCCATTTTAGGCATCAATGCCATCACCATCACCGTGGAGGTCATCATCGACCAGGGGATCCAGTTTTTTATGGTTGGGCTGCCCGACAGTGCAGTTAAGGAAAGTCATCAGCGGATAGAGGCCGCATTGAAATACATCGGATACAAGATCCCCGGGAAGAAGGTTGTGATTAACCTGGCTCCGGCAGATATCAAAAAGGAAGGCTCGGCTTATGATTTGACCATCGCCGTTGGCATCCTTGCAGCCAATGAGATTATAGGATCAGATAAGATCGGTGATTATATCATGATGGGCGAATTATCATTGGATGGAGGACTTAAACCTATTAAAGGTGCCCTTCCCATTGCCATTGAGGCGCGTAAGAAAAACTTCAAAGGGATCATCCTCCCTTCGGAGAATGCAAAGGAAGCATCCATTGTTGACGAGCTGGAGATCCTGGGGGCCAGTCACCTGAGGGAAGTTATTGATTTCTTTAACGGGCAGGGCACGCTGACCTCTATTAAAGTAGATACGAAGGAAACTTTTTACGCCAACCTTAATAACTATGAATTTGATTTTTCCGAAGTAAAAGGCCAGGAAAACATAAAGCGTGCATTGGAGATTGCTGCAGCCGGGGGCCATAATGTGATACTGATTGGTCCGCCCGGTGCCGGCAAGACGATGCTGGCCAAGCGCCTGCCTTCTATCCTGCCACCATTGAACCTGCAGGAGGCGCTGGAAACAACAAAGATACACTCTGTAGCCGGGAAGATGTGCAGGGAGACTGCTTTGATCACCGTGCGACCGTTCAGGGCACCGCACCATACTATCTCTGATGCAGGACTTGTTGGTGGAGGGACCTTTCCCCAGCCAGGAGAGATCTCTCTGGCTCATAACGGAGTATTGTTTCTGGACGAATTGCCGGAATTTAAGCGAACGGTGTTGGAAGTCATGCGCCAGCCCATGGAGGAGAGGTTCGTCACCATCTCCAGGGCAAAGTTCACTGTTGAATACCCTGCCACCATCATGCTTGTAGCAGCCATGAACCCCTGCCCATGTGGATACTATAATCATCCCGATCAGGAATGCAGCTGCTCACCCGGATTTGTTCAGAAATACCTGAACAAGATCTCTGGTCCTTTGATGGACAGGATAGATATTCATATAGAAGTAGTACCGGTCCCTTTTAACGACCTGATCAATAAAAAACCTGCGGAAACCAGTGATGCTATTCGTGAAAGGGTTATTAGTGCCAGGACATTGCAGGAACAGCGGTTCGAAAACCTTGACCGTGTATATTGCAATGCACAGATGTCCTCAAAGGTTCTAAGAAAAGTATGTCATATTGATGAAGACGGAAACGCTTTACTGAAACAGGCCATTGAAAAACTTAACCTTTCAGCAAGGGCCTATACCCGTATACTTAAAGTAGCACGTACTATTGCTGACCTGGAACAAAGTGAGAACATTCAAACACAGCACCTGGCCGAGGCGATACACTACCGCAGCCTGGACCGGGAAAATTGGGGCAGCTGATCTCAGCATCAACGAATAAAATATTGCTAAACAAGTTGTGAAGAATTAGATCAGGATAATTCATCAGGTAAATTTATCTTTGCACCAACAAGTTAAAGTAAACCCTCAGTGAAAAAGTCACCCTCAAAAAGCAGGAATATCTTTTCAGATATCAACTTTTTCTTTCTGAATAAGCCAGAGATAAAGACTCAGATCACTTTTGATTCTGAAGAACACAAAAAAAACTACACCGAGCTTATTTTACAACGGACAGGTATTGGTGTGGATAAATACCGCATGTTGAATATCCATCGTATTGGCATCGATGCCCCATCAAGTTATATTTTTGAAGAATTGCTCAAGTGGAATGGTGACTCAAGATGGTGGCCTAATCATATTGCAAAAGTTAATCTTCAGGAGAACAGACTTGAAGAAATACAGATATCCTTGTTTGGCCGTTTTAAGGTACCCGTACTGTTTCGTAATGGAAAACCCGGATTTCGTTTGCTGCGCCTGTTTAACTTGAGTGCTAAAACATTCCAGCGCACACCAACTCCATTTGATGGGGATAATGCGCGCTACCTGTTATATGACTGCAGTGGTGGTTATCCTATCGGTGTCTTTGCCATGTATGTAAGATCTTCCATCCCGGAAAGGGGAGAAAAGGAAATGTCTCAATTATTTATGTTGGTTGGATTTAACTTCTATGGCAAAGAATCCTGGTCCAACTGGAACTTTGTCAATAAAGCATGGGAAGGCATACATAACAGGGTCACCAATAATGTGGTTAATCGGTTCAAGCAACTGTGCGAGTGGCAGTTTGAAACTTTTCAAAAAGGATCATCATCTTAATTATTATAACTATGCATGAAGTATCTGTAGCACAAAATATTGTTGAGATTGTAATCATGGAATCTGAGAAAGCAGAAGCTGAAAAAGTCACACAGGTAATCCTAAGCATAGGGAGCCTGGCTGGAATAGAAAATGAAGCCTTGCTCTTTGCCTGGGACATGGTAACAAAAAATACATTAGCCGAGGGATCATCTCTTGTTATAGAGGATATTCCAGGTATTGCAGAATGCCAGAACTGCCAGCACCAGTTTCGGACGGATGATTATTTTTCAGTCTGTGACAAATGTGGTGATTACAAAACCGACATTATCAAAGGCAAGGAATTACAGGTCAAGTCAATTGTTATAGATGATGGATTGCCGGAGCCTGATTAACGCGCCATCCGGCCCATCTGCTCCAAAAATAACTCTTTTTTACTTCGTGAAATGGGCACATTGGATCCATCAGTCATCAACACATAGCCTCCCTCCTGCCTGACAAACTTCTTTACAAATTCAAGATTGATCAAATGTGAATTATGGGTCCGGAAAAAATTGCGGTCACTCAACAGTTCCTGGTACTCTTTGAGGTTCCTGGAGACAAGGTACTTGCGATTTTCCGTTAAAAAAAACCAGGAATAGCTCCTGTCGGCCTCAACCCTGATGATTTCATTGGTATTGAGGTACTCCATGCCATCTGATGTCGGAATAGCCAGCTTGGATGGCATCGCAGAACGTATATTTTCAAGCAAAGCATCAATTGAAGGACTTGATGATCTATTTTTTTGCCTGGATGCTTCTACTTTTTTGACCGCTTCAACAAACTCGTTGATATTAATGGGTTTTAATATATAATCAACTGCACTGAACTTGATGGCTTTTATGGCATAATGGTTAAAGGCCGTGATAAAGATCACATCAAAATCTTTGCTCGGAAAATTTGATAAAAGGTCAAATCCACTGCCATGTGGCATTTCAACATCAAGAAAAACCAGGTCAGGCTCTTTTTCATTGATCAGCTTAACACCTTCCCTGGCTGAGTTCGCTTTACCGACAATTTCAATATTGGGGCAATACTCTGCACTGATTGACTCAATAAATTTAACCGCATCAGGCTCATCGTCAACAATAATTGTTCTTAACATAGGTTCAATTTTTTGCTATCCCATCACTGGAACAGTAATTTGCACTTTCGTACCTGTAGCCTTACCCTGATCATCTTTCAAATCTGTGTAAATCACCTTCATGTGCTGACCATACAAGGAATTAACAAGATTAATCCTGGATTCAGTTATGGTTGTTCCAAGGGAATTATGGTTTTCTTCCTTATGGCGCTTGATCTCCATGGCTTTCTCCCTGCCAATACCATTGTCTTCAATGGTACAAATAATAACTTCGTCTTTCAGCCTCAGATCGACCGAAATATGCCCTTTCCCTTCCTTATGCATCAGTCCGTGCCCTATTGAGTTCTCAACAAATGGCTGGATCAGCATAGTAGGCATCTTATACAAAAGAGTATCAATTTCTTCATCAACACTGATTTCCCAGTCAAATTTTCCTTTGAATCTAAGGGATTCAAGTTCCAAATAGAGATTGAGGGCTTCAATTTCTTCTTTGATTGGAATAGAAGTAAACCTGGAGTTTTCAAGGGTCATCCGGATCAGCTTGGCAAACTTGGTCATGTAATTATTCGAAGAGATCTTATCATTCTTAAATACATAGTATTGAATGGAATTCAGGGTATTAAAAATAAAATGGGGGTTCATCTGCTGCCGGAGGTTTTTCTGGGTAAGCTCCGATATCCGGAGGTTCATCTCTTCCATCCTTTGCCTGGCTTTCAGCCTTCCCTGCAGAAGGAACATCCCGGCTATAAACAATAATAGTATTATCCCTCCAAGCAACCCAAAAAGCAAGAACCGATTGCGCTGTAACCTGATCTTTAAGATTTCCAGTTCCTGTTCTTTTTTCCCTGATTCAAACTTTGTTTGTTCCTCCAGCAGCCTCGCCCGATACTCATCAGTTATCATTGTATCATTGTAACTGGCATGCAGCTGAAATGTCTCATATGCCTTCTCATAATCACCTTGCTGAGCGTATAATTTGCTGAGGTCTTTATAAACCCATGCAAGATTGAAATAATCATCAATACCCAAAGATATTTCAATACTCTTATTGTAGTACTTCAAGGAAGAATCAATTTCTTCCCAGTCACGGTAAATATTACCCATATTACCATAACAATTGGTAAGGTAGTTCAGGTTATCTAAAGGCTTGCTTAAGCGAATGTTTTCATGATAATAATCCAGGGCAAGGCCAAGTTCATCCATCTCATAATAATTCCAGGCTATCCTGTTCAATACCATGATCATCTGGGAAGAATCCGAAGCCTGTTCTGCCAGCTCCATCGCCTTAAAATAAAGGTCCAGGGCTCTGTCATAAGCCCCTTTTAACCTCCTAATATCCCCAAGCCTTATGTAGATCATGGAAACATACCTGCTCTTGGTATCCTCTTCAACATTTTCAAGGTATTTATTATAGTACTCTACCTCTTTCTCCTCAACACCTATTTTTTCATATGCTTTTGCCAGGTTATAATAAAACCTGAGGGCATAATCCTTATGTCCACTTTCTTCTGCCATGACAATACCCTTCTGGAAAATCTCAATGGCCTCTGAATATTCTTCTCTCCTCATGCTCAACCACCCTTTGTAGCTCATCATACTGATCCTGTCTTCTACTTTGTTGCTTTCAGATAAGACTTTAATTATTTCATCCAGGTAAATGATCGACTTCGGATACCGTTGGCTGTTATCATTCAGGTATACCAAAAGTCTCAGAAAATCAACCTCTTGTTCTAATCCTTTAGCATTAGCAAATGCATAAGCCTCATCACCATAATCCAGTGAGCGTTTAAGATCAAAATCATATGAATATTTGCACAAAGAAACCAGCACCTTGTACCTGGTTGAATCACTGAGTTCGGTCTCAAGAAGTTTGGTCAGGCTGTCCATCTTCTCCTGGTTGCCTGAAAAGAGCGTAAATGCACTGAAAAGTAGGATTAAACCAGTTATTTGTATGCGTAACATGGTAAGCGTGCAGATTGGTTTGTAAGCAGTCAAATAAAGTTAATAATAAAATGTAAGCAATAACAAATTTATAGCAAGCTTATTGATTCAATCAGATATATCTTTCAGAATGGGATTATCAATGTTCCTTTGGTAAGTTTCGGGCAACAAAGACAATTATCTTGCTTCATGGCTTCAAAATTTGTATCTTTGTTGAAACATATCCCAATGTTTATCAGGAACCTGCATATGAATCTCTATCATAAGTTCGGCAAGGGTTTGTACGAATGCTGGATCTATTAATGATGCAATAATACCAGCAGGATTATCCATTTTCCACATTTCTTTTCCAAGGTAATTCTTTTTCAATGCAAGGACTAGTTTTTGACATAAAGCATTATGCAATCCACGACGGAACAGGTATCCGGACAACAATCTTTTTAAAAGGCTGTCCGATGGCCTGCCTCTGGTGCCATAATCCCGAAAGCCAGAAGTCCGAACCGCAATACATGATGAGAGAAAGAAAGTTCGATGGCAAAACTTATAAGGAAAAGGAACTGGTTGGAAAGGAAATGACAACTCTGGAAGTGATGAAGGAGATCAATAAGGACAGAGTGTACTATGAAGAATCAGGCGGCGGAGTGACCTTTTCTGGTGGTGAGCCACTGGTGCAATCTGCTTTTTTAAAAGATGTCCTTGCTGCCTGCAAGAAGGAAGGCTACCATACGGCCCTGGATACAAGCGGTCATGCCAACGGGACGGTCATGGAAGAGGTCATTGAGTTAACAGATCTGTTTTTGTTTGACCTAAAACTGATGGATGACGCCGTCCACCTGAAATATACCGGGGTTAGCAACCAGTTGTCTTTAAAAAACCTGGATCTCATCATTGAGGCGGGTAAAGAGGTAATTATCCGGTTTCCGGTTATCCCTGGAATTACAGACACAAAAGATAACATTTCGAAAATCGCCAATCATATGAAGCAAAGGGATATTAAAAGGATTGATCTGCTTCCATATCATGGCATGGCGAGGAATAAGTATGAGAAATTGGGAAGGAAGTATGAACTTGAAGAATTAAAACAGTTGTCTGATGACAGGTTGCTGGAGATGAAGCATTATTTTGAGAATAGAGAGTTAGTGGTTAGTGGTTAGTGGCCTGCCCCTGCGTAGGCAGGGGTTAGTGGCCTGCCCCTGCGTAGGCAGGGGTTAGTGGCCTGCCCCTGCGTAGGCAGGGGTTAGTTGTTAGAATTTAGAATTGCGATATGAATGACAGGATTAGAAAGTTACGGGAAAAGAGTTTGAATGCGGTGAATACCATTTCAGCGGAGCGGGCTGAGCTGGTGACGGCATTTTATAAAAGTGAAGAGGCAAAAGGCTTGTCGATTCCGGTTCTGCGGGCATCGACATTCAAATATATACTTGAAAACAAAGCCATTTTCATCGAAAAAGGTGAACTGATCGTCGGGGAAAGAGGTCCTGAGCCCAAAGCCACCCCAACCTACCCCGAGATATGCCTTCACTCGATCAAAGATCTTGAAATACTGGATGAACGCCCCAAGGTTTCTTTTAAGTCGGATGATATAACCCGAACGACATACAAGGATGAGATCATCCCTTTCTGGGAAGGCAGGACCCAGCGCGACAAGATCTTCAGTTCTATGGAGAAGGAATGGATAGCAGCTTATGAAGCTGGCGTCTTTACTGAATTTCAGGAGCAGAGAGCGCCAGGACATACTGTCCTGGGAGATAAAATTTACAAGAAAGGATTTCTCGACCTCAAAGAGGAAATTAATCAGGAATTATCAAAAATATCTCAAACGGATCCAGACTCTTCTGCCCGAAAAGAAGAGCTTATTGCTATGGATATTGCATGTGATGCATTGATAAGTTTCGCTGCAAGGCATGCGAATGAACTGGAACAAATGGCTGAGGAAGAATCCGGTCAGCGGAAAAATGAATTGCTTAATCTTGCTGAAATATGCAGAAGTGTCCCGGCCAAAGCACCACAAACCTTCCATGAAGCCCTCCAATATTACTGGTTTGTCCATGTGGGCGTAATCACCGAACTCAATCCATGGGATTCATTTAATCCCGGCAGGTTAGATCAACATCTATTCCCCTTCTATCAAGACGGGCTGGCTGATGGCAGTCTTACGGAAGAAAAAGCCAGGGAGATCCTTCAATCATTCTGGATCAAGTTCAATAATCACCCGGCACCTCCCAAAATTGGCGTCACAGCCAAAGAAAGCAATACCTATACAGATTTTGCCCTGATCAATGTCGGCGGACTGAAAAAAGATGGCTCCAATGCGGTAAACGAGCTTAGTTACCTCATCCTTGATGTTATAGAAGAAATGCGTATCCTGCAGCCTTCATCAATGGTGCAACTCAGCCGGGAAAATCCTGATGACTTCATCCGGAGGGCCCTGAAAATAGTAAGTACAGGCTTTGGCCAACCATCAATATTCAACACAGATGCCATCATCCAGGAGCTCACACGCCAGGGCAAGTCGCTAGAAGATGCCAGGAATGGCGGGGCAAGCGGATGCGTGGAAAGCGGGGCATTCGGGACTGAGAGCTATTTCCTGACAGGGTATTTCAACCTGACCAAGGTGTTTGAAATCACCTTGAACAATGGTTTTGATCATCGGACCGGCAAGATGGTAGGCCTGGAAACAGGCAAGCCCGATTCATTCAAGTCATTTGATGAATTAATGGATGCATTTAAAAAGCAATTAAATTATTTCATTGATATCAAGATCAAGGGGAATAACACCATTGAGAAGCTCTATGCCGAAGAGATGCCTGTCCCGTTTATGTCATTGCTGATCGATGATTGTATTGCAAATGGCAAAGACTACAACGCAGGAGGCGCGCGGTATAACACTTCATACATACAGGGTGTTGGCCTGGGCAGTCTGACTGATAACCTGACAGCTTTAAAATACCACATATTTGATCAAAAGAACATCAGCATAAACGAACTCTTGAATGCTTTGAAATCAGACTTCAAGGGTTATGAGGACCTGCACAAAGAACTCATCTTCAACACACCAAAATATGGCAATGATGATGACTACGCCGATAACCAGGCTGTAAAGATATTCGATATTTTCTACGATGCTGTTGATGGTAGGCCTACTTTCAGAGGCGGTGTGTTCAGGATCAATCTTCTTCCCACCACAAGCCATATTTATTTTGGAAGTGTGATTGGTGCCACACCCGACGGCAGAAAAGCAGGGACACCTCTTTCAGAGGGGATATCCCCTGTGCAGGGTACCGATACTAAAGGACCGACGGCCGTTTTGAAATCAGCAGCAAAGATCGATCATATCAAGACTGGAGGAACATTGCTTAACCAGAAGTTCACACCCCATCTCCTGAAAGATGAAAAAGGAAAAAGCAGCCTGGTACACCTCATTAGAAGCTATTTCAAAATGAATGGCCATCATATTCAATTCAATGTAGTTAATGCTGAAACCCTGAGGGATGCGCAAGAACATCCTGAGCGGCACAGGGAACTGATTGTCAGGGTGGCCGGCTACAGCGATTACTTTAATGACCTGGGCGAAGAGCTGCAGAATGAAATTATCAGGCGAACAGAGCATACAGGATTTTAAAGTCATGTATCTTTGTTCTGCGACATGATGGAAATGCACCTATGAGTAATTTGTTCAAAGGCTGGGACTGGCAGCCTCCTGCAGGATGGCACAAGATTGAAACCCTGGAAATGCATACAGGCGGAGAGCCTTTACGGGTATTCCTCGCTGGCTTACCAGATATTCCGGGAAATACCATTCTTGAAAAACGAGCCTATTTCAAAGAGCATTATGACCATATCCGCACAGGGACCATGTGGGAACCCCGGGGACATGCTGATATGTACGGCGCAATCCTGACCGAACCAACCACTGCAGATGCCGATTTTGGCGTATTCTTCCTGCATAATGAAGGGTACAGCACCATGTGCGGGCATGCTATCATTGCTCTAACGAAGATGGCCTATGAAACAGGCTTGGTGCAGAGAAACAAACCTGGGCTGATCATTGATGCCCCTCCGGGTAAGATACTTGCAAGGCCTCATTTTCAAAACGATAAAATTCAGAAAGTATCCTTCCTCAACGTACCTTCCTTTGTCTTGCTTGCTGATCAGACGATTGATATCAAAGGCATTGGAAAGGTGTCATTTGATATCGCTTTCGGTGGGGCATTTTATGCATTTCTTAATGCTGAAGAACTTGGCCTTAAGCTTAAAGAGTCTGAAGCTGATAAGTGCATCGATTATGGCCGTAAGATCAAGCTGGCCATCATGGATGAATTTGAGATAAACCATCCTTATGAAGATGAGCTTGGCTTCCTGTATGGAACGATATTCGTAGGTGAACCTCATAATCCGGCCAACCACAGCCGTAATGTTTGCATCTTTGCCAATGGTGAGCTCGACCGCTCAGCTACAGGCTCGGGAGTGAGTGCCCGTGCAGCTTTGCATTATTCCAGGAAGGAGATCGGGAAAGACGAGTTGATCACCATTGAAAGTATCCTTGGGACAAGCATGGATGTTGCAGTCAGAGAAGAAAAAAGTTTTGGCCCGTATAATGCTGTTGTACCGGAAGTATCCGGCACTGCATATTTCACAGGAAGAAACACATTCTATTTCGACCCTGAAGATCCCCTTAACAAAGGTTTTATTTTAAGATGAACAAGCAAAGAATGAATCAATATATTATTGAAGCCTGTGTCGACTCCGTTGAATCTGCTGTCAATGCTCAGAATGGTGGTGCCGACAGGGTTGAGTTATGTGATAATATCCTGGAAGGCGGCACTACACCGAGCTTCGCTTCCATTGCCTTAGCCCGAAAACAATTAGATATAGATCTGTTTGTGATCATAAGGCCCCGTGGAGGTGATTTTCTTTATTCTGACCTGGAGTTCGATATCATGCAGAAAGACATTACCACTTCGAAGGAGCTAGGTGCCGACGGTGTCGTATTCGGTATACTGAATGCTGACGGCTCAATTGATCTCGGACGAAATAAGAAACTCAAGGATATTGCTTCACCGATGAAAGTTACATTCCACAGGGCTTTTGATATGGTATCAGACCCTTTCCAATGCATGGAAGACATTATCAGCCTTGGGATTGACCGTATACTGACTTCGGGCCAGGCCGCTTCAGTCCCTGAAGGCATTGATACAATAAAAAGTCTGGTTGAAAGGGCAGCAGGAAGAACTATTATCATGCCCGGGGGAGGGATCAGGGAAGAGAATATTTCTCAAATCAGGAGCCAGACAGGAGCCTCTGAGTTTCATGTATCCCTGAGGTCCGAACTTGAGAGTGGAATGATGTTCAGAAAAGAAGGTATTTTTATGGGAAAAGGATCATCTTCTGAATATTCAAGAAGGATTACAAATGCAGATAGAATCAAAAATCTTAGAAATATTTTAAATACTTAAACCCATTTGAATATGAAAAAGCACAACACGCTTTGCCTTCTGATCATAATAATCAGCATGAGTTGTTTATCTGTTCAGGCGCAGGAGAAGAAAATCAAGGATTGGGAGAACCCGGATGTTATTGGAATCAACAAAGAAGATCCGCATTGCACAATGCTCACCTACCCGGATGAAGAAAGTGCTTTTCTAATGGTCAGACCGCCATCGCCTAATTATATCAGTCTAAATGGACAATGGAAGTTTAACTGGGTGCGTAAACCAGCAGATCGTCCTTTAGATTTTTACCAGACCGATTTTGATGATAGCTCCTGGGATGAGATAGCTGTTCCCGGCAACTGGGAATTCCTGGGTTATGGGGTCCCAATTTATGTAAACATCCCCTATGAATTCACCTATGAGCCTGATCCACCTCATATTCCCCATGATTATAACCCGGTGGGCTCCTATCGGACAACATTCAGCATCCCGGCAGACTGGGATGGAAAACAGGTATATCTCCATTTCGGTGCGGTAAAGTCTGCCATGTATATCTGGGTAAATGGCCAGAAGGTTGGTTATAGCCAGGACAGCAAGACACCTGCAGAATTTAACATCACATCATATATTCAAACGGGAACTAACCAGCTGGCAGTGGAAGTCTATCGCTGGTCGGACGGAACATGGCTGGAATGCCAGGATTTCTGGAGAATAAGTGGCATTGAGCGTGACGTTTACCTGTTAGCCACTGAGCCAATCCATATCAGGGACTACTTTGTACATGCCGGTTTAATTGATGATTACACAAATGGGGATTTTAAGCTGGATGTTGAGATTGACAATAAACTACCTAAAAAGGCAAAGAAATACACCATCACAGCTAAACTGTATGATCCAGTTAAAAATGACCTCATCTTTTCCCTAAGCAAATTAATTGACCTGGAAGGTGATGGATCTACAAATGCCCGTTTTGAGTATACGGTTTACAATCCGTTGAAATGGTCTGCTGAAACACCCAATCTGTACACACTGGTACTAAGCCTGACTGACAAGCGTAACAGTACACTCGAGGTTATCAGTTCGAAAGTTGGGTTTCGCACGGCTGAAGTAAAAAACGGGCTGTTTCTTGTAAATGGGATTCCAATACTTATAAAAGGGACCAACCGTCATGAGCATGACCCGGTTACAGCACATGTTGTTTCGGAAGAGTCCATGCTCATGGATATTAAACTGATGAAAGAACATAATATCAATACGGTCAGGACCAGCCATTACCCCAATGATCCCCGTTGGTATGAGCTATGTGATGAACATGGTATATATGTTATTGATGAAGCTAATATTGAATCACACGGGATGGGCTATCATCCTGACAGGACATTAGGGAACAACCCTGCTTTTATGAAAGCACACCTTCAAAGGGTCATCAATATGGTTGAAAGGGACAAGAACCATGCCTGCATCATTATCTGGTCAATGGGCAATGAAGCAGGTGATGGAGTAAATTTTGACACCTGCTATAAATGGATCCATGCAAGGGATGCTTCCAGGCCTGTGCATTACGAAAGAGCAGAGCTTGGACCAAATACAGATATTTATTGCCCGATGTATGCTGGCATTGAATACATCAAAAAATATGCTTCGGAGCAGCAGGAGCGCCCCCTGATCATGTGTGAATACGCCCATGCCATGGGCAACAGCACCGGGAACCTCCAGGAATACTGGGATGTGATTGAAGCCAATGATCAATTGCAGGGAGCCAATGTATGGGATTGGGTTGACCAGGGCATTCAACAGACTGATGAAGAAGGTAATATATACTTCGCTTATGGAGGTGATTTCGGCCCACCAGATACGCCAAGCGACAGCAATTTCCTGATCAATGGGCTGGTAGGCCCCGACAGATCTATCCATCCCGGCCTGCTGGAAGTTAAAAAGGTCTATCAGTATATCAAATTTAAAGCGGCAGAATCACCAGACCTGTTTAGTATTTACAACAATTATGATTTTATCTCACTTGATCAATTTGACTTCAGCTGGGAAATGATAGAGGACGGACAGGTCATTGGGAAAGGGAAGATCAAAGATGTAGATATACAACCCAGGGAGAAAGGCACCTATCAACTGGACTTGCCCTTCCAGGATATGATGCCCGGTAGGGAGTATTATGTCAACTTCAGCGCAAAGACCAGTAAGGACTGGGGCTTGATCCCCAAAGGCTATGAGCTGGCCAGGGAACAAATTCCTATTCCAAATACAATGCCGTATATGATCGTTGCACCAGAAGGCAAGCTGTCATATAAATGGAATATAGACGATTCAATATGTACAGTTACCGGAGACCAGTTTTCTGTCCGGTTCAATAAAGAAAAAGGGATGATGGTCTCATTTGTATATAAAGAAACTGAATTGTTAAGAGAAGGTCCCCTCCCTAATTTCTGGCGGGCACCAAACGACAATGACTTTGGCAACAAGATGCAAAAGAAAAGTAAAGTATGGCAAGTGGCCAGCAATGAAAGAACAGTTGAAAACTTTGAAGTAATTCAAAATAGCAAGAGCCAGGTTCAGGTGAGTATCACGTACATGTTGGAAGGGGTCAATTCAAGTTTTGTCAGCGACTATTTTATCCTTGGAAATGGCCAGATCCACATAAATAATCACATTGATGTTGGAGAAAAAGAGCTTCCTGAGGTCCCGAGGTTTGGCCTTAAGATGGTTTTGCCTGAAGGATTTGACAATGTAAAATGGTATGGGCGGGGACCGCATGAAAACTACCAGGACAGAAAGACTTCATCATTCGTTGGATTATATAAAAGTAGTGTTGCTGATATGTATTATCCATATGTCAGGCCCCAGGAAAACGGCAACCGTACCGGGATCAGGTGGATGAGCCTGACAAATCATGAAGGCACCGGCCTGCTGGTTCTTGGCAACCCTACCTTTGATGGTTCTGCATTGCATTATTCAATAGATGACCTGGATTATACCGTTTCTAAAAACAAACATACTGCCGACCTGAAGGTCCGGCCGGAGATTTACCTGAATATAGACATGAACCAAAGGGGTGTTGCAGGGGACAATAGCTGGGGTGCCAGGCCATTGGATAAGTATAGGATCATGCCCAAAAATTACAGCTACACAGTAATATTATCGCCGGTAACACGCAATGATGACCCCATGGACATGAGCAGATCACATTATCAAATTGAAAGGAAACATTAAAATATGGAAATATCCGGAAAGTATTGGCCTCTTGTAATTTTCCTTTTCATCTTCCTGTTTGAAGGATGTACTGTTGGAAAAAAGCCACCGAATATTATCCTGATCATGGCTGATGACCTGGGCTACAATGAACTGGGGTCATATGGGCAGGAGATTATCCGTACGCCCAACCTAGACAGGCTGGCTTCTGAGGGTATGCGCTTTACCCAACATTATGCAGGTAGTCCTGTTTGCGCTCCTTCAAGATGTGTGCTCTTAACCGGGATGCATACCGGCCATGCTTTTGTTCGTGATAATTACGAGCTCGGTGGGTATACAGATGAGGAAGAGGGAGGGCAGTTAGCATTATTGTCTGGCACAATTACAATTGGCAGGATGTTGCAGGATCGTGGTTATGCAACAGCCATTATTGGCAAGTGGGGCCTTGGCGGGCCAGGATCGGAAGGAGTACCAAATAACCAGGGCTTTGACTACTTCTACGGATATCTCTGTCAGAAGCAGGCTCATAATTATTACCCTTCCCATCTCTGGGAGAATGATCGGTGGGACACGCTGAACAATAAGTTTTTCATGGCCCATCAGCGATTTAAGGGTGATCCGACTAATCCTGAGGACTTTAAGAAATACTCCGGGAAGGATTATTCAATGGATAAAATGATGGAGAAGGCCTCAGCTTTTATCAATAATAACAAGGATAAACCTTTCTTTTTGTATTTGCCATTGACTGTGCCCCACCTTGCTTTGCAGGTCCCGGATGAATCCCTGGAAGAATATGTTGGGCAGTTCCCTGATTCAGCTTACCTGGGTGATAAAGGATACCTGCCTCATTATAACCCCCGGGCTGCTTACGCCGCGATGATCACCAGGATGGATGCTGAAATAGGCAAAATACTGCTTCTGTTGGAAGAAAATGGGCTTGCTGAGAATACACTGGTTATTTTCACAAGCGATAATGGGCCGACTTATGGTGGGATTGGCGGTTCAGATACGGAGTTCTTCAAAAGCGCCGGAGCGCTGCGGGGACTTAAGGGCAGTGTTTATGAAGGAGGTATTCGTGTACCACTCATCGTGCGTTGGCCGGGAAAAATCCATGAAGGTATAAGCACAGATCACATCTCTGCATTCCAGGATATCATGCCCACTCTTGCAGATATATCTGGTGCTCAATTGCCTGAGCATCTTGATGGCATCAGCTTTGCACCGCTGCTTTTCAGCCAGGATCAACCTCAGCATCATTATTTATACTGGGAGTTCCCGGCTTATGGAGGTCAGCAGGCCCTGAGGTATGGTAAATGGAAAGTGGTCAGGCAAAGACTTAAGAAGGACCCGGGCGCTGCGATTGAATTATATAACCTTGAAATTGATATTGGCGAAACCACAGACATATCAACAGAGCATCCGGAGATTGTTGATGAACTTCGTCAAATGATGCGAAGAGCCAGGACAGCTTCTGATTATTTCCCTTTTCCGGCACTTGATGGAAACTCCTTAGGCCTTCAATATGAACAATAATAAGTATAACCGGGGCATCAGGTTTTTTTGGATCCTTTTCCTGGGAATCCTGATATTGCCAGCGTGTGAAACAGGGAAAGTTGCTGATAAACCCAATATTATTTTCATTCTTGTTGATGACCTGGGGTGGAGGGATGTTGGTTTTATGGGAAGCCAATTCTATGAAACCCCCAATCTTGACCAGCTGGCAAGCCAGGGCATGGTATTCACCAATGCTTATGCTGCCTGCGCTGTTTGTTCTCCGACAAGGGCTTCTATTATGACAGGTAAGTATCCTGCACGCCTTGGTATAACTGACTGGATAAGACCATTGTACTGGCGGGATACGACAGCCATATTAAATGAATATATTGGTGATTCCACAAGGAAACTTCTTTGCCCTCTTAACCCATACTGGATGGATCTGGAGGAGCTTACCATTGCTGAGATGCTCAATCAACATGGTTACTCAACAGCCCACATTGGCAAATGGCACCTCGGGGATGAAGATTACTTCCCTGAAAAACAAGGCTTCGATTTTAATATTGGAGGGTGCGATATTGGGCAGCCCCCATCCTATTTCGACCCTTATGCAAATAAGCTAATGCCAGGCGGTATACCAACTTTAGCTTCAGTAGACTCTGGTGAATATTTGACAGACAGGGAAGCTGACGAGGCTATTCAGTTTATCAAATCCCACTCAAAGGGACCGTTCTTCCTTTACCTCAGCCATTATGCAGTTCACACACCTGTACAGGCGAAAGAGCAAATGATAGAGCACTTTAAGACTAAAGAACCGAAGGAAGGCCAGAACAATCCTATTTATGCCGCAATGATTAAGAGCGTTGATGAATCAGCCGGGAGGATTTCACAGGCACTTCATGACCTTGGTATTGCAGAGCGGACTCTGATCATCTTTTTTTCAGATAATGGTGGACATAATTACTACACCTCCAATGCACCCCTTAGATCAGGAAAAGGGAATCCTTATGAAGGAGGTATAAGGGAACCAATGTTTGCATACTGGCCTGGGTCTGTACCGGCACAATCTCGGTGTAATATTCCAGTATCCAGCATTGATTTCTTTCCAACATTATGCCAGGTAGCTGGGGCCGGTATTCCTGACAGCCTGCTTATTGATGGTATCGATATAAGTCCACTATTATTCAATACTGGTATAATTGAGCGAGATGCCTTGTTTTGGCACTTTCCGCATTATCGTGATTATGAATCAGTTACGCCATATAGCATCATCCGTAAAGACAACATGAAACTGATCAGGTTCTGGGAAGGGAGGGAGGAGTTGTATGATCTTGATAAAGACCTGTCGGAGGAAAATGACCTTTATGATCTATATCCCTCGTTAGCACAAGAGTTAAGCCGGGACCTTGGCCAGTGGCTGGAGAAAACCCGGGCCAGGCTCCCAAGACCAAACCCAGGGTATATCAATTCTGATTGAACACCCTACCAATTTCCATTCACGATCACTGAAATTTATTTAATTTCATTCTTTAATAAAGATTGTTTTTCTTTGTGACAGCCATTATTGCGACACATTACCTAATCTGGATTTATGAAACTTATCACGATTGACTGGATCATCATCGGGGTTTTCTTTTCTATTGTATTGATCATTGGCTGGATTGCATCCCGCACAGCCGGGAAAAGCACATCTGAATTTTTCCTGGGCGGACGGGGCATGC
Source organism: uncultured Bacteroidales bacterium (assembly GCA_963753055.1). GTDB lineage: Bacteria > Bacteroidota > Bacteroidia > Bacteroidales > B18-G4 > JAUWGC01. Next base: position 391,011 of record CAVWAP010000001.1, on the reverse strand, counting down.
CATGGTGGCTCCTGGGTATCTCTATGGTGGCCTGTACCTTTTCGGCCGACACACCAAACCTGGTAACCGGGATGGTAAGGGAATCAGGCGTAGCTAAAAACTGGGCCTGGTGGGCTTTCCTGATCACCGGCATGGTCACTGTCTTCATCTACGCCAAACTCTGGAGACGATCGAATGTAATGACAGACCTGGAGTTCTATGAACTGAGATATAGTGGAAAAGCAGCTTCATTCATCAGGGGGTTCAGGGCAGTCTATCTTGGGATTTTCTTCAACACCCTGATCATGGGAACAGTCTCCCTGGCAGCAATAAAGATCGGTGATGTGATGTTTGGCCTGGAGCCCTGGGTGACAGTAGTGTCAGCCTCAGCAGTGGTTGTTGTATACGCTGTTTTGGGAGGGTTGAAAGGTGTGATCTGGGCCGACTTCTTTCAATACTCAATCGCCATGTTCGGAGCAGTATTTGCTGCTGTCGTGGCAGTTCGGCAACCAGAAATAGTTGAGATTGGCGGCCTCTCAGGAATGCTGAGCGAACTGGGAGATCAAATCAACTTCCTGCCTGACCTGTCAAATCCATCAGTCTTCCTGTCATTACTGATCATCCCAATAGCAGTACAATGGTGGTCGGTCTGGTACCCGGGTGCAGAGCCCGGTGGTGGTGGCTATATTGCACAGCGCATGCTTTCAGCGAAAAATGAAAAGAATGCTGTGGGTGCCACCTTACTTTTCAACTTTGCGCACTATGCCCTGAGGCCATGGCCATGGATTATCGTCGCATTGGCATCCCTGATAATTTATCCTGACCTGGAATCAATCCGTGCTGAATTTCCAAATATCTCCGAAAATTACCTGAAAGACGATATTGCGTACCCTGTGATGCTTTCAAAACTAAGTCCTGGATGGCTGGGGCTGGTTGTGGCATCACTCATTGCAGCATACATGTCAACAATTGGCACTCACCTCAACTGGGGGTCATCATACGTTGTTAATGACTTCTACCAGCGGTTTATAAAAAAGAATGCAACCCAGAAGGACATGGTTACAATAGGCAGGGTCACAACCGTTGTGCTGATGATCATTGCCGGGGTCTTTGCTCTTACATTCCTGAATAATGCAACCCAGGCGTTTAACATTCTATTACTTTCCGGTGCTGGCTCAGGAGCAATATATTTGCTTAGATGGTTCTGGTGGCGCATCAATGCATGGACGGAGATAGTGGCCATGATCGTATCCACCATAGTCGCCGTAATCCTGGTCTTCTTCATTACGGATGAGGCCGTTAAAACAATATATCTGGATGGCTTTACAGTTAAGCTTTTAATTGCAGTTGGTTGTACCACTGTCACCTGGGTGCTGACTACATACCTGACCAAGCCAACCAGTATGGAAACGCTCATCTCCTTTTATAAACTGACCAGACCAGGTGGTCCCGGTTGGAAGAAAGTGAGAGTTTTTGCAGAAGAAAAAGGTGATGATTTAGGCATTAAGCCAGGACAGGTCTGGGAAATGCCCATGCAAATCCTTTGTGTATTCATCGGTTGCATTGCAATCTATTCATCCCTGTTCTCAATCGGCAGTTTTATTTATGGTCAAACATACACTGGTATCATTCTGGCAATACTTGCACTTATTGGAGTCTATTTTCTTTTTAAATTTTTTGGCAAACTCAAGATCGAATCCAATTAATTATGACAATCAAGAATAAACCTACTTTACTGATACTTGCCGCCGGTATAGGAAGCCGTTATGGCGGGCTGAAGCAGGCTGACGCTTTCGGACCATCAGGTGAAACCATCCTGGATTATTCAATTTACGATGCGGTGGTTTCAGGCTTTGAAAAAATCGTATTTGTGATCAGGCGTGATATTGAGGAAGACATTAAAAGGATCTTCGTAAAGCGGTGGGAAGGTAAAGTGGAATTAGATTTTGCTTTCCAGGAGCTTGAAGACCTTCCAGGGCAGTTTTCACCCCCTCAAGACCGTGTGAAGCCCTGGGGAACAGGTCATGCTGTCTGGGCTGCAAGAAACAATATCTCAAACCCCTTCCTGGTGATCAATGCTGATGACTTCTATGGAAGGAGCTCCTATCAACTTGCATTTGAACATTTAAGTCAATCAACAGCGAGTTCAGAAGAAATTTATTGCAATGTTGGATATAACCTGATCAACACGCTTTCCGACTTTGGTTATGTATCAAGGGCCGAATGTTTTGTGAATGATCAGGGTTACCTGGACAGGATCGTTGAGAGGCTGCGCATCAGTAAAAACTCAAGTGGCATTGCTTATGAAGGTGCGGACGGGAACTTAGTTTACCTGCAGGAAGACACTGTTGTTTCTATGAACATGTGGGGATTTCAGGCTTCATTTTTCGAACACCTGGAAACGAAGATGTTCCGGTTCCTTGAAGAAGAAGCCAATGATATCAAATCTGAGTATTTATTACCTATGGTCATTGATGACTTAATCAATGAGCATAGTATTAAAGTCAAAGTCCCCATCAGTGAAGAGAAATGGTTTGGTGTTACTTATAAAGAAGACCAGGATAATGTCAGGAAACAATTGAAACATCTGGTTGACATGGGTAAATACCCCTCTCCTTTAGGTTAACCTGAAAACTTATGACGCCCGATATTCAAGGCATATATTCACAGTTTCAGACAGATGAAGCCATTCAGGATTTCATGGCTTATGGCAAAGGCCATATTAACGATACATTCCTGATTATGACCGAAGGTATCAGCAAGCCGAACTATATATTACAAAGGATTAATCATCAGATCTTTGAAAATGTAGCGGAGCTTATGGATAATATCAGGATAGTAACTGATCATATCCATAAAAAGCAATCAGCAGAAAGGAGTACCGGGCAGGATGTGTCTTGCTTGAAATTAGTAGAAACCAGGGACCAGCATACATTTGTCAGAGACCAGGAAGGTAATTACTGGAGGTGTTTTCATTTTATTGAGAATGCAATTATTTATGAAAATATCACTAAGCCTGAAGTAGCCCTGGAAGCTGGCAAGGCAATCGGCAATTTTCAGGCCATGTTAGCTGATTTAGATCAGCAGCTATTTGAAACGCTCCCCAGGTTTCATAGTTTTGACAGGAGGTATGATGAATTTTTACAAGCGGTAAATCACAACCACCAAAACAGGGTTGAAGTTGCCCAGGAAGAGGTTCGGTTCGTTGAAGCAAGATTAGCTGAGATGGAGAGTTATTTTAATTCCCTGAAGTCAGAAAACATCCCTCTGCGGGTAACCCATAATGACACCAAGGTCAATAATATTATTTTCAATGAAGAAGACAAGGCAGTCTGCTTGATTGACTTTGACACTGTCATGCCCGGCTATATCCATTTTGATTATGGTGATGCCTTACGCACACTGGCTAATACAGCTGAGGAAGATGAGGGAGATCTATCAAAAGCAGACTTTGACTTCAAGCTATTCAGTTCTTTTACAGAAGGATATCTTGGAAAGGCCAGGTCTTTCCTGTTACCCCGGGAAATTAAAATGCTACCTTTCGCGCCACGTTACCTGACTTTCCTGATAGGGTTAAGGTTTTTGAATGATTACCTTAATGGGGACATTTATTTTAAGATCAGCGAACCAAATCATAACCTTCGACGTACCAGGGTTCAGTTCAAACTTTTAGTTAGTATGGAAGAGCAATATGATAAAATGAGTAATTTTATCGTTAATCTAAATATCAATCATTAAGCAACATATCATGAAGACTTTATTAGCATCATTGGTTTTTATATTTCTCATTGCAATTTCTTTTTCTTGTAAATCTACGAAAGAGGCTTCCAGTGAACCTGATCCCATTGCACGACAGCAGGCAAACCCTGCACAGCCTTCCCAGGAAGACTTTGATTATTATGCAAAGCAACCAAGGGGGGTATCACTCGATCCGGCTGATGTAGAGCGGGTTGTTAATTATGCCAAAGAAAAGGCAAATCTTGTCTGTAAAATTCAAGCTATTGAAAAGCAGTCTGAAGGAAACCCTGAGCTTGCTGATGAAAATAAAAGGAAGATCGTTTCATTGGAGCAAAGCATCAAAGCACTGGACACGCAGAATGAATCATTTATGGACGATGAAGATAAGTGGCGATATTACAATAAGGTGTACGAAAAAGAGATGGAGAAATGCCATTGATAACCGAAACATGTTACCTTGATCTGAAAGGTAATCTAAATATTATACAGTGATGGAACCAGCTAGCTCATTTAATTTATTTTTCATGTGGATGGGACCTTTTAAGATCCCTCTGGTCTTGCTTTCTCTTCTTGTCCTTGGCATGATAGCCAAGAAGAAAATAGACCTGTTCTTCCGAAAAGGCCTGACACCTGAAAAGCTGAACTGGGGTCTTAGCAGTATTCTTTTCTGGGGAGCCTTTACGTTTTTGTTTGGAATTTTCGCACAGACAATTGGCATATGGCAAACCTTGCAGGGTGTAATGCTTGCTGATGATATCTCACCGCCAATTTTGATCATCGGGTTGTTAGGTACATTTTCCCCAACAATTTATGGTTTGTGTACCCTGCTCGTAGCCGCTTTGAATTGGTGGATCCTCCGGGAGCGCTATAAGTATCTGGTCAATAAACCCCCGGTGTAATTTGGATTGCTTTACTTCATCTATGAGATGATCCTTTTTGTCACCAACTTCCGCAGGATACTGAAAAGATTGCAGTCCTTATACCGCCCATGAGATACCATCTCATCAATATTTATATTCATTAAAAATAACCCATTTTGCACCTTGTAAAGCCTTGAATTATTTACAGATAGGTCGCCTAAATTCATATGCAGAAAGATAAACTTATTAACCTGTTATGTCTTTGAAGTTCGCTGGAATACATTTTTATTTAATTTTATTCCTCTTACTAAAATCACTAGGTCAACACCTAATTAATTGATGGTTTGCCGCGCCGTTTTTTCTACTCAAATTTCTATCTGCATTGAATAAATAAACGTTCATTGTTCTTACAGAATACAGTACTGAATTATTAATGTTTGCTTAACAAATAAATAACATTGCAGAAATACTTTTACTTAAATTTATTAACCAGATTTATTAACCAAAATCCAAAATTTATGAAAAAGATCAACAATCTGATCTTGGTCGTTATGTTGGTGTTCATTTCAGGAGCACTGCTCGGCCAGGGTACTACAACTGGAGGTATGAACGGACGGGTACTGGACGACAATGGAGCTCCAATGCCCGGTGCCAATGTGGTTGTTGTTGAAAAGGAATCAGGGACTCAGTATGGAACAATTACTGATGGCATGGGATATTATCGTATTCCGAATATGAACCCTGGCGGTCCTTACACAATTACGATCTCATATGTAGGGTTCCAAACCTCTGAAGAAGACGGTATTTATATTACACTGGGGCAGACATTCAAGAAGGATTTCAAGATGTCTGCATCTGCCACCACACTAGATGCCGCGGTGGTAACGGCTAATACCAATGAGATCATGGATGGTAACCGTACAGGAACAGAAACAAACATTACAGCGGATATGGCTGATGCCGTTCCGAATATGGGAAGAAGGATAGGCGATTATATCCGCTTAACACCGCAGGCGGTTTCAACCGGAGGTGGTGGAATTTCCATTCTGGGTACCAATAACCGCTTTAATGCTATTTCCATCGATGGCGCTGTGAGTAATGATGTATTTGGCCTGGCTGCTTCCGGAACCAATGGAGGCCAAACAGGAGGATCAATGATCAGCATTGATGCTATCGACCAATTCCAGGTTCAGATCGCTCCTTATGATGTCAGGCAAAGTGGTTTTGCAGGGGCCAGCATGAATGCGATCACCAAGCGTGGTAAAAACAGGTTCGATGGAACAGTATATTTCTTTATGCAGAACCAGGACCTTGCAGGTAAAACTAACTATCAGGCAGTAAAGGATGCTGAAGACCCGGAAGCTGAAAGGAAGAAGCTGGATGAATTCAGTAACTACATTACAGGTCTGAGCCTTGGAGGTCCTATTGTGAAGGATAAACTTTTCTTCTTCTTCAATGCAGAATTCCAACGCCAGAAGACTCCTCAGCCATTTGATTTTACAACATACCAGGGAGAATCTTCACAAACAGAGATTGATGCATTGAGGGCGCATATGCTTAACCAATATGGATACGAAACAGGTGGCTACCTGAATAATGTTGATGAGCTGAAAGGCAACAAGTTTGTTGTACGTTTAGACTGGAATATCAATAAAGTTCATAAGTTGATGTTTCGCTACAGCTACGTAGATAATGAAGCTACACAGCCATATACATCCAACAACCAAAATCTGTACTATCTGAATTGTGGACGCTTATTCCCAAATAAGACAAACACTGCATCCATTGAATTGAAAAGTCAGTGGAATAACTATTCAAACAGCTTATTGGTTGGATTTACAGCAGTCAGAGATGACAGGGATCCTTTGGGTAGCAACTTCCCATCCATTATTATTGATGATGGTGGTGCAGATATCAGGATTGGCTCCGAGCCTTACTCAACTGCCAATGATTTGAAACAAAACATCTTTACCATAACCGATAATTTCACCTTCTATAAAGGGGCGCATACTATTACTGTGGGAGCAAACTTTGAGTACTATGATGTTTACAACCTATTCATTAGGCAAAATTTTGGTGAATACCGCTATGGCTCAGTTTCAGACTTCATGACTGGTGTATCTGCAACACAATATGACAGGAGTTATTCTATGGTTGACAATGTAACCGGTGACGGTTCTAAGGCTGCTGCAGACTTCAACGTATACCAGATTGGCTTCTACGGACAGGATGAATGGCAGGCTAAAGAGAACTTTAAGCTTACATTCGGGCTGCGTATTGACATTCCCATCTTTGCTACGGATCAGCTTACTAATTCGCAATTCAACGATGAAACTATTTCAGCTATTGAAGAAGTTTATGATCCGGTTTCAGAAAGCAACTACAGTCTACAGGGAGCCAAATCAGGTGCAATGCCGAAAGCACAATTCATGTTTTCACCAAGGATAGGTTTCAACTGGGACATCAATAATGATCAGCAATGGCAGTTACGTGGTGGTGCCGGCCTGTTTATGAGCCGCTTACCCCTTGTATGGCCTGGTGGTGCTTATACCAATAATGGTATTACTATTGGAGGAGTCAGATATTATGGTGATGATATCGTGTTCCAGCCAGATATCAATAAGCAATATACTTATGGTGACTTTTTCGAAGGCTCAGAGATCCCCTCAGGCCAGGTGGATCTTTTTGCTGAAGACTTCAAATTCCCACAAATTCTCAGGGCAAGTTTAGGAATTGATAAACAATTGCCATGGAGTATGGTTGGAACACTGGAAGGTACATTTACCAAGACCATTAACAATATGATCTATTATAACCTCAATGCCATGCCTGCAACTGAAAGGATGACAGGTGGCCCGGATAATAGATGGATCATTCCAAGTGATATTGTTGATGATACCTATTCAAGGGTCATGCTTGGTGGCAATACCAATGAAGGATATGGCTATTCATTCACTGCTCAGCTTCAGAAAGCAATCAGTAATAATGTTCAGGGATCTGTAGCCTATACTTATGGAAAAACAACTTCAATGAATGATGGCCTTTCTTCCCAAAATTCATCCCAATGGAGATATGTTTCTAATATCAATGGACGCAACAATCTGCAAGAATCCTATTCCATTTTTGACCTTGGCAGCAAAGTAATGGCGTTTATCGGCTACAAGAAAGAGTATGCCAATAATTTTGCTACCGGTGTCAGCTTGTTCTACACAGGACTCTCAGGTGACAGATACTCATACACTTATGACAACTCACGTGTTATAAATGGTGAATCCGGCTATGATGATTATGCATTGATCTGGATCCCAAAAGATCGCAGTGAAATTAATCTTGTGCCTATCATGGATGACGGTGAAGTTGTTCTTTCAGCTGATGAGCAATGGGCCAATCTGGAGGCATTCATTGAAAATGATCCTTACCTTAAGGAAAATAAAGGAGGATATGCTGAAAGGAATGCAGCCCGCTTGCCGTTCGAAAGTTATCTAGACTTCAAATTTATGCAGGATTTCTATATCAATGCTGGCAACAACAGGCATACATTGCAGCTAACACTGGATATCTTCAACCTTGGTAACCTGCTGAATAAGGAGTGGGGTGCATATAAGTATGTGAGCTATGATCACTATGAACTTATTCGTATTGATGGTATGGAAGAAGATGGAACAACTCCAAGTTTCACTTACAAAGGAGGAAAAGAATACGATCAAGTATCTAATATTACAGATGTCTCCTCAAGGTGGAGGATGCAAATTGGCGTCAGGTATATTTTTGGCGCTCCTACTAAGTAATAAAATATTCTTTTAATTCAAAAAAAAGCCGTGGTCTCGAAAGACCACGGCTTTTTTAAATTTTATACTTTCGTAAAAAGTTTATATAAATGAAAAGGTGGAAATACTTCATTGGTTTCTTTGGGCTTGCACTTCTGATCATTGTCATATTTTATCTATGTGCAAAGCCTAAGACAAATTATGTAATAATGCTTTCCCTCGACGGGTTCAGGTGGGACTATCCCGATAACATACCAACACCAAACCTGGATTATATTGCCAATCATGGTGTAAAGGCTCAATCATTGAAAGCCTCTTACCCTACCAAGACTTTCCCTAATCATTATACTATTGCTACAGGGCTCTATCCTGACCATCACGGGATCGTCCAGAATAGTTTTTACGACCCTGCAATGGGTGAAAGCTACCACATTATGGACAGGAATAAAGTGGAGGACCCTAAATTTTATGGAGGGGAACCAATCTGGGTGACTGCTGAAAAGCAGGGTGTGACAACAGCTTCATATTTCTGGGTGGGTTCTGAAGCACCTGTGCAGGGTATTAAGCCAACTTATTGTAAGATATATGACCATAATTTTCCTTTTAATCAGCGCACAGATACAGTAATCTATTGGTTAGGGTTACCGGAAGAGCAACGCCCTCAACTGATCACTTATTACATGCATGAACCTGATAATGTCGGTCATCGCTATGGTCCGACAAGCAAAGAGCTTTATAATACTATTATATATCTTGACAGCCTTGTTGGGGACCTGATAAAGAAAGTGAATGAGTTGCCTATTGCTTCCCAGGTGAACATCATTGTCACATCAGACCATGGGATGTGCCAGACAGACAATAGCAGGCGTGTATTCCTTGATGAATATATCATGGAGGACTGGTTTGAAGTAATAGAAGGGTACAATCCTAATTACTTGTTCAAAATAAAGGAAGAATACAGGGATACAGCATGGCTGGCGCTGAAGTCAATTGAACATGTCCAGGTGTGGGAGCATGGCAAGGTACCTGAAAGACTGCATTATGGCCTAAATCCACGGACCCTGGATTTTATACTTGTCGCTGACAGCAGCTGGAGTGTAGTGCCTGTCCAGGATAAAAATGTCGGGCAAGGTGCTCATGGTTATGACAACGCCAATAAAGACATGGAAGCTATCTTCTATGCCTTTGGCCCTGCATTCAAAAAGCAGTTTGAACAGCCTACATTTGATAATGTAGACATTTATCCATTATTAGCTAAGATCCTGGAACTGGAACCAGCAAAGATTGATGGAAAGCTAGAGCATGTTAGTGGAATGCTGAATTAAGATCGGTCAACATTACCAGAAGCGGAATCCTTTCTTTTTCACGTAATTCCAACCACGCTTACCCAGGAGGTAGAAGTCCATGTTACCTCTCAACGACCACCAGAATACGAGTGGGTGATAGATCAATGGCTCAATCCAGGTCAGTAAGAACAACTTCATCAAATCTCTCTTCCTTTCAAAACGATGGAAGGTCATCTCTTCGAAAAGCAAAGCATAGGTTGAGAATGTGATCGAAAACAGGTAGACAAACCCTAGCATGATAAAAAAGAAAGGCCAGTTGGGATGCCCCAGAGCGGCAATGGTTAGGAAATATATAATTCCAAACAGCTCCACAATGGGTGCCATGCGCTCAAATATGAACCAGTACGGCATTGAAACCATACCAATCATCTTGTATTTAGGGCGCAAAATCATTGACCTGTTGCTGATCAGGTTATCAATAGTACCTTTTGACCATCGATTTCTTTGCTTTCCAAGGTCCATAAGGGTTTCCGGAACTTCAGTATAACATAATGGATCCGGGATATATACTACCTTATATTTTTCTTTCTGATCCATCATATATTTACGCATGCGGATAACCAATTCCATATCCTCACCAATGGATTCACTGTTATAGCCACCGCATTTGATAACGATATCCCTGTCGAACATTCCCAATGCACCAGATATAATAAGCAGACCGTCAAGCTTGCTCCATGCAACACGTCCCATCAGGAAGGCCCGTGTATACTCGATCACCTGGAATCGTGCCAATATCTTTTTAGGAAAATTCAGTTTTACAATCTGACCACCTTCCACTTCACTGGAGTTAACAACCCGTAAAACTCCGCCAACACCAATAACCCTTTTATCTTTTTCTTCCATGAAGGGTTTGGCAAGTTTTAACAGTGTATCAGGAGCCAGTATAGAATCAGCATCTATTGCAAGAATATAGTCATTCTTTGCAACATTAATACCACCATTCATGGCGTCTGCCTTGCTACCACCATTGACCTTATCAACTATTGTAAGGTTTGCATATGACTTATTCTGTGATCTGTAAATCCTGCGGATCTCCTGGCAGGTAACCTTATATTCATAAGCAAAATCAACCTCCACCAGGTCATAGGCTTCAATCATTTTCTCAAGGGTATCATCTGTACTGCCATCATTAACTATTATCACCTCATAGTCATGATAAAATAAAGACAGCATAGCCCGGATGTTCTCCACAATGGACTGTGACTCATTAAAAGCGGGGGCAATTATGGAAATGGAAGGTGCAAATGGAGATGAGATGATGTTATTATAGTCAATGAATTTCCTCCTGCGCATATATTTCCACAACTCACGCGTTGAGACCAAAGCCAGTATCACATAACTGATAAATATGCTGACTGCATAAACCAGTATGGTCTTCTCAATGATATATGCTATGGTTTCAAAAGTAGTCATGACTTAAATTCTGTCGTCATATATGTGTTTGACAATTTTTTTAAAATTATCGTCCCGCTCTTTTTCAATCTTGATCAACCTGATCTTACCCAGTTCTCCTATCTGATACAAGGCTTTAACAGCTTCGAACTGCCTGTCGAAATTACCTTCATCCGTTATCCTTGCCAGGAACCCTATTTGCCTTTCATCAGGTATCTTTTGCAGGGCTTTGATGATAGCCATTTGGTTACATTCCATTTCCTCCGGATAGAGATCCATGAGCCTTTGATCACAGCTCACAAGTTCCAGATCACCAATGGCTTTGATTACTTCCTCCCTGACTTTAGCATTTTCATGATTTAATAATTTGACAAGTTGTTTCTCAGTATATCCCTGGTTATACAAAACACTCATCTTAACTGAGAAAATAACAACACTGTCATTCTGTGAGGCAAACCATCTGCTGAAATCAGGAGCTGTTACATTATACCTGTTTGCAATGTTGTAGATCTTTAATTGCTCAAACCTGGTTAGGTGTTCCTCAAAATTATCAAGGAAATAAAAGGGGTCTTTTTCATTAAGTCTAACTATTCCTATTTGTGCTTCTGAACGAAGGAGGTCATTGCCAGAAGAAGGATATCTTCCCAGAATAGGTAAAGCGCTCTTTACATTCATGTCTGAAACCTCTCTGATACCTTCTATTTTCTTGGGCCATTCCATCCTGATAATCTTTTTTACAGACTTGTGATCCAGTTCCAGTGCTATATAGATCTCGCGAAGACTTTTATAAGCTTCCCCATTTACATCTTTTTGCATCTTCATGATCTCATCAAGAAGAATAGCTCTTCCCAATTTCCTTCGGTAACAAGCCAGGTTGGCAAAAGCTCCAAGATCCCGGTTAAAGACGAAGTCGATTAAATTGGTTTGATAGAACTCCCTCAGCTTTCGGTATTTCTTCTCATTAATGGCTCGTCGGATATTATGAAAAAGGATAAAGAATATGATAAACAATGTGCTGAGAATAAAATAGAAAATCAGGATGATCAGGATGAAGGCCAGGGTATTTTGATATGTGAACTTAATGCTGCGGTTAATCCATTTCGCAAGGCCTGCCGGAAGGTTTTCATCAAAGAAACGCATCACCTTTTGTCTCAGGTCATTTTCAGACGGGCCAGTTTCATCCTGCACAGATGTAACTTTACCTGAAGAATAGGTTTCAGTGTGTATGTCCTCTCCTGATGGCACAGCCATCAGATCAGCATTGATGAGCATGAATGCCATCAGGCAGAAAACGAAAAAAACATATTTTAATAAAACCTTAAACATCTATATATTACCCATTTAAAAATAATATGCACATCTTACCCTCAATAGAGCTGCATTACGCCATCTTTCGTCCCAGTACTCCTGTCTTTGGTATCCAATTTCAAACTGGCCAATCAACCTGGGGATGATCAACCACTGAACACCGGCCCTGATCTGAAAATTCCTCAGTATATGCTTTCCTGCATCATTGGGGTAATTGAGAGGATCATCCGGGATAACACCGGTGGACAGGTCAAGTGAGATGTAATTATCAGCTGAATGAATATATCTTCTCACCCTGAATAAATAAGTTTGATCGGCACCCCAGGATTTCGGGGTGATATATGGCCTGAATAAAAACCACCAGTCCCTGTAATATTTGGCAATTGAACCGGTAAAGATCACACGTCCATCATAAGACCCATCGGGTTCAATAAAATTGATATACCTTACCCCCAGTGATGCTTCAAGGGTCCAGGGCAGACTCTGAAAGACCTCGACCGCTGTTCTCCAACGTTGAAAGACATTCGTTGAAGGTGAATAAAATACACTGACCCAGCCATAAGTTTTCTTACTAAACTGCGGATAGGCCTGTAGTTCAAAGGCGGTCCCTACCTCACTTGAGAAAATCTTCTCATTCTCACGCACAAGGTCCCCAAAATAAACTTTAGCTATAATAGCTCCATATTTCGTTTGCCTTAAATATGACAGATGGATCAGATGCCATCTTCTAACCCAGGGTATTTTGTGGTATCCAAAATCATAATCCAGTGCCACATAATTAAGGATATTGACGTGCTTGATCTCCTTAAGCATGGCGGCCGCTTTCTCGCTGGAAGGATTACGGTCCAGTATTTGCAGGATAGTACGCTGAGATTCATCATAATCCTCCATCAACATTTGTATCCTTGCTTTCTTGAATAAAAAGTACTCATCATTAGGATGGTAGGTCAAACCATATTTACTGTAATACATGGCTGTATCGAGATCGCCCCTGTTGATCTCAAGGTCGATCATGCCATCGACGGCATCCCAGTAACCCGGTTTATCATTAATAACTGATGTGTAAATAATGGCAGCAGAATCCAGTTTCTGTTCCCGGGCAATCATCCTGCCCAATAGAACTGTCGCATCATAATAATTACTGTCGATTGACAGAATCGTATTACATAATATCTTTACCGAATCAAAATTTTGTTGAACAGAGTAATCCCTCGCCTTGAAGTAGAGAGAATCCAGGTTAACTTTCTCCTGTCCCAACGCAGTACCGGATGACAATATCAACTGGATCATTACAACTGCCGTCAGAAACAGTTGCTTTGTATATCGTTTAATCTTCATTACCTACTTCGACACCAGTTTTTTTGCCCTGATCAGCAATTCATTAGGACTAAATGGCTTAACAACATAATCATCAGCCCCAAGGTCAAAGGCTTTAAGTACAGTATTTTCCAGGCCTATTCTTGATAAAACGATGATGGGCGTAGCCTTGTTAAGCTTGCTTCTTACCAAAGTAATAAGCTCCAGGCCAGTTATGTAAGGCATCAGCAAGTCTGTTATAATGAGATTGAAATCCTCTTTCATCAGGCGATCAGCAGCATCTTTCCCATCTTTGGCTACAATGATCTCAAAACCTGCTTTCAACATTTTATGCTCAATAAGTTTTAACATTATCAGGTCATCTTCACAAACAAGGCACCGGTAAGCTTTTGTTTTTTTATTCTCCAACTCTTTTCCAAGATTCTCCACAGCTGCTTTACAATGATTCTCAAACCTGTATATCAGGTCAGGCATATCCTGGAGGTCAACACCGTTCCTGGTATTGTTTTCAATCGTTGTAAGAAGGGCTGCACACTGCTGTAATCCCATTACACTCATTTGAGGATTGTATTTATGGGCAATCATGCGAAGGTCATCCCAGTTGCCCTTATGGTGAGCATTCTTCAATCCTTCAATAACCTTTGGTGATTCATCAATAAAATACCGGATCAGCTCATTGACAAAATCCATATCTCCACTGGCATACTCTATGAGATAGTCGAGATTATAAGAATTATTATTTGGAGCTTCCTGTGATGGGGTCTCCTCTGTTTCCTCTTCCCATACTGGTGAGAAAGATGGGATATTGTTTGCTAGCTTAATCTTTAAATCGCTTAGATCTAAAGGTTTTATGATATAATCAATAAATCCTTTAGCCTTAAGTGCATCTATGTTTTCACCTGCTGTATGAGAAGTTAATGCCAGGATAGGAAGATGCTGGTCACCGGCAGCTTGTATCGACTTGATCTCATTTATTACTCCCTCATGGTTAACCTGTTCAGAATCAGCATCCAAAAGAACAATATCATATGACTGTTCGTCGAAGGCCGATAGTACTTCATCATGGTTTCTCAGGAGTTTACAGACCAACCCGAACCTTTGGAGGACAGCTTTAATATTATCTCCAACCAAAGGATTGGTTTCAGCAACCAAAACCTTGAATTGATTCATAACTAGGCGCTTTTTGAATAAGTTAGTGTCTGGTCTTCGGATTATTGGTTTTAGAATAATCTAAAAACTATCAGATTATACGAAAGGGAGAAAATAATGTTCTGATTTACAATTCCCTGATTTTGATGTTACGGAACCAAACATCATCTCCATGGTCCTGCAGGCCAATATAACCTTCTTCAGCCGTATTGAGGAAGTCGTTGTAGTCCTTAAACTTGCTGTTGGCCACCATCTCATTCCAGTCTGATGTCCACAGATGATACTCCAGGACGTTTTCACCGTTCATCCAATGAACAACGGTACCTTTGAACACCAGGATCTTAATATGGTTCCATTCTCCGGCAGGTTTTGCTGTTTGTGGCTTTGCCGGGATCAAATCATAGAGCGCACCGGCAGCACGATTTCCATCAACGCCTAATTTCGCATCAGGGTGTTTAGCGTTGTCGAGTATCTGCATCTCGGGTGCTGATTTCCAGATCGGCTGATCAGGCTTTTCCTGAGCGAGATAGAAGATGCCGCTATTTCCTCCTTCAGATACCATCCATTCAAGTGACAATTCGAAGTTCTTGAATTTTTTCTTTGTGATAATGTCGCCACCACCACCAGCTTCTCCTTTCCCGGAACCCATAACATGCAATGTCCCTTTTTCAACCACCCATCCTTTGTCAGGAAAGCTCTCCTTGTTATAGCCTCGCCAATGATCCGTGGTTTTGCCATCAAAAAGCAAGGTCCAGCCCTCATCTATTTCAGCCTGGGTGAGCGTATTAGCACCTTGCTGTCCGCACGACATAAGGAAAATCAAAGTAACAACATTCATAATGATGATTATTCTTTTCATTTTATCGATATTTTATGATGTGAGTGATTACAATTCCCAGCCTTCACGATAGTTATGTTTAATATACTCTTCGGAAGCCTGTTTTGCGTTTATTGTTTCATATTGCGTATCGAAATGCGGGTGTCCCTCGATCACGGTAAATGTGTCTGAGCTAACCACCCTGATCTCATCCCCTTCGCCTACGTTGGTAATTTTCATATTTGGTCCATCCCACAGGAGTTTCCGTTTTAGATCCTGAAGTCTGATAGCAAGGTTCCCCATCACAACCACTTCATTAAAAGGACCTGAGTATATGAAATTAGATGAAGTCTGCTTGCGGCTTTCGCGACTTTCCTTGCATGCCCTGACCCAATCCATTTCATGTCCTCCGCGGAAAGGATTTTCAATCCTCCTGATAGTGGGCTCAGGACGCTGATAATCTTTGTCTAATTCGTCAGGTAGAAGGATCGGGTCTCTTCCGTAGCAACCGCTCATCAGCTTGCCTTTCGTTCCAACAAAAAGTATACCTCCGCTGTGGTCGCCCATAATCTGGCCATCTTTCAGCTCTTCAGGCCGTGGAGGCAATAAGCCGCCGTCATACCAGTGAAGCCTGACAGGTGGTAGCTTAATCTTTCCTATTTTACCTCTGTCGGGGAAATCATAATGCACTGTTGAGGCTATCGGGGCACTCTCAGTATTTACCTGGCTGGAGCTACCCTGGAAGCTGGATGGATGACCCAGATTCAATGCCCAGAAAGCCGGATCAAGGATATGGCATCCCATATCACCCAGTGCACCTGTTCCAAAGTCCCACCATGCACGCCAGTTCCATGGAGTATATATCTCGTTATATGGCCTATATGGTGCAGGTCCGACAAAGAGGTCCCAACTTAATGTTTCAGGTACTGCAGGTGTTTCTATTGGACGCTCCAGTCCCTGCGGCCAGATAGGCCTGTTTGTCCAGGCATGTACCTCTGTAATATCACCAATAGCTCCATCCCAGATCCATTCACAGGTTTGCCTGATACCTTCGGCCGAATTGCCCTGGTTTCCCATCTGGGTAGCTACCTGGGTTTCGGTTGCCAGCTGGGTTAAAAGCCTGGACTCATATACACTATGTGTTAAGGGTTTTTGAACATAGACATGTTTGCCCATTCTCATAGCCTGTGCAGCAATGATAGCATGTGTATGGTCGGCCGTGGCAACGATCACAGCATCGATCTTTTCTCCCATTTCATCAAACATCTTACGGTAATCCTTATAAATTTTGGCATTCGGGTACTTTTCAAAGGTACCCGCAGCATAGGATTGGTCCACATCGCATAAGGCTACTATATTCTGTGAGCTGACATTGCTGACATTGGTCGCACCTACACCACCAACACCTACTGCTGCAATATTAAGCTTGTCGCTGGGTACTGCATGTCCGAGGCCACTGATGACATAGCTTGGAAGAATTGTGAATCCGGCTGCCGCTGTTGCAGCAGTTCCGATAAAACTACGCCGGTCCATTTTAAGTTTACGCTTTTCCATAGGTATATTTTTAAGTGTTAGAATATCAATCTATTTTTCTGAGGGCCCTGGCGGCACTGCTTTCAAAAGCCAGCTCAATGATATAAATGACATCACCAGCCTGCTGAGGTGTAACCACCATTTCCTTCCCTTTTATCAAGACATCATAAACATTGCTATAAAAATCCTGGTAGGCCCCGGGCTCTGTCCTTACGCTCTCGGAAAAACTTTTGCCTTTTTTCTCATAGCTCAGTTTCCCCCAGTTGTCCGGTTCTTCATGGCCCCAGCCTTCACCCAGCGGGGTCTTGCCCTCTTTTAATGCCCCTTCCTGGGGGTCCAGTCCGGATTTGATATAAGAACCATTTCTTCCATGAATTATAAACCTGGGGCCTTGTTCCTTTATCATCATTCCTGCTTTCAGGATAGCAGTCTTATCCGGATAAAAAAGTTGAATGGAAAAATAATCATCAACATCACCTCCAACCCTTTGAGTTTTGATATCCGCAAATACCGCATTGGGCATACCAAACAAGACCAGCGCCTGATCAATCAGATGGGAACCCAGGTCATAAACGATACCTCCACCGGGCTTGTCTTCATCACGCCATGCTTTTTCTGGCATTTCAGGCCTGTACCTGTCGAAATGTGCCTCATATTCAAGTACTTCACCAAGCAAATCCTGATTTAACAACTTCCTGATGGTCAGAAAATCTCCATCCCATCTCCGGTTATGATAAACAAATATCTTCCGATCAGCATCCTCTGCCAATCGAATCAGCTCATCCGCTTCATTGGCTGTAGGCACAAAGGGCTTTTCTACCACAACATGCTTGCCTGCTTCCAGGCAGGACTTAACCATGGGATAATGCAGGGTGTTAGGCGTGCAGACTACTATGAGATCAAGCTCATTATCTTTAAGCAGCTCTTCAAAATCCCTGGCAAGATATACTCCGGGATATGTGTCTAAAGCAGTGCTACCATGCCTTTCAACAATACTGCATAAATTAAAGCCTTCCATCGCTTCCAGGAAAGGGGCGTGAAAAACCTTTCCAGAGAGACCATAACCAATAATGCCAGTACGTATTTCGGGCTTATCCATGCTTAATCACATTTCAAATTCGCCAGGTACTTGTAGCTCTGTTCAATGCTTTTAAAAGGATCAATTTTAAAGTGTTCCTGCTCAAGGAAGTAATATTCCATTCCAGCCATCTCTTTTTCACGAAAGATATTTGGCCAGTCGATGATGCCACTACCTATCTCGGTTGATTCCTTATTATCCTTATTATCCATATCCTTGATATGCCACAGCCCAAAACGCCCGGGATACCTGATAAAGTAATCCATTGGGTTGCCGCCACCATAAACCATCCAGAAAAAGTCTACTTGCATGGTTACAAGGTCAGGTTGCGTTTCATCCAATAAAACTTCATAAGGGATTGCTCCTTCCATGGCATCAAACTCAAAAGCATGGTTGTGGTATCCAAACTTTAGTCCTGAGGCATTGCACAATAGCCCTATCTCATTAAACTGATCCGCTATTTTCTTATAATGATCCAGGGATGTTCTTTCCGCAGAAGGAATGGATGGTACAACAAGGTACTTATGGCCGGCTTCGAGGGTGTCATCAATAATCCTTTGAGCTCCCATAAGGTCTACATTCGTATGTGTGCTGACCGGAAACAATCCCATATCGGTTGTGACCTTTTTGTATTCCCTGGGGGCGTAGCCATAAAATTTCCCTTCAGCATACCCGGCAGCCTCAATTGAATTATATCCGATAGCAGCAATCTTATGCAATGAGCCCAAAAAGTTTTCTTTCACCTGCTTATGCAAGGTGTAAAGCTGGATTCCAATAAATTTTGTTGGTGCAAATGCGGATAATTCCTGAGGCAGAAAAAAGCTTGCTGCCACTGTTGCAGATACACCTTTGATAAAACTTCTTCGTGATATCATAATGAGATTATATAATTTCTTGTTTATCCTTATCCCAATAGACTTTTCTGTTTTCCCTATAAGCAATTGTTCCCATGTGGGCAGTCATGGCTTCTTCGAAACCAGCATCAATATTACAGCTTGGCTGTGTTCCTTCCCGTATGCAATCTATCCATTCTTTTATATGCAGGTGTGAAGTATCTACACGTTTGCCTCCACGGTATGTGTAGAGCAGGCCCCGTCCGGCAAAATATTGCTCAGTGGCAGATGTTATGGCATCAACCTGCTTGAGCCCTGGTGTAAAGGAATATATTGGCAGCTCAGGGTCAATCAGTTTTTCCTCAATTTTCTTTTTATACCTGGTCGATCCGGGCTCAGCATAGATCTTCAGGTCACTGCCCACTTCCATATGCGCATCATGCCCCATGATGACCCGTCCTCGTCCCTTATCATTAGCCAGTGTAGCACTGTAAAGCAAAGAAAGGTCCTGGTCAGGGTATTCAAAGACCTGCTGGAGTACATCAGGCACTGTCCGGCCGTCCTTATAAAAATAAATTCCTCCTGAGGAGACTGCAGAATGCGGAATGCCCAGGTTGAGAATCTGGTTCATGGCATCATATTCATGTGTAAAAAGATCACCTGAAAGGCCGGTGCTGTAATCCCACCAGCAACGCCACCTGAAAAATCTTTCGAGGCTAAAAGGGTGATAAGGTGCCGGTCCAAGAAACTGGTCCCAGTCAATATTGCCAGGGCCAGCTTCCTCATCAATCTGGTATACCCAGGCCCCTGATGGATGATTCCTGTTGGTGGTTACTTCTACAAGGGTAATTTTCCCAAGGATCCCTTTTTGTATTGCCTCCCTGGCTTTAAAATAACTCTCTGTCTGGCGCAGCTGGTGGCCCAGCTGAAAGACTATCCCGGTTTCCTTTACAGCATTCAGGACCTCATATGTTTCAGGTACTGTCCAGGTCATGGGTTTTTCACAATAAACATGTTTACCCATCCGGGCGGCATCGATCGACATTCTTGCATGCCAATGATCGGGTGTGGCAATTATCACTGCATCAATATCATCTGCAGCCAGAAGGTCCTTGTAGTTTCTGTATCTTTTTGGAGCAATTGCCCTGCTTTCCCTCACTTCCTTCCCGATAGATGTTGGCTGCTGCTGCCAGGCCTCTGTCAGCATTAATATCATAAACATCACATACACCATTGAATTCAATATTCAGGTCTTCCTGGCCCAGGAACATTTCATACCTGTCATCTGTTCTGTTTTCCAGGGCACTTTCTTTCCAGCTGTCAACCGTTTCAGGATTGATGAACCCGGCTGCCTTCATGAGTGCCCTTCCTCTTCCGCCAGAACCAATAATGCCCAGGCGAATCTTTCGATCCTTAGGTACTTGTCTTATTGCCAGAGGGTTAACGGCATCCAGCTTAACTTCTTCCTGAATTACACTTTTGAGTAACTTGTTATACCGCTGCTTTCTGAACCATCCAAAAGCAAAAGCACCAAGAACAGGGATAGTAGCCAATCCCTTGATCAGGTCTCTTCTGTTGATCTTACCTTTATTCTGGTCGTCCATAATTAGTTTTGAAAATAAACCTGTCAAGCCCCACCTGCTTGCTCGTTGGGAACAACATCAGAACAATCAGTGCCACAAGTTCAATGAGTATTTTATTTACTGCCAGATAACTTCCTTCCATCGGCATGTCATAGATTAATCCTACAAATGGCGGGTGCGACAAGTAATAGAATGATAGCAGAACAATACCTGCAATGGTGGCCCATTTCGAAAATAAACCTATTATCAGGCTTACCCCTATTGCAATGAGGCCCCAGATATTCAAAAAATCCGTTGCGTTGAGAATGCCCGGATCAGCTGCAAGTGAATGAAAAACCCCTTTGAAGATGCCTTCAGAGTCAAGTAAGAAACCTACGCTCGACCAATTGGGGTTAACCAGCTTCACCAAGCCCTCATAAAGGAAATGCCAGCCAATTAAAACACGTAAGGTTACAAGCCAGAAAAGTTGTGCTTTTGTGTAATCAAATATTCCCTTTACCATAAATTGATTGTAGAAGGTTTTATAATTCTCTTAAAAAGATATTCTTCCAACGGACTTTAATACCCCCACCATCGTGGATTTGCAGAGCAACAGAGCCGGTCGCTTCACCAATAAGCTCATCTTCCAGGTCAGTCATTAATTCATTATTCAGCCAGGTCATCACCCTGTTGCCCTGCACCAGGATCACCATGCTGTTCCATTCATCTTGCTTAAGTATGTTTTCTTTCTCATCAGGGATTTTTGCCAACCATCCCCTTCCGTAGGACTCATAAATACCACCTGTATCATTTCCTCGAGGGGCAACCTCAACCTGCCAGCCCTGGATCTTGATTCCATCAACAGATGATCTAAAGAACACTCCACTGTTCCCATCCGCTTCCTGTTTAAACTCCAGGCGCAATATAAAATCCTTGTACTTATTTTTTGTCGACAAATAACCATACTTGGCATCGGGTCCGCTTTCACAAACCATCTCACCCTGTTCAACATACCATTTCTCAGTACCATGGATGGTCCACCCATCCAGATTATCTCCATTGAATATTGATACACCAGGGTCTGTTAAGTCTCTCACTTTTATATTTCTGAACTTAATCGTGTCGCCATGATCCTGAAGTCCGATATGTCCGGTCCAGGCCAATCCGTAGCCCGGGTAATCCTTCCATTTGCTGTTTGACACCATTTCTTTCCAGTCATCGGTCCACAGCTCGTACTCAACAACCATGTTGCCATTCAGCCAGTGTTGAACCATACGGTCTTTAACGATGATCCTGCTGGAGTTGAACTCACCGACAGGCATCAGCACCTTATTGTAAGCAACATGCATGGCATAGTTGGCACCGGTCAGCTGCCAGTCTTCCAGTTTATGAGGGTA
The DNA here is from genome assembly GCA_963753055.1 of uncultured Bacteroidales bacterium. Taxonomy (GTDB): domain Bacteria; phylum Bacteroidota; class Bacteroidia; order Bacteroidales; family B18-G4; genus JAUWGC01. The sequence continues at coordinate 368,932 of CAVWAP010000001.1, read as the reverse complement.
ACCCAGGTCATCAAGTAATTGATATTCCGGCCCGGTAGCATAAATTGTTGGGTAGTCATGTTCCAGGATATGGAAAAATATGCCGCTGTTGCCTGCTTCAATTACTGCCCATTCAAGGTATAGCTCGAAATCCTCATATTGGCCATCAGTAATAATATCACCGCCCAGGTCACCTCCTTTACCTAAGGTAACCAGGTTACCGTCTATTACCTGCCACCCTGCTCCAACCTGGTCTTGTTTGAAGCCTCGCCATCCCAGGGTAGTTTTGCCATCAAATAACAAAACCCATCCTTCCTCAATTTCGCGGGGGGTTAAAGTGTTGTGATCTTGATTTAAGTCTTGTGGACAGGTGGTTTGTTGTCCGGGGGTTGTGATACATAACATCATAAGCAGGATGATGCTGTAAATCAGTGCCATGTGCTTGATCATAAATGGGTGGTTTGGTTCTTTTCGCAAATGCCATGCTAAATTTATAAAATGTTGGGGAATCAATAAACGGAATGACAGTAATTACTCTTATTTGAAAGAAATTTAAATAGCAGGAGGCGGATACTTTTTATTACTTTTGCTTCTCAAATTTATCCTATACATGAGTTTAGCTTTTGATAAAACCAGATACAAGCTCCAATCCATTGCTTCAGGTAAGATCTTTGAAGATAGCGGTTGGCTTCTTGAAGCACCGGGTAATGAAGGACCAGGATTGATACGAGCCAATTATGAGAGCAGGCAATTAAAGGTCAGGGATAACAAATATGGCATTTATAAGTTTTCGGACTGGCTGCCTATCCAACGCTTGCTTAAAGGATCTTCGGCACCTGTTACCTTTAAAAGTAACGGACTGGCAAAAGCGCTGGACCTGAGTAATTTATATATTACTTTCAGCGGTTACTGGCCTGAGAAAGGAGCAGTGATGCAAACATGCTCCTTCAAGGAAACGGAAGCTTATGCTGTATGTGCCAGGATGAGCCCGGACCAGGAAAAGATATTGGTGGTTGCTTCAGCAGGCAATACAGCTCGCTCATTTGCAAGAGTATGCTCAGACAATAACATACCTCTTCTTCTAACGATACCTGAAGATAATCTTGATGCTCTCTGGTTTGATGCTCCCCTGAACGATAATGTCAAGTTGATCGCTTCCCGGAGTGGAGGTGATTATTTTGATGCTATCCACCTTTCCAACCTGGCGGTCCAGGTTGATAATTTCATTGCTGAGGGCGGAGCCAAAAATGTCGCAAGGCGTGATGGGATGGGCACAACTGTTCTATCCGCAGCAACTGAAATGGGCAGGATACCTGATTACTATTTCCAGGCTGTCGGCAGTGGCACAGGTGCCATCGCAGCATGGGAGGCTAATCTCCGATTGATTGAAGACGGGAATTATGGGAACAGGAAAATGAAGCTGATGGTATCGCAAAACCTCCCTTTCAAGCCTATTGCTGATGCATGGGAAGCAAGGTCGAGAGACCTTCTTCCACTGGATGATGACCTTGCGAGAAAGCAGGTTGAAGAAATTGATGCAAAAGTCTTGTCAAACAGGAAACCACCTTATTCCCTGGCAGGTGGACTTTTTGATGCTTTATCAGACAGTGATGGAGAAGTGCTGGTTGCAAGCAATGATGAAGCAAAAGAAGCCGCAAAATTGTTCGAGCAAACCGAAGGAATTGATATCCATCCCGCAGCGGCAATTGCTACAGCTTCACTGGTCAATGCTGTGAAAGAGGGGAAAGTTGAGAAAGATGCTGCAATCATGTTGAATATCACTGGTGGTGGTGAAGAAAGGTATAAGCATGACAAAGTGCTTTTTTACCTGAAGCCAGAACTTATATTTGATATTGACCCGGATTTTGGGGAGTTTAAGGAGAAGATCCAGGAATTATTTGGGTGATTCATTTACACATGGACACATGTTCACATGTTCGCATGTTCGCATTTAACAAATAATAAAATTGTGTCGTCCTAAAAAAAGTTTACGGTTTTTACTTAAATCCTAATATACATTTACACTTAAAATTTAATCCTAAAATTGGTTTACGGTTATTTGAGGTTTGTAATAGTTTTTCCATCGTTTAGTACCTAGCCCCTCGACTTCGCTCGGGGTGACAGTCCTGGCTATATATCTTTTTTGTACCTCGACCATTCTCTCGCGAAAAAAACAAAGCTGTCACCCTGAGCGGAGTCGAAGGGTAAATCATACATGCTCAATGCGTACATGTGAACATGGTGCTATGATTTCTCTTTCGGGGGCCAAAGAATCAACCCCGACGTCCTCTTCATATATTCACGATACCCTTCTTTACGTTCCAGCATCCTTTTATCCATCATTGGTACGCTGATAAACAGGAACAAGGCCCACATGGCAACAGGTCCTGCCAGGAACCACCATTCGAAATAAGAGATCCTTAATGAAAACAGGAATAAACCTGTCCAAAAGAGCACCTCTCCAAAGTAATTGGGATGGCGGGAATATTTCCAAAGACCTGTTTGAAGAAAAGAACCTTTAGCAGGTCCGGATCTCAGGAATGCTACTAGTTGTTCATCAGATTTGTATTCAATGAAAACAGCAGCCAGTGTAACTAATCCAGCGACAATATCGAATAATCCAAAAGGCTCAGTAATGAAAGTTATTGCCGGATAGACGGAAATGCATCCAAGCAGTACGACGATGGTTGGAAACAGGTGGATGCCAGTGAAGCTGATGATCCAATGTAGTTTGGGGAAGTTTGTCCTGAATTTAGTATAGCGCCAGTCTTCATCCTTCAGGCCCTGCCACCTTCTCACCCAGTTGAAAGTCAACCGGAAGCCCCAAATAAAGACCAGGGACAGGATAAGGATTTGCCTGTACCAGACAACATCTGCAGCTTCAATACCGTATACCCAGAATACCAGGATTGGAACAGGTGCTACACTCCAGTACGGATCATACATACTGGAATTGTTAGCCAGCATACTAAAACCAAAAATGATCACTGTGGCAACAAGGTCTAAAATTGCTACAATTGTAATAGGATGGTAGTCTATTACCAGTGGATAGAGCAAATAAACTGCTACCGCTGCCACAACATATGCCAGTAAAACGAGTAATAAGGATATCGCTTTTTTCATTTTACTAAAATAATGCAATATTTTATTAACAATACACAACGATTTTCATCATATAGTTGTCATCCAGATAATAAACCGATTAATCAAGAGCTATGAAGAATTTAGTGAAAGTAATTACTATTGGAATTTTTATTCTGTTTGCATTCTCCTTAATCTCAAAATCAGAAAATATCAAGGTCGACCTGGCCCAAAAAATTGCCATTAAGGTTGCATATGCTCATTTTGTAAATCATGAAGCTGAAAATTACCAGGTCCAGCGTCTTCACTTATATCCAAACCTCTCCTCTCCTACTATTTTTATCGTTGACATGAAGCCAGGCGGGTTTGTTCTGGTTTCGAATGAAAAAAATACATATCCTGTATTAGGGTTCTCAGAGAACGGACATTTTGAGATCAATGAGATGCCACCTGCCCTTGAAGAACTTATCATAGGCTACAGCGATCAAATCACATTCATAAAGGATAATAATCTTCAGGCAACTGATAAGATACGGAGCAAATGGGAATATTATTCTACAGATCAGGGGGACAACTCAGCCACTGTCAGGTCTGCAATAGACCCACTAATTACTACGACCTGGAACCAGACCAGGTATTATAATGAGTATTGTCCTGTTGATTCAAATGTTGTTCAGCAAATGAATTATCACGTTCCTGCCGGATGTTTTGCAGTGGCCATGGCGCAGGTAATAAGGTACTATGAACACCCAACATACGGGGAAGGCCAACATTCCTATATGCTACCTGACTATGGTGAAATGTCAGCAAATTTTGAGTCACCGGGTTATGATTATATAAATATGCCAAATGCACTTGATGATTATAATGATGAGGTTGCACGCCTGATTTATCATTGTGGGGTATCGCTTACTACTGCATATGCTCCCACTGCATCACTTGCATTCGTTAGCGATGTGAGAGCAGCCATGATGGATCATTTCCGGTATCAGGATGAATTACAGCAAGTATATCGTTCGCAGTATAATGATGAAGAATGGACAAACCTGATAACAAATGAGTTAAATCAAAATCGTCCGGTCATCTACAGGGGCACAGGAACAACCGGAGGTCATGGCTGGGTATGTGATGGGTACAACACGGAAGAATTGTTTCATATGAACTGGGGCTGGAGCGGAGCATTTGACGGTTACTATGAATTAAGCGACCTGCATCCTGCAGGTTATTTCTTTAATGATGCCCAAATGGCTTTGATACAAATGATCCCCCTACCCACCGGAACAGTTGAGATTGAGGAGAATTCGTTTATTATTTATCCAAATCCGGCATCGGATGTTATTAGGATCAGATTCAATCGCAAGATGCAAGATCGCAAGATGCAAGACGCAAGATGCAAGTCGATTTCATTATTTGCTATTGAAGGAAAGAAGATTTTGGAAAGGGAGTTTATGGATAATGAGTTGGAATTTAATGTCAGTAGCCTGCCAAATGGGATGTATATTATCAGACTTCAGTCCGAAGACGAGTTTTTTCTAGCAAGCTGATCAAGCAACCCTAATCACTTACTTACTTTCAGAAGGTAAACTTTATCCAGGGTGGTTTCTCTTTTATCCTTATTAAGAAAATTCAAGGATAGCTGTGTCACATGGTATTGCTGGAACTCTTTCACAACTTCGACATTGAAATTATTCGATTCTAAATGGTCCTTCCATTCGGGGAGAGTGCAAACATAAACAGGGGCTCCATCATAATTATTGAGATCAAGATCTGGCAGGATATCCTCAAAATAGAATTCTGCAGCCTGGCTATGCTCATGGAACCAATAAAACTGGTTAAGGGGAATGTCATTCTCATCAATATAATGTGCCATCTGGCTTCCAGACTGATACTTCAGTAAATTAGGATAAAAGTGCGTATCAAGAAGCAGGTTAACGGCAAGGATTGATATGGCAGAAATAAGAATCAGCTGCCGGAATACAGTCCTGCCCAGGACTAAAAAATAAATAAAAGCAAGAAATGCTGCTCCCAGAATGATCCAGAGGAGCACACTCTGAAGCGGAAAAACAAAAATGCTGATCATGATGGCGCCAACCCATAACAACACAGAAACAAAAATTTGTAATCCGAACAGAATATTTTTTACCAATGGTGAATCTGCCTGCATTAGTTTGACAATCTCATGAGCAGTAAGAATAGAAATCAGTGGGAAAACAACATACAGGTAATGCGGGAGTTTGTATTGCGACATCGAAAAGGCGATGAAAGCCAGGGCAAAACCACCCAGGGTTATTAACTCAGTTGATTTTCTTCTAAATAGGTCGATGAAACTCCTGCCTAAAGCATATATTGCAAGGATTGTCCATGGCAGATAGGACCACATGAATGTATGCACGAAAAAGAAATAAGAAGTGGTATCTTCCCATGTATTTTCACCGGTAAGACGGCCAAAGCTCTGTGTCCAGAAATAGAACCTGAATCCAAGCATGCCATGCTGCTGGTAGAGGCCCCAAATCATAGGAATAAGAACGATAAATATAATCACCAGGCCAAAGAACCATTCCCATCTAAAAATACTCTTCCATGACCTGTGATAGAGTGCATCAGCACCCAGGGCCAGTAATGGTATCATCAAAGCGATCGGGCCCTTCTGCAACATCCCTACTCCAATTCCAATAAAGCCCAGAATAAAAGCCCATTTACTTCCATTGCGTAGGTATTCAGTTAATTGCCAGATTGAAAATATCACTAAGGCAGCCAGGATGGCATCTGTCCTGACATCCTGAAGGATGAGGAAGGTGCTCTGGTTCGTTGCAAAAAACAATGCTGCAATCAACCCGGTTTTATGATTGTAGATTAGTTTTCCCAGCCTGAATGTGGAATACACGCCTAGTATCATCAGCAAAAATGACGGGAGCCTGTATGTAAAATGGGAGATGCCAAATAATTTAAAAAAGATCGCCGACAGCCAAAACAGCAATGGTGGTTTATCAAGGTAATCAATCCCCCTGTGGGTCACCTGCAGGAAGTTGCCAGTATCTGCCATCTCCCGGCTGATTGAAGCATACTGTGCTGCATCCTCATCCATCACATCGATCAAGGACATACCGAGGATATTTACAATGATAGTGATTGTGAAAAGGATGAGCAAGGTGATGTTAAAAACCCGATCGTTTTTCATAATGACGTTTTGAAGGGGCAAAAATAAGGATTTTACCATTCGTTCACCAGAACTATCATTTTGTAAACTGCTTTATACCAGTAATGATAATTTCTGTAATTTAACACAATATTTATTCTGGAATTATTAACACCATAAATGGAGGTAACTATGAAAAAGTTTATTTTTACTATTCTTATATCATGTTTGTTTTTCATCTCTTCCTTTGCGCAGGAAGGGATGTGGATGCTGGACCAGATCCAGGATCTTGACCTAAAGAGTCAAGGAATGGAAATTGCAGTCAGCGATATCTATAACCCCGATCAACCCGCACTTTATAATGCTATTATTCAGCTCGGCGGAGGTACGGCTTCTTTTGTATCATCCAATGGTTTGATACTGACCAACCACCACGTCGCATACGGTGCCTTGCAAAGGTCCTCAAGTACTGAGAATGACTATATTGCTAATGGTTTTGTTGCAAGAAAGTATGAGGATGAGATACAAGCTCCTGGCTACCAGGCAAGGCTGCTGCAGGAGATGAAAGATGTTACAGAAGAAGTGCTTGCTGCAGGCAAAGGAATTGATGACCCGACTGAGAGAGATAAGAAAATCAATGAGAAGATCGCCGGCATGACAGACAAGCTGGAAAAGAAAAGCGATGACATCGATGCCTATGTAGCCGAGATGTTCAACGGCAAGCAATATTACCTGTTTGTCTATAAATTATTTAAAGATATCAGGATTGTATACGCTCCACCCGTTTCCATTGGAGAATATGGTGGTGACATCGACAACTGGATGTGGCCGAGGCATACAGGGGATTTCTCATTTCTCCGCGTTTATGCTACACCTGATGGAAAAGGGGGCGAGTATGCAGAAGACAATGTTCCCTACAAACCTAAGGTATGGCTAAAAGTAGCCAAAGACAACCTCAAAGATGGCGACCTGACATTCATTATTGGTTTTCCGGGTGCTACTACAAGATACAGGACCTCTAATTCCGCTGGATGGAACCTGAAGTATAACTATCCTTATACGATCAAGGAGTTTGGCGAGATCATCGATATGATGGAGGAGATCACCGCGGATGATCATGAAGGACAGCTTAAGGTGGCCAGCCTGAAAAAAGGACTTGCCAATACCATGAAGAATTACCAGGGTAAGGTTGATGGTATGAAGAAGACCCATTTCGTTGAAAAGAAAAAAGAATTTGAGGCTAAGTTTATGCAATGGGTAAACAGCAATCCGCAGACAAAAGAGAAATACGGAAATATCTTATCAGATATCACAAAACAGTATGACATCATATTAAAAACCAAGGATAGGGATAATGTGATGGGGACCTTCCGGGGACTATCCTGTGCACAACTTGGTGTCGCAGGACAGGTTTATATGAATGTGAAAGAAAGGGAAAAGCCAAAGAAAGAGCAGCGACCCGGCTTCTCTGAAAAAAATATCCAAAGGGCGATTGACAACATGGAATATGCCTTTATGGGGTATTACGAACCGGTGGATAAGGCGATGTTCGAGCGTTCATTGAACAATGTAAACAAATTATCTGCGGGGCAGCGTATTGAACCCCTGGAATACATATTTAACAGCAATACAAGCATCCATGATTATGTAAATAAGGCCTTTGAAACTTCCAAGCTTGATGACCCGGCCTATGCTATCAGCCTTTATGAGTTATCAATCAAAGAGCTTGAAGCTTTGAATGACCCATTCATCAATATTATTGCAGCTTTGTATCCGATGGTCCAGGAAAGCAACGTGGTTTATGAGGGCTTTGCTGCGAATGTTACCGACTTGAGGAAACAGTATATCGATGCATTGTATGAATGGAAGGGTGAAGGTCTGTACCCGGATGCAAATGGTACAATGCGTTTTACTGCCGGACCTGTAAAAGGCTACAGCCCTGCAAACGCTGTCTGGTATAAGCCATTTACAAGCCTGGTCGGCGTCCTGGAAAAGGACACAGGTGAGGAACCTTTCGATGCGCCGGAGAAGCTGATGAAGCTTTATAAGGCCAAAGACTTTGGTTCATACATGGATCCAAAGCTAAAAGATGTGCCTGTTGCATTCCTGCACCAATGCGATATCACCGGTGGCAACAGTGGAAGCCCTGTTCTGAATGCAAAGGGCGAACTGATTGGTTGTGCTTTCGATGGCAACTACGAAGCCATGATCAGCGACTGGCAATATGATCCGGTGCTGCAAAGGACTATCTCTGTTGACATCAGGTATGTTATGTTTGTGACGGAGAAGTTCGGCGACGCCTCCTTCGTACTTGAAGAGATGGGAGCGATAAGATAGAAGTTGGCAATTGACAGTTGACAGTAGGCAAAATATTGTCAACTGTCAACTGTCAACCGTCAACTGGTTAATGTACGATCAACAGCTTTTTATACCCTGCCCTGTTTCCAATTCGCATACTGATTATATATATTCCATTTGGGATATCAAAAACATCTATAAAAAGTTCGTGATAACCAGGTTCAGCTTCATTTTGAACTAATTCACAAACCTTACTTCCGTCAATCCTCCATAAATCAGATATCAGATATCCTGAATCATGAATCAGATATCTAAGGCATACCTTATCTGAGGCCGGATTCGGCAACACTTCAAAGTTGAGTCCATGAGCCACCGGAGAATAAATACTTGTCTGGTCATCCAGCACCACCATATAATCTTCAACCTCCCCATCAGGTGCCTCACCTGTATAACTTAGTCCGGCCAGTGAGCTGAAGCGGAAACGGGCGTATGTTGAAATTTCAACTGCGTTTCCCGGTACTATGATTGCCAATTTATTTGATCCTGCAACCAGCATCTGATCTGTATAGATCTGTTCACCCTGGTCAGCCCAGGTTCCATTTCCATCAAAATCAATCCAGGCATTAAGATACCCTGTGGTGGAGGCAGTTACTAAAATAGTATCCAGCTGGCCGATTAGCATTGGAGAGGGAATAATCACACCATCCTCATCACTGGTATTATAGTTATCATCACCAGCGGCAAAGAAGTCCGGGATCCCATCAGGCTCTGCATCAATTTGGTTTCCGAGGTATATTGCCTGATTATAAATATGGCTGGCGCCGAGGTTAATTGACATGATGGGAAAGGTTGGATCCGGTGCGTCACCCCAGTCCTTGTAAGGTTCAGGATTAGGCCAGGGGACAAAGATCACATCTCCTATCTGGTCATAATAACTGCTTGAATGGACAATGAATGCATCGTTGTAATCTGTCGCCAGTCCAAGGTATTCACCAAACCAAAGATCTGAAGTCTTTGGAATAAAAGGAGGTAGGAATGGATATTGATTCACCCTCATATTTGGGGCAAAGGTTATTCCACCATCGAGGCTGTAAGTATAAAACACATCAAAAGTAACATCCTGATAATCATTACGCTTGTCATACCAGACTATGTCGATTATATCATTTTTTTTGATTGAAATCCAGGGAAGGATTTGATCATTAGTGGTATTATCATCATTGACCCTGAACTTATCCGACATGAGCCAGGTCATACCTCCATCATATGATATCCTCATAAAGATGTCAGCCTCATCAGGTCCTGCTCCATCCGGGTCCTCGGCAAAAACAAGACAAAGATGATTTGGGTCTGATGGCAATACCCGGATCACCGGTGCGCCTTTGGCCCTGATACCTGTATTTCCATTCAGGTGTAAAGGTGGTAAAATGATAGTGTCAACGGGTATATCAGGTCCCCAGGTAACACCTCCATCTGTTGATTTATCCAGGAAGATTATTCCCTGTCCACCAGTCTGTACATTATAATCCATCCATACCACGTAAATGGTACCATCCTTGCCAACATCCAGTGTTGGCATATTGCCCATGTCATGGGCCCAGGAATTGATCCTGTGTGCCTGACTGAAGTTTGCTCCCGCGTCATTTGAATAAGAAAAGTATATATCACCCCAGGGAGAAGGCATATTCCAACCCCTGTCCTGGATCCAGGCGATGTACAGGTTATTATAGTATGGGCTTGAGGTGTACAGGTCGCAGATGATCTGATCACGGTCATTTAACCGGTATGCTGTATCTACGCCTGCAGCTGGTTTACCTCGCTCATCAACAGGCGTTATATATTGGCCATGTTTGTCCGCCATCAGTGGATTTATGAACATATAACCCTGTAACAGGCCCGTTCCACCAATCTGCATCAGATGCTATCCTTGCTACATAAACATTTCCCTGAGCATCTATCGCAACAGAAGGGTCAAATGCATCAAGCAGGGGAACGCCAGTAATGCCACTGACTGGATAAGGCAAATGCGTATTCCCCCATGTTCCACCAACATCTGTGCTGTAGCTGACACCGATTCCAGGACCACCCGGAAATGGATCATCATTATATGCAGCGACTATTAATGGCGGTGGCCCAAACATTTGTCCTGGCATGATGGCCACGGAAATCTCATTTTGCACAAATAATTGAGTCGGGTCAGGGTCAATAAAGATATCACCTGTTTGAGGCATATCCAGAATGACCTGGTAATCCTCGACTTCACCATCGGGTGCCATTCCGGCGAAGCTCAGTCCTCCTTGAGTACAGAATCGAAACCTTGCAAAGGTTGGAAGGCCCGGAGGGATGGTTGCAGGAACGTTGAAGGTCAAATAATTATTGCCAGGCTGCAATTGCGTATCAGTGAAGATCTGCTCACCTGGATCAAGCCAGTCACCATCAATGTTAAAGTCCAGCCAGGCATTTAATATACCCTGTGAAGATGCAACAACAGTGATATATGCTATTTGTCCCGGCAAAAGCCAGGAGTTAAAAATAACACCATCCGCATCATCTATTCCGGTAAAATCATCACCACGGGCATTTCCAATATTAATCTGCCCATCATTTTCTGCATCAACTGCAGCCCCAAGGAACGTAAAGGGTGTAATCAAATGATGTGCACCGTTATTTGCCACAAGTGTTGGATATGCAGGATCAGGGGCATCGCCCCAGTCAATGCCCTGCGCTATAAGTCCAACTGACAATGTCATAATCAGTGACACTGCCAACGAACGATTTATGAAAGTTTTCATGGCCTGTGATTTGGTTTGGAAGGAAATTGATTGCGTTCTTTATAACTGTCTAAAGATAAGTAATTTGTTCGCGTAAAGCAAGCGAGTACAGTGAAAAGAGAAAAGAGAAAAGAGAAAAGAGAGAAAAGATTTAATAGGTAGAAGTACTTGCTTGTTTTCAACACCCTATTGTATTCAATTACAGCTATTTACAGTAAAATCACCCATTGCGTTCGCCTCGATTTTTCTTTTACTTTGTACCCAGATGACGCATGATTGATTAAATTCAATCGAACCCGGTTAAACCCAAAATCTAAAATTACGATGAAACGGCTTTTCGTACTACTAATTATTATTTCTGTTACTCCGTGGGCTACGGGCCAGGTTGGTAATACACCTGAGCTGTGGATTACGGGTAACGATACCGTTGTTAACAAATCCCAAAAGGGCATTGAAAATTTTGCTATTACTACAGAAGTAGATGATTGCAACAACTCAACAATAGTCCAACGATAATTATTAACATCAGGTTTTAGTTAGTATTACAAAGTGGATCACCCCTGGCGCTTCGGTGCTGGGGGCTTTTTTATGAGAAGAGATAAGAGATAAGAGAGCAGAGATACGAGAAGGACAGGTTATCAGATATCTGATTTTCTGATCAGTGGTCAGTGGTCACAGATAACCAGTTTCTTTACGAGTGACTTCTTCCCAACATTCATATCTTACAAAATATATTCCTGAAGGCAATTCACTAATATCAAGATCAAACTTACTCTCTTCAACTTCCATTTCCATCATCTTCCTCCCTTCAATCGAAAATATTTCAATGATCCAGGATCCAGAATCCAAGATCCAGGATCTGATCTTAATGATATCCGTCGCCGGATTTGGCGATATCGTCAACAGGTCGCCAGGATTGCCAATCGAAACATCTATCCCTATACTAAAATCAAGGTTGACCACGCTCAGGTAATCGGGCCCCGGGATAGACATACCGGCATAACCTATACCATTTATTCCCACCACATCCATATAAGACGGAGCGGCAGGCAGTTCAACTATTTCATCCCTGTATAAAACACCTGCATCATATACATCACCTCCAACAGTAAGAAAAACAGGCTCATCCTTCCAGAAATCAACACGGAAAGAACCACCGTATAAGGAATGGTTAAAGGTCTCAACCACCTCGCCTGTCTCAGCATCAACCTTCACGCCATTATCAGAATAATAATTACATATATAGAATAAATCCTCTGCCGGGTTATAATTTACATTTACCGGGTAATCACCCTGGCATGGGTATGTCGACATGACAGATGAGCTCGCTCCTTCCAGGCTTATCAGACTGTATGAATGATCAAAAAGGTTGGTCACAAGGGCCCTGCTCCCATCATCATTAAATGCAATAGACAGTGGGAAATCACCAACACTCAGATCTGCTACGATCTGATTGGTTTCGGTATCCATCACCTTCAGTTTATCATCAAAACTTGCAGCTATCAACAAGTAATCCTCATCAGGGCTGATCTCAACTCCGCTTCTTATGCCGAAGAAGGGAATATACACACCAATAATCCCGCAGGGAACACTGGTTACTACCGAAGAATTAGCTCCATCGAGATCAATTACCGTAATGCTATTGGATTTTATATTGGCAGCATAAACCCTGCTGGTCATAGGTGCGTATGTAAGCTCCATGGGCCGTTGCCCTGTGTTCAGGGTTGTTGCAATTTCATAAGTACTCAGATCAATCACCTTCACTTCATTGTTGTTATAACCTCCGCATACTGCCCAGTTACCATCCTGTGTAGCGATGACATCATGCGATGCCTCTCCAAGGTATACAGTCCCAAGGACATCTTTCGATTCAAAATCAATCACGGAACAATTATATGATAGATTATTGACTACCACTGCTTTACTTTGATCAGGTATCATTGCCACACGTATAGGTGCATCGCCTTCAGGGTCCTCTCCCGACATAGTAAAACCATTATACAGGACATCGGAGGGATCTGTAAAATCATAATAGTAAGTCCCTTCAAAAAGTAATGGATCATAGCTGAAGATATGGTTTGAAACCGGGGAAACGACTCCCATGGACTGGTTGCGTCCGGTTTGAAGATCAGTAACCACCTCATCAACGAAGTCAACAATGGCAAAGTGATTCTGGCCGCTGACAACATAACGATGGTCGGGTGAAACGCCTATCCAGAACGCTGTATAGGTGCCAGTAAATGATTTGAAATCATGCGTGGAAAAACGGGCAAGGGTGCTGGTGTTGTTATTGGTTCCAATATATGCCTTTGATCCATCCTGGTTGACAACCACTGCATTGGTCATCAGCCCGTACCCGGTGATCTCTACAGAATCAGACAATGCAAACCCGGGTAAGCTGACCTGGTACAAAGTGGCAACACCGTCTGGTACTGCCACACAAACCAATTTACTTTCATCTCCGGAAAGAGCAATGGCCCTCGGGCTTGTAATACCAATTGATTGTGTTACTGTTCCACTGGCTATTTCAAAATATTGCAATTGATCCTGGCCGTTATGGGCAATTAATCCGTTGCCATCCGGGGAAATGATGAAGTCGCTGTATCTCACAGCATTCCTGGCAGATTGTGTGGCCCAGCTATATGTTTGAAGGTAAATTGTAAAGTCATAAATGGTATCCGTAACTGATTGACTTGCGAGATCTATCTCAAGGCATTTATCATCGATATCGCAGGCTACATAAGCCAAATTACTCATGGGGGAAATATGCACTTTGCATGGTTGTTCATAGGTTTGAACAGTATCCAGTACAACATAGGTTACAGCGTCAATGATATAAACAAGATCTGAAAACTGACAACCAACAACCACATATTGCTCATTAGCATCAATACATGAAGGATATTCCCCAACATCAATATTCGCAATCAGTTCCATATCAGCATAATCAAAAATGCTCAGGTTATTGGTTCCCCTGTTGGTAAGATAGACGGTTTGTCCATCAGGAGAAAACACAGCCATACCCATATAATCACCCTCAGGTGAAATTCCCGGATCAATGTTCTGGAGTTGTTCAGCCCGTGTGTTGTTTGGATTAACTAAAAATCCTGGATTATCATGTTCGATGAAGTGGTCTCCATTTTCACTCACCTGGTTTTTATAATCTGCCTGAGCTATGATAATCTGAACAGTCAGAAAGAAGTATAGAGTAGTCAAAGTAATCGCTTTCATAATAAGGCTTTTTCAGGTAAAGGTAAGAAATGAATATTTTACGTGATTATATTTTTAATTACTTTTGCAAACTGTGAGTTTTAAAGAATTTGGATTAGACAATCGTCTACTCGAAGGCATAGAAGTCCTTGGTTTCGAGAAAGCCACACCGGTTCAGGAACAGGCCATCCCCTACATTATGCAAGGGAAAGATATTATTGCATCTGCTCAAACAGGTACTGGCAAGACTGCTGCCTTCGTACTGCCATTGGTGCATCATATTATAAACAGTGAACACGATGGCAATGTAAAGGCCCTGGTCATTGTCCCCACCCGTGAACTTGCCGTGCAGATAGATCAGCAGCTGGAGGGCATGTCTTATTTTACACCGGTGAGTTCCATTGCCATTTACGGAGGCACAGATGGTACGTCTTATGTCACAGAGAAGCAAGCTTTATCAGAAGGGGCAGATATTGTTATTTGCACACCTGGCAGGATCTTATCTCATCTGTACAATAAATATGTTAAGTTTTCTAAATTGAAATACCTGGTCCTGGATGAAGCTGACCGTATGCTGGATATGGGCTTCTATGAAGACATAATGAAGATAATCTCCTACCTTCCCAAGCAAAGGCAAAGTTTATTCTTTTCTGCCACCATGCCTGACAGAGCGAGGAAGCTGGCACGGCTTGTTTTAAATGATCCCGTGGAGATCAATATAGCTATGTCCCAACCTGTTGAAAAGGTACTGCAGGTTGCTTATGTCGTGTATGACACGCAAAAGATACCCATGCTGAAGTATCTCCTCAAGGGCAAGGAACTTCGCAGTGTATTGATCTTCTGCTCTACAAAGGTCGGTGCAAAGCAGTTAAACAAGGAACTGCAGGCAGCCGGGTTGAACATTGGCGAGATCCATTCAGACCTGGACCAGAAAAGCCGGGAAAATGTTTTGCGACAGTTCAAGAACAGGTCGCTAAGCATCCTTGTAGCAACGGATATCCTGTCGCGCGGCATCGACATCGAGGATATAGACCTTGTGATAAACTATGACGTCCCAAATGATGATGAGGATTATATACACAGGATTGGCCGTACTGCACGTGCTGAAGCTGAAGGAGTGGCCATTACATTCATTAATCCGAAAGAGCAGGGGAAATTTTTAAGCATTGAAGAGCTATTAGGCAAGCCAGTCATGAAACTTCAATTGCCAGCTAATATTGGACCAGGTCCTGCATACACTCCCGTTAAGCGGAAAGACTGGAAATCTAATAAGTCATATCGCAGACCGAAAAAATAATTTTTTCTTAGTAACAAAAGGATTGGTATAGCCGTCATAGTTAAAAGATTAATAATTTTATTATGATGAAGAACGTATTCTACCTGATAATAAGCTTTGTGCTGATCAGTTCTATTGCATGCAAGAGAACTACCGACCCAACCCCTGTTCCTATTGTTGATGCTGACCTCAAAGGTGCGGCAACCCTTTATGATGAAGGGACTGCCAGACTTAATAGTGACGGTATGACCGTTGCCATCGAGGAAAGCATTCCAATGAAAGCTGCCATAACTAATATCAATGGTGAATTTATTCTGCAAGATGTTTTATTCGGCACCTATACCCTTGTGTACAGCAAAGAAGGATATGGAACATATAAAATGTTCGGTATTGAAAACCAGAATGTGGGCTACACGAATATCGTTCCTGAGGTTCCGGCTCTTGGACAAAGGTCGTCTACAGCCGTCATTGAGCTAACAACAGAGATTGATGGTAATAACATAATTGTTACTGTAACGACAGATCCTGGTGCTACCATTAATGATCCCAGGTATATCCGCCTCTTTTATGATGACCAGTTCAATGTCAGCAACACGAACTATGGTTACTTTTCCGATATTGTGACCATAAGGGAAAATCCATTTGAGATGATCATCACCAATACCAACCTGAATGACATGGGTTATGATTCGGGAACAACTGTTTTCCTGAAGGTTTATGGTGATTCATTTTACAGCAATGCCTATGATGACCCGATGCTTGGTTATCGCGTATTTCCGAACTTAAATAATACTGCTGCGGCGGCGGTTTCGATTGTTGTGCCGTAATCAACCCTTCAGCAGAAACTTCCCCTTGATCATCCAGGAAGTCCCGAAAGCGATAAGGGCGATCACCTCAAGGGTGAAGACTGGTTTTATGATTTCCAGGCCCGGGATCAATTCCTTAAGAAACCAGAAATAGAGCAACAGTAAGATTACGGATGAAGCAATAATTACACCACAGGAGCGATATACTCTTTTTCTTCTTCTCTTATTTTTCGTGGTAGATTCACCTTTGGTAAATAAGAAAAATGAGTAGTACGCAAGCGTGAACAGGAATAGCCCGGCCGAGACCAGGTGGATCTTTCCAATGAGTGAATCACAGGTTGGAAAGAAAGCAACGCCCAGGGCAAAGATGCAGGCCAGGTTACCGGCAATATTATCCTTGAACTTGTAGGTCTCATCATCATTAACATAACCTTTATATGAAAAAGGAACAGGGCCACCATGCAGAGAATCCCGACAAATGCATCCCGCATTCCCGTATGGTAATAATCGCTGATGGAATCCTGTACCGCATTTTTATCTCCATTGATCAAGGTACCAATAACTAAGACTACAGGCAGGGCAACTCCCAGGATACCGATCACCTTTCTCATTGTCAGGTATGATATGACAAGAGTTTGCTGATTGTCGTTGTTTTGCATTACTTCTCTTATATTTGTGTTTAGTAAATATATGAAATAGCTTTAACTTAATCACAAACTTTAAAAAACATGAAAACAAGCTTTCTAACATTTTTAATGATCATTGGTATCTCACTGGCTGTTACAGCACAGGAGTACCTTGTTGTAACTACTGTTGAATCTGTCGTTCCAATGGGAATTGGTCGTTCCCGAATGATCCAGGAGACCGATTCGCTGAATTATGAGGACTTCACCACTGTACGTACAGATGGGAAGGCTGCCAAAGATCAAAGCAGTCGCTCTGATATCAAAATCGATAACATGGAAGAGACCAAGATGTTGAACTTTTACAGTGGCGTTGGTATCAATTTTCAGAACATTGCCTCCAATGATGCCCTGATCACCTCCAAGCTGAATGACCTCACTAAAAAGGGTTACAGGTTATTGTTTGTAACCAGTGGTGTAGAAAGCGATGCCGGCAAGGGCGACGGGACCGGGATCTTTATTACAAGGTTTATTTTTGTGAGAGGCTAACGATCACCCTCTTTTACTGATTTCCTTCAGCAGGTCCATTTGTAATATCCGGACATGCTTACCGTTCATTTCGATGATCTTTTCTTTCTTCAATTCCGTGAGCAGCCTGACCACGCTCTCCATGGAGATGCAGGCGAAGTCTGCAATATCTTGCCTGCTCAAATAGGTAAAGACATCCAATTTCGTGAATTCATCACTGCAAAGATAGATCAATACATCTGCCAGCCGGCCATGCATCTGTTTATGGCCAACGCTTCGTAGGATCTGGAACAATTGCTTTTCTTTCTCGCAAAAGGACCTGATAACTTCCGATGCAAAAGTCCCATTATTGAGAAGAAGCTTCTTAAAACTTCCTTTTTCAATAAGGCATATGGATGAATCAACCAGTGCCTGGGTGGAATAATTATAAATGTTATCCCCGAAGATGGCTGACATACCTATAAAATCCCCTGTCCTGGATAACCTTATGTTGATATTCTTGTTACCGGGGCTTTCCAGGTATGTTTTAACGAGTCCGTCGGCTATGTACAGGACATAGGAAGCAAATGCACCCTGCTTGCAAATATTTTCTCCTTTTCGATAAAGTATCTGGGTTTTGTTATGGTTGATAAACTCCAGTTCTGAAGGAATTAATTCTTTAAAGCATTTAGAGCTCTTCGTGCACTTAAGGCAATTTAAGGATTCTGAGAATTCATCCATCACTAGCGTGGTTAACCCTGACTGATATTGTTCTGTGTGTCCTGTCAGGACAAAAGTAGCATAAATATCAATAAATCTTTTGAGCAATCTCAATTGCCGGGTTAATGCGAAGGAGCATGATTTGTTCAAATCTTAGCAGGTTCAATTATACTTTTGTTACATAACATTTTAACACACTAATAAAGGAGGATATTATGCCAGGATTTGACAGAACCGGACCTGAAGGAAAAGGCCCCATGACAGGTCGGAAACAGGGTAAGTGCAAGGATACTAGTACTGACCAGGAACAAGAAAAGGGTGAAGAAAGGGGAGGTTCATGGTTTGGCTTCAGAAGAAGGCAACGCCGCAGAAACAGGAATCAACAAGGTGGACGTTTTTAACCAAGAAAGTCAAAAGATTATGAAAAAGATTGCTTTACCAGCAACTGACAATATGCTTAGCATGCACTTCGGACATTGCCAGCACTTTAAGATCTATCATGTGGATGGCGATAAGGTAATTAAAGAAGAGACTTTTGATGCCCCTAAGCACAGCACGGGTGCCTTGCCAAACTGGCTGGCAAATCAAGAGATTACAGACTTGATCGTTGGAGGTATCGGGCATAAGGCTATTGAGTTTTTGAATCAATATAAGATAAATGTCTTTGTCGGAGCAAGCATGAAAGACACTAAAGACCTTGTAGCAGATTACCTTGAAGGCACCCTTGAAACGAACGCAAACTTCTGCGACCACTAGGCTGCCATTTTCATGAATATTGCAATTGCCAGCGGTAAAGGGGGGACAGGAAAGACGACTTTGGCAGTAAACCTGGCCTGGTTCATCAGGAGCCACCATAAAAAACCTGTGGATGATATTGTCCTTGTTGATTTGGATGTGGAAGAGCCAAATTCAGGGCTTTTCCTATCCGGTGAGCTTATTCATGAAGAAACCAAATTCAAAAAAATACCCTCATGGATAGAAGACAAATGTTCTTTCTGCGGAAAATGCCATTCGGTCTGCCAGTTTAATGCAATCATCCAGCTGCCCGAGCTCATTTTGATCTATCCGGATTTTTGCCATTCATGCCATGCCTGCTCGGGGCTTTGCCCTGAACAGGCCTTGCAGATGATTGATCACAAGATCGGGACATTAAAGCACTACAAGATTCTGGATGATTCATCTTCTGGGTCAAGCTTTTCGATTGTCGAAAGCATATTGGAAATTGGCGAGCCACTACCGGTACCCCTGATCAGGAAAACAAAAGAATATGTAGAAGATAATTTCTCTGAAAGCAGCCTTAAGATATTTGACTGTCCACCGGGAAATTCCTGCTCAGTAATAGAAGCTGTAAAAGATGTTGATTTTACAATACTTGTTACCGAGCCAACCCCTTTTGGACTACATGACCTGGAACTTGCTGTTGAAACCATGCGTCAGCTTGATATTAAATTTGGGGTTGTGGTCAACCAGTACGGTATTGGGAATGATGATGTTATTCAGTATTGCAATGATGAAAAGATTAACATCCTGGCAAAGATCCCACATGACCGCAATATTGCAGAAAGATATGCTATTGGTGATATATTATTCCCCACAAATAATGGAATAAGTAAGGAGATGGAAAACATTTATTCTTCTGTTGTTTAACTATGAAAGAAGTTGTTGTCATATCAGGAAAAGGAGGAACAGGAAAAACTTCAATTACAGCATCGTTAGCCTACCTGGGCAAACAAAAAATAATTGTAGCCGATTGTGATGTGGATGCCGCGAATATGCACTTGATACTAAAGCCGTTGAATTCTCATTCGGAGGAGTTTATCGGCGGGAAAACTGTTGCCATAGACCAGGACAAGTGCATACAGTGTGATAAATGCAGGGAAGTGTGCCGGTTTAATGCAATCAATGTGAAAGACGGGAAATATAGTGTTGAAGAAATTGATTGTGAGGGTTGTTGCTACTGTTATCATGTTTGCCCGGTGGAGGCTATTATTCCCAGGGACTACATTTCAGGCAGGTTTTTCACCGGACAAACCAGGTTTGACAATTTATTAGTCCATGCCAGGCTTAACATTCCCGGGGATAATTCCGGCAAGCTGGTTTCAAAGATCCGGGAGATTTCTAAAATGGAAGCCGAAAAAATCAACGCGGAATATATCCTGGTTGATGGCTCACCAGGTATAGGCTGCCCTGTCATTGCTTCCATTACAGGAGCCGATTATATTATCATAGTAACAGAGCCAACGATCTCGGGGTTCCATGATTTGCAACGTGTATCTGAGTTGCTTGCATCATTCAGTGCATCCATTGGCTGCATAATTAACAAAGCAGACTTAAGTACAGAATTTAATACATTGATTAAAACCTATATCGAGGAAAAGAACATCGAGCTCCTGGCAGAGATCCCTTTCAACACCATCTTTTCAAAAGCCATCACAAACGGCAAATCAATTATGGAGTTTGAAAACTTCAAAACAGTTAAAAAAATTGAGCAGTGCTGGGAAACCGTCAAATTAAGATTATCAACAATAAAAAAATAAATAATTATGAAAATAGCATTCACATCAACCGGTAAAAACTGGGATTCACCAGTAGATTCAGTCTTTGGAAGGGCCGAGGGATTCTTACTTTTTGATGAAGAGAAAGATGACCTGTCGTGGTATTCAAATGATGAAAACAGAAAAGCGGGCCATGGTGCCGGCATCCAGGCAGGTCAGAATGTAGCCGGATTGGGTGCTAAAGTGTTGATTACAGGTGGTGATGTAGGTCCAAAAGCAACTGATGTGCTGAAAAAGGCCGGAATTGAAATATATGCTTCCCTGGGTAAAAAGTCTGTTAAAGAGGCTTATGATGCTTTTCATGCGGGTGAACTAAATGATAATCGAGTATGAATAAGCACCAGGCACAATGAAATCATCAATTAAATCAATCAGGATCAGGTATGATGAGGTAGATAAAATGGGATTTGTCTATCACGGAAATTATGCCAGATACTATCATATCGGCAGGACTCAATTGTTGAAGAACCTGGGCATAAGCGACAAGGCCCTCGAAAGCCAGAACATAATTATACCTGTCGTTGAGATGAATATCAGATATCTCAAACCGGTATTTTATGATGATTTGATCAGGATCAAAACTACCTTAAAAGTACTCTCAGGAGTAAAATTGAAATTTCACCATTCCGTTTACAACCAGGATAATGAAATAATCAATAAGGCTGATAGCACCCTGGTTTTTGTAAACAGCAAATCAAACAAGGCCGTCAGGATCCCGAAATCAGTTATGGACAGACTTGAATCATAAACATTTTTACCGAAAAAATTCCCTTCAATACCGGGCAATCGATAATATCTTTATTGAACGCCTTTTGTGAAGCATTAAATACGAGCATGTTTACATTTACCCGGCTTCTGATATCAGTTCATCAAGAACTCAAGAAGGTGGCATAATGAAATAAATAATCCTTAAATTTGAAGAAAACCTGCCCAAAAGATAGGGGGAATTATAACAATTGAAATGGTTTCCATAGAAATTTACACACAATATGTAGAATATGTTCTATAATGAATATGAATACCAGGATCAGATTACCAGATTGAAAGAAAGGGAGAAAGAGATGAAATGCCTGTACAGTGTACAGGAAATAGTTAGTGAGGATTTACCAGTTAATGATTTTTTGATGGAAATTGTGAAACATCTTTGGGGTGGATGGCAATATCCAATAATCACCAGGGTAAAAATAACTTTTGAAAATAAAATTTATAAAGAATCTGGTTGGGATGAAACTAAGTGGGTTCAATCTTCTGATATCATAATAGATGAGGAAATTTTAGGTAAAATAGAGGTTTATTATACCCAATTCAAAAAATTGGTTACAGATAGTCAATTTTTACCAGAAGAGCAGAAGTTGTTAAACGCAATAGCCTCCCAGATCGGCAACTACATTTTTAACAAAAGGTTAAAAAAGACGCTTGAGGTTTTAGATTGTGAAAAAAAACCAATAGCATTTTCAGAAGACGATTCATCTTCTCTATTACATGTACAATCAAATGTACATTGGAAATGGAGGCATGAAATCGTCAATAAAATTGGAGAAAGGTTGGATATGGAAAAATTTGGAGTGTCGGCCTTATACCTTATAGGAAGTGCAAAAAATGCTACAGCTGGTCCGGCGAGTGATATAGATTTAATTATCCATTTTGTTGGAACTCCGGAACAAGAAATAATGCTCAAGTCCTGGTTAGAAGGATGGAGTTATTGTCTCTCGGAAATGAACTATACCAAAACAGGTTATAAAACAGATGGATTGATTGACCTTCACATTGTCACAGATGCAGATATAAAAAACAAAACCAGCTTTGCATCTATGATTGGTGCTACAACAGATGGAGCCAAACTCATAAAAAAAATTAGATGACCAGATGTTTCCTTGTTTCAGATCTACATGGAGACGTAGACCAATATGAAAAGTTGTTTGATCAAATTGAAAAAGAGAGGCCTGGGGCTGTTTTTATGGGAGGGGATTTGTTGCCGCATGGTTTGAAGCGAATAGAAAATTATGATGACTTTACAATAGATTTTCTTTTTCCAAAACTCCGTCAACTCCAAAAGGTTTTGAAAGGCAAATACCCAGAGATATTCTTAATTCTGGGAAATGATGATGCGAGAGATGAGGAAGAAAAATTCATAGAAGAAAGTAATAAGGGCTTGTTTCATTATGCGAATCAAAAAAAACTTCCTTTATATAATTATTCCGTTTTTGGGTATTCATTTGTACCTCCAACCCCTTTCCAGATGAAAGACTGGGAAAAATATGATGTTTCCAGACATGTAGATCCTGGTTGTATACCCCCAACTGAAGGATTCCGTACAATGGAGATAACAGAAGATATTGAGTATGCCACAATTAAGAACGATTTGATTATCTTAACAGGAAATGAAGATATTTCAAATGCTATTTTTCTATTTCACTCACCTCCATATAAAACTTATCTTGACCGGGCTGCTCTTGATGGGATTATGATAGATCATGTGCCGATGGATGTTCATGTGGGGAGCATAGCCATTAAACGGTTTATTGAAGAAAAACAACCATTGATAACACTTCATGGCCACATTCACGAATCAACAAGATTGACCGGTTTCTGGAAACAACAATTGGGGAAAACGGTTTCGTTCAATGCTGCACACGATGGCCCAGAATTATCTATTATAAAATTTAATCCTCAATGTCCTGAGAAGGCTATAAGAATACTGCTTTAGAATTAATACTTTTCCCCATTTTTTAGATCCCTTATAATACTGCTAATTCCGATCACACAAATCCATCCTCTCCGATTGCTATCAGGTCAGCACAGGTGGATCACAGGCTCCAGAATTTGCAGGGGGAACCTGACATCTCCGGAAAATACTTTTGATTCTATATAAATATTTACTATTTTTGAATTACCCGAAACCAAACCCAAAGATTATGAAAAAGTTTTATTTATTCCTGGGTTGTGCATTTTTCACATTGACGCTTGTCGCACAGCCAACGCTTCAATACCCCCAAAACGCTCCTCAGGTAGGGGATGTAACCGATATTAATTTTGTAGCTACGACCGGGCTGTCAACCGGCGCCACCGGCCCTGATGCTAACTGGGATTTTTCAGAACTTATTACACTTTATGGAGGTCAGATCACAGCCATTGACCCCGCACAGGCACCTGCCGGAAATGAATTTCCATCGGCCAATGTAGCTTTGAACATGGGAGATACCATCTTCACATATGTCCTGACTAATACAGATGGATATTATTATTTAGGTTCCCAGTCTACAACTGGAACATTTCCTTCACTGTTGATATACAGCGACAGCAGGACTTTTCTAAAATTTCCATTCACATATGAGGACACATACTTTGACACTTATAAAGGGGTTGTAACAACTTCAATGGCGGATGTCAGGGTGACTGCTGAAAGTGAGATGTTGGCAGATGCTTATGGCACGCTGATAATCCCGTCAGGCACCTATACAAACGTCTTACGAATATTAACCGTGGATACTGAAATTGACTCTGTGTTCGTTGGTGGATTCTATGTTAAGCATTTTAATATAGTCAGGTCCCAGTATTCCTGGTTTGCGGCAAATTCAAAATCGCCCCTTTTTAGCATAGAGATCCTTAACAATACTTATTATGGGGTCACCGATACCGTAGCATATTACAGCTCTGTTGTCACGGGAATCAGCGATCAGCCTGATGAAATTGTATCCCGGCTCAGGGTATCCCCCAACCCGGCCGATGACCATATTATGGTTGAGTTCGATATTTCACCCAGCATAGGTGCTACTATTTCGATCGTGAACCAGGTTGGACAGGTGGTGATCAACCGAACCGCTGTTGAGCATACAAATGGAGCCGCTAGTGAACGTATCAATATCGGCAATTTACCCTCAGGCATTTACTTTGCCCATATCAGCTGCGATTGTGGAAAACACCTCACTGAAAAGTTTGTGATCAGGTAAGGAATACAGTAACATTATACGCCTCCCTTCTTGTAAGTCTTCAAACGAATTTGGACAACATATCAGATATCTGTTTATCATTTATCGTTTATCTGATATCTCTGGTAAAGACCTGGTGACTTCGCTGAATCGTTCGGGGGAACTTTGATTAATCAAATGATTGTCGGACTTGTCCGACGAAGCCCGCCGATTTCAATTGGCGCAAGGAATAGAAAAGAAATAGCCCGCCTTCAATAAGCCCATGGCTTATTTTCGGCGGGCGAAGTCGGAGTGGGGAGATTTGAACTCCCGACCTCTTGACCCCCAGTCAAGCACGCTAACCAGACTGCGCCACACCCCGAGGAAATATACAATTTACAGTTTAGGATTTACAATTTATAATATAAAGAACACGCTAGCCAGACGGAGTTTATCCTGAGTCCTGATAACTATCGGGATCGAAGGGCTACACCCCGATAATTGAACTGCAAAAATAGTGAAATTTTGGATAGTAATCATCTATCCTGTCCCGAGCGAAGCCGAGGGCCACACCCCGATTCAATAAAAAATTCAAAATCAATTTGGGTTTGCAAAGTTAAATGTTTTTCGGTGAAATTTTAAATTTTTTGAATAAGCTTCCATATCAACCGCTGTAATGCCAATATAGAGTTGGTGAACGAGGGACATTCCCCCGCTATGGTGAACAAAAATCCAACAATTTTTAGGGTTTATTGTCTAATATTCAAATACCAATTAAAAAATGCATTGTGAAGCAGCAACAGAACCTTCATAAGGATACAAATCCGAAAACTGAAAAGTTTTAATCAATTGATCATGAAAACCAAATCCCTTCACGGAAGTTCCCTAGAGGAAATATCATCTGCCTTGAACAAGCCCTGTCAGACGGCTTCAAGCCCACACTGGGCATCGTTTTTATATACATCAAGCAGGACCGTGAAGCAATAATTGACGTGTTTAATAAAAAAGGTATTAAGATTTGAAATAAGTTTCACTTAGAGGATAAGTGAAACTTGCTTTTTAAGAAGATCCTCCGATAAAATTTTCAATTCTGTGTTCTGTGTTCTGTATTTTCAAATTAATTTAAAGAGCGCTAATCTGGCGGAGCCTGTCTTGAGCTAGCCGAAAGGCTACATCCCGATCCTTCGGAAATTCCAAATTCCAAAAAACAAAATCCAAAAATAATGTAGATTTTAGATTGGTTTGTAAAGATAATTTATTTTCGATTTACGGTGAATGTATACCATTTAAACTTAGTTTAACTCAATAAGAGATGATTTCTTTATCTGTATTGTCCATGAATATTTCAATATATATTTGACATATTCATGATAAATCTTTACTTTTGTCTTTATGAAAACTCGAATAATTGAGCAAAAACTGTTGAATACAGTCAACAATTTCCCTGCAACAGGGATTATTGGCCCACGGCAGGTGGGGAAAACCACCCTTGCAAAACAACTGATTAAAAAGATTGATAAGGAAGCTGTTTATATTGACATCGAAAATCCCAGGGACAAAATAAAGCTGAGCGATCCGGTTTTATTTTTTGAAAACAATATGGACAAATGTATCATAATAGATGAAATTCAACTTATGCCTGAATTATTCTCGGTCCTGCGCCCTATGATTGATATGAAAAGAGAGCCAGGCAGGTTTATTATATTGGGCTCAGCATCTCCTTTATTATTGATGCAATCTTCTCAATCACTTGCCGGAAGGATTGCCTATATTGAACTCCCCGGGTTTAATTTATTGGAACTGGACTATGCATCGCAAAATGAACTTTGTTTAAAGGTGGATTTCCCGATGCTTTTCTTTCAAAGATACTGAAATATGGCAACAATGGCTGGATAATTTTATAAAAACCTATATTAATACTGATTTACCTATTCTAGGACTGGATATTAACAGAAATACCATCAGAAACTTGTGGACTATGTTGTCCCATGTTAATGCCCAGGTTATTAATTATTCGAATATTGCCAGGTCACTTAGCGTTAGCTCCACAACCCTCAAGAAATATATAGATTTTCTTGAGAATGCATTTTTGATACGGCAATTACAGCCATTTTACCCCAATATAAAAAAGCGAATAGTAAAAGCACCAAAAGTGTATTTACGTGATACGGGTATTCTACACAATCTCTTGAATATTCAATCTACTGATGATCTGGAAGGGAATCCTTTAAAAGGGAACTCCTGGGAAGGGTTTGTAATAGAACAAATATTGCAAATTGCAGGACCATCCTATGAGCCATATTTCTATCGAACACATCAAGGTGCTCAATGCGACCTGGTATTAACCAAATCTTCCAAACCTATTTATTCTATAGAGATAAAGTTCTCAGCTGCACCAACCTTAACCAAAGGAAACAAAATCGCCTTTAATGATATCGGTGCAGTAAAGAATTGTGTGATAATCCCGGAAAGTGAAGAATATCAGTTAAGTGAAGACATTAGTGTATGTGGTCTGAACAGTTTCCTGATAAAATTAGATAGTTGATCTTAACAAATCTTCCAGATCTCAATTAAACCAACCTTTTCTATAGAAATAAATAAGTAAAGCTCCCGCCAAAAAAATAAAAACAAACCATACGAGAAAATAGCCAAATTTCCAATTCAATTCAGGCATATTAATGAAATTCATGCCATAAACACCAGCAATAAATGTAAGCGGCACAAAAATAGCCTGTATTATAGTAAGAATATTGATCTTTCTCGTATATTTTTCCTGTTGGATGAGCATATATTGTAAACGCAATGATTTTGCTTTCTATTCCAGCCTGAGTGTCGCTTTATCCAGTGGTTCAAATCCTTTTGTTACTTTACTTGTTTGCCAAATCTCATCCTGTCTGAGATTATCTGTGTTGAGTGAATCGAGAAATTCGCATCCAACATACTGATCTTCGATAATATCTGACAATTGATTTATATCCCTTTCACAGGTACATTAATATCCTTTGTGAAATTTTCTCAGGATCATTTGAAAGCTTATGTTCAAGTCCCTGAAGTCGTTTACGTGCAATACTCAAGTTTGCATTACTCTTGGTCTAAGATCTTCACTGCTAATATGTAAAACAAGAAACTCCTTAGTGACGTATACTTCTTTTCCTTATAAACAGAGAGGGTACTTGCATTAAAAAAATCATCTAAGTTGCTTGCAATCGTGATGAACAAGTTATTGTCAAGGATCACAGTTGCATAATCAGTTTTATAAATGTCCGCTGCATCGGAAATAGAAATGTTTAAAACATTCGTTTTTTCAAAAGTATTTAAAACAGGGTATTCTTCAGGCTTTTCAATACATTCGTGCAGATTACTGTAAAGATTCAGTTCTTGTAAATAATCAGTCACTTCCTTTCGGTTTTCAGCACGGATGTCGATCCAATTTATTTTTTTTTCCAATCTTCAGGTTTAATATTCTGGTCGGCTTGAATGATTGTATCGTTTGCGACCTTATAGTAGGTAATATCCATTTGTGTATTAAGTTTATTTTAAATCATCCTTTTATTAAAAATGAACAACAAGCCTACTGAAGGCCCGCTGAAATTGTAATCAGTAAAAGTATTAATATTTGCTGATGGATTGTTGTTTTCTGAAGTCATCTTTTAGAATTCTATTTATTAGAATTTTAAAGTAATGCCCAGTCCGGGGCCTCTGAAATTATACTCCAATGTAGTATTGATTTCATCTGATGCAACTAATACAGATAAATCGAAAGTTTTGTAGGATAAATCTACATAGATCCATTAATAAGCTTTAAAAGTAGCAGACAAACTGGCATCATTAATTTTACCACTAAAATCATCCGATCGGAGGTAAAACATGCCCAGTTTTTCCTCGAACCCTAACCATTTATTGACCTGAAACAAAGCAAATAGTCCAAAATTGGGAAGGGGTGCAATTACTTTTATGTCTTCATCAAATGAAATAGATTTGGCCTCTACACCGGTTTTTACATTCATTAGATAAAGATTAAAATACCCACCAAGAAATGATTTGGAATCATTTACAATGGTTAACATGTATCCAATGCTGAATACATTTGTATTGAAAAAGACATCTATCTCAGTCCCTTGCGGAATGATTGCATCCAGGTAAGGGATGTCCTGGTTTACAGTATAGGCCTTGGAGCGGTGTAAGCGGTAATAGTTTGCAAAGAGACCACTTCTATAGCTTATCCGCCATAAATGGAAATACCGGTCAAACTGAACACCTGAAACCGGAGTAAAGTGAACACCTGGATTTGGGTTTCAAAAACATCTTAATCTGCTGGTTTGATGAACGATACAATAATAGTGATTTCCTTTTTGAGGTGTTCAACGATTTCCGGAATTAAGTCCCCGGTTATGATAACCTAATCTTCGCCTCAGGTCGTTTGTATGACCACAGTAGTAGCTCTGGTCTATTTCTGATTGCAGGATATTAACATACATGGGTATTTCCTCGTCCCTCATATATGTTTATACCAGAAATGAGGATTTGTTCCAAAAAATTTAAAATCACTTCAAATATCAGATATCAGCTTTCATGAATCAGATATCAAAACGGACGTGTCCGGCGAAGCCCGCCGATTTCAATTGGCGCAAGGAATAGAAAAGTAATAGCCCGCCGAATTTGGGAGTGCAAAAAAAATGAATCTATGGATAGAAAGCATCCAGGCTAGAACCGGTATTTATATTATGAATGATCCCGGATATAATATCATTAAAATATTATAGAGATCCGGGATCATTTCTACTTACAGATTCAGAAACAGCCACCTTTTGCTCTTCGCCCTTTTCATATAATTCCTGATGGCGCTGATCTCTGATTCTTCCATACTCCACCTGATGGCTTTACGGTACCATTTAATGGCCTGAGTATATTTCCCTTTCACTTCAAAAGCTTTACCTTTTTCAGAATAAAGGAATGAATGGCTCATACCAGGCACCTTCATTGCCGCTGCAATCAGGTATCCGTGCTCTTCCAGCCTTTTTGATTCGAAAAGCAGGCTGATCATATGGGCATATGGGGCACTGTATTTCTGACAGTATTTCAAAGCCAGCTTCAAGTGCCTTTCTGCTTTTTCAAAGTCCTCCAGACGGGCGAGATATAGCCATCCCAGGTGGTTATGGGCTTTTCCATAAGTAGGCTCTTCAGTCAAAGCACTTTCCAGGTAAGCTTTACCTCCCATGTAAAATCCCTGTTCAAAGGCCTTTTCTGCATCCAGAACATACTGTTCCAGTTCGTGAAATTTCATCTCAATACAGTTTTTGTTTAACAATTAAAAGATGCACTTTGCACCTGTGCGCCCGGGAAGATTCGAACTTCCGGTCTCCTGATTAATATTCAGGCGCTTTGACCAATTAAGTTACGAACACAGTGGTGGATGAAGCAGGAATTGAACCTGCATCCCCGGAGATTCAATCCGATGCTTTACCTGTTAAGCTATCCATCCGCTAAGGTTCATTTCCTGAATTGGGTTTTACCAATCCAGGAAACTTACCCCGGCTAATCAAATTGGAGCTTTCCCAATACATTACAGGACAAACGGATTCCTGTATATGGCCTTTAACCATTCTCCAACCTTGGGAAGGACCCGTATTGCCCTTCCCTGAGCCTGCGGTACTGCAGGATATCGAACCCTGCATGTACAAAAAAACCCGGCCATATGGCCGGGTTTCCAATTCCGCATAAAAAAACCCGGACCATATCGATCCGGGTTTTCAATTATATCGTTTATAACTAAAATCTACCGAATCCAATATCCATTATTTCGTCCCCAAACAGAACCTCGCAGCTCCCGAACTTCACTATATGTCTTTTGAATATATTCATACTTTTACAATTTGCGGGTGCAAATAAAATTATAATATTTCAGAAATCAAAGTATTTAACTGACTTATATATAATTTAGAACCGTTCTTTATAATTAAAGAATGATTAAACTAATTTTACTGTAAGTGCATTTACTGGTCAAACTGAACACCTGAAACCAGCGTAAAGTGAACAGTTGAGTTTTGGTTTCAGAAACATCTTAATCAACTGGTTTAATGAAAGATGCAATATTAAGGTCTGTCTTATTGAAGTGTTCAGCGATTTCCGGAATTAAGTGAACACTGGCTCCGTCGAGGGGCCACGCCCCGATTTATTCGATTGCTAACTCATAACAATCTAATAATAAATTTGTTAGATATTTACACTCTTGCCTTTTTAGCTATTTGTTTTAAGATGTTTTAATTAACATTAAAATATCTGAATATTAATATTAGCAAGAGGTTTCAAAGAACAATCTTATGGCTGCAAAATTAGACAAAAAATACAAATCCAAAACAAAACTTATCGAATGTAGACAGCCTTGTAAAAAAGTGCAGAAACTTCAGACCCTCTTGGACACAATTGAGTATATCTAAAGGATTGTAAATCAACTTGACATCTATCTATTGATACCTGTATAACATTCCCGCTTATTGAAGGCATGGAAATACTACAAAATGAGTATAAGTATTACAATGAGTATGGAAACACCAATTGCTATGGAAAGCTGTTTTATGATGGTCATGGAGGAGAATGTTTTTAGTTTCCCCGGGTCCCCAAGTTTGTTATATTTATCGATTAGGTCATCCACGTCCTTTACATAAGTGCGGCAACCCGGACTGTCAGCAATATAGTGCTGGGCAAAAGGAAAGCAGATTGCTTTACTGAGAGCTGTTTCTGCCAAGACCCGGGAAAAGGGTATTTTCCTTTATCCGAATATCTTCAATCGGAATATCCAGGGCTTCCTTAACTTCAGCAGGATCAAAAATCACAGCAAAAGGATTATCATCACCAGCACCAATTTCCTTGTTGTAAGCGATTGAAGTATTCCCCATCACCCAAAGCCTTTGATCCAGGCTGCGCATCTTTCCCCTGTTAATGTTACCGGTTAATAAAAGTTGCCTGTTTGTTTTGTTTTCCACAAAATCCAGATAGATATCTCCCTTTGAACTTGTAGTAAAAATTGCCCTTTTGCAATTTGGATTAGCAATACCTTTTTTAGGCTTGGCGATAAGGGTGTTGCTCAGGATATCGATAAAAATAAAAGACAAAATTCCGGTTTCTTTATCGATGGCTATGAGATAAGACTCCTGTCTCATTCCCCAAAAAGTGCTTGCTCGTGTGTTTAAATTTCCAATTCCCATGTAATAATCCGGCTCTTCATCGGCAAATAACTTTGTCTTCGCTAGCTCATAACGATCTGGCAGCATTGATTTTGCATATTCAATATCCTTCAGCTTGAAGAATAAAAACAGGCTGTAGGGCTCGATTACAAAACCAATATTGGGTGTGTTTTTGGAAGCTCTGTAAAGCAATCTCTTCATAAGAAACGAAGGCAATAAGCTTTTAAGTTTCTGTAAGAAGAGCAGGTTACTGACTTCCATTGGCTTGATAAGGCTTTCAACACCTTTTATAAATTTTTCCTCATTCTGTATTTTCATGTTTCTAATAGTAATTAATGTTGGAGTGATTCTTTTTAGTAAATATAGCATATAAATTTTCAATTGGCCAACAGTTGGGGTTACGCTTTTATTGAGAGCTTAAAAATTCCGTGCTCTTTTGAGCATCTTTCAGGCTATTTTTTGCAGTGGTTGATGGAGAGATTGAAAAATGGGAGATAGTGTAGCATAAGAAACTTTGTGAACTATTTGTGTGAATATTTACAATAAAATTATCAATATCATCAAAATTTCAAAATCATAATTTCCTTGTTTTTATCTATCTTTGAATTAGTGAAACCATATTATTTAATGCATTCTAATCGATTTAAAATACTGACAAAAGCAACACTTAGCTTGTCGATTATCGTAACTCTACTTGCCACAATCTCTTGTTCTAAACCTTTACCATGGCCAGATTCTCCATTGTATGTTTTTGATCAGCCAGATATACAGGCATCCGCGGAATATGATTTAGCATCAGTTCAGGAAAAAATTGTAGGACATTATGCCCATTACGATGTTGTAGCCTATGAGGATACAACAACCAAAACTACAATGCGAACTTTTATTATTTCATATGGATTTACTGATTTCTATATGGAAAACGGGAAGTTGATGCAATCTGACAGGTTCGTTCATTCAGAGCAAAAGCTAAGTCGAAAGAATACATCTTCAGGTATCAGCGATGAAGCCACCCAGGCTATAAAACCCAGGGTACAGGAGGTTGAGATATCATTTAAGGACAGCAGCTGGCAAATCTACCGTCCGGCGACTCCTACTCTTCTCGGTATATCAGGTGACCCCATGCAACCATTGTCTGCAGATCGAAACGATCCGAATTTAACCGATCCGGATATGGATGGGAACCCCGGTGTAACAGTTACAATTAGTGTAGGCAAATTTTTCAGTGGTGAGATTTATATAACTCGGCGAGAGATTTTCAGCAATTATGTAAGGCTAAATAGCAATGGTACCCTAAGTGGATATGTTGAGGATAAATCTGAGCAATTTGTTATTGGTGCTTCAAAGAAAATTTTAGATCAGCCCTCAAATTCAATACAGCACAAGGATATGGGACTAAGTCCACTTTTATTGGTTCCAATAGAAGCAGACTGTGATACCCGGGAAGAACTTATGGCGATAAGAGATGAAATATTTCCTCCGGAGCCGGATTTTCAGTAACATTATGAGCGAAAACAAAATTAAGCAGGCAGTGGATACAGGTTTGATTAAGTTGGATGCAGAAAGCATCAAAGAACTGTGGTCAAAGACATACAATGCAGAGGGGAAGCCAGACTGGTCTCACATTATACCTTATTACGCCAAGGATATTTATTTCAGGGATTGTATCCAGGAAATCCACGGTTTGGAAGATTTTACGGCAATGACAGAACGCCTTACCAAACGTTCAAAGGATTTAACAATGAATATTGTCCGGACAGCAATGCAGGAAGACATCATTTTTGTTGAATGGGAAATGACCATTGCCTTCAAGAAGCGACCAAGTTCTGTAATTTATGGTTCGAGTAGGCTGACAATAAATGAAGATGGCAAGATCAGGGAGCAAAGAGATTACTACGATTTATGGGGAGATATTTTTGACAATATCCCAAGATTTAATAAGGCATACAGGAGGTTTATGAAAAGAAAATTCGGTTGATGTATGCGAAAGAGAACAAGACAATACTTTAAAGAGTATAATGTACCCGATATACTGGCGATGGTTAAGAATAATCGCCGAGCTCCAAAAGAATGCAGTGAGAATTTTTCAGGGAAGCTTGTTGTAATAAGCGGAACAACCTCAGGTATAGGCTATGTAGCGGCAAGGAAATATGCTTCGAATGGAGCCAATCTGCTCTGCATAAACCGTAATCGTAAAAAGTCAGCGATTATGAAAGCAGAAATAGAGCGTGAATTTGGTGTTAACTGTGATTATAAAATTGCTGACCTCAGTAATTTGCAGGAAGTTCATCAACTGGCTGAGGAGCTCAGAAATATGACTGAGCCAATTGACGTTCTGATTCACAATGCAGGAGTCTACCTTACCAAAAGGGAGCTGACTTCAGATGGATTGGATAAAGTTTTCATGGTACAGCATCTTTCTTCCTTTATCATAAATTACATGTTAATTGATAAGCTGAAATCACAGGAAAAGGCAAGAATTATAATGGTTAATTCAGAAGGACACCGTTTTGCCGCCTGGGGACTAAAGATGGATGATTTGAATTGGGAGAAGCGTCGCTATTCAGGATTAAAAAGCTATGGTTCTGCTAAGCTGGCCCAATTATTATCTATGATCGTTTTTGATATACTATATAAAGATTCCCATGTGACAATTAATGCCATGCATCCAGGAGCAGTGAAAACTGAGACTGGACAAGAAAACGGTTGTATATACCGCTGGTTCAAAAAGAATTTCATCGACAAAACGCTCAGATCAGTTGATATTTCAGCCGATTCGTTGTATTATCTCGGAGTATCACAGGAGATAGAAGGGGTTAGTGGCAAGTTCTTCAATTTGACCAAGCAGGAAGTCCCCGCACCTCCTGCACTTGATACAGAAGCAGCATATGAAATTTGGGAAAAAAGCCTTGAGTATGCCGGAATAAAGGATTCAATTTACTCTATCCCTGTTAAGACACCTATCAATAATACTTCAGCATAAATAGTATGGCTGAGAAAATATACGATGTAATTGTAGTTGGAGGAGGTATTGCCGGTCTGACTGCTGCAGCCTATCTTTCTAAGAAAGGTAAGCAGGTATTGCTTATTGAAAAAAACAAGGAATGCGGTGGTCTTGTCAATTCTTTCAGCAGGAATGGTTTCCAATTTGATGCAGGAGTCAGGGCCCTGGAAAATGCAGGTATTATTTTTCCTATGTTGAAGGAGCTTGACATTGAACTTGAAGTGGTTAAGAGTAAGGTATCCGTTGGTGTTGAGGATGAGATCATCCATATTGAAGATATAAGTAGCTTAAATGCCTATATGGAGATGCTGGTAAAGCTTTACCCGGAGAGCAAAGGAGATATAGAAAATGTTATAAAAGTCATCAGGAGAGTCATGCGACATATGGATGTTCTCTATGGTATAGAGAACCCCATTATTAAAGATATTTGGAAAGATAAGAAATTTATTTTCAAAAAGCTCTTGCCCTGGTTGCCAAGGTTTTTATTTACAATCAGGAAGATCAACCGCATGAATCTACCTGTGGAGGAATATCTCGAGATGATCATAAAAGATGCTTCTCTTCGCGACATCATATCGCAACATTTCTTCAGAAACACACCAACGTTTTTTGCCCTTAGTTACTTTTCTCTCTACCTGGATTATTTTTATCCTAAAGGAGGGGTAGGGAAATTGGCAGAAGCTTTGGGAACAAAATTATTGGAATTAGGAGGAGAGATAAAAACAAGGACCACAATCCGGGAAGTCTTGGCCGCAGAGAGAGTTGCTATTGATCAAGATAAGCAGGCCTATAAGTATAAAAAACTTATCTGGGCCGGGGATCTAAAAACACTTTATAAGATTACTGATACAAAAGGATTTTCTGATGGCATCCAATCAAGATTTGACGATGTAAAAGCCAGGCTGTTGGAAAGACGGGGGGGGGATTCAGTTTATACTTTATTCCTGCAAGTTGATGAGTCGCTCAATAGCTTCAATGCCATTGCAAACGGCCACTTCTTTTATACTCCCCTGAGAACAGGATTAGGAGAAACTCATAGGGGGGAGTTAAATCGCTTGTTAGATAATTGGGAGACTATAGCTAAAGAAGAGCTATTTGCCTGGATTGAAAAGTTTGCCCGGCTGAGCACCTATGAAATCTCCATTCCTGGGTTAAAGGACCCGAACCTATGTCCGGAAGGTAAAACAGGACTGGTCATTAGTTTCCTTACAGAATATGACCTGTTTTCCAAGGTTAAACAAGTCGGATGGTACGATGAGTTTATGCATCAAATGGAACGCTGTGTTGTTTCTGCAGTAGCCGATTCTGTCTACCCTATGTTAAAGGAAAAGATTCTTTCAAGCTTTGCATTTACGCCCTTGAGTATCGAGAACCGGGTTGCAAGTTCTGAAGGTGCTATTACCGGATGGTCATTTCAAGAGCCAATACCGGTCATACACAATATGCAGCAGTCTGCTCGCGCAGTGTTAACACCAATACCTTCTATTTTTATAGCAGGACAATGGACTTTTAGTCCAGCAGGAGTTCCGATGTCAATTCTTACCGGCAAATTAGCTGCCGACAAAGTGCTAAGGAAGAAGTAAAAAAGCAAGCGACAGGCAAGATGGTGGTTATGAGGTTTCAATTCCGGATAATCCTGCCTTCTCTTTTTCAATGAAATTTGCGAGTCCATCAAAGAATAATCAATCACTGCTAACAAAAGCTGCAACCAATAAAGCATATGGTGTTAAAATGAATGTAAATATATGTAAAGAAGACTATATATAAGATGAAATGGAATTGCTATTTAATCTCTTGATCTTATTCAGATTAGGAAAACTCTGACATCACATTAGTACAAAATTTATTGATGAAAGTGTTATATTTTTAGTAATATTACAAGCAGATTCTATTTGAATAAAATTCTAATGCGGTATTGAAACATATTAATATGAGAAAACTGAATACCCTGATCTTATCATTCCTGGTTGTTTCTGCAATGGCGCAAACTCAAATCCCTGAGAATGGATTTAACAACTGGACACCTTCTTCGATGAATACCTATTTTGAGCCTTCGGGTGGCTGGTGGACCACACTAAATCCCCTGAAATCACTTGGTGGACCGGTTACTGTTTCATATACCACCGATGCACATTCAGGAGAATTTGCTGCACAATTAGAAACGAAGCAATGGGGCGATTTTCTCATTTCAGGCCTTCTGGCATCGGGCGATTTTATCATGACCGAACCATTTATTCAACAGGGCCAGCCATTTACTGAAAGACCGTTCAAGTTTAAGGGCTGGTACAAATATTCACCTGTTAACGGCGACTCAGCTGGTATTGTAGCAATACTCACTAAATTTAACACAAGCACGGGCCAAAAGGATACCTTGGCCAAAGCAATAAGAGCCATAATAAGCGACGTTCAGACATATACAGAGTTTGAAATTGATTTCGACTACAGCATTACTGGAATAAATCCGGATACCATAATAATAGTGTTCACTTCGAGCGGTGATGGCGGAAATTTCCAGGGGCAGGTTGGCAGCACTCTTTTAATAGATGATATTTTTCTGGAATATTCCTCTGGCCTGCAAGAAAGTCTCTTACCGGAATTCACAGTTAATGCATTCCCTTCGCCTGCTACTGATCAAATTTCACTTGAGTTTAAAACCATGCACCCGGAACAACTTCTCTGCTCTATTTATGCCATGGATGGGCGATTAATACAATCGTTTTCGCCTTCAGAAAAAAAATACCAACTGGATGTTTCGACCTGGCAGCAGGGTAATTACATTTTACAGGCTTATTTGGGCAATAGCCTGGTATCGTCGACAAAATTCGTTGTAGTCCATTGATAAAGTTACTATCACTAATAATTGTCTTCCTATGTGGACTGGGTAACGGTTTTTCACAAAACATCAGCATTGGGGCTGGTTTGAACTATGGTGGTCCTATACCAACCGAAGTGATAGATAGCACCTCGGGCAAACCCTTGATCGGGTTCACAGCAGGTGTGTCATATTCAATCCCGATAGGCGAACGATTTTCTTTTTCGCCGGGATTGTATTATTCTTTTCATGGTTTGGATTATAGCCAGAGTTATACTCGTGATACATTGTTTAGCGTGGTTATTAATGGAACTAACGGTCAGGTGCCTTCTTATTATACGGCTTATATCAATGGTGCAATGCGCTTACATTACATTGAAATTCCCTTATTGATAACATATCGTATCTGGAATTTTCAATTGATGTTTGGACCTTATATCTCGGCATTGATAGCAGGAAGTGATGCTGGCACTGTGCGAGTTGTTATAGGCTCGGGGGGCTTTTACGACGATTATACTGATGTCTACAATAATTACTCTGCTATACGTAAATTAGAGCCAGGTGTTATGTTAGGCTCGAATGCTCCAATCTATAAAAATCTCAGTATTGAAATCATGTTTTCCCGCAGTTTCTCAACCCTTTACAACCTCGACAAACTATCCAACCAGGGACAGGGCAGCGTCAAGATGTACAATACCTATTTACGATTTGGATTGATTTATATCGTAAAAAGTGATTAGGGATCAGTAGTAATCTTAATACTAAATATTTCAGTGAGGTGCTAAGGAAAGCTTTCCATGGAGAGCCCATAAGTGTGCCATGATGCTCATCAATGAAAAACAAGGGAATATTACCTCATCAGCACCATCTATCCAGAGCCATACTGATCACCAGCCTGTATCCTGAAGTAATACATTCCTGGGGGTAAAGTCCATGCATCAGAAGGACAGGTCTGTAGCAAATTTGCTTTTATCTTAGATAATTGTTATATTTGACAATTAATTAATATAAAATGAATTATCTGGCATTTGAAAAATCACTGAAAGAGTTCCCGGTCTTCTCAATCAGGGACATCAAAAAAAGATATCCTGATTTTGATAATCGTCGTTTGGTTGAATGGCAACATAAAAACTATATCCAAAAAATCCGGAGGGAATATTATTGTTTCAAGGAAAGAATCAAGGATGAACAATTTCTGTTTTTTGCTGCAAATAAGATCTATTCACCTTCCTATATTTCTATGGAAAGTACCTTAGCTTTTTACAACCTCATTCCGGAAGGAGTATTTATAATAACATCCCTTACTACACGAAATACGGCTAGCTATAGCACTCCTGTAGGAGATTTCTCTTACAATCATTTAAAGCCCACTTTATTTTTTGGTTACAGGCTTTTACAAGTTAATGGTTTATCGATCAAAATAGCTGAACCGGAAAAGGTGATCCTGGATTTCTTATACCTTAAAAAGTTAAATTCTGAAGATGATATTAATGCTCTTCGTTTAAATAAATTTCAGATCAATGAAATAGTTGACTTCGATAAATTGAACCAATACCAAAAGTTATTTAATTCAAAAGTCCTGGACAAAAGAATAAAACTACTAAAAGAAATAATTAATGCTTAGTTTACCGCAAATAAAGTCGTATTACCCGGAGCAATTACACGGTTTTGACCGGTTTATTATCAGGGAATATCTTCAATATAAAATACTTGAAATCATTTTTGAAACTCCCTATCAACGCAAACTATCCTTTTTAGGGGGAACATGTCTGCGGATAGTTCATAATAACAATCGTTTTTCTGAGGATCTGGATTTTGACAATTTCAAACTGTCAATGGATGACTTCAATGCAATAACTGTAATAGTTAAACATGAACTTGAAATGCTTGGTTATGATGTGGAAATGCGAAATGTTCAAAAAGGAGCATATCATTGTTACATTCGTTTTCCGGAATTGCTATATAATGAAGGATTAAGTGATCACAAAGAAGAAAAGATACTGATACAACTGGACACGGAATCACACGATTTTGAATATGAACCAGATCAGCCTGTACTGAATAAATTTGATGTTTTTACGCAAATCAGTGCTACTCCAGGAGATATTTTACTAGCACAGAAATTTTTTGCGGTGATCAACCGTAAAAGGAATAAAGGCAGGGATTTCTTCGATATTGTTTTTCTGCTTGGCCTGGGAGAAACTCCCAATTACGATTATTTAATGGCAAAAATCGCCATTACAAATCCTGATGATCTGCGTTCTGTGGTATTGGAGAAATGCAAAAAGCTAAACATGGAAGAAATGGCTGCCGATGTAAAACCATTTATATTTAATCCAAAGGAAGAGAAAAAGATTCTACTTTTTCCTGAATATATTGAGCAAGCTAAATTAACTACCTGAGTATAGATGTATCAAAGAATAATTTTGTCAGCCCTGACAAAATTAGCCAAGAAAAAATCCGAAAAAGTTTTAAGAAAGCTAAGCAACGGAGCCAGTCCCGAGCTATGTCGAAGGGCCACACCCCGGAAAATTTACAGTTTACAATTTACAATGTACAATGTTGTTTTCTGTTCAGTGCTCAGTGTTCACTGAATTTGGGATTGCATAGATAATGGTTTTTCAGCAAAAAGTGAGGTGTTGATCAAATACATTGATATTCTTAAACGTGAAGATTAAGGCAGTCAATAACAAATGCTGGATGTAAAAGTCAACTCAGGAAACGAATGCTTTGTATGATGACACCAAGTTAAATCGATTTTGTTTATATTTGATTTCGGTTATTCAATATATGATCCGGATAAAACTCCACCGGCCACCTGTTACTGCAGAACATGTTTATCGAAAATGAGATCGACCGTTATGTGATCGGCAGTGCAACCGAAGGAATGAAATACAATGATGACGGCTCGCCTTTACTGGCCTGAACCGGGTGTACTCGATCCTTTGTATGCTTTGCCGGCAGTTCAAAAGATTAGTGATCAATAAACTGTAAATAAAATAAAGAAAATGAAAAACATCCTCCTGTCAATCATGAGCATAGCTATGCTGGCCTGCAATACCTGCCTGGCCCAGGATGAGACCGGTGCAAAGGAGAAGCGGATCAGGAAATTTCAACCTGAATGTGAACAACAATCCATCGGGGACCTCATCAGGAAAAAAGACAAGAAGAAAAAACCCCAAAAAGACTTCATGGCGCTGATCCTGCCAAATATCAGTTCCAATCCAACGAATGGATTTGTGCTGGGAGTTGGCGGCTCATTTGCCTGGTTCATGGGAGACAAGGCCAGCACCAGGGTGTCAAGCGCGCCATTCACAGTGGCAGTTACTAGCAAACAACAATTGATCTCTTTTGTGAAGCCAAACATTTTCCTGAATGATAATAAGTACTTTCTGCAGGGCGACTGGCGGTTTTATATCTACAGCCAGCCCACCTATGGCCTGGGAAGCAATGCACCGGAATCAGGCGGTGTGCCCTCTGAACTTCACTGGGAGGGACAAGGCGGGCCTGATGATTCGGTTTCATTTGACATGAAATTCAATTACATCAGGTTTCACCAGATCGTGAACAGAAAGATAAAAGGACATCTATACGCGGGTATCGGATATCATTTAGACCGCTACTATGCCATCGAAGATGAAAAGCTTAAACTGGATACCACACCAGTGCTTAGCACTCCCCATTATTTTTATTCCGATAATTATGATTACAATACTTCTGACTATACCTTATCCGGCCTGAGCCTCAACTTTGTTTTTGATTCGCGCGACAGCCAGATCAATCCTTACGAGGGGTATTATTTCAATTTAAACTACAGGTATTATTTCAAGTTTCTCGGCAGTGACCAGGATGCCTCGCACCTGCTGGCAGAATTCAGGACCTATGTCGGCTTGTCGGAGAAGATGCCCCGTCATCTTATTGCTTTCTGGCTGTTCGGAGAATTCAACCTGACGGGCGACATGCCTTATCTCACATTGCCTGCCCTGGGGGGCGACCAACGGGCCCGATCCGGCAGGGGATATGTGAACGGAAGGTACAGAGGGAAAAATATAGTTTACGGAGAAGTCGAATGGCGTTTCCCCATTTCACAGTGCTCAAAGATCCTTGGCGGGGTAGTATTCGTCAACGCTACAACCACAGATTACCCTCTTAAAGGCGTCGGATTATTTGAACATGTACAACCCGCTGTCGGCTTTGGTATCAGGGTAATGGTAAACAAGTACTTCAGGACGAATATCAACCTGGACTTTGCCATTGGGACAAAGTCGCAGGGTTTTTATTTTTCAGGGCAGGAAACATTTTAGCCGGGGCAATGGGTTAATATGACAAGCAATCTTACCAGATTTTGAACTCAGGTAGTTCTAACTCGTAAAGAATAACATATTGACATACTACCCATTAAATAATATTAATCTATCTCACAACCACAGCCTTCCTACTCTCAACCCCATCTCCTCTATAAACCTTCACAAAATAAATCCCGTCAGGATATTCACCTAATCCAATCGTCACTACCGAATGATTATATTCCCTATCTAGAAGCAGTTCTCCATTATTGTTCAGCAACTGTAATCGTTTTATAAGCTTTCCTGATTTGATAGTCATGTGATCACTGGCAGGATTTGGATATACAGTGATATGATCCTTCGCTTTCACAATAGGAATTTCGTGCATTTCCGTTGTGAGTAGATCCAGAATATATACCCTGTCCGGCCCTGGACTGGGGATTATGCATTTATTACTGAGGTAATCCACATGCATGGGGCGCGTGGGTTCTCCTAAAAAGTATTCCGTACCATCATGATAAATAGATCTGAATGTGTTCACAATGGGTTTACCCTGGGGGTCAATACATATTTGAACTTGATTGTCAATAGGATTGTAATTGATCGTATCTTCCACTGTGCCTGTTGTTGGCTCCACTACCCATATGTCACTTTTCCTGGCGATATAGAATTTCCCGTCTACGTGATTATATTCTACTGACATCCCGCCTTTGCCATCCCCGGCATACACAGTATTTTCAAGGTAAGAGTTTTCTCCATCAAGGAAAACAATATCGAAATATGGAACATTATACCAATATGCTATACATAAACGTTTACTGTCATCGGTAAATGCCATGTCGTGCATATAATCGCCCATTAGTGATACATTGCTTACAACTTCCAGGGTCTCCGTATCAATGATAATAGCTGTGTGATCCTGGCTCAATACTATATATTTACCATCCGGACTGATCTCCGGATAGTATATGTGTTCCCAGTTCAGATATAATGCTGATCCATCCAGAATAATTAAGGTTTTTTCGATTTTGCTGTTCGCTCCATCAAGCTTTATCTTTACCAGTTTTTCATCTGAGCGGCTGAATGCATATGCATATTGCGGATCCGGTGAAGGAATGATCACATAAGCATCCGTAAGGTTAAACTGCTTGATCACACTAAGTGAAGGGATATCAAACAATAAGAGATATGGGTAGTCTTTTCCTCCCATTAAAAGCTGGTCGTCATTTACCTGTTTTACTGAGCTTATCCCTTCCATATCCAGGATAGTATCCACCTCATAGGTGTTCACATCTATAATACTGATACTCCCGGAAAGCGGATTGGCCGTTATGAGCTTCTCATTCTTGCTGTTCCATTCTGCAGTTTCAGT
This sequence comes from uncultured Bacteroidales bacterium, assembly GCA_963753055.1. Lineage (GTDB taxonomy): Bacteria > Bacteroidota > Bacteroidia > Bacteroidales > B18-G4 > JAUWGC01. The sequence goes on along the minus strand of CAVWAP010000001.1, from coordinate 325,404 downwards.
CAGATCTGCCTCGGGAAGCACACCACAAATAGTACTCTCGGTTATTGTAAGATCAGTGGGATCATCGTAGTTAAAAATGTTTACAAGCTCATTACTCTTAATACTGGTACAATAACGGTTACCCATATAATCACCCCAGGCAAATTCATATGAAACAGGAGAGGGAGCGATTACCTTATATTTATAATATGCACTCAATGGAAGATTATTAAAGAAATATGTATAATCCTCCAGTTCAAAATCAAATATCCTGTGATCATCAGCCATGGATATCACGAATCTTTTATCAAAGGATTGTATTATATTAATCTGGAATATACTATTAAATCCCTGTTCAATGACCTTATAGTCATGCGTTTCAAAATCTACCAAAACTGCTATACCATCAAAATCTAAATTTAGCACCTCCAGGAACATTTTAGTACCACTATAATTTGCTGCAAGATTATCCTGCCACATATAGGATGCAGGCATGGGATGAGGTTTGGGTATCCTTATGGAATTCAAAACCTGGTGGGTATAAGAATCTATCTTGTAGAAGAATAAGGAATCCGATGACCATGATTGAGCAAATAAGGTGTCTTTAGTCACAGAAGGGGTCAGGTTAGCAACATTTTCTTGAGGCCAGGTAAAGGTTTTGACCAGATCGCCTGAGATTGCGTCAATAATAAGTACAAACCTTCCCGGAGTTTCCAGGCAGGCAATATACTGATCGTTCCCGATCAACTCAAAACGGGATATGGTATATATTCTACGGCCGATATTACCTTCTGCAGTAACCTGTTGAATGAAAGGCAAATTGCTTTCCCAAAGTTTATTATGTGCGCTCAGCCCGTAAGCGGCCATACGAGCCGATTCTGAATGCCCTGCTATATCAAAGCCAATATATATAATATCTTCGTACTGGTTTACCTCTATAACACTGGGATAGGGATAAACATCAAAATGATCTTCAATGGAATAATCATCCAGGCTGATCACATAAATATCACCTGAATAATAACAGGCAACATATATGCGGTTGTCACTCACAAAAAGATCCTCTGGTCCTTTTCCAACATTAATATCTGCCAGGATACTCAGGTCTCCGGCATCATAAACAACTACATTATTGCTGTGATGATAGATCATTACTATCCTGGAACCGTCATTGGAATATTTTACCTTGTAAGGCAGGTCTGCTTCAGGAAGAATCCCGGGTTCGATAGAATCCAGCTGAGCATTTCGAAAATTATTGCTGCCTGAAGGATTTCTGTCAAAAAAGCTCCCTGGGGAACACTCGTATTTATCTCCAAAGGAGATATGTTCAGGAATTTCTCCTTTAAAATGATGTACATAAGTTGTGTCAGGGAGGGTCATAAAAACATAGGACGGCTGACCGGTTTTGTCATTCATCAGGCTGATCTGCTGAGCAGTAGCATAAGTTGAACATAAAACAAAGATCAGCGTGAGTTGCAAAAGTGTTTTCATAATTAATAATTTAAAGTTTTGTTTTTTTCACCTATTCAAATTAATTCGTTCCTTCGTCCATTAAAATATACTCAATGGAAGTATCCATGTAATAAGACCAGTTATCCGGAAACCCATGTCCTTCCTCCGGGAAGACCACAAAACGATTCTCTATACCATATTTATCAAGGTAATATCCCAGTTTTTTTTGCTGTTCTATCGCCCAATCATTTTCGCCGCAAAGCAGCGCCACCTTAAGCCCTTTTTCTGCCGCCTGAATAAACAATGTGCTGTCAGTCTCTCTGGGGTATACGGCAAAAGATAAGAGCAATCCTTTCGCCGGAATATCATTATTTAGTCCAAGTAATAAAGAACGGTAAGCGCCGGCAGAAGGACCAGCCAGTATGATCTGAGTTGTATCGATAGGATATTCCGTAATGATTTGTCGGTAGACATCTTTCATTTGGGACCTCCAGGTTTCTCGATCATAAGCTCTTGAATATGAGCCAAAAAAAATATCTCCTTGTGTATAAACTACAAGAAAATCTTTTTGCAGCTTTTCTGATTGATAACTGTATTGTAAATTGGGAATGCTTCCAATCCCTCCATGCATAATCAGCATTAAAGGATAGTCTTTCTTCTTATCATAGTCAAGTGGAAGCTGAACCATAAACTCGAAAGATTTATGCTTATTGGCAGCATCTTTTAGCTCCGTATTTTTAGCTATAAATGCTTCATATCCATCAAGCTTTTCCAATTCTTTAAGATAAGGAGGGAAAACATTGTCAGTTGTTCTGGTATAATAGAACAGGCCTTCTTCTTGCCCGAGTTTTAGTATATCAAAACACTTATCGTATTGTTTCAGACTGGCATAATGGAAGGATAATTCCCAATATATCAGCTTATTTCTGATATTCATATCCTGATACTTTTCAAGCGCCTCAATGCATAGATCAATAGAAGCCTGATAATCGCTTTCATCTATTTCCTTAAGGGTTTCAGTGAAACTGCTGAACGCTTTGTCCAGGGGCTCATAAGGCAATTCAAAAATGTCCTGTGTGTATGAATTTTGTACACACATCAGTATGAGTGCTAAGATTAATGTTAACTTCATGTCTTCAATTATTTGACGGGGCAAGCTGTTCTATTTTTCTTCTTTAGGTGGACTAGCCCAAAAAACATTTACTATTTTCCACTCACCATAATATCGCCCAATATGTAAATAGTCAATAAAATCATATTGATTTGTTGATACTTTGACCGTTGCGGCATTTCCAACAATATCATATATCTCAACAATTGATTCGATTGGCTCTTCCGGGTTTGCAGCATGTCTGTTGGTATTGTTTGCCGCTGCCATGATCATAAATGAGGCACCACGGTTTACTACAAACTCATATCCGTCTTTTGTTTTCTGGATACTTCTTTTAACCAATTCTGGATGCAATGCTTCTTCCATCCTTTGTGCATCTTTATAGAAATATCCTTCGATGTAATTCAAGGTTGTTTCTTTGATGGCAAGTGTGTCTTTTGCTGATTGTGCTGATATGCACATAGACATTAGTAAGATGGCAAGCGTAATTAATTTTGATTTTAGCAAATTCATAATAAATTAATTTATTGTTTAACAATCTTTAGTGGTGCAGGATATGAAAAACATATCTGCTTAAACAGCCAATTATCTTTAGTTTTTATCAATGAACCAACCAATCTGATCTCATAGGTTTTTCCATCTTTCCATGGACCGGATTCACCAATAACTTCAAACCATGCTACATTGTTAGCTGTTCGAATATCTGCTTCGTCAACCGGGATTTTTAAGTCAAACCATTTAATCCAGTCCCAAAGTGTCAAATCTCTGACACTCTCCTTCCCACTAAAAAATTCATGTGAAGCAATTCCTATATATTTGATGTCATCGGAAAACATTTGAAGAAACGCTTCGATTTTTGATGTATCTCTATTGTCGTATCCGTTTTGGAAATTTGTTAATACTTCTCTAATCTCAATTAATTGTTTTTTTGAATTGTCTAATTCCTGGGCTTGACTGTAGTTCAAGAAGCCAAGAAACCCAATTGCTATTATAAGTGCTGTGTATTTCATATTTTTTGTCGTGTGCAAGACGAAAGTGACATAAAGTTTAAGAGCAAAGCAACAGCAAACAATATCAATGTGTTTATTATAATTGCCCTACTAATATTTTATGAATTGTTTTAACTCTAATTCAACCTCTTCCACATAATCAATGCTTTGTTCCTTATACCTGATAACTTCGTGATACCCTATAAAATGCTTATGTAAAGAACTTGCTATAATTTTTGCTTCCTGCTTCGAATAACCCATATCTTGTATGAGGTTACATGCATAATCTATTCTCTGCTTGTCAATATCATCTATAATTTTTTGAATCTCTTTTTCTTTTCTTGCGTACCTTTTCAAATAGAATACAAAATCTAAAAAAGGATCTTGTTTATATATCAGAGGTATAAGTGCTTTGAATTTCTCCAGGCCTGATTTCTTATCGTTCGTTAAGCTTAATATACGGTCAGTTTCCTTTTCTTTCCAAAACATAATCAACTGGTTAATAAATTCCTTCTTGGTTTTAAAGTGCCAATAAAAGCTTGATTTGTTAACTTTTAATGTTTTTGCCATTTTCTCAACTACAATTCCCCTTTTCAATAAAGATTTTACTGAATCCTGCTACCAGTTATTTTTCATAAACATTATTCGTACCTCAAAGCCTCGATCGGGTTCCGGCGTGCAGCCCGATATGTAAGCCAGCTCACTGTGAGTAAAACAATGACAAGGGTTATAATTCCTGACAATGCAAATACCCACCAGCTTAGTGCTGTTTGATAAGCAAAATTGGCCAGCCATTTATCCATAGCATAATAGGATATCGGAGTTGCAATCACGAAAGCGATGCCAATCCATCTTAAAAAACTCATATTAAGCATACGTATAATTTCAAAAACGGTGGCTCCGTTCACTTTGCGAATACCAATTTCTTTGGTTCGCCTTGTCAGAATAAATGATACCATGCCCATGAGGCCAATGCACGCCAGTATAATCGCTAATACAGCAAAATATCCCATCAATTGAAAAGTTTTTGTATCCTTTTGATAGCGTTGCTGAAGTATATTGTCAAGGAAACTAAATTCTATTACTTCTCCAGGATAATAAGTTTGACAGATGTCTGTAACTGTCTTCATTGAGCCAACAGCATCATAGGATTTTACTTTAACAATCAGATGATATACCCATGGATAATAAATCAAAAACACTGTAGGTTTAACTTTATTATAAAGCGGTTCAAAGTAAACATCGCCAATAACTCCTACGATGTGTCGGGTTGCTTTCGGCCAAATACATCTAAGTGTTTGTCCTATGGGGTTGCCCTCTATTCCCAAATGTTTTACTGCCTCTTCATTTAGAATAACAGATTCTGTTACATCCGTTTTTAATTGATCTGAAAATAATCGCCCTTGTACTGCTTCAATGCCTAAAGTTGTGAAATAATCGAAATTTACATGCACATACGGTATTTCGATGAATTCTGTTGTTCCTTCAACTTGTACAACACCTACAGTACTAAGAGAACCCGAAGGAATACGAGAGGCTACCGAAACGCTTGTAACAAAACTTTCACTTAGGAGCGCATGCTTTAGTGTATTATATTCTTCTTCTTCGCCAAAATCAAAAATAGCAGTGATAACCGCCTCCTTGTCAAAACCCAATTCTTTGTTCTGTATAAAACTAATTTGACGAAACATTACGCCTGCACAGGCAATTAAAGCGATCACAATTGTGAATTGAGCACCAACAAGTATTTTCTTGAGTTGAAACTTAGAACCGGCCATATTCTTTGATGACCTGAGTGCTTTTGTAGGATTATAATAAGACAGGACAAAAGCCGGGTAGAATCCTGCCAGCATGCCTACGACCAGCACTATTCCCAGAATACTCAAAACAATATTTATATGTGCCATGATAGAAAATGACAGATCTTTACCGGAGAGATCATTAAACAAGGGCAATCCAATGCTCACCAATACCAAAGAAAGGAATAATGAAATAATGATCACTATGATTGATTCTGAAATGTATTGCATTGCAAGTTGCTTGCGAGAGGCTCCAAAAGCTTTTCTCACGCCAATTTCAGTCCCCCGAGTGCTTGCACTTGCCGTAAGCAGATTAATATAATTGAAACATGCAATGAGTAATATAAGTAAGCCAATGGCTGAAAAAATCAACACATAAGTAATGCTATTCTGAGGTTGAATATCGCCAAGAAAGTGAGCCGAATAGAGATGGATATCTTTAAGATTTTGAAGTGTATATACTGATGCGGGCTCATCAGAGTCTGTCGTGCTTTTCATTAATTCACAGATCTTTGCTTCCAATGGAGCTTGTAAAAACTCATCTTGCATCTCGAAATAAACCAGGAAATTACACCAGCCCCAGTTTTCCATCCAATCGCTGTCAAACATTTTATCTCCATCTTCAAGCGACATAAAAATATCGAAGGTAAAATGGGAATTATGTGGAATATCTTCAATAACGCCGGTAATGATATAATCATATTCATTCTCGACCTTCAACATTTTCCCGACAGGATCTTCAATGCCAAAGTACTTGTGGGCAGTTTTTGCAGAGATCACGGCCGTTCCGGGTTGCTGCAAGGAATTTTCGGCATTCCCATATTTAAATTTAAAAGAGAAAATATCAAAAAGATCAGCATCAGCCCAGGCCACATAATCTTCTTTATAACGATCATCTTCAAATTGAACAAGTATATTATCCCTGGGTAAAAGTCGGGCAGACTTTTGTATTTCCGGTAAATTATCCATCAACAACCTGGCTGCTCCAGGAGCCTGATAAGGGTGTTCCTCCTGGCATAATCTATAAATATTATCTGCCTTTTGATGATAGCGGTCAAAACTTAACTCGTCCGTTACATACAACAACAGCAAAATACAAACAGCTAACCCTGCAGTCAGACTTGCAATACTTATAATAGAGTAAATCTTCCCTTTCATAAGAATGGCTGTGGCGATTTTAAAATAATTTCTGATCATAATTCATTGGTTTTAAAATATCATTTTGGAGAAACATGTTGTGATTAATTCACATTCTCCATTATTACCTGGCCATCAAATAAATTAATTATCCTGTGGGCATAATCTGCATCCCGGTCACTGTGTGTTACCATGATAATTGTAGCACCATCCTGATTAAGTTCTGATAATAGGTTCATCACCTCAATACCATTTTTTGAGTCCAGGTTTCCGGTAGGTTCATCGGCAAGGATAAGGCCTGGATTGGCTATTACAGCTCTGGCAATAGCAACACGCTGCTGTTGTCCACCCGAAAGTTGCTGTGGAAAGTGTTTCGCCCTATGTCCGATTTTCATGCGTTTTAATACGTCATCAACCTTTTTGCGGCGCTCTGAGGATATCATTTTTAAGTATATTAAGGGGAGCTCCACATTATCATAAACGTTCAATTCATCAATCAAATTAAAGCTCTGGAATATGAACCCTATGTTCCCTTTTCGAAATTGCGTACGATCTTTTTCTTTCAAGTGGGTAATGTCGGTTCCGTTAAAATCATAGGACCCTTCGGTAGAATTATCTAATAAACCAATGATATTTAAGAGGGTTGATTTTCCACATCCGGAAGGACCCATTACTGCAACAAATTCACCTTTATTAACATGGATATCAACTTTGTTTAATGCTAAAGTTTCAACCTCATCAGTACTGAATATTTTACTTAAACTTTCTGTTTTAATCATGATTTTTCATTTTATGTCGTTCAGTATTCATATAACGTTCTTCAACTTCAATGCCGCAATTCGTAAACCTCTGTATTTAATGCACATATGATTGAAATGAAAAATATTTACAATAAAAAGTGTAAATAAATCTTACAGCTTATGTTTTATTCATTTACAAATATTTACTTTCGTAACATATAGGCTTAATTTAGTTACAAGTTACCTCGCTTGCGTCATACACTTATATAATACTAATGAAAGGTAACATACTTATTATTGATGATAATAGGAGCGTTCTTACCGCGCTGGAGATGTTGCTCCAAACTGAATTTGAACACTTACACACTCTGCAAAATCCAAGTTGTCTGATATCCACTATCCAAAAGCACGATATCGATGTAGTATTACTTGATATGAATTTCAAGGCCGGGATCAATACTGGCAACGAAGGAATATTTTGGCTGTATGAAATTCAAAAATATGATCCAACAATCAGTGTGGTAATGATTACGGCATATGGCGATGTATCTTTGGCAGTAAAGGCTGTGAAAGAAGGAGCATTCGATTTTATTCTAAAACCCTGGGATAACAGTAAATTGCTGAGCACATTGCATGCCTCCCTAAAACTTAGAAAAAGCAAAATTGAAAATGTGGCTCTCACCAGGGCAACAAATAATTTAAAACAAGCGCTTAAACCGGGTTCACAGATGATCGTTGGGCAATCAGCCCCCATGAAAAAGGTTATGGAGTTGGTAAAAAAAGTGGCACACACTGACGCGAACATATTTATAAGCGGTGAAAATGGTACCGGTAAGGAACTCATAGCCCGCGAAATTCACCGGTATTCGAAAAGAAAAAATGAAATAATGATCAGTTTAGACATGGGTGCTATTAGTGAATCATTATTCGAGAGCGAACTTTTTGGCCACACAAAAGGATCATTTACCGATGCAATTGATGAACGGGTTGGTAAATTTGAAACTGCTGATAAGGGCACATTGTTTCTTGATGAAATTGGAAATTTGCCGCCGCCCCTACAGGCAAAATTACTGGTATCCTTACAAAACAGAACCATTGTAAAGCTAGGCAGCAATATTCCTGTCCCCATCAACATCAGGTTGATCTCTGCCAGCAATAAAGATTTGAATAAATTGATTAGCGATGGCTTATTTCGCGAAGATTTGCTATATCGCATCAACACCATCACCATTGATCTTCCGCCATTAAGGGAACGAGGGAATGACATTTTACTACTTGCCGAATACTACCTTTACAAATACACCTTAAAATATGATAAGGCGGGACTTGAACTTAATCAGAAAGCACAAAAGAAACTCCTGAAATATGGTTGGCCAGGGAATGTAAGAGAACTACAACACTGCATTGAGAAGGCGGTAATTTTAGCTGATACCAAAACTATTAGCGAAGATAGTTTTACCTTACACGGCTCAAATCAGAAATTTGACTTGCAGAATAAAACCATTGAAGAAATGGAAACGGAAATGATCCTTGCCAGCATTGAAAAAGAAGGAGGCAACCTGAGTGCCGTGGCCAAAAAGCTTGGGATTACCCGTCCTACACTTTATAAGAAATTAAAGAAAATCGACAATTAATCCTATGTCATACAAGCATTTCTATGGCGCGATAATATTACGAATAGCAATAATTATTTTGCTTTCAGCTACTGTAACGTATCTATATGTTGAGAAGCAGGCAGTTATTTTATCCGTTCTGTTTATTATACTACTGATTGTTGCCGTAATTAATATTATCCGATACTTTAATCGTTTAAACCATTGGATAGCTTCTTTTCTTCTGGGAATCGAAAATGATGACACAACGCTAAAGACCCCCTCGAATACCGGAAATAAAGCGATCAACGAAGTATATACGGGGATTGATAGGCTGAACGAACTTTTCAGGAAAACAAAAATGGATATTGGTACACAGGAACAGTACTTCCGTTCAATCATTGATCAATCGGCAACCGGATTGTTTTCAGTAAATGAGAATGGAAGAGTAATAAATATCAATCCTGCTGCTACTAAGCTTACTAAATTAAATAATAACAATCATATTAATGCTTTATTGGCTATTGATAAAGCATTACCTGAGTTTATTACTGAATCTTCAAAGGGAAAAAACAGGCAATCTGCAATATTTGAAAACCTTAACGGACAAAAACTTTTATTTAAGCTCTCGGAAATAAAAACCAATAATGAAAGCATCAAACTGGTGGCCGTGAGTGATATTACCAAAGAGTTAGATAATCGAGAGATAGATTCCTGGATAAAATTAGCCCGAACACTCTCGCATGAGATCATGAATAACCTTGCCCCAATAACAACCTTATCAAAGGTAATCTCAGCTTACTTTACAAGCAACAAGCAAACCATTAGCAGCGATAAATTAGATACTGAAACAATAGCAAATACAGTAAAGGGGCTCAAGGTAATTGAGGAGCGCAGCCTGGGACTGATAAACTTTGTTGAAAATTACAGAAGATTTACCAAACTTCCAGAGCCTCATTATAAGAAAGTAAATTTATCGTCCTTGATCGACAATAATTTGATGGCTGCCAGCGCCTTTCCGGGCTTTGATACTATAGAAATCAAAAAGTCGATACCGAAAGATGTGATGTCTTCTACTGATGAAAAACTATTGTCTCAGGTTATTATAAATCTGCTAAAAAATGCTTCAGAAGCATTGGTAATTGAAGAAGTTGAACACCCATATATCAGTATAGATCTTTTACAGGCGAACAATACTATTACAATTGAAATTTCCAACAACGGCCCTCCCATACCTCCCGAAATAAAAGAGCAAATTTTCATTCCATTTTATACTACCAAAGAAAACGGTTCAGGTATAGGCTTGAGTCTGAGCAAGCAGATAATCCTGCAAATGGGAGGTGATATTACATTAAATTCACGTAAAGGTGAGAGGACAACATTCAGTATTATTATTACCAACGATTATTAAATATTAACTGATGAAAGTAGTCAGTTATTTAGCTGATTTCTTTTTCTTAATAATTGGTTTAATACTGCGTATACACTTTTTTGGGTTCAAGCAATAAATAGACGTCAATTTAATTGTAAATAAACAATTATTGACATCTCTTTCATCAGATCTGCTGTAATAAATACCATGAACATTGAGATTGAGGTTATATTGTCATTATTGACAAAATTGACCAAGAAGAAATCCGAAAATGTTTTAAGAAGAAGATATATGTTTTAAGAAAAGAAACTCAAGTTATTGTATGACAGGCTTATGGAAAAGCATTGATTGACTGCGCCACACCCCGAGGAAAATTTACAGTTTACAATTTACGATTTACAATTTATGATATAAAGAACACGCTAACCAGATGGAGTTTATCCTGAGTCCCGATAACTATCGGGATCGTTAGTAAATCCTATCACTATATTGGAGAGAATCCAACTATAATCTTGCATGGAGTGTGCAAAACCCAAAATCACTACACACAGTTTTTTGATTAAATAAGCCCAACATCACAAACGACATCCAGCAGGGCAGGACCATCATGATCTTCTATTTTTTTCATAGCTGCTTCAAGGTCTTCCCTTTTACCAATGTTGTGATCTCGGCAAGGTGCTGACTCAGGCCTCCATCTCCGGATACCGACCATACCGGTCTGCTGTTCTTTACTGCTGCCCAGGCACCCATGGCTGCCGGTAGTGCAAAGCCGATGGAACTGTACGTCATCAAATTAATCATGCCGCATTGAGATATGCCATTAACCAAACATAAACTGAATGCAAGAGCTGCACAAAATCTCCTTATATTTAAACCTTAAAGAATATGCATCCAAAATAATTTTTACTGCTAAGATCAATTGAATAAGCCCAAGTTAATATGGTTTGAAATATTCGCAGTAATCACTACAGGATTATTGAGATTTGTCTTAATGGACTGGCTGGGACTGGCTAATATGAATGCATTTTATATTGTTTTTATTTGCCTGTTCTGGTTGGTTTATATTTATTTAAAGTTTAAATCAAATCCTTCCGTACTGATAGATTGGGGAATTCAAAAACAGAATTTTAAGCAGTCGTTTCTATTTATTTTGCCCTTTGCAATTATCAGTATGATCAGTATTGCCATATATGGCTTACTGGCCCGGTCGTACTTCTTGAACTGGCATATTCTTCCAATTTTCCTGTTATATCCAATATGGGGTTTGATCCAGCAATTTATTGTTGTTGGATTGATAACTAAAAACCTTAAGGCCCTGAATAATCCAGTCTTGAGCAATTTCCATGTAATCTTGCTTACATCATTAATATTTAGTTTGGCGCACTATCCAAGCCCATTCCTGATGTTTTTTACATTTGTCATGCAATGGATTTTTACAACTGCATTTCTTCGTTGGAAAAACATTTGGCCCCTGGGATTATTTCATGGATGGATTGCTACCTTCCTTTTATTTTATGTACTTGGCAGAGACCTTTGGGATGAACTACTGGCTGGTTTTTAGATGACCATCGGCAGCTATAACTTAAATATGGAAAAACCGTTTCAGATCAGTCCCTTTTCTTAAGCGGTAATGAATGAAAAGCAATATAGCAGAAACGGGTAAAACAGATACAAGTGTAATCACACTCCATTGGAAACTCAACTGTTTGTGAACCTGTAATGAAATAATTCCTTCAATACTGAGATTGAGAATACTTGCAGCAATTAAAAAATAAGCAATCAAATTGATTCCACGTTGTTTAGACCTTTTTACAAGGCTTATTAAAAGAAAAACAACCAGGTAAAAGGAAAAAACCAATGGAATACCAAGTTTTGTACCCCATCCTATATTTTTGTTAAACATGTCAAAAAGTACAAGAAGGATTGAAGTTGAGATAAAACAACCGATTAATGATAGAATGATTTTTTTCCTGGAAAAAACGAACATCGTTATGTTGATAAACAGGACCAAACAAGCACTCATTGAATACTTCGACCAGGTAATGCTTTGATTTATGATCAGATCAATGATAAAGGTTACCATCATTCCCGATATCAATATGATTCCTGATAATTGCCAGAACAATTTACGCCGTTGAACCGGGGTAAATTCTCTAAAATCAGACAGTATTCGTTCCTCTTGTTTTGTTTCTTTCAATGGAAGGTGTTCTTCTTTTTCAAGAGTTTTATCCGTAATGTGTTTCCCGCATAATGGGCAAAACTTCATAGTTGTTTCCAGTTCTACACCGCAGGTTTTACAATAGGTCATGATTCTGCTGATTTAATAGGTCGTTAATTTAACTTTAATTCCTTGATCTATAAGAAATTTCAAGAATCTCTTTTCAAGCTCTTTCGATTTTGTAATGTTTCCAAAACTTAAAACCAGCTTATCTTGAAATCCAATAATTCCGCAATTTATTTTAAGTTTCTTGTTAGGGGGTGGAGGTGTGGCAATAAAATAATCAATATACTCACTTTGAGCAGGGGGGAAAATCGTTCTTCCAAGATTGGTTATCACCCCGCTATATTGACTGGTTCCCAGAGAATAGTACTTTAAATAAAGAATAAAGCTTTTCAGGAAAAGAGGAATACTCCTTATGTAAAGTTTTTTTTCGCTTCCTACATTTCTTGCTATGATCTTATTGACCAGTTTTTCATCTGTTTCCAGCTGCATCTGGTGGTATACGGTTTTGATTATTTCATCAAATGTATAGTGTCCCTGCCGTAAATCAATTTCGGGCATCACATATAGGGAGAAATTGCGCATCGATGCAGAAGGATAAATATTCCTTAAATTAATGGGTACCTGTACCCGAAGCTGTTTATGTTTACGCTGCCGTCTTCTGATTTTGAGGTCCTCGTAAATATCCTGAAGCACGGATAAATATATTGATGTCAAGTAAACGCTTATGTCCACGCCTTTTTCAACAGCCCTTTTTTTAATTTCACTTACCGATATAATGGCAATCAACACTTCAAAACGCGGAACAGCTTTTAATGAAAAGGGCAAATGAAAGCCTTTGGACTTTTTCAACATAGCGGGAATTTCTTTTTTGAAATACCGGTTATACGAATCTTCATATTCCTCTTCAGAAATCATTTCACCCGGTTGATGGAATTTGAAATCCGGAGGTATTTCTATTCCGCATTCCCTGAAATAAACAACCAACAGGGATTTAATAAATTCTAAAGCTCCGGAGCCGTCTGTTAAAATATGCGAGAATTCAATGCTTATCCTGTTCTTAACTGCCAGAATCCTAAATAAAAGGCCGCCTTTAGCGAATTTCCTGCAGGGTATCTGTTGATCAAATACAACAGGGGTTTTAACATCGATGTGTTCAAGGTAAAACCAGAAAAATCCCTTTTTAAGCTGCACATTGAAATACGGAAATCTTTCCTTGATGGCATCAATGGCCATTAACAAATTATGAATATTCACCCTGTTCTTTAAAACAACTGATATTCTGAAAACAGCTGTAAGTTCACCGGTAATAACTGCAGGAAATATTTTTGCGGCATTATCGAGTGGAAACCACAAATTTTCTGTTTGCTGATTCGTAATTTTTTTGCGGCTCATATTATTTCCAAAGAATGGAATTAACTTAAATCCTACTAAATATACATCAATTATCAATATATTTTAAAAATAGTTCAGATTGTTTTTTACCATGGATAAAGGATTGTAATGAATGACTTAGAATATGTAAAGCTTAAATGTCGGGCGCCTGGTATTAATGCGTATCTTGCAGTAAATTAATATAATATAAAATGTATACAGGAACAGTAAAATTTTTTAATGATTCGAAAGGATTCGGATTTATTAAAGATGCAAATTCAACTACAGAGTATTTTGTACATTCAAATGGTTTAAAAGAAAGTATTAGAGAGAATGATGAAGTAACTTTTGATTTGGAAGAAGGAAGAAAAGGATTAAATGCAGTAAATGTTAAACTTGTTTAGTTTACAATATATGAACATTTAAAATTTTAGGTCCTGCTCATGGCAGGACTTTTTTTTTGCCATTAATCTGATTCGTGAAATTCCTCATAAGCCTGCAACACTGTTAAATGAGATATTAAATACGCCAATGAACTTTCTGCTTATCGATAAGTAATTATCATTAAGTGTATGACTGGTAAGAAAGGCCATAGCATTGAGAGCTGTTTCTGCTATCCTATCATTGTTCATATTTCTGCCGAATGTAAAAGTGCTAAAAGCAAGATGCCATTGTCGCAGGCAAGCAATGTAGTCCCGGTTTTTCAAGCTCAGCCTTCATTATCATCTGGCAGCGGATACAAACCATACTCCAGACTGCGCCACACCCCGGATAATTTACAATTTACAATTTACAATGTACAGTTTACGATGTCAGTTTACGATGTACAGTTTACGATGTGTCTTCCACATCACCCGTCACCTGCTTTGGGTTGCATGGATAAGTCTTTTCCGCTTCTTAGGCGCCTGGCATGATGTAATGAATACCTGCATCAGGACCTAGAGGCAGGCCAATAAGTAGCCACACTACCAGTAGTAGGATCCAGACAAATAAGAATGCAATCGAGTAAGGAACCATAGCTGCAATAATAGTACCGATACCAGCTTTTGGCTCATACTTTTGCACAAAGGCTATTATCAGTGCAAAAAAGCTCATCATGGGTGAGATAACGTTCGTTACACTGTCTCCAATCCGGTATACCACCTGTGACAGTTCAGGTGAATATCCCATGATCATAAACATAGGAATAAATATTGGTGCCAGAATCGCCCACTTTGCAGAGGCACTGCCCATCAACATATTTATGGTAGCAGCCAGCAAAACAAACAATATCATTAGCGGGATCAGGCCAATATCTGCCGACATCAAAAGATTGGCACCCTTTACTGCCATAATAATTCCCAGATTGCTCCATTTAAAATATGCGACAAATTGTGCAGCAAAAAATACCAGTACAATATAGGTTGCAAGAGATTTCATGGATGAAGACATCCCGTTAATAACATCTTCATCACTCTTGAAAGCCCCCGTTGTAAAACCATATGCCAGCCCCATTGCCCCTGCTGTAATAAATAGCATGGCAACAACACCCCGTATCAATGGTGAACTAAGGAGTCCTCCGTCCGTTCCCCGGAAAAACCCGTTTTCAGGGATAATACCAATAAGTGTAATGATCATTATTAAAGTAAATGCGATCAATGAGTTTCTGAGGCCCTTTTTCTCTTTGGCAGTAAGTTTATTGAATGATTTTTCTTTCTCATCCAATTTACCGGTATAATTTCCTAATCTTGGTTCAACTATTTTTTCGGTAACCCATGTTCCTGCAAATGCAATAACAAAAGTTGATGCCACCATAAAAAAGTAATTCGAAGTTGGATTAACTACATAGGATGGATCAAGTATTTGGGCTGCTTCCTGCGAGAGTCCTGCGAGTAATGGATCCACTGTCCCAAGAACCAGATTTGCGCTAAACCCTCCAGAAACACCTGCAAAAGCAGCAGCCATGCCTGCAATCGGATGCCTGTCAACAGCAATAAATATAACACCGGCCAGTGGAATTAATAAAACGTATCCAACATCCGAAGCAACATTTGATAAAATACCCGTAAATACTAATACAAAAGTTAATAGATGCTTAGGTGAATTGAGCACCAGTAAGCGAATTATTGTTTGTATCAATCCACTTTGTTCTGCAATCCCGATACCCAGCATGGCAACCAGTACAATCCCCAGTGGGGCGAAACCAGTAAAGTTATCAACCATCTCAAGCAGGATACGATGAATCCCATCATGTGATAACAGGTTAACTGGTGTTATTACCTCATTAGTGGCAGGATGAATGGCCGACCATCCTAAAGCGTATCCAAGAGCTGAAAACAGTAGTGCAGCAAGAGCAAACAGAGCAAATAATGTGGCAGGATGGGGAAGGGCATTTCCTGCCTTCTCCGTCCAGTTCAACACACGCTCCAGTATTTTAGATTTATTCTTTTTCACATCCATATTTGCTTTTTAGCAAGTTTATATTCAGTAATAAGTTATTGGAATGATCATTAAGATTATTGCTTCTGTGATCAATCCTGAAATTCAAGTCCCATTCCTTTTGCTCTTTTCTTCCAGTTCTCACGGGCTGCTTTTTGAAGGTCTTCAGTTTTATCCATTTCATCAACAATCTCCAGCCCCAGGATTGTTTCAATAATATCCTCAAGTGTTACAATACCTGAGGTACCACCGTATTCATCAACAACAAGTGCAATATGCTCATTAGAATTGGTCAGAATTGAATAGATTTCAGGAATGGGCAAATTGACATATATGATATGTAATTTACGGGAAATAGCATTCAGTTTTGTATCAACTTTCCCTTCAATAAGGTAATTTAACAGGTCATCTTTTAAAACATATCCCGAAATTTGATCAATATTGTTTTTATAGATGGGTATCCTGGAAAATGCAATTGAAGGGTGAGAATTGTAAAACTCTCCTAATGATATATTTTCATTTGCAGCAAAAATTACTGTTCGTGGTGTCATGATATCCCTAGCCTTAATTTTATCAAAACGTGCAATATTTTTTATGATTTTAGATTCTCCTTTTCTAATAACCCCCTCATCCATAGCAATCTCAGCCATTGCAGCAAAATCTGCACGACTCAACACGCTTTTTCTTCCTTTGATATTGATTGCTTTAGTGATTACCTGACTTATAATAACAAATGGATACAATATGAACAACAACACTTTCAGGGTATAAGCTGTGAAGGGGGTCAAACTCATCCAATAATTGGCACCTATCGTCTTCGGAATGATCTCTGATAAAAAAAGAATCAATATTGTGAGGATCGCAGAAACAATGGATAAATATTCATTTCCCCATACAATCTGAGCCTGCGCACCAACTCCGGCTGCACCAATAGTATGGGCGAAAGTATTCAGTGTGAGTATAGCAGCCAGTGGCCTGTCTATATTATTTTTATACTTCTTTAACAATTTGATATAAGGCTTGTTACTTTTCATCCTAATTTCAATGAAAGATGAAGTAACACTAAGGATAACCGCCTCAAGAATTGAGCAAAGAAATGATACAAGAAGGGCCAATAAAAGATATGCAAATAACAAAATCATGAGAGCAAAAATACATTCTTCCTACAATTGGCATTCGGAATTATATAAGATTAAATATTGTAAACTATAAAACACAGATACCGAAAGAGGTATTATTTTGTCATCCTGACGAAAGTCAGGATCACCCGTCGCCTGCTTTGGGCTGCATGGATAAGTCTTTTCCGCAAAAAATCTAAAAAGGGATATCCCTTTAACAGGAGGGGCTATTTCATTTGATCTTCAAGTTCCTGGATTGCTTTAACGGCCATGGAATGCCTGATATTTGAGTATCCATGATCAGCAACATGTTTCTGCCCTTCGGTCAATATCCATTTAATGAAGATTATTTGTTCAGCATTTACAGGCTTTTGCGCAGCCTGCAGGAAAATGCAACTACATAATTTTGAGGGATGAAGCCCAAGATACAATGCCCGTTCTAAATCACAGAGCTCGTCACTGATTTCTTCATTTCTGTCGATACGCCCATTATTATTTAAATCGATGGGAAGGGCTGTGGTGCCTTCCACTCTTTCACCTGTTTCAGGATTGTAAGCGCAACATGCATTTAGTACCGCAATAATGTATGGGTTTTGTTTAATGGAATCATGCAGCGTTTCCTTATTTTGAAATCTCTTGCCGTCCAATAATTCGACATTGACTTCCAGAAAATCTGCCCACTTTTTATTACAGACACTGCTTCTATCAGGAAGAAAAACAGTGACCCGCTCCCTGGCATCAGTTCCCAATATCTCTCCCCATCTAATTTGTTTTCCAGTAAATACCATTTTTAGCTTCTCCTTACTGATCCCCTGTTGCTGCAGTATATCCTGATAAGGGTTTTTGTCTGAGATTACGGGGATTATTCCCTCCCGCATTACCGGAATCCTCCATGAACCTTCGTCATTCAATTCAAGAACCTGGTTTTCAGAAAGAAGCAGGAAATCTGAATTGCTATCCTGAATTGATACCTGGAGGTGAGGATGTGACTGATTGAAATCTTTAACCCAGGCCGACAGGATTTTTTGCAGTTGAGGAGCGCAGGAAATGCTTATTTGCTTGCCCTTTGCTTCATCCTCTTTTGAATTATCAACCATGCTACTCTTACCGCTATCACATGAAATCACACACAATAAAGCAATGCAAATCATTGAATATTTAAATAAAGTTCTCATGGTCATATGATTTTTTTACAATATAGTCATAAAATAGATATTATCAATGAAAAAAATGAATTAAATCACTGTCAAACAGTCAATAAAGAACAGATGTCCATATGTTTATATGAGAGGAAAAGAAAAAAGGGTTAGGTTGATAAGTCAGGATTTCACAAAAAAAATCTATCTTGTAAGCAGTATAAATCATCAAATTGTTAATCCCAAAACGCAGCGGAACGGGTAGTATCAAATAATAAATAAATGTATATACGATTACTTCCCCTCTTTCTTATTGTTTCCTTTTTTTCAAATCAACTTCTTTCACAGGAACAAGATACCATCCACAAGAAAAAAAACTTTCTGTGTTTGACTTCAAATAAATTCGGACAGTTTTTAGTTAATTGCTAAAGTGTACTTTCTATTTCAAATATACAGTATATCAATTTAGATTCCAATTATATAGCCTCTGCTTTTTCCTGAAAATATCCTCTCCTTCTCATTGCAATAGTCCTTCTCTTTGTTTCTTTCCTTGCCTTAAGGATTTTTTCACCTCTACCAAAATATACATCTGCAGGTGTGAGATTATCAAGAGACTCGTGATACCTGCTATTGTTATAATAATCAACAAAAGCCTCAAGACTATTTCTTAATTGCTCAGGGGTAAAGTAGTTTTCAAGCTTAACAACGTTTTTCATGGTTCTATGATAACGCTCTATTTTCCCTTGCGTTTGAGGATGATATATAGCCCCAAAGATTTGTTTAACATCCTCCTCTTCAAGGTATTTCTTGAAATCACCGGAGCGAAAACAGGGTCCGTTATCACTTAATAATCGAGGCCGGTTTTCTTTTTTCAACCCGGTAATTTGTAATGCTTTCCCGACTACTTGCTCTGAGTCAACTGCCTTCATCTCAGGGCTTAGTTCCCATGCAACGATGTATCTTGAAAAATCGTCCAGTACCGTTCCCAGGTAATACCAACCCCAACCAATAACTTTTAAATAGGTGAAATCAATCTGCCATTGCTGGTGGATCCTGGTGGTCTTATCTCTGAACTCATCTGCTGCTTCGTTGACTATGAATGCTGGGGAAGTTATCAGGTTATGAGCCTTGAGAATCCGGTAGACGCTGGACTCGCTTATAAACCATTTCTGTTTATCGGTAATAAAGCAAGCCAGCTCTCTGCAGGACAACTCAGGCTTGTCCAGGGCAATTTCAACAACCTGTTGCCTCTCTGCATCGGGAATCTGATTCCAGAATGCTCTGCGTTCAGGTTTGCGTGGCTGTAAACCAACTTCACCCTCTTGCAAATATCGCTTATACCATCCATAGAAGGTGCTACGCTTGATACCTAACTCATCAAGGGTTCTGTTAACACTGAGTTCCGATTGTTCTACAATGCGGATGATCTCTCGCTTTTCATTAAAACTCCTGCGCATATACGGATAGCTTACACGGTACCAATCAGATTTTTTTTATATGCCCGCATCTTCAGGGCTTGTTCGGCTACAATGTGTTTTAATTCATTGTTCTCTTCTTTTAGGTTTACAACCTCATTGCTGGTTGCCTGCCGTTGAATATCGCCGTTTAAACGCTTTTTACCGGCCTCAAGGAACTCTTTACTCCAATTGTAATACAAGTTGGGGTGAATGCCTTCTCTGCGGCAGATGGAAGCTAAACTTTCTTCCGCTCGCAAGACTTCTAAAACGATGCGGATCTTCTCTTCTGCTGAGAATTTTCTCTTGGTGGCCCTTTTAATCTCACGAACCTTACTTTCAACTGTGGATTGTTTTTTCATACTCGGTCATTTTTATGTTACAAGTTAATAATCTACACTTTAACTTTTGTAACTTAGTGTCCGAGTTAGGCTGAAGACCTACAGGTGCCAGCATGGTTGCAAGTATCCCCACTTCAATCCATGAAAACCCATTAAACAACAGGTACCCGCATATCATACCAAAAACAATGGTTAAGGGTAATCCGATTAGCAAGAGGCGTGTTGGCAGAGCATAACTTTTTTTTAATACGCTTAAATTGGCTTTAGAAGCATCAGTAAATAGCACCAGGGCCAGGGCCAGTTCAGCGATTAGCCTGTATTCTTCACCATTTACTTTCCAATTAAACAGGTTCAATAGCAAAGGCCCGAATACCAATCCTACAATTAGGGCTATTACGGGTCCACTGAAGACGGTTATTTCAATGCGCTTTGAAAAAATGCCATAAAGAAGAATGAATATTCCTAATATTACAAGGGTTTGATATACCATAGATCAAAGTTATGAATTTACTGGTAAACATTTTGCTAACCGTTCTACAAAGGGATTGTTATAATCTTAAGTGTACCACAAACATCAATCACTAGACCATTCTGACATAGGCCAGATAACCTGTATTTCTGACCACTTATTCAAGAACCTCATAAATATTTAGCGGAACCGATTTGTTTTTCATGTTAACTTCTCCAATATTCTGGCATTTAAAGTGTTCTTTCACTTTGTGATAGGATTCTTCGTTGATCACGACCTGACCCGGCTTGGCTGCTGATTGCAATCGCTGTGCAGTATTCACCACATCTCCAATTACGGTGTAGTCAAGCCTGCGGAGGCTCTCTGAGCCAATATTTCCGGAGACCAGCTCCCCACAATTAATTCCAATGGAGACATTGGGCGTATAATTAACATGCTCTGATATGGTAGGAAGCTTGGCAATTTCATTCCTTATCGCCAGGCAGACATCAATGGCACGGTCGAGGTGGTGATCGCCACGAAATACGGCCATCATAGCATCCCCGATGAACTTATCAATAAAACCATCCTGATCGATGATCTCCTTTACCATTAAATCGAAATAACTGTTCAGAAGCTTAACAACCATATCGGGCGGTTCGTTTTCGCTGATGGAGGTAAAACCGCAGATGTCAATAAATACTACAGTGGCTTCTATGGTTTCATTCGCCATGAGTGAAGTTTCAAACTCCCGGGTATCCATGAAATTGAGCACCGTTTCATCCACATACATCTTCAGGATATTATTTTCTTTGATGGCCTTGAGGGTTTCGCGAACCTGGTTAACATATTTGATGGTTTTTTCGATGGTGAGGTCCAGGTCTTCGAAATTTACTGGCTTGGTCACAAAATCGAAAGCCCCGCGGTTCATAGCTGTGCGAATATTCTCCATATCGCCATAAGCCGAAACGATGACCGATTTTAAGATAGAGTGCTGTTCGGTAAGTCTGGAAAGCAAGGTCAGTCCATCCATTTCAGGCATGTTGATGTCGCTGAGCACGACATCAACATCCGGATGCGCTTGCAATTGTTCGAGGGCATCGTTACCATTTATTGCAAAAACAAATTCATAGGCCTGTTCCCTTATTTTCTTGCGGAATTTTTGCTTGATAAGTATCTCAAGATCAGTTTCATCGTCAACTACTAAAATCTTTGCCATTATTTATATGTATTAATTTTTTCCTTCAATGTATTAAAATCAACCGGTTTGGTAATAAATTCATCAGCCCCCAATTCCATAGCCTTGTTGTAATTTTCTTTGTCACCATAGGCTGTGATCATCATCACTACCGGAGGTGGAGTTGATGTTTTTGTTTGATCTTGCTTAACAATTCCAGTCCACTCATGCCCGGCATATTGATATCTGAAAGGATCAGTACTGCTTCATGTTCATAATTTTTCAGGCAACACAATGCCTTCTTCGCCTGAATATGCAAAAACAAATTCGATATCGCCATTCCTGATCTCTTTTCTGAACCGCTGTTCAAATAAGGGCTGAATGTCCTTTTTCGTCGTCTACTACTAATATTTTCATCTGTTAAATTTATCTGGTATAACAATTATAAATTCTGTTCTTCACCTTCCTTGGTCTCCACTTTCATTTCACCACCATGACCTTTGGTGATGATATCATAGCTCATGCTCAATCCAAATCCTGTCCCTTCCCCGGTAGGTTTGGTGGTGAAGAATGGCTGGAAGATCTTATCCAGCAAATCCGCCGGAATTCCATCTCCATTATCCTTCACCCTGATCTCAATCCCATTTTCAACTTTCTTGGTGCTAACTATTACTGTTGACTTATATCCTTTTATCCTCTTTCTTTGATTTTTCTGAAACCGCGTGAAACGCATTGTTGATCAGATTGAGCAATACCCTGCCAATATCCTGGGGAACCACTTTGATCTTTGGGAAGATTATCATCGAATTCAGTTTTGAAATCTGCATTAAACGATTTGTCTCTTTGCTCTCAATCCATGGTATGCCAATCGCAAATATTCATCGGCCAGCGCATTGATGTCAGTTAGTTTCTTTCTGTCCGTCACTGCTGCCGGCTTGAATGTTCCAACATTCCCTTTAACAATACTGCTTGCACGTTTGCCATGGTGGCTGATCTTATCCAGGTTTTGTTTTAGCTATATCTTCTGCAATTACTTTAACCTCATCCGGATTTCCTTGATTCCATTTCCTCATTCAACTCCTCAAGTAATTCAACACTTACTTCTGAAAAATTGTTTACAAAATTTAACGGATTTTGAATTTCATGGGCTATACCTGCTGTGAGTTCACCGAGCGAGGCCATTTTCTCGGATTGTATAAGTTGCTTCTGGGTTGCTTTGAGTTCAGTATAAGCTTTTTCAATTTTAATGGCCTGCTTCAATTCGATAGGCCCGGCTGCGTTCCCTTTCTTTTAGCTTCAAACGAGCACGCATGAAACGATCTACACCCAGCACGCCTGCAGCAAAAAGCAATAAATAAAAACCATAAGCCCAATTAGTATGCCACCAGGGCGGATTTATAACAATCCGGATAGATTTGGCTTCGGTATTCCATATACCATCACTGTTGGTTGCCAGAACCCTAAATGTATATTCACCCGGGTCCATATTCGTATAGCTCGCAACATTATTATGCCCGGCATTTATCCATTCCTCATCATGATTTTCTAAAATGTATCTGTACTCAATTTCCTGTGGATTGGAATAATCGAGTGCAGCATATGAAATTGAAAAATCATTTTGATCATGATCCAAATCCAACTTATTCAATAATAAAATATTTTGTTTTAATGGTGTTTCTTCACCAATTGCGACACTCTCCTGGAACAGCTTAAAGTCGATAAAGACAATAGGTGGCTTGGTACGTACTCAATATTATATCATCAGGACGAAAAACACTAAATCCATTGTTTCCGCCAAAATACATTTCTCCCGTTGAAGATTTAAAAGCAGCCAGTCTATTAAATTCATACCCCTGCAAGCCATCATCGGCATCATACCTTTTCACACTCTTATCGGCCGGATCGAATTCAACCAAACCGTTGCCCGTACCCAGCCAAAGTTTATTTATCAGGAGCTTCCAGAATGCTCTCCACATTATTAATGATGTTTCCATTAATATCAATAACAGTATTTACATTAGGTTCACCCTCTATTTTTAGTTCTCTTAAACCCTCAGAAACATCATCAAGAAAAATCTTCCCATCCGAAGTTTTGTATTGGCATCATGAAAAGATTGATATCTTGTTCTTGGTGATGATTTCTGAAAATTTTTCTGTTTCTGGATTGAACTGGATAAGTCCTGCAACGGAATTGCCGCTGAAATAATAATTCCCATCATCCCCGAGCAATAGGAAGCCAGATTTGATTATCAGGGATACTTGTTGAATCGTCTGGATTGTGGAGATAAATGCCGGAAGCAATCTGTGTCATAATGGTAAATATTTAATCCGCCGCCATAAGTTGAAATGAGGATCTCGCCCGGGTTTAATTTCTGCTAATGGTTGATAATCCTTTTTTGAGATATATCCTTGTTCGAGCTACCCTTTTGATAATGAACTCTGGCACCTGTGCACAGGATTAAATCTATAGAGCGCAGCATCATATGTGCCAACCCAAAGGTTTTCCTGACTATCATAAAACAAATAAGTAATTTCAGTTGAAGAGTTACCGGTCTGTAGGAATAAACTCTTGAAAATAGTTTTCAAATGTCTTTTCCCCCGGATTGAATTTACTTAATCCTCCCTCTTTTGTACCTATCCAGATAGCACCGTTTTTATCTTCCGCGAATGAGGTAATGTTATTATCAGGAAGTCCGTTTTTATTGCCAGGGAAGATGTTTGTAATGAGAAAATTTTTGTGCTGCCGGACTTAATGATTGAAATACCATCGCCCCATGTTCCAAACCAGAGTGTGCCGGATCTATCCAGAAGCATTGACCTTACAGCATCTTCGGTAATGAATGATCCCTCATTATACTTCGTTTTTTTCGTAATTGTAAAAACGGTCTTTCTTCTTATTTGATAGAGTAATGCTCCGTTATTCCTTGTACCAATCCATAACTCATTTTCATTATAGAAACACAATCGCAATAAGTGACGGTCAGGCAAATCAGCCAGGTCGATTTTCAGGTGCAAAAGAGTATTTTTGATCCGGGAATTCAGATTATACCGTGATTAACCCACCCAGGCTTCCCTCGTCCCCAATGATCACCTGTTGCAAGCCAGATGATCTCATTATTTCCGGGATCAATAACCACATCGTTAATAATATTATTGGGGACATCAGCATTTTGCTCTAATGCCAGGATTTCATCGAACTGCCCTGATACTTTGTCAAAAGATAATAAGACTGCGCCCCCAAGTAGCAATTTGATTTTCCTTTACCGGGGTAGGGTTGTATCCATGATAACCATCCTGTCTGCTCAGTTTGCAAGGGATAAATAGCAACACTATCATTTTGGATATCAAGTTTGATCAGTCCATATTCTGCAGCAGTGAACCATAGAATATTATCGTCTGGAATTATCCATGAATACAGTATAAATAGAAAGCTCCCCATTTTCAGTTAATGAGTTATTATTCCATTTGTATTTTTCAATCTTATCGGTTTTCCTGTGGTATTTATTTAACCCGTCAGTAGTTGCGATCCAAATATTTCTATCTGCATCCTCGCAGAATGCATTAATATAAGTTTCCCGACAATCCGGTAGAATCAGAATCGGTACGCTCGTAATTCTTATAAGCCTTTCCATCATATCTCTGAATCCCATGATGGGTACCCAACCAGATGAATCCAAATGAATCTTCAAAAATGGCCTGAACAGTGCTATTAATCAGACCATCGGGTTGACCTATAGATTTGAATTTGTAGTTTGGTTTTTGTGCAATCAGAAATGAACTGAACATCATTCCTATTATAAAAAACTAATACCAATTATATATTTCATTTTGAAGATCTTTATATATTAAAGCATCAAATGGATAATGAATTCAGTTCCTTTGTTTTCTTTGGTCTTAACTTCCAGTGTTCCCACCATGTCCTTTTGTTATAATATCATAGCTCAAACTTAAACCCAGACCGGTTCCCTCTCCTGTGGGTTTGGTTGTGAAAAAGGGCTGGAATATTTTTTCCTTTACCTTTTCGGGGATTCCATTGCCATTGTCTCTAACCCTGAATCTCTACCTTATCATCCAGATGTTTCGTACTGACAATAACCGATGGTTTATATGCCTATCAGACTCTTCGTTTCTTATTTTTCAGCTAAACAGCATAAAAGGCATTATTAATCATATTGAGCAATACCCTGCCAAAATCCTGCGCCAGGATATTGATTTTGGGAAGTGATTCATCAAGTTCAACCCTGAAATCTGCATTAAACGATTTATCCTTTGCCCTCAATCCATGATATGCCAAGCCGCAGATACTCATCAGCCAGGGCATTGATATCAGTTAGTTCCTTTACATTGCTGCTGGTCCGGCTGTGTTGTAACATCCCTTTTACGATGGCATCAGCCCGCTTACCATGACTGAGTATCTTCTCCAGGTTTTGAACTATATCTTCTGCAATTTCCCTGACCTCATCCGAATTGCCTTGAGCCATTTCTTCTTTCATTTCATCAAGTAACTCTTTGCTAACTTCCGAAAAGTTATTGACGAAGTTGAGTGGGTTTTGAATTTCGTGTGCGATTCCTGCTGTAAGTTCTCCCAGGGAAGCCATTTTTTCAGCATGGATGAGTTGTGATTGAGCTGATTTAAGTTCACTGAGCGTGTTTTCTATATGGTTTTTAGCTTCTTCCAGATGAACAAAATCTTCATATCGTGCATATGCAATAGAAAAGGCCTCGGCAAGGGTTTTTACCAATTCAATCTTTTCGGGCACAAGAGGCTCCTTGTTCCCTACATAAAGCATACCTTGCTTAAAGGGCATAAAATGCAGATCAAGAGATTCAGGTGGTTTTATATTCCCCTGGTATTCTTCACGGGTTTGGATTTGCCCGAGACTGATCATTGATTGCATCCAGTTGATAAAGTCATCTTTGTTCCAATGATGGGTATACACCTTATTCTTCTTCCAGTGCTCAACCGTGTTAGCGGTCAATTCGTTTGCATCAAATGATAAATTCAGCACCCCAAGAGCTTTGCCATCTGGCTTTGTTAAATAAGCCTGTACACTTGAAGTTTTTTCGTCTATAATAAAAACGCCGCAACGAATAAAAGGGACTCCAAGTGTTTCCAATTCACTCCAGATGAGCGGAGTGATATCTTGTAAGTCTTCGGGAGAACGCATGCTTGCAATCTTCCCCCGGACCCTGTCAAGCGAAGATTGTTTGATGGCTTCCCTGGCCTGTGCTTCAGCATTCTGAAGATCCAGGTACCTTCTGTATGTCTGTCCGAAAACACCGGCAAATCTTGTTAACACCTTAGCTGCTTCATCTGATATTGGGTTCGGTGCAAAAGAAAACAGGATCCCTTCAGGGAAGAAGAAACTTTGATGGTACTCATTCTCAGGCAATGAATCTAAGTCTGCCTGGAACGGATACTCAGGTTCATTGTTAAGTGCTTCATAATATTGGAATACGTCATCACCAATGTAATTGTAGCTATAATTCTTTTTATCGCTATCCCATGCTTTTTTAAGTCCGATCAGCATCGGATGTATCGTCATATTCAACAATCCCATTTTTAAATTAACCCTTCCATCAGGATATGATGTTGCCGACCATGTTTCCATATGATCTGTATCTTTATCAAGGATTCCTATGCCACAGCGAATGGATTTATCAAGTCCCAGCTTGAGCACCTCGTCAAATAATGTAACAACGGTATCTCCAACATCATGGCTATTGTGCATTGCCATAGTTTTAGACCGTACCCGTTCCAATGCTGTTTCAATCTCCAGATCACGGTTCTTCTGCTCAAGTTCAATGGTCCGTCGTTTTACTGCCTCACGAAGTTGCCTGTTTTCTTCAGAAATTTTTTCAATAGCGATATTGTCTCGTCCTTCGGTCCGCGTATCCGGCATAGAAGAATGCTGGTGAATAAATTTCCAGCCATCATCTTTTTTTTGCATCAGGGTAGATGCCCTGAATTTGGCGTAAAAAGCCCACTCCGATTCCATAAGGGCGTAGATATCAAACAGATCGCTTACCAGAACATAGTTTTTGAGAGGATCCACCCTGAGGTACCTGTTTTGGATTTTTGTTTTTCCTGCAACCTGGTCAATCGTGTCATTCAAAAACTTAACTGCATCTTCCTTATTGAAGAACACTTCTGTTTCCGCACTGCCTATCTGGATATAATCATCTTCCAGCATGCTAACAATGGTCTCCGTATCACCATTGATATAGCTGTCAAAGTAAACTTCATATTCCTTGAGAATAGCTTGTTCCTGCTGTTTGCTTAACTTCATTTGTTAACTCTTAACGGGTAGTCCTTGTTATAAACAAGAAAAGCAGTAAACTGTTCATGCATATAAACGCACTTTTCCGTTCACTGCTCCCCGCTCACCGTTCACCGTCCTTATTCAATTAACCCAGTCTACGCCCAATGTTAAGTTTATGTATAGTTTATATTAAGTTCTGGTGGAATTTTTACAATATAGCACCCCATAATTAACAATTGCTTAATATGAGTTTCATCCGTCATACAGATTACCATGTTATTTTCGTACCACAAGAAATTATATAGAAAATCATGAAAAAGATAATATCATTTGCAGTTTTAGTTCTCCTGGTAGGATCAGTTATCGCAGGAACTGAAGGCAAACAAAAAGGTGACAGCGATAGCCCTAAAACAACTGAGGTTACAACGATTTCCGTTTTAGGGCAAGTTACTGATATACAGTCTGGTGAGGTTCTCGCAGGTGTAGAGGTAATGATTGAAGGTACCGATATGAAAGCCTTCACAGATTTTGATGGAAATTTCAAAATTGATAATGTCAAACCAGGAAATTACAATTTGGTTGCTTCCCTGATTTCTTATAAAAAGAGCTTGCTTGAGGAATATACTTTAAGCAATGACAATAAGCCTATTGAAATCAAACTGGAAATATCAGAATAAAAGAGCACTATTATAGATAAAAAAAGCTTGCAAATGCAAGCTTTTTTTTTGTTTCGATTTTTTAATAATCCCTTTCGTTGACTAGTTTACCTTCATTATCGAACATCTTCCAGGTACCCGTTTTCTCACCCATCGAATAATACATTTCATATAACAAGACCCCCTTGTTGTTCCATATGTACCATTCTCCATCTTTCATATTATCACTGTACCTGGCTTCTGCTGTCTTGGTGCCATTTTCATCCCAGTTTATCCAAAGACCGTCTTTAAGTCCTTCCTTGTAAGATCTTTGTTCCTTGATCTGACCACTTTCATAGTAAAATATAATAAGTCCATCCTCTATGCCATTCTTGATATTGCGCTTTACTTTGACCTGTTTATTTTCAAAATACTCTGTGTGAGTTCCGGTATATAACATATCTTTTTTATAGTACCGGCCATCCTTAAATTCAAGGTCCTGGGAAAAAGCACTTAATGCAAAAAACACAGATAATATTGTAAGCAATGATGTTTTCATAATTTATTCAATGAAAGAATTTGAATATCAATTTACTTTAAATGTACAAAAAACAACTTTTGTACCAGTCTATTTTATCTCATAAACCACCCCTAATGAAAAAGACATGGAAGGGCTGTAAACATAATAGGCATAGTTTTTTTCTTTATACTCGAAGACTTCACTGTGGACTGAATTAAGGATGTTATCCGCTTTCAACCTCAATTGCCACCTTTTACCCAGGTTCTGGGTAAGATTAAAACCCAGCAAATGCATGGGCTCCAAAACAACGTCAGGCGTACCGCCCTTGGTTACCAGGGTTATCCGGTCTCCGGTAACATTATAAACCAGGTTTGCAGAAAGGCCAATCTTTTCACTGGCAAATGAAAGTAAAACATTAACGATATAAGGCGCCTGGCCAAAGAGAGGCCTTGTATCCGGATAGTCGGGAACCAGTGCTCTAATGGACTCCAGTTCCAGTGGGTCTATAGAAACTTCTGATTTAATATAGGAGAAATTGGCCCCCAGGCTAAAGTTCTCCAGGCCCATGAAATCCAGCCTCTTTTGGAACTCTGTTTCAAAACCATAATTTCTCGCCTGCTCAACGTTCTGATAGGAAATTTCTGGATTAACGGCTACCGGGTTATCCACCATTTCAATAGGATCTATGAAATTCTTGAAAAACAGACCAAATGAAAAGATCTCACCATTTCTTATAAAATATTCCCATCGCAGGTCCACATTATCGATAAGCGTTCTGTTCAGGTCAGGATTACCAACAATGGTGGGTGCCACCGGGCTAAATGATGCGAATGGGGCAATTTCCCTGAATGTAGGCCTGGATAAGGTCCTGGTATATGCCAGGCGTAAATTCATGTTATCCCGGAGCATCCAGGTTAAATTGATTGCCGGGAGGATATCAGTATTGTCAAGGACCCCTTTTTCAAGACTAGTCTGTTTACTTTCTGTTTCCATATAGTTTTTTTCAAACCTGGCACCAAATTCCAGTTTTACTTTCTCTGCAATGGGAAATTCAACCATGGCATATGCACCAATCACATATTGAAATCCATCATAACTGTTTCTTTTATCTGTGGCATCCTGAACATAAAGACCATAATTTTCATTGGTAGCAGGGTCAAATGCAGGATGGCTCTGCCCGATGTTACTGTTATCAAGATAATCTGATACAGATCCGTTATAATATTGGATCTGGGATAGGTAATTTAATTTCTCCTCCCTGAATTCCCGTGTCACATAAGTATACGCACCGCCAAACTTAAACTTTGATGGACCTCCGAGGAAAGTAAAGGGAAGTTCAAAATTAAGCTTGCTGTCAATGTTGTTTTCATTCATATTCCGGTGAAACCGGGCAGGCACTTTATATTTTGAAGGGTTGATCTCATACCGGGACTCACCCACTACATCAGGATAAAAGCTGTTTGTAAAGAAGCGGAGGTCAGGCTCGTCCAGCTTCGAATTAGAATAGGATACGATCCAGGTCATCTTCATTTTTGCTAAAGATTCAAGAAAGTGATCACCTTTAAGCTGGGTGGTCAAAATGGATCTCTCCTGGAATCCCAGTTCACGGCTCTGAATGATCATTCCGATCTCATCAGAAGGCTTTTGGCCAAACTGGTAAAAAGCTGATTTTGATCCCGAATGATTGTACAGCAATATCAAGCCTAACTTATGCTTATCTGAGAGTTTATAATTGAGGTTTCCGAGTATACTGGCCAGGGTATTGCTCCTGCCTGCAGTTTCATTGTATTGGTTTTCCGTGGTCAGGGCAACTGCATTAACCTGGGTTAATTTGTAATAACCACGTTCTCCATCATCATAATAATCGTCATTGTTCTGGACACTGAAACCAATATTGAATCCCAATGGTTTCTTGAATAGCTTAATCTGGTTTCCCACTGAAAAGTTGATCCGGCTATTTAGAAATGATTGGGTGGTGTTGGGCTCCATGATCTTGTTAAAGGACCTTGTAACATCATCGATGGCATCCCGATCGCTTGGGTAGAGTGGGATATCAGATGGCTTAACAGGAAAATCCCTGGTGCCATCATCCACACCCAGCCAGTCCGTTTTACCTCCTTCATAGCTTAGAAAGTTATTATTCAGAGAGCTATTCAGGTTGTATTCCAGGGAAAGAGAGAACCTAAGGATCAGTTTTTCCGGAAAATCCTTGGTCTTTATATCAATCAATCCCCCTGTAAATGGATTAAGGTGAGGGGAATAGCTCTTATACACAAGCATATTGTCAATCAAATTGGTTGGGAAAAGGTCCATTTCAACACTGTTCCTTTCAGGATCCAGGCTGGGTATGGCACATCCGTTTAATGTGGTTAAGCTATACCTGTCGCCCAGGCCACGGACATAAACATATTTGCCCCCTTCCACCGATACACCCGTTACCCGGCCTAATGCCTCAGCAGCATCTGAGTCTCCAGTCTTACTGATCTGTTGTGATGAGATCCCATCAACCAGGTTGGCTGATTTCTTTTTCATGGTAAGCAGTGCAGACTCAGTATTGCGGACAGCTTTAGCGGTAACAATTACTTCTTCCAGCCCCAAAGACACAGGGTTTAGTTTGATATCCAGTAAGGTAACTTTGCCTTCTTTTACTTCAACCCCGGTAATAACCTGGGTTTCATAAGATATGTATGAGCATTTCAAGCTAAAGACACCGGCAGGGACATCAGTAATATTATAATTACCATCAAGGTCGGATGATGATCCCAGGTAAGTAGTTTCAACCAGTACTGCCGCCCCAATAAGCTCCTCCCCTGTGGATGCATCTGATATTTTCCCCCTTATGATCCCCTCTTGTGAATAAAGTATTATAGAAACAATGAAGGACAGTAGAAACAGGATTATTTTTTTCATTTCGAAGATCTTCAATTAATAAAACTGACAGGCTGTCCTTAATAGGAGCCTGTCAGCTTAAATTTAAGCTAGGAAGCTTAACTAATTTCCGGAGAAATATCTTGTCCAACCCTCAGCCCAGTTAGTTGATCCGAAAGCTCCCTTGTAATTTACCTGCTCAAACCAGGCGTCATTATAAGGGGCCAGGTTATCAGTCTGCGGGTTTAAAGGAACCGGATCAGCAGCGCTAACACCTGGATCAGCAACACTATTGTGTGCAGCATCAAAATAAGCAGCAAATACCTGAACAGCAGCAAGTGAATCTGTTTCATTTGCTCCGGGGCCGGAGACTTTGAAAATACCAGCTCCTGTACCATCTGAAACATTCCAGAATACATTGTTGTTCAGTGTCAGGTTACCGTCTGCGAATTGCTTATAGCTATCCTGATCAGATTCCAGGTTCTCAATGTCAATTCCTCTGGCTTGTTCAACAAAAATAGAATTTGAATAATGTCCACCTGCATTATCACGGTAGGTGATAACCCTTTTCCCTGCTGATTCGCCACGTCCAATATAAGTGGCATTATATATATTAGGTATGGCATAAGGCTGTCCTGTTTCAGGATCTGTTCCACCATCATGCTCACCCAGCCTGTCACCATCATTTGGGTCCTGGATAGCACACCAGAACTGGCCTTTACCACGGTAACCTTCATCATAGTCAAAGCTGTCATCACCACAATAAGCAACCAGGATATGTTTCAGAAGTGGCTTTCCTCCAAAAAATTCAACTCCATCATCTTTATTGGCAATAACTTCGACATAGTCGATAACAGTTCCACTGCCAACACCACCAAGGGTTAGCCCGTTGATCTCATTACCTTCACCAATATCGGTTCCGCCATGACGGATGGAAACATATTTTATTGTTCCTGAATTATCATCATCAGTAACACCACCATATCTTCCCCTTGGCTCATTGGTTGGGATTCCTTCAATCTGTGATTCTCCCGGACTGGAATTAAGGCTGGCTCTACCCAGTATTATCAATCCGCCCCAGAGGCCCCTGTCAGTTTTTGCAAGTGTCCCGCTTAAGTCATCAGCTTCGGCAGTGAAGATGATCGGGTTATCTGCAGTACCTTCAGCCATTATCTTACCTCCTCTTGCAACGATAAGTGCACTGGCACTCTCCCCCTGCCCGGGTTTTCCTTTAATAACACAGCCAGGCTCTATGGTCAGGACCTGTCCATCATTTACGAATACAAAACCATCAAGCTTGTATGTCTTACCAGATTTCCAGGTTGTTGTTCCAGTTCCTGAGCCATCATCCTGTATGGTATATTCGCTTGTATCTGTTGGTCCCGTATCATCATCGTCATCCTTTTTACAGGAACTGATTAGAACCATCATGCTGGTGGCAAGAAGCAATGTAACTAATTGATAATTAAGTTTTTTCATGTCAAATTAATTTTTTAATGGTCTTGGTTTTTTTTGCGATTATTTACATGCAAAGAAATCCTATTTAACTGCTGTGAAAATTAACTTAAGGTTACCTTTATGTTAATTTTATAATCAGTCAGTTTCATAATAACTTTACATTTGCTATCTTTCTGCCTTAATTCATATCCTTATCCGCAATGGAGACAAAAAACATTAGGATACTCCTTGTTGATGACGAGCAGGATGTACTTGATTTCCTTAAGTATAATTTTGAGAAAGAAGGATTTACGGTACATACTGCCAGAGACGGAGAATCTGGTAAGGTGCTTGCCACTAAGATCAAACCTGACCTGATTATACTTGATGTCATGATGCCCGGGATTGATGGCGTGGAAGTTTGCCGGGAGCTAAGAGAGATGCCACAAATGGATAACACCCTGATCATCTTTCTGACTGCCCGGGGAGAAGATTATTCAGAAATAGCCGGGTTTGAAGTTGGGGCTGATGATTATATCACCAAGCCAATCAGGCCCAGGGTGCTGATTGCCCGTACAAAAGCACTGCTGAAGAGGAAGCTCAAAACCAAACCGGAGAGGAGTATTGTTGAAACTGCAGGTTTCGTCATTGATAGGGATAAAAGGCAGGTATTGGTTGATTCAAAGCCAGTCCACCTTCCAAAGATCGAGTTTGAGCTACTGGTTTGTCATGGCTTCCAGCCCGGGCAAGATATTTTCCAGGGACGAATTGTATTACAAGATCTGGGGCTCTGAAGTAGTGGTCGGCGACAGGACACTGGATGTGCACATTAAGAAGCTGCGGGAAAAAATAGGAAAAGACTATATTAAGACGATTAAGGGTGTCGGGTATGGCTATAATGAATCTGCAAATCCTTAATGAAGGATGAAAAACCCAACACCCATATTAGTTGCAAGGTTATCAGCACTTGTACTGGCACTGGTCCTGATGCTTATGCTGGTTTTAGTGAAACTGTTTGACTCTGCCGATCTCAGCTGGTGGCCCGTTATTTTAATACCCATTTTTTTGTTTTTCCTCGCTATATTAGTCTTCTCATATGCTGTAGAGTATTTCATCTACAGGAAGATAAAATTGATTTACAAGAATATTTATGATACCAAGGCTGGCCAACCGGTCAGGCCCAGGAAGCTGAAGATGAATGGTGGCATCCTGAACGATGTCACCGAAGAGGTTGATGAATGGCAAAAGACTACCATTAAGCGCCAGAAGAAGATGCGCAAACTGGACACCTTCCGCAAGGAATTCCTCACCAATGTATTTCACGAACTCAAAACACCTGTTTTTAATATACAGGGCTACCTGGAAACACTTATAGAAGGAGCCGTGAATGATGAAAAAGTCAATAAAAAATTTCTTCAGAAAGCCATTCAGAATGTAGACCGGATAACAATATCGTGAATGACCTTCAACTGATCTCAAACCTGGAAGAAGGCAGTTTTGAGCTAAATGAAGAAAAATTTGATATAAGCGAGCTCGTCATGGAAGTGATTGATTCCCTGGATATTGTTTCCAGAGCGAAGAATACTAGTATCGCTATCAAGGATGGATGCAACGGGTACTTTCCTGTCAGGGCCGACAGGGATATGATCAGCCAGGTGCTGACAAACCTGATTACCAATTCAGTGAAATATGGCAATGAAGGAGGCAAGACCCAGATCGGAATGTATGACATGAATGAAAACATCCTTGTTGAAGTTACCGATAATGGTATCGGTATCGACAAGGTCCACCTCCCGAGGATTTTCGAACGTTTTTATCGTGTGGATAAAGACCGGTCAAGGCAACAGGGAGGATCAGGACTCGGACTTTCAATAGTAAAGCATATCATAGAGCGTCATGAAATGACCGTGAATGCAAGGAGTACCCCAGGTGTGGGGTCGACCTTCGGTTTTACTCTTGCCAAAGCATAGTTCCTGAGTGTATTCTTTCGCTTGATTTAAGACATACTCCCTAAAAATACACTGCCGAATTAAACTTTCTGTTCACTTTAATGTTTATTAATCATTATCCCTATGAGAAAGCCAAAATATACCCGTAAGAAGCAAAAAAACCCTTACCTCATACTCCTTTTCATTATAATCATACCTGTTGCTTATTATTTCATCTTTCATATGAATAATGATGAGATCACCCAGAAAGATGCCTCTGAATACCTTGTCGGATCTTGGCAACGCATGGATGGTAACTACCGTATCGAAATAACAGCCGTCGGAGATGAGGGATTACTTGATGCAGGTTACTTTAATCCTGGTCCGATCAATGTGGGAAAGTCGGGATGGCGCGTCCATGAAAAAGTATTGCAGGTCTTTGTACAAATGGATGATGTCAATTATCCGGGTTCATTCTACGACTTAAGATACAACAAAGAAAAAAATATTCTGCAGGGAACCTATTACCAGGCAGTGTCAAAAGAAACTTTTAATGTCAGTTTTAAACGAAAACAATAAATCACAATTGTATTCGCGTTGGATGGCTGAAATATGTGGATATTTGTGAAATATCGTAACTTTGTCTGATATGCTACTTATCAAATAGGTTTAGGTGATTTCAGATTCTCTATATCATTTATTCATCTTTTCAGGCCTGGCTTTTGCTTTCGCCATTATTAATATTGCCGTTGGCATTCAAAAGAATTCTGAAAAGACATATCTGTTTTTTGGGATCATCTCTTTGTGCGTGGGCGTATACTACTTACTGTTTCCATTAATTGACAAATCCGTCACATCTGGTATTTCAGCACGTATCGGACTTGCGTTTTTCATTGTAGCCTTTGCCATATTCCCATGGTTTATCAAATATTACGCTTCATATAAAAGCAATGTATTTCCATGGGCACTTAGCATCGGTATGGGCTTAGCATTGTTCCTGTTTCTGATAACTCCTGATAATGAGGCTCAATTATGGAATATTATTGCACATATTGTTCTGGTGGGTATCATTGCTTTTGGTTTCCTGGCCATGTATCATCAATTTAAACATGGTAATGAAAGGTCTGCTTTCTTCTTATTGGCTGCCCTGATACCTTTCCTGCTATTATCAATTGATGATATTATTTACGTACACTTCAATGATTATTATTTCTTTGACCTGCCAGAACAAATTCTCCCATTCGATTACTTTTTTATTTTCTTCATGGTCATTATGGGTGTTAAGCTTGCTTCAGATATGTACCAGAAACTATTGTTGGAGCAGCGACTGGCTTACAGGGAAAAAAGGTGGAGAAACCTGCTTGAAAAAGTGGAACTTATCGTTGTTGGAATATCTCGCGATGGTGCAGTTAACTACGTAAATCCATATTTTTTAAAATTATGCGGGTATAAGGAGCGTGAAGTGATCTATAAGAACTGGTTTTTGAATTTCTTACCGCAAAGTGTGGGAAGGGATGTATACAAGGTTTTTCAGAATAACATTGGTAAAGATCATCATCCCTATCATAAAAACCCCATCCTGACAAAAGATGGGAAGGAGCTGATGATCGCCTGGTCGAATGTGGTGCTGGAAGATGATGATTCGAAGCGCACCGGGACACTGAGCATTGGCGTCAATATCACAGTCCAGGAAGAAGCTTTTGAAGAAATAGAAATGCTGAAACGCAAACTTGAACTTGAAAATATATTCTTAAAATCAGAACTTGGAAAAGTCATGTCACCTGATAAAATTATTGGTGATAGTGATGCTATCCAGTATGTACTGCAAAGAGCCAGCCAGGTTGCAGAAATGGATACGACGGTCTTACTTGAAGGAGAGACGGGTGTAGGAAAGGAACTCATAGCAAACTATATCCAGGCCAATAGTAAGATTAGCGACAAGCCGTATGTGAAAGTCAATTGTTCTGCTATACCGGCAACACTGCTGGAAAGTGAGCTCTTCGGGCATGATAAAGGAGCATTTACAGGAGCAGATAAAAATAAAAAAGGCCTGGTTGAAATGGCAGATGGAGGGACCCTGTTCCTGGATGAGATTGGTGAGTTTCCACTAGAATTACAGCCAAAATTACTCAGGTTTTTACAGGATGGTGAGTTTAAACCCCTGGGCAATGAATCTGGGAAGGTAGCCCATGTCAGGATTATTGCAGCTACAAACCGGGAACTCCTGAAAGAGGTTCAAAAAGGCCGTTTTCGGGATGACCTCTACTACCGGATCTCTGTTTACCCTATCACTGTTCCCGCATTAAGAAACAGGCCAGAAGATATCCCGGGGCTCATTGATGTATTTGTTAAACAATATTCACACAAGCATGGGAAATCCATCAAGAAGATCTCCAAGGTTGCCATGGAAGAGCTCTGTAATTATAGCTGGCCAGGGAATATCCGGGAATTGCAAAATATTATTGAAAGGGCCATTATCATTTCCAACTCAGATACCATCAAACATAAAGACATCGCATCATTGCCCGGGGATATTGAAAAACCTGAAGTAAGCAAAGAGTACAGGATCGATACCCTGCAAAACGCCGAACGTGCACATATTATCAGGGCATTAGATAAAACTGAGTGGAAGGTTCATGGCAAGACCGGAGCTGCTGAACTATTGGGTATTAATCCCAATACCCTTAGATCAAGAATGAAAAAGCTGGATATTTACAAATCCTAACCCTGGAATTCTTGTGATATTTCACAATTCTACGAAATATCATTACTATACCAGATCTAATTATTCCATTCAAATTATACTATCCTCAGCTGCTCAACACCTTATGATTGCTGGCACATTTTTAGTTTGTCAGCTACTCTCTTCAACTAACTAAAACATTCAGTTTGGAACAGCTAGAGATATTTGCCAGCATTCGTAAAGAAAAACTTCCTGAGTTTAATCAATCCAAACTAACATTCCTGGAAGGGCTCCGAAAAATAGATGGTTATGATGGCTATGCTGAGAATCCCGGAGCAGACTATCACCTGTGTATTAATTGGAATAACAGGTCAAAGTTAGAAAGCTTTTTAAGCAGTGAGTTGTACTGCTTCTTCCATGGTGCAATCATGACACTGGGTAGTGTGAAGAAAGTACAAATTAATTCAGTAGTATAAATTCTATTTTTAATCAAAATATGTACACTCATGAAAAAGTATTTATTTATTTTACTAGCAATAATATTGGCTGTTCCGGTATTCGGTCAGGAAATAGAGGCAGAAGCCCAAAGCCGTGAATCAATGGCAATGACTCAAACCGTGGTTGATTTCCAACTTGCATCTGAAATACCTTTAATTGAAACAAATTGATAAAATATGCTCCTATGGCTAAATGCATTAAATTCTGTTTTACAATAATTATTATATGTAGTTCTTTTGTAATCACAAATGCACAACAGAACTTCTGCGATCTGATATCGGTCCCACGAGATAATTTTAATGTGCGAACTGACTTTGCTAGGGTAGATACAAAATGGTATCCTGAATGGCTTGAAATGCATAACGGACAAATGGTTTATCCGGATGCTATGTTGCCTTTACAGAAGTTTGAACATCCATGGTTTAATAGCAAATATCCTAACTCGATGCACGAAGATTCTCATTCTTCAGATGTTAGCAATTATTCAGGGCCTATTCCTGAAGGTATAGGTGTCCAGTATTTTCATGTGCTGGAAAAAGGTGGTGAATTCTCAGGAATGGCACCAGCATTTAATTTTATTGCTGATGATACATTGGTTACCTTATCATTTGGGAGGAGTAAAACACACCTCTTATTAGTTTACGTGGGAGATACTATAAAATTATTGGATGCAGTTGAAGTGCCTGGAAGAGGATATTCGGCCTTATCATTAGTCAGTAAGGAAAAAAGAATGGCATTGTTCAGAAATACAATGGGTGGGGCATATTCTTACCTGTCGAATGAAAGATATATGTACCTCCCCGGCGCAAATAATGACATCATTCGTGTTCCTGTCGGTGATGGGAAGTTTGATCTTGACAGAGTGGATTTTATAAACATGACAGATCAGATGGAAAGAGGTGATATCCTGGGTAAGAAATTAAGCGGGCGAGACAAGAAAAATAATCTAACGGCCATTATGCCCGATGTCCATGGGAATGTGTGGTTCACCTCGCAACAGGGTATTGTCGGTATAATCCATCATTCCGAGGTAACCGAAAATGGCTGCCCAAAGGTATATTCCAGGCTAATAACAAGTTTTGGTCTCATTCAAAAACTCAACTATTATTTGGAAGCAGATTACAAGAATTATAATGAATTACCTGATTTTATTTTAAACGCAGAAAAGATAACCCCCGAATTGCGCGAACAATTCAGGGAATATTATCAACTCGACCAGGGTAACTTTGA
Source organism: uncultured Bacteroidales bacterium (assembly GCA_963753055.1). Classification (GTDB taxonomy): domain Bacteria; phylum Bacteroidota; class Bacteroidia; order Bacteroidales; family B18-G4; genus JAUWGC01. The sequence continues at coordinate 285,484 of CAVWAP010000001.1, read as the reverse complement.
GCAGATCCAAAATTCTTTTGCTGTCGGTGAGGATGGGGTTTATATTGTCACTGATCTTGCGTTGCATAAACTAAGGTTTAATGAGGAAACAAAAGATATTGAACTCGATCCTGATTGGGAAAAGAATTTCATTGGTGGTGGTTTAATGTATGAGAACGATTATACACGAAAACCAGGACACCTGAATGCCGGGAGCGGAACATCACCGACGCTTATGGACAATCGGTTTGTGGCAATAGTTGATAATGATACAAGTAAAGTGAATATATGCATCTTTTCTCAGAAAACGGGAGAATTGATAAATAAATTCCCATTATTCATGGCCAATGCCAGTGCATGTGAAAACTCAATTATTGCCTATAAAAACACTTTTATTGTTGCAAATACTTATGGTTATGTCGATCCATTTGCCGCTAATAATACACCAGGTGGGATCATGCGCTTCGATTACGATGAATCAAGAGGTGAATTTGTCAGGCAGGAAAACTGGCCACCCTATAATGAGCCACTTGATGCAAAAACAGCAACTCCTAAACTATCCACTGCCAACGGATTGGTTTATATATACAACAGGGATATCAATGGAGGCCCAACCCCCAATGATGACTGGCAAATTACAGCATTGGATTTTGAAACTGGCACAAGGGTTTTTTCAATCAAACCTTATTTTGAAGAAGGGGAATTCAACGACAATGTAAAAGGGCTGAAACAAAAAATGAGTCTGGGAAAAGAATATTACGATCGAAAAGTATTTAATAACCTCTGGGGAACTTTTGCTTTCGGGCCGAACAATAGCCTGTACATTGGAGCCTACAGAGGATTTGTGAGGTTTCAATCGCGGAAAACGAATTAAATATTTAAAATCAAAATATGAATTCATTATTTTATTAATTAGAAAAATTGTAATCATGAGAAAAATTAAAATTTTATCAGTTGTATTACTATTCATTAGCACAGCATTATATGCCCAGGATAAACCCAATATCCTGGTCATCTGGGGTGACGATATTGGCAGGTCTAACATAAGTGCCTATACAATGGGTATGATGGGTTATCAAACCCCCAACATCGACAGGATAGCAGATGAAGGAATTATTTTTACAGATTATTATGGTGAGCAGTCATGTACAGCCGGACGTTCATCATTTATTATGGGGCAAAGTGTGTTTCGTACTGGTCTGTCTAAAGTGGGCCTTCCGGGTGCTGAGATTGGCATGCGAATAGAAGATCCTACGATAGCAGGATTGTTGAAGGATCAGGGTTATGCAACGGGGCAATTTGGAAAAAATCATTTAGGCGACCGTGATGAAATGTTACCTACCAATAATGGTTTTGATGAGTTTTTAGGAAATCTATATCATTTAAATGCAGAAGAAGAGCCTGAGTTAGAAGACTATCCCAGTGATTTTATTACATCTGATGGAACTACATTTCTTGAGAGATATGGCCCGAGAGGCGTGATAAAATCATCGGCCGATGGACCAATTGAAGATACCGGACCTTTAACCAAAAAAAGAATGGAAACCATTGATGATGAAACGGTAGCTGCGGCCATCGATTTTATCAAAAGACAAGAGGATGCAGGAAATCCCTGGTTTGTATGGTGGAGTGGAACACGTATGCATTTCAGAACGCATGTTAAAGATGAACTAAGAGGAATTTCCGGACAGGATGAGTATTCAGATGGTATGGTAGAACATGATATGCACATTGGTCAGTTTCTAGCATTACTGGATGAATTGGGAATAGCAGACAATACAGTTGTATTTTATTCTACTGATAACGGCCCTCATTATAATACATGGCCAGATGCAGCATCTACTCCCTTCCGCGGAGAAAAAAACACCAATTGGGAAGGTGGTTGGAGAGTACCTGCTATGGTTCGCTGGCCAGGTCAAATTCCTGCAGGTGCAATAAGTAACGAAATAGTCCATCACATGGATTGGTTACCTACTTTCTTGTCTATTGCAGGAAAGTCCGACATCAAGGAAGACCTTTTGGATGGATATACTTCAAGTGCATTGAATAGAGATTATAAAATACACCTTGATGGTTATGACATTACGGAACATCTTAAGGATCCAAAAAATGTAAAAAGTGGAAGAGAAGAGATCTTTTATTTTTCGGATGATGGGGATTTAACTGCATTAAGGTATAGCGACTGGAAACTCATTTTTATGGAACAAAGATCTCAGGGTACTTTCGAAATTTGGGCAAATCCATTTACTCCTTTGCGTGTACCTCTTATGTTCAACTTAAGAAGAGATCCCTATGAAAGAGCGCAGCTTACATCTAATACCTATTATGATTGGTTGTTGGATCATGTATTCTTTATGGTACCGGCTCAAACTTATGTCGGTAGCTTTTTAAGTACTTTCAAGGAATATCCACCACGTCAGAAAGCAGCAAGCTTTAGCCTCGATCAGGTGATGGAGAAACTAGAAGGCGGTTACAACGGACAATAACTTTCATAATAAAAAATTTCAAAACAGAATCCTTTAATTAGGATTCTGTTTTAGTTAAATATTAAAGCAAATGAAAAAGCTGTAGTAACTCTAAACAGCAAAACTTGCCTGAGGAAGAACTAAATAGTTGGAATAACACAGCGCTAAAGCAAGAAATTATTGATTTTGTAAACACTGTTACCCTGGCCTCTTCTCCTAAATTTGTAGCTGAAGAAGATAGAATAGCGGTTTTCGATAATGATGGAACTTTATGAAATGATGGAATATACTTTATCAGGTGATGGGCCTTCAATGGCAATTATTGTTAATCACGACGATGAGGATCGCGAATATAAATACATACATGCACGGAACAGAAAAAGCAATAGCTCATGCTGATTCTATTGGGTGGCATATTGTAAGTATAAAAAAAGAATTTAAAACGGTTTTTCCCGAATAGAGGCCATTAATAAACAATAAGTATTAATAAATCACAATATTATAATGAAAAAAAATCTATTTATTTTACTAGCAATAATATTGGCTGTTCCGGTATTCGGTCAGGAAGAAGAAGCAGAAGCCCAAAGCCGCGAATCACAGGCCATGGATGCTACTGCCACACAATGGAGTTTCCAGTTGGCTTACCAATGGATGCCTGATTATTACTCCGACATGGTTAATGGGGAACCACGCCGTAAGGGCCTGGATAATTATGCGCAACTGCGCATGGTTGCTCCAATACCATTAAAGTCATTAACCATATTGCCCAGGCTAACCTTTCGCCACTATGAAGATTTGGAAACAGGGAAATCCGGTTTTGGGAATACAGAGATATTTGCTTTAATTATTCCTGGTTTCAGCGATTGGGGATCAGGTAGGGCAGGTATTGGGCCTCTGGTTACTTTGCCTGGAAATCCAGATGTTGCAAAAGACGAATGGGGTTATGGATTAGCTGCAGCCATCGTAAATAACACCGGGCAATGGTTTTATGGCTTATTATTTACTCAATCATTCAGAGCTGTAGATCCAAATGCCTTAAGTCCGGAAGAATCTGATGTAAACCCATTGGGGATAGCTCCCTTCTTGGCTTATCGTTTTGGCAAAACAGGATTATATTTACAAACTGCTGATATAGTAGCTCTTTACGATTGGAAAGGAGGCGGCTTTTATCTTCCCGTCGGAGCTCGTTTTGGTAAAGTATGGGTATGGGAAAAATCCTCACTCAATGTTTACGGTGAGTACAGAACCAGTGTGATTTATAAAAACTGGAGTGGATCTGCAGTGAAGAATTCGTACCGTATTAATGTATCATATACCATTCCTGTAGGAAAGAAATAAAATCTATAATTTAGTATTTAGTATTTTGGAATATAATTAATGTCAACAGACAATATTACAAGCGACACAAAACCACCTAAAGGCAGGCTTATCCTCGGAAGCATCGTCTTCATCTCCGGTTTTTTAAGCCCTGTGCTGATCCCCTGGGTATTGACCCTGGAGATCTCTGCCTTCTGGAAGACCACGATATCAGGTGGACTTGCATTTGGCATCCCTGAATTGTTCATGATCATTGCGGCTGCTATCCTGGGGAAATCCGGTTTTAACTATCTCAAGAAAAAAATATTTACATGGCTGAAAAAGTATGGCCCACCTGATGAGGTAAGCCCCATACGATATAAGGTAGGACTTGTCATGTTTATTCTGCCATTATTTCTTGGATTCTTTTTACCATATCTCTGGAATCATTCCCCATTCTTGCAAAAAAACCTGCTCTGGTTTGTCGTAAGCGGCGATGTAATGTTATTGTTCAGCCTTTTTGTTTTGGGTGGAGACTTCTGGGATAAATTAAGGGGTTTGTTTTATCGCACTGCAAGAATTCAATATTATTCAACAAAAAAACCATGAAAACGAAAATATCAAAAGTATTGTTTGAATCCTCGAAAAATCCTACAGAGGCTATGCTCGAGAGAGGTGGTAAACAGTTGTTTAGACTGGCCATGCTGATCGATGTATCATATGCATTGATAATCTACAAATTGTTTTTATTTCTTCCCAGGCCTGATGTTGATGGTTTTACTAAGGAAGACCTGCTGGAAGTTCTGTCTACCAGCTATCTCAATTACATGGTCATGTTTGTTGGTTTTGTTCTGGTCCTGATCTACTGGGCTCAAAGTAATCTGCAATTTGGTAACCTGAACAGGACCGATGGCAAACATGCCACATTATCATTGCTCCAGGTGATCACCCTGATGATATACCTTTATTTTGTCCGCCTGGATGTGGAATTGGATGGGGCTGTCATTGCCCTGCAAATGGAAAGTGTCTTCCTGGCATTGTCAGGACTATTTTCAGTTTGGAGCTGGCATTATGCTATAAAGAACAACTTGCTTTCGGATTCAGTTACACAACTTGAACGCAGTAGTGTGTACCTGAAGCTCATGCCGGAACCCATTGTATCCATTCTTACTTTTCCTTTTGCGGTATTTGGGCCCGACATCTGGACCCTGGCATGGCTGATGTTGATCCCAGTTTCATGGATTCTGAAAAGATACAGGAACAAGATGAAATTTCTTGCATTAAAAGAAGAAGGAAAAGCTGAAATTAAGTGAGGTATTTAGTACTATTCATATTAATTTGTTTTCTTCAATCACCCCTGCTGGCACAGGAGCTTGAGCCACGCAGCCTTACTAACCTCCCTGTAGGAACTAACTTTGCATTGCTCGGTTACCGGTATACACAGGGCGATATTTTGCTGGATCCGGCTGTCCCGATCGAAGACCTGAATGCCAATTTGCATAATGTTTTTGCAGCTTATGTCCGTTCAATAAAACTCTTTGGCCAATCAGGAAAGATAAGTGCGATCCTTCCATATGCTACAGGGAAATGGGAAGGGTACTATACAGGAATTGATACCAGTACCCGAAGAACAGGATTGGGAGATCCACGGATCAATTTTGCATGGAATTTTATTGGCTCTCCTGCTCTCTCATTAAAAGAATTTCGGGATTTCAAACAGAAGACAATTGTCGGGATGAACTTGACGGTCATTCTACCCCTTGGACAATACAATCCGAACAAGCTGCTAAACCTGGGTTCCAACCGATGGACTTTCAAGGTTCAGGCAGGTGTATCACAAAGAGTGAAAAAATGGTTCTTCGAAGCTTATGCCAGTATCTGGTTTTTTACCAATAATTATTCATTCTTCCCGGACAATCTACTGGAGCAATATCCTTTCCTTGCAGGCAAAATACATGTAATATATTCCCTGCCAAAACAAATGTGGATTGCTTTGGACATGGGGTACGGTTATGGAGGCAGAACAGTACTAAACGAGGTGGAAATGGATACAAGGATGTCAACTTCACGCTTTGGGCTTACCTATGTTTTACCTGTAGCACAAAAACACTCATTGAAATTCGTGCTGGAAGCAGGAAGGCGCTTTGAAAAAGGGCCGGATTTTAATTCTGTCGTTGTTGCTTACCAGTATCGTTGGTTTGATAAATAGAAAAGTATTGAGTATTGAGTATTAAGTAGTTAGTAGTTAGTATTTCATGTCTCACTCTTCACTCTTCACTCTTCACTCTTCACTCTTCCCGCTTCACATTCAAATCCACCTGCGGGAATGGTATCGTAATATCATTCTCCTTTAGAATATTATAGATCCCGATGGAAATATCGCTTTTCGTGGTAAACCCTTTGTTAAAATGCACCCAGAATAACAATCGGAAATTCAGGGAGCTGTCGCCAAAGTCCTCAAACAAGGCCAGGGGCTCAGGCTCTTTAAGTACATTCTCGTGTCCAAGAGCAACCTTTTTCAACAACTCAAGAACAATATTTGGGTCTGCCCCATATTCTACGCCTACCTTCACCTCCAGCCTTCTGCGATTATCAGACAGGGTCCAGTTTATTAACTGGTTGGAGATCAAGTTGCCATTTGGCACAATAACCTCCGCCCCATCATAAGTTTTGACTTTGCTGGAGCGTATCCCAATACTCTTTACCTCACCCATTAAGGTTTCAACTTCGATTGTATCCCCTACCTGTACAGGCCTTTCATACACCATGATCAAGCCGGAAAAGAAATTGTTTACGATATTCTGCAAGCCAAAACCAATACCAATACCCAGAGCACCCGCCATCAAACCAAAACTGCCAAGGTCTATTCCTGCAGCCGATAATGCCATTATAAAGCCCAGGACAACCAAGAAATAACGGATTGTAACTGAGATTGCAAAGGGTACGCCTTTAGGAAGCTTTGAGTGAGGTGCTATTTCATCTTCAATTATTATCTTGATGATCTTTGAAATAATTAAAGTAATTGCCAGGATCAGGATGAGCATCAATATCCCACCAAGAGATATCTTAAGCGTCTCCCCTATGACCCATTCATCAGAAAGTAACTTCTCAATCCAAATCAGAACTGGTCTGTAAACCTCTAAAACAGACAATATTCCTTTAATTAGGTACAAGACGACAAAAATGTCAATCAATGAAATGACCCGAAGTTCAAATTTGTCAAGATATTTTAGCAAAGCTCTATTTCCTGCGCCCCTGACAATTGCTATAACACTAATTATTAGGGCTTTAAGTATTTTAGACAACCCATATGCCATGACTATGTAGACAGATGATTGAATACCAACTTTGAGCAGTAAGACAGCCAGGTCAAGGTATCCAAATGTATTGGCGAAAAAAGCTATTACTGCAAGGATAAAAACCAGGTATCCTAATCGTACAGCATTTCGCATAAAGGCAGATTCTTTCATTAGCCTCCTTCTGTCTTTATTATTGATAAGGAGCAATGATACTGCCAATACAGCACTGGTTTCCAGAACGATATATAAACGAGCCAGATCGGAAAAATACCACATAATAATCTCCAGCTGGTTGAGAACTAAAAGGCCTGCCAGTAACCATATCATTCTCCTTCCATCAGGCCCTGTAAAATCAGACAATATATATTGCATGCAGACCAGGACAATCAATCCCATCAAACTATTTAATGCCAGCGGATTATAAGGGAACATTAGACTATAAAGGAACATTGCAATAATAATAATCGTCGGATAATAATTATTGATCATAATTCGCCTAACGCTAACAAAACCAGGTTCTGATTCATCAAAACCTAATTTGAAATACTTCCTCCTGAGTTGAAACAATGCAAACAAGATTACCAGAAGGACGATCAGGTAAAGTGTCAGGTTCAAGGAGTGAAAATAGTTTTTGAAAATTTTTGCATTCTCATACCAGAATTTACTTACCCGATCGTCAAAATGACTGATATTCCCCCCGCTGAGCTCAATTTTCCATAGAGGTGGGGTCCTGGCAATAAGCAAACTATCTCTTAGATGTTCTTGCAGCTGGCCAACATTTTCAATAATTTTGTTTGAAAATGACATGGCATCAGTGATCTTAGTTTCCAACAAAATCAGCGTTTTGTTTTTAGCCTGGAAGGCATTCAATAAAGAATCCACGTCAAACATAATATCCTCAATCCGCTCCTGAATTTCAATGGGCTCGTTGGCTTCTTTAGTAAAATTCAAAGTCAGCTCCCACTCCCTTTTAATAAAACCCAGGTCCGAGATGTTATTCTGAGCCCTGCTCAATTTGCTGTTCACCTCATTCTTCCAACTAATTAATTGTTCAAGATAACCTTCCCAGGCCCGGTATGTATTTTCAAGGAAAAATTTCGAAAGGTTATATGGATTATATTCCCGGAATTCCTTGGCCTCGATTGCCAGGAATTTATTCTTAACATTCAATAAAGAATCTATCCGCATGATTTGACTGGACAGCTGAAGATCGATGGATTTATCGAGTATTACCTGCCGTGTTTTTTCCACCCTGTCATTGATTTCAACCAGTGGGATCACTTTTGGTTGGATTACTGCAGCAGAATCAACCACTGTTGTTTCAGCACCAGTAGTTTGCGTAAAAACAAATAATGGATAAAGAAATAACAGTGAAATAAGGAATATAACTCTTCTTTTCATATGTGTATTTATTACAAAATGAATTTCATTTAAAAATAAACATTTTTCTCGTTACAGATCACAGTTCTCAGATCACACAGTAATTGACACTTTGTCACAATTCAAGCTATGGCATCATTCCTGATAGGAACTGTTATGTCTAAAAATATCATTAAACAGCTAAACACATAAACAACTAAACACCTAAACAACTAAACAGAAATTACTAAATTTGTTTTCCCAAAAATAAGAATCTAATGAGCGAGAATATTGAAAAAGTCCAATGCCTGATCATCGGCTCAGGACCAGCCGGATACTCAGCAGCAATCTACGCAGCCAGGGCAGATCTTAAACCAGTAATGTACCAAGGGTTTACAGCCCGGGGGGCAGCTGACAACTACTACAGAAGTTGATAATTTCCCGGGGTACCCGGATGGCACACAGGGACCGGAAATGATGGAAGACCTGAAAAAACAAGCCGAGCGTTTCGAAACGGATGTACGCTTCGGACTGATCACAAAGGTTGATCTCTCAAAGCGCCCCTTCACTGTAACAGCCGATGATGGAAAGACTATCATGGCTGAGACCATTATCATAGCTACAGGTGCAACTGCCAAATGGTTAGGAATGCCTTCTGAGTCAGAATATAATGGCTATGGTGTATCTGCCTGTGCAACCTGCGATGGTTTTTTCTATAAAGGTAAAGTTGTTGCAGTAGTTGGTGGAGGAGATACTGCTGCTGAAGAATCCACCTATCTTGCTAAACTTTGCCGTAAGGTGTACCTCATCCATCGCAGGGATGAACTGCGGGCCTCCAAAGCCATGCAGAAGAAAGTCCTTACAACTAAAAATCTAGAGGTGATCTGGGATCACGTACCCAAAGAGATTGTTGGCAAGCAGGAAGGATTTAGCAAATCGGTTACAGGAGCCATCCTGAATAATGTCAAGACCGGTGAAGAGAAGCATATTGAGATCGACGGTTTCTTCGTTGCCATAGGCCATAAGCCTAATACAGAACTATTCGCAGGGCAAATCGACATGGATGACCTGGGCTATATCAAAACACAAGCAGATTCTACCAAAACTAATGTGGAAGGTGTTTTTGCTGCAGGCGATGTGCAGGATCATGTCTTCCGCCAGGCAGTGACAGCTGCCGGCACCGGTTGCATGGCAGCCATTGAAGCTGAAAGATTTTTATCGCATTAACCTGTGACCTGTGATCTGGAACCTGACAACTGACAACTGACAACTGACAACTGACAACCGACAACTGACAACTGACAACTGACAACTGTCCCCTATGATTGACCGCAAAGCAAATATTGTAAGGGCTTCCTGGGTTAGCATTATTGGAAATGCAATTTTATCGGTATCGAAGATTTCGATAGGACTGATCGCCGGCAGTCTTGCCGTTGTCGGAGATGGGATTGAATCGGCCAGTGATATCATCATATCAGTGATCACACTTATCACCGCACATGTCCTTTCCAAACCACCAAACATAAAATTCCCATATGGTTACGAGAAAGCGGATACCATCGCAACCAAATTACTTTCTTTTATAATATTTTTTGCAGGAGCACAACTTGCCATCTCAACTGCATCAAGGCTCTTCGATGATACGGTGAGGGAAATGCCAACAATGCTGGCGATATACATTACAATTTTCTCCATTGCCGGGAAGCTGTTCCTTTCTTATTATCAGTACCGTATCGGTAAACGGGTTGAAAGCGCAATGCTGCTTGCCAATGCCCGAAACATGCAGAATGATGTGATCATCTCAGTATCTGTACTTGTTGGGCTGGTATTCACATTTATCTTCAAAATGCCTGTAATCGATACAATTACAGCCCTGGCAGTCAGTGTCTGGATCATGTATACTGCCTATAAGATCTTCATGAAAACAAATGTGGAATTGATGGATGGTATTGAAGATCCTGGCATATACGAATGAAATATTCAAATCCATTTCATCGGTGAAAGGTGTCTATCATCCTCACCGTGTCCGAATCAGAAAAATAGGTCACCGTTACATGATCGATATTGACATTGAAGTGGATGGGTCAAAGACTGTTACTGAAGCCCATGCCATTTCTCATCAGGTTGAGGAAACTATCAAAAAGAATGTTAACAATGTTTATGACATCGTGATACATATTGAGCCCTACGGCGACATCGACAAAAACGAAAAATTTGGAGTTACTAACCAGCAGATTAACAAGCAACCATAATTAATCCTTTCCGGGCATTGTTGATAATTTAATTGAAATAATCCCCTCCTTCACGCTCTATTGCATCGGGAATAACTAATTTTGCACCGAAGAAATAAACTCGTGCACTATGGTCTGCTATTACAAGATATCCGATGACGTATATTACCTGGTAGGCATTGAAAATGAGCTTCAGCAGGTGGACCACATGAAGTTGTGCTGGTTGTTCAGTGGCTGCGAGTTGATCCCTGAAGACGTCATTCAAGGGTATTTTATTGGCCCCCGCCGTGAGATGATCACGCCATGGAGCACGAATGCTGTTGAGATCACCCAAAATATGGGAATTGAAGGTATCAACAGGATCGAAATGTTTATCAGAGCGGAGGAAAATGCTCCATTTGACCCCATGCTACAGGCCGCTTATCACGACCTGACACAGGATATCTTTTCTATTTATCACAAAGCAGAGCCTGTCATTGAAATCAATGATATAAATAAATACAATAAGGAGGAAGGCCTGGCCCTTAGTGAAGATGAAATTGAGTACCTGCAGGATATCTCCAAAAAACTTGGCAGGAAACTGACCGACAGTGAGGTTTATGGTTTTGCACAGGTTAATTCAGAGCATTGCCGGCACAAGATATTTAATGGAACCTTTATCATCGACGGTAAAGAAAAGAAAGCTTCGCTGTTTGACCTTATCAAAAAGACATCCAAAACCAATCCCAATAAGCTTGTATCTGCTTACAAAGACAATGTAGCCTTCATTGAGGGGCCAACCATTGAGCAGTTTGCCCCGGCAGCCCCTGATATCCCCGAGTATTTCAAGGTCAACGACATTAAATCAGTCCTTTCCCTGAAAGCTGAAACACATAATTTCCCAACAACTGTCGAGCCCTTTAATGGTGCATCCACAGGTTCAGGGGGTGAGATCCGCGACAGGCTGGCAGGAGGAAAGGCAAGCCTTCCGCTCGCCGGTACAGCAGTATACATGACCTCCTATCCCAGGCTTCAGAAAAACAGGTCATGGGAGCAATATACAAAAGCCCGCCCCTGGCTCTACCAGACACCGGAAGATATCCTGATCAAAGCTTCTAATGGAGCAAGCGACTTCGGGAATAAATTTGGCCAGCCACTGATATGCGGCAGTCTGCTCACCTTTGAACATTTTGTTAAAGAGAAAAAGCATGGCTATGACAAAGTCATCATGCTCGCCGGAGGGATTGGCTTCGGTAAGAAAGAGGACAGCTTTAAGGATAAGCCTGCCAAAGGTGATGCCATCGTGGTGATGGGAGGCGACAATTACAGGATCGGTATGGGTGGAGGTGCTGTTTCTTCAGTAGCTACAGGGGAATACGGTAATTCTATAGAGCTGAATGCCGTGCAGAGAGCAAATCCCGAGATGCAAAAGCGTGTTGCCAATGCCATCCGTGCATTAGCCGAGTTGGACAAGAACACTATCGTTGCCATCCATGACCATGGTGCAGGAGGCCATCTTAACTCTCTTAGTGAGCTGGTTGAAGAAACGGGTGGCACAATACAACTTGACAAACTTCCTGTTGGTGACCCTACCCTATCTGCCAAAGAAATTATTGGAAATGAATCGCAGGAAAGGATGGGCCTGATAATGGGCAAAGACGATCTTCCCCTGTTACAAAGAATAGCTGAAAGGGAAAGAGCTCCGATGTATGATGTCGGCACTGTTACAGGTGATAATCAGCTGGTATTTGAAAGTGCGAAAGGCAAGCCACCCATCAATCTTAAGCTGGAGTATCTGTTCGGCAAACCACCAAAAACCATTTTAAAGGATAAGACTACCCCTGCGAAATTCGAAGAAATAAGCTATGATCCTTCAAAATTGCAAGATTACCTGGAAACTGTCCTGCAAATTGAAGCTGTAGCATGCAAAGACTGGCTTACCAACAAAGTGGACAGGTCCGTTACAGGTAAGGTGGCCAAACAGCAATGCACAGGAACAATACAGCTGCCATTAAACAATGTGGGAGTTGCTGCACTTGATTACCAGGGTAAAAAAGGTATTGCCACAGCCATAGGACATGCCCCGGTCAGTGGATTGATCGACCCGGTCAGGGGTTCAGTGCTTTCAATTTCAGAATCACTGCTGAATATAATCTGGGCACCCATCAAGGATGGCCTGGCTGGTGTATCCCTTAGTGCCAACTGGATGTGGCCTGCTAAAAATGAAGGTGAAGATGCAAGGCTATATGCTGCAGTCGAGGCTGTCAGCCAATTTGCAATCGATCTTGGCATAAATATACCAACAGGCAAGGATTCCCTGTCCATGACACAAAAATATCCTGATGGAGAAAAAGTTTATTCCCCTGGTACTGTGATCATCAGCGCTGCCGGAGAAGTAAGCAATATCAGACAGGTTCTGAGCCCCTTCCTTGCCTTTGATTTCAAATCAACTATCATCTATATTGATTTCTCCAGGGATGAATATGAGTTAGGGGGAAGCAGCTTTGCACAGGTACTGGGACAAATGGGGAATTCTTGTCCGACTGTCAAAGATCCGGCATATTTCAAAAAGGCCTTCAACACTATCCAGGAACTTATCAATGATGGACTGGTACAGGCCGGCCATGATATCTCAGCAGGAGGATTGATCACTGCCTTGCTGGAGATGACCTTTGCAGTGAATGATATCGGACTGGATATCGATCTGAGTGAAATAGAAGAAGATGACCTGGTTAAACTCTTGTTCAGTGAGAACCCTGGGATTATCCTGCAGGTTAATAAACCGGAAGAGGTTGAAACGCACCTGGCAAATAATTCAATTGATTTCAAACGCATTGGAAAGACCACTCAAAAGATTGAATTTAAGCTGAAACACAAGAATGAGAACCTTAACCTGAGCATTAATAATCTTCGCGATGCCTGGTTTAAAACTTCTTATTTGTTTGACAGAAAGCAATGCGGCGAGAAGCTGGCAAAGGATCGGCTCAACAATTATAAGAAACAGGACCTGAGGTTTGATTTCACCAAAGCTTTTAAAGGTAAAGCTTCCCAGTATGGCATTAATATGAATCGAAGGGACCCTTCAGGAATCCGGGCCGCCATTATCCGTGAAAAAGGCATTAATGGTGAGCGCGAGATGGCATACTCAATGTACCTGGCCGGCTTTGATGTGAAGGATGTACACATGACTGATCTCATCTCCGGCAGAGAAACGCTGGAAGACATCAATTTTATAGTATTTACAGGCGGCTTCTCCAACTCAGATGTGCTTGGTTCAGCAAAGGGATGGGCTGGAGCATTTCTTTATAACAAGAAAGCAAAAGAGACACTGGACAATTTCTATAGGAGAAAAGACACATTGAGTCTGGGCATCTGTAATGGTTGCCAGATCATGGTGGAGCTCAATCTTGTTTATCCCGAACATCCTGAAAGGGTAAGCATGCAACATAATGCATCAGGGAAGTTCGAGTCTGCCTTCCTGAATGTGGATATCCTCGATAATGATACCGTAATGTTTAAATCATTATCCGGATCGAGACTCGGAATCTGGGTAGCCCATGGGGAAGGAAAATTCAGTTTCCCTTATTATGAAGACAAATACAATATACCGGTAAAATATACTTACAGCGCCTATCCTGGCAATCCTAACGGGTCAGATTTCTCAGCTGCAGCCATTTGTTCGAATGACGGAAGACATATTGCCATGATGCCACATCTGGAAAGAGCTATTCTGCCATGGCAATGGGCCTATTACCCCGAAAAAAGAACAGATGATGAGATCTCACCCTGGATTGAGGCTTTTGTGAATGCAAAAAACTGGGTTCAGCATAGAATCAGATAATTAACTGTATAACTGACAGATGGGGATCACACGAATTTTCGACTTACTGCCTCATTATAAAGAGAAGTTCAAGCCTAAAGATGATGTCTTTGCCGGCAAAGTAGATGGCGAGTGGGTTAAATACAGTATTGACCAGTATATTGATATTGCTGATAACATCAGTTATGGCCTGTTAAAACTCGGAGTTAAGCCTGGTGATAATATTGCCTCCATTTCAAATAATCGTCCGGAATGGAATTTTATCGATATGGGCATAATGCAGCTTGGAGCCATTCATGTGCCGATCTATCCAACCATCAGTGAATCTGAATACCAATATATTCTCAAGCATTCAGAGGTTAAATTCGTATTCGTCTGTTGTCCCGATTTATTAAGGAAGGTAGAACATATTGTTCCGAATATTGAGAACATCAAAGGCATTTATACTTTCGACCGGATAGACAATACCAGGAACCTGAGTGAGCTTGTAGAAATTGGGAAGGCTAATCCTGATCCTGATAGCCTGAACAGGATCCGGTCTTCCATCAAGCCCGATGATACAGCTACTCTGATCTATACTTCAGGTACAATGGGTGTGCCAAAAGGAGTCATGCTCTCTCACAGGAATATCTTAAGCAATGTTTTTGACACATGGCATATTTTCCCCCTGGATGAAACCCATAAAGGTGTAAGTTATCTCCCCTTGTGCCATGTATATGAAAGAACCAATATCTATGTTTATCAATACCTGGGAGTATCTCTATATTATACTGAAAGCCTTGCTTCCATAGCAGATAATATCAAAGAAGTGAAACCTGAAATACTGACTACGGTCCCAAGGTTGCTGGAGAAGGTTTTTGATAAGATCATGGCAAAAGGCAGTAAACTTAAAGGAATTAAAAAGATATTATTCTTCTGGGCTGTTAAGCTGGCTCATAATTACGAGCTGAAAGGGAAAAGCGCCTTCTATAAAATTCAATTATCCATCGCCAGCAAATTGGTATTCAAGAAATGGAGAGATGCCCTGGGAGGTAACCTGAAGGTAATAGTCTCAGGTGGAGCAGCCCTTCAACCCAGGCTGTCAAGGATTTTTACTGCAGCAGGTATCCCCGTCCTACAGGGCTATGGATTGACAGAAACTTCCCCTGCAATCGCTGTAAATACATTTGAAAAGGATGGCCGCAATTTTGAAACGGTTGGCAAGCCTTTAAAAAGTGTTAAGGTAAAAATAGCAGATGATGGCGAGATCCTTTGCAAAGGCCCGAATGTGATGCAGGGCTATTTCAAAGAACCTGAACTGACGGCACGAACAATTGACTCTGATGGTTGGCTGCATACAGGAGATATAGGCGTTATGGATGACTCAGGCCACCTCAGTATAACGGGTAGGAAAAAGGAGATCTTTAAAACCTCCCTTGGCAAGTATATCAGTCCACAATTAATAGAAAACAGGTTCAAAGAATCACCATTCATTGATTCTATCATCGTCGTTGGAGAAAACCAGAAGTACGCTGCAGCCTTACTGGTACCTGATTTCAACCATCTGCGGAACTGGTGCGTTGATCAAGGCATTACCTCAAACTCTGAAGAAGAGATGGTTAATGCTCCGGAAGTAAGGAAACAGTACAAAAGCGAAGTAGACCACCTGAATTCACTCTTCGGAAGTACTGAGAAGATCATGCGCTTCCATGTATTGGATGAGGAGTGGTCGATCAATACCAACGAGCTCACCGCCAGCCTCAAGTTGAAACGAGGATATGTTCAGGAGAAGTATAAAGACAAAATAGAAGAACTATTTAAATAAATTCATGTTCCATGGGCAATGTTCAATGTTCCATGTTCCATGTTCCAAGGGTTGTATTATTCCATATTTCTCTTTGCAGTTTTTACTGTCGCAACAAAGATTGCTATAAGTTGATCACATTCAGAAAGCAAATGATCATATTTACTCATAGATTTAGTTGCTCCTACCTTACTTATGAGCTGAAGATTAACTTGAGTTTCTCTTAATTCTTTCAGAACGATACTTAGCTTGTGAATAAAGTCTTTTCTGCTCTCTGCATGTTGGGCCTCACCATAATTAAGGGCACTGGATGTTGATGATCTTATGATTTGCTTCTTTAAATGCCAGGCTTCAAATGTTTTGTTTAATGACACTGATAGCAGGATAACCTCAGCTGCGAAATCAATGATACGGTTTTGGAGTTCTTTTTTCATATTCTGTTTTATTATTAATACCTCAAAACAGAATTCATACCCCTAATAACCTATGATTTTTTATAATAACTTGGAACTTGGAACATGGAACATTGAACATTGAACATGGAACATCATTTACAACATCCGCCTGTTCAATGCAATATCTTATAAATAAGCTCCTTCAGCATCTCCCCCTGTGTGGCTGAAGCATCCCCAAGCCCTTTTGCCCTGAGGTCGTACTCACTTAAATCTGACATGATCGTTTCAATCTTCTGGTATGGGAAATTCTTTGCCGCAACAAGGTATTCTTTCACGAAATAGGGATGGACTCCAAATAAAGACGCCTGGTTTTGTTGGGATTTATCCTTTGCAGTATGATAAACCAATAACTTGGTGAAATAGATATATAGCATGGCCAGGGTACGAATAATAGGGTGTTCCTTCGTGTTGGCGGCAAAATAATTACAAATCTGGTTGGCCTTGTACACATCCTTCCTGCCAAGAGCATTCTGTAATTCGAAAATGTTAAAATCCTTGCTGATGCCAATATTTTCTTCTATTACAACATCGTTGATCTCAGCCCCTTCGGGAACATTGATAAATATCTTATCCAGTTCATTGGTTATCTTTCCAAGGTCGCTACCCAGGAATTCAGTTAACATCATGCTGGCTTTAGGTGTGATGGTATATCCCTTTTTCTGAAGATATGAGGTGATCCATGCCGGTACTTTATTATCATAAAGCTTCTCTGACTCAAATACAACCCCTTTTTCCTTTATATGCTTCACAAAAGCCCTTCGCTGATCCAGCTTCTTATGCTTATAACACAAGACAAGGATAGTAGACTCCACGGGGTTCCTGGTGTATTCTTCAAGATCTTCGATCTTATCAATATTTTGAGCTTCCTTGATGAGCAGCACCTGGTACTCCGCCATCATTGGAAAACGCTTGGCATAACTGACAATGGTCGGCACATCCACGTCCCTGCCGTACAGGACAGATTGATTGAACTCCTTTTCAGAATCGGTAAGCACATTTTCTTCAATGTAATCCGATACCAGATCAATATAATATGGCTCCTCACCATGAAGGATATATACAGGATGGAATACCTTTTTCTGAAGATTATCCATTACCTGGGCTAAGCTAACTTTTTCTTTCTTGGCCATCTTTACAAAAATAACACTTCTCGTAACTTGCAACTCATAACCTTTAACAAGAATTCAACATTTTTTTGTATTTTATGGGTACGAATCCGTTTTTACGGTATTAACCTTAAAAAGCCCCATGATCGAACCTGTCATAACCAAAGATTTCCTCTTCCGCCAGGTAAGGTCAAAAATTGAAGAAATAGCCGAAACTATTTACGATCTCAACTTTCGTGTCCTGGAACCAGGCTTAATGGGTGGCAAGTCAGGAATCGTCCTATTCCTTGTCAATCACGCAAAGATCTTTAGATGCGATGAATCAGCTGACCTTGCATTTGCACTCCTGAACGATATTATAGAAGAAGCCAATAAAAAAAATGGGGTCTATACTTTTTCTGATGGCCTGGCAGGTATAGGATGGCTAATGGTACACCTTGAGAAATATGACATGATCGAATTTGATGGGGACAATGGGCTCGATGATATTGACAAATCCCTCTCTCAATTGATGATACATGACCTGTCTGAAAAAAATTATGATTTTTTACATGGTGGCATTGGCTACGGCATGTATTTCCTTGAACGCTACTTGCAAAATAAAAACTCAGAATTCCTTGAGCTCATCGTAGCCAAGTTAGAAGAGACCGGTCTGATTGATCATATAGGTGGCCATTATTGGGAAACAGATATTCATCTTGATAAGGTCATTCATGGTGTCAACCTGGGGATGGCACATGGTCTGCCCAGCATCATTGCTTTCCTGTCAAAGGTTTACCTTTCAGGTGCTGAGACAGATACCAGTTCTTCATTGATCACGGGCGCCCTGAAATATATAGAAAGATACAGGCAGGACCCTGAGCTTTACCGCTCCTGCTTCCCTAATTATATCAGCAAGGGTACGCCTGCTAGCAGCAGATTGGCCTGGTGTTATGGTGATCCCGGTATCGGACTGGCTTTCCTTCATGCAGCTGATGCCATTCAAGTCGACAATTGGAGAAAAGAATCTAAAAGAATATTTGAAATCAATTCATCCAGAAGATCGCTGGAAGATGACTATGTGCTGGATACCGGTTTATGCCATGGGACAGCAGGCCTGGCACAGATATATAACCATGCTTTCCGGAAGACCGGGGATGAGCTGTTCCAGGAAACGGCAGAGTTTTGGATCCGCAAAACTTTGGAGATGGCAAACCATCATGATGGACTGTCTGGGTTCAGAGCCTATCGCCCACCCCAGTCGGGTGGCTGGACTAATGAACCTGGACTGCTTGAAGGGATTGCCGGCACAGGATTGGCACTCATGACTTCAATAAGCAATGAAGACACTGAATGGGATAAGTGCCTTCTGATAAACTAGTGGCAGCCATGAAAGATCAATACCCTTATCAATGCTTTAACCATTTTCTGCTCAGGACACCTACCCTGCCATACCAGTATATCTCTTCATTGCTGGAGCAACAATATCTTTCGGAAAACCAGATTATGAAATGTTGGCAGGATGAAATTATACGGGAAGCTGTATATCTTGCCTCACCTGACCTATACCTGCAATTGGAAAAGCTGGATGGAGGAGAGGTGACAGATGCTGATGCATCCGTTAAACTGGTTCAGGCCCTGTTCAAATACCTGCTAAGAATGTCTTTCCGGCCCACTCCTTTTGGCTTGTTTGCCGGTGTTAACCTGGGCAGCTGGGACGTCAGCACAAGCATAGAAATTCATCCATATTCCAAAGCCAGATGTCATATTCAGCTGGACATGCAGTACCTCTGCGATTTTGCCAGGGATCAGCTTTTAAACAGCCGCATCAGGAACCAGGTCCCCTATTATCCAAACCCTACGATTTACTACATCGGAGACACAATCAGATATATTGAATTCAGGTATGAAAATAAATCAAGGACTCATCATGTCGTTGAAATTAATAATGATCCAGGCATTAAAATCATTCTGACAGAAGCAGTTTCAGGAAAAACTGTTTCCGAACTTGCACAGGACCTGGTTTCAAATGATTATGATGAGAATGATTCCATCCCGTTTATCAATGAATTAATTGAAAATCAGGTGCTCATGTCAGGGTTAGAGCCTGGCATCTCAAGTTCTTATTTCCTTAAAGAGATTATTGGCATTCTGGGTATGATCAATGGCACCAAACAAAAACTCAACAGCCTGGGCAGGATCCAGGGAGAACTTAAACAGGATCCAGGCAGTGGTAACTTATTGAATCATTTCTCACAGCTCACAAAGGAACTTGATAAGCTGGGCACAAGTTATAACAACAAATACTTATTTCAACTTGATCTTGAAAAGTCCTGCAAAACCTGCAATCTTGACAAAACAATAATAACTAAGCTACAAAGAGCACTCTGGGTATTAAAAGCTTTAAGTCCCATGACAGAAAACCAGGCCTTACAGAATTTTAATAAGAAGTTTACTGAACGCTTTGGGATGAGAGAGGTTCCATTGCTGCATGCACTCGATCCGGAGCTGGGAATACCTTATGGTATGAGCATTCATCAAATGGACCCTTCTCCATTAATTGACGACCTCCGTCTACCCCTGCAAGACAGTAATTCAGAACAAATGTCCTGGTATCCCAAGGATGATCTGCTGCTTGAGAAATATATAGAGGCTTTACAACATGATCATGACAAAATCCAAATAACCGAAAATGACCTTCAAGATCTGGAAGTCACCCCTGATGATTTACCTCCAACATTCAATGTCTGCTTTCGATTACTGGAAGATGATCCAGGGAATCCTGGTATTGAGATCCTATGGGCCGGTGGGGCTGCTGCAACCAGCATGATTGGTCGTTTCTGCCATATTAATGAAGATATTCACAGGCATGCCAAAGATATTGTAGCTCAGGACGCAACATATTACCCGGACAGTATCCTGGCAGAGATCATTCACCTGCCTGAAGAACGAACAGGTAACATTCTTCAAAGGCCCTCATTAAGAGAATACGAAATACCTTACCTGGCAAAATCAAACTTGCCTCAAAGTCAGCAAATCCCGGCTAAGGACCTGTTTGTAGCTGTAAGAAATGAGCAAATCATATTGTGGTCAAAACGACTTGGAAAGCAGGTGGTCCCAAGACTTAGTTCAGCTCATAACTATTCCAGAAATGCTATACCTGTATACCGTTTCCTTTGTGATCTTCAATCGCAGGGTATGCATGATAATCTGAGCTTTTCATGGGGCTCCATGGAATCAAAATACACCTTCTCCCCAAGAGTAGTCTTTGAAAATATCGTATTAGCTCCAGCAACCTGGCGATTGAAAAGAAAGAATTTTGAAGAAGTAAACACCTGGAGAGTAAAATTTAAGATGCCCAAAATGGTCTTGTTATCAGATTTTGATAATGAGCTGCTGTTTAACCTGGATAACCAATATAGTACAACTCTCTTGACGGGATTAATAAAGGGACGTCAGGAAATTACTATTAAAGAATGCCTGTTCCCCTCAGGTAAAGCAGTGGTTCACTGCAAAACCGGAACATATAATCATGAAATAATCGCATCATTTTATAAATCTGATCTGCCCAGTGATTCAGCCTGATAGCCATAGCATGCAAAGAAGCTTCAGTCCCGGTTCGGAATGGGTATATTTTAAAATATATTCGGGTCCGAAAACAGGAGACAGATTGCTTTGCCACCTGGTGAATCCACTTGTCATGAAATTATTTGAAGATAAGTTGATTGACCGATGGTTTTTTATTCGGTATGTTGATCCGGATTATCACCTCAGGCTCAGGTTGCACCTGCCTGATAAATGCAATTTTCAGATTACAGTTGATCTCTTTAAGGATTTTTCAAAGTCATATCTCCAAAACGGCCTGATACACAAAATTCAACTTGACACCTATCATCCTGAGATTGAACGCTATGGCCCCAGCACCCTGGGGTATTCCGAAATGATCTTCTTTTATGACAGTGAAATGTGTATACAACTGTTAGATGTTCTGTCAGGGGATCGGAATGAAGAAGAAAGGTGGCTTGTCGGCCTGCAGGCAATAAACGCGTTACTGGATGATTTCAAATACCAGGATACTCAAAAAGTGGAGTTGCTCAGGAATATGAATCTGAGTTTTGGAAAAGAGTTTCATAAAGACAGTAACCTGGCAAAGCAGATAAGCAAAAAGTACCGGGAGCATAAAGGGAAGATTGAAGCCAGGATCTATGGTGCTGAGGATAATGTCATGAGCAAATATGTTCGAAATATCATTAAGATCAGGTCGGCAAGAATAGAAACAATAACTTCTAAGATCCTTTTATATATTGAGAAAGATAAGACCCTGGTGCTGGATGATTTGCTGAGCAATTATATCCATATGATGATGAACAGATTGTTCAGGGCAAGGCAAAGGACCATGGAGATGGTCCTTTATGATTTCCTGTTTCGAACCTATAAGTCCAAAGTGGCAAAAAACAAATACCAGTAATGCCAATAGGCAATTTTTACTATATTTGACTCATATTTAGCCAGCATGTTCAGTTTCCCCTTTTATAAACAATTGGATGCAATGGATTGCGGTCCTGCCTGTCTTAGGATGATTGCAAAGTACCATGGTAAGTCCTATTCTTTACAAACTCTTCGTGACAGGAGCTATATAACCAGGGAAGGTGTTTCTTTGCTTGGAACCAGCGATGCAGCAGAATCGATCGGGTTTCGGACAATGGGAGTGAGGCTGAACCTTGAAAAGCTGGCAAAAGAAGCACCATTACCGTGCATCGTTCACTGGAAACAACAACATTTTGTTGTCGTTTACAAGATCAAAAAAAATAATGTCTATGTTGCTGATCCGGCACACGGACTCATTAAATATTCCCGTAAGGAATTCTTGCAAGGCTGGGCCAGCACCAAGGTTGATGGAGAATACCAGGGTGTATGCCTGCTGCTTGATCCAACACCGGATTTTTACAAGCAGGATGGAGAAGCGATAGACAAAAAAAGCTTTCGCTTTCTCTTTTCATATGTCAAGCCTCACAGAAAACATGTCATCCAACTCATTCTCGGCCTGTTACTGGGAAGCTTGATCCAGCTTATCTTTCCATTTCTCACCCAGGCAATTGTGGATATCGGCATCTCCAATGAGGATTTATCCTTTATCAGCCTTGTCCTGATCGCCATGGTCGTACTGGTCATCAGCCAGACCTCGGTAGAGTTTATCCGGGGCTGGATCCTTCTGCATGTGACGACAAGGGTTAACATATCCTTGATATCTGACTTCCTGATCAAACTGATGCGGTTGCCGGTTAAGTTTTTCGACACTAAACTTGTTGGCGACCTGCTCCAACGTATCGGGGACCATTCAAGAATTGAAAACTTCCTCGCTGTATCTTCATTAAATATCCTTTTCTCCCTGTTCACACTGGTGATCTTCGCTATCGTCCTGGGCTATTACAGCATGACCATCTTTCTCATCTTTATTATAGGAAGTGCATTGTATGCAGCCTGGGTACTCTTATTCATGAAAAAACGCCGTGAGGTTGATTTCAAAAGGTTTGCACAACAGGCCGAAAACCAGAGTAACCTGATCCAGATCATCACCGGCATGGAGGAGATCAAGCTCAATAACTGTGAAAAGCAAAAGCGCTGGGAATGGGAAAAGATACAATCCAAACTATTCAGGGTAAATATTCAGGGCCTGGCAATTAACCAGTACCAGCAGGCTGGTGCCGTTTTCTTTAACCAGATGAAGAATGTCCTGATCATCTTTGTCGCTGCAGAATCAGTTGTCAATGGTTCAATGTCGCTGGGTATGATGATGGCCGTGCAGTTTATCATCGGCCAGCTGAACAGCCCCATAGAGCAGATGATACAGTTTATCAGGTCTACACAGGATGCCAAGATAAGCCTGGAACGTTTGGGTGAGATCCATCTGAATGAAGATGAGGAAAGGCCAGGTGAAGCAAGGATCCAAACAATCCCTGATAAGAAAAGCATTGACCTGAAAAACCTGTCCTTCCAATACGAAGGGCCACATTCCAAACTGGTCCTTGATGATGTTAATATTCATATCTCTGCCAACAAGGTTACAGCCATTGTAGGCCCAAGTGGAAGTGGCAAAACGACATTGGTGAAGCTGATGCTGGGATTTTATCCTCCTGTCAATGGTGAGATACGCATTGGAGACACCAACCTTGTGAATATAAGCAATCGTACTTGGAGGCAGCATTGCGGTGCTGTCATGCAGGATGGTTTTATCTTCTCCGACACAATCGCCAATAATATCACTGTCAGTGATGAGTTCCCCGACAAAGAGAAGTTGCTCAAAGCAGTGAAGATAGCCAATATACAAGAGTTTATTGAATCCCTGCCACTAAGCTATAACACCAGGATAGGCCTGGAAGGGGTCGGTCTGAGCCAGGGACAAAAACAACGTCTCCTGATTGCCAGGGCAGTTTACAAAAACCCTGAATACCTCTTTTTTGATGAAGCCACCAATGCCCTTGATGCCAACAATGAAAAAGCCATCATGGAAAACCTTGAGCAGTTTTACAAGGGCAAGACTGTCATTATCGTAGCTCATCGCCTGAGTACTGTCAAGAATGCAGACCAGATTATTGTCCTTGAAAATGGTGGCATTATAGAAACAGGCAACCACGAAGAACTTACTGCTAAGAAAGGCGCATACTACCAATTGGTAAAAAATCAGCTGGAATTAGGTAACTAAATAGCCTGTTTTGATGTAAAACATACCGATGACGCCTGTTAAAGGTAAAAAATTAACCGAAATTGAATTACGATCCGAACCAGTCCAGGAAATCCTTGGCACTGTACCTCCATGGATCATCAGATGGGGAATAACCCTTTTCCTCATCATCATTATACTTATATTCGTCGGTAGCTGGTTTTTTAAATATCCTGATTTCATCAATGCTGAAATTGAGGTAATAACTCAAAATCCGCCAGCTGAAATTATTGCCAGGTCAACAGGTAAGATCGAGCACTTCTTCATCAACGACAATAACCACGTTGTTGAGGGGCAAAAAATTGCCATTATAGAAAATCCTGCCAACAGCGATGAGGTGTTCAGATTGAAAGAAGATCTTGACTCTATCAAATCAAGCATCCTTAATGGTCATGGCAAGGGAATTCATAAGTTTGATTATGAGCAATATAATAACCTGGGTGAGATCCAGTCATTTTATTCACTCTTCCTGAAGAGTTACCTTGATTATGAAAGTTTCCTCAAGGTCGACTTTTACAATCAGAAGATTGAAGCTTTGGAAGAGCAGGTTGGCGATTACAGCTTATTCTACGAGTATTCTTATGATCAACGGACCACTTTACAGGAAGACTATGACCTTGCGGTAAAAGACTATGAACGGCACAAATCGCTTTTTGAGAGTAATACCATCGCAGAGCAAGAGCTGGAACAGAAGAAGAGCGAGATGTTGAAAAAGAAAAGTGATTTTGAAGGATCCCGTGCCAACCTGGCCGATACCAGGATCAAAATCGCCGAACTCGAAAAGCAGATACTTGATTATCAATTGCAGTTTCAACAGGACAGCAGCACCTTCAAGCTTAACCTGAGAGAGTCTTTTGATAACCTGGTCAGTCAGATAGATATCTGGGAGCAGAATTATCTGATCAGGGCATCCATCAATGGCATTGCCACTTTTACAAGGTTCTGGTCAGAGAACCAGAATGTCGTAACCGGCGAAAAGGTCGTTTCAATTGTCCCATATGACTCTACCAATATCATCGGTAAGATGCTGATGCCAATCAAGGGGTCCGGAAAGGTCGAGGTTGGGCAGCGTGTTAACATCAAATTTTTCAATTATCCCTACATGGAGTTCGGGATGGTCAAGGGTGTAATCTGTAATATTTCTACGGTACCAGCAGATAATCTGTATTCCGTTGAAGTAAGCCTTCCAAATGGCCTGACTACAAATTATGGTATTGAATTGAATTTCAATCAAAAGATGAAAGGTGTTGGAGAAATCATCACTGATGATATCAGGTTTATTGTCAGGGTCATAAGGCCCATACGATCACTTATCCAGAACCGCTCAGTCAAAGAAATTGAAGCACCTGAGAATATATGATCCCGTTAAACCTTCCACAATATAATCTTAAGATTCAGAGGAGCGAGGGTAAACTGTCTGTATTTGATATTATCCGAAAAAAGTATGTAGCCCTGACCAAAGAGGAATGGGTCCGTCAGAATTTCATTCATTTTCTTATCACTGAAAAGAATTATCCCATGTCGCTGATCAGTGTTGAATATGCTTTAAAACTTTTTAAGATGCAAAAGCGATCGGATATTGTACTATTTGACAACCATGGGGAGCCCAGGTTGATCGTTGAATGCAAATCCCCTGAGGTAAAAGTCTCGCAGGATACTTTTGACCAGGCTGCACGTTATAACATGAGTCTAAAGGTTGATTATCTGGTAGTAACCAACGGCTTAGAACATTACTGCTCTAAGATCAATTATGAAAAGGGTAATTATGAATTCCTGGCCGATGTGCCTGATTACAGTCAGATTAAAGATAAGTAGTAAGACTTCTATATTTCATCAATCATCTCAAGAAACCTCTTATAGGGCATAGCTGGCAAGCTCTCTGCATGAAGTGCACCATTAGCCTGGCTGATCATGGATACCTTGGCAGCCGTTTCTGCATCTGGTGCCTCGTAAATATCCATAAAATCATACTGACCTAACAAAGCATAATGTGAGATGAATTTTACCTGTGGGCATTTATCCCTAACCTTTTCCATGAAGTTATTGCCCAGTTTGGCCCGATCCTTCATCTGCTTCAATAGCTCTGGAGTCAGCTTCGTTAATAAAATGTATGTTTGCATAATGACCTCCAATATTTAACTTCTAGAAATATAGTAAATTTTTCATTCAAAACAAAGATTATTTTTTCATTAAATAATAGGCAAATACGAGGTTGATATAAAAAAAGTTTTAAATTTGCACATATCCAAAAAACATCGTTATGAAAAGCCTTATCATTAAAATAGTACTGGCAATTGTCATTATCGTATTGGTATACCTTGTTTACGAAAGTGTCCAGGAGCCACTGAGGTTTAATGCCAAGAAAGACCGGATAGAAGAACAGGTAATTGAAAATCTTAAAGATATTAGGGCAACACAACTGGTTTTCAAAAGGGTTCATAGCACCTATGCAGCTAATTTTGACACATTGGTTGACTTCATTAAATATACCGAAATCCCTGTTGTTAACATGATTCCTGACCCGGAAGATACAACTTTCACCAAGACAATTAACGATACAATTGGATTTATAAATGTTGGGGATTCACTATTTAAGAACAGAATAGCATTAATCGACTCTCTAAGATTCATTCCTTTTTCAGGAGGACAGGAATTTACCCTTGAAGCAGGTGAAATTGAAAGAGGGGGCTTGAAGGTAGCGGTCTTTGAAGCCAAAGCTCATTACAGCACCTTCCTGAAAGGGCTGGATAGGCAATTGGTGATTAACCTGATCAAATCCAAAGAAGACCTGGATCATTTTCCCGGAATTAAAGTCGGGTCATTGCTTGAACCATCAACTGACGGCAACTGGGAATAACCGCCTAACCCATGTCAGCTAACAACACTTCTATCTTTAGTTTTATCGATAATTCCATTGATATAGCTGGGCTAACACAAGCTGAGCTGTTTATTGGCCTGGGCATCAACTGGCTATCCTTTGTGTTGTTTGATAATGAGAAACAGCAGGTCGTTCAACTTGAATCATTAAATCCAAACATCTCTCACAGGTTCGGAAGTTCAGCATACAATGAATCCTTCGCGTTGGCTATGGATCAAATGGTAAAAGATAAGAACTGGAAAGGATCATTTTTCAAATCAGTAAAAGTATTTATCGAGAATGAGCTTTATTCCCTTGTTCCAAAAAACATCTTTGAAGAAAAGGAACAGGAGAGTTTTCTGACTTTAGACCAGGATATCTTATCTGGATCAGAATTCACCTTTAACAATAATTATATTGCAGCTAAAGAAGTTGTTAATGTATTTGCCATTCCCGTTAGTTTGAGTAAATCACTGGCTAAACATTTTCCAAAGGCAATCATCAAGCATCACATCAGTGTTTTATTGGACAACCTTAATGGGCCTGGCCTTTTTGTAAATATTGGCAAAGGAGAGCTGGACATCATATCACTAAACTCAAAGATTCAGTTCTGCCAAACATTTCCATACCAAAGCCGGGAAGACCTTCTTTATCACATAATGCATGTGACTGATCACCTGGGCATTGACATTAAACTACAAGCTGTCACAATGTTTGGAGAATTTGATCAAAAGGGTGCTGATTTTCAATTCCTCGAATCATATATTGGTCAAATTAAGTTGATCAGTAAACCAGCCGACCTGGAATTCAGCAAGGATCCGGACAACCTGAGATTTTATCAATTTTTTACATTGCTTAGCCTTAGAAAGTGCGAATCATAAGTGGCTCCCACAGGGGAAGAAAAATCATTGCACCCAACAGCCTGCCTGTAAGACCTACCACTGACATGGCAAAGGAGAGTTTGTTTAACATCCTCCATAGCAAGTTGGATCTTGATGGCTTGGATGTTCTGGATCTGTTCGCAGGCATAGGATCTATTTCATTTGAATTTGCTTCCCGTGGAGCTGGTAGTGTAACAGCTATTGACATCAATTATTCCTGTATAAAATTCATATCTGATACTGCAGACAAGCTTGATCTCAACCAGATCAAGCCATTAAAAGGCAATGTATTTAAGATATTGGGTAGGTTAAATGGTAGCTACGATATTATTTTTGCTGACCCGCCATATGATCTTGATGGGATTGCGGACATCCCAGATCTTGTTTTTCAAAATAATCTTCTTAAAAAAGGGGGTATTTTAATTATTGAACATCCCTCAGATATAGATTTCTCCTTACAATCTGGATTTGAACAGCACAGGAAATACTCAAGAGTGAACTTCAGCTTCTTCTCAAGAATCTAATACTCATCTTCATGGAAGAAGAAATCCTCTTTGGTCGGATAATCCGGCCATATATCTTCAATGCTTTCGTACATTTCTCCTTCGTCTTCAATCTCCCGAAGATTCTCTATAACCTCTTGGGGTGCACCTGATCGTATGCTATAGTCAATCAATTCATCTTTTGTACAGGGCCATGGTGCATCCTCTAATTTTGAAGCCAATTCTAGTGTCCAGTACATATATCAAGCACTTAGTTAATTTTTTGCAAAAATAACTGATTTTAAAGAAAAGTCAAGTAAAATCTTTAAAAGGTGAAATTAAGGCTAAACCCTAGGTTTCCAAGGGGTTTCCGGCGCATTTAATTCTTTCGATATTTTGCGGGCCAGGGCAAACAGGTAATCTGAAAGTCGATTTATGTATTTTATGCTCAATGAATCAACCGTACTCTCCTCATTCAGCCTGATAATAATTCTCTCTGCCCTTCGGCAAACGCACCTGCTTATATGGCAATAAGACACGATGGGATGCCCTCCGGGAAGGATAAATGAAGTCATCGGTTCAACGAGCTGGTTCATATGGTCAATCTCCTTCTCAAGGACTAAGATATCTTCTTCAAATATTTCAGGAAGTTTGGTAGTTGTATTTTTTTCCGGATCTTTGGCAAGAATTGACTCAATGGTAAACAACCTGTCCTGGACCTCTAAAAGCATACTTTTATCATGCTCATCAATGTCATGGTCCCTGATCAATCCTATGAAACTGTTTAATTCATCAACTGTCCCGTATGCTTCAATCCTCAGGCTACCTTTAGATACACGTGTACCACCAATCAGGGAGGTCTCTCCCTTATCCCCCCCTTTGGTATAAACCTTATAAGAAGATGACATGATAATGGTATTAAGCCTTTACAGATTCATTTATAACATCCGATTCGACCCTGCCATCAATTAGGCGAATGATCCGGTGGGCACGCTTCGCTATGTCCGCTTCATGGGTCACGACTATGATAGTATTTCCGGCCTCATGGATTGCTTCCAGTAATTCCATGATCTCCAGTGAGGTCTTGGAATCCAGATTGCCGGTAGGTTCATCAGCAAGTATGATTGAAGGCTTATTGACCAGGGCCCTGGCAATAGCTACACGCTGTCTCTGTCCACCTGAAAGCTCATTAGGCTTATGGGTAACCCTGTCAGACAACTGAACATCGCTCAACACTTCTTCTGCACGTGCCAGCCTGTCAGATTTATTGAAACCAGCATATATCAATGGCAACATCACATTCTCAAGTGCAGTCGACCTGGGCAATAAGTTAAAAGTCTGGAATATAAAACCAATCTCATGGTTTCTGATCTCTGCCAACTCGTTATCCCCCAACTTACTGACATCATTACTATTCAGAAAGTATTGTCCCGAAGTAGGCGTATCCAGGCATCCAAGCAGGTTCATCAAGGTTGATTTTCCAGAACCTGAAGGACCCATAAGCGCCACAAATTCATTCCTGTTAATACTAAGTGTAATGGACTGCAGGGCACGAACGATCTCAGTGCCTACCTGAAAGTTTCTGGAAATATCGACCAGTCGTAAAATCTCTTGACTCATAATTGTAAATATATATATACAAAAGTAAGATAATTATCAAAATTTAAGCGAAAAATCTTGTTTGCTTGATTCCTTCCTGAAGAATACCATTCCAAGGTAAAAAAGGTCAATAGAAACTGTAACATGGGGGTTTGCCTTAATAGTTTCCCAGGCTTCTTTCATTCCCTGCGACCATCTGATGTCATCAAAAATAAAAACACTTTCGTTGTTAGCCTTTTCCAGACACTTTTCAAAGTATTTTATAGTAGGTTCCTTCCGATGGTTGCCATCAAGGAAAAGAATATCAATTGAATGAAGTTCATCTATTACCTTGTCAAGCAAAACATCAAAATGGCCAATATGGTTTATAACATTTGTAATCCCAAGCTTGTTGAAGTTCCTCTCAGCCTTCGTGGTTTTAGCTGCACAACCCTCCAGGGAGTGGATCTCAGCCTGGGGAGCACCCTTAGCCAGGTACATGGTACTGATACCTAATGATGTCCCAAGCTCAACAATATTTTTTGCCTGTGAATTCCTGGCAATCCGATACAGCAACCTGCCCGTTCTGCGTTGGACTGATGACGCCTTTACTATCTTTCCGACTCTTTCGTAATTAGTCCTGTAAGCCTGGCCTTTGCTGCTTGCCCCAAAATCTGTTGTCTCTATCAGCTGTTTCTCACTTCTCATCCCATTGACCAGGCCCTCAATATTTATATAATCATCGTAACGGGAATTATCCCGGACGACTTCCGTAAAGAATTGATATACAAAAGGAGAATGCACGCGGAATTTTCCCGAGGCCCTGGTTTGATAACCTACATAATCAATCAATAATTTGGCAGTGCTCATATCAATCTATTGAAAAGCAACCTTATTTACATAAAACACAGTTCTTTTGCTTTTTGAAAGGGAATTGTTTTTAATTTCCTGATAACCATAGGCTATGAAATAATGGTCATACCAATGGATAATCCGGCTGCCTGTCTCTTCCACTACTTTATCTTTTTTATATTTAAGTTCAAGGGGAGCTTGATCAGAGTCAGCAGTTTGCCGTGCCAGGTCGACAATCTTGTAGTTGATTTTTCCCTCCCAGGTGTAAAACATAGCAAGCTCAGTCCCATCAATGAAAACATTCAGGTATCTATCGAGGTCAAAAGTCAATACATTCCATATTTCAATATCATTATCCCATACCAGCCCACCCTCCGGGTCAAATGCTGCGACGATACCATTGAAATACTTATATCCATCAAACACTGTATAAGTCTGTGGCATAAGCCTTCCATAATAATCATAATACATGTTTGTCACGGTCCTGTACTCAGGATAAAAAGCCTCAGCGAGCAATATGAAATTGCCGTCGTGCTCCAGGATTGAATGCAGCAACAGGTTATAGTTTAACGAGTACTCCTCATCATTTGATTTTTGCTTTTCAGCTTTCTTCCTAACCTTCATAATATCTCTGCCAGTTAATGAATTATAGAGGTTCTCAAACTCGAGGAAATTATAGTAATTGATAAATGATTGTGTACCACCATCAATTTTTGCTATATAAAACCCTGCAGCTCCCTGCAAGCCATCTTCTCCTTCAAAGGGAACCTTGCCACGCTCTGTATTATATGTCCCAAGGAAATAAAGGTCATCTCCCTTTACAACAATCTCTGCGTCATTCAGGTATCTCTCCTTGAGTGCCGCTTTTATTTCCTGCGTTTTAATCAATCGGCCATCTAAGGAATACGTCTGGCAATACAATCCGCTTTGAAGCTTTGACGTAAAATTTTGAATAACAAGATGTACCTGCTGATACGTAGTATCAAAGAAGATATTCGAAATGATATTTTGATTCGGGATGTCTATGATAACAGTGCTATGATCGCCTGAGACAAAGTCAAGAATAGCCAGCTGGGCAGTGGCCCTTTTTTGAGCCAACCCGATCCAGACTTTGTTATTTATCACTTTAAATGCTGATGGCTCAGCCTTCTCCTGGTACTCACCATCAAAGTGGCTTGTATTGCCGTCGGCTAACCGAACTCTTATTATTTGATAATCGACTTCATCCGTCTTTTTACCTTCAACATTTATAAAGAACAGATAAAGCATGTCCCCCAATAAGGCATCCTTGTAAAAAGACATTCCTTTTTGCAATTCAGCTACAATCATCCAGGACTCCTGCAGCTGCTGGTCGAATAATGCAAAGTGCCAGTTCCTATTCCCATTATCCAATACACCATCTTCCTCAAAAAAGATGATAATGCCATGCTGACCACATGTGATCAGCTCATAGGACTCTTCCGTTAAACGGGCATTAAGCTCCAGCCTTAAAGGTGTCTTTTGCTGGGCAGACCCATCCCAGATGAGAAATAGGGAAAGAATAAAAATGAATATTTTGGCCGTTATCTTCATTAACCAATCGCAAAGTTTGGACCTGTAAAAGATAACATAAAATTAGGCAACTTATTTGATCACTGCCTTACAAATTTTAATAAATGACCAGTCGTTGTATGGTACTTTTAGCATCCTCACCATAAATCCTGAGAAAATAAACTCCAGGATCTAATTCCTGCAGGCCAAATGTATTTGGAATATTAATTTTTCCCCAGGTAAGCACCTTTACACCATGGCTTGAGAATACTTCAAGAGTAACCGTTTCATTGGCTGATCCTTCAATGCGGATTATTCCATCACTTGGATTAGGATATACATTGAAGTGTTGATCATCTCCTGACAATGCAGAGACACCAACTGCAGGTTCGCCAATCAACAGGATATCATCAACTTCCCAGGTTGCTGCATCAGCAGTGGTTGATGTATACTTGAATGCAAGGTATACTTCTGTCCCGTTAATGCCTGACAAGTCAATATCGCCTGATGAGACCCAATCCCACGTTGCGGGTGGCATGGTCCATGTAAAATCTGTCCAGGTAGCTGTTGTAGGATCACCCCCTCCATCATAATCTGTTGAGATCAGAGGTTCCAGTTCTTGTCCGTCATAAAACGTGGCAGTGTAGAATGTCAAAACTTCACTGGAATAAGCATCCAGGTTCATGGCAGGAGATATAAGCCAGTCTTCATTGTCTTGAGCCCCTCCTGCATATCCACTCATTCGGGCACAGGGTGTACTGTTAAGACCATAATTATTATCACGGCTCCATAGTTCAGCACCCAAAACATTGACAGTATCCCAGAACCCCCAGTTATTATCAAAGTCTTGAAACAAGATCACGAATGGTGTTATCGCAGTTGTTGCCGGGGCCGTACCATCATTCTTATAGTCGATATTGGTACCTGCATTTGTATATGGGTAAATTTCAAAGTAAAATGTCTTGTTTCCTGCCAGTCCGCTGAAGGAGCATTGTTCATTACCATGGCCGACATTCATTGCGCCCTGCCCATCAGACATATCCGGATCATTTGAAATAGGAGTACCATCAGATGGGGTTGCTATGTTATTTTCATCACTTGCCAGGACAATATAAGCATCCGGCAACTGGTCTCCGGTGGCATCAGTCCAGGTGAGTGTAACAGTGACACCAGCAAGGCTTGATGCGAAATCAGTCGGATAATTTGTTGGTTCAGGAAGCAAGCTCCCTCCAATGGTCTGTCCCTGGTTAAGGTTGCCAGGAGTGGCTGTCACCGGACCGGTCCATGCAAACTGGTCGTACTGCGTACCCGTACCGGTAAGCTGCAATGATTCACCAATTGGTGTTGAACTCGACTCAGACACCCCTATATCAACTGATGTAAGGCCAAGAGCAGGCCCGTTAACAGCTACAAGGGTACCTTCGTAGCTAAGGAACTGTCCAACGATCAGCTCGCCGTTATAACTTAACGTCATGCCATCAGGTGAACCATTTTGGATGCTTCCACCAGCTGCTGTGTAATTAAAATAATAAAAAGTGAAATTATTGCTTGTTGTGCCTGCGGTATACATGTCGAGAGTACGGGTATCATACACCTCCCCGTTGTTGCCGTTATATAGGTCGACCTGGAACATAGACAGGTCATAGGATCCGGCATCTTCAATCACCACCTCAATGATCTCATTTTCATCAGTGCTGGCATTGTCATAATGAATCTCATTGATCCAGGCATTTTGCCCCACCAGAAGTGAGACAGATGCCAGGATTGCTACACATATTAATATTAATTTTTTCATAATTATTTAATGATTAATTTCTTAGAATAAACATTCTTATCATGGCTTACAATACGGAGGATGTAAAGCCCTTTCTGAAAGTCACTCAGGTCCAGTGTCATGATGTCTTCCGTAATGTTCGTCTGATATACGACATTACCGATGAGTGAATAAACAGCAATTTCAGATCCGTTCAGCCCGCTCGACTTCAGGATCACCTCACCCTGGGATGGGTTTGGATACACCTGTACAGAGCCTTGAGCCAGCTCAGTGAGGCCAGTCGGCAGCGCATCAATATAATCTTCCATTGTCAGAGTAGATTCTCCATAATCATTGGTCACAGTCAGGGTGACATCAAACGTACCTGCTTCATTATAGAAAATTTCCGGTGGAGTTTGCTGGTTGAAGCTTGCAGGCGTTCCACCTTCAAATGTCCACTCCCACATTGTAGGATTATGGGTTGAAAGATCAGTAAAATTGACTGATTCTCCTGCATAGATTTGTGTAAGGTCAGCTTCAAAATCAGCTTCCGGAGCATAATCCACATATATATAGTTTTCCATTGTCAGCGTGCTGTCACCATTAGCATTCGTAACTGTCAGGGTAACATCATATTCTCCCGGAGCATCATACATAATTGGAGGAGGAGTCTGCTGAGTGGATGTCGCAGGGTCGCCACCTTCAAAGGTCCAATCCCATGCCGTTGGATCTCCAAGTGACATATCTGTAAATGTAGCAGTGGAGCCAACAGCGATGGTAGTATCTTCTGCCTCAAAATATGCTACAGGGAGGAAGAATGCGCATCCATCGAAAGGTGTTGCATAAATCGTATCATTATTTGTATTTACAGCAGCAAACTCTGTTGAGGACGTCCAGTTTTCAGCAAGTGAGTTATCCGAGCTCGGGTTGCATAAGGTCAGTGAAGGACCAAATCCATCAGCCAGGGTATCCCATGGCAGCTGATCATCATAATAAACAGAATCAACAAGGAACCCATCAGGATTAACCAGGACGATGTCTTCCCCGCTATTGCTCAATGCACCACTGGTCCATTCTGCTGCGATCATGCCGAAAGTATTATAAAATGCCATTGCATCAACACATACCACATAGTACTCCGCAGTTCCAAGAGTTACGGCCGGGAATGTATAGCTAAAGCCTTCCTTGAAATAAAATCCTTCCAGGTCGACAGCGTCAGGACCATTATTATACAATTCAACAAACTCCAGTGTATCTGTTCCTGCTTCCGGTGGATTGTACATGATCTCTGTAATCACAATTTGAGGAGGGATATACATTTCAGTGATGGTGAATGTGGTATCACTTTCATCATAAGGCATACCGGCAATGTCAGATATTCTGATCCTATAGTCAGATCCCGGGTCCTGATTTGGGAAAATGGTCCATTCCCAGCTTTCATTGCTTGATGGCAGGTTATAAACCAGCATCTGAGCAAAGGGAGGCGTCACAGAATAATTTAACAGCTCTATTTGTATGTTTCCAGTGTATCCGTAGAAGTTATCCCATGTGATCGTGTGTGTTGATCCCTGCTCCCAGGATTCAAAACCATTCGGTGTCACCACGATTGGAGAAGGATCCGGAGGGAAGTTGATAGCTCCTGGTGTACCACCATCCTGCTCACTGGCATCCCAGCTTTCGGGCAGGGCATTATCATACGACGGATCAATCAGTGCCAGAGTAGGGCCAGCACCATTGGGTGTCGTAGGCCATGGGTCCTGGTCATCATAAGCAACATGGTCGACCAGCACACCACCCAGGTTATACAGGTTAACCACATCACCATTATGACTGAAGCTCCAGTCTATCTGTGCCGTCCCATCAAAATCAGGGGTAAATGGGAAACTACCACTGGTGTATACTGCAATAGTGAAGTATTGATCGGGGGCCAGGGATGTGCCTCCAGGTAGTGTAAGAGGAAGGGATGCTGTGCTGTGATCCTGGATATACCATCCTGAAATATCTACCGTTACCCCCGTATTATTATATAACTCAATCCACTGTTCATCATCACCCGGTGAGTTATACATGATCTCATTGATGACAATATCCGGGGTGCCGCCACCGTCACCAGTCACAAGGACCTCATCAACTTCCCAGGTAGCAGCCCCGGCTGATGTGGTGGAGGTGTATTTGAATGCGATATAGACAGCAGTCCCATTATAAGAAGACAGGTCTATATTTCCTGAAGCTGTCCATGCCCATGACCCTGGCGACAAAGTAAAGCTAATTGTGGTCCAGGTTCCCGTGCTCGGATCACCACCACCATCATAATCAGTGGAAATGAATGCTTCCAGGTCAGGTCCGGAATAATTCAGTGCGGTCTGGAATGTCAGGTTTTCATTGGTATAATTATCCAGGTTCATAGGAGGTGATATCAGCCAATCCTCATTATCCTGGGCCCCGTTGTCATAACCGCTCATTCGTGCGCAGGGTGTACCACCCACGCCATAGCTGTTATCACGGTCCCAGACCTGTGCTCCAATGACAGATATTGTATCCCATGCTCCCCAGCTCAGATCAAATCCTTCATAAAGGATCACCGTGGAAGTCATTGCGTTTTGCGCTGGTACGGTTCCATCAGTTTTGTAATCTATATTGCTGCCTGCATTAGTGTATGGATAAATTTCAAAATAATAGGTAGTATTTGGATCCAGTCCAATAAAAGTATACGTTTCATCTCCGTAAAGTATATTTTTAGCACCCAGGCCATCTGTAAAATCCAGGTCATCCGCCTCGGCTGTACCGTCTACCGGCGCTATGATATTGTCCTGGTCACTGGCCTTGATGAGGTAGGCACCTGGCAATTGCGCTCCTGTGGCATCAGTCCATGTAACAGTAATCGAAACACCACTGGCAGAGGCAGCAAAACCTGTTGGATAATTTGTTGGCTCCGGCAGAGCGCTCCCACCTATTGTCTGGCCGTCATTTTCTGTACCAGAAGTAGCAGCAACTGGCCCGGCCCAGATAAAATCACTGTACTGGGTACCATTCCCTGAAAGTTGCAGCGATTCACCAAGAGGCGTAGAACTTGTTTCCGAAACTCCTATATCTACCGAAGTCAGGCCGCTGGCTGGTCCGTCTGTGGCGACAAGAGTTCCTTCATAACTTAGAAACTGACCGCTTATCAAGGTGCCATTATAGCTCAAAGCCATTCCATCGGGAGCACCATTCTGAATACTGGATCCATTGGCTGTATAATTGAAATAATAAATGGTGAAATTACCTGTCGTATTTCCTACGGTGTAATTATCAAGGGTTCGCGTATCATAGACTGCCCCACCATTTCCGTTATAAAGATCGACCTGGAACAATGACAATGTATAACTTCCAGGGTTTTCAATAACAACTTCTATGGTTTCGTCAGCATCGGTGCTGGCATTGTCATAATGGATCTCATTGATCCAGGCATTTTGAGAAAATGATACAAGGGATAAACATAGAACAATTAATAGGATCGTAAATTTTTTCATGGATTTAGATTTTAATGATTTATTAATTTAAAAGCCGGGCAACAGAAAAAGGACTCTAAAAGTACTAAAGATATTTACAATTCTGTATTTAGACTTTACAATTTATGATATGATTTAAGATCCTTGGGGTTCGATGTTCGATTTATGCGGTTTGCTGGCTTACTTGTGTCAGCGGGGAGGTCTTTCGTCGTTCACTTCGTTCGCTCCTCAAGATGACTGCTAGTTTCTACTGACTTTTGCTGCCTCGCATCCCATATCGAATATCACATTGTACATACAGAATTTAAGGGAGCATTAAAGCGCAAAAAATAATCAGCTTTTGGAAGGTTGTCCTTAGCGAGGGTACTGCAAAATGCATGATAAAGCAAATTGATTATATCGCATGTTAGCACAAGTAGGTTTTATATTTCCTTGAGTAATTTTAGGAGAATAGGAAGATCCTTTTCAACAGTATCCCATATAACTTGTATATCTACTCCTATGTAATCGTGGATTAGTTTATCTCTCATCCCAGCCATTTCTTTCCAGGGAACTTCAGGATTGATTTGTTTGAAATCTGATGAAACTTTCTTAGTGGCTTCACCAATTATTTCGAAGTTTCGAATTACTGCATCTTGAATTAGAGTAGTTTTTGCAAATTTTTCTTTCGAAATATCTTTTGTGTAATTCAGTATATTCTTGATTGACAATAGGATGTGGTCAATATATATTTCATCATCTTTCATTACTCAAAGATTACTTCAAGGTCTTGGCTAATTATTCTTTTAAGCTTAGTATTTGTCAGAGCACCCTCAGTTACTAAATCAACTTTGATTCCAAGCTTTTTCGATAATTCGTTTTCTAACCTGATTAGCTGCAGAAGTGTAATCCCCTTCTTAAACTTTACTAAAATGTCTATATCGCTATTTTTTGTCTGCTCATTTCGGGCGTAGGAACCAAAAATCCCAATCCTGATAGGATCATAATCTCTTAGAGTGGTAATGATAATATTATTTATATGCTGGGTCATACTCCTGCTTTTTACAAATATACAAATTTCTTTTTTGAGAAATGCCCTCTAGCTATTTGTGCTAATAGTTTGTAATGGTACAGTTAGCCGGTGAAGCGATTGTTCTACGTTAGCCTGCGGCTCTTTCCTCAGCATGTTCGGTAGTTCCTACAGACTTTTGCAGTCTCACATCCAACATCGTATATCACATTGTACATACAGAATTGTAAACACAGAATTGTAAATCATCCGCTCCTGCTGGGCACAAAAAAAAGGCCCCCTGTCGTAACAGGAGGCCCCGGATGATTATATATGGATATTATTTCTTGTCATCGTCGTTAACTTCCTCAAAGTCAACATCCGTCACTTCATCATCTCCTCCTGATGATCCACCTGGCTGATCCTGTCCAGCCTGGCCTTCAGCTTGAGCATCGGCCTGTCCTTCAGCCTGTTGTGCATCCTTGTACATATCCTGGCTCGCAGCCTGCCATTTGGCATTCATTTCTTCAAGAGCTGCATCTATCTTTTCCAGGTCCTGCGCCTTGTGAGCCTCCTTGAGTGCGTTCAGTGCTGTTTCAATTTCAGCTTTCTTATCCTCCGGAAGCTTATCTCCATACTCCTTCAATTGCTTTTCAGTTTGAAAGATCATTGCGTCAGCAGAATTCAGCTTGTCAACTTTATCCTTTTCCAGTTTGTCGGAGTCGGCATTAGCTTCAGCTTCCTGCTTCATCTTGTTGATTTCAGCATCAGTCAGTCCTGAAGATGCTTCAATACGGATCTGTTGAGATTTTCCTGTACCCTTGTCTTTGGCAGACACATTCAGGATACCGTTTGAATCAATATCGAAGGCTACTTCAACCTGGGGGACACCCCTTGGAGCAGGTGGAATACCATCAAGATGGAACCTTCCAATACTCTTGTTTCCTGCTGCCATTGGCCTTTCACCCTGCAATACATGGATCTCAACCGATGGTTGATTATCTGATGCCGTTGAAAACACCTCTGATTTCTTTGTTGGGATAGTAGTATTTGACTCAATCAGCTTGGTCATCACTCCACCGAGGGTTTCAATACCCAGGGATAAAGGTGTTACGTCAAGCAACAATACATCTTTAACCTCTCCCGACAATACACCACCTTGAATAGCAGCACCTACGGCAACCACCTCATCAGGGTTAACACCTTTTGAAGGATCCTTGCCAAAGAATTCCTTAACTGTTTTCTGAATGATTGGGATCCTGGTTGAACCTCCTACAAGAATTACTTCATCAATATCGGATGAACTCATCCCGGCATCTTTGAGTGCTTTCTTGCAAGGCTCAACAGTTGCCTGTACATATTTGTCAATCAGCTGCTCAAATTTTGATCTTGACAGTTTCTTCACAAGGTGCTTTGGAATACCATCAACCGGCATAATATATGGCAGGTTGATCTCTGTCTCTGTAGAGCTCGACAGTTCAATCTTTGCCTTTTCAGCAGCTTCCTTTAACCTCTGCATTGCCATCGGGTCTTTACGAAGGTCAACACTTTCATCCTTTTTGAATTCATCTGCCAGCCATTGAATGATGGCATCATCAAAATCATCACCACCCAGGTGTGTGTTCCCGTTGGTTGACTTTACTTCAAATACACCATCACCAAGCTCAAGAATGGAAATGTCGAACGTACCACCACCAAGGTCGAAAACGGCAACAGTGACATCCTTTGTCTTCTTGTCAAGCCCGTAAGCCAGGGAAGCAGCTGTTGGTTCATTGATGATCCTTTTAACTGTCAACCCGGCAATCTCACCAGCTTCCTTGGTAGCCTGGCGTTGAGAATCGCTGAAGTAAGCAGGCACAGTGATCACTGCATCTGTGACATCCTGTCCAAGGTAATCTTCAGCTGTCTTCTTCATTTTTTGTAAGATAATGGCAGATATTTCCTGTGGGGTATATAACCTGTCATTAATTTTCACCCTTGGCGTGTTATTATCGCCTTTTTCAACTTTATAAGGCACTCTTCCGATCTCAGTTTTAACCTGGTCGTAAGTCTCTCCCATAAACCTCTTAATGCTATATACTGTATGTACAGGATTGGTGATGGCCTGCCTCTTCGCCGGGTCACCAACCTTTCTTTCTCCATTATCAGTAAATGCTACAATGGATGGTGTTGTCCTCCGTCCTTCACTATTCGGAATAACGACCGGCTCACTCCCTTCCATCACTGCAACACATGAATTAGTTGTTCCAAGATCTATTCCTATTATTTTTCCCATTGTATCAATATTTATTTTGTTAATATCTTATTTTGGGAAAAGATATGTCAATGATTGTGCCATCTTTACAAAAAGTGACAAAAAGACAGAAATGTGAATTAAGTGGGAATTTTAATAAACGAACTTCGCGTTAAGTTTTGACAGCCGGTCCTTGGTATCGTTCCTTAAAGTCTTGGAGACAGTCTCATACCTGCGGCTGGAAAATAGCCCCAACCCATTATTTATATTTGTATATGCCGGCCGTTCAAGAACAATACTGTTAGAACCAGCATTATTGACATTGACATAGGTAGTCAGTTCATCAGTGGCTGCATAAACAATATATTGGGCACCACCGGAATACCTTTCCAGAACCTGGGCTTCCTTCTGGGCATCAAAATATGGAACAGTGTTTTCCACAGATACATAAAACATATCAGCTTGATAATATAAAGTAATATCATCACCAACGCCAACAGTTTCATTTACTTTCTTCACCTGATACCAGTCAATATAGCGAAATACAGTATCCGGAACTCCTTCCCATACTTCCTTAAAATGGAAACGTATAATCGCTTCATAGCTTTTAGCAAAGTATGAAACAGACCATTCAAATTTCATTTTAGATTCCGGGACATAATCAATTCCAACTGATTGTCCGGGCTTTGAGATTGTAAAAGAATTCACAATATTTGTTTCTGAGGTGATCACCTTATCGTTCCTCACGATATGGAGATCATACTTTGAATCCTCATCAACAGGCATAATTGCATAATACATTTGATGGTCCGGAAAATAGAAATCTCCGCCCTGCGTGGTATCCTGTTTATTATATCTTGATATTGAATCAAATACGATTGGGTCGCCTACCTGGTTTCCGTTTTTGTACTGGGTCAGTGTGACATCCAGCTTGTTCTGGTACTCGCTGGAATCCCTGAGTAATGCCACCTGGACTGCATCCCCACCGAGGAAAGCTTTGGTGATCTTGATGAAAACCGAATCGCTTTGTCCGTCATCAGTCTTTTCCAATAATCCGTAAACAATAGTGATGTCCTCATATTCAGCATCGAGGTCAAATGTCGTTTCACAGGCTGAAAAAGTGAGTGTAAAAAGTATCGCCAGAGTAATAAACTGTTTGATTTTCATCATATTTCTATTTAGCAGAGCAAAAATAGGTAATATTTTCATAACTTGTTAACTTTGCATTCATATTCAACTTAATTTCAATGCTATGATACCCAAAAGCGATTACTCAAAAATTACAACCCATGTCCTGCAGGAGATGAAACTGAAGGGCGAAAAGATAGCCATGCTTACCGCCTATGATTATTCAATGGCCCGAATTCTTGACGGTTCTGGTATTGACGTAATCCTTGTTGGAGATTCTGCATCAAATGTGATGTCGGGGCACACTTCTACCTTGCCAATCACATTGAACGATATGATCTATCATGCCCGCTCGGTGATGAAAGCAGTGAAGCGGGCCCTGGTTATTGTCGACCTGCCTTTTGGAACATACCAGGGGGATTCTAAAGGAGCATTGAAATCAGCCATACGGATCATGAAAGAATCAGGGGCCAACGCTGTTAAGCTTGAGGGTGGTGAAGAGATCCTTGAATCCATCGAAAGGATTCTCTCTGCCGGTATTCCTGTGATGGGACACCTTGGCCTAACACCTCAATCTATCCATAAGTTTGGTACTTATGTTGTCAGGGCTACAGAAGAAAAGGAAGCCAAGAAACTTGTTAAAGATGCACATTTGCTTGAGAAGACAGGATGCTTTAGCATCATCCTTGAGAAAATCCCTGCTAAGCTGGCTACCCAGGTAACAAGCGAATTGAGAATTCCTATTGTAGGTATTGGAGCAGGCAGCGGTGTGGATGGCCAGGTTCTGGTCTTGCATGATATGCTTGGCATAACTCAAAAGTTCTCACCACGTTTCCTTCGCAGGTACCACAACCTCAGTGAAGAGATCAAAGGATCAGTCCAGACCTATATCGATGATGTCAAAAAGCTCGATTTCCCCAACGAACGCGAACAATACTAAGAATTGGCTATTTGTTATTTGCTATTTACTAAATGATTTAATAATATGTCTTCGAGGGTTATAGAGAAGGATGTACTTTACGAGGATAACCATATTATCGCCATAAACAAAAAGCCTTCCGAAATTGTGCAGGGAGATAAGACCGGGGATCAGCCACTGAGTGATAAAGTAAAGATCTTCCTAAAAGAAAAATACAATAAGCCAGGTAACGTATTTGCAGGAGTAGTGCACCGTCTGGACAGGCCGGTAAGCGGTGTGGTATTGTTTGCTAAGACAGGAAAGGCACTGACAAGACTGAATGAGTTGATCCGCGACCGTAAGATCAAGAAAACATACTGGGCCGTCATTCCAAAACAGCCACCACAGAAACAGGGCAAGCTGGTCCATTACCTTATCAAGAACCAGCAGCGAAATATGTCTTTTGCCTTTGATGTAGAAGGTAAAGGCAGGTTAAGGGCTGAACTGGAATACAAGCTGATTGGAAAAAGTGATCGTTATTTCCTGCTGGAAGTAGACCTGCTCACAGGCAGGCATCACCAGATCCGGGTCCAGCTGGCAGAGATCGGCTGTCCGGTGAAGGGCGACCTGAAATATGGTGCTGCACGCTCAAATAAGGATGGATCCATTCACCTGCATGCCAAAGAGATTGCTTTCATTCATCCGGTAAAACAAGAAAAGATCGTTATTTCAGCTCCTCCACCAAAAGACCCTATATGGGATAATTTTCGATAGAAGTAATATTTCCCTGGAAGAATTGTTATTTTTGATGATAAGGGTATGTATAAAACCAAACTTATATCATCTTTATTCATCTTATTGTTTTGTTCAATAAGTACACTTGGGCAGTATTACAGTTCGGGACAGGACCCTTTTTCCGCGAAGTGGAAGCAGATCAAAACGGATCATTTCCAAATCATTTATCCTAAGCAATTCGAAAAGAAGGCACAATATCTTGCTAACATGATGGAACTGGTTTACCCTAAAGTCGGAAACACCCTTGATGAATATCCTAAACGCCTGCCATTGATAATGCATGAGTACTCTGCTTCCTCCAACGCATTTGTTGGTTGGGCACCCAAACGCCTGGAGTTTTACTCGGTCCCGCCTCAGGATGCTTACGCCCAACCCTGGTTGGATCAACTGGCCCTGCACGAATACCGGCATGTCGTTCAAATCAGCAAGATGTACCAGGGAACTTCCAAAGCACTGTCATGGTTACTGGGGGAACAAGGACCCGTCGCAATGCTTGGGCTATATATACCTTTCTGGTTCCTGGAAGGTGATGCAACCGTCACAGAAACGGCTCAGAGCCATTCCGGAAGAGGGAGGACACCGTATTTTGAAA
This sequence comes from uncultured Bacteroidales bacterium, assembly GCA_963753055.1. Taxonomy (GTDB): domain Bacteria; phylum Bacteroidota; class Bacteroidia; order Bacteroidales; family B18-G4; genus JAUWGC01. Next base: position 240,954 of record CAVWAP010000001.1, on the reverse strand, counting down.
ACCTGATGAGGGCACAGATACTGGAAAAGGGCTTATACTCATATGATAAAGCCATGTTCAGGTCCTATAAGGATAATGTGCCTGACCAGTATGTCTACGGTTACCATTTCATTGCGCAGTCAAGGAAAAAGTACGGTGCCAGGCTGTGGGACCATACACTGAATGTGGTAGCGAAAAAAGCATATATGATCGTACCGTTCAACTATGGGATCAAACAAGTTACCGGCCTTACAAAGACACGTCTATACAAAGAAACCTTCAATGACCTGAAAAATGAATGGAACAAGCAAAAAGGATTAACCAAACCGACCTATCACCGTGAAATAACAGGCAGGAAAAAAGCCTTTTATGATTATACCTTTCCAACCTATATGAATGACGGCACTGTGCTTGCCCGGAGATCAGGCATCGATGACATCACCCGATTTGTATCAATAACACCGGGAGAAAAAGATAAGATCATTTTCACTCCCGGCCCGAGCAACAGGAATATGCTTTCCTACGCCAATGGGAAGATATACTGGTCTGAAATGGAGGCAGATCCCCGCTGGCAGAACAGGAGCTTCTCTGTTATTAAGGAATATGATTTGTTTACTGGAAAAAGAAGAAAACTCAGCAAAAAAAGCAGATATTATGTACCGGCCGTCTCTCCTGATGGGAGTAAATTGGCGGTCGTTGATGTAAACGAACGGAACCAGTATTCTTTGGTTATATTGCACGCAAGTGATGGTAGAATATTAAATCGTATCAGTACTGGTGATAATGCTTTTTTCATGACCCCACGTTGGTCTGAAAACAACCAGACGATTGCTGTAATTCTGATGAACAGGCAGGGAAAGAGCCTTGCCATCGTTAATTCTCAAAACGGTGAAATAGAGTTGATGACTCCCTATGGGTTTACTGAGATATCCAATCCATTACCTGTAGGTGATCGTATCTTTTTTACGGGAGCATTTAATGGTATTGATAATATTTATGTTCTGGATAAAGAAGATAAAAGCATTTACCAGCTTACCTCTTCAGTCTTTGGTGCCACCAATGCATTTTTGTCAGCTAGTGGTAAGAATTTATTATACTCAGACTATACCAGCGACGGCTATCAGGTACTTGAAATGCCTTTGGATTCTGCTCTATGGGTTCCATTAAACAATATTCAGAACCATTCCATCAAATTGTATGAGTCTGTCAGCGAACAAGAAAACTGGGTGCTTGATGATCACAATATTCCGGATTCAACATATGAAACAAAGCATTTTCGCCGTGCGCCACACCTGTTCAATATACATAGCTGGGCGCCTGTTTCCCTCGACATCTCATCCTATGAGATCAACCCGGGCGTTATGTTTATGTCTCAAAATCAACTCAGTACAAGCTTTCTCATTGCCGGATATGCGTATAATATTAGTGAAGAAGCAGGTAAGGTCTATCTGAACTATAGCTATGAAGGCTTCTATCCTATTATTGACCTGGATGTAGATTATGGAAAACGAAGGGGACAGAGCATTTTGGAGGATGGAAGTCTTTTTAAGTACGAATGGATGGAGACCAATATAGGGGCCCGGTTACGTGTTCCGTTGACCCTCACCAGAGGCAAGTACTATAAAGGTTTAACACCCAGTATCACTTTTGATCAGAAATTTCTCAGCAAGATCAAGCCTTCGCCTGAAATTTTCAGGACAACGAGCATAACCACAATGGGATACAGCATTTTTGCTTATCATCAACTAAGAACAGCCTTAAGGGACATCTATCCCAAATGGGGACAGATCATTGATCTTTCTTATAATCACTCACCTTCAGGTAATGATCAAAGCGATATTGTCGCCTTAAATACGTATTGGTATTTCCCGGGTATCATCAAACATCATGGATTGCGCCTTTATGCCGCCTACCAGCAGCGAGAAGTTGATACATATAAGTTCGGCGACAGGATCGCTTACCCCAGGGGGATCACAGGGATGCAGGATCAGCAACTATTGAGCTTATCAGCTACTTATAAGTTTCCAATCTGGTGCCCTGATTGGAGTTTGCCCCCGATCTTATACCTAAAAAGGATCAAGATGGCATTGTTTTATGATTATGCCATTGGGGAAAATGACAACATGAGTAATACATATTATCGTTCAGCGGGTATAGACCTGACAGGAGACATGCACTTACTCAGGTTTCTGGCGCCCTTTGACCTGGGGGTAAGGGCTATCTATCTGCCGGATGAAGAAAAGGTTGAATTCCAGTTCCTGATCAGCATTAGCTTTGACTCATTTTATGTTGGACGAGACACCAAGCAAGCAGGAAAGATTTATTAGATTTGAAAAAAATAAGATTATTATGAAAAGCAGACCTCTTAAACTACAGGAAGAAATGGAACGGATCATCCACAAATGTGATGTATGCTATATCGGGATGATCGATAAAAATAATGAACCTTATGTTTTGCCGTTCAATTTCGGCTATAAAGACAACGCCATATATCTTCATTCCGCCAAAGCAGGCAAAAAGATTGACATCCTGAAGAACAATAATAAAGTCTGTGTTGCCTTCAGCACCGATCACGCTTTAAAGTGGGTCAATGAGGAGGTAGCCTGCAGCTGGGGCATGAAGTACCGCAGTGTGCTGGCTTATGGTAAAGTCCATTTCATCGACGATTATGATGAAAGGGTCGAAGCCCTGAATGTCATCATGAGCAACTACTCTGATCAGAAGTTCGAATACAGCAAGCCTGCGGTAATTGATGTACAACCATATAAGGTTGTGATAGAGCAGATGGATGGGCGGGCGTATGGTTACTAATGATATCTGATATCTGATTTATGATATTTGATATTTGATTTAAATATATTTTTGTGGTAAATTAAACAAGCTGATTATGAAACCATTGGTAAGTATAATAATGGGCAGCACATCGGATCTTCCTGTGATGGAAAAGGCTGCCAGGATCCTGGATGAGATGGAGATCCCTTTTGAGATGAATGCGTTATCAGCACACAGGACTCCCGAGAAAGTGGAAGATTTTGCAAAAACTGCATATGATCGAGGTGTTCGGGTCATTATTGCAGGTGCCGGCATGGCAGCACACCTGCCCGGTGTCATCGCTGCCATGACACCTATCCCGGTAATCGGCGTACCCATCAAGGCAAGCCTGGATGGTATGGATGCCCTATTGTCGATCGTGCAAATGCCTCCGGGGATACCCGTGGCGACCGTTGGCATTAATGGTGCCCAGAATGCAGGTATCCTTGCCACACAGATCCTTGCAACTGATAATGAAGAACTGATGAATAAAGCAATAGCTTACAAGAACAATCTGAAAGAGAAGATTGTTAAAGCTAATGAGGAACTTGCAGGGGTAAAGTTCAAATATAAAGTATAGTTGGGCTGTTTATCATTTATATATTTGTATCATCACAACCATACAATTCCTTATTATGAATAAGATCCAGGTTAAGGACAAATCATTCTCGCTGTTTATATCTGCGAAAGAAATCGATCAGGCAGTTGGTAAAGTTGCCGCTTATATTGAACATGACCTGCAAGGCAAAAAGCCACTTTTCATAGTGGTTCTGAACGGCGCCTATATGTTCGCAGCCGACCTGATCCGCAAGTTTGACTTTGATTGTGAGATCTCATTCGTACGTTTATCTTCATACAGTGGGATGGAAACAACATCAAAGGTGAGAGAGGTGATCGGGTTATATGAAAATCTGACAGACAGGGATGTAGTTATCGTTGAAGATATCATTGACACCGGAATAAGCATGGGCTTCTTCCTGAATAAGATCAGGGAAACAAGTGTCAGATCGGTCAGATTGGCTACCTTACTCTTCAAACCAGATGCCTTCAGGATGGATTATCCTATTGATTATGTCGGGATAAAGATTCCCAATGAGTTCATTGTTGGTTATGGCCTGGATTATGATGGCCTGGGCCGCAACTATCCCGATATCTATAAAATCTCTGAATAGCACATCCATCATGGGCAATTCCAACTTCGTCGATTATGTAAAGATCTATTGCCGCTCAGGCAAGGGAGGACCTGGCTCAGCCCACCTGAGAAGGGAGAAATATGTCCCAAAAGGCGGTCCGGATGGAGGAGATGGTGGACGGGGTGGACATATCATCCTGCAGGGGAATGACCAGTTATGGACCTTATTGCACTTGAGATATACCAGGCACATCAAAGCCGGACACGGAGAATCGGGAGGAAGGCAAACAAGCACAGGCGCCAATGGAAAAGATGCTGTGATTGAAGTACCACTCGGCACCGTGGCTAAAGACTCAGAAACAGGTGAGATCATCTGCGAGATCACCGGGCAGGATGAGCAAAAGGTACTGCTGGAAGGTGGTAGAGGAGGATTGGGAAATGTACATTTTAAATCACCTACAAATCAAACACCCAGGTATGCTCAGCCCGGTGAACCGTTCACGGAAGCATGGTTCATCCTGGAATTGAAACTCCTGGCGGATGTCGGTCTTGTAGGCTTTCCCAATGCCGGAAAATCAACCCTGCTATCGGTCGTATCAGCTGCCAGGCCCGAGATTGCTGATTACCCCTTTACAACCTTAAGGCCTAACCTGGGTATAGTCTCCTACCGGGACCATCGTTCCTTTGTCATGGCAGATATTCCAGGTATCATCGAAGGAGCACATGAAGGGAAGGGCCTTGGCCTGAGGTTCTTACGACATATTGAAAGAAACTCGGTCCTGCTGTTTATGGTACCAGCTGACACAGATGACATTAAAAAAGAATATTTCATCCTGCTCAATGAGTTAAAGCAATATAACCCTGAATTACTGGATAAAGGGATACTTTTGGCCATTACAAAGTCTGATTTGCTCGATGATGAGCTTGAAGATGAAATAAAGAAAGACTTGCCTGATGTGCCGTGGGTGTTCATATCTTCAGTAACTCAGAAAGGACTGATGGAGTTGAAGGATATGATCTGGAAAGAGATAAATGAATAGAAATAGTTATAAGTTATAAGTTATAAGTTATAGGTTATAAGTTATAGGTTATAGGTTATTGGGATTTTACTTATAACTGACAACTTATAACCTATAACTTGAGAATCATTAATGATTAGTTGTTTGCAACATATAGACACCGATCTATTCCTGTTTCTGAATGGAATGCATAATTCATTCTTTGACTGGTTGATGTATTGGATCAGCGTAAAGTGGGTCTGGATCCCGTTATATGTGTTTCTGCTTTATCTGATCATTAGGGAATACAAATGGAAAAGCCTGGTCATCCTGCTCTTCGTCGCCATCCTCATTACCCTGAGTGATCAATTGTCGGTGCATCTATTTAAAAACACCTTTCAGCGATTGCGCCCCTGCCATGACCCGGAAATTATGGAATCCGTGCATCTTGTAAAGGATTATTGCGGCGGGAAGTTCGGGTTTATCTCATCCCATGCTGCCAATTCCTTTGCCCTGGCAACATTCCTGATAGGAATCCTGGGGAAGAAGTTCAGGTATTTTACACTTTTGATTCTTCTGTGGGCGACCGTGATATCTTATAGCAGGATTTATTTAGGAGTGCACTTTCCTGGAGATGTAATTGTCGGAGGTATCTTCGGTGCAATACTCGGCTACATTCTACAAATCACATATAAAAAATTCACCAACAAATCAGATATCAGATATCATAAATCATAAATCAGATATCTTTCTTATAACCATCACCCCATCCCTGACAGGCAGTATCGTATTCTCAACCCTCTTGTCCTCCTGCACATACCTGTTAAACTCCATCACCCCTTGCGTCTCCTTATCCTGGTGCGTTTCCGGGTCGAGCACCTTTCCGGCCCAAAAAGCATTGTCGGCGAGGATAAACCCACCTATCCTGACTTTTTCCAAAAGGATCTTATAGTATTCAAGGTACTGCTCCTTAGCAGCGTCAATAAATACAAGGTCAAAAATCTCATCCAACTCCGGAATGATCTTCAACGCATCACCAAAATGAGTCATGACCTTATCTGTAAGCCCGGCTTCTGCCAAATGCCTTTTCACCATGTCTTCCAGCTCCAAATTCACATCAATGGTGTGCATGATCCCATCATCGACAAGGCCCTGAGCCAACCCAATAGTACCATAACCTGTGAAGGTTCCTATCTCCAGGATCCTCTTTGGCTTGATCATATGGCTCATCATCTCAAGGATGATTCCAAGCGTATGCCCTGAGAGCATTCTGGGCTGGACAACTTTCTGGTACGTCTCCCGCTCGAGCCATGTCATCAGCTCCCTCTCTGCTGTAGTGTGGGCATCAATATATTTTTCAAGTTCTTCGCTTATGAACATATTATTTACTCTTGTAAATTAATGTGCTGATCTGGTCAGGAGCAAACACCTCGTTTGCAACTTCAATAATATCTTCAGCGCTCACAGCATCAATTTTTTCCTGGATTGTCTGTATGTTTTTAATCTCACCATCCATGAGAAAGCCTTTACCCATCGTCAGCATCTTGTTCAGGTTAGGCTCCAGGTGGATGGCAACCTGTCCGACAAACTGGATCTTAGCCCTTTTCAACTGAAGGGTACCCAGTTTCTTATTCCTCAGCTTCTCAAGTTCCTTATTGACAAGCCTGATGGTCCTGCCCATCGTACCATTAGTTGTGCCCAGGTAAATCCCCCAGATTCCAGTGTCTGTATATGCTTGATAATTAGATTCAATATGGTAAGTAAAACCATGCTTTTCCCGGATCATCAGGTTCAAACGGGAGTTAAGGCCCTGTCCACCCAGGATATTATTCAGCAAGGAAAAAGCAACCCGCTTGTGATCATTCCTGGAATAGGCCATGTTACCAAGCATGCAATGACTCTGAAAACTACTCTTCTCAACTATCCTGCTGGACTGGGTGTAGCTTTTAAATGCAGTACGTGGACCTTTTTGCTGATTGCGTAAACTGGCACTAAAATATTTTTCAAGTAGTTTACCTAATCTCTTCAGACTGATATTGCCAACTGAGCATATCACCATCTCCTCGGTATGGTAATTCTTCCTGATAAAACCCATTATATCTTCCCTCTTAAAACGTTTAATCACATCCTTCTCACCCAGGATGTTCCGGCTGAGGGGATGTCCGTTAAAGATCTGCTTCTCAAACTCGTCATAAATATGCTCATAGGGGTTATCGAGATAGGAGTTGATCTCATCAATGATCACTTCTTTCTCTTTTTCTATCTCTTTTTTGGGGAAAATTGAATTGAAGGTGATATCCGAGATCAGTTCCAGGGCACGGGTATAATAATGATTCAGGAAAGAAGCATAAATACAGGTAAATTCCTTTGTGGTAAACGCGTTCAAGTCGCCTCCGACACCTTCGAGCCTGCTGAGGATATGATATGCTTTTCGCCTTTTTGTTCCTTTAAATATACTGTGCTCGATAAAATGCGCCATACCATTCTCTGCATCCATTTCATCCCGCGACCCTGTATTCACAAAGATCCCAAAATGCGCGATCGGGCCATCCACCTCACTGTGCAGAACCTTTATCCCATTAGCTAATTTAAAAGTCTCCAATCCCATATCTACCTAATAAATAGAAAATAGAAAATAGCAAACATAACATTTATTCAGGATACTTCTCATCAAAATAAATCCAGAACAATGGCATATTAAACTCCTGTTCACCCAATTTCACCATGACGATAGGGCTTATACCCAAAACTTTCTTCTGTACCTCCATGGTATTCTCGTCCAATGCCCATTCTTCCAGGAACCTTATCTTGGCGATCTGCCCATAATCCAGCCTGGTAATGATTGTGGTATCATACTCATCGTATGGCTCGACAGTCCGGCGAAGTGTCTGTACCAGGGTGTCGACACCTATTTTCTGGACTTGTTCGGGTGTTAAAGGGTGGTTAAAATAATCATAGGCTTTCACTTCACCTTTCTGTGCTTTTGCTATCAGCATTTTAACAAACTTCTCCCTGTCGGGGCCTACAATATTATCAATCCACCAATCCGCCTCCGGATCATCCCCAATGATCTTCACATCATACTGTATCCGCTCTGTTATGTAATTCTTTTCATCCTCTTTTTGCTCACAGCCAATCAGAAAAACAACAGCTATGAGAACAAGGCCAATCAATACTTTTACTTTCATTGTTAAACTGTTAAATTGTCATTCGTGAATCGTGAATCGTGAAACGAATTCTAAAATAATATCATTTATCCGTTTATCTGTTTATCATTTATGAACTCCTAAGCTTAGTGTTGTGCTTTAAAGATGACCCCCCTATTCCTCCTCCCATCAATCTTCACCAACAGTGCCTTGTCGAACCTGATATGCCTCACAAATTCATCTTCATAGCTGGCTTCTATCCCTGCCAGGTAATCCAGGTCGTAAAAGCCATCCCCGATAAATGGATTGATGGTGAAATAGCCAACCTGGAAAGAGGTCAGGTTCTGGAAAAAATGCGTACCCTGGCTTGGATCAATACGGTAATCCTCCAGCCCGGACTCAACAATAACCCTTGCAGCAGATATCTGGGGCCACTTAACAGGGATTCCCAGCCATGGATCAGCCGAGCCCCATCGCCCCGGCCCCACAAGGATATAGTTTTTTCCATCCTCAACAAACCTGGCATTGACAGCATTGATTTTCTCAGCAATTTCCATACTTTTTGCTGCATTGAATGTTTCGGGCTTAACATAAACCAGATCAAATACATCCTTGATAATGCCATTCCCAAGTGCTTTGTTGCAGGTGATAATGGTCTCTTCTTCCTTCACATTCTCTATGTCAACCTGTCCCAGCTCTTCATTGTCGACGATAGGTCGTATCTGTAATAAATTGAAATATCTGGGAGTATTAGCGTCATTATTCAACTCCACTGCAAACTCAATCTCAACCGGTTTTCCCATTTCCCTTTCACCGATCTTCAATACCTCATCCAATATCTCTGCAAGGGGGAAGGTATTGTGCTTGAGAATATTTGAATAAGTGACCAGCTTCTTGCCTTCGTATTGAACACCATCCCTGATCACATGATTTTGAAAATCATAGGTAGAGGCCACATGCTTGATAGATCTGTCATTTTCTGCCTCACTGATCTTTAGTTTCAGAAGGTTAATGCTTTCATCCACATTTGGCTTAAAATGATCGGCTTTCAGGTCAAGGGCGTAGAAATATTTTTGCGTTTCTTTAAGTGTAGTATCCGGTGTATAGGTTTGCAATACTTTCTTAGGATATTTCGGAGAGAACCTCAGCGACAATCCTCCATCAACGATATATTTACCCAGCCCAAAAGCAATGTTGGCAATACCATCATCTGACTTCTCCGGGTCAATAGGATAAAAATTAATAGACCTGGCCACGCCGGAGAGGGAAGGATAAAAACGATCACCATATGGCATGCCGCAAACCTCCTGCATGACGATTCCCATTTTTTCTTCATCAATCACATTTGATGTGGCTGTCATATAAGCTTTAGAATCCTTGTAATAGGCGGATGCATAAACACTCTTAATGGCATCACTTACCATTTCGATCATTTTTCTTTCATCCGATCTGGCAATATTGGGAATCATATACGTCGAGTATATCCCCGCAAAAGGCTGATAATAAGAATCTTCCAGTAGACTAGATGATCTGATAGCAATAGGATTATTAGTCAGGATCATCATGGCGTAAAGATCCTCGTGAATGTGGAATGGGAGACGGGCATTGATGAAGGCATCAAGAATTTCAGTGTCCGGTTTATCCGACAATGCAATTTCGTGCAGGTTGTTTTCCTCCATGAATTCATCGAATATATCGGTGCTGATCACCACAGTTTTTGGAATTATCAACTTGATCCCGTCCCACTTGCTGTACAGGCCATTCCTTTTGATCATGGTATCCAGGAATGCCAGGCCTCGTGCCTTTCCACCGATCGATCCCATGCCTATCCTCGACACTGTGAAGTACTCATCAAAATTGTCTTTATAGAATTGAGCTATTACACCTCGTGCCTTCGACATCCGAAATTCCCCGATGGCATCGAAGACATACCTTTTCACTTCATCAATATCATTGAAGTCCTCCAGAGTGATGTCTTTGAATAGTTCAGCCAGGGGGAATAAAGCCCTGGCCCGCAACCACTTGGAAAAATGGTTCCTCTCAAGATGGTATTCCAGGGATCTATCTGGCACCTGGAACACTTTTTCCTGAAGAGATCTCAAATCTTTGGCCCTGTCTACTTCCTCCCCAGTATCAGGATCTTTGAAGATGAAATCACCAAATGCAAAGTATTCTTTGATGAATGACTTTAGCTGGAATGATAAATTCTTAGCGTTTTTGTTCAGGAAGCCAACTTTGAGCTCCTTGGCATTTGTAATATATTTCTTATCAGATGATTGCAACAGTATTGGCATTAATGGATCGTCATCTTTAATCATCTGACAGAGCTTAATTCCCGCCTCCGGGTCTTTTTCCCCTTCCCTGGAATAGCTGATATCTGAAATGACACCAAGAATATTATGCTTGTATTTTTCATAATACTCCACAGCTTCTTCATAGTTTGTGGCAAGGATGATCTTGGGCCTCCCTCTCATTCGCAGCATGCGCTGGTGCTCATTTAAACCCTCGGTCATAAAGGTCTGCGACTGCTTAAAGATGATCTTGTAGATCGGAGGAAGGAAGCTGGAGTAAAAACGGACTGAGTCCTCTACCAGCAGGATCGCCTGAACCCCGACATTTTCCACATCCTGATCTAAATTCATCTTGTCTTCGATCAGCTTGATAATTGCAAGAAGCAGGTCAGCATTTCCCAGCCAGCTAAAAACGTAATCAATTGAGCTCAGGTCCTCTTCAGTAAGCTGAATGGCTGTCCTACGGGAAAAAGGTATCAGGACAACGATTGGAATATCCGGATTATCTTTCTTGATACCATCCGCCCAGCCAAAGCCTTCTGTATCTTCAGCGCTCAACATAGTTATGATCAGATCGATGTGCACTTCCTTCATCATAGCATGCACTTCTTCCTCATTGCTGGCCTGTATGAACTGTGGTGGGTAACGCAGGTTAAGCGAAACATACTCATTAAAGATCTGCTCATCGATCCGGCCGTCTTCCTCCAGGATGAAGGCATCATAGGTACTTGATACCAGCAGCACGTGATAGATCCTCTTCTTCATCAGGTTATCAAAAGAGGTATGGGTGAAGTACTGGGCGGGGAGCTTACGTTTGGAGTTTTGAGATGACATAACTGGATATGCTTACTGCAAATCTACAATAAATAAGTGAAGGGTGAAGGGTGAAGAGTGAAGGGAAAAATGACATCGGAAAATTGGAATGTGCAATGCAGAATGGGCAATGCAGAATGGGCAATGCAGACTGCCCTAGTTTTCTCTCAGCACAAAGTCATCATACTCAATCTCGAATCTCAGCTTATGCTTGGATTCTTCCTGCGCCAGGGAAAGGAAAAGGTCTCTTAGCTGTTCAGTTGGTGCCCGCTCCGCAAGGTTGGTATACAGCCTGAAGGCTGCTTTTTCCTTGTTCATAGCCATTACCAAAGCATCTCTATATGTCATTTCAGGTGAAGGCTTTACATTCACAACATAATCGGCGATCTTCAGGTCAGCTACCTTTTCGAAGGTGATCTCAAACAAGCCCTGCTCCCTGATACCTGTCAGCCTTGCCTTGTGCTGCACCTCTTCCTGGGCAAACTCGTTGAAGACCTGGCGCATCTCATCGGATGTGGATTTGCCTGCGAGCTCAGTATAGAAATCCACCGCCTTTTGCTCTTCATCTATTGCAAAATCTAAAATATCATTAATAGAATCAAATTCCTTCATAGATTATATCATTTATCCGTTTATCATTTATCCGTTTATCCGTTTATCTGTTTATCATTTATTGTTCAACGCTTCTTCAAAGTGTTCTTCAAAACGCCGTACAATGTCGTCGCAACCGTAATTGAAAAGCCTGGCGTAGTTATCCTCACTGGTATAATTAAAACTATACTTTATCTTACCATTAGTACTCAGGAACGACATGGCCTCCTGGAGGATCTGCTTCCTGTCATATTTCTGTTTCACATCCAGCTTGTTCAGCAGGCCACCGATCTGGTGTATGGAATCCCTGGCAACTTTGGAAGTAAAGACAGGATCAAACTCCTGGATAACCTTCTGTGTATTTGTAAAGCTACCTCCTATCTCGACCGGCATCGAAGCTGGAAGGATCAGGTTGGCATACTTCGCAGTCTCTGTCATGAAATAATCCTGTACTACAACAAAGTCGGCGATGGACAGCCAGCCGGCAACCTGCACCTTATTCTGAGCACAGCCAAGCGGATCCTCACCAAAGATGAACAGGTTCTTCAGGTTGCCTGATTCCAGTGAGGTGAACATGGCCTTGCTGGTAGTTTCCTTAAGCTTCTCTACCTTCCACAGCTTCTTCATCTTTTCAACCAGCTTAGCATCACCTATCGGCACCCCTCCTACTCCGATCCTGGTGCAGACACCCATGTTGAAAACGCCTTCAGAATTATTCTTCTCCTTCAGCGAGATCAACCCGCTGGAAGTCTTGCCCAGCTTACCGGTTATCATGGCCAGATTATACAATTCCCTGGAGGCATTGGATGAGATCTCTTTTTCAGAGAAGATGATGATGGCATTCATCTGCATATTGAACTCCTTGGCGAACTCTATCACCTGGTCCATATACCGAACACCCGATTTCTCAACAAGGTCTACAAAGTTTTCTTTCAGAACCTCTGCTTTATAATCTTCATAACCTTCACAGTTGTCATCGATGAACAGTTGGTTCTGGAAATTATTGGCAACAAGATAATAGTTGACTGCTTTAATAAAATGATAATAAGATTTGATCCTGATGACCTCATCAATCTTATGCTCCATGGAGCTGGTCTCATGGATGGTTACCTGTTCAAGCGGGATATTCTTCTTTATCCGGGCATCATTGACAAGGAACCCGGCAACAGCATTATCATGGTTGATCTCCGAGCCGACAAAATAGATCTTGCTGGCACCGTCAATCTCATCAAATGGGACATTGGAAATGGTGTTACCCAGGTAACCAATACCCCTGTTCATATAGTGGAAGCTGCTGATGTTATTGGTTCCAACACCGGCCCTGGCCAGCTTCTGTAACAGGTAGAGCTCTTCATTGGTCAGCCTTGCGCCGGCAAAGAAGGCATTCTCGTTCACCTTTGAACTAACAATCTTTTCTGTTATAATGTCGTAAGCCTTTGCGAAGCTGATCTCTTCAAACCTGCCTTTTACTTTCAGCATAGGCTTCAGAACACGGCTGTTGTCGTTCATGTAGTGGTAACCAAACTTGGGGAAGCGGCAAAGGTTTCCGTTCTTATTGACCATCCCTTTCTGACCGGTGACCTTCATCACGAACTCACTCTTATGGTTTAAGGAGATATTACATCCTATAGAGCAGTAGTTACAGATAGTATCAACCGGCTCGGTCCTGACTGGCCCGGGCTTGAATGGTACATTTTCAGTTATCGCACCTGTCGGACATGTGGAGATGCACAGACCGCAGCTCTCACAGGTGGTATCCTGCAGGGCATTGCCCATACTGGGTGCCACATAAGTATCATAACCCCTGTTGACCAGGCCAAGGGCATTGGCTCCAACCACCTCATGGCAGATCCTGATACACCTTGAGCACAATATGCATTTGTTGCTGTCTATCTCAATAAATGGGTGGCGGAAATCAACCTGGTGCTCACCAAAGCTACCACCAAAACGCTTTTGCTCTGCGCCATACTCGCTAGAATGCTTTTGCAGATCGCAGCTAAAAAACTCTGTACAACCGCACTCAAGGCAACGATCGACTTCATGCCTGGCAACCGTCTCATCTGCATAGCCCAGCTCTACTTCCTTAAAATTCTTGCGGCCCTTTGGATCCAGGGTCGGCATCTCCTCCCTGAGCTGTTCCGGGAAGAGGCCCTTATAATCCTCCTCCACCTGTGGTTTGAAATTATCTTTCTTGCTGATGAATTCACTTTTCAGTGGAACGAGATCCTGTCCGTTGAGGAATTGGTTACAGCTATGTGATGCTATCCTGGCCTGTGCAATGGCCTCGATGAGTGTGGCCGGGCCTGTCACTCCGTCGCCAGCTGCAAAGACATTTCTTAAGCCTGTCTGCAGGGTCTTGGGATCAGCTTCAATGTCGCCCCAGCGGTTCAGGGCCAGCCTTTCTTCCTTATGATTATCATTGATATCATCCAGGAAATTGGCTATGGTCTTCTGGCCAATGGCTGCCAGCACAACGTCAACCTCCAAATCGAAATCAGAATCCGGCACAGGTACCGGCCTTCTTCTTCCTGAAGCATCAGCCTCACCCAGTTCCATCTTCAGGCAGGTTACTGATTTCACCTGTCCCTTAGAATCCTTGTTAATGCGAATAGGGTTGGTCAAAAGCAGGTATTCAACCCCTTCCAGCTTGGATTCATGGATCTCGATCGGGTTCGCGGGCATTTCTTTTTCCGTACGGCGGTAGATGATATACACCTTGTCAGCACCACAACGTATGGAAGTACGACAGCAGTCCATGGCAGTGTTACCACCACCGACAACGGCTACTTTCTTTCCTTTGAAATCGTATTTCTTACCGCTGACCTCCATCTGCTTCAGGAAGTCAATACCGGAATACACATTCTCGGCATCATCACCTTCGCATCCTATCAGTGTTCCTTTCTGGGAGCCGATAGTCAGGATTACGGCATCGTACTTATCGTTTAATGACTTGTATTTCAGGTTGTCGCCAAGCTTTTTCTTATAATGAATATTGACACCCATCTCAGTGATATTGTCGACCTCTTTTTGCAACAGGTCGTTGGGCAGCCTGTATTCAGGGATACCATAACGCAGCCATCCTCCCGCTTTGGGAGCAGCCTCGTAAATATCAACCTGGTGCCCTTCCTTCTGAAGGAAGAACCCACAGGATAAGCCTCCGGGACCGGCACCGATTACGGCAACTTTTTTCCCTGTTGAAGCCTTGATCTCCGGGACATATTTATCGGGTGACTCCAGGTCATAGTCCGATGCGAATCGCTTCAGGTAGTCGATACCAACCGGTGCTCCTTCATCCAGCAGGTTCCTTCGGCAAGCTACCTCGCAGGGCCTGACACATACACGGCCACAAATGGCTGGTAAGGGGTTCGTTTCTTTGATCAGGGCAACAGCCTCATGGTAGAATCCTTTTTCAATCAGCGAGATATAGCCCTGTACATCCACACCTGCAGGACAGGTTTGTTTACACGGGCCCAGGCAATCGGCATAGTGGTTGCTTACAAGCAGGTCCAGAGCAGTTTTCCGTGCCCTGTCGACCCTTTCGTTCCGGGTCTCAATTTTCATCCCCTCTACAATCCTGGTGGAGCAGGATGGCTGCAAGCCCCTTAACCCTTCCACTTCAACCACACAAACATAACATGAAGTATAAGGCACAAGTCTTGGGTCGTGGCACAGGGTTGGTATCTCTATCCCATGTTTCCTGGCCGTTTCCAGGATGGTCTCATCCTTAATGCCGGTTACGATATCCCCGTTTAATATGATGTTGATTTTTTCTCCCATTGCATTCATTCATTATTGATCCAGAGTATCAGGATACTTTGATCGCATCAAACTTACATTTAGTAAAGCAAGCTCCGCACTTAATACAATCATCCTGACGGATGAAATGGATTTCCTTTCGTTCACCATCGATGGCATTTGAAGGACAGTTCTTTGCACAAACAGTACATCCCGTGCACTTTTCAGGGTCTACTTCATAAGTGAGGCAAGCTGTACAAACCTTTGCCGGGCATTTCTTATCCCTGATATGCGCTTCGTACTCATTCCTGAAATACTTTATGGTTGTCAGAACCGGGTTCGGTGCTGTCTGCCCCAGCCCGCATAGCGAATTATCCTTGATCTCATATGATAAAGACTCCAGCTTCTCAATATCTTCTTCCTCACCTTTCCCTTCTGTGATCCTGGTCAGTATCTCCAGCATTCTTTTGGTCCCGATACGACAGAAGGTGCACTTCCCACACGACTCTTCCTGGGTGAAATTCAGAAAAAACTTGGCTACATCCACCATGCAGGTATCTTCATCCATGACCACCATTCCACCCGATCCCATGATGGCACCGGTAGCATTCACAGATTCATAGTCTATCAGGGTATCAGCCAGGTACTCCGGGATACAGCCACCTGAAGGTCCACCCATCTGCACAGCTTTAAATTCTTTATCATCCTGAATACCGCCTCCAAGCTTGAAGATCACATCACGGATGCTCAATCCCATCGGTACCTCAACCAGGCCTGAGCGCTTGATCTTGCCTGCAAGTGCAAATACTTTTGTCCCCTTGCTCTTCTCCGTTCCATAGGCTGCGTATGCCTCAGCGCCGTTCAGGATGATCCATGGTATATTGGCAAATGTTTCAACATTGTTGATGTTTGTAGGCTTCTTCCATAGGCCTGAAGCTGCGGGAAAGGGAGGCCGTTTCCTTGGCATGCCTCGTTGTCCTTCTACAGAAGCGATCAGGGCAGTCTCTTCACCGCAAACAAATGCACCGGCCCCTTCTTTGATGTATAGGTCAAAATTAAAGCCATCAATACCCAGGATATTCTTACCAAGATATCCTTTCTCCCTGGCCTGCTCAATGGCAATGTTCAATCTTTTGATCGCCAGCGGGTACTCAGCCCTGCAGTAGATCACCCCGCCGGTTGCCTCAATGGCATATGCACCAATGATCATACCTTCAAGGACTGCATGAGGGTCGCCTTCAAGGACGGAGCGGTCCATAAAAGCGCCCGGGTCACCTTCATCAGCATTACAGATGATATATTTTTCTGTGGATTTGTTGTCGTTAGCAAACTTCCACTTGAGACCGGTGGGAAAGCCACCACCACCACGGCCACGGAGGCCTGAGTGATAAACAGTCTGTATTACGTCAAGCCTGGAGATACGCTGACCTGCAATCTTCTTGATCGCACGGTAGCCGTTCTTCTCCTCATACTCCTCGATGCTTTCCGGGTCAATGAAACCGCAATTTCTGAGGGTGATCTTAACCTGGTCTTCCAAAAACTCATTGTCAGGAGTCTCGAAAAGCTCGGAATGGACGATGTATTTTTTTACCGGATCATGCTTAGTAATATGTTGATCAATGATCTCAATCACTTTCTCCTCATCAATCTCACCATAGAGGTAGGTGCCGGAATCGTCGATCACTTCTACCAGCGGCTCCCTGTAGCACATTCCAACACAACTTGTTTTCTTCAACTTGAAAGTCAGGTTCTCACTTTCCCGCAGCGCACTGATCTTCTGATAAACCTTATTGGCACCAGCAGCTATTCCACAGCTACCCATACCAACGATCACTTTTGTGTTTTCCATGACGAGTTATGATTTACGAATGTTCTTGACGATCTTCACCGACTGCGAGCCAGTTAGTTTACCATAGGTCTCATCTCCTATCGCCATCACAGGTGCCAGTGAGCAGCATCCCAGGCATGCCACGGATTCGAGGGTAAACAGACCGTCCTCCGTGGTGCCTCCATCATCCACCTTCAGGGCTTCCTTGAGTGCTTCTGTGATGGCATTGGCATTCTGTACATGGCAGGCAGTACCATGACAAACTTTGATAATGTTTTTTCCAACCGGACTCAGCCTGAACTGGGCATAGAAAGTGGCAACACCATACATCTCACTCAGCTCCAGACCTGTATCTTTAGATATTTTGAGAAACGCTTCCTGAGGGATGTAGCCATAGATATCCTGTGTGCCTTGCAGCAATGGGATCAGGCTACCTTTCTTCCCTTTATATTTTGAGATCAACGGATCCAGCAAGGCCAGGTCGACAGCCTTCTTTTCAAGGGCATCCGTTTCCGTCCGAATCCTTTCAATTCGCATGCTTTTCTTCCTTTAAAAATTTGTGCGCAAAAGTATGAAATGTTTCAGTGCCGCATTCCAAATCGCTATATTTAAATTAGGTCTAAATAATTAAGAATCACAAGCTAATTCAGAGAGAAGAGAGATAGAAAAGAGAGAAGAGAGAGAGAGAGAAGAGAAAAGAGAACGAGAATGAGAAATCATTGAGAGAAGCGATATAATTATATCGATCTAATGCTCTCTTCTCTCTTTTCTCCTTCTCTCTTTTCTTCATTCCTTTGCAGTAGGCTTCTTCTTAGATGCCTTCGCTGGCTTAGACAGTGCTTCATGCATGGATCTGGCGGCAATCCGTCCCGCGCCCATAGCCTGGATAACAGTGGCAGCGCCGGTTACGATATCTCCACCTGCATATACCAAAGGCTTGGAGGTTGCGCCGGTCTCCAGGTCTGCATCAATATAACCTCTCTTGTTCAGCTTGAGGTCCGGTGTGGTGTTGAAGATGATGGGATTGGGCCCATTACCAATGGCAACAATGGCCAGGTCGCATTCCACCACGAAGTTGGAATCTTCAATAGGTACAGGGCGTCGACGACCGGAAGCATCCGGCTCGCCAAGTTCCATCCTGATACATTCAATAGCTTTAAGCAATGAATTGTCGGTGCCGATATACTTCACAGGACTGGTCAACAACATAAAGTTGATACCTTCTTCCTCAGCATGATGAACTTCTTCTCCCCTGGCAGGCAACTCGTGCCTTGACCGGCGGTAGACGATGGTCACCTCATTGGAACCTGTTCGCATAGCTGTTCGGGCACAGTCCATGGCTACATTACCACCTCCAATAACCACCACTTTATTTCCTTTTGGCATCGGGGTGTCAAATTCCGGGAATTTATAGGCTTTCATCAGGTTCATCCGGGTCAGGTATTCATTGGCAGAGAAGATACCTCCCATGCTCTCTCCTTCAAGGCCCATGAACCATGGCAAGCCAGCGCCGACACCGATATAGGCAGCATCGAAGTGTTCAAGCAATTCATCTACCGTAAGGATATTTCCAATGATATGGTTCAATTCCACCCTGACCCCAAGCTTCTTAAGGTATTCAATTTCGAAGCTTACGATAGCCTTTGGCAGGCGGAACTCAGGGATACCGTACACCAGCACACCACCGGGTTCATGCAGGGCTTCAAAGATGGTTACTTCATAACCCAGCAGGCGCATATCGGCAGCAACGGTCAGCCCTCCAGGGCCTGAGCCAATCACAGCGATTTTCTTTCCTGTACTGTGCTTGATCTCCGGCACGGTGACCAGATCCATCTTACGTTCGTAATCAGCAACAAAACGCTCCAGCCTTCCTATCGCAACCGGCTCGTCCTTGTGCCCTACGATACACATCGACTCGCACTGGGCTTCCTGCGGACAAACCCTTCCGCAAATGGCTGGTAATACATTGGTTTCTTTTATCTTTTTCGCTGCATCACCAAATTTTTCTTCAGCGATCAGTGAGATGAATCCGGGAATATCAACATTTACCGGACAGCCTTCTACACATTTCGGTTTCTTGCATTGCAGGCAACGACCTGCTTCGAGCAAAGCAAGTTCAGTAGTATATCCATAAGGCACTTCCTGGAAATTGTTAACCCTCAGCTTCTGGTCCTGTTCGGGCATAGCCTGCCTGGGGATCTTCAGACGGATGGTCCGCTCATCCTCTTTGGATATCCCATGCCATTCACAACCATGCTTAAGACAAAAATAGAAGGGGATAAGCTTGGCAAAAGCAGAAACAATAGATTCTCCAACAGAGGAACCACATTCTCCACATTTAACCGTTGGATGGATCAGGCTTTCTTTGCAATGAGGGCACGACAGATCATCAAGCACCTCATCCTTCTTCATTTGAACGGATGTTTTGATATCGAATACATCAAGGAATGGACTTAGCTTCAACACCATGTCTTCCCCTTTATATTTTCCATTGAAAACAAGGGACCTTTCATGTTGCCGCTCAACGTTAAATGTCTTTTTACAGTGCGGGCAGTAAAAACTCAGGTAGGTCTTAAACTTTAAATATCTGACATCTTGTTCTAACATAGCAGACTACATTTATTTAATTGAAAACAGCAATGAATCTTTTTCATCTTTCAGGTACATGGAATTTCTTTTCTCCAGCTCATCAAAATCAACCTTAAAGCCATCAAAATCGGGACCGTCAACACAGCAGAAGGCAGTTTCATTATTGACCTTGACCCTGCATCCACCGCACATTCCTGTCCCGTCGATCATGATTGGGTTGAGACTGACCATAGTAGGGACATTGAATTTCTTTGTCAGTTTGGTAACGTTTTTCATCATGACAATGGGGCCGATGGCATAAACCAGCTTGACGTCATACCTTTCTTTTAAGTATTTTTCAAGTGGCTGAGTAACAAATCCTTGTTGGCCATAGGTGCCATCATCAGTGGTAATGACCAGTTCATCACTGATAGCTGTCATCTCATTTTCCATGATCAGCATATCCTTTTCCTTGGCCCCCATGATGCTGATAACATAATTACCTGCTTCCTTAAAAGCTTTTGCCACATGATGCAGGATAGCAACTCCTGTACCACCACCCACCATAATGACTGTTCCCATCTTTTCTACCTCAGCGGCTTTTCCAAGTGGCCCGGCTATGTCAAGCATAAAGTCGCCCTCTTCCAGCGACCTCATGAGAGCAGTTGACTTTCCAACGACCTGGAAGATGATGGTGATAATACCGGCAAAATCATCTTTATCAGCTACCGTTAGAGGAATTCTTTCCCCTGTCTCATTTACACGAATGATTACAAATTGTCCGGCTTTGATTTTCTTAGCAATTTTGGGCGCTTCAATATCGAAACGAATGATCGTTCCCTTGGCCATCTCCTGCTTTTTCTTTATTTGAAACATATTCCGAATTTTTGATTGTTATCTGTTGGTTTTATTTTTTTTATTACCATTCCAGGCTGTCTTCAAGATCAATGTCATGAAGGTCATCTTCATCCAGTCCGTGCCAGCGGCAACCTTTCTTTGAGCACAGATAAAAGTCGATGAACTTCGTCCTGGCGCTGACAGCTATCCTGGCAGCCGGCGAACCACATTCATGGCAGTTTTTCTCTGTATCAATCAGGCTTTCTTCGCAATGCGGGCACATGATCTTGTTGGCTACCCGGTTCTCTTTAAGAAATACTGTTGATTTCGAAGTAAATACATTTAAGTAAGGGCTAAGAAAGACAAAGCCCGGCTCACCCAATTCACTGACTACTTTAAGCTTAACAAGACCTTTTTCGATCAAAGACTTATCGCATTTAGGACAATAGGTTTGCATATAAGTGCCTGATTCGATAATCTCTACACCCGCTTCATCCTCAAGGAGGCCATCTGGTGACTTTCCCTCAAAGTCACTGAGTAATATTAACTTTTTCATCGCAGTGTTGATATCCTCAAACTCCAGGAAATGGCCTTTACAGCCTGAGCGGGAACAAATACTGACTTTCCCCCCTATATCAAGATTAATGGGTACCATTGGAGCTTCACAATATTCGCAATTAACCTGGCTGTTAAGCACCTTCTTACACTCCGGGCATGTGAATCCAACAATTTCACCATCTGTGAACTCTATATCACATTGATAATTATAGCTTTCATATATTGAGCTCAGGTGAATGAACCCCTGGTCCCTGGCAGTTTTGATTCCAATTTTAATACCAGATCGTCCATCAACTAAAGTCTTATCATCCATAAATGATGCATGGCATAAAGGGCAATGTACATTCAGGTAAATAAAATCATACAGTAAATCTTCCATTAGCTTATGTTTTGAACTTTAAGTCACGAATTCAGAAGTAATAAAATGACCTACAATGATATAAATTTTTCAGCTTATATATCTAAGCTTTCCTGCAAGCAGCTATATTTATAATTATTTTAAATAATTCCCGGACACCGTATGAGATATGAAAAATGCTGCATGTTTATATATACGCTGAAAAAGTTTTATCATATGCCATAACATTTTTCATTATATTCGATAAGTTTCTCCAGGCAGTGGTCAATTTTTAAGGACAGCTAAAATTAACCTGTGATTTAATGAAAGATCCTACCATTAAAGCATTAAATACTTACCCCCCGGGTGATGTGGATAACCTCATTCCGATATTGCAACATGTTCAGAGCCTTGAAGGTTATGTTTCTCCCGAAGCCATTGGTAAGATTTCTTCCTCATTTAAGGATATCCAGGAGCAGGATCTTTGGTGTTGCATCATTCTATTCCCAGTTTCGATTTCATCCTCCCGGGCGTCATTCAATCAGGATCTGTCTGGGTACTGCATGCCATGTTCAGGGTGGTGATTTTTTACTGAATGCCTTACAACTTGAGATTGGCATTAAACCTGGGCATACTACTGACGATGGCCGTTTTGACCTTGAACGTGTAGCCTGCCTGGGATGCTGTGCCCTGGCACCGGTGATGATGGTGGATGATGATATTCACAGCCGCATGTCGGTTATCAAACTAAAACAGATCCTGGGATCCTATGAATAGGTTCAGCAACATACAAAAGCAGGCAATTGAGACCTGGCAGGCGTTACAGCAGAGTAAAGACCCTGTTGTTTACGTTGGGATGGGCAGTTGTGGACTGGCATCAGGAGCAGGAGCAGTTTGGGATACCCTGCAGCAAGCCAGGCAGAAAGAAAAGATTAAACTGATAAAAGTTGGCTGCATCGGTCCTTGCTACCTTGAGCCATTCATGGACATACAGGCGCATGGATCACCACGGCTGAGTTTCAATAACGTAGATCCTGATAGAGCTGAAAAGCTGATCACAGGTTATGTGGGCAAGGGTGATACGAGGATGAAGCCGATTGGGCACCTGGGTGATCCTGAGCTAAAAATAAATGGGACCAAATCATTTTGGGACCTTCCCATGTTCAAGAACCAGGAGCGTATCGTACTTCGCAATTGTGGCATCGTAGACCCTGAAGACATCCTGCATTATATCGCACGTGATGGATTTAATGGCCTCATCAACACGCTCAATAAGGAGCCTGAAGCAGTCATTGAAGAGATAAGGATATCAGGATTAAGGGGGCGTGGAGGTGCCGGCTTCCCATCCTACCGGAAATGGGAATTTTGCAGAAGTGCAAAAGGCAGTCCGAAATACCTGATCTGTAACGCAGATGAAGGAGACCCCGGAGCTTTCATGAACCGTTCGCTGATCGAAGGCGATCCCTTTGCCTTGCTGGAAGGCATGCTGATAGCTGCCTACGGTATTGGGGCCAGCCTTGGCTATATCTATATCAGGGCAGAATACCCACTTGCCATTCAACGCCTTCGAATTGCCATGGCCCAGATGAAAGAGATAGGGCTCATCGGGAAAAATATCATGGGAAGTGGTTTTGATTTCGAGATCAAGATCAAGGAAGGCGCAGGTGCCTTTGTCTGTGGTGAAGAAACAGCACTGATCGCATCCATTGAAGGTAAACGCGGTATGCCTCGCAGCAGGCCGCCATTCCCGGCGGTATCGGGACTGCATGGCAAGCCAACGACCATCCATAATGTTGAAACCCTGGCCACCATACCCAATATC
The DNA here is from genome assembly GCA_963753055.1 of uncultured Bacteroidales bacterium. Classification (GTDB taxonomy): domain Bacteria; phylum Bacteroidota; class Bacteroidia; order Bacteroidales; family B18-G4; genus JAUWGC01. The sequence continues at coordinate 217,508 of CAVWAP010000001.1, read as the reverse complement.
ATGCGAAATGGAGGAGAATGGTATGCCGGCTTTGGCACAGAACAAAGCAAAGGGACCAAGACCTTCGCCCTGGTGGGAAAAGTAAGGCGGACAGGATTGATAGAGGTACCATTGGGCACTACTTTAAGGGAGATCATTTTCGATATCGGTGGCGGCTCTTTGAAACCATTTAAAGCCGTCCAGACAGGTGGTCCTTCCGGAGGATGCCTTTCAAAGGAATACCTCGACCTGCCAATTGATTACCAGTCATTGCAGGATGCCGGCACCATTATGGGATCAGGTGGCCTGATCGTCATGGATGAACATTCATGCATGGTGGATGTGGCACAGTACTTCCTCAGGTTCACCAGCCAGGAAAGCTGTGGGAAATGTGTTCCCTGCCGGATCGGGACAAGAAAGATGGTGGAGATACTTGAGAAGATCACTGTCGGTAAAGGAACGCTGGAAGACCTTGCTGCGCTTGAATCATTATCAGGTACGATCAGCAAAGGCTCCCTCTGCGGACTGGGGCAAACTGCACCGAATCCGGTGCGTACTACTATCAAGTATTTCCGGGATGAATACATCGCCCATATCGAGGATAAACGCTGCCCGGCAGCTGTTTGCCGCGACCTGGTCGAGTACAGGGTGATCAAAGAAAAGTGCACAGGTTGCCAGCGTTGTGTGGAAGTCTGCCCGGCAGATGCCATTGTGGGGCCGAGAAGTGAACCACATAACCTGGATCCAAATAAATGCATCAAATGCAGGGCATGCTATGAAATATGCCGCTTTGATGCTATAGCAGGTGATGCTATCATAATAGAATGATATAAATACCATGGCAGAGAGCAAAGCAAAAACGATAACAGTATCTATCGACGGAAAAGAGGTCCGTGCTCCCGCAGGGTCTACCATCCTGCATGCGGCCCGCAAGGCTGGTATTTATATTCCAACACTTTGTTACCTGGAATGTCTGCCCGATTATGGAGGCTGCCGCCTTTGTATGGTAGAAGTTGAAAATATGCGTGGCTTCCCGACAGCATGCACAACACCTATCGCAAAGGATATGAAAATTTCCACCAAGACCGCCGGACTGCAGGAATTAAGGCGGGAAATACTTGAGCTGATCCTCTCCGAACACCCTTACACATGCCTTGTTTGCAAGGATAAGAAGGAATGTAAGGAGTTTATGCATTCAACCCGAAAAGTTAATACAACAACAGGGTGTAATTTTTGCACAAGCAACGGTGATTGTGAGCTGCAGGACCTGGTTGACTACCTGGACCTAAAAGAAATTAAATTCCCGATCATTTACAGGAACATCCCTCCCGTCAAGGATAACCCGTTTTATGACCTGGACTACAACCTTTGCATCCTTTGCGGCAGGTGTGTCAGGATATGTAACGAGGAACGATACAGCGAAGTGCTGGCCTTCATACAAAGAGGTAATTCAGCCCTGGTAGGTACAGCATTCGACGAATCACAAAAGGAAGCAGGCTGTGAGTACTGTGGTGCCTGTGTCGATGTCTGCCCCACCGGGTCCATCGCTGAAAAGATGGGCAGCTGGGTAGGCCTGCCTGATAAATCCACTAAGACGAATTGCACATTCTGCAGCATCGCCTGTGAAATAAATGTTAATACCAAAGGTAACAGGATCGTCAATGTAGGTCCTGAGCCTGGAAGAAGAGATGATCCGCCACAGGTCTGTATACGTGGGAAATTCATTCCGGGCGACATCACCCATCATCCTGAAAGGGTCACCAGGCCTCTTATCAAGAAAGAAGGTAATTGGATAGAGGTGAAGTGGGAAGAAGCAATCAATTACATTGCAAAAAACCTGAAAAGGTATAGCGGGGATCAGTTTGGATTGATCGGATCGGCTCACGATACGATTGAAAACAGCTTTGTACTGCAAAAGTTTGCCCGCCAGGCAATGAAGTCAGACAATGTTGACATCTACCCTTCAACCAGCTACCATACAATCATCAAGGATATCCATGATTACTATAAAGCATATGGATATACCAGGGTGGATGATATCCTGGAAGCTGATAAAGTCTATGTGATTGGATCACAGGCCTATTGGTCTCACCCCATCATTGAGAACAGGATAAGGAAAGCGTATAAGGCTGGAAAAGAAGTTATTGTTGCTAACTCCATAGCTAACAGGACGGTTGACTTCTCTACTGATTTCCATCAAAACAAAAAAGGACAGGAGCATCTGTTTTTGCAAAAGCTCATGGAAGAGCTGACCGGGAATAAAACTTCTGATAATGTGATCATGATCATCGGGGATGAAGTGTTGAACTCAGATAAAGCAGAAGACAACTTCAAGAACCTGATGCGCATAAGCAAGGCGACTGCCAATGCCTGTAAGATGCTGTTCCTGATGCCTGAAGGGAACCGCTATGGGGCTACACTGGCCGGTATGAATCCCGCGTTGCTCCCGGGTTTCTCTGCATCGAAGAAAAAAGGGTTGACTGCAGAAGAGATGCTGAAGAAGCGAAAAGTAATTTCAGCATTATACCTTGTGGGTGATATGCCAGATACCAGATCTCTTGGGGGACTGAAATTCTTTGTTCAGCAAAATATGTTCTTCACACCAGCATCTGATTATGCACATGTTTTCCTTCCCATGGGCAACAGCATGGAATCTGACGGGCATATCATCAATCTTGAGGGAAAACTCATCAAGTTAAAACCGGTTGTCAGGAAGGACGATCACATATTACCGACCAGCCTGGCCGTTAACAAGATTGCCAAGGCACTGAATAGCAAGGAGATCTATTATAAATCGACAAAGAGCATCTATATTGAGATACAATCACTGATTGAAAGATCATTGCTCAAGGGACAGAAAGTAAAAATGAGTGATGGCAAGGCTCCTGATCCCAAATCAAGATCAAAGAATGGTCAATTGACCAGGGAATTGCTGGAGAAGTATCATTTTCATTACATGGGTAACAGGCTGGTTGATATTGTTCCGGACCTGGAAGAAGTACTGGAAGAATGAAGATATTAGAAAAGAAAATTATCGCACCAAACGTCCACGAGATGACTGTGGATGCACCGGATATAGCTAAAAAGGCTTTACCAGGGCAGTTTGCTATTGCCATCCCTAATGAGTACAGTGAAAGGACGCCGGTCACCCTGTCAGATTGGGATGCTGTGAAAGGCACGGTCACTGTTGTTTTTCTTGAGATCGGAGCAGCTACCAAGGGACTGGCTGACCTCAACGAGGGTGATGAGATCTATTCTTTTACCGGCCCATCTGGGAAAGGCATTTGAAATAGAGAAGTTTGGCAAGGTAGGCCTGGTTGGCGGTTGCTACGGGATCGGAGGTATCCTGCAGGCGGCAAAAGCATTGAGAGAAGCAGGCAATGAAGTGATTTCCTTCTCCGAAGCACGAAGCCAGTTCCTTCTATACTGGAATGAAAAGCTTGAAGAGGTCTCCGATGAAGTCAGGTATTCTACATCAGATGGCTCGCAGGGCAGCAAAGGGCATTCACATGATCTGCTGGAAGAGAACCTGAAGGATGGAGAGAAATTTGACCGCATCATGGCTATTGGCTGCACTTTTATGATGTACCGTGTAGGCCAGATCACCAGGCCATTCAAGGTCAAGACCATTGTCAGCATGAACCCGATCATGATCGATGGTACAGGTATGTGCGGTGCATGCAGACTCTCAGTTGGAGGTGAAACCAAGTTTGCCTGTGTCGACGGGCCTCATTTTGATGCCCATGAAGTAGACTGGGATGTGGTGCTGGCCAGGCGCAAGGCTTATCTTGAAGAAGAGATCATTTCCAAAGAAAGATAAAACATGGCAAAGATCATCCCTACCAAAACACCGATGAGAGAGCAGCCTCCTATGGAGCGCGTCAAGAATTTTGATGAGGTCCCTTATGGCTATACTCCCGAAGAGGCAATGTTTGAGGCCAATCGCTGTCTGCAATGCAAAAAGCCCTTTTGTGTCGAAGGTTGCCCGGTAGGAATAGATATTCCCGGTTTTATCGGATTCATCAAGGACAATAAGTTTAAGGAAGGCATCAACAGGCTGAAGGAATCCAATATTCTTCCTGCTATCTGCGGGCGGGTCTGCCCTCAGGAAGAGCAATGTGAAAAGGTCTGTATTGTTGGAAAGAAGAATGAACCAGTGGCCATAGGCAGGCTGGAGCGTTTCCTGGCCGACTGGGAGCGCAAGGAAGGAGAGATGGCAGTGCCAAAGATCCCTAAAAAGACAGGCAAAAAGGTGGCCGTTGTAGGGGCCGGACCTGCCGGGATCACAGTTGCGGCCGACCTGGCCAAGCTGGGCCATAAGGTTGATGTCTTCGAAGCCCTGCACGAACCCGGTGGTGTACTGGTGTATGGCATCCCCGAGTTCAGGTTGCCCAAAGAAATTGTCTTTAAAGAAATAGACTACCTGAAAAAGCTTGGTGTGGGCATCTATCTCAATACGGTCATAGGTATGATCAAGAGCCTGGATGAGCTGTTTGAAGAATATAATGCGGTTTTCCTTGGTACTGGAGCAGGATTGCCATGGTTTATGGATATCCCGGGAGAAAACCTCAATGGCGTTTACTCCGCCAATGAGTACCTTACACGAGCCAACCTCATGAAGGCATACCTTTTCCCTAAAGTATAAGACCCCAATCACTGTCGGGAAAAGGGTAGCTACCGTTGGCGGTGGTAATGTTGCCATGGATTGTGCACGTTCAGCCTTGCGACTTGGAGCCGAAGAGTCTATCCTGGTCTACCGCCGTGCCAGGGAGCAGATGCCAGCCAGGGAGGAAGAGATACACCATGCCGAAGAAGAAGGAATCCAATTCCAGCTTTTAACCAATCCCGCAGCTTACCACGGTGATGAAAGTGGATGGGTGAGGAAAATAGAATGTATCAAGATGGAGCTGGGAGAGCCAGATGATTCAGGAAGAAGAAGGCCGGTGCCTGTCGAAGGCGCCAACTTCATGATACCCGTTGATGTGGTTGTGGTTGCTATCGGCAACAGTCCTAACCCATTGATCCCCAATACCACTCCTGACATTGAAACAACACGTTGGGGTACCATTCAAACGGATCCTGACACGGGAAAAACATCGAGGAAAGGTGTTTTTGCCGGTGGTGATGTGGCAACAGGAGCAGCTACGGTCATACAGGCGATGGGGGCCGGGAAAATCGCGGCCAAAGGCATACAGGCTTATCTTGAAACGGGAGAATGGTAATTACCACTCAAGACTGTCTTCCAGCCTGATATCATAAAGATCATCATGATTGAGGCCATGCCATTTGCACCCTTTCTTAGTGCAGATGTAAAAATCGATCAGCTTGGTGCGGGCGCTTACAGAGATCCTGGCAATCGGGGAACCGCACTTCGCGCAATCCTTGCCGGTTTCCAGCAGGCTGGCGTCACAATGAATGCATTTCAGATCCTTAACGATTTTATCTTCCGAAAGAAAAATGGTTGATTTTGATGAGAAAACGTTCAGATAAGGACTGAGCAGGAGATAGCCTTCGTCGCCATTGGTGATCTTCACCTTCAGCATCTCATCCTCTATCAGGCTCTTGCTGCAATGTGGGCAATAGGTTTGCAGGAAGGTGCCAGACTCAATGATCTCTGTCACTTCATCCTTCTCTTCCTTGTGCTCGTGATGTACAATCGGCTGTCTTGCCCTGACCTTGCCATCATAACCGTATTCCTGGTAGAGTCTTTTCATGGCAACTGACAGGTCTTCGAACTCAACAATGTGGTTCTTGCATCCATTTCTGGAACAGATTGTCACCTTTCCTCCCATATCGAGGTAGAAAGGAACCATGTCGGAGCCACACGCGAGGCATTCGACCATCTGAAGTAATATGGGCCTCACAGTGAGGGCAAATAAATTTGGCCACCTCATCTTTCTTCATATCGATATCAGTATCATGGTTGAAGCTGCCATAGATGGAACTGAGCCTGATGATGCCTTTCCTTCTGTTGATCTCGATATTGAGTTTGATGCTGGGTTTATTATCGACCATATGTTCATGGTCCATTAGCGATTCGCCGCAAACAGGGCATTTGAGTGACAATGCAATGAAATCGTACATCGGTTCTTCTCCTTATTCTTTGTTAATTTTAGAACACCGCAAGTATAAAAAAAATTATAATGCCTGTGAGTCTGAATAATTTAAAGTGAGTTTAAATTACATTAAGCTATTTCAATGTGATCAGTGAAATCCTCTTTTTCCCATCCATCCTGACCTTGAGTGGATCCTGGAAACGAATATGCCTGAAGTACTTCGTTTTTTCTATTAGCTTCTGTTTCTTCAGGGCATCCCACTTGATATAACTGCCTGATATCTCAGGTTGCACCGAGAAGTAACCAACGTTCATAGAGGTAACATTATGGAAAAAGTGTGACCCTGAGGATGCATCCAGGGGATAAGCCTCCAGGCTGGTCTCCACAATGACTTTCGCATTGCTTATCTGGGGCCAGGTTACCGGAATACCGATAAACCGGTCGCGCGTACCCCAGCGCCCAGGACCGATCAGGATATAATTTTTTCCGGCCTGTATCATTTTTGTGTTCAGGACAGCAATCTCTTCTGCCATTTCAACGGTCATCTTCTTATCAAAGACTTCATTGTCTACATAAATCACATCCTGGATCCTGTCAATGATCCCATTGCCCATCCCACGTTCTGAAAAGAGCAAAATATCTTCCTCATTGATCTTGTCCATGTTCACAGAATAATCCGACGCATTACCAAGCAGGGGTTTTATTTGCAATAAGTAGAAGGAAGCTTTGTTGTTTTTATCCTTCGTCAGGTCGATGTGCGAATTCTATCTCCACCGGGCTGCCTAACGCCTCTTTGACCACATCCAGCACGATCTCGATGGTTTGTGACAACGGGGCATATTTGTATTTCAATATATCTGCAAAATTAACTATCCTGGGGCCGGCAGCAGTCAACCCGGGATGATGGTGTTATTATTGGGATCATACACCGAGGCACAATGCTTAAGGGTACCGTGCATTTCAGCATCATCAACTTCTAATCGCGCCAGGCCTGCAGTATCCCCTTCCATCAGGTTGAGATCTTTCTTGCCAAGGTCGACTGCATAAAATTCCACCTGTGAGTTCTTGTACTGGTTTTTGGGTGAGTTGATCTCCAGTTCCGGGTATCTTGGTGAAAAACGGTACGCCTTTTCGCCTTCTACAACATATTTCCCAAGTCCCAGGCCGAGGATAGCAAATCCATCTTCTGGCTTCATGTGAGAAAATGGGTAATAGTTATAGGACTGGGCAACACCACTGATGTGGGGATAATAGTAATCGCCGAACTGGTTGCCCACCACTTCCTGGATTACTACAGCCATCTTTTCCTCCTCAATCCTGTAATGTATAGCTTCCACATACCCCCTGGCTACCTCGCTGTAGACAGAAGCGTAATACGAGTTTGATGGCATTGATCAATTGCTGCAGCCTGACCTTTATGTCAGGGTGATTATTTGGCAACAGATAGGTCTCAAAAATGCCGGCAAACGGTTGTATCAGTGAATCTTCAAATAACCCCGATGACCTTACAGCCAGTGGTTTTTTGACCAGCTCAAGCAAACTCTTTAGTCTTTTAACCAGTGTATCCGTCAAATTTCCTTTTAAAAACATTTGTTTTACACTGGTATAATCCGGCTCAACCAGGACTTTATCAAGAAAGTTGTTCCGGCTGATGAAATATTCGAATTCCTCGGTTCCGATCATCGCAGTCTTAGGTGCCTTCACATTGATATTCGGAATATACCTTGTAAAGTCGTAATTATAGATCAGTGAATTGATGAAGGCAACACCACGGCCTTTCCCGCCTAAGGACCCTTCTGAGAGGCTGATGATCGTGGTTTCATCATGGAAGGCTGCCGGGTCGTAAGGAACGATCTTTCCCTTATTCTGTTCATTACGGAACTTGTTGATGATGTTTAGCAGGTAATCACGGATCAGCTGCGGGTTATCAAACTCTGTTACTTTTCTCGGATTGAGGATCTTGGCAGCCTGGATCTCTCCACGGGCCATCAACCAGAGGGAAAAGTGGTCTTTCCTGGCATGGTAGAGCAAGGATTCGTCCGGGATAACCTTCAGGTGCTTCTCAAATTCCTTGAGTGACTTGGCAATGGCAATTTGCTTACCCTCTTTGTCACGAAAGAAGAAGTTGCCAAAGCCCAGGTAGTACATGATGAAGCTCCTGAAATCCTGGAAAAGGCTTTCCGAGTTCTTGTTGATGAAAGTAGCTTTTAATTCGTAAGCCTGCTCTGCATTTATTTCATCGTGGGATTGGATGATCACAGGTAAATCCGGGGTGTGCTTTTTTGACATACTTCACCAATTCAAAACCAGCCTCTTCATCTAATTTTTGCTCCTTTTCATACTTCACATCGGTGATCAGGCAAAGCATGTAATCCTGGTACATTTCATAAATGCGGATCGCTTCCTCATAATCTGATGCCAGCAGTATTTTTGGCCTCACTCTCAGCTTTAAAACCTTATACAGTTCATCGGTGCTTACATCATCAATGATGCGCTTGGTCTGTTCAAGCACGATATTGTAAAGAAGGTGCAGGTACCTGGAATAATATTTTGGATCATCCTCCACCAGCAGGATCACCCTGACCAGGCCCAATGCAGTGTCATTTTCAACATTGATCCTGTCTTCCACATGCTTGATCATGGCAAAGAACACCTGTGACTCGCCGTTCCAGACAAATACCTTGTCAATGTGTTGAGTAGTTGCTTTCCTTTTAGTTACAAATTCCAGGTCGCTGTTATTGTTAAGCAACAGGAAAACAGGGATATACGGGAAATCACGCTTAATATCACAACTGAGACTAATCGGCGTGTGCTTGTCGGCACCCATCATCAGGATCACCAGGTCAAAATGCTTGTTTCGGAGCCATTCCATGGCTTCTTCCCTGGATGAAACACCAGTGATACGGGGTATGGAGGTGAGGTTAAGCTGGTGGTACTCGCCCAGTACATGTTCGGCAAAGCGGCCTTCCTTTTCTATGCTATAGGCGTCATACAGGTTGGCTACCAGGAGGATCTCCCCGACTTTAAACGGCATGAGGTCATGGTAGATATCCCTGTCGTAATTGCTTTTGTTTAAAAAGCGCTGCAGCAGCTGACGGCTGTGCTTTGGTGAACTTGCTGCCTGACTGTCATCGCTCTCAAATCTTTTTCTCTGCTTCGACAGGATTTGCTTACCGGTGATACTGTTAAGATAGCCGGTGATCAGCCCTGCAATGTTCACAATCAGCTGTCGTTCTTCAATCAGGAACGGGCCTTCGTCAAAGTCCCTGAATTTACTGGTATAATAAACCTCTATGGCACCATTTTTCTGGTCGATGGTAGTGAAAGGTTCCCGTTGCACCCATTGTGACTTCCTGAACCCGCGGCTCAGGTATTCCTTATCATCATAGATGATACGGGCAACGGAATGATCAGGGTACTGCCATGCGGTAGGGAGGGATTCACATATCTTCTGCAGGGTCTCATCAACAGACTTATTCTCCTTGATCACCTGGGTAGTATGGTTGATGGCGGCCAGTTCCTTTACACGCTCGACATGATCAGGATGAAGCCTATCGTATGCATTTTCCAGCATTCTTATCTTCAGGCATAAAAGTCTATTCTTGATCCTGTAAAATTAGTCAAAAAGGGGGAGCAATACCAGCCTTGTTTGTATTGTTTATTAATTAACAAAAAAGACAGATTTTCTTTTCTATATTCAATTTTTTTTATTTAATATTGCCTTCTTTTTATGGCAATTATTTATTAATCCATTAAATACAGATTTAAGTTATGACAAATACTTATGATTCTCAGGTAAAGGAATTCATGGCAAAAGTAATTGCCAAGAATCCAGCAGAACCTGAATTCCATCAGGCTGTTCAAGAGGTCGTTGAGACTATCATTCCTTTTATCGAGGAAAATCCGAAGTACAAGGCTGCTAAAATCCTTGAGCGCGCCGTTGAACCGGAAAGAGTTATTTTATTCAGGGTTCCCTGGCTGGATGACAAAGGTGAAATACAGATCAACAAAGGGTACAGAATTGAAATGAACAGCGCTATTGGACCATACAAAGGCGGACTTCGTTTCCACCCAACTGTAACACTCGGTATGTTGAAATTCCTTGCTTTTGAACAAGTATTCAAAAACAGTCTGACCACACTCCCTATGGGTGGTGGTAAAGGTGGATCAGATTTCGATCCTAAAGGAAAATCAGATAATGAAGTGATGCATTTCTGCCAGAGCTTTATGACAGAACTATTTCGCCATATTGGACCAAATACTGACGTACCTGCCGGTGATATCGGTGTTGGTGGTCGTGAGATCGGTTTCCTCTTCGGGCAATACAAAAGGCTAAGGAATGAATTTACGGGTGTTCTTACCGGTAAAGGTAGCGAATGGGGTGGTAGCCTTATTCGTCCCGAAGCTACAGGTTACGGCCAGGTTTACTTCGCGGAAGAAATGCTGAAGACCAGGGGTGACAGCATGAAAGGCAAGATTTGTACCGTTTCAGGTTCAGGTAACGTAGCCCAGTATGCTACTGAAAAAGCAACCATGTTCGGAGGAAAAGTAGTCACCATGTCAGATTCAAGTGGATATATCCATGATCCAGATGGTATTGATGCAGAAAAACTGGCTTACGTATTGCATCTGAAGAATGTAAAGCGCGGACGTATCAGCGAGTATGCTGAGAAGTACGGTTGTGAGTATGTTGAAGGTAAACGTCCATGGGGTGTTAAATGTGATGTTGCCCTGCCAAGTGCAACACAGAACGAAATCGACGTAGATGATGCCAAGACGCTGATGGCCAATGGCTGTTTCGTTGTTTCTGAAGGTGCAAACATGCCTTCTACTCCAGAAGCTATCGAAGTTTACCAGAAAGCAAGGATCCTTTACGGATTGGGTAAGGCTGCCAACGCTGGTGGTGTTGCCACTTCAGGACTTGAGATGAGCCAGAACTCACTCAGGTTATCATGGACCCGTGAAGAGGTTGACGGCAGGCTGCACCAGATCATGAAGGATATCCACGAAACTTGCGTGAAGTATGGTAAAGAAAGCGACGGATATATCGACTATGTGAAAGGTGCCAACATCGGCGGCTTTGTGAAAGTAGCTGATGCCATGCTGGCGCAGGGTGTTGTGTAAGATCAAACCAAAACAATACATATAATAAAGGGGACAGCATTGCTGGGCCCCTTTTTTCATTTTCCATGTACGCATGGACGCATGTACACATTTTCGAAGGAACCTCCTTGTTAAATCGCACATGCGAACATGTGTCCATGCGACCATGAATCGCCTCGTCCCACTTGATATTGATCCGGAATAGATGTATCTTTATACATAACATTACTCTAACCATGATCAATAATCCCAAATCTGATAGAAAAAGAAGCCTCCTTTACCGGAGTGCTAATCATGATGGATCAATAATATCAATCTTACAAAAAAGAAAGGAGGTACCGGCAGAAGAAAAGCTAACCCGATTTGAATAAAATGCACTTCCCTAAAGCCTTGCCAGCTCTATCCTTTATGTTATCATCTTGATTTTGTGTGTTTTATTCAGTAATTTTAATATGTGGATGATGAAAAAAATAATTTTATCAAGCCTCATGATTTTATGTTTCCTATTTATTTGCACAGTTGATGGGAAAGCGCAATGGTCGATTGATGTAGAATATGATACAACTAATTGCGATTGTGGTGACATTACAGAAAGAATAATTGATTGGGAACTCTGGGATGAAGTGACAAGTACAAAAATTGAAAGTGGTCAAGATGATTTGACAGGTATCTGGCCATATATTGTTCCAGGAACAGCTACATTAATTTATGATGCCCAAGATAGGTATAGGTTCTATGCTAGGGTCACTTTTAAGGATCCAAATCAATGTTGTACAGGATATAATTCTGATACCTACGATGGCGATGAATTAGTTGATGGTACAGAAACGATTCAAGTACTAATGAATTAAGTGAAATTTTGGAGATAATGCCATCAACAATAGCATTATCTCCTTTTAATATGGCTTAACTTAAGATTTAATGCATATCAATAATACCTTAAAATATGGTTCTAGGTTTCTGATACTCCCAATTGTTTTTCTTTATATAAGTACAATTGCGTTATCACAAGCAAATAAAAGAACCAATATTTGGTATTTCAGTTACAATGTTGGACTTGATTTTAATAGTGGGATGCCAGTTGAGGACACAAACGGTATCTCACCCCAATCATGGGGTAGTTCATCAATAATGTGTGATACCAATGGGAATCTTCTGTTTTATTCAGATGGGCAATATGTGAGGGATAAAAATCATAATACTATGCCTTTCGGATTTGCAGGTTCAGCGTATGCTAAGGGGACACAAGCAGCCCTCTGCCTTGCGAAACCTGGTTCCGATAGCCTTTTTTATGTATTTACATCAAGGCATTATGATTATCCGAACCCAATGTTTTATTACATAATTGATATGAGTACAAGAATGGGTCTTGGCGAAGTGATAAACATAGACACATTGGAGGCAGGTTGGGATGCAGCACAAAAACTCACTGCAGTGTACCATAAAAATAAAAAATGCATTTGGGTGATTACAAGGAAGTATGTTGCCAGCAATTATGCTGCTTTTCTGATATCTTTAGATGGTGTAATCCATGATCCAACCTTAAGTCCAGCACCTCAACGAGATCCTCCAATATCAACTGATGAAACAGGGTTTATGAAAGTAGCTTACAACAAGAAATATTTAATTTGTTGTAATAATGATCATGGATGGTCAAAGGATGATGTCGATGTCTGTAAATTCAATAGTGAAACTGGATATGTTGAATACTTGTATTCTTTCAATCTTTCAACTATTATACCAGGCAATTATAAATATAAAATCCATAACCTTGAGTTCTCTCCTTGTTCAAAATACATGTACTTAAGTGGCGAGTTAAAGAATGATACTGTGAGTCATGTGTATCAATTTGATATGCAGTTGATTGAAAATCAACCCTTATTCACTCAGTCTGGAATAAGGATAGGCGAAGGGCAAGGTGTTAATCTTCAATTAGGTCCTGATGGTAAAATCTATTGCCTCGCAAGAACCTCATCTCATGGCCCTTTAATAAATAACTGGATAGGTATAATTCATCACCCGGAGAAACCAGGTCTTGCATGTGAATATCAGGGAGAAGCATTTTTTGTAAATCATGGTCGAATAAAAGATGCTGGTGTCAATTTTGCAACAGATTTTCTATACCGATTTGATTTCGACGGCATCTGCGAAAGCGATACCTTTGCCTTCGACCCCTGGTTCTTTCCCGAACCCGACCTGATCCAGTGGAACTTCGGCGACCCGCTCTCCGGGCCTAACAATACCTCAACCACGCCCCACGCCAGGCATAAGTTCTCCGACGGAGGCACCTATGAGGTGTCAGTGCACGTGGAATACCCGGGCGGCCGCATAGAAGAAACCTCCCGCCAGGTGGAGGTGGAATACGCCCCCGAGCCCGACCTGGGCCCCGACACCACCTTCTGCTCCACCGGGGGCATCGTCCTTGACGCCGAATGCGGCCCGCACCTTTACTCCTGGAGCACCGGGGCCTTCGGCACCAGCCAGATCACCGTGCAGGACACCGGCTGGTTCTGGGTCAGGGTCGAGAATGACGCCGGGTGCGTTGAAACCGACTCCATACACCTGGCATCCTACCCCCCGGCCCTGGCCGACACCACCAACCTGCAGGTGAGCCCCACTACCTGCGGAGGCAGCACAGGCGCGGTCAGGGGACTGCAGCTTATCGGAACACCGCCCTTCGCCTACGCCTGGACCAACGACATGGGCGATACCATCGCCACCTCCCCTGACATCTTCCACCTGCCTGTCGGAAATTATACCATCCATGTAAGCGACGGCAACGGCTGCACCACCCCACTGGGGCCCTTTACCATCCATGATGCCGGCGATGTTTTAATCGAAGATGTCATGTACAGCTCAGAGTACTGTGGTCAGCAAAATGGAAGTATAACTGTCACAGCTACATCTGGCCTGGCACAAATGCTGTTTTATTCCCTGGATAATGGTAATACTTACTTCTCTAACCAGGGCATTTTTACAGGATTATCAGCAGGCTCATATGCAGTCAGGGTAAAAGACTCATCAGACTGCCAGGATGTATATATCTACAATCCGATTATTATTGAGAACATACCCGGCCCGCAAATAGACAATGTGGTAGTTACACCATCGGTCACCGGACAGAATAATGGAGCTATAGAGATTGCTGCTTCAGGTAGCGGAGATACCTTGTATTACTCTAATGACAACGGATCGTCATTTCAAATTAACAACGGATGGTTCACAAACCTGGCTCCCGGCTTTTATAACTGTATTGTGATGGATAATAATGGCTGTGATACAACATTCATCGTTGAAGTAACAGAAGAAACCATACTCCGGCTTCAGGCAATTGCAGGAGATGATGAAGCTTGCCCTGGAAATTCAGCTTTTGTTCCCCTCATCGTTACAAACTTCCAGGACGTAGCTATATTCAGGACAAACCTTCTATATAACAATAGCTTGATAGAATGCCAGGGCTTTGCCAATGCGAATGCAGAACTGGAAGATTCGTTGGAGGTTATTGTATACCCCGCAGAAGGAAGGATAGAGCTGAGCTGGTCATCAACCCCGGTAACTCTACCCCAACAATCTATTCTAACTGACCTTGTCTTTTCATCCACAATACCAGGCATCAACCAGGTTGAATGGGATGGACAGCCCGGATCGAGTTACTTCCTGAATTCCCTGGGAGATGACATCCCCGTGGATTACTACATGGGCAATGTTAAAATATATAATGAAGTATCTGTAGCACTTGATCCTTCTATCGAAGCCTGTGAAGGTGATGATATTACGATAATGCCACAGCTGCTTTCAAGCAACGGTGAGGCCAGCTACCGGTGGACATGGCCAGGCGGGGATACCAGCAACCAGCAAACACTGGGCATTGGCAATATTCAGGTCAGCCAGTCAGGCACATACCTCTTAAGCGTCACCGACACTGCACTGTGCCAGACAGAAGCTCAAGTGAACATCTCAGTATATGAAAACCCCGTCCCCGCCTTCTACGCACAGGACACCATCATCACCGAGAGCCCCGTGGAGATCGACGCCGGGCAGGGCTTTGCCAGCTACCTATGGAACAGCGGGCAGACCGGCCGCTTCATCACGGCCGCGCAGGAAGGCTGGTACGCGGTAACCATCGAATCCATGCAGGGCTGCACGGCAGAAGACTCGGTGTATGTCCGCTTCATCGCTCCACCCCCGGAGCCACAGGCCAGCCTCATCTTCCTGCCCAACGCCTTTTCCCCCGACGGCGACGGGCTCAACGATGCCTTCAGGGCCATCACGTCCTCAGGCAACATCGCCTCCTTCCACATGTACATCTACAACCGCTGGGGCGTACTGGTCTTTGAAAGCCACGACATCTCCCAGGGTTGGGACGGAAACTACGATTCAGATCCTGCGCCTTCCGGGGCGTATGTGTACAAGATTGAATACGCCGTTGGCGCGGCAGCGGTTGAGACAACAATCCTGACCGGGACGGTGGTGCTGATCAGGTGATGCAGTTCATTTCATGTACGCATTGAGCATGGACGCATGTACGCATGGACGAAGGAAAATCCTTGCTAAATAGTACATGCGACATGTGAACATGCGAACGTGAATCACCCTGAACTTGTCGCAAGATCGGATAACGCATATCGAAAATCAAATCGTAAATTGTAAAGTCTAAATACAGAATCGTATATCATATCATCCCCCCTCCCAACCCTCCCCATGCTTACTACTATTCTCCTGGACTCATAATCGAGGGGAGGGCATTCATTTGGCAATTTGTCTTCCGCCCCGCCTTTGGCGGGGCTACAAATATTCGACCCCTCCGGGGTCGTGAAAATGATTGGTTTTAAAAACACACCTCGTCATCCCGCGGGAACGCGCGGGATCTCCTGCATGCACGCATTGAGCATGGACGCATGTACACATGTTCGAAGGAAAATCCTTGCTAAATCGTACATGTAAACATGCGTCCATGAATCGCCTCGTCCCACTTGATATTGATCCGGAATAGATGTATCTTTATATAAATTATTGCTCTAACCATGAACAGTAATCCCAAATCTGATAGAAAAAGAAACCACCTTTACCGGATTGCAAATCATGATGGATCAATAATATCAATCTTATAAAACAGAAAGGAGGTTTTGGCAATAATAAAGACTAACCCTATTTGAATAAAATGCAATGCTCTTAAGCCTTGCCAGCTCTTTTGTTTCAGATAACAACTTGCATCTGTATTTTTTATTTCATAATTTAAATCCTTCGGTCATGAAAAAAATATTTGGAATTATTTGTCTATCACTACTGATTACAATGTCTATTTCGAGTCCATTATTTGCACAGGTTGATTATTCTTTTGCAGTTGTATGGTTTGATATAAATTGTGATGGTGGCAGTGTTTTAGAAAAGGAATTGTATTGGGAGGTGTATTATTTAGGAGAAACGCCCCCGAATTAATTGGTTATGGTACTGAAGATGTTACTTCTAATTCGCCTAATTATGAGGAAATTGACGATAATGGTGAAGTATTTGAAGATTGTCCTAATTGTTACAAGATATATGCAAAAGTAAGGTACAGAGATAGCAGTGGTTGGTTTTGTGTTGGAGATGGATATGTAATTTGTGATGGGGATGATTTACGAAATGGGGATCAGACAGTCTACGTGACCATGAATTAGTATTTTATTCTGGGTGCCTTTTAGTTTAAGGCACTTTTTTTAGCATATTGATGAAAGGAGAATTTTACAAACCGTTAATTGTAATATACCTTGTTTTTCTTTGCAATTCCCTTAATGCACAAGAATTCAATAGGGCATGTATCTGGTATTTTGGCAGGTATGCAGGATTAAATTTCAACAACGGAAATCCATACCCCATTTATGATGGACAGATAAATGATGGAACCCTTCGGGGAAATACATCTATGTGCGATACAAGCGGTAATATCTTATTTTATTCAAATGGAAAAAGGATGTGGAATAAGGACCATACTTATATGTCTTCAACAGCAACAGTTTTTCCTGGTTCATTCAAAATAGTTTCATTTCCAAAGCCAGGATCAGATTATTTGTTTTATGTTTTTTCTGTTCCATACTATGACCCACCTGTGGGAACATTAGGAAATACATATTATCGGTTAGTTGATATGACTCTTAATGGTGGCCATGGAGATTATGGGGAATTGATAGATATTGAAGCAGCCTGGGATGCTGCATGCAAAATTACTGCGACAAAACATGATAATAAGGAGGATATTTGGGTAATAACCCGCAAGTATGTTGATGATAAATATGCTGCATTTCTTATTACTAGTGATTCAGTTAACTTACAGCCAATTATCAGCCCAGCACCTGTTAAAACTGAATATCCAGGAACTGGTACTGCAGGCCAGATGAAAGTATCCTATAATAAAAAATACTTGATAAATTGTGACATGGGAGGTGATACCCCGGAAGGTAATGATATAGTTGAGGTTTGTAAGTTTAATTGTTCATCAGGAGTTGTCGATTACTTGTATTCTTTCCAATTACGAGATCCTGCAATTTACCCACATGACTTTAGAACTTTCGGTGTGGAGTTTTCACCGGATTCAAAGTTATTATATCTAAGTGCTAATGTAGGTGCCGACTCAGGCATGATCTATCAGTTTGATATGCAGGATATTGAAGATTCTGTAAGCTTTCTTCAATCCAAGAAATTCATTGGAATGAGTCATTATATGCATGAAATGCAACTAGGCAGGGATGGTAGAATTTATATTGCAGGGAATCCAGAAGGTAGCAGTGGCTCACCATATCTTGCCATAATAAATAAGCCATGGGAAATTGGGTCTGATTGCGACTTCGATAGTTGTGGTATTAGCTTAGATCCTGGATTAGCCACAGCATGCTTGCCAAATTTACTCAATGATTACCTCTATAGATTCGATTTTGACGGCATCTGCGAAAGCGACACCTTTGCCTTCGACCCCTGGTTCTTCCCCGAACCCGACCTGATCCAGTGGAATTTCGGCGACCCGCTCTCCGGGGCTAACAATACCTCAACCACACCCCACGCCAGGCATAAGTTCACCGACGGGGGGACCTATGAGGTGTCCGTGTACGTGGAATACCCCAGCGGCCGTATCGAAGAGACCTCCCGCGAGGTGGAAGTGGAATACGCCCCCGAGCCCAACCTGGGACCCGACACCACCTTCTGCTCCACCGAGGGCATCGTCCTTGACGCCGAATGCGGGCCGCACCTGTACTCCTGGAGCACCGGGGCCTTCGGCACCAGCCAGATCACCGTGCAGGACACCGGCTGGTTCTGGGTCAGGGTCGAGAATGACGCCGGGTGCGTTGAAACCGACTCCATACACCTGGCATCCTACCCCCCGGCCCTGGCCGACACCACCAACCTGCAGGTGAGCCCCACTACCTGCGGAGGCAGCACAGGCGCGGTCAGGGGACTGCAGCTTATCGGAACACCGCCCTTCGCCTACGCCTGGACCAACGACATGGGCGATACCATCGCCACCTCACCGGACATCTTCCACCTGCCTGTCGGTAATTATACCATCCATGTAAGCGACGGCAACGGCTGCACCACCCCACTGGGGCCCTTTACCATCCATGATGCCGGCGATGTTTTAATCGAAGATGTCATGTACAGCTCAGAGTACTGTGGTCAGCAAAATGGAAGTATAACTGTCACAGCTACATCTGGCCTGGCACAAATGCTGTTTTATTCCCTGGATAATGGTAATACTTACTTCTCTAACCAGGGCATTTTTACAGGATTATCAGCAGGCTCATATGCAGTCAGGGTAAAAGACTCATCAGACTGCCAGGATGTATATATCTACAATCCGATTATTATTGAGAACATACCCGGCCCGCAAATAGA
Organism: uncultured Bacteroidales bacterium; assembly: GCA_963753055.1. Taxonomy (GTDB): domain Bacteria; phylum Bacteroidota; class Bacteroidia; order Bacteroidales; family B18-G4; genus JAUWGC01. Next base: position 198,504 of record CAVWAP010000001.1, on the reverse strand, counting down.
CAATGTGGTAGTTACACCATCGGTCACCGGACAGAATAATGGAGCTATAGAGATTGCTGCTTCAGGTAGCGGAGATACCTTGTATTACTCTAATGACAACGGATCGTCATTTCAAATTAACAACGGATGGTTCACAAACCTGGCTCCCGGCTTTTATAACTGTATTGTGATGGATAATAATGGCTGTGATACAACATTCATCGTTGAAGTAACAGAAGAAACCATACTCCGGCTTCAGGCAATTGCAGGAGATGATGAAGCTTGCCCTGGAAATTCAGCTTTTGTTCCCCTCATCGTTACAAACTTCCAGGACGTAGCTATATTCAGGACAAACCTTCTATATAACAATAGCCTGATAGAATGCCAGGGCTTTGCCAATGCGAATGCAGAACTGGAAGATTCGTTGGAGGTTATTGTATACCCCGCAGAAGGAAGGATAGAGCTGAGCTGGTCATCAACCCCGGTAACTCTACCCCAACAATCTATTCTAACTGACCTTGTCTTTTCATCCACAATACCAGGCATCAACCAGGTTGAATGGGATGGACAGCCCGGATCAAGTTACTTCCTGAATTCCCTGGGAGATGACATCCCCGTGGATTACTACATGGGCAATGTTAAAATATATAATGAAGTATCTGTAGCACTTGATCCTTCTATCGAAGCCTGTGAAGGTGATGATATTACGATAATGCCACAGCTGCTCTCAAGCAACGGTGAGGCCAGCTACCGGTGGACATGGCCAGGCGGGGATACCAGCAACCAGCAAACACTGGGCATTGGCAATATTCAGGTCAGCCAGTCAGGCACATACCTCTTAAGCGTCACCGACACTGCACTGTGCCAGACAGAAGCTCAAGTGAACATCTCAGTATATGAATACCCCGTCCCCGCCTTCTACGCACAGGACACCATCATCGCCGAAAGCCCCGTGGAGATCGACGCCGGGCAGGGCTTTGCCAGCTACCTCTGGAGCAGCGGGCAGACCGGACGCTTCATCACGGCCGCGCAGGAAGGCTGGTACGCGGTAACCATCGAATCCATGCAGGGCTGCACCGCAGAAGACTCGGTGTATGTCCGCTTCACCGTTCCACCACCGGAGCCACAGTCCAGCCTCATCTTCCTGCCCAACGCCTTTTCCCCCGACGGCGACGGGCTCAACGATGCCTTCAGGGCCATCACGTCCTCAGGCAACATCGCCTCCTTCCACATGTACATCTACAACCGCTGGGGCGTACTGGTCTTTGAAAGCCACGACATCTCCCAGGGTTGGGACGGAAACTACAATTCAGATCCCGCTCCTTCCGGGGCGTATGTGTACAAGATTGAATACACCGTTGGCACCACAGCGGTTGAGACAATATCCCTGACCGGGACGGTGGTGCTGATCCGATAATATCAAATATCCGTTTATCCGTGCGCCTACGCTGAGTCCTTCGCCATAGGCTTCGGCCTCCGGCGAAAGCTTCAGCGCAAGCGTTTTATCTGTTTATCTGTTTATTTGTTTAGGTGTTTAGTCGTTTAGGGGGCATGGACGAAGAATGAAAATCCTTGCTAAATCGTATATGCGAACATGTGTCCATGCGAACATGAATCACCTCGTCCCACTTGATATTGATCCGGAATAGATGTATCTTTATGTAAATTATTGCTCTAACCATGGGCAATAATCCCAAATCTGATAGAAAAAGAAACCACCTTTACCGGATTGCAAATCATGATGGATCAATAATATCAATCTTATAAAACAGAAAGGAGGTTTTGGCAATAATAAAGACTAACCCTATTGGAATAAAATGCAATGCTCTTAAGCCTTGCCAGCTTTATCTTTCATGATATCTGCTTGATTAAGCGCATTGAATTCTGTAATTTTAATTTTATATTGACATGAAAAAAGTTGCGTTATTTATCATTATGATTGCAAGTTTCTTCTTTTTTAGCATTCATGATGTAGTTGCCCAATGGTCTGTTAATGTGTATTATGATACCACAAACTGTGATTGTGGTATAGTGACAGATCGAACAATTGAATGGGAGCTCAAAGATTTAGTTACACAGGGAATCATATCTTCTGGATCTGAGGATGTTGATGGTTATCCACATGAATTAGGTGGAGAAGAAACAATATTGTATGATGCAGAACAACGATATCGTCTATATGTGAGAATAACTTACACTGATTCAAGTGAATGTTGTGATGGATGGAATTCTCATACATATGATGGAGATGAATTGGTTGATGGTGCTGATTTTGGTCTGACAATGAATTGATTTTTTTTGAAATGAGGCTGTATCAAAAGTTTAGTATTCATAGAATAGCCACCAAGTCACCAAGACCCCAAGATACACAAAGTGCTATAAGTCTCAGCTTTATAACTTGGTGAAATCTTAGTGCTTTGGTGTCTTCGTGGCTGTTTACATCTTTTGATACAGCCTCATCTCTTCTTATTAATATTTTATGAGAGCTAATATTAGAATCATGTATGATGTGAATAAGATTCTGAACAGGGCAACTCCAATTTTAGTATGTCTCTTTATATCAATTAGCCTCCTTTCCCAGCCCAACAAACGTACAAATTTTTGGTATTTTAGTTCACATATTGGTCTGAATTTCAACAATGGGACTCCTAGTGAAGATACATTAAGTCCAGTAGCAGGAACTCGAGGATCTTGTTCTATTATGAGTGATACAAATGGCAGTTTATTGTTTTATTCAGATGGGAGATGGGTTTGGAGTAAAGATCATCAAGTTATGAGCAATGGCTATTCAGGAAATTCCTTTATACCTGGTACTCAGGCATCAATATGTGTGCCTATGCCATCAAGTGAAAGGCTATATTACATATTTACATCAAGGTCTTTTGAAGATGATAATCCAATGTTTTATTATACAGTTGATATGGATGCCAACAATGGAATGGGTGAAGTGTTAGATAAGGATACACTAGCAGCGGGTTGGGATGCAGCTGAACAGTTGACGGCAGTATATCATAAAAATAAAAAGGATATTTGGATCATTACGAGGAAATATAGAGAACATAAATATGCCTCATTCCTTGTTAGTGAGTTGGGGGTTGATATAAATCCTGTGTTAAGCCCTGCGCCTGATCGTTTTTCATTAAATGATTTAAATTGGGGATTCATGAAAGTAGCTTACAACAAGAAATATCTAATTTCATGTTATTCTGGAGGTACATTAAGTAAAGCAGCAGTAGAGGTTTGTAGATTTAATGTCGAGACAGGACATATTGATCATTTATTTACATTTAAACTTAAAGATATAATACCCAATAATCCAAGTTATAGAACGTACAATTGTGAGTTCTCCCCTTGTTCAAAATATTTGTATTTAGCAGGTGAACTTCGACTAGATTCAATATCCCATATCTATCAGTTTGATATGGAGAAAATTGAAGATTCAATTCAATTCACCCAATCTGCAACTAAAATTGGTGAAGGTCAGGGCACAAACATCCAATTAGCATCTGATGGTAAAATCTATTGTTTTGCTTTGACTCCTGGATTATTGTATCCAATGAACAATTATATCGGTACAATTCATCATCCAGAAAAACCTGGGATTGATTGTTATTATCAACCAAACGCGTATTATCTAAATCATGGTGAAATTCATCGTTCATGTGTTAATCTTATACCTGATTTTCTTTTCAGATTTGATTTCGACGGCATCTGCGAAAGCGACACTTTTGCCTTCGACCCCTGGTTCTTCCCCGAGCCCGAACTGATCCAGTGGAACTTCGGCGACCCGCTCTCCGGGGCTAACAATACCTCAACCATACCACACGCCAGACATAAGTTCTCCGATGGGGGGACCTATGAGGTGTCCGTTCACGTGGAATACCCCAATGGCCGCATCGAAGAAACTTCCCGCGAGGTGGAAGTGGAATACGCCCCCGAGCCCGACCTGGGACCCGACACCATCTTCTGCTCCACCGATGGCATCGTCCTTGACGCCGAATGCGGCCCGCACCTGTACTCCTGGAGCACCGGGGCCTTCGGCACCAGCCAGATCACCGTGCAGGACACCGGCTGGTACTGGGTCAGGGTCGAGAATGACGCCGGGTGCTTTGAAACCGACTCCATACACCTGGAAGCCTACCCCCGGCCCTGGCCGACACCACACACCTGCAGGTGAGCCCCACCACCTGCGGAGGCAGCACAGGAGCGGTCAGGGGACTGCAGTTCATCGGAACAACGCCCTTCAACTACACATGGACCAACGACTTGGGCGATACCATCGCCTCCTCCCCGGACATCTTCCACCTGCCTGTCGGTAACTATACCATCCATGTATCCGATGGCAATGGCTGCACCACCCCGTTGGGGCCCTTTACCATCCATGATGCCGGCGATGTGCTGATCGAAGGTGTTGAATATTCCAACGAGCATTGTAACCAGCAGGATGCCGCCATCACCGTCACCGCCATATCGGGGCTCACCGACATGCTCTTCTACTCCCTGGACAACGGCAGCACCTATCACAACAACCAGGGCATCTTCACCGGCCTTGCCGCAGGCACCTATGCCGTCAGGGTCAAGGACAGCACCGACTGCCAGGATGTGTATATCTACAATCCGATTATTATTGAGAATATACCCGGTCCACAAATAGACAATGTATTAGTTACACCATCGGTCACAGGGCAGAATAATGGAGCTATAGAGATTATTGCTTCAGGTAGCGGAGATACCTTGTATTATTCTAATGATAACGGATCATCATACCAGGTTAACAGCGGATGGTTCCCTGGCCTATCACCAGGTTTTTATAATTGTATTGTGATGGATAATAATGGCTGTGATACAACATTCATCGTTGAAGTAACAGAAGAAACCATACTCCGGCTACAGGCAATTGCAGGAGATGATGAAGCTTGTCCTGGAAATTCAGCTTTTGTCCCCCTTATCGTAACAAACTTTCAGGATGTAGCTATATTCAGGACAAACCTTCTATATAACTATAGCCTGATAGAATGCCAGGGCTTTGCCAATGTCAATACAGAGCTGGAAGATTCACTGGAGGTTATTGTATACCCTGCAGAAGGAAGGATAGAGCTGAGCTGGTCATCAACTCCGGTAACTCTTCCGCAACAATCTATTCTAACTGACCTTGTTTTTTCATCTACAATACCAGGCATCAACCAGGTTGAATGGGATGGTCAGCCCGGATCAAGCTACTTCCTCAATTCCCTGGGTGATGACATACCCGTGGATTACTACATGGGCAATGTTAAAATATATAATGAAGTATCTGTAGCACTTGAACCTTTTATTGATGCCTGTGAAGGTGATGATTTAACGATAGCGCCACAGCTTCTGTCAAGCAATGGTGATGTCAGCTACTTATGGACTTATCCCAATGGGGATACAAGCCAACAGCAAACTCAGCACCTGAATAACATCCAACCAGGGAGCTCAGGAATTTACCAATTAAGTGTGTCTGACACAGCTCAATGTACTACTGAAACCGAAGTAAGTTTATCAGTATTTGAGAATCCAGTCCCTGCATTCTCCGCTCAGGATACCATCATTACAGAAGCACCTGTGGAGATTGATGCAGGAGCGAATCATGCAAGCTACGATTGGACCACAGGAGAAACCAGTCAGTTCATAACTGCTATATATGAAGGCTGGTATGGAGTCTTCATTGAATCCCTTCAGGGCTGCACAGGGGAAGACTCGGTGTATGTCCGCTTCACAGTGCCTCCGTCACCGGAGCCACAGCCCGGCCTCATCTTCCTGCCCAACGCCTTTTCCCCCGACGGCGACGGGCTCAACGATGCCTTCAGGGCCATCACGTCCTCAGGCAACATCGCCTCCTTCCGCATGTACATCTACAACCGCTGGGGCGTGCTGGTCTTTGAAAGCAACGACATTACCCGCGGCTGGGACGGCTCTTACGATGGCAGGCAAGCCCCGGCAGGCACCTATGTTTACAGGGTTGATTACACTGCTTCCGACCAGGATTTCAATCTCACCGGGACGGTGGTGCTGATCAGGTGATGCAGTTCATTTCATGTACGCATTGAGCATGGACGCATGTACGCATGGACGAAGGAAAATCCTTGCTAAATAGTACATGCGAAACATGAATCGCCTTGAACTTGTCACAAGATCGGATAACGCATATCGAAAATCATATCGTAAACTGTAAAGTCTAAATACAGAATTGTATATCATATCATCCCCCCTCCCAACCCTCCCCATGCTTACTACTATTCTCCTGGACTCATAATCGAGGGGAGGGCATTCATTTGGCAATTTGTCTTCCGCCCCGCCTTTGGCGGGGCTACAAATATTCGACCCCTCCGGGGTCGTGAAAATGATTGGTTTTAAAAACACGCCTCGTCATCCAGCGGGAACGCGCGGGATCTCCTGCATGCACGCATTGAGCATGGACGCATGTACACATGTTCGAAGGAAAATCCTTGCTAAATCGTACATGTAAACATGCGTCCATGAATCGCCTCGTCCCACTTGATATTGATCCGGAATAGATGTATCTTTATATAAATTATTGCTCTAACCATGAGCAATAATCCCAAATCTGAAAGAAAAAGAAGCCCCTTTTCCGGATTGCAAATCATGATGGCTCATTAATATCAATCTTACGAAATAGAAAGGAGGTTTAGGCAGAAGAAAATCAAACCCCATTTGAATAAAATGCACTTCCCCAAAGCCTTGCCAGCTCTATCCTATATAATAAAATCTTGATTTTGCGTGTTTTATTCAGTAATTTTAAAATATATATGATGAAAAAGACAATTTTATCAAGCCTCATGGCTTTGTGTTTCCTATTTATTTGTGCAATTGATGGGAAAGCACAATGGTCGATTGATGTAGCCTATGACACAACTAATTGCGATTGTGGTAACATTTCGGAAAGAATAATTGACTGGGAACTCTGGGATGAAGTAACTAGTCTTCAAATTGAAAGTGGCCAAGATGATGTGACAGGTGAATGGCCATTTACTGTAGATGGTACAGCTACATTGATTTATGATGCACAAGATAGGTATAGGTTTTATGCTAGAGTTACATTTAAAGATCCTAATCAATGTTGTTCAGGATACAATTCTAATACCTATGATGGGGATGAACTTGTTGATGGAACTGAAACAATAGGAGTTATTATGAATTGATCTACTTTGTGGAGATAATGCGATTGATTAATCGCATTATCTCATTTTATTTTAGCAAAACTCAACAAAATAATGAACAATAATGTTACACTAAAATCTATTACAAGTTTTTTGACTATAACTCTTGTTTTCCTGTCTATTGGCTTAAGAACATATTCTCAACCAAACAAAAGAACTAATATTTGGTATTTCAGTTACAATGTGGGCCTTGATTTTAACAGTGGGATACCAGTTGAAGATACATTTGGTAACTCATCCCAAACATGGGGTAGTTCTTCGATAATGTGTGATACCAACGGCAATCTTCTGTTCTATTCAAATGGACACTTTGTGATAAATAAAAATCACATTACTATGCCTAATGGATATGCTGGAACTGCATACCCACCAGGAACGCAAGCGGCTCTGTGCCTTCCAAAGCCTGGATCTGATAGTCTGTTTTATGTATTTACCTCAAGACATTATGATTATCCAAACCCAATGTTCTATTACATAATCGATATGAGTAAAAGCATGGGTCTTGGAGAAGTAATCGATAAAGACACATTGGATGCGGGTTGGGATGCTGCACAAAAATTAACTGCAGTATACCATAAAAATAAAAAAGACATTTGGGTCGTTACAAGAAAATATGTTGTCAGCAATTATGCCTCTTTCTTAATAACATCAGAGGGTGTGGTCCATGAGCCAGTCTTAAGTCCAGCCCCTCAACGAGATCCCCCAATTTCAACTGATGAAGATGGGTTTATAAAAGTATCTTATGATAAAAAATACCTGATTTGTTGTAATAATGATATTGGCTGGAGTAAGGATGATATAGATGTATGTAAATTCAATAGTGAAAATGGATCTGTTGAGTATTTATATTCTTTCAATCTATCAGTTATAATACCAGGAGGTTATAGATATAGAATCCATAATTTGGAATTCTCTCCATGTTCAAAATACATGTATTTAGGAGGTGAATTAAAAAATGACACAATTAGTCATGTGTATCAGTTTGATATGCAGTTCATTGAAAATCAACTCCTATTTACTCAATCTGCAATAAGGATAGGTGAAGGCCAAGGTTTTAATATTCAGTTAGGCCCGGATGGGAAAATCTATTGCCTCGCAAGAACTTCAGTACACGGTCCTTTAATAAATAACTGGATTGGTATTATTCATCATCCAGAAAAATATGGTGTTACCTGCGATTATCAGGCGAATGCATTTTATATAAACCATGGAAGGATTCAAGTTGCTGGGGTCAATTTTGCAACTGATTTTCTTTACCGTTTTGACTTCACTGGCATTTGTGAAAGTGACACATTTACTTTCGACCCTTGGTTCTTTCCTGAGCCAGACTATATAGAATGGAACTTTGGTGATCCGTTGTCAGGTGCAAATAATACCTCAATAATCCCACATGCGAAACATGTTTTCTCGAATGGAGGAACTTATGAAGTTTCAGTCTATGTTGAATACCCCAGCGGCAGGATCGAGGAGACCTCTCGTAAGGTAGAGGTTGAATACTCACCCGAACCTGATCTTGGAGCAGATACAATCATCTGTCATAATAACGAAATCACCTTAAATGCAGAATGCGGAGATCATTCTTATACATGGAGTACCGGTGCCTTTGGAACAAGCCAGATCTCAGTTACCGATACCGGATGGTATTGGGTAAGAGTGGAGAACGATGAAGGATGCTTTGAAATTGACTCAATCCATATTTCAAATTTCCTTCCAATCCTGGTAGATACCAACAACCTGCAGGTAATACCAACAACCTGCGGGGGTAGTATGGGGGCAGTTACAGGCTTATACATTGTTGGAAATGGTCCATTTAACTATTATTGGACAAATGACATGGGTGATACCATTTCCAATAATATCGATATCTTTCATTTGCCGGTTGGAAATTATACACTCCATATTACTGACAGCAATGAGTGTACTACCTTACTTGGACCGTATGCTATTCATGATGCAGGAGATGTTCTGATCGAAGATGTAACCTATTCTTCCGAACATTGTGATCAACAAAATGGCAGGATTAATATTGAAGCCACATCCGGCCTGGCATCTATGCTGTTTTATTCCCTGAACAATGGGGTTACTTATTATTCCAACCAGGGCATCTTTACAGGCCTTTCGGCAGGATCCTATGCTATAAGGGTAAAGGATTCCACCGACTGCCAGGATGTATATCTGTACAATCCTATTATTCTTGAAAACATCCCCGGCCCGCAGGTAGATAATGTAATTGTAACACCTTCTCTTGTGGGGCAAAATAATGGTGCCTTAGAAATAACCGCATCAGGAATCAGCGATACATTGTATTATTCCAATGATAATGGATCCTCATATCAAATAAACAATGGATGGTTTACCAATCTTTCCCCGGGTTTTTATAATTGTATTGTCATGGACGAGAATGGTTGCGACACAACATTCATCGTAGAAGTTACCGAGGAGACCATGCTTCGTTTACAGGCCATTGCGGGCGATGATGAGGCCTGCCCTGGCAATGCTGCCTTTGTGCCCCTTATCGTATCAAACTTCCAGGATGTGGCAATATTCAGGACCATTCTGCTTTATAATAATTCACTGCTAGAATGCCAGGGATTTGCCAATGCGAATGCACAACTGGAAGATTCACTGGAGGTAATAGTGTTTCCGGCAGAAGGCAGGATAGAACTAAGCTGGTCATCTATCCCAACAACGCTTCCTCAACAATCTATACTGACTGATCTTGTCTTTTCATCCACAATACCAGGTACCAACCATGTTGAATGGGATGGCCAGCCAGGATCAAGCTATTTCCTGAACTCACTGGGTGTTGAAATTCCTGTGGATTATTATATGGGCAATGTTAAAATATATAATGAAGTATCTGTAGCACTTGAACCTTTTATTGATGCCTGTGAAGGTGATGATTTAACGATAGCGCCGCAGCTTCTGTCAAGCAATGGTGATGTCAGCTACTTATGGACTTATCCCAATGGGGATACAAGCCAACAGCAAACTCAGCACCTGAATAACATCCAATCAGGGAGCTCAGGAATTTACCAATTAAGTGTGTCTGACACAGCTCAATGTACTACTGAAACCGAAGTAAGTTTATCAGTATTTGAGAATCCAGTCCCTGCATTCTCCGCTCAGGATACCATCATTACAGAAGTACCTGTGGAGATTGATGCAGGAGCGAATCATGCAAGCTACGATTGGACCACAGGAGAAACCAGTCAGTTCATAACTGCTATATATGAAGGCTGGTATGGAGTCTTCATTGAATCTATGCAGGGCTGCTATGGAGAGGATTCCGTTTATGTTCTTTTCATGACTCCACCACCGGAACCACAGTCCGGCCTCATCTTCCTCCCCAACGCCTTTTCCCCCGACGGCGACGGGCTCAACGATGCCTTCAGGGCCATCACGTCCTCAGGCAACATCGCCTCCTTCCGCATGTACATCTACAACCGCTGGGGCGTGCTGGTCTTCGAAAGCCAGGATATCTCGCGGGGCTGGGACGGCACGTACAAAAATGATCCCGCTCCTTCCGGGGCGTATGTGTACAAGATTGAGTATGCTGCAGGAATGGTACCGGATGAAATAATGAACCTGACAGGGATAGTTGTGCTGATCAGGTGATGAGATGATTTCATGTACGCATTGAGCATGGACGATGTACACATGTTCGAAGGAATTCCTTGCAAAATCGTATATGCGAACATGTGTCCATGCGAACATGAATCACCTTGAACCTGACTGCCGTCAGGCAGGCATGACGCTATGATTCGACCCCTCCGGGGTCGTGAAAATTATTGTCTTTTACATCTATCTACCGACATTTGATCCGCTCCGCGGATCAAAGCCCAATAGGCTCCGGATGAGATTCTCGTCCCACTCCTGGTTAAAAAATATGCCTCGTCATCCCGCGTGAATGCGCGGGATCTCCTTCATGTACGCATTGAGCATGGACGCATGTACACATGTTCGAAGGAAAATCCTTGCTAAATCGTACATGCGAACATGCGAACATGAATTACCTCTGCTCAAGGACATCCTTGGCAGAAAACAAAAACACATTGAAAAACGCATAAAAAACAACCCCGCTCTGCGCCTCCAGCATGGACTCGAAGATGAAGTTGAAGGCCATGATGAACAGGAAAAGGAAGTAAACAAGGTTGTACCTTCGAAAAGCCTGCCAGGCCGGCAGAAGTAACATGAGCACCAGGGTTAGAAAACCCGGTAATCCAATGGCCAGGTAAGTCTGGATGTATTGATTATGGGCATTCAGCTTCTGCTCGGCAGCCATGGTAATGCCGTGTTCCTGGTATTTCTCCACCAGTGCATCTTCCACATCCCCGGTGCCCACACCTATGAGGAAATTATCTTTTACAATCTCCAAAGATGATTGCCAGATCAGCATCCTCAGCACTGAACCCTCAGTAGATTTATTGTTAAGATTTTCTTGTTCCACAGAAGCCCTGGCAACTGTCATTCGCTTATAGGAATAAGGGAAAAACATATAAAGGCAAACCAGGGCGACAAGGAGAATACCAAAAACTCCGGATAAGCTAATTCGTTTCCTTACCAGGGTATAGGCAATGGCAAGCAAATAAACAAGGCCCAGGCTTATTATTCCTGCTTTGGATGCCAATGTGATGATAAATACATTATAAAAAACAAGCAAAACCAGCCATGATATCTTCCAATTCATTCCATAAGTACTCCACTTGTTCATCATATAATACAGGATGATCACCACGGCAAAGGTTATGTACATGGCCATGTAACTGGGATGATGGAACATGGACAACTCCTTGTAATAGAATACCTCAAAACGATGATCGCCCATATAAGTGACCAGGGCATTTCCAATGCAAAGCAAACAACTAATGATGGTACCTATAATGAAAAAATTGAAAAGCCGCTGCACATACTTTCTATCCAGCCATTGATAATCAATTGTAGAAAACAACAAAGGAAATACCAGCAAGGATAACTTAACCTCCAGCTTAAACAATCCACCACCGGGTCCTGTAAGGTCATTGGTATACAACAACCCAATAACAAATAGCAAATACAACATAGCAAATACAAAATGTATTTCCTCGTTCTGCTCTCCCTAACCCTAATGTACTTTTCTTTGAAATTGAATTCCAGTAACCAGTTGATCCCGATCAGAAAAATCACAAGAACTGTTAACTTCTTATGCATTGGAATGGAAAAGGCCAACAAGACAATAAGGTAATAATAGATGCGGGTATGAAGTTCTTTTTTAAGCAAGTTTGAAATACTAATTTTTACTAACCTGAATGTTTAGAAATAATGCTTCTTAAGCGCTTTCAATGCATAATGACTAAAATAATAAACTGAATGAAAAAATCCCAGCTTTTCAATCTTATAATATAAGTTCCAGGTCAGCCTCGCTGCTTTTGCTTTATTCCTGGAAATAGACTTTGAATGGACCCTGTACTTCATAAGTACCTCATCAATGCCATAGGCTGTAAATCCTCTTTTCAACAGTCTGATCCACAACTGTGTATCAACCCTCAAGCGCATGTTGCTAATGGAAACATCACCTATTATTTCCCGGTTGATCATGGATGATGAAAATCCGATAATGGTATTCTTCAGGTAAATATGCAACGACACCTTGTCAATTGCATGGACAACCCTGTCCAATGAATTACCTTCCTTATCAATTATTTCATAAGCCGTAAAACTGATCGGGAAATTCCCTTCCCGCATAAATCTTACTTGCTTTTCCAGCTTTTCAGGATACCAGCAGTCATCACTATCAATGAATGCAATGAGATTCCCCCTGGCCTTCTGTAAACCAACATTCCTTGCCCCACCAACACCCTTATTCTCCTCCAGTTCAATCAGATGGATCCTTTCATCCGCAGTCGAATATGTCCTGACAATTTCCCGGCTTCTGTCAGTGGAGCAATCTTCAACGATGATCATCTCCCAATTCCGGTATGATTGTGACAGGACTGACTCTATCGTTTGACCAATGAAGTCCTCTGCATTATACACAGATGTAATGATGGTGACCAGATCATTCACTGTCTGAGTTCCTTTCTAAAGATTGATACAAATCGAGTAGTTTAACCTTTTCTGATTCCCAGTTATATTTTTGCCTGACCATCTTCCTTCCGTTATTTCCCATTTTTTCAGCCAGATCCGGATGGTCGAGAAGCCTGTTTATGGCTTCGGATAATTGCTCCGGTTGCATTGGATCGACACATATGCCACATTCATCAGCTTCAAGGATCTCTTTCCATAGTGGGAAATCAGAACCTATCACCGGCACACCGGCCGACATATACTCAAAGATCTTGTTTGGTTGGGCATTAACATGGTTGCCTTCCGGGTAAAAGACAACCAGCCCTGCCATTGATTTTTCAAGGATTGCAGCATAAGTACTACGGTCTATGTATCCCATATCTTCCACCTTGCTCCAGGATGGCAATCCTGACAGGCTTTGTTTTAAAGAATCAGATTCATAGTTACCTGCCAAATACACCTTGCCATCAACAGTCTTCATCGCCCTAACCATCTCCACAGCTCCCCTGATCCTGGTAATTTCGCCAATGTAACATACTGCCGTTCCTTCGATGTCCATGGGGCCTTCTGGTCCAGTTCATTGACAATCGGGTAATTATTTATATTGACCGAATTGGGTTCAGCTTTTTAAAGCGTTGATTAATGTAAGGGGTGGCTGTGACCAGCGCAGCAAAACTACGGGCTGCCCTGTTTTCGTATCCTGCAAAAACGCTGGCGACCATTTTCCTGAACAAGGAGGGAATCCAGTGCTTTGACATGGATGCTCATGGGCACATCTTCATGGATATCGTAGATAACCTTTTTCCCTTTTTTGGTAAGATCGAAGCCCCACGGGTATCAGCTCAGGGTCATGGAAATGATATACATCGGCATCAATGGCCAGTGCTTTTGCCCTGACCCTGTTTTTATGTTTGAATATTCTCTGAATACGGCCTTTTGAAGCACCGACATCATGAAGCATGTAGCCTTTTCTCTGTTCATTGCCATTGCCATCAGCCACCACCACGGATACACTCATAACCCGCATCAACCAATGCCGGGATCTCCTTGATAAAGATCCTCGTATCGTCACGATGATGTACAGATGTAAGATGGCAAATCCGCATGAATTACTTTATAGCTCTATTGTAAATATCAATGAACTTTTGCCTGTTAACTTCAGTAGTTCCACGCTCCTGTATAATTTCCCTGTTGATGGCAGCGACTTCAAGCTGATTTAACTTCAGGGCCTTCTTTAAGTAGTTTGTATCCAGGTGCTTAACGATATGTCCATTGCGGCCACTCTCAACCCATTCCCAATTAGCCGGCAGATCAGAAAGCACAGGAATACAGCCATAAGCCATTGCTTCCAGCAAGCTGATAGAAGTAGCATCAGATTGTGGGATGGAAACATAGAGCATGGCTTTTTTATAGTATTCCCTGTTCACTTCTCTCTTGATCCATCCCGGGAACTCAACATAATCCTCCAGTTCGAGCCGTCTGACGAGGTCAACATATGACTTTGTCTTTGTCCCGGCACCGGCAATGACCAGCTTCCAGTCCTTGAGGTTGTCTGTATCAATAAAGAGCTTGAAGGCTTTGATGATCCATTCAATACGGTACAGTTCCTCATGCAGCCTGTTGCTGTAAATGATCTTCTCCTTTGGAAAGTCCTCTGTGACATTATCCACACCGAAGTTGGCAATGGTAATATCCAGCTTTGTGCGGGGAACAAGCGCCCGCATGTAGTTGCCCAGGTTCTTGGAGTCCGCCGTCAGGTAATCAGCCTTCTTTAATGCCTTGCTCACAAGCCACCTGAAAATATATCCTCTCCTCGGCATCTTTAAAACATCACTGCCCCAACCTGTGAGTATCACCGGTACCTTCAGCTTCCTGTTAGCCCAGAACACCAGCATGGCATGGGTACCCACCTCCTGAATGTGGATCACATCAGGCTGGTGAACCTTGATGATCTGCCTGATCTCTAAAACTGATTTCCAGATGATAAAAAAGTTTCTGAAAGAAAACTTCACGGTGTAGGTGGTGACATCGTCATCATCAAACTTGGAACCATGGGTGATGACCCATATCTTGTTGAAATGACTTCTGACAAGATCAAGGTAGTTGAATGTATGGATGGCGTCAGGGCCTATTAAAAGCAAGGATTTCATACTGTTGGCGAAGATAGGTATTTTTCAGTAAATCATTATTTGAATTGACTTCCCTGGTTTCTCTTTTTGATCTCCCTAGCAGGTGATCCTGCAACAACAACATTTGGTGGAACATCCTTCAGAACAACACTATTGGCAGCGATTACAGCGTTATTCCCAATCGTAACTCCTGGCCCTATTACTACGTTAGCATAACAGATTACATTATCTCCAATGATGATATCCTTGAAAATATGCTTTCGTTCATTAATATGCTCATAATCTGTTCGAGACGCAAAGATTTTTACACCAGGGGCACAATCAAAGTTTTTACCAATAACAACATTGGCACCCACATCCCCAAATGACTATGTCATTTGATAAAACACTGTGATCTCCTATTGTTATTGATCCTGTGTTATTGCACCAATCCAATCCCCCACAATGTAACGTCACATTATGTTGGAGCTCAACATGCTTGCCAAGTATCAGGGCCGGGGCATTTTTTATCTTAACTGAAGGATCAATCCAGGAACCTCGAAACTTCCTGCGAACCTTAAGGACCACAGCATATCTTTTGACAATTTGAACAGTTAGATATAATGGACCTATGTTTTTCAAAAAATTTTTCATGGTTATTTAAAAAAGATGTCGCATGTACAGTAAAACCCGAAGAAAGGTCTTTGTATATACAAATGAATGATATTCAACCTGTTCGGCACCCCATGTGTCTTTGAAATTCTTAACCCCATCCAGGTTTAAACTGGCTCCCATGTTGACGTATTTATAATTATTCTCAGTGGCATGCTTTATTACCTCATATTGTACAGCAACGGCTCCATATAGTTTCTTATAGTGGTCATTCAGCAATGCTGCAGCTAACCAGTCAAATACTCCTTCTTTGCTGTAGAGGGTAATCATTCCGGCAATCATTTCGCTTTTATATTCTGCCACCCACAATCTAAGATTTTCAACATGTGAAAGATCATTAAAAAAGTCTTTGGAATAGCCCCTGTGCGGGGAATCCCATCTTTCAAGGCTGTTCTTGTAAATATAATAATACTTATTAAAGTAATCCGGGTCAGTTGTTGAAAACACACTCAGGTCGCTGTTTTTCTGATACCTTTTTATATGCTTTTGCCGGGTCGCATTAAATCTCGATTTAAAAATTGTATCAAGGTCCTGGTCCAGAAAAAGAATTTGTGCAGTTCGATAAACGGCTTTAAATTTTAACCTTTCCAGTTCAGGTTTAATGCTCGTTAGGTTTTTACTCAAAGGATTCTCGTTAATGGTTATTTGCGAAAAGTTATGATCTTTTATGAATTTTTTCAGTATTTCAATGGTTATCGGGGTATCCGATGGGAAATACAGGCCCATTGGTAAAAATTCAGCAAGTGTAAATGATCTTAGCCTTTGAACGACATACAGGACTTCACTCTCGCCAAATATTGCTTTCCTTAAGGATCCTCCATTAGTCTCCTTGATGATAGCTTGCAGGAGCTTTTTATTCTGAAAATAGTCTTGAAAATCATCCATAACTAATTCTCAATTATCCTTGTTTAACGTTTGGCCGGCAATTTTATATGCCCAGATCATGGTAGCAATGATGAAGATGCTGCATAAAATGCTCATGTAAATAAATGCAATCTTATAGTCTTTGTTTACATATCCAATATATAATGCAATAATCCTTAAGGATATGTCTATCAGGCTAAATGCAAAGACCTGTTTCAATTTACCCAGGATTAGAAACAGGCTCTGAGTTGAAGAAGCAATAAAATTCAGGAACAACCATGGGGCCAGGATGGCAGCAATTATACCAGCCTCTCTGTATTCTGAAGAAAAAATGAGCTCAAAGAGTTTAGGTGCCATAATAAGTAACAAGAGGAAGAAAGGAAATCCAATCAAGAATATCTTCTTGTGGATTTGATACATCATAGGTTTTAATGATTGACCTTCATTGTATTGTTTGCTTGCTTTTTCGAAAAAGACCTGGTCAACTGACCCTGCCAGTAAACCAGCAGGAGCTGTCAGCACCCTCATCGCAATAGAATATTGCCCAACGATGCTGACGTTGATAAAGCTCTTAATAAAAAATATTAAACCACTTTCCTGGAATTTACCTACAAAAGCGTGTGGTGCATTTATTAAGGGGTAATTCTTGTATGTAGAGATGTTAGACTTGATCTTATTAATATTAACCAGTTGTGCATAAGACCTCAACTTGCTTAAAAATCCCCAGATTAAAACCATCATTGAGACAAAAAAACCTATAATCGTTCCCAAAATCAGGCCGGTGGCCCCAGATTTAGAGAATCCAAATATTAATTGTCCTCCTGCAGCAGTGATAGACCTGCTGGCAGAACCCAGTGCATTTCGTTTGAACCTTTTTTTTCTTATGGACCAGTAGTTAAATGATTGGTATACCCCCTGAAAAAATATCGTCAATGGTGCAAGATATAAATATGGGCCAATCTCCGGATTTTCAAAATAGGATATGATCCACTCATAAAACAACAATAAAAAAATCAGGCTTAAAAAACTGACTATTAAAGAAATAATAACCGAGCTTGCCAGGAGGTTAACAGCATCATCGTCCTCTTTTGGGAGAATTATTGCCATTTCGAACCGAGCGGTTGATATGGAACCGATAATGTTGACTATCGATAAAAATAATGCCCATAGTCCAAAATCATGCGGGGTATATAATCTTGCCAGAAAAGGCATCGCAAGCAATGTTACAGCCTGCGCAATTGCAATACCCGTCATCATGGTAGCCACATTCTTTAAAAAATCAGACTTGATAATATTGGAAAACATCATTGAATATCAGCCTCTAGGGCAAATATAGTTATTCTTCAGGATTAAAATATGAGGCCGGCCGCAGTAACTTGTCAAAAACGAAGTACTGTAACAACACAAAGTCTTTATCATCATTTATCAGGCCATATAAGCGGTTAAGGTCGTAAGGCCAATTCTCTGGATCCTCCGCAAACCTCCCCTTCCTGAAAGTTACAATTCTTGTCTCCTGGCCTGAGTTATCCGTTACTGTAATAATATGAGCCGGTGTTAGCGAAGTTACTGAATCCCTGAAGGCCTGTTCAACATTATTATCAAGTAGTGATTCGAAACGGATTTTTGAAAAGCTGGTCAGGAATTCAAGCATCCTGATGGTATCAAAAGCTATGGCTTCAGTGGCGGTTTCGGGTTTAAAATAAAACCTGTCCTCTCCCTGTTTCTCAATAATGAAAGACTCACCCGGTACTTCAAAAAACTCCATCTTCACCGATTTCAGGTCCTTGTACCTGGTCTTGAATATGGTGTGATCACGCCAGTTTTTCTCAATGGGAGAATACATTGCTGCTACAAAGCCCCTGAAACTTGGGATAAAAACGATATACGGATCATCGGCACCTTCCATCAGCATAAAGGTTCCCATGTTATCAGCTGTCGGTCCCCCCACATAGTAAGTTTTGGTTCTCTTTTCTCTTGGGAAAAGCTTTATGGCCCCAAACAAGTTAATGGCATAGCCATGCTGGTAGATCTCAACCTTCTTGGCATTGACCGACAATCTGGATAATACATTATTCCTTGCCGCTTTAGGGACAGGTGAACGGATCTCCAGGTCCGACATGGTTTTAATGAGCGCATTGACCTGGTAAGTCTGCGCTTTATATTCTTTGTTCAAGGTCCACTCCGATGCTCTTTGCCTCTCCAACAGAACAGAGTTGTTGTTCTTATCAACCATAAAGATCTTTGTGATCGCAGCGGTATCAACTATCGCAAAATCAGTGGCTCCCTGTTTCAATGTTGAGCTGCTCTGATTGATCACAAGAACAATTGCTACAATTACCAGTAAAACTGTAATAAGAATAATTAATCTATTTCTCTTCATATTATAATTTTTTCTCCCCGCCTTCGGCGGGATGTCCCTCGGCTTTGCCTCGCTCCACTTCTCTACCCACTATATCGTCGTCTCCTCAATATCATCTGCATTACCCCAAACAATACAATAACCACAACCGGCAACACAACATTCAACAACTGCCAGAACAATTTGTTACTGCTCACCTTGGTAAGATCCAACAAACGCAACCTCAGCTCCCTCGACCTTATATTAATTAGTCCTTCTCCTTCAGTCAGATAATTCATGGCATTTAAAACAAACTCCTTATTGCCAAATGTCTGCCTGGTATATTGATCAAATCCCAGCGGCAGCGGATATCCATCCTTATAATGAAGTTGGTTACGTATCACATCACCATCGGTGACGACGATCATCTTTGTTGGTGTACTGAACTCCTGAAACTTGATGGTCTCGTCAAACTGGACTAAGGGAGGGATGCGGTTGGTGTAGTTCGATTCAAACCGCCCTTCAAGAAGCACAGCGACCGGCTGAGGTGGATCCTGGTACATCCTTTCATCAGGCTCCTGGTCAAGTATATTCAGGTTGATGTAAACAGGCACGTTCACTGCTCTTGAGTAATCTGATGTGGCAAGCAGAATTGATTTCTTCACATGACTCACCTGAATGGTATCCAGGCTGCTGATAAACTCAGTCTTAATAGCGTTCAGGTTATTCACAATGGGGTGTGTGGAAGCCGGATTAACCAGTGGGAAATAATACCATGGGAAAAATTCCATTTGCGGCTGACCGGCTATGGAACCTACGTTCACTACAATAGGTAGTGCATTCAGGTCCATCACCAGGTTGGTATTCAGTCGTACACCATAATTGAATAACATATCATCCAGGTTCAGGTCATTGGCGATACCCATAGTAGCGTCAGTGAATTGCAGGCTGTCCATGCTGGCGAATACCGGCTCAACCAGCCAGAATACCTTTCCGCCATACATGATATACTGGTCAATGATAAACTTATCTTTTTCACTGAAAGCAGAATCCGGTTTCGCAATAATGATGGCTGTATATTTTTTACGAACGACTGTTCCCAGGGAATCAGATTCAGTGCGCTCTGTCAGACTGTTGATCTGCCCATCTATGGTGATCTCATGTACATTATAATATTCCTGCAAAGCATGGGTGATATCCGCTCTTTCCATGCGGCTTAACTCTCCATGCCCCTCAATAAATGCCACTTTCGGCTTAACAACAGTAGTAAGTGCTTTGATTGCATTGGCCAGGTTGAACTCAAGCGATTCAATCGAGTTATTCAGCACATTCTCCGGTGCCATCCCCAGCTGGCTGCGAAGAAGCTCAACTGGTGCTTCGCTGTCTTTGTACATGACAATAGCCCCCGGGAAGATAATCTGCTTCTTCATGCCATCAGCCGCATTCACCTGCAGGTCGGTGGGATTCAGTCCGCGGTCGACAAGTATCTGGTAAGTTGCATTTCGCTCCTGCATATTGTCGCTCTGCGATGGGTTGATGAATTCATATTCAATATTATCGCTGTATGCCCGGAACTCATCCAGCATCTCCCTTGTGGCATTCCTGAGCCTCTTGAACCCAGCAGGAAACTCACCCTCAAGATATACCTGGAAATAAACAATATCATCAAGGTCCCTCAGCATCTCCTTGGTCGCATCCGACAAAGAGTACCTCTTCTCCGCAGTCAGGTCAACGCGTGTATAAATGTAGGAGCCAATCACGTTCAACAGGACAATGATCACCAGGCCCAGCACTAACTGGAGCAGGGATGATTGTTGTATGTTTTGTCTTTTATTTGGCACAGTTGTCAGTTTCTCTCTTCTCTCTTTTCTCTTTTCTCTTTTCTCTTTTCTCTTTTCTCTTTTCTCCCCGCCTTCGGCGGGATGTCCCTCGGCTTTGCCTCGCTCCACTTCTCTCTTTTCTCTTCTCTCTTCTCTCTTCTCTCTTCTCTCCTTCCGCTATTCCCACTTACGGCTTACCAATGAAAATTTCGTCAGCAGAATAAACAAAGCAATTAAACTCAGAAAATATATTATATCTCTGGTGTCAACCACACCGCGGCTTATAGATGCATAGTGTGAGCTGATGCCCAGGGAACGGATTAACAAATCAAAATTGCCAAAGAGGTCGAGCGACCAGATGAACTCAAAGCCCATATACACAAAGCCACAAAGGACCACGGCGATGATGAATGAGATGATCTGGTTATCTGTTATTGATGATGCAAAAAGGCCCATGGCAACAAAAGTGGCGCCAAGCAATAATAATCCTATATAACTTCCCCAAATCGCGCCCTGATCAAGATTACCCGGTGGCAAGCCCAGCTGGTAGACTGAATAGAAATAGATCAATGTAGGGATCAATGCAATAATAACAAGGACCAATCCCGCAAAAAACTTGGCCAGGATGATCTTGAGGTCAGTCAGAGGTCTTGTTAGTATCAGCTCTATTGTCCCTGTTTTCTTCTCTTCGGCAAACATGCGCATGGTGATCGCCGGGATCAGGAACAAAAAGACAAATGGCGCAAGGGTAAAGAGCCCGTCGATATTAGCATACCCGAATACCAATATGTTTGAATCCAATGGGAACACCCATAGAAATAAGCCGATCACCAGCAAGAATACCGTAATCACTATATACCCCATGAGGGAACTTAGGAATGAGCTTATTTCTTTTTTAAGCAATGCAATCATTTGTCAGGATGGTCATGGTTTATTTCAGATAATAGGATTGGGTGTTTCAAGTATTAAGTATTATGTATTATGTATTATGTATTAGGTATTAGGTATTAGGTATTAGGTATTAGGTACTATAAATGATGATTTGTATTATGGCAAAAATAATGTTTTCTTCTAAACGTCGCCATAAGTGAGTTAGTATTATAAGCAACACTACCCCCTACTAAATATCTAACTCAAGACTCAATAAATAATACCTAATACTTATTACATATTACTATATTTCCAAAAAAGCTTAACTGAACTCAATGCGAACCGGATCATCCAGATCCAATCCCAGCAGGCTGCTGGCAGTGCCATTGTTCATAGCAATCTCCAGATGGCCGGTAGTGCCGAACAAGGCAAGAATCTCACCCACAGGCACTTCGGAGTAGGAGTCACTGATTTTATTAATCTCCCCTCCCCTGATCAAAATACGAAACTTTCTTCCTTTGCGCGATTTTTCAAAGAGATCGCGGGTAATATTGGTAATCACATTTTCATAATTGTCGACATAAATAACCATACCCTTGATCACATCCTTTTCTATCACGGGCTTGAACAGTATCTTTTCGGTCAGGTTCTTGCGTTTAGTACCCAGCTCTGCCAGCTTCTTTCCTGAAATAAGATGCACGGCTGCCTTCACAAACCTGTCACGGGTAGAAAAAGTAAACAGGTCAGTATCCTGCACAATATTAAGCTCAATGATCTTATCTGGTTCTTCGTCAAATATCAGGGCGAAAATGCCATTGTCGCTGCCAATAAAATATTGCCCATGAATAAATACAGCTACATGAGGATAGATGTCTGACTCCTCGGTGTTGATACCTATGATGTGAACCGTACCTTCGGGAAAACTGGGATAAGCGTTTTTAACAATGAAGGCCGCCTCTTTGATGTTAAATGGTGGAATATCATGTGAAATGTCGATGATGGTAGCCTCCGGCCATTGCTTCATGATGGTTCCCCTGACCGATCCGGCATAATGATCTTTTAATCCCCAATCGCTTGTTAATGTAATGATCCCCATACTAGTATCTGTAGCTTATATTGGCTTCAAAAGTAGTAAATTTAATACTATCATTAACTAGCAAATTTTCTTAATTTTGAAATAGCTAAAAGCAAAAAACAAACCAGATCATATGGGTGAACGCATAATCGGCCTCGAGATTTACAGTCCGTTAGAAATATACGGTCCAAACGACATTAACCTGAACCTTATCAAAGACATTTTTCCGAAACTCAAGATCATTGCCCGTGGTGAAAACCTGAAGATTATGGGTGATGATAATGACCTTGATATTTTTGAAGAAAAGTTTAAGCTCCTGCTACATAATTTCGACCGCTTTGGAAGGATAAACGAGAGTGATATCCTGCAGATCATGGGAGAAGGCAACTCCAATCACAAGGAAGAGCCCAGCCCGGGTAAAGACAGCGATATCCTGGTTCATGGCCGCGATGGTTTACTGATTAAAGCCAGGACGGTAAACCAGCGGAAGATGGCTAAAAGCTCCATGAAGCATGATATGGTCATTGCCATTGGACCCGCAGGTACAGGAAAAACCTATACTGCAGTAGCGCTGGCGGTCAGGGCCCTCAAAAACAAAGAAGTCAAACGGATTATCCTCACACGTCCTGCTGTTGAAGCCGGTGAGAACCTCGGCTTCCTTCCCGGCGACCTGAAAGATAAGCTTGATCCTTACCTGCAACCACTTTATGATGCCCTGCGCGACATGCTGCCTACTCAACGCCTGCTTTCTTATCTTGAGGACGGCACCATAGAGGTTGCACCGCTGGCATTTATGCGCGGCCGCACCCTGGATCATGCTTTCGCCATCCTGGATGAAGCCCAAAACACTACCCCCAATCAGCTTAAGATGTTCCTCACAAGAATGGGAAGGTCGGCAAAGTTTATCGTCACCGGCGACATCACCCAGATCGACCTGCCACACAAGCAGGAATCCGGCCTCATCCATGCCATGAAGATACTCAAGGGCACACCCGGCATTGACTTTATCTTCCTGGACGACAGGGATATCATACGGCATAAGCTGGTTACGACTATATTGAAGGCGTATGATAACCAGGGAGGGGAATAATGGATGTTCCATGTTCGAGGTTCCATGTTCCAGGTACCATTTAAAGCTGGAACATGGAACATGATACATTGAACATGGTAAATGAAAATATATTTACTTTTGTTCCTACAAAATTTCAAAATAAATGAACAAGGCATTGGTAAAAACCGACTTTAACTTTCCCGGACAGAAAAGCGTTTACAAAGGTAAGGTACGGGACGTATATAATATTAAGGATGAGCTTCTGGTGATGGTCGTTTCTGACAGGATTTCAGCTTTTGATGTTGTGTTGCCCCGAGGTATTCCTTACAAAGGCCAGGTGCTGAACCAGATCGCTGAAAAGTTCCTGGATGCCACGCAGGATATTGTTCCAAACTGGAAAATCGCAACCCCCGACCCCATGGTGATGGTGGGTAAATATTGCAATCCTTATCCCGTGGAGATGATCATCCGCGGCTACCTGACTGGCAGCTCGTGGAGAACATACAAAAAAGGAGCGAGAGAGATCTGTGGCGTTCCTATCCCTGACAGCATGAAGGAACATCAGGCTTTTCCTTCACCTATCGTCACCCCCACAACCAAGGCTACTGAAGGGCATGATGAAGATATCTCGAAAGAGGAGATCATAAGACAGGGATTGGTGCCTGAGGATGAGTACCATGCACTCGATAAATATACAAGGCAGCTATTTCAGCGTGGCTCCGAAATAGCTGATGAAAAAGGACTGATCCTGGTCGACACCAAATATGAATTCGGCCATGTTAATGGACAGATCACCCTGATCGACGAGATCCATACCCCCGATTCATCAAGGTACTTCTATAAAGATGGCTATGAAGAAAGACAGGCTTCAGGAGAAAACCAGCGCCAGCTGTCCAAGGAATTTGTAAGGGAATGGCTTATGGATCAAGGCTTCCAGGGACAGGCAGGACAAGAAATGCCCAATATGCCGGATGAATTTGTTCACTCAGTTTCTGAAAGATATATTGAACTCTTTGAAAGCATCACAGGGGAAGCCTTCCAACGAGCCGACCTCAACAATGTGACAGGGCGTGTCGAGTATAATATTAACGAGTTCTTAAAACAGTACTTCTCCTAACAAGATAATCGCATGGCCATCGAAATCCCTTTCAGTCCCCCGAGAATGGATCAGAAGATCATCGACGAAGTGGTCGACACTTTGCGATCGGGATGGATCACGACCGGCCCGAAAACCAAACTTTTTGAAAAGAAGCTGACAGCCTATGCCGGTCATAAGGCAACCTTGTGTGCCAGCTCCGGCTCTGCCGGCTTGGAACTCATGCTGAGGTGGTTCGGCGTGGGAGATGGAGATGAAGTTATAGTACCGGCATATACTTATTCAGCTACAGCGAATGTGGTTGTGCATTGCGGTGCCAGGCCCGTCATGGTGGATATTCAGGATGATTTTAATATTGATGTTGAAGGCATCAGGAAAGCCATCACACCCAATACCAAGGTGATCATCCCGGTCGATCTGGCCGGTTACCCCTGCGACTATGATGAGATCAACCAGATCGTAAGGGATCCTGGTATCGTCAAATTATTTGATCCACAGACTCCTGAACAACAAGATCTGGGCAGGATACTTGTCCTGGCAGATGCAGCACATTCAATAGGAGCGGCTTACAAAGGCAAGCGCAGCGGCAACCTCACAGATATTACGGTCTTCTCTTTCCATGCAGTCAAAAACCTGACCACGGCAGAGGGTGGTGCAGTCTGCCTGAACCTGCCAGCTCCCTTCGACAATGAGCAGCTATACAAAGACCTTTGTATCAAATCGCTGCACGGACAAACCAAGGATGCATTGACCAAGACACAAATCGGGCAGTGGCGTTATGATGTGATTGAGGCCGGTTATAAATATAATATGACAGATATTCAGGCCTCCATGGGCCTGGTGGAACTGGAAAGGTATGATGATGATATGCTGGTAAGGCGCAGGCATATTTTTGACCTGTACTCAGAGGGATTCTCAGCATATCACTGGGCACAGGTTCCCGAATATGCAAATGATGAAAAGACCTCATCATACCATGTTTTTCTATTGAGGATCAATGGTATTGATGAAGATGTCCGTAACAGGATCATGCAATCGATCTTCTCACAGGGAGTGGCAGTAAATGTGCATTTTATCCCTTTACCATTGCTCAGCTACTACAGCAACAATGGATACAATATGGATGATTATCCTGTTTCCTACGACAATTTCTCTAAAGAGATCTCTCTACCGGTGTATTATGACCTGGACGATGATAAAGTACAAAAAGTGATCAATGCCGTTATCAAGGCTGTGGAAGAAAATATCCAGTAATGCTGAAACGACTGTTCGACATAACCCTATCTTTCTTTAGCTCTATCCTGCTCCTGCCATTTTTTTTCATTTTTGCCATCTGGATAACACTTGATTCCAAAGGAGGTGCCTGCTACAGGCAATGCAGAGTTGGCCAGCACAAACAAAGATTTTAATCTGCTGAAGTTCCGGACCATGTTCCTAGATTCCGATCAGCACGGACTGCTTACTATAGGGGAGAAAGACAAGCGGATCACCCGGGCAGGGAAATTCCTGAGGAGATACAAACTGGATGAGTTCCCGCAGCTCTGGAATATCCTGATCGGAGAAATGAGTTTCATTGGCCCCCGGCCGGAAGTACGCAAGTATGTCGACCTCTATACGCCTGAACAACTCACAGTATTAGACGTGAGGCCTGGGTTAACAGACTATGCTTCAATGAAATATATTGAGGAAAGTAAATTACTTGGGGAAAGTGAAGATCCGGAGAAAACATATATTGAAGTCATCATGCCAGCCAAACTTGAACTGAACCAAAAGTATATAAAGGAACAAAGCTTAGGGACTGATATCAAAATCCTGCTTAGGACGATTCGAAATATTTTTTTCTAGGATTCTTCAGTTTCGATAGCCCTCATCAAAAGTTTCAACTCTCCCATCTTTTCTTTGTTACCTGCCTTTTCGTAGGCAACAACCAATTCATTCATTAATCTTTTGATGATTGTAACATTATCACAGGACTGAAAATAAGAATCCTTTGGCTCAAGGTCCATCTGCTTGATGAAAAGCTCAATCTCATTCCTGGTAAATAATGCTCCTTTATTAAAAGGGTTGATGTAGAATAATACTTTCTCGGAGGAGATATCCGTATCACCTCCTCCAGCATCATTATATGCTAAAATAAAGTGCCTTGGAAGGTCAACTCCATAAATCGGAATCTTAAGGCTTTGAGCGATGATGATAAAAATGAGGCCTAAAGACACAGGGTTGCCCTTCTTGGTTTCGAGAACATTCTTAAGATAATAGTTGTCGGGCGAGTGAATATTTGTCTTGTTGCCCTTGAACTTATGAATGTCGAAAAGGATATGATTGATGACTTTTACCTTTTCCAAAGCTGTCAGGTCCTGATTCAGTTCCAGCCATACATCCTGGCTGATCCTGCCTATTTCCTTGATCATCTTATCTTCATCCAGGTCGGGGTATTGGAATTTAGTTAACAAAAGGAAGCCTTTCAACAGGTCAGCATAGCCAAACCTTGACCAGCTGTGCAGCTCACTGTACAGATCATCAAGCTGGATATCATGGATGATATTTTCAATCCTTTGTTGGATTAGTGCATCGAATGCATTCTCCCAGGCGTCCTCAAGCAACGGAATGGCATCCGAACCATAAGTAAATATTTTCCCACGGATCTGATCAAATACCGAGATATCCGGCTCGTCGAGCATGCTGATCAATGCATCCAGTTCTTTATGTTCTGTGGGTTTCATCTTCAAAATTATAGTTGCAATCTGCCAAATTTACCGCTTAATGTATTATTATTGCTCTAAATATTCAATACAAATTCCATGCAAAAATTTAACAAATGAAACAATTTTTTGTTAGGCGACAATACATAAAGTCTTTCCTGGTCATCGTTTCAGGCTTGATAATTTTCAATATTTCATGTAAAAAATCATCATCATACCAATCCCATCATGACCACCAGGCCTACAATGCGATCCATATTATACCTGAACCGATTCATATCGATCCTGCTCAAATCCAGACTGTTAAGAGTATAGATGAATCACGTAAAGCATTCATTGCCAACTTCCTTCCTTTGATCCATTCAGCCAATCAAAGCATACTGATACAAAGGGAATTAATAGAAGAGATCAGGGATGATGTAAATAAAGAGGGGCGGTTAAATGCCAAAAACATGACAGCAATTAATACATTGCTTTTTTATTATCGTCTATCAGCAATAGATACGATCAATTCCACGAATGAAAAGTATGTTAACAAAAGCCTTGACAGCCTGTCATTAAGGGCAGGTATTATTCCTCCCAAATTAGTCATGGCCCAGGCCATCATTGAATCCGGCTGGGGCTCATCCCGTTTCTGCCTCCTGGCCAACAATTATTTTGGTGTACATTGTTATTCTAAAGGTTGTGGTGTCAGGCCAAAGGGTGATCAAAGCAGTGATTTTGAAGTCAAGAAATACCATAGTAAGCTGGATGCTATCAAGGACTACCTGCGTATCCTTAACACGGGGTTTGCTTATGTTAAACTAAGGAAGATCAGGGCAGAAGATAGAAGTTCCGGGCAGTCAGTTGATCCATACAAACTTTCAGAGACCCTGGGCAGTTATTCTGAAAAGGGTAATGCCTATATCACCCTGATCAAGGATATCATGCAAAATTATGTTCCGGAAAATACTGATGAATTATTAAGGGATTAACAGCCTTATTCAGTTAGTTTATTCAGTACCTCCTGTATAAGGTTCTCCATGACAGGCTTATAATTCGTGCTGTACTGATCGTTAACCCTGGAGGCCACAACCGGACAAATCGTCAGGCAATCATGTCCCATCAACCTTGATAAGCCATAGATAGCCGATGATTCCATTTCGAAGTTCAGGATGCGTAATCCATTTGATCGAAATGAAGAAAGCCTGGATATCATGTCCGGATCTGTCAGCCCCAACCTGAGGCTGCGGGCCTGTGGACCATAAAATCCAGGTGCAGTTACCGTTATCCCGCGATACCAGTCTGCACTGAACTTAGCCGCCAATTCCGCAGAACCAGGAATAATGTATGGCGTTGGTGCCTGTGACGCTGGTTTAAAGTGCTCCAGGAACTTATCAGTTAGTGTCTGGTCGATGATCCTATCGCCTCCCTTATAAAAATGCATCAAGCCATCCAGTCCCAGGGCATATTCCGAGATAACATAATGATCAATTTCAAGATCGGTCTGAATCGCACCTGAGGTACCCAACCTGATAAACTTCAGCGACTTGAGTTCGGATTTTGGAACTCTCTTATCAAAATCAATGTTAACCAGCGCGTCCAGCTCATTCAGGACGATGTCGATATTATCGGGCCCCATACCGGTGGAGATCACCGTAAGGCGCTTTTTATTATAGGATCCGGTATGTGTGACAATCTCGCGGTTCTGCCTTTTCAACTCGATTTGATCAAAAAAACCGGATACCATGGGCACCCTGTCAGGATCGCCGACAAGGATAATGGTATCGGCCAGGTGTTCCGGCCTGAGATTTAAATGATAGATACACCCTTCCTGGGTGAGAATCAATTCTGTATGGTTTAGTGTTTTCACTGTTAAATATTAAATATCTTTGTAAGCTCGATTAAAGATATGAAGATATGAAAAGAAATTTCAATACTATACTTGTCACTACAGATTTTTCAGAAAAATCACTGGTCGCATTGGAAGAATCTTTCAACCTTGCAAAGCTTACAGGACTAGATATTACTTTGTTTCATGTGATCCGGGACAGCGGCCATTCCCTGTTTTCCATGTTCGATGGAGAAAAATCAAGCTCATTAAAAAAAGAATACGAAGACCGATTCCGCAAAGAGCTTGTTAAGATTGCTGAGGAAGCAAGCAAGCGTAGCGGAGTAACCATAAACCCGGTGATTTCCAGCGGGAAGGAATACGATAAGATCCTGAAAGCAGCTGAATTGCTTGAGTCCAAATTCATTGTACTTGGGCTTAACAGCGAGGCAATTAGTCCAGGAAAGAACATGATCGGTTCAGTGTCGGGCCGTGTCATCCGGCGAGCAAAATCCCCTGTAATAACCATAAATAACAAACATACTTACGACGGATGCCGGAGTATACTGCTGCCACTGGACCTGACTGTTGAAACGAGGCAAAAGGTCTCCAATGCTATCGAGATTGCCAAACTGTTTGGGTCAAAGATTAAGATCGTATCCGTGCTTGTTTCTGCCGGAGATGCAGCCATCGAAACTCAACTGAAGCAACAATTGAAACAAGCTGTTAGCGTGATAAAGAAAAGTGGCGTTGATTGCAGTGCTGAGCTCATTTCCATGACTGAGAAACATAAGTCGCCAGCCTGCAGCATCCTGAATTATGCGGATGAGCAAGGTGATGTCGACCTGATCATGGTCATGACACAGCAGGAAACCGGTTTGTTTGAATTCTTTATTGGCTCTTCAGCACAGGAGATAATCCGCAGGGCTAAAGTACCTGTCATGTCTATCATACCTAAGGAACTGGGGTTCGTAACATTCGCTCATTAACAGAACATGTCATAATTAATGAAAGCTCAAATAATCAACATCGGTGATGAATTGTTGATGGGACAGGTCATTAATACCAATGCTGCCTGGCTTGGTCAACAATTGAACCTGAGTGGCATTCATGTTGCCAGGACGGAACTCATTCCTGATCAGCGGGAAGCAATTCTTGAAGCCCTGGAGGAAGCAGGGAAAAGAGCTGATCTGGTCTTAATTACCGGTGGACTTGGACCCACTAAAGATGATATTACCAAGTTTACCCTTTGCGAGTTTTTCAATACAGAGCTGGTTATGCACCAGTCAACATTGCAGGATATTGAAGAACGCTTTCGCATCCGCGGTTACCAGATGACCGAAGTCAACCGTAAGCAGGCCGAGATCCCGGTGAACTGCATACCTATCAGGAACCTTAACGGAACTGCTCCCGGGATGTGGTTTGAGCAGGCAGGGACCATCTTTATTTCATTGCCTGGAGTACCTTATGAACTTAAGCCTATGGTCAGCGATTTTATTTTACCGAGGCTGAAAGAGCAATTCAATCTGCCTGCCATCGTCCATAAGACTATCCTTACGCAAGGTAAAGGGGAATCCTGGATTGCCGGAATGATTGCTGACTGGGAAAACGACCTGCCATCAAATATTAAAATTGCGTATCTGCCCCAACCGGGGATAGTAAGGTTAAGGATAACTGCTACGGGTGATGATTACAAAACCATTCATAATTTGGTTGAAAAGAAGGCCGGGGAATTGATCAAGCTAATACCTGAGTATTTCTTCGGTTATGATGATGATCTGCTTGAAGAGCTTGTAGGTGGCCTGTTGAAGAAGCATGGGAAGACACTTTCGACTGCCGAGAGCTGTACAGGCGGCTATATTGCCCATCTGATCACAAGCATACCGGGTAGCTCAGCCTATTTCAAAGGCTCTGTTGTTGCTTATTCCAATGAGATCAAGGAGGGCATACTCAAGGTCAGTAAAGAGACAATGATTACGTATGGAGCGGTGAGTAAGGAGACCGTTATGGAGATGGCATCAGGAATCCGAAACCATTTTAAAACCGATTATGCTATTGCCGTTTCCGGTGTTGCCGGGCCTGATGGAGGCTCAGAGGAGAAGCCCGTTGGCACAACATGGATCGCTATCGCCACACCTGAAAAAGTATTTGCTAAAAAGTATCTCTTCGGCGATCACCGGGGCCGTAACATCCGTATCGCCGCCGTAACCGCCCTCAACATGCTAAGAAAATCACTGCACAACAACCACTGATCACCGCTGTTCACTGTTCAGTGATCAGTATTCACTTTTTTAGTGATTTCCTTGTCTATTTGAAAATAAATCCCGTTATTTGCACTCCGTTTTTGGAAAGCAACCCCGAAAAGTATTTGAAGATGTCAAGAATTTGTGAAATAACAGGAAAGAAAGTGATGGTGGGAAACAAGGTTTCTCACTCAAACATAAAAACCAGGAGGAAGTTCTATCCGAACTTGCATACAAAAAGATTTTATATCCCTGAAGAGGATAAATGGATCACCCTGAAGGTTTCCGCCAATGGACTCAGGACCATCAACAAAAAGGGTGTTTATGCTGCTATAAAGGATGCCCGCGAAAAAGGATTCCTGGCCAAATAAGATATTTCCAATAAATTGTTGATGAAAAGCTGCTGTATGATGAATCATATGGCGGCTTTTTTAATTATTCCAATATCATCTCCTGAAAATATTTTTTAGTTGACTTCGTTTACATACTTTGAATAACTTTACCATATATTAAAGAATTATGCGTCACTTCCTGACTGTCATATTACTGATTGGGACGTTGTTTCCAGCCCTTCAAACGAAGGCCCAGGATACAGCAAACAGGGACCTGGTGCAATTCTCAGGTGTAATGCTTACGGCCGACAGCCTGACACCGGTGCCCCTGGCACATATAATCATCAAGCATTCTTACCGGGGGACAGTCAGCGACTACAGCGGGTATTTCTCATTCGTTGCCAGGCAAAATGATACGGTGGTTTTTTCGGCAATTGGTTATAAAAGACAATACTTCGTCATTCCGGACACCATCACCAATAACCGATATTCGATGATACAGGTGATGGCCAATGATACCATCTACCTCTCAGAAACGGTCATCTATCCCTGGCCAACCAAGGAGCAGTTCAAAGAGGCTTTCCTGAACCTTGACATCCCGGATGATGATATAGCTGTTGCAAGAAAAAACCTGAATCAAAATGATCTTATGCGACGAAGCCTG
Organism: uncultured Bacteroidales bacterium; assembly: GCA_963753055.1. GTDB lineage: Bacteria > Bacteroidota > Bacteroidia > Bacteroidales > B18-G4 > JAUWGC01. Next base: position 165,633 of record CAVWAP010000001.1, on the reverse strand, counting down.
GTCATACAGTCGGATGGAAGTCTGAATTATGATTACCTTGTTTCAGAGCAGACACAAAGACTTTATTATAATGGGCAGACACAACCAATTACAGTTCTAAACCCATTTGCCTGGGCCCAGTTCATCAAAGCCTGGAAGGATGGAAAATTTAAGCGGAAAAAATACCAATAACTTTATAACTTAGCAAACCCAAACCAGACCGAAGATTCGTGGCCAATAAACTTATACAAATAACTTTCCTGTGCTTCCTGCTCATTATTCCTCTCTTAGGGATAAGCCAGGAAAAAGCAGCTGTTTATGGCAAGGTCACGAACGATAAGGGCAATCCGGTTGAGTTTGCCAACCTCTCGGTGATCGGTTATTCAGGAGGCACCTCCACCGGTGAAGATGGTAATTACATGCTCGTAGTGCCAGCCAATACAGAGCTTACGCTCGTCATATCACATATCAGCTATCATCAACAACAGTTCCTTGTGAACCTTAGCAAAGGACAGGAAAAGGAGCTGAATATTTCTCTGGTACCTTCCACTGAGGAACTGGATGATGTTGAGATTGTTGATCACCAGGTACGCAATACCAGCTTTATCAGGCTTGACCCCAAGATGGCAAACAAGATCCCTTCCCTATCAGGTGGCATTGAAGAACTGATCATAACTATGCCCGGAGTATCATCCAGGAATGAATTAAGTTCGCAATACTCTGTCAGGGGCGGCAATTACGATGAAAACCTGGTTTATGTAAATGGAATAGAGATTTACAGGCCATTCCTGATCCGTGCCGGTCAGCAGGAAGGGCTCAGCTTTGTAAATGCCGACCTGGCATCATCTGTTTCTTTTTCTGCAGGTGGGTTTGAAGCTAAATATGGTGACAGGATGTCGTCAGTTCTCGACATACAATACAAGCGACCTACAGCTTTTGGTGGCTCAGTCAACCTGAGCTTCCTCGGTGCAATGGCTCACGTCGAAGGCATGAGTAAAAACCAACGTTTTAGCTATCTGGTAGGTGCCCGGTACAAGACAAACCAGTACTTTCTCAAGGGCCTGCAAACAGAAGGTGATTATAAGCCGCAATTTGGTGACTTGCAGGGGCTGTTCCTATATAAGATCAATCCTAAATGGGAAATATCATTCCTGGGCTATTATGCACTCAACTCCTACAAGATGGTGCCTGAATCCCGGGAAACAGTATTCGGGACTATCAATGAGGCTTATAAACTGAAAATATATTTCGAGGGACAGGAGGTTGACCGCTATGATAATTATTTGGGTGCATTTACAGCTGGTTTTCGTCCAAACAATAACCTGGACCTGAAGTTTATCGGTTCTGTTTTTGGCACTCTGGAAACCGAAACATATGACCTGCTAGGGCAATATTGGATCGGACGGGTTGAGACAGACCTGGGCAGTGAGCAGTATGGTGAAGTCTTGCAAGTGCAAGGTGTCGGGTCATTTCTTGACCATAGCCGGAATTACCTCAGGGGCCTGTTCCTGAGCCTGCAGCACCAGGGGACCTATTCTAAGGGCAATAAAATACTGAGGTGGGGAGTAAATATTCAGCGTGAGATCTTCGATACAAAAGCAAATGAATGGGAATTGATCGATTCTGCCGGGTATACTTTGCCATACCCGAATAACAATATAGGCGACACCACAGGACAGTCTGCCCCACCTTTGAAGATGTACAATTATGTCTATACCCCACTGACAAAACTGCAGTCCACCAGGATTACTTCATATGTTCAGAACACGTGGGACCTGAAAATGAATAATGCAGCATCCCTGATAGTCACTGCCGGGCTCAGGACCAATTACTCAACACTGAATAAGCAGTTCCTGCTGAGCCCCAGGGCATCATTGGCCTATAAGCCTGCCTGGAAAAGTGATATCCTCTTCAGGTTTGCTACAGGTGTCTATTTTCAACCTCCCCTGCTGAGGGAATACCGTGATCCATACGGGGTTGTTAATACAGATGTCAAAGCACAACAGTCAATCCATTTTGTGCTGGGCATGGATCTCAATTTCAAAGCTTGGCAAAGGCCATTCAAGTTTACTTCCGAAGCCTATTATAAAGATTTAAATTCCCTGAATCCTTATGAAATTGATAATGTCAGGATCCGTTACATGGGCGAAAACAATGCCCGCGGTTACGCCTATGGAATTGATTTCAAGATCAATGGTGAATTCATTAAGGGTACTGAATCGTGGGCCAGCGTTTCTTTTCTGAAGACATCAGAGGATCTGGATGATGATTTTTATTACAAGTACTATAATGAGGAAGGCAAGGAGATCAGGTATGGTGTTGAAGATAAAGTTGCTGTTGATAGCTCTATTGTCTACCCGGGATATATTCCGCGCCCGACAGACCAAAGATTTAATTTTGCTTTGTTCTTCCAGGATTACCTGCCCAATAATCCCACCTACAAGATGTATATCAAACTGCTATTTTCTACTCCTCTTCCCCTGGGACCTCCGGATACAGAACGCTATGCTGATACGCTCCGCTATCATACATCCTATAAACGTGTAGATATAGGTTTTGCCAAGCAGCTGATAGGTGGTTATTCTTCTTTCGGTCCCAAAAACCCATTGAGGGTATTCAAAACCATGTGGATCAGCCTGGAGGTTTTTAACCTTTTCCAGATACGAAATACAATTTCCTACCTCTGGGTCAGGGACTTCAATGGCCGGCAGTATGCTGTGCCTAATTACCTGACCCCAAGACAGATCAATCTTAAGTTGGTAGCCACTTTTTAACATTTTTTAACAACCCTCCAACGCCCTGCTTTACAGATACTTAAAATTATTTTCCTGTCAGTTGAACATTTTTCTATAATAAATGTTATTTTAAATAAGTCTAAATTAAAATTAATTATTTATTTTTGCATTAACATTTTTGAAACAATCATAGATATGAGTCACCACATAGAATTTCCTGAATTACCTTACGCTTACGATGCACTCGAGCCATATATCGATGCGCAAACTATGGAGTTGCATTATACCAAGCACCATAAAGGTTATTTTGACAAATTCATGGCAGCCATTGATGGCACAAGCATTGCTGAAGCTCCACTACTGGATATTTTCTCCTCAATGAGTAAAGAATCAGCCGGGGTACGTAATAACGGAGGTGGTTTTTATAACCACGACCTTTTTTGGACCATCATGTCACCAAATGGAGGAAGCGCACCATCAGGTAAACTAGCTGATGCTATTTCAAGCGTATTTGGCTCATTTGAAGAATTCAAAAGCAAGTTTTCAGACGCTGCAGCTACGAGGTTCGGCAGTGGCTGGGCATGGTTATCAATCAATGCACAGGGCGGACTGGATATCAGCTCCACGGCTAACCAGGACAATCCGTTGATGGATCTGGCTGAAGTTAAGGGTACACCAATCCTTGGACTGGATGTCTGGGAACATGCTTATTATTTGAAATACCAGAACAGGCGACCGGAATACATCCAGGCTTTCTGGAATGTTGTTAGCTGGGAGGCTGTGACTGAAAGATATATAAGAGCTATTGAGTAAAGATTAGTTTTTTACAAGCATTGTTATGAGCAGATAACAATTATTTGATTTGGGTTAATAATGGTAAGCCCCGCGTGTAAGACCGCGGGGCTTTTTTTATTCAAAAGACAGGATAGATTCTTTGATAATTTGGATTGCTTCAAACACCTGCTCTTCATTGATAACCAGTGGGGGTGCAAAGCGGATGATATGATCATGTGTTGGCTTGGCAAGCAAACCATTATCCTTCATCTTCACACATACATCCCATGCAGTTTTACCATTCTTGGGTTTGATCACTACAGCATTCAGTAATCCTTTACCTCTGACGAGCTCTATCATGTCTGAATCAATCTTCCTCAGCTCATCGCGGAATATCTGGCCAAGTTGCTCAGCATTCTCTGCCAGGTTTTCATCCTTGATCACTTCAAGTGCAGTGATGGCAACTTTAGCGGCAATGGGATTGCCACCAAAGGTTGATCCATGCTGACCGGGCTTGATGCAAAGCATGATATCGTCATTAGCCAGTACTGCTGAGATTGGATAAACACCTCCTGAAAGGGCTTTCCCCAGGATCAGCATATCAGGCTTGACACCTTCATGATCACAGGCAAGCAGCTTGCCAGTTCTGGCAATACCAGTCTGTACTTCATCTGCAATAAAGAGGACATTCTTTGATTTACATAATCCCTGCGCTTTTTGCAGGTACCCTTCATCCGGTACAAATACTCCGGCTTCACCCTGGATAGGCTCGACAAGGAAGCCTGCTACTTGAGGATCTTCAAGCGCTTTTTCGAGAGCAGGAATATCATTGTAAGGAATGGTGATAAATCCTGGTGTAAACGGACCAAATCCATTTTTTGCATCAGGGTCAGTAGACATGGATACAATCGTAATGGTCCTGCCATGGAAATTGTTTTCGCAAACAATGATCTTTGCTTCGTCCTCAGCAAGGCCTTTCTTCTCATAAGCCCACTTACGGCATATCTTTAATGCTGTTTCCACACCCTCAGCACCGGTATTCATCGGCAACATCTTGTCGTAACCAAAATACTCACTCATGTACTTCTCATATATACCCAGTACATCATTGTAGAATGCTCTTGAAGTGAGTGTAAGGGTCCTGGCCTGATCAACCAGCGCGTCGACTATGCGGGGATGGCAATGACCCTGGTTAACAGCAGAATAAGCTGAAAGAAAGTCATAATACATCTTGCCCTCAACGTCCCATACATGAACGCCTTCTCCTTTTGACAATACCACAGGCAATGGATGGTAGTTGTGTGCACCGTATTGATCTTCCAGCTGCATAGCTTGAGCAGAAGTCAGTTGTTCAGTTTTATCGATAAACATAGCTCTGTAAATTAGAATTAGAATTATTTTGCAAAAGTATAATATTTACCCTTACAGAAGATAACGGAAAGGCATGAAAATCCATTCGATGAATTTCTGGATGAAGGGCCGGCGTTTCCAGTCATCGAAATTAAAAGGTTCGCAATTAATGAGGGTTGTATCAATATGATTCTTTACCTGGCTTAAAATGTCTGCTTCCACTCCCAACAACATTAATTCATGCTGGTATCGAAAACTACGGTAGTCAAAGTTGGCTGATCCAATACAAAACAGCTCATCATCAACAAGGATGATCTTGGCATGAAGGTTATGTGGCATGTAGTACCAAAGCTTAACGTTATTTTTATAAAGATTACCCAGGTACCGGTTTCTGATCACATCAATTAGTCCTATATCAGAGTGTTTTGGAATAATGATATTAACCTCAACATTACGGTTGGCGGCATCTACCAGGGCTTTTCGCAACAGGAAGCTGGGCAGGAAATAGGGTGTTTCGATGAAGACTTTGCTTTTGGCATTTTTCAGCAGGCGTTCATATCTTTTTTTTATCCGCTGCCTTGTGATAGAGGGCACATCCCTCAGGATCTCAAACCCCTCATGCTTGATCAGCCTGGTAAAAACCGGCTTGTTGTACACATATCTTTTGTAAAGCCTGAAATCCTCTAAAAAGACTTCTTTGAATTTACCGGTTAAGCTGCTGTCAACTCTTAGCATGCTTTCCCGCCAGTTAAGGGAATGCCCTGCAATATTGGCAGAGCCAAGATAGCTTATCTTATCATCGATAATCATCAGCTTGCGATGATTACGCCTGTGGTTCTTCGTAAAAAAATCTATAAAAAACTTGATCTTCTTGAAAAAACGGACCTCAGCACCATGCTGTATCATCTCGTTAAAGAATGACGAGGAAACGGATGTGCCCCAGGAGTCTATCAGCAATTTGATCATCACCCCTTCTTTGGCCTTCCTGGTTAAAACATTTCTGAAGCGCTCACCGATGTTACCACTGCCAAACTTATAAGTCTCGATATAGACATAATCCCTGGCCTGTTCTATGTCCTCCAGCATGGCATTATAGAACTTCCAGGGGTCGCTGAATAATTTATATGCCGGGGATGCTTCAGACATCAGCTCATGGATAAATGGTTATAAGCTCTTGAACAATTTCATTAAATCGTCTTTCTTTCTAAAGGAAACAGGCACCCTGGATTCATCCTTCATAACCAGGTAACCACCCTCCGCTTTCTCGAACCTTTTTATAAAAGTCAGGTTGATCAGGTGGGATTGATGGACCCTGAAGAATCCATATGACCTGAGCAGTTCATCGTACTCTTTTAAGGTTTTAGATACAACAATTTTCTCACCCTCAACAGTGAAAAAGTGGGTATAGTTTTTATCGGATTGACACCGGATGATATCGTATAGATTCACAACATGAACGTTGCTGCTGGTCTTAAGAACAATCTTTTTTTCCCGGTTCGACAGGTGGTCAACGTTCTCAAACAAAGTCTGGATCTTTAAAGTAAGGTCCTCACTTTGCATTCTCTCCTGGGCTTTATTTACGGCAGTTATCAGCTCATCCGGGTCGATTGGTTTTAAAAGGTAGTCAAGGGCACTGAACTTAAATGCCCGGATAGCATACTCCTCATATGCGGTTATGAAAATGATCTGAAAACCAACATTCAAAAATTTCCTTAACAGGTCAAATCCCGTTCCATCTGGCATTTTGATATCAAGCAACACCAGGTCAGGATTATGTTTCCGAATCGCGTCATATCCGGATTGAACATCGCTGGCTTCTGCAATCACTTCCAAATCTTTGCAGTATATACCAAGCATATCCACAATGGTCTCCCTGGCCTTGCTCTCATCATCTATGACGATTGTTCTTATCATAATTAGGTTGGTTAATTCTCCGCAAAGATGTAAAATATCTACTAAATATAATTAATTGTATGTAATTATTGATCATTTGACAGTGGAATTCTTATATTTACCCTGGTCCCTGCAGCTTCTTCACCATTCATTAGATCTATGATTTCAATTTGTATGCTGTTATCCATGATCTTATTCATCAGGGCTATCCGTTGTTCAATAATGGAAATGCCATATGACTTGGGTTTATCCTTGCGTTTTTTATAAAGTTTCATGGATGCTTCCCGGCCAATACCATCATCAACAACTTCTAAATTTATGCTATGGTCCTGAGTAGATAAGTTAATATCAAGCTTCCCCCTGGATGGTTTAAGTTGAATACCATGCTCTATGGCGTTCTCAATGAAAGGTTGCGCTAACAGTGGCGGAACCTGGATCATTTCAGGATTGATATCAGGAGCAATATTGATGGTATAGTCAAATTTGTTGCTGAAGCGAAGCTTCTGAAGTTCCAGGTAATTTTTGATGAATTGTAATTCCTTGTCCAGTGAAATGGTTTCATCATCAGAAATAGAAAGGATATACCTTATAAGCTTGGCAAAATTTGTCAGGTACCTGACTGCTTCATCAGGCTCCTTCTTATAAATGAAGCTCTGTATTGCCAGTAAAGCATTAAAGATAAAATGTGGATTCAGCTGGGACCTGAAGAATTTGTTCTCCAGTATGATGAGTTCCTTTTTTCGGTCTTCCTTTTTTCGTTCGATTTGAATAATCTTAAATACTATAAAAGTTATAACCAGCAGGCCTACAATAATGACAAGGCCTATAAACCAAACTGTTTCGGTAAAATGCTTTTTTATCCTGATATTGATGAATTGGGGAGCTTCGTTCCAGATCCCATCTTTATATCCGGCATTGACCAGAAATGTATAATCACCACTGGGCAGGTTTGGAAAATCGACATAAGTATTATTGGTCAGAATGATCTCTTCATTGAGGTTCCACATCAGGTAACGATAGATAATATTATTCTGGCCTTTAAAGCTTACACTTTTAAAGTGTATCCGGATATTATTCTGGAAGCTCTCCAAAACATATTCATCCAGCAGCACTGTATCCCTGTTATTGATCTGTACACCGGTGATCTCAATTGGTGGCGCAATATCGCTGTCCTTGATCTTTTCCGGATCGAAAGAAACCAGACCCTGATCGGTGCCAAGCCAGATATGCCCGTCATACGTCTGAATTTCATTGATGTGTTCGGCTGGCAAACCGTCGATGGATGTAAGATTATCAATCTCAAACGCGAGGCTGTCAAACCCTGTAATTGTAATTTTGCTTAGCCCGTGGTTAGTGCCTACCCAAAGTGTTGAGTCAGCATCGAAATACAGTTCATTCACAGCATCACTAACCAGGCCAGTAGCCTTGTTAATAACATGATAAATACTATCTGCCTTATAGAAAAGCAACCCAAACGATCCTGATCCGATAATCACGTAATTACGAATGGAAGAAATGCAATTTATTCTTTTTCCAAGCTCAAGGATGTCCTTTCCCATAAATTGATAATCCTTGCCATCAAACTTGTGCAAACCTGTCAGCGTTCCAATCCAGACAATGCCACCCTTGTCCTCATGCAAAGCATATATTCTCCTTTTAAAATCATCGGAAGGATAGCTCTTGATTATGTTCTCATCACATATGCTTAGCATATTGGAACCAAGGAGCAAACGCCCATCTTTCCCCTCCTCGATCTCAAAAATTGTAAATGTCGTATCCGGTGGTAGGGGTAAACCCATTGAGTCTATTCGCATATCAAAAGCTGAAGCCACCCAAATATTTCCATTTTTGTCCACCTCAATGTCAAAGATCCAATTACTCAAATCTGATGTAACAACAATATTCTTCTCTTCTGCAATTCCTTTGGAAATATTGAATTTGTAAAGGTGTTTATCTATAGTTGACACGTAAATTTCGTCATGGTACCTGTCCATTGAAAGAATATTCAGGTCATGGCCATCGCTGGCATGGCGATAAATCTTATAATCCATTGAAGGTGTATACAATAATCCTTCGCCGACGGATGCAAACCAATAGTTGCCTTCACGGTCCTGGACAACCTTAGTGATGGTTTTTCCCTTAAAGTACTTAACAGGCTCTTTCCTCAAATCCGCTTTTGGATACATGTGGACCCCCTGTCCATACATCAGTGTTACCCATAAGTTTTGATTGTTGTCGAGCATTATCCCGGCGACCTGGTCTTTATAAATTTTCCTGCGAATAATTTCACCATCTTGAATCAAGCTCAATTCATTACCATAGGAAATGAGATAAGTTAGTGAATCCAATTTCACACAGTATCGGTGAAAGGCTAAGCTTTTGTACCTGAAAGGAATTCGTAATTGCCTGATCGTCCTGGATGAATCAATGTCGATTGGATTATTCCTGTCATTTATTATACTGGTAAAGATTTCATCCCCAAGGTCATTAATTAGAAAATAGCAATATTTGATTGGGTTTCCTATAATATCTAAATGGTCTATTGTTCCATCAGCATAAAACTTACTGACCCCTCCCGGCATTGGTGATATTGTAATGTTGTCATCACTATCAACAATAATCTTATGAACATAACTATCATAAGTGAAATTGGTTAACTGCTTGTTGTATGGGTATTGAATAATTTCTTCCTGCTCGAAGTAACTCAGGTCACCTGAGTACCCATGGAACCACATCCTTCCCTTCTGGTCTTCATACAATCGAATATTTGAATTAATGGGCAATCCATCCGCAATGGTGTAGTTCTTAAACTCAAATCCATCATATCTTCCAACGCCAAAATCAGTTGCGTACCAGAGGTTACCATTTTCATCTATCTTTATATCATATACCTGTGTGCTTGGTAGTCCATTGGAAGTATTGTAAGACTTATAGTAGATTTCCTGGGAATGAGAGCCTTTAAGGCTAAGCAGGATAATACATATCCAAAATACATGCTTTATATACGATAAACTGGGGTGCATCTGGTAATTTATCCTGTACTTTGATTTTAAGGGACACAAATATACTAAAATTTAGTTGTTTACATATGTCAAGCCAGGAAAGGAACATTTGTAAAACAGCTTATCATTTATATCTTTGTAGAATAAACTATCCGATATGATCAAATCAATGACTGGGTTCGGCAAGTCAATCTGTGAACTGCCCGACAAACTGGTAACAATAGAAATTAGAACACTAAACAGCAAGCAGCTCGACCTGCACCTGCGATTACCTCCGCTTTATAAAGAAAAAGAACCAGAGATCAGGCAATTAATTTCCCAGCTCCTGGAGAGAGGCAAGGTGGAATGCAATATTAATATTGAAAATACAGGCTCCAGCAGCAATTACTCTTTTAACCATCAACTGGCTGAGACTTACTATAATGAATTAAAGCACATGGCTGGCCAAATTGGGGAAAAGCCAAATGAATATCTTCCTATCCTCGTTCGCTTGCCTGATATCCTGTCTGCTGAAAAGATCGAGCTTAGCGAAGACGAGTGGCTCGAGGTCTTAAAAGGCATAAAGGCAGCTACTGAGAAGGTAAATGAATTCAGGGCCAAAGAAGGGAAAGTACTTGAAGGTGATCTTGCTAAACGTATTGAAGGGATAGAAGCATCCTATAAGATGATTAAACCTTTTGAAGAAAAACGATTGGCTTTCATGCGTGAAAAGATCAGGAAAGCCTTAAATGAATTGATGGAAAATGGTGCCGTTGATGAAAACCGGTTTGAGCAGGAGCTTATCTACTACATTGAAAAGTTTGACATCACAGAAGAGAAAGTAAGGTTGCAACAGCATATCGATTACTTCGTGCAAACTATAAATGAAAACACATCCAATGGCAAAAAGCTGAATTTTATAGCCCAGGAGATAGGCAGGGAGATCAACACCATTGGCTCTAAGGCAAATGATGCGGATATTCAAAAGGTTGTTGTCAATATGAAAGATGAACTTGAAAAAGTAAAAGAACAGTTATTCAATATCCTCTGACAAATTGGAAAAGGTCATTATCATTTCTGCTCCTTCCGGTGCCGGCAAGTCAACAATCGTCAAGGCCTTGCTGTCCACTGATTTGAACATCGGGTTTTCTGTCTCTGCCTGCAGCCGGCCGAAAAGAGAAGGTGAAGTTGATGGTGTACATTATAATTTTGTGAGTGTTGAAGAGTTCAAAAGGAAGATCGCAAACGAAGAATTCATTGAGTGGGAGGAAGTCTATAAAAACCATTTTTACGGCACCCTGAGGTCAGAATTGCAAAGAGTGTGGGAAAAGGGCAAGGCTATCCTGATTGATGCAGATGTTTATGGAGGCATCAACATCAAGAAGCAATTCGGGGAGAAGGCACTTAGCATTTTCATCATGCCACCCGGTATTGAAACCCTTAAAGAAAGGCTTGTCGATCGCTCGACCGACAAAGATGAGGATATCGAGATAAGAGTAGCCAAGGCAAAAGAAGAGTTAATGCTTGCAGATAAGTTCGATAAGATCGTTATCAATGACGATCTGGATACAGCCATCAATGAAGCATTTGTATCCGTTCAAAGATTTATTAATAATGAGTAAGCAGGCAAGAAAAACAGGTTTATTTTTTGGGTCTTTCAACCCTATTCATATCGGGCACCTGATCATAGGAGAGTATATGGTCGAAAACACCGATCTGGATGAAGTATGGTTCGTCGTTTCTCCACACAACCCTCTAAAAGAAAAGAATACGCTCCTGGCCGACCACCATCGCCTGGCCTTGGTTAATCTTGCTATTGAAGACGATCCGAAGTTGCAGTCATGCAATATTGAATTCAACCTGCCCCAGCCGTCATATACCATCGATACGCTGACTTACCTCCAGGAGAAATATCCACAACATCAATTCATAATTATAAGCGGGACGGACATCTTTCCTACCTTTCACAAATGGAAGAATTACCAGGAGCTGCTCAGGCAGTACCAATTATACATTTATAACCGCCCTGGCTACGACCCCGGAGAATACGCAGATCATGAAAGCATCAGCTTCTTCCAGGCACCACTGATGGAGATCTCCGCCAGCTTCATCCGCCAATCTATTAAAGAAGGCAAAGAGGTGAAATACATGCTTCCGGAAAAAGTCTATACCTATATCCAGGAGATGCATTTTTATAAGTAGTTATAGGTTATAAGTTACAGGTTATAGGTTATTCGCAATCATTATTTCTCTTCTCTCTTCTCTCTTCTCTCTTCTCTCTTTTCTCTTCTCTCTCTTCTCCTGTAAACTCATACGCGCCATTCACCTGCTGAATCCTACCATCCACTGATTTCCTCTTGAAAACGCATTTTTTTAAAAGTAACTTAATGCGATATTCGGGAAATTATGAAAAGGGCAGCACATATCCTGATCATCTTGAGCATGATATGGTCAACTCCCTGTATAGCACAGAAAGTATCTGCAGGGCAGGCCAGGATAGTTGCTAAAAATTTCTTCCAGGAAAAGCTTATCCGGCAGAATTACACCTACACCGGTAGTCCCAGTATTAAAAGCACTTTTATTAAGGAACACAAGGGATCTGTAATGTATTATGTGATCCAATATAAAAACGGTGGTTTTGTTATTGTTACTGCCAATAAGGACCTGGTCCCGGTTCTGGGTTTTTCGTTTGATGGGATATATGATACTGAAAACCAATCACCTGCACAGAGATCCTGGATGCGGGGGTATGAAGAACAAATTATTCATAGTATTGAAAGGCCTTATGAGTATGACTATGCAAGGTCACTGTGGCAACATTATTTGTATATGGATCCGGCTGATTCAACTGAACAGCCATCTTCAAATAGTGCAGGCCCCCTGCTGCATTCTTATTGGGAACAGGGATCACGCTATAATGCTTATTGCCCTTCAGACCCTGCAGGGCCTTCCGGACACACCTTCACAGGATGTGTAGCCACTGCCATGGCCCAGGTGATGTATTATTTCCGTCATCCGGTATCAGGAAATGGATCATTGTCTTATTTCGATCCTGATTATGATACTATTTCTGCCGATTTTGGCAATACACAGTACCGTTGGAATGAGATGGTGCCCTGGATCATGGGACAGGAAAATACAGCCATTGCAGAGCTGATTTACCATTGTGGGGTTTCGGTAAAGACATATTATGGCCCGGAAGGCTCTGGAGCAAATACCTCCGACTGTGTGCAGTCGCTGGCAGAATATTTCAAATATAAACCTTCAGCTGCATACTATTACAGGACCCATGACGATATTTCCTGGAAGGATTCCCTGTTCACAAACCTGGATAACGGCCAACCAATAATCTACCGGGGCGGAGCGTTCTGGTCGGCACATTGCTTTGTCTGCGATGGCTATGCAGACACATCATATTTTCATTTTAATTTCGGCTGGTGGCAGGGAAGTGGAAACGGATACTATTACCTTGATGATCTGACTCCGTTTTATATTTCTTTAACAGATGGGCAGGCCGGAATATTCAATATCTTCCCAGATGGGGACTACCCTCCTTTAGTCTTAGGAACGACTACACTTACAAGTAACAGAGGCACATTGAGTGACGGTAGCGGACCATTGAATTATCAAAATAACATGGATTCGTATTGGCTGATCAGCCCTGACAATGATGAAAGTCAGCAGATCATGCTCTACTTCAATGAATTCGATACCGAGTCTGGCCAGGACATCCTGACTATTTATGATGGGGATAACATAAATGCACCTGTACTCGGGCAGTTCTCGGGAAACGCTCTCCCACCTACCATTACTTCCTCTGGAAGCACGCTATTAATTCACTTTGAAAGCAACCAGCATGACAATGACAATGGCTGGCTGGCCCATTATTCGACAATAAATGGTGCATATTGCCAGCCCTGGAGGCACCTGATCGATACAACTGGATATGTTTACGATGGAAGCTGGATTATTTATGATTATACCAATAACTCAGATTGCTACTGGTTAGTAGATCCGGATATACCTGAATATGACAGCATTTCAGGCCTCTCTCTATCTTTTTCTGAGTTTGAAACTGAAATAAATGCAGATTACCTGCGGATCTATGATGGTCCAACAATCAATGACCCTCTTCTGGCTGAAATTTCAGGAAACACCTTACCCGATGAGATCATTTCCAGCAGCACCGCATTACTGGTCTGGTTTTCGAGCAATGAGCAGAAAACATATCGTGGATTTATGGCATCATACCATAGCATCTTTCCTGTTTACTGTCGTGACACTACATCCCTGACAACATCTTCAGGTATCTTAGGTGATGGCAGTGGTGAAAAATATTATAACCATAACAGCGATTGCTACTGGATGCTATCTCCTCCTGATGCGGAGTACATATCTCTTTCATTTAATAGTTTTGATGTGGAAACCGGATATGACTGGCTTAAGATCTATGACCCTGCAGTCGACCCCCCGGAAGAGCTGGTGTTTCTTACAGGCAATCAAATTCCAGAACCATTAATATTCAACAAACCTGAAATTCTGATCCAATTTCACAGCGATCACCTGATCAAGAAACCAGGCTGGGAACTGAAGTATACGACCAATAATTTGGGTATTGATACTGAACTGCCAGGATTGAATCTTCAAATATATCCAAATCCCTGCGCAGACGCTGCGCATCTGCGATATGTGATTCATGATATCAGATATCTGATTTCAGATTTATATTCGATCTCTGGAAGGAAGATTCGTGAATTGATTCATGAGAAACACACACCTGGTGAATACGAGATGGAAATTGATGTGTCAGATTTGCCGGCTGGAGTGTATTTTATCAGAATCCAGAATGGTAGTTTAATAGAAGTGCAAAAAATGATTGTTCAACATTAGCAAATAACTCTCTTCACCCCTCACCCTTCACTCTTCACCCAAAAAAACTTTCGATTTTACCTGCAATATAATTAATGTCCTTTACACTCAGCTCATAGTAAAAAGGCAGCCTGACAATAGTCTCAGAAAACCGGACGGAGTTGGGCAATTCCCGGCCATCATGCTTGTCTTTATAGTAAGGGCTTGTGTGGAGGGGAAGATAGTGGAAGACCGCGTGGATATCATTTCGGCCCAGGTACTTTAATAGTCGTGTCCGCTCATCCAGGTCTTTTGTAATGATATAAAACATATTGCCATTGTTGGTGGCATAATCCGGAGTTTTGGGTAGTTGGATAAAGCCTTTTTCTTCAAGTGGTCTGAGCTTTTCATAATAATCATCCCATATCTCTTTTCTCCGTTTTTGGATGCCTCTGATAGCTGCCAGCTGGGCATGCAATGTTGCTGCCATCATCTCGGATGGAAGATATGAAGACCCAATATCCATCCATTCATATTTCTTCACTTCCTTTCGATGGAAGGCAGCCCTGTTGGTCCCTTTCTCCCAGATAATTTCTGCCCGCTGTGTAAATCTTTCATTGTTGATGGCAAGCATCCCCCCCTCACCTGAAATGATGTTTTTCGTCTCATGAAAGGAGAAAGTGCCAAAATCCCCGATACTGCCCAGCGTCTTCCCTTTATAATAGGAATCAATAGCATGGGCTGTATCCTCAATAACAAGCAAATTATGCTTGTTAGCTATTTCCATGATCCTGTCCATGTCACAGGCCACACCTCCGTAATGTACCAGTGTAATCGCCCTGGTCCTTTCAGTGATCAATTCCTCCAGCTTATCAGGATCAATATTCGGGTGATAATCATAACTGTCAGCGAAGACAATTTTTGCCCTGTGCAAAGCAAAAGCATTAGGCGTTGAAACGAATGTATATGCCGGGGAAATAACCTCATCTCCTGGTTCCAGGCCGCAAAGAACAGCCGACATCTCAAGTGCATCAGTGCAGGATGTTGTCAGAAGCACCTTGTGAAAGCCAAACTTCTTTTCAAAAAAACGATGGCACTTCCGGGTATATAGGCCATTACCCGATACCTGCCCGGCCATGGCAGCCTTGATAATAGTCTGTATCTCGTTCCCGGTAAAATATGGTCTGTTAAATGGAATCTTCATATTAATAATTCATGTTCCAATGGAACGTGGCACATGGAACATTGTACATTGAACATGGTAAATCTTTTATCAATTAAATTCCTTCCCTACATCAAAAAAATATTTCGTCCCTCCATCCACCTTTTCTGTGCTGATGAGATATTGAGTGTCAAAGTATTTTTCAATAAACTGCCCAAAGCCCTTATCATAATCTATTGGCTCTACATGTACCATGATTGGTTCATCACCACTTACATCATAAAATGCTTTTCTAAGTTTGCGGGAGCTTTGCAAATAGTTTTCCTTGGTCATCTTATACAATTGATTCTCCACATTTTCCTGGTCTTCACATAGCTCAAAACCAATCATCCTGTTAAACCGTATTGCCCTGCTATTATTTCTTAATATATGAGCATAAGTGGTCAATCCACTGGAGATTACTCCAAGGTCTCCGAAAATGAGGGTTGCAATAATCGGCACTTCCGAGTTATATAATTCTTTCTTCCAATAAAAGACCCCGGCCTCCATGCTCATCTCTTCCCAATTGATATTTTTTCCATTGATCAAACCTACATTCTCCCCCTTATATTCAATCAGGAAATACAAATTATTGATGGTGTCTATACTTTCAAACCATTCCATTTGCATATCCTCACTGATGAAGTCCCGGAATTCCATGAATTGCGTTATTTCCGGCGAATTCCTCCATCTTCTGACCAGCTCAATGTCCTCTTCCCTCAACCGGATAAAACGAATGTCTCCTTTTTGAATGATCATCTTTACAGTTTTTTGATAATAACAAATTTAGGCAAAAAAGTGTTGATTCTTTAAATCATTTATCTTTGCTTCTTTACGAAACAAATCATGCGTGCAAAAAAGACACTTCTACTGATAAACCCTTTCAGCCGACACAAAAAGGATGACCTGCATGATGTGCATGCCATGTCTCCTCCCCTTGCTTTAGGTATTATAGCAGCACTAACACCTGATGAATGGGATGTAGAGATTATGGATGAAAATTTTGAAGATTTCTCATACAAAGAGGCTGATCTGGTGGGGATTACAGCCGTAACTGCTTCCATCAACAGGGCATATGAAATTGCAGGCATCTATCGTGATAAGGGAATTAGGACTGTCATCGGTGGCATCCATGCTTCCATGTTGCCTGAAGAAGCACAGGAATACGTTGACGTTGTAGTTACCGGTGAAGCTGAAAGTGTCTGGCCAACCGTCATAAAAGATATTGAAGAAGGTTCTGTAAAAACCCGTTATGATGGGAAACTGCTGCCAATGGACAATGCCCCTTTACCACGCCGGGACCTGTTTCATCCAGCTTATGCTTACGCCAATATCCAGACGACCAGGGGATGCCCGATGCAATGCGATTTTTGTTCGGTGCATACATTTAATGGCAACCATTACAGACAAAGGCCTGTGGAAGAGGTTCTGGATGAACTGGAAACTATTCCACACGAGCGAGTCTATTTCGTTGATGATAATATTATCGGCTATAATAAGAAATCCACGGCCAGGGCAAAAGCTCTTTTTAAGGGTATGATCGACAGAGGGATCAAGAAAGACTGGTACTGCCAGGCCTCATTAAACTTTGCAGATGATGAAGAAGTACTGGAATACGCTGCTAAAAGCGGTTGTCGTATGGTGCTGATTGGCATAGAATCAGAGAAAGTGGACCAGCTGGAAGAAACAAACAAAAAGCTGAATCTGAAGATGGGGATCGACAGCTATGATGACGTTTTCGATAAGATACATAAGTATGGAATAAGCGTCCTTGGTGCTTTAATATATGGATTAGACAGTGATTCGAAACAAGACTTGTTCGACCGCTCCAATTTTGCTATTGAGAGTAAGATGGACGCCATGCAGGCCACTATAGTTACTCCTCTTCCCGGAACCGGACTCTTTAAAAGGCTTGAAAAAGAAAATCGCTTGATCTATACTGACTTCCCAAAAGACTGGGAGCATTACCATTTCCTGGAAGTAGTTCATCAACCGGGTAAGATGCAGCCTGAAGAGCTGATGGAAGCAATGTGGGAAAATTGGGATATTTTGTATGAGCACCGGACAATTCAGAAGAAAATGCTTCATACTTTAAAGGCCACGAGAGATGCCCGTGCTGCGGCCTGGTCATATGTTTCAAATGTAGAAAGGCATAATGTAGTTTTTGGGAACAAGCGGCCACCAATAGATCCCGAAGCATTTCTGAAAGGACTAAATGATTATCAACAAATTTAATGGCTAAAAGAAGATTCCTGCGGGATGTTATCGGAGTATTGAACAGTAACGTGTTTTCACTGGCATGCGGTATTGGGGTAAGCATACTCCTTACCCGTATCCTCGGTCCTGAAGGATTTGGCCTCTATTCTGCCATCATAATCATTCCTATCATCGTTGTAAGTTTGACACATCTGGGCCTAAGGGGATCCTCAATATTTCACCTTGGAAAAAAAACATATAACGAAAATGACCTGGTCTCATCAATTATTCTTTTGCTTATTCTCACAAGCATCGCTGGCATCATCCTCAGTGTCACAGCTTATTATTTCTACCAGGAACCGAATTTTAAAATCCTTTGGATTGCCCTCATCCTGCTGATCATACCTGCACGCCTGGCCATCATCTATATCGGAGGTATTTTTCTGGGGAAAGATGAAATCAAAAAAGCTAACAAACTGAACTGGACAACCAACCTGATCCACCTGGTCCTGGCCATTGTCCTGGTTTGGATCATGGATCTGTCCATACTGGGAGCGATAATATCAATGCTGGTTTCCAGCTTATTAATAGGAGCTTATGCCATCTACCAGATCACCAGTACTTTCGAGGTTAAACTAAGGGTCCATAAAAAGATCATTTACGACCTGTTGAAGTTAGGAGTGCTCTTTTCTGTTGCTTTCTTTTTCATACAGCTAAACTTCAGGGTGGACATACTATTATTGCAAAAATTATCATCTGAAGCAGAAGTAGGCATTTATTCACTGGGAGCGCATGTTGCCGAACTGCTATGGCAGATTCCAATAGCCATTAGCATTGTGGTTTTTAGCCGCACCGCCAATGTTGAAGAAACGGAGATCATGAATAAGCATACCGGGAAACTACTGAGAATCACATTACTTCTGGCCATCATGGTAGCCGCTGCCATCTTTATTACCGCACCCTTCATCATTCCATTTGTCTTCGGTAATGACTTTTACGACAGTATCAGGATCATCCAGCTCATCCTGCCAGGGATTATTTTGATCGTGATCTTCAGGATACTGAGCGGACACCTGTCAGGACTTGGCAAACCTCAGATAACAATTTATATCTTTGCACCTGCACTGATAGTAAATATCCTGCTGAACCTGTTGTGGATACCGGATTATGGAGGCCAGGGTGCTGCCTGGGCAACAAATATCAGTTATGCACTCGGTACCATTGGCTATATAATTGCTTATTCTGTCATCCTGAAGGTTCCCATATATGAACTCATCAGGTACAGGAAAAGTGATTTTGAAAATTTATCAGAGATAAGGCAATATTTCAAGAAATTCAAAGCAGGTGAATGAACAAACGTGATTATCAGTAACATGACAAGCATTAATTCAGACGATATCACCAATACTCCATTCCTGTTCATTGTAGGAAGGCCAAGGTCCGGTACAACCTTGTTAAGAACCATCTTTGACGCCCATCCAAATGTCTGTATCCCACCCGAATGCCATCTCATCATCAACCTGTATCCCCGTTACGGCAAGATTCTGCAATGGGACAAAAAAACGCTTCTGTCCTTTTATGAGGACCTGCAGAAGCAATGGCTCTTCGATACCTGGAACATCAACCAGGAATTGTTGCTTACGGAATTGCTGAAGATGGCTGGTAAGAATACATACGGTAATGTATGTAAACTGATATATGCCAGTCATGAATCCCTTTTTGATAAACAGAGGATTCAACTTTATGGTGATAAGAATCCCGGCTATGCGATCTATACAGAAAAGCTGCTTCAGATATTCCCCAACGCCAAATTCATTCATATCACCAGGGATTACCGTGACAACTATGTTTCCATAAAAGATGTTGACTTCGAGCTGCCCATTCCATCTATGGTTGTGGAGAAATGGAAAAATTTTGTTAAGCGTTTCAACCGGGCTATGGAAAAGCATCCGGATAGCCACAGGGTGACCAAGTATGAAGACCTGGCTACCGACCCGGAATTACATATCAGGCAACTTTGTGAATTCGCAGGTATAGCTTTCTCGCCTGAGATGCTGGAATTTCATGATAAAAAAGACAAGGTTGAAGGAAGCAAAGCCCACAGGCTTGTTGAGAAGTACCACCAGAGCCTGATGCACCGGATCAACACGGGAAGGATCGGCCTCTGGCAGACTAAATTAAGCAAGCGATCGGTCAGGATCGCAGATATCACCGCTGGCAAAACAGCAGCGCTTGCAGGTTATGAAAGAAAGTATAAGAGCTTCAACCTGGAAGCCTGCTTATTGGCCCTCCCAGGTATCTTATATGCACAACTGCTGATCCTATTAACCAAAATCGTGGATCGATTCCCTTACAAGCTGAGAATGAAGATTCTCAATGAATGGCCCTGGAGAATTGCCGGGGCTTATATGAGGATTTTCAAAAGAGATGGCATCCCAAAAAAATAGCCTCTGAAACCCCCGTAAACAGGGAGCCAAAAATGCGATTTTCGGGGAGATGGCATCCCACTTAAACCCTTTATTCAAGCACCTTCTGGATGGAAAAAGGAGGTTTTTGGTTTTGTACCATGTAAATCCTTGACAAATAACCCCCTATTACACCCAGGCTGAATACTATGATGCTGGTGGAAAAAAGGATGGTCACAATCAACGAGGTGTACCCTAATGGAGTATCATAAAGAAGCTTGCGAAGGATGAACTGGATACCCAGCAGGAAAGTGATAAAGGAAACAATAATCCCGCCCCAGACCATCAATCTCAAAGGTATATTGGTATAGAAATAGACCAGGTCGGAGACCATATGATATAGTTTTCTCCTTGAGTAACCTGACTTGCCCGATGGTCGCTTGTGGTGTTCAACGAGAACAAAAGAAAAGTTTTCTGTATACCACAACAAAACCTCATCAATGAACATAAAATGATTTCGATGCTCCAGCAATTTATCGACCAGGTCCTTTTTAATCAACCTGAAGGAGGAGCCCTTGCCTATCCCTTTTAATAATAGCTTTGAGGTCTTCTTCATAGAAACACTACCAAGGTTCCTGATCCTTGAATGCTGCTTTTTATTATACAAACCATAAACAACATCCGCATTCTCTGTCTCTGATACCTCAATCAATTTTTTGATCTCCTCAGGAGGGTTCTGCAGGTCATCATCCATGGTAATAATATGCCCGCCTTGGGCAAACTGAAAACCACACATGATTGCATTATGTTGTCCATAATTCTTATTCAACTTTATGGCAGTTATCAGGTCTGGAAATTCAGCTTTTAAAGCATCAAGGACATCCCAACTTGAATCCTCCCCACCATCTTCAACGAATACGACTTCAAAAGATTTACCTATCAAACCAAATGCTTTTCTGATACGATCAAATAATATCTTAAGCGTCTCTTCGCTGTTAAATACGGGAATGACAACAGAATAATCAACTTGCCTCATGGTTGAAGTGTTTGGTAATACCAAAGATAAGTGTTTTTTGGAGTGCTACTGCAATACCCCGCCCATCGGGATATTGGCTCCGGAGATCCATCGTGATTCATCGGAAAGCAGAAAGATGATGGTGTTGGCAACATCCCTGGGATCTCCAATACCCTGTGGATACTTTTGCAGGTACTTCTTAATACTGTCATCCACAATTTTAGGATTACCTTCTTTTGCCGGATCGGTCAGTATTGGTGTATTGACCAGGCCTGGTGCCAGACAATTGGACCGGATCCCTTTTCCAACCAACTCAAGGGCCAGCGACCTCGAATAAGCCTCAAGCGCAGCCTTCGCACTGCTATACATAGCCCCCCCGAAATAAGGGAAACTGGTTGCTATGGAAGACATAAAAATGACCGAGGCATCATCCAAAACCTTCTTCCTGGTGATAACCATCCCGGTCAGTAATACAGGCACCTCAAAGTTGATCTTAAGCAGCCTGTCTATATCGTCCTGGCGGATGAACTTCACCGGTGTCGGACCTACAATACCAGCGCAATGGGCGATCCCATTTATGGCTGGCATCGCTTCAACCAGCAGATCCATTTCATCTCCTATCAACAGGTCAGCACTTATCATCTGGTGACCTTCACCCTTCAGGCTATCAAATGTATCTTTCAATTTCGAAGGATTCCTTCCTGAAACCACCACCTTGGCTCCGTGATGTGCGACCTGGATAGCCGTCTGACGTCCAATGCCGGATGAAGCACCGGTAACAAGGATTGTTTTTCCTGTAAGATCACAAAAACTCATAGGCTAGGATTTATATTCAATAATTTCAGGACAGCAGATCTTGTCTGTTTCAAGGATTACAGTACCCCACGACAACCCAACTCCGAAGCCGGATAGCAGCAGACGTAATCGCTTGCTTTCCAGCTCTTTTCGGATATTATTCACCATCGTCAAAGGTATGGAAGCAGAACTCGTATTGCCAAACTCCGATATGGAATAGGGATACTTTTCCGCCGGGATCTTCAATTGCTTCCTGACAGTCTCGTTCATCAGCTTATTGGCCTGGTGCATCACGCAAAAGTCCACCTCTTCGATCCCAAGACCCTGGTCTGCCAACAATGCCTTCACATTTGGCGCCACCTCTCTTAAAGAAAAATTAAATACCTCAATCCCATCCAGTGCAATGTGCAGCCTGTGCCTTTCGATCCCATCTGCAATCTTTTCATAAATAAATGACCTGTCGGGTGATGCAAAATTCCTTATCCCGCCATCCGGAATAATAATGGCCTCATAACCTGCCCCGTCAGTTTGTACATTGAAAGCCATGGCAGAAGCTCCGGGTTTGTATTCAATGGCTGTGGCAGTCCCGGCATCGCCAAACAAAGGGTACGTGCTTTTGTCTTTATGAGAAGTGTTCTTGGTTGAAACGTCACCTACCAGAAATAGTCCTTTTTTGATCTGCCCCGACGACATCAGGCTGCCCATCACCGATAATCCATAAACATATCCGGAACAACCCAGGCTGATGTCAAAGGCCATGCATTTTTTTGACAAACCTAATTTATCCTGTAAGATTCCAGCGGTGGCAGGGATAAGATAGTCCCGCGACTGAGATACAAAAACAAGCAATTCAATATCCTGGACATTCCAACCCAGGTCTACTATTAACTTTTCTGCAGCGGCCTGGCAAAGATCAGATGTTGCTGTTTCCTGGTCAGCTACCCTCCTTTGCTCCACACCAACCATCTTAATGAGGTTTTCCCGTTCTTTATCGGAAATCAAATCATGGTCCTTGATATGAAGTATGGTAGACGGAACCGCAGCAGCAACGCCTGCTATATTAATATTGGGAACTGAAAAAACGGCCATGTATACTGATTATGAGGCTTGTGATCTTGAACTAACAATATCGTAAAGTTCCTGGACAGTCTTTGCATTCACCAGGTCTTCTGCATTGATCACCACACCATACTCTACATTCACATGCGCGATAAGGATCAGGGCACTTATCGAATCCCATGTAAAATGATCCTTAATCACACTTTCAGATTTCAGGGTGCCATTCTCAAGGTCTTCAAACTCCTCCTCTACCTTGGAAATAAACTCTTGTATGGGTATCATAGTCTAAATTAGTTTTGGCCAAAAATACACTTTTTTGGTGATTGCAACAAATGGATTCCTTGCCATCCAATGATATACAATTTAATAGCTATATTTGTTTGCTCATTACTTTAATTTAGTCAAAGTATGGGAACCAAATCACAATCAAAAAGGAAGCTTCTACTGGTCAATCCACTGAGTACAAACAGGGAAGGATTGATCCTGCACAGCCATGTGATCTACCCTCCTATCGGTTTGGGGATAGTTGCTGCTTTAACTCCCGATAACTGGGAAGTTGTGCTGATCGATGAGAATTTCGAACGTTTTGCTTTTCAGGATGCTGACCTGGTCGGAATCACTGCCCTTACTTCGAGTGTTACCCGGGCTTATGAAATAGCAGATATCTTTCGCAAAAAAGGCATCCCCACAGTGCTTGGAGGGATCCATGCTTCAATGGTTCCAAAAGAAGCAACAGATTTTGTTGATGCCGTTGTTGTTGGTGAAGCGGAAAGCATCTGGAGGCAGCTAATTGCTGATGCCGAAAAAGGTTCACTAAAGAAGATGTACCATGGCCAGCTCCTTCCCTTCCATGATGCTGTTTGGCCCAAACGGGATATGTTTAATCCTGAATACCGCTTTGCAAGCATACAAACCACTCGTGGCTGCCCGATGAAATGTGAATTCTGCTCGGTGCATATGTTCAATGGAAGCAAATACCGGGTCCGGCCCGTTGAAGAAGTGCTTGAAGAGCTGGAGAGCCTTGAACATGAAAAGATCTATTTTGTTGATGATAACCTGATCGGTTATGGTAAGAAGTCGCTGGAAAGAGCCAAAGATCTGTTCCGTGGCATGATTGACAGAGGGATAAAGAAGCAATGGTTTTGCTCGGCCTCCATGAACTTTGCCGATGATGAAGAGCTGTTGGAGCTGGCAGCGAAAGCCGGTTGTGTGATGGTACTGTTGGGCATTGAATCAGAGAGGATTGACCAGCTGGAGGAAACCAACAAGACGCTTAATATCAAGATTGGTATTGATCATTATGATGAGGTATTCTCAAAGATCCATAAGTATGGCATCAGCGTCCTGGGGGCTTTTATTTACGGACTGGAATCTGACACCCCGGAGACAATGGTTCGCCGCACGGAATATATCAATAATGCAGATATCGATGCAGTACAGGCCACTGTCCTGACACCATTACCCGGAACAGGCTTGTATGATAAAATGATGAACGATGGTAAAATCGTCTACCATAATTATCCGGCAGACTGGCAATACTATGATTTTGTAGACGTGGTTTTCAAACACCGCAATATGGATAGTGCAACATTCATGGCTGAGGTGAAAAAGAATTGGGATAAGCTCTATAATGATGAAATCCTGAAGAAAAAATTCCTCAGGACCTTAAAGCAAACCAAAAGCCCGCTTGCAGCCATCTGGTCATACGGGTCCAACCTGCAGTACCACAACTTGGTTTATGAGGGTGAAAGACCGAAGAAATTCGTTGAAGATATATTCGGACTTGATGAAAGCAATAAGGAATTGCTGGATTCCAGCCCCTTTAAATAATTCATACAGTGGCCGGCAAAAGGAAAAAACTATTATTGATCAACCCTGTGAATAACCGTAGGAAAGGGCTGATGCTGGACAAGCATTCCATCTATCCCCCCTTGGCCCTGGCGATAATAGCTGCCCTCACCCCGGAACACTGGGATGTGGAAATACATGATGAAAACTTTGAACCTTTTCAATTCCAGGAAGCTGACCTGGTCGGGTTTACTTCGCTCACTGCCACCATTAACCGGTGCTACGAAATAGCAAAAGAATACAGGAAAAGCAAGATATCAACAGTCATTGGGGGGATCCATGCTTCCATGTTGCCCCAGGAAGCCGGGCAATATGTAGATGCTGTCGTAATAGGAGAAGCCGAAGAGATATGGGCAAAGGTCATTGATGATTTTGAACACGCCAGGCTTGAGAAATACTACAGGGCGAGGCTGCCATCCATGGTAAATTCGCCATCTCCCAGAATAGATCTGTATCACCCCGGCTATGAATTCGGGAGCGTGCAAACCACACGTGGCTGCCCGATGAAATGTGAATTTTGCTCGGTGCACACTTTCAATGGAAGCAAATATAGGTTACGCCCCGTTGAACACGCGGTTAATGATTTCGCTGCCTTGTCTCAGGACCGTGTATATATCGTGGATGATAACTTTGTCGGTTACTCCAAGAAGGCAAGGGACCATGCAATAGGCTTCTTTAAAGGAATTGTTGATCGAGGGGTTCATAAGAACTGGGCAGGATCGGCATCCATGAACATAGCGGATGATGAAGAGGTCCTTGAATGGGCTGCAAAGAGTGGCTGCAGGCTGGTATTCCTTGGCATAGAGTCAGAGTTGATCGACCAGCTGGAACAAGCCAATAAATATGTCAATATAAAAATTGGTGTTGATAAGTACAGGCAGGTCTATGATACAATCCATAAACATGAAATAAATGTGATGGGCGCATTTATTTTTGGACTGGACAATGACACACCAGAAACTATTTATAACCGAACAAGCTATATCCTGGATGCAGATATCGACATCATGCAGGCTACCATCCTGACCCCTTTGCCCGGCACGCACTTGTATAACCGATTCAGAGAGAATGGGCGGCTATTGTATGATAATTACCCTGAAGATTGGGAGAGGTATAATTATACTGAAGTAGTTTTTAAACCGCAAAGAATGTCGGCGGAAGAATTTCAACAAGCTGTAAATGAAAACTGGAAGCGGCTTTATGATCTTCAAAACCTGAAGAAAAAGTTCCTTAAAACCCTGAAGATCACTAAAAATCCAACAACGGCAGTTTGGGCCTATTCATCTAATCTTCAAATGCATAACTTTGTTTTTGAAAATAAAAAGGATTTACTCGACTTACAGGAAACATTCCCTCAATTACTAGATAAAATAGAATAAATTGGAGCATCCTTATAAAGATTTAATCGAAGTACTAGAATACTGGGCAAACAAGCAGCCTGATAAGAGCTTGTATATTTTTCTTGAAGACGGAATAAATAAGCAGGATGAAATAACATACAAGGAATTCGAATCTAAAGCAAAATCTGTTGCAGCTCATCTTCAGGAGAATAATTATCCAGGCGACAGAATAATACTTTTATTTCCAAATGGCATCGAGTTTATTATCAGTTTGTATGGATGTATTCTTGCCGGCATGATCGGGATTCCATCTTATCCACCCAGGAAAAATCAAGCCAATGACCGATTCTTCTCTATCCTTGACGATTCAGGTGCTTCATTGATTTTATCAACCTCCCAAATACATGCTAAAATCAGCAAACAATTTTCAGACAATAAGGTGCTTTCTGATATCCCCGTTTTGATTTATGAAGAAGTCAACTTCAGTAACCAACACCGCTGGAAAAAGCCAGATATTAACGCTGAAGACATAGTAATTCTTCAATATACGTCCGGATCAACAGGCAGTCCTAAAGGTGTTATGGTTTCCCATGCTAATATTTTACACAATGAGCAATTTATTCAAAAAGCTTTTGGCCATGATGAGAACCTGGTAGTCGTTGGTTGGCTACCAAACTTTCACGATATGGGACTTTTTGGCACTTTACTGCAACCTATCTATACTGGAGGTATGCGAGTAATTATCAGTCCGGCTGCTTTCATTAGAAATCCCATCAATTGGCTACGGGCAATTGATAAGTTCAAAGGAATTACTGCCGGGGCTCCAAATTTTGCCTATGACTATTGCATTCAAAAAATACCTGCCGAGCAACGCAAAGATATTGATCTCAGCAGCCTGCAGGTTTTGTTCTGTGGAGCTGAGCCCATTCGGAAATCAACACTTATAAAATTTTCTCAAGAGTTTGAAATAAGTAAGTTCCAATTAAAGCAATTTTATCCTTGTTATGGTTTAGCCGAATCCACTTTGATGGTTACCGGTGGAAACTACAAGGACGAACCTGTTTTCTTCAACGCTAGTATTAAAGATCTGGAATCTAACAAAGTTGAAAAGTCCAATACACAAGAAGATTCATTTGAGTTTGTTAGCTGTGGACAGCCCTCGCCTGATTCCAGAATTGAGATTGTAGATCCAGACAAACTGGTTCCATCTCCTTCGAATGAGATAGGAGAGATCTGGGTATCAGGCCCATCCGTCGCAAAGGGTTATTGGAACAATATTGAAGACACTAAAAAAACTTTTTCGGCGATTCTTCGCGACTCAAGAGATGGTCCATTTCTTCGAACAGGCGACCTGGGATTTATCAGGGATGGTGAGCTATATGTTTCCGGCAGGTTAAAAGACCTCATCATTATACGGGGTACAAATCATTACCCTCAGGATATCGAACGAACAGTAGAAGATTGTCATCCAGCATTGCGAAAGAATGCTGGTGCCTGCTTTTCGGTCGACCTGGCCGGGGAAGAACGCTTGGTCGTGGTGAATGAGATTGACAGGGCCTTCATGAGAGAACTTAATGCAGAAGAAGTTTTTGATGCTATCCGCATGAAACTTGCTGAAGAACATAATGTCCAGCCTTTTTCTATTTTTCTGATTAGGGCGGGCTCCATCCCTAAAACATCCAGTGGTAAGATACAACGCCAGGCTTGCAAGCAAGCCTATCTGCAAGAAGAATTATCTATCCTTGATGAATGGAAGATGCAAATTTCTGACCAAGCACCTGCAAAGGCAATAGCCTTCAATAAAGAATCTCTAAGGGAATGGCTGATAAATTGGTTGAGTGCACAAAAAGACCTGGATCCATCGACCATTGACCCCGATAAGCCAATCACCGCCTACGGGCTGGATTCCCTGCTGGCCGTAAACCTGGAAAAAGAAGTTAATGAAACCTTCGGCATCTCATGGCCGATCGAGTCATTCCTCCAACAAAATACGATCAACCAGCTTGTGGAAGAGGGGGAAAAACTGTTGAGAGAGGAAAGATAGGATCATGTACGCATTGAGCATGGACACATGTACGCATTGAGCATGGACGCATGGACGCATTGAGCATGGACACATGGACGCATTGAGTATGGACGCATGTACGCATTGAGCATGGACACATGTACGCATTGAGCATGGACACATGTACGCATTGAGCATGGACACATGTACGCATGTACGAAGGACATTCCTTGCTAAATCGTCCATGTGAACATGGGTACTTGCGTACATGAATTATATCTCTATAATGGTCCCGGCCCACGAAAACCCTACCCCAAAACCGGCTAAAAGCACCTTATCTCCTTTGTTGACCCGCCCCTGGTCCATGGCAGTCTTCAGCGCAATGGGTATGGTAGATGCAACGGTGTTTCCAATGTTTTCGAGGTGAATAATGGTCTTTTCTTCGGGAATCTTCATCTTTCTGAAGATGGACTCCAGGATGACCTGGTTGGCCTGGTGCAGGACAAACAATTTGATATCTTCCTTATTCAATCCGGCCTTGCTGAGCAAGCTATTGATCAATCCCGGAACAGTCTCCAGGGAAAAGGTGAACACAGCCGAGCCATCCATGTAAAAGCAGGCATCATTCCTGACATTGCCGAATTGATCAGCATAGTCCTCTGACTTGGTGCTGTGATGAGGATGCCTTGCCCCGCCATGCTTGATGATAATAGCTTCATAACCCTTGCCATCAGTACCAAAGACAAACTCGCCAATACCACTTTCATGCATATCAGAACCTGAGATGAGGGTGGCAGCAGCACCGTCACCAAAGATGGCCCTATTGCTCTTATCTTCCTGGTGAATCAAATGGGTGATGGTCTCTGAAGTGACAAGGAGCACATTCCTGGCCATATTTGTTTCTACCAGTCCCTTTGCCATTGCCAATCCGTAAATATAGCCTGTACAGCCCTGGTTAAAATCCACTGCCCCGGCATGCGTTGGGATGCCAAGCTTGTCCTGAATAACACAGGCCGTGGAGGGAGTCAGGTAATCACCCATCTGCGTACAGAAAAGCACATGATCAATATCTTCAGGGCTAATATTATGTTCTGCAAACAATTTCCGGGCTGCTTCGACAGCCAGGTCGCCAGGGGTTTCATCATCCCTTGCAATATGTCTGTTCCGCACACCGGTAAGCCTGGTCAGGTCTTCAATCTTATAATCAGGAAATTCTCTTCCGAGGTCCTCATTGGATATAACCTTATCGGGTAAATGATAGCTTATGGCCTTAATGCAGCTTTTCATCATTTATTTGGTATTGCTCCTGTTTGTTGCCTTACAAGTGACTTATAATATTCCCTCCTGTCTACGTCGCCCTTGCTGTCATAATACTTCATCAGGAAGATACTTACCTGCGCCGGAGCACCTTTCACTACCCCCTGTTCAAAGAATGAAATACCCTTCAAGGTATCCCCCATCATCATATAATAATTGCCAAAGTTAACATATGGCAGTGCCTCTTCCGGGTCAATCTCCATGATCTCCTCATTGAGTTCAAGTGCTTTCCTGAACTCGCCATTGGCAAAGTATAAGTTAGCCAGCCTTGACCTGGGATTGATGATGTCTTCATGATACTTAATGCATTCAGTATAGTACTGCATAGCTTTTTCAACATCACCCTTTGCTTCATAGGCCTGCCCAAGATTAAACAGGGACGACCCATCATCAGGTTTGAATTTCAAAGCTTCTTCAAAACATAAAATGGCCTTGTCATGCTCTTTGTATATCCTGTTATAAATAATTCCCAGGTTAGTCCAGGATGAATAATGTGATGGCAGGATCTCAACTGCCCTCTTCCAATGCTTGATGGCTTTGTCGATTGTCGGCCTGAGAAACTTGGTCACATTCACTGGCTTCTGTAATTCAATATTTACCTGGTACATCAACTGCTCAGCATAAAAGTCATGTGCCTTTACAGAGTTTTCAAGATGCGGCAGATCAGCCTCATACAGCATAAACTTGGTTCGCCAGTCGATGTTCCTGCTATAAGTCTTTACTGCATATGGTATCAGGATGATGAATACGATCAGGGCCACACCAGCCATCCTGGAGTTAAACTCTGAAGGACTCTTAAAATCAACCTTGAATACCTTGAATAACAAATACACAATAGCAATACTAAACGCAAGTGAAGGGATCAGTAGGAAACGCTCTGCGATAATACCCGGGATAGGAACCAGTATATTAGAATACACGCCCATAGAGATCATGAAAAATATAATGGCAAAAGATAATACATCCTTTGACTTGATCTTGTAGATGGCATAGATGAACATTCCTGTGTAAATGATGAAAGAAACAATCACCCAGATATTCGCCAGGTTCACGACAGGTATCATGTTGTATCCATAGTAATAAACAAGCGGATGAGGATAAAGAAGCAATCTCAAATAATATAAGATGATATAAAGTCCAGTCCCCAGGTGGTGCCAGATGCTGGAATCAAAGGGCAGAGGATTCTCCACCATTTCGATCGGCCTGGTCATATCGGGCAGGAACACTTTCGGGAAAAAAGCAGCAAAGAGTGCCATGCCCAAAAAGGCTATGGCCAGGATGATAATATTTTTAAGCTTGATGTTGGTGAAGTAATAAAAAACCACAGGGATAGCCAGCAGGAATGCAAATACCGAAGCTTTGGAGAGAAATGCCAGTAGGTAAAAAAGTATACCCCAGTAAAGGAACTTTTGCTTCTTAAAATCAATAAATTTCAGGAAATAATCTAAAGCAAGCAATGCAAACCCAAACGCCAGAATTTCATCCCTGTTCTTTAAGCTTGCTACTATTTCTGTGTGTACGGGATGGGCAATAAACAATACTGTAATAAGAAATGGGAAGAAAAGGTTATATCCCCTGAATAATCTCTTCAGTACCTTGAATAGTATCAATGACATCAGGAGATATAGTAAAACATTGACAGCATGGCTGACACCAGGATGTATTCCTGTGAGGCTTTGTTCTAAGGCAAATGTTGTTCTGACAATGGGCCTGTATCCAAAAGTCTTCCCGCCACTGTCGGTGGCATAAAAAGATGTAAATATGTCAGGGATTCCCTTTATGCCTTGTTGTATATCCTTAGCGCCCGTGAGGTACGAATCATCCAATGAAAACTGGTTAAAAACCGTATTTCCATATAAGCCAATAACCAGGATGATGATAAAACCAATGAAGATGCGATTTAGCTTTTTCATGAATTATAATTATTGATCACAGAACCCTTGCGGCAAAGGATTGGATGATCCTGTCTGTCTTGCCCCTGGCTTCAATAAATCCCATATGGCCAACATCTGACAAGATAATCAATTCACTGTGTTTTGGCAATAACGCCTGTTCGATAATACTTTCAACTTTTATCCTGCTATCCTGTTTCCCTGCAATGAACATAACAGGGTACCTGGCATCTGCCAGGACATTCAATTTATCTGTACGCAATTTCATAGCCTCAATGGCAGCGACAACATTTTCAGGGGGTATTCTCATCGCAGCCTCCTTGAGCTCTTTGATTTCATGCTGAAAACGCTCAACATTTTCTGCAGCAAACAACTCTGGAATAAATTGGTATATGAAACTTCTATGCTTTGATCTCACTACCCGGATAGCTCTGTTTCTGTTGGCCTTCCCTTCTGGTGTATCTCCAAGGGCGTGAGAATGATATAGTACCAATCCTTTCATTTTTGAGGAAAATCGTTCGGCAAAAGCCAAGGCAACATATCCTCCCATTGAATGCCCAACCACCACACACTTTTTTACTCCTGCCTGCATCAACACTTTATTGACTACATCCGCCATCAAACCAATCGTCGGGATGGGCTCAAGCAGTTCACTATTTCCGAAACCGGGGAGGTCAATGCTAATCACACGAAAGTCTTTTGATAATAACTTCTCCAGATCATGCCAGATTTTCATCGACTCCAGGAATCCGTGAAGTAGAACAATAGATTTGTTGTGTTCTCTGCCCCGGATTTTGTATCTGATTTTCTTTTTCTTATAAACTAATGTTCCGGTCATTATTTCATGATATCTTCCACCTCGGCAACAGTTTTCGGGATGGGTTTCCCGAGCACCTTGTATCCATCTGCTGTTACAAGTATGTCATCTTCAATCCTGATGCCACCAAAATCCTTGTAGGTCTCAACCTTTTCATAATTGATAAAATCAGTAAACTTACCTTCACTCTTCCACTGATCGATCAGGGCCGGGATGAAGTACAGGCCAGGTTCGTTGGTAAGCACGAAGCCAGGCTTCAGCTCTCTAGCCAGCCGCAGAAAAGCAAGTCCAAACTGGCTGCTCCGCTGCACAGTTTCATCATAACCAACGAAATTCTCACCTAACCCTTCCATGTCATGAACATCAAGACCCAGCATATGGCCCAGTCCATGGGGGAAAAATAAGGCATGCGCACCCTGGTTCACAATTTCATCTGCATCACCCTTCATCAACCCAAGGTTGATCAATCCGGAGGCAATGGTTTTAGCGGCAAGCAAGTGAATATCTTTATAGTAAACTCCTGGTTTGATCGCCTTAGTGGTTGTCAGGATAGTATCAAGGACAATCTCGTAGATCTCTTTCTGCCTCTGGTTGAACTTACCACCAACTGGCACTGTCCTGGTGATGTCGCTGGCATAATGCATAGTGGTCTCAGCACCTGCATCGGTAACCATCATCCTGTTAAGCTCCAGCACATTGCCATGATAATGATTATGCAAGGTCTGGCCATCCATGCTAAGGATCACAGGAAATGAGACCGGTCCGCCCTGGGCAAGTGATATTCCTTCAACTGCGCCGGCAATCTCTCTTTCAATGACACCAGGCTTGGCCAATTTCATGGCGGTGGTATGCATATCATAGGCGATATCTACTGCCTTTTCAATTTCTTCAATCTCATATTTATCCTTGATGGAGCGCATTGCCACAACCGCCTTGATCAATTCTTCTGACACGAACCTTTGAAATTCATCATGCCTCACGCCAAGAATGCTTTCCAGCTGAAGAATGGTCATAGCCCTGTATTGTGGCAGTATATGCACCTTTCTTCCATTACTAATTGCCTTGGCCAGGTAATCAATAACATCATTAAATGCTTGTGTATTTTCAACTCCAACAAGCTGAGCCCTTTCTTTCATCGAAGGCTGAGGCCCCATCCAGATGATGTCGTCCATGGTGACATCATTGCCAAAAATGATGTCCTTATTCTCATCGATATCGATGACAGCTGCCAGGTCAGGATGATCCAGTCCGAAATAATAAAGGAAATTACTGTCCTGCCTGAAATGATAAGTGTTGGCGGGGTAATTCATTGAGGCTTCCTGGTTGCCTGGAAGCAAGATCAGGCCTGAGGACATGGCTGCCCTGAGCCGTTTTCTTCTGTCAGCATATACTTCTGCACTAAACATAATGATGGTGGTTTATTGTTAATGATTTAATTTGTTTTTTAATAAATAAGGGATCACAAATTTAATGAAAAGAAACGGTTTTAACCTTTCATATATTCTTCGATAGCTTCAGGTTCGACAGGAATATCTGCCATCAGGTTAACAGGTCCATCTTTTGTGACATGGATATCGTTTTCAATTCTGATGCCAATTTGTTCTTCACGGATGTACAAGCCCGGCTCACAGGTTAGCACCATGCCTGGCTGGAAAGGATCATACTTTGAGCCTACATCATGAACATCGAGCCCAAGAAAGTGACTGGTGCCATGCATGAAATATTTTGCATACAAAGGCTTGTCAGGATCCTGAGATTGCAACTCATTGCGGCTGAACAAGCCAAGCTTAAGCATCTGCTCTTCCATCAATTCATTCACTGCCTTGTTGACCTGGTCAATTGTATTGCCCACAACAAATAACCTGGCCGCTTCTTTTTGAACCTCAAGAACAGCATTATAACATTCCAGCTGACGCTTGCTGAATTTTCCATTCACCGGGATGGTCCTTGTCATGTCTGCTGCATAGTTGTCATATTCAGCACCGAAGTCCATCAACACAAGCTCCCCGTCAAGGCATTGGTTGTCGTTCTTGATATAATGAAGGATACAGGCCCTTTCACCTGATCCGATGATGGGCTGGTAGGCATTCCCGTTAGCCCTGTTTATAGCAAATTCATGCTCAATCTCAGCCTGGACCTCATACTCCATCATGCCAGGCTTTATCACTTTCATCACCCTGTGAAAGGCTTTATTTGTGATGTCACATGCCCTGTTGATAAGGTCTATCTCAGCCGGGTTTTTAATCTTTCTGAGTTCATGCAATATGGGAGCTGCCCTTTTATAGTCATGCCAGGGGTACTTCTCTTTAAGCTCTCCAGCAAACCTGATATCAAAATAGGGTACCGGGTTGGAATACTTTGGATACTCATTGCTGTTCAGGTAGACATGCTCGGAGTGAACCATAATCTCATTCATGATCATGTCAAACTGGTCCAGCCATGCGATATGCTCAATTCCGGAGATCTTCTTAGCTTCTTCAATCGATAACTTCTGGCCTTCCCAGGTCTCAATTTCGGAACTTGTCCTGATAATAAACAATACTTCCCTGTACTTCTCATTGCTAAAATCAGGCGCTATCAATAAGCGTGTTTTTTCCTGGTCAATCCCGGTTAAATAAAACAGGTCCGAATGCTGCCTGTACGGAAAGTTTTGATCACCATTCCGGGGATATTCATCGTTAGGGTTGATGATGGCAATTGACCTGGGTAATAACCTTTTTTGGAAGGCTTCCCGGTTACTTGTAAACAGGCTGGAATCTATCTGTTCTCTCCTCATAATCAATAGTTTATTATTTAAATTGAGTAAAAATTAACCGGGTTGACAGACCACAGAATAAACGCAGCAGAATATTGGTTATTTTTGCTCTCAATTCATTTGCAAAGTAAGTATTTTTAGGAAAGTGGATTGTTGTTTTCTTTAATTTTTTAAGCTTAAAACATGTGTTATGAGTAAGTTCTTGCATTATTCTTCCCTGACCAAGAAAATCATCATGTCGATTGCAGGGATCTTCTTAATGCTGTTTCTTTTAGTACATCTCGGGATCAACCTTTTCATCCTTCCCATCACGGAAGGACATCAGGAAGTATTCCATGAAGCAGTCCTGTTTATGACAACCTTTCCCCTGGTCAAGATTGGAGAAATTTTCTTGTTTGCCGGATTTATTATCCACATTATCCAGGGTATCATCCTGCAATTGCAAAACTGGGGGGCCAGGCCAAAAAGGTACAGGATCGAGGGATGGTCACATACATCTATCTTCTCCAAGTTTATGATCCATACAGGCGTTGTCATCCTGGTATTCCTCGTCATTCACCTGTGCAATTTTTACTTTGTCAAGCTGGGATTGACGGATGCACCGCAGGGATCTTCACATGTTGAGAGCAACCATGACTTTTATCATATGGCCATTAACCTGTTTTCTAACTCAGGCTATGCCATCATGTATATTGTAATGATACTGATACTTGGTTTCCACCTGAACCATGCTTTTCAATCCGCTTTTCAAACATTCGGGTTGAACCACAGCAAGTACACACCTGCCATTAAGGTGATCGGTCATTTATATTCTATCGCAATACCACTGGGATTCATCATGATCCCGCTGTACTTTCTGTTGTTTTAGTGAATTAGATAATTAGGATTTGTTTTTAAAATACTGTGACTATGATCAAGTTAGACGCCAAAATACCTGAAGGACCACTGGCAGACAAATGGACGAAACACAAAGCTTCCATGAAGCTGGTCAACCCCGCCAACAGAAAGAAACTTGACATTATCCTGGTAGGTACCGGACTGGCTGGAAGTGCTGCCGCATCAACCCTTGGGGAGATGGGCTATAATGTAAAAGCCTTTTGTTTCCAGGATACACCCAGAAGGGCACACTCCGTGGCTGCCCAGGGTGGCATTAACGCTGCAAAGAATTACAAGAATGACGGTGACAGTGTGTACCGGTTGTTCTACGATGTCATTAAGGGTGGCGACTACCGTTCCAGGGAGGCCAATGTTTACCGTGCTGCCGAAGTCAGTAATGCCACTATCGACCAGTTGACAGCGCAGGGAGTTCCATTTGCAAGGGAATATGGCGGAACACTGGACAACAGGTCCTTTGGTGGCGTACAGGTTTCCAGGACTTTTTATGCCAAGGGACAGACCGGGCAACAGTGTCTGTTAGGTGCTTTTTCAGGTCTTTGCAGGCAGGTTGAAGCTGGCACCGTAACAGTATATGCCCGCCGTGAGATGATGAACATTGTCATTGTTGATGGTAAGGCCAGGGGCATCATTACCCGAAACCTCGTTACCGGAGAATTAGAAAGACACGCTGCCCATGCAGTGATCCTTGCAACAGGAGGCTATGGAACGATTTATTATCTATCGACCTTAGCTGTTGGCTCAAATGTTTCCGCAGCATGGAGTGCTTACAAAAAAGGCGCACTGTTTGGAAATCCAAGCTTTATCCAGATCCACCCTACCAGTATTCCAGTATTAAATGATTATCAGTGCAAGCTGACATTGATGTCTGAATCATTAAGGAATGACGGAAGGATCTGGGTGCCGAAGGAGAAAGGAGACAAAAGACATGCAAATCAAATCCCTGAAGAAGAAAGGGACTATTACCTTGAAAGAAAATATCCTGCTTTTGGGAACCTGGTCCCCAGAGATGTTGCATCACGAGCTGCAAAAGAACGCTGTGATGCCGGTTATGGCGTGGGAGGCACTGGATTGGCTGTGAACCTCGATTTCAAGGATGCTATTAGCAAGCAGGGTAAAAAAGCCATCGAGAACAAGTATGGCAACCTGTTTGAGATGTATGAGAAGATTACTGGCATCAATCCTTATGAGGAACCTATGAGGATCTACCCTGCCGGGCACTATACCATGGGTGGCTTATGGGTTGACTATAATCTCCAGACTACCATACCTGGCCTTTTTGCCATTGGAGAATCAAATTTTTCAGATCATGGGGCAAACAGGCTTGGTGCCGGTTCATTGATGCAGTGCGCAGGAGATGGCTACTCAATCATTTCATATACCATCAGTAACTTCCTGGCAGACGAAATTAAGACAGCCAAAGCTCCAACAGACACCGTTGAATTTGATGAGGCGGAAAAGGAAGCCCGTGCTAAAATCGAAAAATTGCTTGCAGTCAATGGAACTCAAACTGCTACCTCCTTCCATAAAAGGCTTGGAAAGATCATGTGGGATTACTGCGGTATGAGAAGGAATGAGGAAGGCCTTAAAAAAGCATTTGAGCTGGTTGTGGACTTAGAAAAGGAATTCTGGGCAGATGTTAAGGTTCCTGGTACAAATGATGAAATGAACCAGGAAATAGAAAAAGCAGGACGTGTAGCTGATTTCTTCCAGCTTTCTAAACTGATGATCACTGATGCGCTGGATCGAAAAGAATCCTGTGGTGCTCATTTCCGTGAAGAAAGCCAGTCGGAGACAGGTGAAGCCCAGCGTATAGATGAAGATTATGCTTATGTGGCTGCCTGGGAATACCAGGGTGAAGAACAAGCGCCGCAGCTTCATAAGGAAGATTTAATTTTTGAAAATGTCGAACTCAAGGTAAGGAGTTATAAATAATCTATTAATACCGGATTGCCATGAATATAAAACTGAAGATCTGGCGACAGAAAAATGCAAATGCGAAAGGGAAATTCAAAGACTATACCCTGGAAGATGTTTCTCCTGAGATGTCATTTCTGGAGATGATGGACGCATTGAACATAAAACTGATCACACAGGGAGATGAACCCGTCGCATTCGAAAGCGACTGCAGGGAAGGAATCTGTGGCACCTGTGGCCTGTATATCAACGGACAGCCACATGGGCCAAGGGAAAAGACAACCACCTGTGAGCTATATATGCGCTTCTTCAAAGAAGGCTCAACCATTATAGTCGAGCCATGGAGATCCAAGGCATTCCCGATCATCAAAGACTTAGTAGTAGACAGGACAGCTTTTGATAAAATTCTGCATGCAGGAGGATTTATCTCTATCAATGCAGGTGCAGCAAGGGACGCCAATGAAATCCTGGTCAGAAAAGAACATGCCGACGAGGCTTTCAATTCTGCTGTATGCATTGGCTGTGGTGCCTGTGTTGCTGCATGTAAAAATGCTTCAGCAATGCTCTTTGTATCTGCGAAAGTATCCCAATATACCTTGTTACCCCAGGGCATGATAGAAGCCAAAAGGCGCGTTCAACGTATGGTAAAGAAAATGGATGAAATGGGATTCGGTAATTGCACAAACACCTATGCCTGTGAAGCGGTATGCCCAAAAGGGATCTCAATCACTAATATCGCCAGGATGAACAGGGAATTTATCAAAGCAAAAGTAGGTGCACAAAAAGATCTTTAGCGGGTCAAACCCCATCTGATGCTATTTAAACAAATACCTGGGCAGCAAGCCATCAAGGACAAACTGATCCAGACTGTCAATGAAGGCAGGATCAGTCATGCACAATTGTTTCTGGGCCCGGAAGGTTCCGGAAAAATGGCCCTGACACTGGCCTATGCACAGTATATCAATTGCAGGGACCGTAAAGCAGATGACTCCTGTGGTGTATGCCCGTCCTGCATAAAAATCAGCCAGTTGGCCCATCCCGACCTGCATTTCATGTACCCTATCAACACTACTAAAGAACTCAAAAAGCCTAAAAGCCTCGACTTTATAAGGCCCTGGAGAGAGTTTATACTAGAAAGTGAATACTTCCCATTGCTTAATGCATGGTATGAAAAGATAGGAATTGAAAAAAAGCAAGGACTTATTCGGGCAGAAGATGCCAAAGAAACAATCAGAACTTTAGGTTTTAAAAGCTATGAATCTGAATACAAGATCGTGATCCTGTGGATGGTTGAGAAACTTCATCATACCGTTGCCCCTCGTTTTCTTAAAATACTGGAAGAGCCTCCCGACAAAACACTGTTCCTGCTCATTGCAGAAGACCAGGACCAGATTATCTCCACCATTATTTCCAGAACACAGATTATCAAGATCCCCCGCCTGGACGACCAAAAACTATATGAAGCTGTAATAGCCAGGACAGGCTGTTCTCCTGATATAGCAAAGGACGCAGTTAGTATATCACATGGAAACTATATCACAGCCATCACCTACCTGGAAGATATGGAGGGTTATTCGGCAAATATGAATTTATTCAGGGATTGGATGCGAGCCTGCTTTAAAAAAGATATTAAAGAAGTGGAAGCAATCATTGGTAAGATAGCTGCTAAAACCCGTGATGAACTTAAAGAATTCTTCCAATATGCACTTAAGATTGTAAGGGATGGATTGCTCATTTACTATCAAAATGAAGCACTTTTGAGAACCAGTTCAGATGAAAATGAATTTCTGCAAAAGTTTTCTTCTTTCATGAATGCTTCTAATATACACCAGTTAAATGAAGCTTTCAATCATGCCTACCACAGTATTGAACGAAATGCCAATGCGTCAATAACCCTGATGGACCTCTCTCTCAAGGCGATACGCCTGCTGTATATAACACCAGTGGGAAAAGCCGGATAATTTCTTAAATTTGCACTTCTAACTTGTTGAAGATGGATGATCGCAATGACAAAGTAAAAAACAATACATTTCTCCACAGGGGCTGCAAGTCCAGTCCGAAAGGAAACGGAAGGGATGAAGAAGTCTTCAAACATGGTTGTTGTAAGCTGGATAGTACAGATTGGCTTGAGGGATTGAATTACCCGCTGTCACAGAATGGATTTAATTGTGTTGAAGTACGATTTAAAAATAGTCATAAAGATTTCTTCAGGATTTCTAATGGACATTATTACAAAATTGGCGACATCGTGGCTGTAGAGGCTGCCCCGGGACATGATATTGGCATTGTCACATTAGTTGGTGAAACTGCACGTCTGCAAATGAAAAGGAAGGGTGCTGATCCTGATTCTGAAACTATAAAAAGAATCTATCGCAGGGCAAGGGTTTCAGATATTGAAAAATGGGTCATTGCTGTTGAGCGTGAAGATGCCACCATGCATAAGACAAAAAACATTGCCAACGACCTGAACCTGGCAATGAAGTTCAACGACATTGAGTACCAGGGCGATAACACGAAAGCCATTTTCTATTACACAGCAGAAGAAAGGGTTGATTTCAGGGAGCTTATTAAAAAATTAGCTGAAGAATTCAGGATCAGGGTGGAGATGAAGCAGATCGGTGTGCGGCAGGAAGCAAGCCGGATTGGTGGCATTGGGTCCTGCGGAAGAGAGCTATGTTGTGCTACCTGGTTGGTGAATTTCACATCTGTCACAACCAATTCCGCACGTGTTCAACAGCTCTCCTTGAACCCACAAAAGCTGGCCGGGCAGTGCAGCAAGCTAAAATGCTGCCTGAATTTTGAGAGCGATCATTACCTGGATGCCTTGAGATCATTCCCGGACAGCAGTGTCCTGCTCAAAACCAAAAAGGGGGAAGCTATTCACCACAAAACGGACATTTTCAATAAGATCATGTGGTATTCTTATGTAGATGACAGGTCTGCTATCCTTGCCTTGTCGGTAGAAAACGTTAAGAGTATCATTGATAGCAATAGCAAAGGCCAATATCCGGAAAAGCTAGAAGACTTTACCAGTGTTAAGGAGAGAAAGAACGAATTTGACAATTCGCTTAACCAGGAAGACCTGGAACGCTTTGATTAAAGAATAAAGATTTTACACAATAAAACCCGTTAAATTCCTTTATTAAGTAAACTCTTATTAATGACCAATTTTGGTAGTATCCGGGTGTTATTCCTGACCATCTTGCTCATTGGGCTTTTTATGTCGTGTGACCCATCCAGGGTATACGACAGCAGCATAAAAATCGTTAACCAAAGCTGGAACAAAGACTCAGTGATCCACTTTCAATTCAATATCGACGATACCATCACATTATACAAGTTTTATCTCAATATCAGGCACAATACTGATTATCCTTATAGCAATATCTATTTTTTTATGAATGGGAGATTCCCTAATGATAATACCACAAGGGATACAATAGAGTGCATCCTGGCCGATCGCAAAGGAAATTGGGTGGGCAAAGGCACTGGTAAAATAAGAGATAACCGTATACTTTTAAAAGAGCATTTAAGATTCCCTTCCAGGGGAGATTACACCTTTGAGATAGAACAGGCAATGCGTGATATCAGCCTGAAGGGCATTGAAGATATTGGTATCAGAATAGAAAAAGAATAAGCCTGGATCGATTATGATAAAAAGATGGTTTCATATCAACTATTTGATTAGGTTTTGGGCCTTATTTGTGCTTGTACTGGCATTTATCTTTATGGCCTTTTTTGGCATTGCCAGGGGATGGTTCGGATACATGCCATCATTCGAGGAGCTCGAAAACCCGGAAAGCAACCTGGCTTCGGAGATCTACTCCTCTGACGGTGCCTTGCTTGGCACTTACTACATTGAGAACCGCTCCAATATTGATTTTAGCGAGTTACCGGAAAATCTTGTAAAAGCACTACTGGCAACTGAAGATATTCGTTTTTATGATCATGCAGGGGTTGACATGAAAGCCTTGTTCAGGGTTTCATATGGGCTGGTTTCGGGTAACTACCGTGGAGGGGGAAGTACCATTACTCAGCAGCTTGCAAAGAACCTGTTCCCTCGTGGGGAGAACCTTTCTAAATCCCAACTGATAGTCAGAAAGCTTAAAGAGTGGGTTACAGCCACAAAGCTGGAAAGGAACTACTCAAAGCAAGAGATCATTGCCATGTATCTCAACACTGTATCTTTTGGCCATCAATCATTTGGCATTAAATCCGCAGCCCTCACATTCTTCAATAAAACACCTGACTCATTAAACCTGGAAGAAGTCGCTTTGCTGATTGGAGTAGTCAATGCCCCTACGTTTTACAGTCCCATCAGAAATCCTGAAAGGTCATTCGACAGGCGTAACCTGGTGCTCAACCAGATGTTAAAATATGAATTTATCGATGAGGAAACCTATGATAGCGTCTCACAGCTACCAATAGATATGACCAGGTTTGGCATCCAGGACCATACAGCTGGAATTGCCAGGTATTTCAGGGAATACCTTCGGGCAGAGATGAAGAAGTGGTGCAACAATCATAATAAGGCTGATGGCACTCCTTATAATCTATACAAGGATGGGTTAAGGATATACACCACCATAGATTCCCGTATGCAGAAGCATGCTGAGGATGCTGTTAAAGAGCATCTGGCACTTGACCTGCAGCCTTCGTTCTATGAGCATTGGAAGGGATATACCTATGCTCCTTTTGTATTTGAACCGGAGGTCATCCAGAAAGAAGTTGAGAATGTGATGGAGCGTACCATGCACAGGACAGAGCGTTACCGTAAGCTGGTCAATGCAGGCAAACCGGCAGATTCCATTGAAATCATTTTCAATACACCGGTACCCATGCGTGTTTTCAGTTGGGAAGGTGACATTGATACAGTCATGACACCACTGGATTCAATTGAATATTATAAATATTTTCTTCAGGCGGGCCTGATGTCGATGGAACCTCATTCAGGCTATGTGAAAGCATATGTAGGAGGTATTGATTACTACTATTTCAAATATGATCATGTGACGCAGGGTAAGCGACAGGTGGGTTCTACCTTCAAGCCATTCCTGTATACGCTCGCCATGCAGGAAGGAGAGATGACACCATGTTATAGGGTGGCGAACATACAGTATACCGTTGAGTTGCCCACAGGTGATGTTTGGGCTCCCAGGAACTCTGACGATAAGCGAATCGGTGAAATGGTCACACTCAAGTGGGCACTGGCTAACTCTAATAACTGGATCTCTGCCTTCCTGATGAAAAGATATTCCCCCCTGTCGGTGATCAAAGTAGCACGCAAGATGGGTGTAACAAGCAAAATCCCACCTGTGCATGCAATCGCACTTGGTTCAGCTGACCTGTCTCTTTATGAGATGGTTGGTGGAATGAACACGTTTTCAAATAAAGGTGTGTATGTCAGGCCTACTTTCATCACCAGGATTGAAGATAAGAATGGCAATGTACTGGAGTCCTTCATCCCGGAAAAGCAGGAAGCCATGAGCGAGGAAACCGCTTACCTGATGCTGGAGCTGATGAAGGGAGTTGTTGAATCAGGAACCGGTATTCGCCTGAGGCTCACCTATGGGTACAACCATCCGGTTGCAGGCAAGACAGGTACAACCCAGAATCAGTCAGACGGTTGGTTTATGGGCATCGTTCCGGAGC
Source organism: uncultured Bacteroidales bacterium (assembly GCA_963753055.1). Lineage (GTDB taxonomy): Bacteria > Bacteroidota > Bacteroidia > Bacteroidales > B18-G4 > JAUWGC01. The sequence continues at coordinate 121,965 of CAVWAP010000001.1, read as the reverse complement.
TTACAACAGGGATCTGGGTTGGTTGTGAAGACCGCAGTGCACACTTCCGGACCATTACACTGGGCCAGGGAGCCAATATGGCATTGCCCATCTGGGCTATCTATATGCAGAAATTGTATGATGACCCTGAGATCAGGATTGGTATGGGTGATTTTGAACCACCACTGCAGGGATTGTCAGTAGAGTTTGACTGTGATAAGTATGATTCACTCAACTTTAAGTCACCTTCCGTCATTGAGAATATAGAATTCTAATTTCAGAAATCCTTTATCTTAGTAAATTATTTCATCGGCCACCGTCAAAACCCTCATTAATGCATTTCAATAAGTTTTATATCCATGCAACACGATATTTCGTATCCACAGCATGGATGATCTTATTACTATTCCTGGTAGGATGCACGCACAAACCTGATTTTGAAGTCAATGAAAAGATCACCTGTGATTTTGAAGAACTGACAGCTGATAATAAATTCTTTGTCTCCAGTAATCCCGGCAAAAACATTCTGGGTGTTGATAAGAGAACTGACCAGGTAGCCAGGTCGGGTAATTATGCAATTCATCAGGATAAAATGAAAAGGTTCGGTAGTACCTATCCAATCAAGCGTCCTAAACCAGGCGAGCATTACAAAGCCAGTATTTGGAGAAAAAGTGAGCATGGGCTTGGTCGCATTGCAGCAGCTGACGATGGCAAAAAAAACTTCTTTGTTAGTAATTATAACATTGACAGTATTGATAATGATGGCTGGGAGCGTCTTGTGTTATACTTTTCTATACCACAGTCTATCACCACCGAGAATGTAAGGGTATTCACCTGGAACCAGAGCGATGAAGATGTATATTTTGATGATCTGACCATAGAAAGATTGCCTCATAAACCATATCCAGAGTTCCCGGGACTTGAAAAGATTAACCTCATCATAGATACCCGTGAGATGGAACAATTGAGACAAAAAAGGGAAGAGGCATTCGCTAAGCACATTTTAGAAACAGAAGAAGATGACTGGGTCAGGGGGATTATGTTTTTTAATGATGAGATGAACAGGGTGAAACTGAGGCTTAAAGGTGATTGGCTTGACCACCTGATTGGAGAAAAATGGTCTTTCAGGATAAAAATAAGCAAAGGTCAAACATGGAAAGGGTTCCGGACATTCTCAATACAGAACCCTGAATCCAGAGATTTTATCAATGAATGGTTGCTTCATATTTTATGCAAGAAAGAAGACATTCTAGCTCCACGATACGGATTTGTTGCAGTCAACTTAAATGGTGCAAGCCTTGGCATTTATGCTTATGAAGAGCACTTCGAAAAATATCTTATTGAATCCAATTATCGCAGAGAAGGGCCCATAGTTAAGCTTAATGAAGATCAATTCTGGAGAATCAACTGGGCTAATATAAAATATAATACCAAGTTAAATTATCCTGTCTTTGAGGCTGGGGAGATCCTGCCATTTAAGGAAAATAAGACCATGACCTCTCCAAATCTCTTTCAGCAATTTGATATTGCCAAAGATTTATGTTATCAATTGAAGTTTGCAAGCCAAAAACCTGATTATATCATAGATACTGAAAAATTTGCCAGGTATTTTGCAATGATTGATTTGTTTGGGTCGCAACATGGAATGATCTGGCATAACTACAGGTTCTATTATAATCCAATACTTTGTAAACTCGAACCAATAGCATTTGATAATTTCGCTAAAAACGGACCTGTTGTTTATTTCAATGACGGGGCTATAGGGCTATTTTATTTAAGGAACAATACGCCTTCACAAATCTCAAAGATTATAACTAATTTTTTTACTGATAGCAGCTTTGTTGTCCATTACATGAACTACCTTGAAAAATTTTCTGACGAATTATATTTAAAGCAAACCCTGGCAGACCAATGGCCCAAAATAAAATTCTATGACTCATTGATCAATGTTGAGTATCCTGAATATCATTATGACAGCTCATACCTTTTCAATAATGCAACAATAATAAGACAAGTATTACCCGATTTAAGAAAGGTGCTATATAGAAAGATTGGATTTCCCATGCATGAAAAGTATGGGCCTGACATAAATTATGACACAATAATCTATGAGGAATTACCAGCCTATTTCGTTAAGGCTTACAAACAACAGCTAGTTGACTCGGGATACATCAGGATGTTTGTAGAAAATTATCTTGGTCAGGATATTTTGCTTTTGGGCACAGGGACCCGGGAAACAAGGATCAGTCATTTCATTCATCCCGAGCCTGCTGTGGCAGCCTTTAACAGGAATGATAACTGGAATAAAGATATAAAAGTTGATTCAGCCTCTAAATTCTTGTTCTTTATGGTTAAAGATCAATTTACAACCTATGTTACAAGGATTTACCCTTGGCGTGCACCCGGTCTCTTAACCCCTTTGCAACATCTGGCAGAGCATTTTGGTAACACCTATTTGGAATACTTTATTAGGGGAGATGACAATACGTTATTCTTAAAAGAAAAAAATACCAATATCAACAAACCAGTTATTCTACCTGCAGGTTATAAAGTTGTTTTACAAGAAGGGGATGAAATTAATTTACATGATAGTGCTTTAATAATTAGTTATTCACCTGTCAGCATCGAAGGACAACCCAATAACCCAGTGGTAATAAGGTCTTCTGATGGAACTGGGAACGGGTTTACAGTGCTTCAGGCAAAAGAGAAATCAATAATCAGGCATGCCAGGTTCGACCGGCTGAATACATTGAATTACAGGGGATGGACATTAACAGGTGCTGTTAATTTTTATGAATCTGATGTAGAGATTTTTTATTCAAATTTCGAGAATAATCAGTGCGAAGATGCCCTGAATATCATTAGATCTGATTTCATCCTCGACCATTGCAAATTAATAAATACTTATGCAGATGCACTGGATATTGATTTTGGAAGTGGCTCTATAACAAATTGTGAATTCAACTATCTGAATAATGATGCCCTGGATTTTTCAGGATCAGTAGTCAAAATCGAAGGTTGCCGGATCAATAATGCTGGCGATAAAGGGATTAGTTGTGGAGAAGGATCAGAAGCTATGATCAATAATACCAGCATTGATGGTGCAATAATAGGTATTGCATGTAAAGACAAGAGCTTGGTTGAAGCCAGGCTTTGTGAGATTTCAAACTGTCAGTATGGCTTTGTGGTCTTCCGTAAAAAGCCTGAATTCGGTCCGGCATCAATGACTGTATCAGGGCTAAAAATGACTGGAACCTCTGTCAGACACTTGATTGAAGAAGGATCTTCAATAATGCTGAACGACACGCTGGTCGAAGGAGATAAAAAGGACCTGGCAAAAATATTCTACTAGTGAAAAGACAAAGTCCTGTATACCCGACATTGCGATCTATTGTCCTGTTGTGCTTTCTATCAACAATAATCTTTCTGTTGACCTGCACCACCGGAACGACTAATTCATCAGATCAATATGCATTCTTTGTTGCTGGCCATGTCTATGGAAGTCCTAATGGGGATGAACCGGGATTACATCCGCCCTTCCTTAATAAATTTGAATCGATTAACAAGGATACAATAATCCGGTTTGGCGTTTTTACAGGAGATATTGTCAGATCAGGGACCAATGAAGCATGGGATAGTGTAGATTCACAACTAAAAAGACTTAATATCCCTGTTCATTTTTGCCCCGGCAACCATGATACCTACAATCGTGAGTTGTATGAATCAAGATATGGAAAACCATATTTTTATTTTATTCATCATGATGATGTTTTCATCACCCTGGATGGTAATATTAATAATTGGAATATTGTCGGGAAACAATTGAAATTCCTGAACCAGGTTCTGGATGAAAATAGTAATGCCCGAAACATATTCATTTTTATTCATCAACTGGTATGGTGGAAAAAACAAACCGTATTTGAGCAGGTCAATCTTAACTGGCCGCCTTATACACCCGACAGCACAAATTATTGGTCAACAATAGAGCCTATCCTGAAAAGCCAAAGGGGTAATGTATATTTGTTTGCCGGTGACCTGGGAGCAAATGACCAGGCCAGTTCTATCGCATACTACCAGGATAATAATATTTTTTATATCGCCAGCGGAATGGGTGACAATAAGAGGGATAACTTTATTAAAGTCACTGTCAGCAAAGATAAAAAAGTAGACTTTGAGATTATTGCCTTGCAGGGAAAAACGAACAGACTTGGCCGGCTTGAAGATCATTCAATCTGATCTGTCCATTTTCGAATTGCAAATCGAATTTTTATATACTTTTGTGACTTTCAATAAATAATGACCATGGATAACAAATGGAGTTTGTTTCAGAAGTTTTTGATAACGGAGAATGTTCAAATTACAATTGAGGAGTTTCTGCTCAATTCTCTAATCGCTATTGTTCTGTCATTATTGCTTCAGTTTACTTACCTGAAGTGCGCAAACAGTATTTCAAACCGGAAGATTTTCAGCAATAATTTCATGCTGATTATCTTCACAACAATGTTAATAATCTCCATAGTCAAATCCTCTCTAGCCCTGTCACTGGGGCTTGTAGGTGCCTTATCCATAGTACGCTTCAGGGCTGCTATCAAGGAACCTGAAGAACTGACGTACTTATTTTTTGCCATAGCGATAGGATTAGGGCTTGGAGCGAACCAGCAAATAATAGTTCTCCTGGCATTCTTAGTTATGTCTGGAATACTATGGGGCAGACATTTCTTATCTTACAAAGATAAAAGCCAGAACATGTTCATTACTCTTTCCGGCACACCAGATCAAAAATTGCAGTTATCCGAAATTTCAACGATTCTGTCAAAATACTTCAAGAAGTTTGAAATGAAACGATTTGATGAGAATGAAGATGTGTTTGAAGTATCTTACTTACTTGACGTAAAAGACTCTCAAAAACTGGACACCCTGAGAGATGATCTGAAACACCAGTTTGGCGATTTTAAAATAACTTTTATCGATAATAAAAGTTATTAAAATTAATCTTGCACTTTTTGAAAATCAACTACCAAATAGGCGCTTTCAAGCAAGTATTCAAACAACCTCAACCCAATAATGAGCAAGGCAGGCATGAAAGAAAGTTTGTCATTGAAAAACTTGACATAAAGCAAATAGCGACAATTCTCAAATTACACCCAGCTGGATTTTCAGAAATATACCAGAAACGGCAGGTCAATAATATTTACATGGACAGCCGGAATATGGATGCCTTTGCAGACAATACGGTAGGAAATAGCAACAGAAACAAGATACGCATAAGGTGGTACGGTGAAACGTTTGGCAAGATTGATAAGCCGGTTCTTGAATTTAAAAGCAAAAGAGGCCTGGCAGGCACAAAATCATCGTATAATCTTGTTTCGTTTACTCTCGATAATACTTTTACACGGAATACACTCTCTAATGTATTTGAAAGATCAGAAATGCCAGACCTGGTAAGGCAGACTTTGACTGGAAATGTTCCTGTACTGGTGAATAATTATAAAAGGCAATATTACCTTTCCTTTGACAGGAAGATCCGCATCACGCTTGATGCAGACATGACCTATTATAAAATAGCCGATTTCAATAATAACTTCATTCAATTCCATGTCGACCGCTCCAGCATCATCCTGGAAATAAAGTACATGGTCGAATTTGAAAAGATTGCTGCAGATATCAGCAGCCGCCTACCTGTTAGAATGACAAAAAGCTCTAAGTACATTAATGGCATAGAACTCCTTCATTGAAATGCTACTTCATAGCTACCTTGGATACCTTCTGGAAGAATAATGCAGCAAGAAACATAAATATCTCGCCAGTAATAAACCATAAGCGGGCAATCACGGAAACAGTAACTGCAGTTTCTACAGGTATGCCCAGTATAACGAGGTAAGCAGTCATTATCCCTTCCCGAACACCAAGTCCACCGGGGACAATAAAAGCAAGCAGGCCAAGGGTCACACTTAAGGGAAAAGCAAACATTACAGCCAGTGGTACCTGGCCAATTATAGAATAGACAAAAAAGTAAAATCCAGCCAGCCAAAACGCCCAGTAAAGCAGGCAAAACAGCATAATGCTGGCATTTTCCCTGAGACCCAGGACAGGAAGGTCAATTTCCTTCTGGAAGATCTTCTTTATAATCAGCACAACCAGCTTATGGAACCAGTCTGTAAAGATGAACAGCGAGAAGGCAAGCAGGATGATCAGGACCCAGATCACATATTCATTGAGTCCATCGAAGAATATCATTGGGACAACACTTATCAGGAGGCCAACAAACACATATATCAGTTGCTCCTGAACTGAGGCCAGGGAAGTTACTTTCAATGAAAATCCTCCTGTTGACACATAATATGCCCTGCCCAGGATAACCCAGATCTTGCCTGGTATGTACTTGGCAAAGATTGACAATCCATGTGATATTGTGCCATTCCTCCAATCAATGAACACCAGATGCTTCCTGAGTGCATTCCACCAGCTGATAGAACTGAGCAAGGCACCTGCCCATAGCAGTAACATAGAAACCACCAGCAGGGTCCAATTAAATTTTACGTCTTTAACCTTCAGAAAATCATATTTATAAAGGAAGAATACGACAAAAATGAAAGAGATGTATAATAATATATTGAAGTACTTCTTCATCCGTCTACTTCAGGTCCTTATTCGATTCCATATCAAACCACATTGCAAAAAGTACAAACATGATCCCCATAATCAATGAGAACATCCAGGCCAGGAAGTTGACCTTGGGGATATGGTTATCTGCAATCCAGAAATATATAATCCGGATAAACAATGGAATACTTGCTGTTAATAAGAAAAACCCGAAAAGGTAAAAGAAAACCAGTGGATGAAAGTCCCTGATTACATATTTCTCTTTTAACCTGAAGAAGAAAAGTTTCAGGAGCAAAATGGAAATGGTGAAGATCACTTTGGGAATCTTCATTTTAGACTGTTCGCCGATATTATACACGGGGTTGGTTATAATATCCCTGACCTTGAAATTGTAAATATTTAACCTTACCAGTAAATCGTTAGGCTGCCCATATCTTTTATACATCTTATTCCAGTCAATCAAGTGCAGGGCTTTTTTATCAATGGCTGTATAGCCCGATTGGGAATCAGCGATATGCCAGTAGCCTGATGCAATTTTCGTTAACAAGGAGAGTATTGAATTTCCCCAGTATCTTGTCTTCGGAATCTTTTGATAGGCTTCCCCTGACAGGAGCCTGTTGGTTTTTGTATAATTTATTTCTTCTTCGATAATTGGATCCAATAATCCCGGCAATTCTTTAGGATCCATTTGTCCATCACCTGCCATCACAACTGCAATATCAGCATCATTATCCCTGGCAAATATATAACCAGATGCAATAGCACCCCCAACACCCTGGTTCTTTTCATGCACAATCAATTCAACCTTATCAGTATTTTGTTGCAGATTTTTGACCACTTCAACGGTTTGATCCGAACTTTTATCATCCACAACAATCATCTTATCTATGAAATCCGGCATTGTCTGAATGACATTTCCGATCTGGGTTTCTTCATTGTAACATGGAATTACCACTGCAATGAAATGGTCTTTATACATCTTACCTGATTTTTATTTTTAAAATATATTTAATAGCAAGGATAAATCCCACGAAAACCAGTAACCAGTTTATTCGTGCCTGATACCTGACAACCACATTGGAAAAAGTACCATTAACTGCAGCATTAACAAAAATGCCCATCAGAACGATGGCAATTAATAAGTATAACTCCTTGTTCATATCCTTTCTGGAATTAAGAATGAATATGACGATTAACATTAATGAAAGTGCACTTAGAATATAATATGACATGTTAAGGTATGGAAGAGACATTTTTGAGTAGGCTTGCTTGCCTGTTTTATAGGCTTTTTCTTCGTGCCTGAACTCCTTTTTTATCCATTTGTCCGTACCATTATCAGAAGTTAAATGAATGATATCGACACTAAATGTAGCCAGCTGAATAAAACTTGACATTAATCCTTTATATCCAAACATTGCCAGATAGGATGGATCTGTAAACACTTCATGTATGATCTCTTTATATTCCTCCTCAGAATATGCCCATCCACCTGTTTTATAGAATGGACTTTCAGCATCCCAAACAAATTTAGAAACCCTGTAAGGGAATTGTCCCGCATATTCACATAATGCATACCTGTGATCCTTGCAGTTCTCTTCCAGAAACTTATCAAGTATACCAGTCTCCATCAACCGGGCCACTATAATCACATGCTTAGAATTAGACGACTTAAAGCCCTTGTTATCAACGTAATGATATGTGCTTACAAAAGTTGCCGCACTGATATAAGCAAGCAATAGAAAAGCTCCTTTAATCAATATTGTACGATAGCTATAATTGCTTATTACTTTTCCAAGTACCAGAAAGCCAAGGAATATGGCCAGCAACATATACTGAATGGAAAAATGAGTTGTTGCAGCATAAGCCATGCTAATGAATGCAAAAATCCTGACCGGCAATTTTGTATTGGGGGCAAGGAAAAGGTAAATACTGAGGATTAGAATTGGAGCAAATATATCAGCCATGATCAAAGAAGAAAACCAACCCATTCCAGTGAACAATGTTAGCAAAGTAATGATGACGAAATGAATAGTCTTGGTATTACGATCCTTGAAAATAGTCTTCAGAGACAAGTATATTAACACACTGACAATCAGTGACTGGGCAAACACCACTGGCCAAAGGCTGAAACGCCAGCTGAAGGCCCTGATAAAAAGTGGATATCCTATTGGATTCAAGTCACCTGCTACCAGGTCAATTGATTGCTTTATATAATTACCACTATCAAAGTACACAAGGGGATAGCCATTATAAAAAGCAGGCAAGGATATTATCAATGCAGTTAGTAAGAAATAGCCTGTCTTTTGCAATAATACCGTATATTTCATGTCCCGAAGCAATCTAATTAACCTGTATTCAATGATGAACCTTTGAACCCCCAAAGTTAGAATTTTTTAGTAATTTTGAAGAAATGCTGTAATCACATGATGCGTAAATACTTAACCCTGTTATCATTTCTATTCTTAGTGAGTTGTGGCGGTGAATACAATAAAAACCAAAAGTATATTATCCCTGAAGGAAATTATCAAATCTATTCAGCCAAGCATCAATTTCAAATACAAACTGTCTTTGATGATCTCGACTCTTCATATAAGATTGTATTAAACACTAATAAGCCAGGTCAAAGATTTCTTTGGAGAATAATAAATACCGAAGGCAAGCATTATAAAATCCAATCGCTGACGTCTGGTCAATATCTTTCCTATAAAGACAGTAAGATTATATTATCAGAGGAAATTGACGATGAAACACAACTGTGGATCATCCATAAATTCAAAGATGATAAGTTCAAGATCATCAATAGCTCTGAAATTGTTTGTCTTTGCTTACCTGATAAAGTCTATAAAAATAATGATCTGGCATACAGAAAATGCAATAACAGGCCAAATGAGTATTGGTTCATAGAAAAAGCTATCGTTGAGTGATCATCCAAATCTTATAAACCAGAAACTTTCATAAAGATATAGACACCGTATTCCTCATCTCCCATGACCACAAATGGCTCATCAGGAGTAAAACTTGCGATTAATGTCAGGTACTGATTACTCATAAGTTTATCTAAAGAATATCCTCTCTCAGCTCCATAATGTCCATCCCAAATTATGATTGCGCCGTCTGTAATCCTTTCATGTGGCTTTTCAATTGTGTATAAATTCTTACGCGCCCGCTCAGAATCATAAGGATCTATTCCCATAAAATGTGGTACCATGGGGGTAAAATAAAATAAGAAATCCTCTGCGTAGGTTGATTGCTTTAACCAATCCGTAGCTTCTTTAATGACAACCTGTTCATTGTCTAACTTAAAGGGAATCTGATAAAGTGTAAATGGCTTGTAAATTATTAATCCAAGTACAATCAGCACTAGAATGCTTTGCAGGTATTTACGATTGACTATTCCTATTATTTGTTCTTCCAGCCAATTATACCCGCTTAATCCAATGATGGCTACCATGGGTATTATGCAGGCCATAAATCTTTCCTGGGCATAAACTGCCATCAATCCCTTCCACCATAAAAAAGAGTGAACTATAAAAAATGCCATACTCATTCCGAATAAAAAATATAGCTTGAGGAAAACCGAAGACCTGAATGATATTTTCTTTTGCTTGTAGATTTGCCAAAACAGGATGATAATTCCAATCAGGGAAAGAACAGCCAGAGGATATCCAAAAATTATTTCAGTGCGATTGAAATAAACCCAGAAATCACCACTGCCATAAATCGTAGATTCAGGATTATATGGCATTTTATTAATAAGCCAGAATATATCCTTGTAGTAGAAATACCCGATAATGGAATAAAGGATAGTACCAAAAGCCAGGAAAGGAATAAGCTTATACTTTTTGTAGAGTATTAATGCAATTAAATAAATCAGAATAAATATCAGACCCTCATTTCGAACAAAAGGAGTAAATGAAATTAACAGTACTGCCAATAAATAACGCTGATCAAGAAATAAATATACAGAAAGGATTAACATCAGGCTAAATAAGGGCTCTGTTAGCCCGGTATAGAGATAAACAAAATAGACTGGTGTGAAGATTGTGATAATCAATACCATCCAGGCATTGCGTATTTCAAGTTTTTTTGCAACGAGATAGGAACAATATGCAGCTGATAATCCGGTGAGAATATTAAAGATCTTGATACCATTGTAACCAAGCTGGGAAAAGGGGGCACTTATAGCCGTAAATAATGGCTTTCCCCAGTGACTTAAGAACAACCCGGGATATTTAAATGAATACCTGCTTATTAAATAATGGCTCAGGCTGTCACTTTCCCCATAGTTGCCTGAAGATAAATACAGTATAACCAATAGTAATCCTAACAATAATAAAAGAAGGACCGGAATGGTATATTTGGATCTTGCCATGATCCTACTTCAAATATTTCCTGTCGAAAATATTATATTTTAGAATACACCAGATAGCCCTGAACCCATCCCTGGCTCCGATCTTCTTTCCTTCTTCGTAGGTTCTTCCATAATAGGAAATACCAACTTCATAAATGCGGATGCGAGGTATACGTGAAATCTTAGCTGTAACTTCCGGTTCAAAGCCAAACCTGTTTTCTTTAAAATATATCTTTTTGATATATTCAGCCCTGAAAAGCTTGTAGCAGGTTTCCATATCAGTGAGATTCAGGTTGGTGAACATATTGGAGATGAAGGTCAAAAATTTATTGCCAAGGGAGTGCCAGAAAAACAGGATCCGGTGCGGATTTCCACCCAAAAACCGTGACCCGTAGACGACATCTGCTACATCATTTTCCATAGGGCGGAGCAAGAGATTATACTCCTCCGGATCATATTCAAGGTCTGCATCCTGGACGATGATATAATCACCCGTTGCTTCCCTGATACCTCTGTGCAACGCAGCTCCCTTACCCTGGTTGTAATCCTGGTTAAAAAGTTTGATATTATAATCCTGATGCTCCTGGATATATTTTTCAATAACCTCCTTGGTATTGTCGGTTGAAAAGTCATTGACTATAACGATTTCCTTCTGAATATCATTAACAAGGTTGACTGCCAGTACCTTATCGAGGATCAAATGAATGGTAGGGCCTTCATTATATGCCGGAATAAGAATTGAAAGTTTTTTTGACATTTTGTAATGCTTTATTCATGAAAATATACCCTTTTGACACGCTTGGAAATACCTGCAAGGATCTCATAAGAGATAGTATCCAGTTCTTTAGCCAGGTCGCTGATAAGCCGGTCATTTCCAAAGATAATCACCTCATCACCTTCATTGGCCTTAATATCAGTAATATCAATCATGCACATATCCATACACACATCACCAATAACCGGTGCCAGTTTACCATTGATCCATAAATGGCCTTTGCCATTTCCAAGGCTTCTGTGTAAGCCATCAGCATAACCTACCGGTACGACAGCTATTCTCAATTTCTTTTTGGCTACTCCTTTTCTGTTGTAACCAACAGTATCATTTGGTGAAATATCCTTTATCTGTGAGATGATGGATTTCAAGGTACTGACATTCTCAAGGTTAGCTTGTTCCTCTCCATTATGGCCAATCCCATACAGACTAATCCCCAACCTGACCATATCATATTGTGCTTCCGGGAAACGAGCGATGCCGGCTGAGTTCAACACATGCAAGATCACAGGGTGGTCGATGGTGGATTGTATCTTTTTTGCCATCCTGTCAAAAAGGTCAATCTGTATCCTGCTGAAATCATCATGATCTGGCATGTCGCTTGCAGCAAGATGTGTGAATATGGATTGAACAAATATTTGCTTATTCGCCTGGATCTTCTTTATTAGTTCATCAATATCTGCTTCCTCAAAACCAAGGCGGTGCATACCTGTATCAAGCTTTAAATGAATTTTTACAGGTTTGTTTAAGGGTAGAATATTCTTTCTTATTGCCTTCTCAAGAGATTGAAGTATCCTGAAACTATAGATCTCAGGTTCCAGGTTATGGGCAATCATCATATCAAAACTCTGGGCTTCGGGATTCATCACCATGATTGGGGAAATGATCCCGGCTTTTCTTAATTCCACGCCTTCGTCAGCATAGGCAACTGACAGATAATCAATGCGATGGAACTGCAATACATTGGCAATCTCAAAGCTTCCTATTCCGTAAGAAAAGGCCTTGACCATTGCCATGACCTTAGTGATTGGCTTCAGCTTGGTCCGGTAGTAGTTCAGGTTATGTATCAAGGCATTCATGTTGATCTCCATAACTGTCTCATGAGACTTTTGCTGTAAAGCTTTGCCAATCAACTCAAACTCAAAAACCCTGGCCCCCTTGAGCAGGATACTTTCATTATTGAATAAGGAGAATGAAAATTTCTGGAGGAAGTCATCCGTAGAATCGTAAAATTGCTTTTCAATCTGGAATTTATTTGCGTGGCGACTTATATGTTTTCCAATACCTATGATCCTGTCAATATTCTTTTTACTAAGCAAATCAGCTATTTCCCCATACAGTTCATCATCATCCTTTGCACTTTGCAAGATATCTGACAGGATAATTGCCTTCTTTTTGTGTTTGGATTGCTGTCGCAAAAAATCAATGGCAATAACCAATGAGTTTATGTCTGAATTATAGCTATCGTTGATGATGGTACAGTGATTGATGCCTTCTTTCAGTTCCAGCCTCATGGCAATAGGCTGCAACTTCGGCATACGTGTCTCGATCACCTTTTGGCTGTATCCCAGGTGAAGCATGACTGCCCAGCAATGGATTGCATTTTCAATAGACGCATTATCAATAAAGGGAATAGTTATAGTCGCTTTTGTCTCCTTAAATGTTCCGGTAATTGAAGTCTCTCTTAAGCTTTTCCTGACGATATCATTGATGAATAAGTCCGCTTTTTGCTTCCTGCTCCATGTAAATGACTTTATGTTTTCCAGTATCTCAGACCGGATGATGATGTTCTGGACTTCAGAATGGTCCAAACAATATACCAGTGTGTCAACCTTGGTGAAAAGTTTAAGCTTTTCGCCAATCTTCTGCTGTGTGCTGATGAAGTTCTTTTCATGGGCAGGACCGATGTTTGTGAAGACACCAATACCCGGTTGAATGATGGCCTGCAGGTTTTCCATCTCATTAGGCTCTGAAATGCCTGCTTCAAAGATGCCCAACTCATTGCCTTCCTCCATCTGCCATACCGAAAGAGGAACACCAACCTGGGAATTATAACTTTTTGGGCTCCTGACGATCTTTTTGTCCTTATGCAGTAACTGGAAAAGCCACTCTTTGATTATTGTCTTACCATTGCTCCCGGTTATTCCAATAACAGGAATATTAAATTTCCTGCGATGTGACCTGGTCAGTGCATGTAAAGCTTTCAGTGTGTCAGGGACAAAGATAAAGCTGGCATCCTTATATTGCTTCACATCCAAAGATGTTGATGAGATCACGAAATTCCTGATTCCATGATCATATAACTCTTCAATATAGCTGTGTCCGTCGTTTCGCTTACCAACCAATGCGAAAAAAATACATTCGTCGGGTGAGATCAGCCTTCGGCTATCAATAAGGATATCCTTGATTGTAGAAGTTTTTGATCTTCTGACTACAATTTCTCCTTTGATGATGCTGGCGATCTCTTCAATATGGTATTGCACTGGTGGCATAAATTCTTACGGCATTACTGGCCGTTCTCCTTGTTGTTCTCCTCGTTGTTCTCCTCGTTGTTCTCCTCGTTGTTCTCCTCGTTGTTCTCCTCGTTGTTCTCCTTATTCATCTCCTCCTCCATCAAATTGTAAGGCAAAGGCTCTTTATTAACCTCTAGAAACTCTTTTCTCTTCCGGAAAATATCGACGGCAAGGTACATTGCAGCACGCAATGGATCCGGGGAGGCCGCATTTTTACCGGCCAGTTCGAAGGCTGTGCCATGAGCAGGTGAAGTACGGATGATCGGTAATCCCATGGTATAATTCACACCATTTTTGAAAGCCATTAATTTGAAAGGGACCAGGCCCTGGTCGTGATACATGGCCAGGATACCATCATATTTTTTAAAAGCATCAGAACCAAAAAACCCATCAGCAGGGAAGGGTCCATAAGCCAATATATCTTCCCCTGTCAGCTTTTTTATTACCGGGATGATCACATCGTTCTCTTCCTTACCTAAAAGACCTTCCTCTCCGGCATGAGGATTTAGCCCAAGTACAGCGATCTTAGGTTTTCTGATACCAAAATCCCTTCTCAGGCCTTCATTCATTACCCGTATCTTTGATTCGAGAAGCTCAAAAGTTAATTGTGACGAAACGTCTTTTAGAGCTATGTGTGATGTAGCCACTCCCATGCGTAGTTGATCGCTCACCATGAGCATCAGGTAGTTGCTGGTCTCAAAGCGCTCGGCAAAGAACTCTGTATGCCCGGGAAAATGAAAATGATCAGATTGGATGCTATGCTTGTTGATAGGGGCCGTTACGACAACATCAATTTTTCCATCTTTAAGATCCTTCGCTGCCATCTCCAGCGACTGCACCGCCAGTTCGCCTGCAATCACGGATGGGTTACCCATCTCTATCTTAACCTCATTCTCTGATATATTAATCAGATTTGGCTTCCTTGGATGGGCCTTTTCGGGACTCTTAATCAGGTTGAAGTTAAATTCTGGAAGATTTACGCTGTTCCTGTAATAAGCAGCAACTTTAGAATGTCCGTATACAATCGGTGTGAAAAGTTCAAAGATCCTTTGGTCCTGCAAAGCCTTGAGGATAATTTCATAGCTGATCCCGTTGATATCACCATGTGTTATCCCAACACTTACCTTATCCAATATCGGTTTTTGCTCAGGTGTCATATAATTTCTTTACTAATATAAACAGCAAATTTAAGTTATAATTAAATACTGACATGCTTTACAAAATCAAACAGCAGCCTTACCCCTATTCCTGTCCCACCGGCTGTGCGGTAGCTGTCATCTTTTTCAATATAAGCTGGCCCTGCGATATCCAGGTGGATAAATGGATAATCGGTAAACTTCTCCAGGAACTTACCTGCTGTGATCATACCGGCATCAACACCACCAATATTCTTTATATCAGCTACTTTTGACTTGATCAATTCTCCATACTCATCCCAGAAAGGGAATTCCGCAATCCGTTCATATACTCTCTCACCGCTTTCTTTCAATGATTTCATATCATCCCCTGCCCTGGCCTCCATGGCTACAATCCCATACATGCCAATAGCTTTGCTTGCCGCACCTGTGAGGGTGGCTGCATTAAACACAAGCTTTGGCTTATACTTGATCGCATAACTCAGTGCATCCGCCAGGATCATCCGGCCTTCAGCATCCGTATTCAGTACCTCCACGGTCATACCATTGAACATTTTAATGATGTCTCCCGGCACATAAGCATTACCGTCTGGTCTGTTGTCAGTTGCAGGGATCAGGGCGATCACATGAACCGGCAGCTTGGCCATAGCAATAGCGTATACCACGGAAGCCATGGTAGCCGCACCGGCCATATCACATTTCATGGTATCCATGTAACTACCAATCTTAATATTCATCCCACCAGTATCAAACACAACACCTTTCCCAACGAATATGTATGGTGATCCATTAACAGCATTTTCAGGCTTCCACTCCATGATGGTAAACGTCGGCGGGTCAATGCTTCCTTTGTTTACCGCCAGCAACCCACCCATTTTCAGTGATTCTATCTTTTTCTTATTCAACACCTCAACTTTGGCCCCGCTGGCCTCTCCCATCTTGACAATCCGGTTGGCCAGTCCAACTGCATTAAGGTGAACTAATGGTTCGTTGACAAGGTCCCTGCATTGATAAACAGCATCAACAAGGATATTCACCTCCTTAATATCCTTAGCCTTCAGAGGCAGGTAAATGGATTTTAATGTATGGACCTCATTTTCTTCGTTCTTCCTGTACTGAATAAACTGGTAATTGCCTAATGCCATGCCCTCGGCCATTGCAAGCAATACTTCCTGGTTTTCTCTGATGTCGAAAATGTGTATATTTTCAATCCTGTTTTTATTGATAAGGGCCTGAACCTGGTTTCCTGCCTTTCTTACCCCCTCCAACAGCTTGCTCTTATTATTGTCTAGCTTGACAACCTGGATGAAAATCCAGTGATCATAACGGTTGATGGTAATCAAGACAGGTTTGTCTTTTTCATACCTGGATTGAGCATATTTCAGCTCTTCCTTTTTGAGGTTTAGTTTCTTTAGTTCCTCCTTGGTATAAATCATATACACAAGGTGCACGTTTTCAGGAACTTTTGATATGCTTTTAATGATATTTTTCATGATTTATGTTTTTTTCTGATAATCTTATCCAATTCTCCCAGGATGAGTGCCGTGGCTCCCTGGTTTTCTTCAACATATTTTCCAGCTATTTCAGCAGCTTTCTGCCTGGCATCTGCTTCACTTTCAAACTTGACAAATAACTCGTCTAATTGTTTTGCATCCGTAATACTGAACGCCCCTCCTAATTCGATTAACTCAACAGCTTCCTTGAACTTCTCGTAATTGGGCCCGAAGATCACCGGGCAGCCATAAGCGGCAGCTTCCAGGGTATTGTGGATCCCGGCACCGAAACCTCCTCCAATATAGGCTATATCTGCGTACCTGTATAGCCTGGAAAGTAATCCAATGGTATCAATTATGAGGATATTGGTATCCTTTACCAATAATTTCAGTTGCCTGATTCTTTCCGGATGAACCTCATGTGGTGCAATAACCAGTTTCATCCTGTCCTTGATTGCATAGAATGCGGATAAGATGATCTCTTCATCTTTGGGCCAAGTACTTCCTGCCAGGACTAGGGTTTGGTTCCCTTTAAATTCCTTCACGAATTCAATTTCCTCGGCTTTGGAAGCGATGGAGGCTACCTGGTCAAACCTGGTATCACCGCTTACAAAAACATCCTCATAACCAATTGATTGCAACAAATTCCCGGAATCTTCCCTCTGGACGAAAACCGCATCGATTAATTTAAGTTTTTTTCTGAACCATGCTCCGTACCATTTAAAAAAATGCTGGTCCTTTCGGAAATTGGCGGAGATCACTACTGACGGAATGTCTCTGCCAGCCATCTCCTGGATATAATTAAACCAGAATTCATACTTGACAAACAACGCAAGGTCAGGCCTGACACGATCAAGAAATATCCTGGCATTCTTCTTTGTATCTATCGGCAGGTAAGTCACCAGGTCAACCTGATCATAATCCTTCCTGATCTCATAGCCTGAAGGTGAGAAGAATGTCAATAACATAAAATGATCCGGGTAATCCTTTTTTAAAGCCTCTATTACCGGCCTGCCTTGCTCAAATTCCCCCAATGATGCACAATGTACCCAGATTACAGGCTTTTGGGCAGGGTTGATTGAAGACAGTTGAGATAGCAAGCCCTTCCTCCCACGTACCCAGAGTCTTGCTTTTTCATTGAAAATACAGGAAACACGGATTGCAAGAAGGTATAAGTGAATACTAATATTATAAAGCAGAGACATAGGGTTACGGATTAATAAAAATAATACCCTGATGTGGTCTTGCGGTAAATAGGTATCATCCAGCCTATCCTGGCCCCGAAGAAAAGATCGATCCGGCTCTTATCATCCTTCATCCCTGTATCAAAATCAATATCCCTTTGGTTCTTGGTAAACCCCTGGGAAAATTCAAATCCACCGAAGAAATTCAATACACGTGTACTGCCGACATATGAATAACCGATAAACTGGCTCAGCACCAACCCGGAGCTTAACTTGTCATATCCCTTATTGTAGTCACCATCAAGCCAGGGAACCGATTCCTGCTCCTTGACCTGTATCCTGACCCAATGCTGCATATATCCAATGCCGGCCTTAAGCAGAATGCCTGAGTTAGGATTAGGTGAAAAAACAGGAATGACCTTTCCAACCTGTCCGGTGATGGTGAATGCCCTTCCAAACAGGTCAAATACAGCATACAGGCCGCCGATATCAATTAATTGTCCATCCGAAGTCAGGACATGCTTCAGAATGGAATCCCCATCATTAATACTACTGGACCACAAATGATTGTACTCAAGCCCGAAGGTCCAGTTCGACACGGTCTTAATCTGAACTCCAAAAGCAATGGATGAGTTGTTATTGAACCTGTCAGCCATGTCACCACCCGGTATAAAATAACCATACGAGGCATAAATGATGGGCATGAAGATTGAGCTGTCCTTCAGGCTCACCTGGGCATTGGTGTGCAAAATGATAAAACAGGATACTATCAGGATAATCTTTCTCAATACTTTTCCATTAACCATAAGACAACGCAAAGATAGGTAAATCAGTATAATTTTTATACTTGCCTCTCGTTTTGATATAGGATATTACATAAATTTGCATCTCCAAAAAGTCAGAATAACAAAGCTTTAATTATTCCACTATATGAAAAAGATCCAGATGGTTGACCTGCGCAACCAATACCTGAAAATAAAAGATGAGATAGACCAGTCAATTCACGAAGTAATAGATTCCTGCGCATTTATCAACGGACCGGCAGTGAAATCATTCCAGGCCGACATGGAAAAATACCTGGATGTAAAACATGTCATACCCTGTGCCAATGGCACAGATGCCTTGATGGTTTCTATGATGGCCCTGGGACTTAAACCAGGTGATGAGGTGATCACAGCATCATTCACCTTTATCGCAACAGCAGAGGTGATTGCTGTACTTGGACTAAAACCTATCCTGGTCGACATGGATCCGGATACTTTCAATATCGATCCTGAAGCGATCGAGAAAGCAATCACGCCCGATACCAAAGCCATTGTCCCTGTTCACCTTTTCGGACAATGTGCTGAGATGGAGCGTATTATAGAAATAGCTGACAAGCACAATCTTTTCATCATCGAGGATGCTTGCCAGGCCATTGGAGCCGATTATACTTTTGCGGATGGATCAAGGAAGAAAGCGGGTACTATAGGCGATATTGGTTGTACTTCGTTCTTCCCTTCAAAAAACCTTGGATGCTATGGTGATGGTGGAGCCATCTTCACCAATGATGATAAGCTTGCTGAGGATATGAGTGCCATTGTCAACCATGGGATGAAAGTCCGCTATTATCACGATATGATAGGTGTTAACTCCAGGCTTGACAGTGTACAGGCAGCGGTGCTTAAAGTTAAACTGCAATACCTTGATGATTATGCGCAAGAAAGAAACAGGGCTGCCGACTATTACAACAATGCCTTCAAGGACCATCCCAAACTGAAAGTCCCGGCAAAGTATGAAAAGTCAACCCATGTTTTTCATCAATATACTTTAATAACAAAAGACATTGATCGTGATGGCTTGCTGCAGCATTTAAACAGTAAAGACATCCCGGCAGCGGTTTACTATCCCGTACCCCTGCACCTGCAGGAAGCATATCTGAGCCCGAGATATAAAGAAGGGGACCTGCCAATTACAGAAGAAGCAGCCAAAAGAGTCGTATCTTTACCAATGAGCACTGAATTGGATGAAGAGCAATTGAAGTACATCACTTCTGCTGTTCTTGAATATGCCGATCTCTAATAATAACCAGGAAATGAAGATTCTTGTCACTGGCGGTACAGGATACATTGGTTCACACACTGTTGTTGAACTGCAGGAAGAAGGATTTGAGGTTGTCATCATTGATAACCTTTGCAACAGCAAGAAAGAAGTTGTTGACCATATCGAGGAGATTACCAATAAGCGTCCTGTATTTGAAAAACTCGACCTTGTAGATCCCAAAGACACTATTACTTGCATTGAAAAACATAAGGATATTGCCGGTGTGATACATTTTGCAGCGCTGAAAGCTGTCGGAGAATCAGTTGAAAAACCCCTGCTGTACTATAACAATAATATCAGTTCGCTGGTAAACTTATTGAATGCGTTACAGCAATTCAACATCCGCAACTTTGTCTTTTCGTCTTCCTGTACTGTCTACGGACAACCAGACGAGCTCCCGGTGAGTGAACAAGCACCACTTCAGCAGGCTGAGTCACCTTACGGAAATACAAAAAAGATTTCAGAAGATATCATCAGGGACACTGTGAATACTGGCATCCTGAATGCTATTTCACTGCGCTATTTTAATCCTATAGGAGCACATAGCACAGCTAAAATAGGTGAGCTGCCTCTTGGAGTGCCCGATAACCTGGTCCCCTACATCACGCAAACTGCCATAGGCAAGAGAGAACATCTCCGTGTTTTCGGACAGGATTACAATACTCACGACGGCACTGCTATCAGGGATTATATACATGTTGTCGACCTTGCAAAAGCACATGTGGTAGCTGTCAACAGGATGCTTGCAAGCAAAAGCAAGGCTCCGTTCGAAGTCTTTAACCTTGGGACTGGGAATGGGTTCACGGTCCTGGAAGTGATCAATGCGTTCGAGAAGGTATCCGGACAGAAGCTGAATTACCAGTTTGCCGACAGAAGAAAAGGTGATATTGAAAAGGTTTGGGCTGATACAACTTTTGCCAATCAGGAACTGGGATGGGAAGCAAGACTGGGTATTGAGGAGATGATGAAGTCGGCCTGGGCCTGGGAACTGGCATTATACGAAAAAAACAATTAATAATCTAAGCATGAAAAAAATACTTATCACCGGCGGTGCCGGATTTATCGGTTCACATGTTGTCAGATACATGGTTAACAAATACCCTGAAGATCAGTACACTAATATTGACAAACTGACTTATGCCGGTAACCTTGAGAATCTGAAGGATGTTGAGGACAAGCAGAACTATACCTTTGTTAAAGGTGATATCACTGATGAGGCCTTCATCAATAAGCTCTTCGATGAAAAACGGTTCGATGGAGTCATACACCTTGCAGCAGAATCACATGTCGATCGTTCCATCTTAAATCCCACTGAATTCATCTTTGCCAATATTGTCGGAACAGTAAATTTATTAAATGCTGCCAAAAAGATCTGGGATGGAGATTATAATAACAAACTCTTTTATCACATCTCTACTGATGAAGTTTATGGTTCTCTAGGTGATTCCGGGCTGTTTAAGGAATCCACTGCTTATGATCCCAGGAGTCCGTACTCCGCGTCAAAAGCCAGTTCAGACCACCTTGTACGCGCTTATTATCACACTTATAACTTACCGGTGGTCATCTCAAACTGCTCCAACAACTATGGGCCTTATCAGTTTCCTGAGAAGTTGGTCCCGCTGGCCATCAACAACATCAAGCATATGAAACCAATTCCCATCTATGGTAAAGGGGAAAATGTCCGTGACTGGCTTTATGTTGAAGATCATGCTAATGCTATCGACCTGGTTTTTCATAAAGGAAAAACAGGGGAAACCTATAACATCGGTGGCAACAATGAATGGCAAAACATTGAACTGATCATGCTGCTCTGTGAAATCATGGATGAGAAGCTTGGCAGGGAAGCAGGTACAAGCGCTGGCTTGATCACTTATGTCAAGGACAGGGCCGGACACGATTTGCGCTATGCGATTGATGCATCTAAGATTAAAGAGCACCTTGGCTGGGAGCCATCACTGGACTTCAAGGAAGGGCTTAAAAAAACAGTAGAATGGTATTTAGATCATGAGGCATGGCTTCAGAACCTCACCAGTGGAGCCTATCTGAAGTACTATGAAAATCAATATGGTAAAAGGTAATTGCCAGGCTATTCGTAGACTGCGCTGTATGCATTAATATCTTTTTTCACTTTCCTGACAAGCCCCTGCAGGACTGTCCCAGGGCCAACCTCGATCACCTCGGTGGCACCGTCCGCAATCATGTTCTTGGAAATCTGTGTCCACCTCACCGGTGAGGTAAGCTGCGCAACCAGGTTCTTCTTGATGATCTCGGGATCTGTCACCGACTGGCCTGTCACATTCTGGTAGATCGGGCATATGCCTTTTTTGAATTTTGTCTCAGTGATTGCCTTGGCGAGCTCATTGCCGGCAGGTTCCATCAATGGTGAATGGAATGCACCTCCCACCTTTAGTGGAATAACACGCCTGGCACCTATCTCTGTGAATTTCTCACATGCTATCTCAACACCCTTGATCGATCCGGATATAACAAGCTGTCCGGGACTGTTATAATTGGCAGGAACAACAATCTCATCAATAGCATTCAATGTTTTTTCCACCACCTCATCATCCAGCCCAAGTATCGCTGCCATGGTTGAAGGTTCCACTTCACATGCCTTCTGCATAGCCATGGCCCTTTTGAAAACCAGGCGAAGGCCATCTTCAAAAGATAAGGTCTGATTAGCTACGAGTGCCGAAAATTCACCGAGGGAATGGCCTGCAACCATATCCGGCTTGAAATCATTGCCTAATACGCTGGATAGAATTACTGAATGGAGAAATATAGCTGGTTGGGTAACCCTGGTTTGCCTCAGGTCTTCTTCAGTGCCGTCAAACATGATATCGGTGATATCAAACTTTAAAACCTGGTTGGCTTTGGTAAAAAGTTCCTTTGCCTTTGCTGACTTCTCATAAAGGTCTTTACCCATACCTACGTACTGTGCCCCCTGACCGGGGAAAACATATGCTCTCATAAAATGTCTATTAATCTTTGGTATTATCTATCCCTGAATCGACAGCAAAAATATTAATAAAACCGTTATGAAAAAAGGATATTGTTATATCATTTTCCATGTTCAAGGTTCCATGTACCGTGTACCATAAAAATATGCTCAATATTCAAATCTCAAATAACTGGAACATGGAACACGGAACATTGAACATGGAACATCAATTTAATGCAGCTTCGACCCGATCAGGTGTATAAATTCCGCCCTGGTCTCTTCGCGCTTGAATGCCCCTGTAAAATCAGATGTGGTAGTAACAGAATTTTGCTTTTGAACCCCCCGCATTACCATACAAAGGTGTTTTGCCTCGATGACAACAGCAACACCAAGTGGCTTCAGGGTGCTCTGAATTGCTTCTTTTATCTGAGTAGTTAACCTTTCCTGAACCTGCAATCGACGTGCATAAGCTTCAACAACACGTGCGATCTTGCTCAAGCCGGTAATATAACCATCAGGAATATAAGCGACATGTGCCTTGCCGATAAAAGGGATCATATGATGTTCGCAAAGTGAGAAGATCTCAATATCCTTAACAATGACCATCTCCCTGTAATCTTCCTTGAACTTTGCAGAATTAATTATCTCAACCGGGTCAACATCATAACCATGGGTAAGAAACTGTATCGACCTGGCAACCCTCTCAGGGGTCTTTTCTAAACCCTCCCTTGTATGGTCCTCCCCGACAAGCTTTAATATCTCCTGGTAATGATTTGCAAGTTGTTTAATTTTCTCAGGGTCGAAACGCTCTATCTTTTCATAATCAAGCATTCCATTTTCACCATCAACTTTATAAAACATAATTAAATGTATTGAGTGTTTTTTAATAACGGTGCCAAATTACAACTAATTCAGGCAATGAACAAAAAATGAGGGAATTATCCCTTTGTTTCAGATTTTTTAATGGTCTGAAAGATGGAAACTACATCGAAAACTGTATAGAACAGGTACAGAATGAAGTAGATCACAATAAAACGGATAGCATCTTCACGGTTGATCAAAGCATAAATGACCATCACAAATAAGAAGAAAAACATCTTAATAAAAGTGGTCAGCATGAAATAATTAACAAATTTGCTTTGTCTCTTTTCGAGCCCTTTTAAGATTAGCTTGTGAACAATCAGGGTCACTGCTGCAAAGAAAACCAATAAAAAGGGAAAGGCAGGTGTATAGAAATTTGCAGGAAGAAAGTAAAATACAACAAATCCAAGCAGGGATACGATCAAAGTAAATATAAAAAGCCGGATTACGAATACGTGGAATTGTTGATTCATATCTTTACTTTTTTCTTGATGCATCTTTGATGGTGTAATATATTGCAAGGACAACAGCTAATACAGTAAATACCAATGTGAATACAGGAAATTTCAATTCAAGGTATTCATCAAGCTTGATTCCACCAAAGACCCCCGCCAAAATAATGAATAGCATCTGAAAAGCTATGGCCGAATAGCGGGCATAGCTTTTAAGCGGATTTTTCTTTGGGGATTGGTGATGGTGTTTCTCTTGGTGTTGGTGATATGGCATCCTTATCTGCTGGTTTAAATTCTTTGTTAGGCACTGATTCTGCCATGTTGCAGTTGCCAGAGAATTTTGCACCAGGCTCAATAGCCAGCTTGTTGGTACTAATCTCTCCTGAAAACTTGGCTGATGCCTTCAGCTCAAGCAGTTCAGAAACCTGGATCTTCACCTTTACCACACCAGAGATAACCGCGTTCTGACAGGTTACATCTCCTTCAACATGACCCGAGGAACCTACAACGATTTTTCCTTTTGATTCGATGGAACCTTTAATAGTCCCATCAATCCTGATATCACCATTAGACTTGACATCACCATTAATGACTGTGCCTGCACCTAATTGGTTGATTGATTGCGTTTCCGGAATACTGTTCTTAACCATGATTCTATATTTTGTGTTTAGTTTTTACGATCCAAATTGGTGAAAGTTATCTAATAACGAACCAAAAGTTCAAATAGTCTTAATCCAGGTACTCTTTTTCGAAAAACAAACCATATAATTCACTCTCCTTGTCCTTGAAAAGGATGGGGTAATTGTCTGTTGAAATGATAAACTGCTGCACATTGGTAATTGATATATCCGAAAATACGTAATTATTGTCTTTAATGGTATTATAATAACCCATTGCTTCTTCGGCATCTGCAAAGTTACCAATGGAGATCAGGTAATGATTCTTATCAAATAAAAGACTGTTAATGGTAAGTTCTTTGATACGGTAATATTTTTGATTAAAGTCCGACACCTTGACCTTGGTAGGATTTAATTTCATTGCTTCCTTCTTAACGATCATCACATAAATATGTGTTATATCCGGCGTGTAAGTGAACGGGAATACAATGACTGAGTCAGCTGCTTCCGCCTGGGCATCATCAGCAAACTCCGGCCGTTCCTTGGTTATGTAATCAAGGATATCCTGAGCCATGGGCTCTACCTCAGTACCTGGATAAGTAGCTACAATATATTTTAAGGCTACAACCAGCGAATCAACTACATCCACTTTCCCAATTGAGACAGCTTTCAGATATTCAAACTTCGGTATCAGGCTGGTAGAGTCATTGTATTGGGCCAGGGCCAGGTTGCAGTTATCTATGACAGTAAAATATCTTCCATCAAGGTAGGCTTCATAAGTGTCTGAGTAAAGGTTTGCCAATAAATTTTGCTGCTCCTGCAGTTGAAGGTAGTAGTCGGGGTCCTCAATGATCTTTGCATAGTCACTATCAGGGTACCTGTTGATGATCAGCATTTTATAATAATTAGTCTTCTCCTCATCTCCCAGCTCCAAGAACATCCTGTAGAGCTGATAATATGCTTGTAGCTGGTGCTCATTTTCCGGATACCTGTTTAACAATTCTTCATATGTTTCGATAGACTTCGGGATATCGTCCAACCCTTCCTTGTAAATCAATCCAAGGTTATAAAAAGCATTAATAATCATGACATCTGATTCTGCCAGTTGTTCCTGGGTGAAAGGTATATCCTGTAGATAATATTGCCTGCTATGAGGATCTTTGATCATCAGCAGAGTACTGTCACTTACCAGTGAATCAATAGATACTTCAGTTATATATTCCTCTCCAAAGGATGCTGTCTGCTTATCACGTAACCTCCATAGATCTTCCAGCTTTCTTTGTCCCCACTTTTGCCGGAACTCTGAAAAGCCTGAGCTTTTAGTTTGTGCATTGTAGAAATACCAATTTCCATCACCACCACCAAAGGAAGAGCCTCCTCCTGTAACGCCCATTTCGGCCTGTGCCTGTGCCAGGGCTTCCATCTCTGCACGGAGTCGTTCTTTTTCAATTACATCGTCAATGATCTTATCAATGACCGCATTCCGCTCATCTTCACTCATCATAGCCAAACGCTGAAGGCTGTCTTCACGCTGGATTGTCTGCAGATTTTCTACAAGGTCGGAAAGCTTCTCAGCCTTCACCTGTATTTCCATGAAATTTGGGTAGTCCTTCGGGAGGAATTGCACAGCCGTATCATAATAAGCCTGGGCACCTTCATACTCCGGGATCTCAAAATACAGGTCTGCCAGCTGTAGTGATGAAGTTGCCTTTTGATAATTATTCGCCACACTTGTCCTGACCGACATCTTCAGGTAGTGGATGCCCAGTGTATCATTATCCTCTTCGAATGCAACCTCAGCAAGTGCATAGTATATCTGATCCTTGAATTCTTCATTCTTTTCATCCTTGAGCATCCTGGCCAGGATCCTTTGTATCTCTTCAAGATTACCGGTGCCATCCACGTATGACCGGGCAAGATTGATCTTGGCGTTGAAGGCCATCTTGTATGGAGGATTGCGCTTGATCACCTCAGAATACAGGTCTGAAGCCTGTAAGTATTCCTCATCAGCCTGATAGATCTGGGCGAGGATAAACTTCATACGGGTTTTTAATTGTTTCTTACCTGTTACATCAATCCCGTCATATAAATAATCAATTGCATAATAAGGTGTTCCCTGCAGGATATGGTGATTGGCATATACAAGCGGAAACTTATTAGCAGCTTTCCGGGGGACCAGGCCCTCCTGGAATTCCTTCTCAATGAGATTCAGCAAAGCTTCAGACTTCTCATATTCTTCAAGCTGATCATAGGTCTGAGCCAACCACAGCATCGCATCATATTTGATTGGGTTGTACTCGTATTCACGCATTACGAAGTTAAATGAGCGGCGGGCACTATAATAATCCTGCTTATAGAAATAAGCTTTTCCCAACATCAGGTAGGCATCATCAATCCACTTCACATACTCCTTGCCTCCAAACTCCATGGAATGTCTGAGAATGGTCTTGGAGCCCTTTTCAATTGCCCTGTCTAAAAGAGGGTTTAGGGTGGTTGCTTCCGCTTGGGTACCAAAATTGTAAACAGGAAGGGTGACATTAAAGTTGTCATCAACCATCTTTTCCAGTTCCTTCTCAGCCTCCAGCATAGCCTCCTTACCATTCCAATAAACATTGTAGTGGGCAGTCATATTATGAAATGCCCTCCTGGAAAAGGTGTTCTTCTTGGTTGAACAGGCGATGAATATAAAAAGGGCCAGTACAAGCAATATTAATCCAAATCTGCGATATGACAATAACCGAACCAATTATCCGATGTTTCGTGCTTTGTAATAACTCCGAATCGATAAAAATATTTTATCTCCCTAATTCTCATTGCAAAGATAATCAAATGTCAGTGGAATAACATAATCCAAGTATATGTTAAATCAAGGCACAAGCTGAAAAATTTACGATATTTGCAAAGATTTTAATAATGGAAAATGGCTGAAGAAATACAAAAGAAGAAAAAATGGATCGCGCGCTTACGGACTAAGTATCGTCTGGTAGTGATGAATCAGGACACTTACGAAGAAAAGCTTTCCTTCAGACTTTCACGTTTAAATGTCTTCGTTTCCCTTGCATCTACAGCCATTATCCTTGTCGTTCTTACCATTTTCATCATTGCTTTCACACAACTCAGAGAATACATACCGGGATATATGGATCCTGAAATTCCTGCCCAGGTCTACTTCCTTGAACGCAAAGCTGACTCTCTGGAGCAGGACCTGAAAATGAAGAACCTTTACCTGATCAATATCAGGAACATCATCGAAGGGAAAGATATTGTCAGTGAACTTCCCAAGGAAAGTGATTCTGATTTCACCTATGATATAAATTCGCTTGAAAGGTCCAGGGAGGATTCAATCCTCAGGGCAGAATACGACAGACAATCGAAATACAACATATATGATAATAACGAGCCTGATTTAAACTTTTCCCAGCCTTCCACGTCAGGGATTACTTTCTTTTCCCCAGTATCCGGTATCATTACCAATCATTTCAATTTGGAGGAAGGCCATTATGGAATAGACATTGTAGCTGAAAGCAATGAAACCATAAAAGCAGTGCTTGAAGGAACGGTAATATTTTCTGCTTGGACTCTTGAAACTGGCTATGTGATAGGCATTCAGCATCAGGGTAATTTCATCTCAGTTTATAAACACAATGCAACACTTCTTAAGAAACAGGGCGCCTATGTAAATGCGGGTGAACCAATTGCAATCATAGGCGACTCGGGAGAACTTACTACAGGCCCTCACCTTCATTTCGAGCTCTGGTATAATGGAACCCCTGTTAATCCCGAGGAATACGTAAGCTTCTAACATAATAATGAATCCCCAAAAAAGAAATATCGCTATTCTCGGCTCGACTGGCTCTATCGGTCAGCAAACCTTAGAAATCCTTGATGATCATCCTGGGTATTTCAATGTAGAAGTTCTAACCGCAAGACAGAACAAAGACCTGCTGATCAGGCAAGCGATTAAATATAAACCCAATGTGGTTGTCATAGGAGAAGATGCTTACTACCAGGAGGTCAACAAGGTCCTTTCACAACACGAAATAAAAGTATATGCCGGTGCATCAGCCTTGGAGCAGGTTGTTGAAATGGATTCGGTTGACATCATCATGAATGCCCTGGTGGGTTATTCAGGATTCAAGCCGACAGTACGTGCTGCGAAAAAAGGCAAGGTGATAGCCCTGGCAAACAAGGAATCTATGGTGATCGGAGGTGAATTGATCAATAAACTGGCAAGGGAAAACAATGCCACCATCCTTCCTGTCGACTCAGAACACTCTGCAATCTTTCAATGTCTTGCCGGTGAGTACAATAATACCATTGAAAAGATATATCTCACAGCTTCCGGTGGACCTTTCCTGGGAATGGACCATGGCGAACTTTCCAAAGTGACAAAGGAAGAAGCCCTGAAACACCCTAACTGGGATATGGGTGATAAGATCACTATTGATTCAGCCACACTCATGAACAAGGGATTCGAAGTGATTGAAGCCAAATGGCTTTTTGGTTTGGGCGCAGATCAGATTGATGTCATCATTCATCCCCAATCCATCATTCATTCTTTTGTTCAGTTTGAGGATGGGTCGATGAAAGCACAGATGAACCTGCCAAACATGCATGGACCAATTACTTACGCCCTGTTTTATCCCAACAGAATAAAATCTGCATTACCTCGTTTTAAGTTTCAGGATTACCCGAATCTTAGTTTCCAAATCCCTGATTTGAAAAATTTTCGTAATCTTGCACTCGCTTACGAAGCACTTGAAAGAGGAGGAAATATACCCTCTGCTCTAAACGCTGCCAATGAAATAGCAGTTGATGGCTTTCTAAACGAAAGGATCGGGTTTCTGGAAATGTCAGAAATAATCGAGAAATGCATACATGAAATCCCGTTCATCCCACAACCATCTTTGGAAGATTTCGTACGAACGGATGCAGAAGCAAGGAATATGGCAATAAAATTTATCAGTAAATAAGCATGAACGTAATTACTCAAATAGCGCAACTATTATTAAGCCTTTCTATTCTGGTCATTTTTCATGAAATGGGCCATTTTATTGCGGCCAAAATATTTAAAACCAGGGTAGAAAAATTCTACCTGTTCTTCAATCCATGGTTTTCTATCTTTAAATATACTTATAAAGGCACTACTTACGGTTTAGGCTGGCTTCCCCTGGGTGGATATGTAAAAATATCCGGGATGATCGATGAATCCATGGACAAGGAACAACTCAGGAAACCAATTCAACCCTGGGAGTTCCGTGCTAAGCCAGCATGGCAGAGGCTCATCATTATGCTGGGCGGGGTCATAGTCAACATCCTGCTAGCCATGCTAATTTATGTTTTTATGCTCTATACCTGGGGCGAGCAATATCTCCCCACATCTGAGGCTAATAAATATGGTATTGCTGTTGACTCTCTCGGCTATGAACTGGGACTCAGGGATGGAGATCAGATAATTTCTATCGACAAGGAAGAGGTGGAGGATTTTCAAAAGATCCCCCTGGCTATCATTATGAATGAGGCAAAAACCATCTATATCATCCGTGAGAATCAGCCATTTACTGTAAGTGTGCCGGAAGGCTTCCTTGGGAAGATGGCAAAGCAACGCAACCCTGACTTTATTTCATTCAGGATTCCCTATGAAGCAGATTCCATCATGGCTTCGACACCGGCCGATAAGGCTGGCATCAAGCAAGATGATAAGATCATTGCCATGAATGGCGATACAATGTTGTATTTCAACGATTACCTGAAAGAAATACCTCAATATAAAAACAAAGAGGTTACCCTCACTGTTGTCAGGCAAAAAGATACACTCGACCTGCCAATTACCGTGGCAGAAGATGGAAAGATTGGAGTATATCACAAAGGCCTTCACAATTATTTTGAGATCAAAGACATAAGCTATTCCTTCTTTGAAGCTATCCCGGCAGGAATATCCAAAGGATTCAAGGGTATTGACAATTACCTGAGACAACTCAAGCTGCTGTTTTCCAAAGAAGTTAAGGCGTATGAGTCGGTTGGTGGCTTTATTACTATTGGCAGCATCTTTCCTAATGTTTGGGACTGGCAGCAATTCTGGAGACTGACAGCTTTCCTTTCCATTATGCTTGCTGTCCTGAATATACTACCAATCCCGGCACTGGATGGTGGCCATGTAATTTTCTTGCTCTATGAGATGATCTTCCGTCGCAAGCCAAATGAGAAATTCCTGGAATATGCGCAGGTCGTAGGCATGATCATCCTCTTTGGCTTACTAATTTTCGCCAACGGCAATGATATTATCCGGCTGATCCGAGGGTGATCAGATATCAGATAACTTTTCCTTCAAGGACCTGAATCCCTTGCCTAGTATTTCATTGGCGTTGATCACTACCAGAAATGCATCGGGATCAACATGATGAATAAAATCCTGCAATATGGCCAGCTCCCGGCGGTTCAACACGGTGTAGATGATGGTTTTTTCATCCTGTTTGTACATCCCTTTACCATTGAAGAGTGTACCACTGCGATTCAAGTCATTAATAATCTTATCCCTGATTTCCTGGTGCTTGTCCGAAATGATAAACAAGGTCTTGTCATATGAAAGGCCCTGCAGCACAAGGTCAACAACGCGACCGGTAACATAAATAGTGATGAGTGAATAAAGTGGGATCTGCCAATCTTTAAATGCCACCAGACCAATAAGGACAATCACTGAGTCTATTACAATCAACAATTGTCCCAGTGGCAACTTCGTATATTTTGATACGATCATGGCAATGATATCCGAACCTCCGGAAGTTGCCTTTGACTTAAAAATCAAACCCAGGCCAAAGCCAATCATCACACCTCCATAGAGTGAAGATAATAGCACATCATCTGGAATTAATGGCACTTCACCATATAGGTATGTAAGGAAATCCACCCAGAAAGCGGTCAGGACAAACCCAACGACCGTCTTAACACCGAACCTGGGACCCAGCATCCTTATTCCTAATAGTGTTAGTGGAATATCGAAACACAATGCTGTCAGACCGACAGGAAATCCGAAAGTATGATGCAATACGATTGAGATACCATATACACCACCCGGGATAATTTTGTGGGGGGTGATAAATAACACAAACCCTGCGGCCATAATGAAGGAACCGACAAGGATCAGGCTATAGGCCTTGAACCATTTAGCCGAAAACAATTTTTCACGCTGCAAGAATGCCATGGCTTGAACATTTAGTAATTTGACAATATCAAAAAAGCCTGCAAAAGTATATTCTTTTTTAAGATTATTTTATCTTTTTATCAAAATTTCGCTATACTTTCATTCCCTCTGACACAATAGATTGGCGTTTTTTACTTTATTCTTGAGCAACAAATTGCCGTAAGTTGAAACCAAAAATTAAAATTCTCGTGTTCCTGATCCTGATCCTCCCGTGCATTTCCTATGCACAGGAACTGGATAATCTACGGCAGAATGAGGTCAGAATCCTTAATGACACCATTAAGTTGGATAGCCTGAGCATCATACCCAACACACTGATTATCAGCGACAGCCTTGGCAGAGCCCTGGACACCACAAAATACCTGTTTGATGCCGTTGCCTCCCTTATTATTTTAGATAATGATATTTTTTCAGCAATGCAAGGCTCAACAGTCAGTTTAACTTATAGGGTGTTTCCTTTTAATTTTACTCAAACCTTCCAGAATAAAGATGCTGACCACATCAAACCAAAAACAGATGAACCCTATAATCCATTTGTCTACCAGTACGAGCAAAAACAATCGGATTTTATGAAGTTCAGCAACCTCAGCAAAAGCGGAAGTATTTCCAGGGGCATTTCGTTCGGTAACACCCAGGATGTTGTGGTCAACTCCAATCTGAATTTACAGCTGGCAGGTAAACTAAGCAAGGATATCGAGGTTGTAGCAGTCATAACTGATAACTCTGTCCCTATACAGCCTGAAGGAAACACCCAGCAGCTTCAGGAATTTGACCAGGTCTATATACAAATCGGTATAAAAAAGAATGTCCTGGTCGTAGGTGATTTTGTGCTGACACGTCCAAAGAGTTATTTCATGAACTTCTCTGAAAAGGCTCAGGGCGCTGCCTTCACGACTGAATTCGAAATAAGGGATAAGGAAAAGACAAGACTGTTTGGCACAAACAATCTTAGGTTTGCCGCTGCATTGGGAAAAGGCAAATATGCGCGGAATAAAATCCAGGGGATTGAAGGTAACCAGGGGCCTTATAAATTATCAGGAAACCAGGGCGAGTCATATATTATTGTCCTGGCAGGAACTGAAAGGGTTTATATCGATGGCAGATTGCTTGTCAGAGGTGAAGCATATGATTATGTGATCAATTACAACCTGGGAGAAGTCACATTCACACCCAACATGATGATTACCAAAGACAGCAGGATAGTAGTTGAATTTGAATATTCGGATAAAAACTATGCGCAGGCACTTTTCTATTTTATGGATGAATTTAAGAGTGAGAAGCTGGACCTCCGACTTAATTTTTATTCCAAGTCTGATCTCAAGAACCAACCAATACAACAGGACCTGAGTAACACGGAAAAAAGACTGATGAGCTCCATTGGCGATAGCTTGCTGAATGCTGTTGTATGGAATGTTGACAGCACCGGCTTTATCTCCGACCAGGTTAGGTACAAGATAAGCGACAGCCTGGTCAATGGACAGTATTTTGATACTATTTTCGTTTATTCAACCAACCCTGACAGTGCTTTGTACCAGGTCGGGTTCAGTCTGTTAGGTGAAGGTAAAGGCAACTATGTTCTGGATCAAAATGCTGCCAATGGCCGCGTATTCAGATGGGTTGCACCTGTCGATGGTGTTCCGCAGGGAAGCTATGCTCCTGTCAGGTTACTGTATACCCCAAAAAAGTCGCAGATGGTTTCTTTTGCTGCAGACTACAGGTTATCAAAACGCACACAGCTTACATCAGAAATAGCCATCAGTAACCGTGACCTTAACACTTTTTCATCAATCGATAATGATGATAATGTAGGCTTCGCAGCTAAGATGGGATTTCAAAATGACAAGCTGATCGGTAAGAGACCAAACAATAAATGGTTGATGCAGTCAGGGGTCAACTATGAATATAACAGCCGGGACTTCACCTTCCTGGAACCATTTCGTCCGGTAGAATTTTCAAGGGACTGGAACACACAGCCAACACCCAGAGATGATCAGCACCTGGGAATGCTTAGGTTGGGATTTGAAAATGGAAAATTTGGAAAAGTAAATTATGATCTTGAATCCTACTTCATTGGGAATTATTATAAAGGCCTGCGCAACAATCTTAACTTCAACCTGAGCTACAGGAACTTCGCAGCCAATTTTAAAGGCAGCCTCTTGAATGCAAAGGATACCACATCCAATTCAACATTTATGAGGAGTATAGGTGACATTTCCAGGAAGTTTAAATGGATCACAGTTGGGTTGAGGGAAGACCAGGAGCAAAATGTATACTACCAGTCAGGATCGGATTCCCTGGCAGCCAATAGTTATTCTTATTTTGAATGGGGAGCATTTGCAATAAGCCCGGATACCAGCAATACACAGGTCAGGCTTAATTATAACCAGCGGTCGGACCGGCTGCCTGCAGGCAACCAGCTAAAGCAGTCTACATTGGCACAGGAGTTAAATTTCAGACTTAGCCTGCAGAAAAACCGCAATAACCGGCTCAACCTCACCGCGAGCTATAGAAACCTGATGATCAAAGACACTGTTCTTTCAATAAATGACCCGGATAAAACCATTGTTGGCAGGATAGAGCACTTTTTCAAATTAAAAAAAGGGCTGTTCAATTCCAATATTTTCTATGAAATTGGAACCGGGCAGGAGGAACAGCTTGAAGTATCCTACTTGCGTGTAGCTGATGGAGAAGGGTTTTATATGTGGGTCGATTATAACAATGATGGCATACAGCAAATTAACGAATTTGAGGTTGCCCCTTTCAAGGACCAGGCTAACTTTGTCAGGCTGTTCACTTCAACCAATGAATTCAGGCGCTCATACTTTAATCAATTCAGCACATCCATTTTCATCAATCCGGCTGCCGTATGGGCTGGCGAAACAGGAGTGAAGAAGTTTATTGCCAGGCTATCCAACCAGCTTGCCTACCGCACCGAGCATAAGTCGGCCGATGATAACCCCAACGTAGCATATAATCCATTTATCAGTGATGATAAAATAAAAGATTCACTGCTGCTCTCCCTGAACTCGAACTTCAGGAACACGCTTTATTATGACAGAAACAACAGTAAGTTTAGCCTCGACCTTAACTTTCAGAACAACAAAGCTAAGATATTGCTGAACAGTGGGTTTGAAACCCGGTTTATAAAGATACGCGGGCTGAACCTGAGATGGAACTTTTACAAAGCTTTTTCCATCCTTATGAGTTATGAAACTGGTTCAAAATCAAGGTTCTCCGAGTACTTCAGCCTGATGGATTATGATATCCTGACCCACCGGATCAATCCGAGGCTCAGCTATCAGCCAGGCCCGCAATTAAGAATTGACTTAAAATATAATTACTTAAATAAACGAAATACATTTAATTCTGACAACACACGTGCTTTGATCCATGATCTTGGTTTTGAAGTAAGCTATAAGTTGACCAACAGGGGAAGTTTCCTTATACAGGGCAATTACCTGTCTGTTTATTACAATGGCAACACGAGCACACCTCTTGCATTTGAAATGTTGGACGGCTTCCAGCCCGGTGATAACGGTACATGGAACGTATCTTATCAACAAACCATTGCACGGCACCTGCAATTAAACTTGCTTTATAATGGGAGAAAATCTCCCGGGTCAGCCATTGTGCATGTAGGTAGTGTGCAGCTACGGGCTTACTTATAGTGTCTACGTAAATACCCTGATTTCACATAACTTTTAACTATATTCTGCGTTAAATATTTGTGAAATTTTTTGTCTTCTAAATCATTGAATTAAAAGATAAAAAAAAGCAGACTAAAAGGGTAAAATGAGGCGATCGATGGTTATGTTCAGTGTTGTTGAAATTAAATTGAAATTGAAAGCAAATTTTTTTAAAAAAAATGCTACTTTAGCTCGACCATAACTGGAAGGCCATCGAATCCATATGAAAAGTTTGAGAAACGCTATATTATTAATTTTTTGCCTTTTACTTTTTATAGCTACAAAAGCCCAGCAAGAACCGCAATTTACCCTGAATATGTTTAATATATTAACGTATAACCCAGGCTTTGCAGGTATGAACAATGGGATTTGTATATCAGGAATCATCCGCCAACAGTGGGCAGGCTTCAAGGACGCCGATGGAAACAAGGTAGGTCCTGAAACTTTTCTGCTGAATGCGCATGCTCCTATAAGGGTTATACATGGTGGTATCGGTGGTGTGATTATGCAAGACAAAATCGGGTATTCTAAAACCATCAATCTAAGGATAGGTTACTCTTACCACGCCAATATAGGTACGGGTAAGCTTGGCATCGGAGCGATGGTTGGTTTCTTTAACCGGTATACTGATTTTTCAAAGCTGAAACCGGCAGAACCTGATCCCTTACTGGATCAATTGCAAGGTGAGGAGAGTGAGATGCTGATCGATTTTTCATTTGGTCTTTTCTATAATGTTCCAAATGAATATTATGTTGGATTATCGGTCCAGCAACTGGCCAACACCAGTGGAAATGAACTTGCATCGCATTCAGACTCCACAGGTACCTATATTTTAAATTCAACGCTTGACCGGACTTTCTACTTAAATGGGGGTTACTCATTTGTATTCCCCAGTAATCCAGCTTTTTCACTGGATCCATCAATCCTGATTAAAACAAATATGTCATCCATGCAAATGGATTTGGCAGCATTGGTTAAATACAACCAAAAGTTTTGGGGCGGACTGAGTTACAGGCTTGAAGATGCAATTAGTGTTATCGTTGGATTAGAATTTAAAAACTTTAGGCTGAGTTATGCGTATGACATCACCACGTCAAAATTGGGACTGTCCCGAACAGGGGGTAGCCATGAGATCTTCCTGAACTACTGTTTCAAGATCGAGGGAGAGAAAGGACGTAGGAGTTACAAGAATACCAGGTTCTTATAAAAATATGTAGTTTTTAAGATTTGTTATTGCGATTTGTTTATTTTTGGAGGCGTTTTAAATAATATTTGTAAAACTGCTTCGTTAGGTTGATAATTAAATACTTCTGATATGAAAAAGCTAACATTTTATCTTTCAATGCTAACCCTGATTATCATATTTGATAGTTGTAGCAATTCAGGGAACGGTGAATTGACTGGTGTGCGTAGAAAGACAAAGCAATTCTATCAACCGGATCCTTATGGAATGGTGTTTGTGCCGCAAGGTAGTTTCACCATGGGTGCGGGTGATCAGGATATCACATATGGCCAGTTATACCAGCCAAAAACCATCTCTATCTCAGCATTCTTCATGGATGAAACAGAAATAACCAACAGTGAGTACAGGCAATTTGTATACTGGGTTAGAGACTCCATTGCAAGATGGATGTTATATGATAACGGTATTACTGATCCTCCTTTCGTCCTTACAGAAAACGACGATGGTATCATAATTGACCCACCAAAGGTTAACTGGGATGAAGAAATTCCCTGGAAAACAGATCAACAGGAAATTGTTGATGCCCTTGAAGATCTGTATCTCCCTGAACATGAAAGATACTTCCGCAGGAAAGAAGTGGATACCCGTAAATTGTATTATGAATACTTCTGGGTAGACCTCCATGCTGCGGCTAAAAAAGACTATTCTGCTGACGGTAATTATGAGGACGGTATGTTTGCCAATCGTCCGCAGGGTATGAGAGACCGTTCCGTATATGTCAGAAAAGAAA
Organism: uncultured Bacteroidales bacterium; assembly: GCA_963753055.1. Lineage (GTDB taxonomy): Bacteria > Bacteroidota > Bacteroidia > Bacteroidales > B18-G4 > JAUWGC01. Next base: position 84,121 of record CAVWAP010000001.1, on the reverse strand, counting down.
TTATCAATGTTTATCCGGATACACTCTGCTGGATCCATGATTACACCTATTCATTTAATGATCCGATGACAGAAAAGTACTTCTGGCATCCAGCTTATGACCATTATCCAGCAGTAGGTGTGAACTGGAAACAAGCCAGGGCATTCTGTATATGGAGAACAGAGTTAAGGAATGGCTACCTGAGGTCAAAACGTGGTGAATCAGTAGTTTCAGAATTCCGTCTGCCAACAGAAGCTGAATGGGAATGGGCAGCCAGGGGAGGCTATGAACTTAGTCCTTACCCATGGGGTGGTCCTTATACCAGGAATGACAGGGGATGCTTCCTTGCCAACTTCAAACCTATCCGTGGAAATTATATTGATGATGGAGGTTTGAGAACAGTGATTGTTGCTCACTACCCGCCAACGACTTTGGCTTATATGATATGGCAGGTAATGTATCCGAATGGACCAACAGTGCCTTTGATCCGGTATCATACAACTTTACCTGGGATATGAATCCCGAACTACACTTATAATGCAAAGAAATCGATCCTCCTGCAATGAAGCGAAAAGTTATTCGCGGTGGATCATGGAAAGACATTGCATACTATCTGCAATACATACCAGGGCTTATGAATACCAGGATACTGCTAAATGTTATGTCGGATTCAGGTGTATGTCAGCCCTTACCTTGGAAGAAATAAAGATGATAACCCTACAAGGGCTTCAAATGTATATAACTAAAGGTATTATTAGAAAAATAAATACAGAGGAATTAATCTTATTTATTAAACTTAATTATAGATCATTATGGGTTTAAGCAATATTAGTTAGAAGTCGTGGGTTTAGAAACTTCATGGCTAAGCTTTACGGATGGGGCGCTTCAGTTGTTATCCTTGGAGCACTATTTAAGATCAACCACTATCCAGGATGCTGATATTATGTTGATTGTAGGTCTTGGAACCGAATCAATCATCTTCTTCTTTTCAGCATTTGAGCCACCTTACGTTGAACCCGACTGGAGTCTTGTTTATCCCGAATTGCAGGCATGTATCATAGTACATGGAGAAGGACCAAAGAAGCCAACAGAAGAACTTGATTCTATGTTAGAGGAAGCAAAGATTGGTCCGGAATTGATGGCCAGCCTGGGTGAGGGACTGCATAAACTTAAGCGATAACGCGCGAAAAATGTCAGATATCTCTGACGCTGCTGTCGCCACAGAAGGTTATGTAACTTCTATTAGAGGTGCTACCGAGTTCTGCTGATGAACTTTCTGATTCTTATAAGCAAACCGCAAATGCATTGACTCGTGATGCAGGTGCTTCAGAAACTTATGCACAGAATATCAGGAATGCGGCCGAAAGTGCAGCCAACTTGTCAGGTGCATATTCACAAGCTTCAGCATCTATCCAAAGCGAGCTCTCTGCCACGGAAGAGTTTACAAGTAATATCAGACAAGCAGCTGGTACAGTCAACAACCTGATTGAAAACTATACCAGATCTGTTGATGTACTTGCAAAATCAGCCGAAGCTCTTGACCTTACTTCATTAGAAGGTAAATCCTATAATGAGCAGATAAGGAAGATTGCAGAGAACCTCGAAGCCTGAATTCAGTCTATGAATTACAGCTTCAAGCCAGCAACGAGCAGGTTGAATCATCAGCTAAACTGCAACATACCCTCGACAACTATCTTGACAATCTGACTGCCTCCAGTGACAGGACACTCAGGTACAAAGAAGAGCTTGATGTACTTACTGAGAGAGTAGCAGCGCTGAACAAGATTTATGGCAATATGCTGACAGCCATGAATGTAAACACAGCTGGTTAATCAAACCAGCATTCATTATTTAGTTAGTAAAGTAACGTTTATAAAACAAGATATTTATGGCTGGATATAAGGAAACCCCGCGACAAAAGATGATCGCGATGATGTACTTGGTTTTGACAGCTCTGTTGGCTCTTAACGTTTCCAAGGAAATTCTCGACGCGTTTCTAATCGTAAATGATAGCATGGAAACGACGAATGAGGCTTTTGGAAACAAAATAAATTCCACTTATAGTCAATTCGAATTCCAAAACCAATTAAATCCCGCTAAAGTAGGTCCCTATTGGGAAAAAGCACTGGAAGCCCAGCGTTTGTCCGATGAACTGATTGCGTATATTGAACAGGTAAAACTGGATATAGTAACCTTTTCTGAAAGATTAGAGGACCAGGACTTAGCATTGCAAACATACTATTCCAAGGAGGAAGTTCCGGACCCACGTGATCCATCAAAGATGGTTGAGAAATATATTCTTAACCTGGAGACCGTGGAAACCAAAGATAAGTATGACAGGACAACCACTTATTTCATCAACCAGGGTAATGCCAAGATCCTGAAACAGAAAATTGATGATTACCGGGTTAATATCCTGAACCTGGTGGATGAGAAGTATAAAGATAAAATTGAAGTTGGTCTCAGGACTGATGGCGATTATCGATCTGCAACCGGAGCGAAGGAAACATGGGAAGACTATAATTTCTATGCTACCATCCTGGCGGCCGATGTGACAATCCTGAACAAGTTCATCAATGAGATCCTTACTGCAGAATTTGATGTTGTGTCAGAGCTCTTCGATGAGATTGATGTTGCCGACTTTAAATTCGATGAGGTCAGAGCCAAGGTAATCCCTAAAACAAGTTATATCCTGAAAGGAGAAAAATACGAAGCAGAAGTGCTGGTTGCCGCTTATGATTCCAGGCAGGAACCTGAAGTATATATCCTGAAAGGTGCTGATGAGATCACTACCGGCAATATTGGCCGGGCACAGAAGATCTCAGGATCAGAAGGTGTTGTTCAACTTGATTGGACAGACAATACCGAAGGTACGCACAAGTATGCAGGTATCATCAGGATCAAAGACCCTACAGGGGAAGAACAGGATTATCCATTCAAACATGAATACATCGTCGCACCTCCATCACTGACAGTGGCGGCCAAGAAGATGAATGTATTCTATATTGGAGTCGATAACCCCGTTTCAATATCCGTTCCTGGTATTGCAAAAGAAAAGATCAGACCTAGTATTTCTGCTGGTAATATCAAACCTGACCCTGCCGTGAGAGGCGATTGGATCGTCACTATGCCAACAGGTACAAAGAAAGCAGTTGTAAGTGCAAGTGCTGAATACCAGGGAGAAAATGTTACCATGGGTTCCGCAGAATTCAGGGTAAAGAAAGTGCCGGATCCTGTAGCAGAGATCGCCGGGATGGTCCAGGGGCAAATTGAGAAGAACACCCTGATGGCTGCTGGCGCCATCATTCCTGAATTGAAAGATTTCGAATTTGAACTTTACTTTAGGGTGACTTCCTTCAAAATGATCACTATCATCGGTGGTGACCTTGTGCAGAAAAACGCACGTGGCAACCGCTTTACTGAAGACATGACGAATATTATGAAGGATGCCAGAAGGAAACAAAGATTTTTGTTTGAAAACATACAAGCTACCAGTCCTGACGGGACAACACGTACTTTGAATCCTATAAACCTTGAAATTAAGTAACACTCAACTATACGGAGGTATTATGAAAAAACTAAGCATATTACTGATACTATTTTCCCTGATGATTGGGGCAAATACCTCATCACAAGCACAGATACTTGATGAGCCACCTGTGGACGGCCTCTTCGAAGATGGCGGCGGGTTCATAAATACCAGGCCTGTACCGTATCCTCCACTCAGGAAAGCAGATGTGATGTGGCAGAGAAGGATATGGCGTACGATCGATATGCGCCAGAAGATGAACCAACCGTTCTACTATCCAATTGAACCTCATAACCATTGGAGAAGTTTTATCACGGTCATTTTGGATGCATTGAAGGAAGGGTCCATTACTGCATATGACATCTCTCCAACGGATGAATTCCTCGTGCCACTTACGTATCAGGAAATCATCAACAGGCAGACAGATACATTGCATCAGACTTTTAAAAGGCCTTATCCTCCTTACGATGAATACGACTCCCTGATCTATACGCTTTTTGACCCTACAAAGGTTATGCGTATCAGGATCAAGGAAGACTGGTACTTCGATAAACAAAGATCACAAATGCTTGTTAGGGTTATCGGAGTATGCCCGGTGATGATGAAGGAAATTAGTGGGGAAGAATACCCTGAACCACTATTCTGGATCTATTTCCCTGAAGCCAGGCCTATCTTTGCCAAATCCCTGGTGTATAACCGTCATAATGATGCCATGCGCCTCACCTATGACGATATATTCTGGAAAAGGATCTTTGAAAGTTTCGTCTACAAAGAATCAAACGTTTACGACCGGAAAATTGCAGAATATGCCTCTGGTATTGATGCTCTCTATGAATCCGAAAGGATAAAATCTGAGATCTTCCGTTTCGAAAATGATCTTTGGGAATATTAAGTCAAACCAAATTATCTATAATGACAAAAACTCCTCCTTACGGGGGAGTTTTTTTTATATTCATTACATTTGTTTTGCAAACGCCGAAGCTGATTATGCCTGTTAATATCCTGGATACGCCGATAGAATACCTCAAAGGGGTTGGACCAAAAAGAGCCGCACTCCTGCGCTCAGAACTCGGCGTTGATACCTTCAACGACCTGATCCAGTATTATCCCTTCAGGTATATAGATAAAAGCAAGATCTTCAAGATCTCTGAGATCACCAGCGACCTGGCATATGTTCAGCTTAAAGGGAAGATCTCAAACATACGTGAAATCGGACAGAAGAGAGGTAAGCGCCTTGTCGCCACCCTTTCCGATCACTCAGGCAGGGTCGACCTGGTCTGGTTTAAAGGCATCCGCTGGTACATAGATAAGTTTGACCCTAACGTTGAATACCTGGTCTTTGGTAAACCCTCCTCTTTTAATAATCGATTTAATATCCCCCACCCTGAAGTGGAACCGTTCGTGGTGAAAGAGAGTATCGGTGGTACATTGCAGGGTTTTTACAGCACCACCGACAAACTTAAAAACAGGGGATTAAACAGCCGGCAGATCAGCAAACTGATGTTTACCCTCATTCAGAAAGTACAGGGTGAAATCAGGGAAACACTCACCGGGGAGATCCTCCGCTCATTGAGTTTCATCAGTAAAGAAGAAGCTTTAAAAAACATCCACTTTCCCATTAACCAGCAGTCGCTTCGCAAAGCCCAGGCAAGGCTGAAGTTCGAAGAACTGTTTTTTATCCAGCTGCGCCTTCTGAAGTACAAGATCAGCAGGATGGAGAAGGTACAAGGGCATGTCTTTCAGAAAGTTGGTAATTACCTGAATAGCTTTTATGATTCCAACCTGAAGTTTGAACTTACCGGCGCACAAAAGAAAGTGATCAAAGAGATCAGGGCCGACCTGGGAGGCGGTAAACAAATGAACAGACTGCTGCAAGGTGATGTGGGCAGCGGCAAAACACTGGTTGCCGTCATGGCTATACTGATTGCCCTCGATAATGGCTTCCAGGCCTGCTTCATGGCACCAACAGAAATCCTGGCAAACCAGCACTTTGTAACCATCACTAAACTATTTGATGGCCTCGGCATCCGCTTGGACCTGCTTACAGGTTCTACGAAAGCTGCAGACCGTAAAAGGTTGCACGAAGAGCTGCTTTCCGGTGAGCTCCAGGTCCTGGTCGGGACCCATGCCCTTATCGAAGAGACAGTCAGATTTAAAAACCTGGGCTTCGTGGTCATCGATGAACAACATCGGTTTGGTGTTGCCCAAAGAGCAAAACTCTGGACAAAAAATATAGTACCGCCTCATGTCCTGGTCATGACAGCCACACCGATACCACGAACGCTGGCCATGACCCTATACGGAGATCTTGACCTGTCAGTCATCGATGAGATGCCCCCGGGAAGGAAACCAGTTAAGACTTACCATTTGTATGATTCCAAAAGGCTGAAGCTGTTTGGTTTTATCAAAGAACAAATTCAAAAGGGACAGCAGGTCTTTATCGTCTACCCCCTGATCCAGGAATCTGAAAAACTTGACCTGAAAGACCTGATGGATGGCTATGAAAGCATACAACGAGCCTTCCCCCTACCAGATTATGCCATCAGCATTGTCCATGGCAAAATGAAATCTGCCGACAAAGACTATGAAATGCAAAGGTTTGTCAGGGGAGAAACCCAGATCATGGTGGCTACAACAGTCATTGAAGTAGGTGTTGACATCCCCCGGGCGAGTGCGATGGTTATTGAAAATGCTGAACGATTCGGACTGTCACAATTGCATCAGCTCAGAGGACGTGTCGGCCGTGGTGCTGATCAATCCTATTGCGTCCTCATGTCTGGTTACAAACTAACCATTGAGGCAAAGAAAAGGCTTGAAACAATGGTGCAGACAAGCGATGGCTTTGAAATTGCCGAGGTTGACCTGCGCCTGCGCGGACCCGGCGACCTTCAAGGGACGCAACAAAGTGGTATCATCGACCTGAAGATTGCTAACCTGGTGAAAGATGAAAAAATATTAAAATATGCCAGAAGCCTGGCACAAGAATTATTGGAACAGGATCCGGACCTTATCAAACCTCAGAATATGCCTCTCAGGAAACACCTCCTCGAATCCGGTAAAAATCAAGCGAATTGGGGCTCCATCTCCTAGATAAATAATTAAATTCACTACATTTGCTTTGCAATTAATAAATCGTTGCTGATGAAGATTTCATACAATTGGTTGAAGGATTATGTGAACCTCGAAGATATTGACCCACAAGAGCTTGCAATAATTCTCACAGATACCGGACTTGAAGTTGAAGGATTGGAAAAGTTCGAATCTGTCAAGGGTGGACTGGAAGGTATTGTAATCGGCGAAGTCATGACCTGTGAGAAGCACCCTGATGCTGACAAACTTACAGTTACTACCGTAAATGTGGGGGGTGAAAGCCCATTGTCAATTGTCTGCGGAGCACCAAATGTTGCAGCAGGTCAAAAAGTGCTGGTTGCCACTGTGGGAACAACACTAACCATGAATGATGAATCTTTTACCATTAAGAAAACCAAGATCAGGGGAGCCGAATCAGAGGGGATGATATGTGCGGAAGATGAGATCGGGCTGGGCACCTCACACGAAGGGATCATGGTACTGGAATCAGATGCATCCATTGGCAAACCAGCCAGGGAACACTTTGACATTGAAGAGGACTGGGTCTTTGAAATTGGCCTCACTCCCAACAGAACTGATGCTACTTCACATATCGGTGTTGCCAGGGATATAGTCGCAGCCCTCAACCAGCAAAGGAACAAGAACCTGACCCTGGAAAGGCCAGGAGTTGACGATTTCAAAGTTGACAAGGCTACCCGCAAGATTGAGATAAAAATAGATGATGAAGATGCCTGCCCGCGGTATACCGGACTGACCATGACCGGGATCAAGGTGAAGGAATCTCCCGGCTGGATGAAGAACAGACTTAACGCAATCGGCATTCGCCCTATCAATAATATTGTGGATATCACAAACTATATCTTGATGGAAACCGGTCAGCCATTACATGCATTTGATGCTGACAGGATCATAGGTGAAAAGGTTGTTATCCGTAAAGCATACAAGGCAGAACCATTTATAACACTCGACGAGATCAAGAGAGAGCTCCTGGATACGGACCTCATGATCTGTAATGCAAAGGACCCTATGTGTATTGCAGGTGTCTTCGGAGGTATTGAATCTGGTGTCACAGAGAGCACGAACGATGTCTTCCTCGAGAGTGCATACTTTAACCCTGCTTCAATTAGAAAAACGTCAAAACACCATGGCCTGCAGACCGATGCCTCATTCCGTTTTGAAAGAGGTGCTGATCCGAATATTACAGTCTACGCCATTAAAAGGGCTGCCATGCTTATCAGAGAACTGGCAGATGGAAACATTGCATCAGATATTGTGGATGCATATCCAAAAGATATTCCAGGCTGGGTGGTTAAACTCAATTATAATAATCTCGATGGTCTGGTAGGCAAGCATATTGAACCAGGCATCATAAAAAGCATCCTGGGAAACCTTGAGATTGAAGTGTCAGAAGAAAACGAAGAGGGGCTCACCGCTGTCGTACCTACTTATCGATACGATGTGAGAAGGGAAGCAGACCTGATCGAAGAAGTACTAAGGATATATGGGTATAACAATGTTGAGTTTGGAGAAAAAGTGAATGCATCCCTAACATTTTATCCTAAGCCTGACAGGGACAAGGTGCAGAACACCATTGCCGACCTGCTAACCAGCAATGGGTTCAACGAGATCATGAATAACTCCCTGACCAGGTCGGGTTATGCTGAAAATGTTCCAGGATTCAAGCCTGAGAACAATGTAATGATTTTTAATCCCCTGAGTATCGACTTGAACGCTATGAGGCAGTCACTGCTTTTTGGAGCTATGGAATCTGTCCAATACAACCAGAACAGGCAAAGCAATGACATGAAGTTGTTCGAGTTTGGAACAACATATATCCTGAATGCTGATAAAGCCGATCCTGATAAACCGCTGAAGAAATACTTCGAATCCACCCACCTCGGAATTATTGTTTCCGGCAGGAAAGACGCTGAAAGCTGGAATACTGCTGAGGGCCTGGTAGATTCCTATTACCTTAAATCAATAGTTCTTCAGGTTGTGAAAAGATTAGGCCTGGATATGGATTCATGGCAGGTTAAAGAAGAAGGCCCCACGTATTTTGATTCTGTTTTACAATTTCACAAAGACAATAAGATATTAATTGAGACAGGAAAAATATCCCAGGCAGTTCTTGGCCATTTCGGCATCAAGCAACCCGTCTTCTTCGCTGATCTTTATTGGGATAAGCTTTTCCGTATGATTAAAGTGGACGACAAACAATATGTCCCTGTCCCCAAACACCCTGAGGTTAGGCGAGATCTGGCCTTGTTGCTTGATAAATCGGTATCATTCAGCCAGGTTGAAAACATAGTATATAAAGGTGAAAAAAGATTGATCAAGTCTGTAAACCTCTTTGATGTCTATGAAGGAGATAAACTGGATAAAGACAAAAAATCATATGCCATCAGTATCATTCTCCAGGACAAAGAAAAAACACTGACGGATAAAGTAGTTGATAAGATCATCAATAAAATTCTCGTTTTGCTGAAAACTGAATTAGGAGCAACCATTAGATAAATCAGATAATTATGAGTGAAAAAAATGAAATCAAGTACTCCGTTAGTCCCAACGGTGAAAGTTTCGAAATCCCCGGTTCTGAAGACTTTGCAAAAGAATATGAAAGGCTTGAGGGCTTAGTAAAACAGGCCCGCAATGAAGGCAAAGAAATAGTCGTGGTTATGGGAGTTGGCTTTGTGGGAGCAGTGATGGCAGCCATCGTTGCCGACACCAAAGACGAAAATGGAAAATATTCAAAATTTGTTATTGGCTGCCAGCGGCCAAGTGTCAGAAGTTACTGGAAGATTCCTTTGCTGAACAAAGGCATTTCTCCCGTTAAAGCAGAAGATCCCGAAGTGGATGAGCTGATCGACCGTTGTGTGCTGAAAGAAAAGACACTAATAGCTACATATAACAGCGATTGTCTGAAGCTGGCTGATTGTGTTGTGGTGGATGTACAGTGTGATTATACCAAGCATGATCTTGGCAACATGCGCACAGGTGAAGCTGATATGGCAGCACTGGAAGCGACATTGAAAACCATTGGAGAAAAAATACCACCATCAGCTCTTGTGCTTATCGAAACAACCGTTGCTCCGGGTACTACCGAGTTCGTTGCATGGCCCATCCTGAAAAAAGAATTCCAGAACCGTGGATTAGATGAAGTTCCATTGTTATCCCATAGTTTCGAAAGGGTCATGCCAGGTAAAGAATATGTTGCAAGTATACGTGACTTTTGGAGGGTATGCTCAGGGTGTAATGATAAAGCACGTGATAGGGTTGAAAAATTCCTGGAAGAAGTGCTCAACACCAAAGAATTTCCTCTGACGGTCATGGACAGGCCCATAGAATCTGAAACAACCAAGATCGTGGAGAACTCTTACCGGGCAACAATACTGGCTTTCCAAAATGAATGGAGCCTTTTTGCCGAGCGTAACGGAGTTGACCTGATCAAGGTCATCAAGGCCATTAAAGTCAGGCCGACACATAGTAATATGATCTTCCCCGGGCCGGGAATAGGAGGATATTGCCTGCCAAAAGATGGAGGGTTGGGTTACTGGGCGTATAAGCACATTCTTGGTTTTGATGATGGAGATGATATCTTCAAGATAACCCCAACCGCTATCGATATCAATGACACCAGGGCACTGCATGTGGCACAGCTGACCAGAGATGCTTTGAGGAACATGTCAAGGCATGTTGCCGGTGTCAATGTACTGCTGTGCGGTGCCAGTTACAGGCAGGATGTAGGTGACACACGCTATAGCGGCAGTGAGCTTGTAGTCCGTAAGCTAACGGAGATGGGTGCCGAGATGAAAATCCATGATCCTTATGTTGATCACTGGTACGAGCTTGAAGCACAGGAAACATATCCGGCACCAGGACACTCCTGGAGTCGTTTCTTCCGCAACCAGGATGGCCTGGCAGATGTCAGGGTGCAAAAGGATCTCAAGCAGGCGCTGAAAGGTGTTGATGTGATGATCCTTGCTGTTCCTCATGCAGACTATATGAAGCTTGATCCTGATGAGATCGTTGACTGGGCTGGTGGACCAATTGCAGTTATCGATTGCTTTGGGATACTGAATGATGATCAGATAAGACATTATTTTAAGCTTGGATGTGAAGTAAAAGCATTGGGGCGTGGTCATATCCAACGTATTAAAAAAGAAATCCTTAACTTTAACCGTTAATATTTGTCTTTATCGGCTAGCCTATCCTGATTATGGAAGTTCTATCGATTAAACAACGCTTTGGTATCATTGGCAATTCTTCATTGCTGAACCGTGCCATCGATATCGCTGCACAGGTTGCCCCTACCGACCTGACAGTGCTTATCTCAGGTGAAAGTGGTGTTGGCAAGGAGGTATTTCCGAAGATCATACATCAGCTGTCTGCCCGTAAGCACGGACCTTACATCGCTGTAAACTGCGGAGCTATCCCTGAGGGTACCATCGACTCTGAATTGTTCGGTCATGAAAAAGGATCTTTTACAGGCGCCCATGAAGCCAGGAAAGGCTATTTTGAAGTTGCTAATGAAGGTACGATCTTCCTTGACGAAGTTGCTGAGCTCCCTCTTTCTACACAGGTCAGGCTTCTGCGCGTCCTGGAAACCGGCGAATTTATGAAAGTGGGTTCATCTAAGATGATAAAGACCAATGTCAGGATGGTAGCTGCAACCAACATAGAACTTGGGGAAGCAATCAGAAGCGGGAAATTCCGACAGGATCTGTACTATAGGTTAAATACTGTTCCTATTTTTATTCCTCCGCTACGCAAACGAGAGGAAGATATTCATCTCATCTTCAGAAAATTTACTGCTGACTTTGCAGAGAAGTACCGCATGCCGCCACTCACGCTGGATGAAGCTGCAAAAGACCTGCTGGTCCACTATCGCTGGCCTGGAAATGTGCGGCAACTGAAAAACATAACGGAACAGATATCAATCATTGAAGAGAACAGGAATATTAGTGCTGACACACTCAGGCAATACCTGCCGGATGACCAGTTCAATGACCTCCCGGTCCTGTATAAAAAGGAATCCCATGACAGAGATATCTCGGAGAGGGACCTGCTGTACAAGGTACTGTTTGATATGAAAAAGGATATCACTGAATTGAAGAAAGTTGTGGTCAATATCCTGGAAGAGCAAAAAACAGATGAGCAGGTACAGGATGACAATGTGCAGCTGATCCGGCAGTTAAATGATGAGATTGATGCAATTACCGATGTTGGCAAGCAAATTGAGATCAATCATCCTGCAGAAGAGCATTTTCCGGAACCCATCCAGGAATCTGAAGTCCTCGAAGAATCACTTTCCCTCGAAAAACAAGAGATCGAGATGATCCGGAAAGCGCTTGAAAGACATAACGGCAAGCGTAAAGATGCTGCAAAAGAATTGGGTATCTCTGAACGTACCCTTTACAGAAAAATTAAGGAGTACAATATTAACTGATGAAGGAATCAAAATTTATATACACTGCAATTATTCATCTGCTGCTTATTGTGTTTCTGGCAATATTCATTAGCGGATGTAAAGTGTATTCTTTAACGGGCGCTTCAATACCACCGGAAGCAAAAACTATCTCCGTTGATAATTTTCCCAACAATGCTTCCCTGGTTAATCCTACTTTAAGTGTCAGGTTTACCAACGCTTTAAGGGACAGGTTCACTCAGCAAACGAACCTGAGCCTTGTTGATAAAGCTGGCGATCTCAGGATTGAGGGCCAGATCACTGGCTATGCCGTAAAGCCAAAAGCTATACAGGCTAATGAAACCGCTGCTTTGAACCAGCTAATTATCACTGTAAAAGTGACATATACAAATACTATAGACGAATCCAAGAATTACGAAACAACATTCAGCCGTTTCCAGGATTACCCGAGCTCGATGAACCTGGCAAATGTAGAAGACGCGCTGATTGAAGAGATCAATGAGATGCTGGTTGATGATATCTTTAACAAGGCTGTAGTTAACTGGTAGAGAATATTAACGAAGGATATGGATGCTAAAACATTTACCGATTTATTAAAAACTCCAAAGACCATCACCGGGGAGCATTTAAAAGATCTTAACGGGGTCATAAAAGCTCATCCTTATTGTAAGAGTGCATTATTACTGTACCTGGCCGGCCTGCACCAGCATGATGATAAAAAGTATGCGGAAGTGCTTTCCCAAACAATAGTTATGGGTAAGGACAAAAAGATGCTCCATTGGATAATCGATAGTTTTAATGATGGAGGTGAAGCAGAACCCATTCCTGAGAAAGTTGAAGAAAAAGTAATAGAAAAACCCAAACAAGAAGTTAAATTAGAGAAGCCCCCGGAGAAAGAACCAGAACAAGCACCTGAAGAAGCTCCGGAAGAGGATAAAAATGCAAAGCTCAAGGCAATTGTAGAGAAAAGACTGGCAGAAATAAAAAAGAAGAAAGCGCCGGCTAAGAAAGAACCTGAAAAAGAGCCCGCGACAGAGACTCCGCAGAAAGCCCGGAAAAAGCCAGAGCCAGAGCCAAAACCTGAACCTGAACTTGAACCAGAACCAGAAAAGGGAAACGATCTGATTGATAAGTTTATTGATGAAGAGCCCAGCATCTCAAAGCCAGTTGGTGATTATAAGCACAATATAGACCTGGCTAACAAGAGCTCTAAGGATGATGATGCTATCACAAGTGAAACACTGGCTCAAATTCATCTTAATCAAGGCAATAAAAAGCGTGCAATTGAAATTTATGAGCAATTAATTTTGAAAAATCCGGAAAAAAGTAGTTACTTTGCAGCCCAAATTGAGAAAATAAGTAAGAAATTAAAATAACACTAAAAAATGGGACTCTATATAATCATATCTGTATTGATCTTCATTGTTTGCGTTCTATTAATCCTTGTTGTGCTGGTACAAAACTCCAAAGGCGGTGGTTTAGCATCCAGTTTCTCCGGTTCTAACCAGTTTATGGGTGTCAGGAAAACAGCTGACTTTCTTGAGAAATCAACATGGTCACTGGCCATTGCCCTGCTGGTGCTGAGCCTCTTCTCCATATTTGTTATTCCGAGAAGCAACCAGGTACAGGTTAATGTCAGTGAAATCCAGGAAAAAGCAAATGAAGTACAGGTCCCTCCGGTTGACGGATACCAGGCACCTCCACCACAGGAACAAAACCAATAGACCAAAGTATAAGATAAATTCAAATGTCAGAATGTCATATAATTCTGACATTTTTTTTTGGAATTCGGTTTGGCATAAAATATGTCAGAGCAGAATCAGGAAACAAACAATAGTGTGTCTAATTAAAAAATAAGAATAGAAATGGGAAAATTAAAGATTAAACCATTAGCCAACAGAGTAATTATTGAGCCTACAGCAGCTGAAGAGAAAACTGCTGGTGGTATCATAATTCCTGACACAGCAAAAGAAAAACCTCAAAAAGGAACTGTTATGGCTGTTGGACCAGGTAAAAAAGATGAACCAATGACCGTTAAGGTAGGTGATTTAGTTCTTTACGGCAAATACTCAGGAACTGAGATCTCTTATGAAGGGGGTGATTATCTGATCATGAATGAATCAGATATCGTTGCCATCATTTAATACACAAAAAACATAATATTAATAAATATAAAAAAACAGTACAATGGCTAAAGATATCATATTTGATCTGAAAGCAAGAGAAGCCCTGAAAGCAGGTGTAGATGCGTTGACTGACGCTGTCAAGGTAACATTGGGACCTAAAGGCCGCAATGTGATCATAGACAAATCATTCGGATCACCTATCATCACAAAAGATGGTGTTACAGTGGCTAAGGAAGTAGAGCTGGAAGACAACATAGAAAACATGGGAGCCCAAATGGTTAAGGAAGTGGCATCCAAGACGAATGACATTGCAGGTGATGGTACAACAACCGCTACCGTGCTTGCACAATCAATAGTACATACCGGCTTAAAAAACGTTACCGCAGGCGCCAATCCAATGGACCTGAAAAGAGGTATCGACAAAGCAGTTGCTAAAGTTATTGAGAGCCTCAAGAGCCAGACAAAGGAAATCGGGGACAGCAGTGAGAAAATTGAGCAGGTCGCTGCTATTTCAGCCAATAATGACATGACAATTGGTAAGCTCATAGCAGAAGCCATGGGCAAGGTTAAGAAAGAAGGAGTAATTACTATCGAAGAAGCAAAAAGTATTGAAACTTATGTTGACGTGGTAGAAGGCATGCAATTCGACAGGGGATATATCTCGCCTTATTTTGTAACCGACACTGAAAAGATGGAAGTTGTTTATGAAAGTCCGTATGTCCTGATCCATGACAAAAAGATCTCTGTCATGAAGGACCTGCTTCCTGTACTTGAGAAGTCAGCGCAAAGTGGAAGGCCGCTTATTATCATCGCTGAGGATATCGAAGGTGAAGCCCTTGCAACACTTGTTGTGAATAAAATCAGGGGATCCCTTAAGGTTGCAGCAGTTAAAGCACCTGGCTTTGGCGACAGAAGGAAAGAGATGCTGGAAGACATTGCCATTCTGACCGGTGGAACTGTCATCTCTGAAGAAAAAGGTTATAAACTGGAAGATGCTGATCTCAGCTACCTGGGTGAAGCAGAAAAAATGACCATCGATAAGGAAAACACCACTATCGTTAGTGGTAAAGGTTCCAAAGCTGATATTGAAGCAAGGACCAAGCAGATCAAAGCACAGATCGATACAACAACTTCTGATTACGACAAAGAAAAACTACAGGAAAGATTAGCTAAGCTTGCCGGTGGTGTTGCTGTAATTTATGTTGGTGCTGCCAGTGAAATGGAGATGAAAGAAAAGAAAGACCGTTTCGATGATGCATTGAATGCAACCAGGGCTGCCATAGAAGAAGGCATAATCCCGGGTGGTGGTGTTGGATACCTGAGGGCTATCAAGGACATTGAAAATATGGAAGGTGACAACCAGGACGAAAGTACCGGTATTGCCATCATCAAAAGAGCACTTGAAGAGCCTTTGAGGCAAATCGTTGAAAATGCAGGACTGGAGGGTTCTGTTGTTGTTCAGAAAGTTAAAGAAGGCAAAAACGATTACGGATTTAATGCAAGGACCGAGACATATGAGAACCTGTTCAAATCCGGCGTGATCGACCCAACTAAAGTCGCTCGTGTAGCCCTTGAAAATGCGGCTTCCATTGCTGGAATGTTGCTGACTACAGAGTGTGTGCTGGCTGAGCACAAGGAAGATAATCCTATGCCGGCTATGCCTCCTGCAGGAATGGGCGGCGGAATGCCAGGAATGATGTAAATCTGTTTTCCCAATAATTCAAGACCCCTCTTTGTTAGAGGGGTTTTTTATTTATATTTAAATTTGCATCTGGGATAAAACTTACAATATATTATCTTTATCAATGTTTAACTAATAAACATAATGGTGATGAGAAAAATCATATTCGTGTTGATCGTATTCCTGATCCAATACCCAATGATGGCCCAAGAAGAAGGCACTCACAGTATTAAAATACCTGTGGATGAAACAACCGGCCTGATCGTCTACCAGGAGGTAGTACAGGAAGAAGGAAACAAAAAAGAACTCTTTAACCGCGCTGGAGAATGGGTGCATCAATTCTATGCGAACCCTGTCAATGTTACTAAAGTCAGGGATGCTGCAAGCGGACTGATCAAAGGAAAGCATAACTTCCCATTGATAAAGGTCGACAAAGATGGAAACAAACTGGATGCCGGTACAATTCTTTACTCATTTAAGATTGAATGTAAAGATAATAGGTACAGGTGGAGCGTTTATGACTTGTTCCTTAAAAGATCCTCCAGATTCCCACTGGAAAGATGGCTGGATACATCAGACCCATCCTATAATCCTTTATGGGCAACTTACCTTGAACAATTCGACACATTTGTGAAGGAACAATTTTCCGCTACACTCAAGGAAGCCATGGTACCAAAGGTTGAAAAGGTTGAGGAGGAATGGTAGATCATGTTTAAACCTCAGATAATCAAAGGATTTTCCAAGTTATCCAAAGACAAGAAATTAAGCCTTGTTGCCAGCTATTTCGAGGATCCCAAGCAAGCGGAACACCTACTGAAATCATTCTGGCATGATGACCCGGAAAAGCAAAATCTCTTTGATGAATTCAGTGAGAACACTATCACTAATTACTATTTCCCATTCGGCATCGCACCAAATTTTCTGGTCAACGGCAAAATGTTTATGCTTCCACTGGTTGTGGAGGAAAGCTCTGTCGTGGCTGCTGCTGCGAACAGTGCTAAGTTCTGGGCCGATTATGGTGGGTTTCAAGCTGAAATTATCTCCACCACCAAGATAGGCCAGGTTCATTTTATCTGGGAAGGTGATAAGCAAAAGCTCCAGAAGCTCATGCCTGCACTGAAAAAGAAAATGCTTGAGGGTACCATGGAGATCACTAAGAACATGAGAGAGCGAGGCGGAGGCATACTGGATATTGAACTGGTCGACATGACAGAAAAGATCGATCATTATTACCAGCTGAAAGCCTCTTTTGAAACCGTAGATTCCATGGGTGCCAATTTTATTAATTCCTGCCTTGAAGAATTTGCGGCTATTCTCAAACGCTTTATGTTTCAGCAGTCCGGGCTGACAGATAATGAAAGGAACCCTGAAGTGATCATGGCCATCCTTTCCAACTACACTCCGGAATGCCTTGTCAAGGTACAGGTTGAATGCCCTATTGAAGCACTTGCTAATTGCGATGAGAACCTGAGTGCTGAGAAGTTTGCCTGGAAGTTCGAAAAAGCTGTTGAGATCGCTAAAGTTGATACATTCAGGGCAACAACCCATAATAAAGGTATTTTTAATGGTATTGATGCCGTTGCGCTGGCTACAGGGCAGGATTTTCGTGCCATTGAGGCCTGCGGACATACCTATGCTGCACGCTCAGGTCAATACAGCAGCCTCACCGACTTGCAAATCGAAAATGGTAAATTCAATTATAGCCTCACAATCCCATTGGCACTAGGTACTGTCGGCGGACTTACCGTTCTGCACCCTATGGCCAAATTCTCACTTGGATTACTGGATGATCCTGATGCAAAAGAGCTGATGATGATTGCAGCAGCAGCAGGACTGGCTAATAACTACAGTGCTATCAAGTCATTGGTAACAAAAGGGATCCAGGTGGGCCACATGCGGATGCACTTATTCAATATCCTGAACCAGATTGGCGTTACAAGCATTGAAAAAGAAAAGGCCCTGGTCTATTTCAAGGATAGAAAGATCTCTTTCCAGCATGTGCAACAAATGATCGCCAAACTTCGGCATAATAAATCAGCACAGATAAATTGACAAAAAACACTTACTTCTCCAATGGCAAACTGTTGCTTTCCGGTGAATACCTTGTACTGGAAGGAGCTACAGCCCTCGCCATTCCATTGAAGTACGGCCAGCGCCTGAAAACAACCAAAGGCGAAGACTTATCAAAGCTGCACTGGTTCAGCAAATACAAAACAAAGAAATGGTTTGAGGCGAAGTATGATATCAGGGAACTGGAGATGCTGAAAACAACGGATGAAGACCGGGGGAAATTTGTTCAAAAGCTGTTGATCAGGGCTGTCCACCATAATCATCAATTTATTGACAAGCTTGAGGGGAGGAAAGTTATCACAGACCTGGACTTTAACCCTGAGTGGGGATGGGGAAGCAGTTCAACCCTGATCTCAAACATAGCCTACTGGAGTGAAACGAATCCATTTGATCTCTTTTTCGAGACCCAGGAAGGCTCCGGCTATGATGTTGCATGTGCCAGGGCTACAGCACCAATCCTCTACGGAATGAACAGCAGCAGTCCCTTCATCAAGGAAGTCAATCTGAAGAAATCTATACTGCCAAACCTTTATTTTGTATACCTGGGACATAAACAAAGCACAGTGGATGGAATAAGATCATACCGGCAGAGCAGGGTATTCAACAAGCTCGATGTACAAAGCATTTCTGAAATCACCATGGATATGATACGAACCACTGACATCCAGGAGTTCAATATGCTTATCAGAGAGCATGAAAGGATCATAGCCAGGGTAATTCATAAAAAGCCTGTCAAAGAAGAATACTTCAGCGATTTTCCCGGTTCAGTCAAGTCGCTTGGTACCTGGGGGGGCGATTTCATCATGATGACATTTGAAGATGATAAAGAAAAGCTGTTGAAATACCTTGAAACAAAAAACCTGAACCAGGTATTCGGCTATAGCGAAATTGCGCTTTAATTCCTATCTTGCATCCCAAATGCACACCCAACAACCCGATGAAGATTGGTAAAGAAACCGTGGGAGAAATTATCTGGCGTAGCCCTTCCAATATTGCGCTGGTAAAATACTGGGGCAAACGGGATAATCAGATTCCTGAAAATCCCTCTCTTAGCTTCACTTTAAAAGACGCGGTTGCAGTATCAAAAATGAATTATCGATTTAGTCCTGAAGGATTACAAGTGCACTTTGTCTTCGATGGACAGGAAAATAAAGCTTTTGCAGCGCGGGTTGAGAAATATATTCAAAGCCTGGTACCTGTGAAACCCTGGTTTAATCAACTGGAACTGCATATTGACAGCAAAAATACATTTCCCCACTCTGCAGGGATAGCCTCTTCAGCAGCAGGAATGAGTAGCCTGGCACTTTGCCTTAATACTATCGACTGCAACCTCAGTAAAAAAAGTATCAACAACCAGGAGTTCTTCCAGGAAGCTTCAAACCTGGCACGCCTGGCATCCGGCAGTGCCGCAAGATCAGTTTATGGAGGGTTTACAACATGGGGAGAAATTGATAACCTGGATGATAGCAGTGATAATTACGCTTCGACGCTTCCCTTTCCGGTCGCAACACGATTCTCCGGCATCAAGGATGCAATACTCATTATCAACTCCGGTGAAAAGGCAATATCATCAAGTAATGGACATGCAATGATGAAGGGGCATCCATTTGCAAAGGCCAGGTACAGGCAGGCTGGTGAACACCTTAAGGTTATGATGAAGGCCTTAGAAATGGGTGATTGGGACCAATTTATAACTATAACCGAACTTGAGGCCTTAAGCCTTCACGCTTTGATCATGAGCTCTGACCCTGGTCATAGCTTACTTAAGCCGGATACGCTTGCTGTGATAGAGAAGATCAGGGATTTTCGAAAGCAGCAACAACTGCCTGTGTGCTTTACACTGGATGCCGGCCCGAATGTGCATTTGATCTACCCGGAACATATTATTGAAAAGATAAAGCCTTTCATCATGGAAGAGCTTCTTATGCACTGCCAGGAAGGACAATGGATTGATGATGGAATCGGCACAGGGCCGGAACTTGTTAAAAATGAACTGGAATGAGAAAGGAGTTCGATGTATATAATGCCAAGATAATGCTGTTGGGAGAATACAGCGTGATCTTTGATTCCATGGGGTTATCAGTTCCTTACACTCATTTCAGGGGTGAGCTTGGATTCTATTCGCAAGACCGGTATACTGATTATGATTTTGCCATCAGGTCCAACAAGATGCTGAAGAAATATGTTGATCATCTCTATGATCTGATCCCACAAGAAAAAATTGACTGTCAGCTTGACCTGGAGGCACTGCTGGAGGACCTGACAAAAGGATTGTATTTTGAGTCGACCATTCCGCAGGGCTATGGATTGGGCAGCTCAGGGGCACTTGTTGCTGCCATTTACAATGCATACTCTATGGATAAGATCACCAGAAGAATCAATATCAGCAATAGAAATATTACCCGCCTGAAAACGATTTTCTCCCAGTTGGAATCATACTTCCATGGCACAAGCTCGGGAATAGACCCTTTGTTATGCTATCTCAAATCTCCAATTCTGATAAAAAATAAGTCGGAAATAACCATTACCGACATCCCAACCCATAAAATTGCTACCAACAGGGCTATCTTCCTGATCAATACAGGGAAAGCAGGAAAGACAGAGCCACTGGTTAAGCAATTTATAAAGCAATGTGAAGATCCTGACTTCAATGCACTGGTTCATAATGTATTGATCCCACTCAATAATCAATGCATACATTCATTACTTGAAGGCAGGTATAGGAGTTTTTATGCCAACCTGCACCTATTATCTGATTTTCAATACAATCACTTCAAGGCCATGATACCAAAAGACTTTCGAATGCTATGGAAAGAAGGCCTTGACCATCATAAATTTAAATTAAAACTCTGCGGATCCGGTGGCGGGGGCTTCCTGCTCGGATTTTCACCTAACTACAAGGAAGCCCATGATGCCCTCTCAGAGTCGAATGTTGAATTCATCACTGTTTACAAAAAACCTTGATGGGTGTTATATTGTTTAGTTGTTAATTCGTTTATCTTATGAATACTGTTTCTGGAAATATTGTCGACATAATAAGTAGAAGAATCTTTAAAGGCACCTTGCATTTTGACAAAGGAATCATTGTTAAGGTCATAGAAGAATCAGTAAGCGAGAATCATTACATTCTCCCAGGGCTTATCGATGCACATATCCACATCGAAAGCTCGATGCTGGCACCATCTGAATTTGCACGCCTGGCAGTTGTTCACGGGACAGTTGCAACAGTATCAGATCCCCATGAAATTGCGAATGTTCTTGGTGCGAAGGGGATCCATTTCATGATTAGCAATGGGAAGCAGGTACCTTTTAAGTTTTTTTTCGGAGCATCTTCATGCGTGCCGGCAACTGGTTTTGAAACATCAGGTGCAACTCTCGGCACAGAAGAACTTGATAAGCTTCTGCAAAGCAAGGATATAAAGTACCTATCAGAAATGATGAATTTCCCGGGTGTTTTGCATAAAGATGAATTAGTCATGTCAAAGCTTGAGCTGGCAAAGAAATATCATAAACCTGTTGATGGCCATGCACCGGGACTTATGGGAGAAGATGCCAAAAACTATATCGCTGCAGGAATCACAACCGACCATGAATGCTTTTCCCTGGAAGAGGCTTTGGATAAAGTCAAATATGGGATGAAAGTACAGATACGGGAAGGCAGTGCCGCCAAGAACTTCGAAGCACTGATCCCATTGATCAAGACTCATCCGGAGATGGTCATGTTCTGTTCAGACGATCGACATCCCAATGACCTGGTCAGGGAACACATCAACGGCCATGTGAAAAGGGCAATCCAGAAAGGGTATGACCTGTTTGATATCCTGCGTGCAGCAACATTGAACCCTATTGTGCACTATGACCTTGATGTGGGGCTGCTGCGAACAGGTGATGATGCAGATTTTATTGTGGTTAATAACCTGGAGGGTTTCGATATCCTGGCAACATACATAAAAGGAGAGCAGTTGAGTGATAATGGCAAGTCCCTGATCGGCCGGGTTGATATTATTCCTGCCAATATCTTTTACGTACATGCTATTTCGCCCGCAGAGATCCAGGTCAAGCCGCTTGGAAACCAGATAAATGTGATACACGCCCTTGATGGGCAGCTTATTACTAAAAGGATACAGACAGTGATAAGCACTGATAACGGCAATGTTATCAGCAATCCTGAAAACGATATTCTTAAAATGGTTGTCCTTAACAGATACAGGGAAAGCAAGCCTGCTATTGGGTTTGTAAAAGGTTTTGGCCTTAAGCATGGTGCCATTGCCTCAACGGTAGCTCATGACAGCCACAATATCATTGCGACCGGGACATCAGATGAATTGATTAGCAGGGCAATAAACATCCTGATAGAGAATGAAGGAGGTATTGTTGCAACTGATGGCGTCGAAGACCTCGTGGTTCCGTTGCCATTGGCAGGGTTGATGGCAAAAGACGATGGCTATCATGTTGCAAAGATGTACGAAAAGATCGACCGGAAAGCAAAAGAAATGGGTGCCATTCTTCATGCACCTTTTATGACACTTTCCTTTATGGCCTTGTTGGTCATTCCCGAATTAAAACTTAGTGATGAGGGATTGTTTGATGGCGACAAATTTGCATTTACTCCCCTGTTTGTCAGTTAATTTAAAATATTTATATATTTATTTGACTTTCATATCTTTTTTTCTCTATTTTTGCAAAAAAATTAGTTATGGCAAAATTAAAATTAGAAATAGCAAAGCTTGAAGCAGCTGCCAGTAAACTGAGGGCGATAGCACATCCAATGAGAATAGCAATCATCGAATTGCTGAATAATGGAAATAAACTAAGTGTGACTGAAATATACAAGGCACTGAATATCGAACAGGCCTCTGCATCTCACCATCTTAATATCCTGAAAAATAAAGGAATTCTACTGTCACAAAGAGACGGAAAGAAAATATATTATTTCCTGAAAAGTCAGACACTGAAAGAGATTATAGATTGCATTAATCGTTGTAATGAGGAATAATTCTCTTTTCTCTTCTCTCATCTCTCTTTTCTCTTCTCTCTTCTCTCTTCTCTCTTTTCATTGGCTCTCTACTCTAAAACCCAATTTTCCTCCATTTCCCAATTGGGTCTTACATCAATCAGCTTTATAAAATAGTATACTTTTTCGGGTTGCAATCCTTTTAGATAGTAACCGGTATCCCATCGCCCATTGCGGTTGTCATCACGAATGGCTTTGAGCTTGTACTTAATGGCGTTAAGCAGATCAAATGTTAGCTCGCATGATTCATAAATAACGCGCTTCCTGATAATTTTCTCGTCTTCGTTAAGAAGCTGAATGATATAAGGGACGCTATCCCCGGGCAGGGTTATATTGACATATAAAATTCCGTAGTCTTCAAGGGATTTGGTCGTAAAAGTCAGTGCTATTGAATCATTTTGCCGGCCAATAATGTCAGTCATGGTCGAATCATCAAACAATACCGTATAGGCTGTCTTCTCCTTCCAATCATAACTAATTTCGGCAGCCCTTCTAACAAGGGTATCTGCCATTTTAACATTTGCTAAAAGGGTGTCTTTGGGGGTTATCAGGGTGACATTACTGAAATCCCACGAGATAAGAGGATAAGTAAAAAAGAGCTTTAAAGGCTTTGGATATTCCAGCTTCCCTCCTTTTATATTATTCTTGAACTTTAGAGGATCTGTAGGTTTTTCTTCTTTCCGTGAAAATAATCCTTGTCTTTCTGATCTCCTTAGTGGCAGATCAACAGTATCCAGGACAAGTGTGTCATCCATCACCTTAAATAAAGCTGAATCGTGCGGCACGGCTAATAACCAGCGTTTCAGTGTATCCATTTTCGGACTCCACTCATCTATAATGCTGTCATTATTAAATTCCCGGTTTATAGATTCTATAATTGGATTTTTGCTTGGGTACCGGAAAACAAATGTCAAAAGCTTCTCCTGGGTAAAATCAGCATCTGCAAGTCTTTGTGTTGAATCCACTTCATGAAACAGCATCAACTGGTAATAGGGGTAATCCTGATCTTTTACCAGTGTATCGCCAACAAGTGTATCCATAACAGCAAGTGTATCCCCCGGGTATTCTACCAGGCCTATAGTGTCATGCCCAATGGTGATGGCATTGAGGTCTTCCCGCATGGAATCGGGATGTGCAGCCTGATCCAGCGAATCCGCTAAAGAATCAGCCTGAACCAGTGTTTCAGGGTAAAAAGGAGTTATCAGGGTGTCCCAGTAAGCAATATGTTCAGCTGGCAGGTCAAAAAGGAAATTTTTGTTTATGTCTTTCAGGGCAAACAGCCTGTAGTTTCCTTCTTTCAGGCTGATCAGGGCGAATTTACCATCATCATAAGTCCGGGAAACATAAACCGGGCGGACCAGGTATGGAGCAGAATCGGCCGGAATAGTATCATAATACGCGTCATACAACATGACCAGTACTTCTGGCTCTAACTCAAAGTTGAACGCATTCCTGACCTCACCTAATACCACCAGGGAATCAATATTGTTGCCTGTCGAAAAAACAAAAGAATAGTTGTCCAGGGGATTGCTTTCAGTGATATCTACTATTGATTCCCCAAAAAAGATATTGTAGGTTGTATTTTCCATCAATTCATCCTGAAATTCAATGATGACTGACTTACCCCTGGATGTAAACTCCGGCATTGTATACTGTGGGGGAGAAATGAAAATCTGGTTGGCTACATCATTCAACTTGATAAACTCATCAAAGTATATTTGTATCCTGCCACCTGTAAAGTTCCTGGAGTAATTATTCGGAACCGTTTTCAGCACGATAGGCGGGTAGACATCTTTTAGCCCGCCGGAAGGAGGCCTGGGATTAGCACAATAATAACTCAAAAAAGCAATTATTGCCAGGAAAGTTAGAGTCAATATCTTATGTAATGGTCTTGACATATTTTTGATAATATTCATCAAATAATGCTTTCACACGATCCTGCAGATCCTTCTGCTGATGCTGCTCAACCAGCTTACTGATCTCATTGAGATAAGCCATGTATTGCTGACGGTACCTGTCCATTTTCTCTGCCTTTTTACCACTGAAACTAAAGAAATAAGCGAGGTTTACCTCAGCATAGGAAAGCAGTTTTTCGGTTATTTCATTACCCTTGTCAGTTGCCCCTGCTGCATAATAGGCATCGGCAATCGGGATCAAAAAGAAATCAAAAGAGGCCACCTCGTCAGGCATCATCTCAACAGCACGGTCACAAATCATAATAGCAGAATCATTCTTTCCCTCCCTGATCAAAGCCTGTGCGAGCCGGCCATAATTATTCCTCATATTCATTGATGACCTGTAGCTATCCTCCCCGATAAATACGTCAGGATCAGTCATATCCAGCTTCAGCTTATTCATCAGGTTATCAAACATAACATCCGTGTTAACATCTGCTATTTGATCATCAGGGGGCTTGGCCCGTACCGGGATCAACCTGTA
Source organism: uncultured Bacteroidales bacterium (assembly GCA_963753055.1). Classification (GTDB taxonomy): domain Bacteria; phylum Bacteroidota; class Bacteroidia; order Bacteroidales; family B18-G4; genus JAUWGC01. The sequence goes on along the minus strand of CAVWAP010000001.1, from coordinate 58,768 downwards.
GGCCATGCCTTCCTGGGTGAAATATCCTTCTAACCCGATATAGGCTTCGTCACCTGTTGTCGTTGAAAAATAAATTGGCCTGTTCCATTGGTTATGTGCAAGGATATCAAAGAGGATAAGGTGGTTCTTCTGGATACCAAAAGCGTTGATGCTCCATTCAACTGGTTTAATTCTATCGGCAAGGTGTAATGGGACCGTGCCATTATCAACAACGATGGAGGAGTCCACAGGGATTCTGAATTTCTTGGACGGGAAGAAGTCGTATTCTTGTCCGCCGGACTTCAACCTGAATTTCTTTGGGTCTTTATGCATGATGTTGAACAACAAGGGCAGATCAAGATAATCCTTGATATTATCCTGTTCGATGAAATATACAACATCTCTTGTACCGGACTTGTATTGATCCCAATCAAGGCTAATGGGTAATGCTTCAGAATCATACACCTTTCTCTTCATCTGGTCGATGTACCAGTCGGCATTCAGCAGGCTTAGGTTGCACACACGGACATCAGTCCTGAAGCCTTCAACCTCCTGCACATACCACAAGGGGAAGGTGTCGTTATCTCCATTTGTGAAAAGGATGGCATTGGGAGCACATGACTCCAGGTAGTTCTTTGCCATCTCAACAGCATGGTACCTACCCGACCTGTCATGATCATCCCAGTTCTCATATGCCATATTAGCAGGCACAACGATCAAGGTAGCCAGGATTGAAGTTACTGCAGCAACTTTTGCCTTCATAAGCCGGCCCAACAGAGAAGCAACTGCTATTACTCCCAGGCCTATCCAGATTGAGTAGGCATAGAAAGAAGCAGCATAGGCATAATCCCTTTCCCTTGGCTGCCAGGCATGCTGGTTAAGGTAAACAACTATGGCAATGCCGGTCATGAGAAACAACAGCATCACGACCCACCAGTCCCTCCGGTTACGCCGGTACTGCAGGAACATACCTGCCAGGCCCAGTAGTAATGGCAAGAAATAATAAGCATTCCGGCTTTTAGTTTGATGGTTGGGAGGCAAGGTATCCTGTGGCCCAAGTCGCCACTCGTCTATAAAATTAATGCCACTGATCCAGTTGCCATTGACCAGCGTCCCCCTGCCCTGGATCTCATTCTGCCTGCCTGCAAAGTTCCACATGAAATACCTGAAATACATGTATCCCATCTGATAACTGAAGAAATACCTCAGGTTTTGTCCGAAGCTTGGAATACGCTTATTATCAGGATCTCGCTTAATGCCTGACCAGTTTTTATACTCGGTGGCATACCTGCCTTCCTGGTTGTTCCACATCCTGGGAAATAATGTCATGTAATTTGGGTCATACACAGGAACAACTTTCACACCTTTCTTAATATTAACATATTTCCCCTCTGCGTCATTTCTCACAAACACCGGATTGGCTTCAAGTCTTTCAAGCACGGGTGCATTATAGTACTGCCCGTAGAGCAAAGGCCATTCCCCATATTGTTCACGGTTGAGGTAAGTAAGCAGGCTTGGAGCGTCTTTTGGGGTATTCTCATTGATAGGAGGATCAGCATTGGACCGGATGATCAACAACATAAAAGAAGCATACCCAATCAAGATAAACAGGAAACTCAGGATAATTGTATTCTGTACATGCCGCCTCTTTCTGAAATAATAAAACAGTCCAAATACCACAGCGACATAGATGATCCTGAGCAGTAAGGAACCAAAAGAACTGCTTTCATACAAAAACATCAGCGCAACAATGCCGCCCAGGCCGTAGACGACCTTAAGCAATCGTTCGTTTTGCTGCCTTGTATATTTTAATCCTGCAACTATAAGTGACACCAATACAATGGCAAAAAATACCGTTCCGATATGGAATGGCATGCCCAGGGTATTGACAAAGAATATCTCAGTTTCGGCAAACAGAGAAACAGTCTCAGGAATGATTCCATACATGACAACAGTAAGCAGTACCAAAGAGGTGATCATTGTGACTATGATCCCCTTATAACTTACCCTGGGATATTTCTTGTAATAATAAACAAAAGTGATGGCCGGAATCGCAAGCAGGTTTAACAGGTGCACGCCAATTGAAAGACCGATCAGGTAGGCGATAAGTATAATCCAGCGATCAGCATGTGGCTTGTCTGCCACGCGTTCCCACTTCAGGATGGCCCAGAAAACAACCGCGGTAAAGAAAGAGGACATAGCATACACCTCTCCTTCTACAGCACTGAACCAGAATGAATCTGAGAAGGTATAGGCAAGGGCGCCAACGACACCACTTCCAAGGACCAGCATGGTTTGCTCCCGGTTAATTTCATTTTCAGCTTTAACCAGCTTGCGTGCCAGCATCGTTATGCTCCAGAATAAGAACAAAATGCTGAAACTACTGGATAGTGCAGACATGGTATTGATCATCCTGGCAACCAACAGGGTATCACCAAAGGCAAAAAGAGTAAAAAAGCGCCCAATTATCTGGAAAAGAGGAGCTCCGGGGGGATGTCCCACCTGCAATTTATAAGCAGTAGCAATATATTCTCCGCAATCCCAGAAACTTGCTGTGGGCTCGGAAGTTATGATGTAAACCATGGAAGCAATCAGGAAAATGATCCAGCCGGTGAGGTTATTCAGTTTTTCATAGCGATTCATGTACCAAGAATAGTTGATGTATATCGCGAATTTAGGAAAAATAAAGGAAGGTCAATTACTCAATAAATGTTTAATTTTGTATTTATCAAGTAAATCACCGAATTCAAACATCATCAACCATCAAGATATGAACAGATTAGTATTATTAAGACATGGACAGAGCACCTGGAACAAGGAGAACCGCTTTACTGGCTGGACGGATGTGGGACTGTCAGAAAAGGGCGTGCAGGAGGCCATCGATGCAGGAAAAACTATGAAAGAACAAGGATTTAATTTCAAGTTAGCATATACATCGTACCTTACCAGGGCCATCAAAACTTTATGGTTGACATTGGAGGAAATGGACCTGATGTGGATACCTGTTTACAAAAGCTGGCGCCTGAATGAAAAACACTACGGCATGCTGCAGGGACTGAACAAAAGTGAGATGGCAGAAAAATACGGTCCGGAACAGGTACTTCAATGGAGGAGAAGCTATGATGTGCTGCCCCCTCCCATTGAAGAAGATGATCCACGTAATACGAAGTATGACCCTCGCTATAAAGACCTTGATGATAAAGATATTCCCCGTACCGAATCATTGAAAGAAGTTGTTGAGCGAATGGTCCCTTACTGGAAGGATGAGATATCACAAAGCCTGCATAAGCATAAAGAAGTGCTGGTAAGTGCCCATGGCAATAGCCTCAGGGCCGTTGTCAAGTACCTTAAAAACATGCCGGAAGACGATATCCTGAAATTTAATATCCCAACGGGGATCCCGTATGTATTTGAATTTGATGATGACCTGAACCTGTTAAAGGATTATTTCATTGGTGACGAGGAAGAGATCAAAAAATTGATGGAGCAGGTCGCCAACCAGGCAAAAGCAAAGTAAACAGACTATGCACAAACAATGGGTTATACCTGATATTCATGGATGCCTGAAAACCCTTCGGGCCTTGCTGGAAAACCAGATCCGGCCAAGCAAGCATGACTGGCTTTATTTTATAGGCGATTATATCGATCGTGGGCCTGACTCTAAAGGAGTGATTGATTATCTGCGTAAACTGCAGGAGGATCAGTACAATATACGCTTGCTCCGTGGCAACCATGAAGATTTCTGTATAAGGGCATTTGAGGACAAGAACCAGGTGAGGCAGTTTTTAAGTATCCTTTTCAGGAAGAATAGTCATTCTGAATGGAAGAAGTTTGGTGGGAAGGAAACCATGAAGAGCTTTGGCATTAAAAAGCCTGCAGATCTTCCGGAAGAATATGTCCAGTGGATGAGGGACCTCGAATACTTTATTGAACTTGATGATTTTCTGATCGTTCATGCTGGCTTTAATTTCGAACATGATGATCCCTTCGAAGACCAGGAGGCGATGCTATGGACGAGAGATTTCATGCCTGACAAGGAGAAGCTGCAAGGCAAAAAGGTCATCCATGGGCATGTACCCATCAACCTGGAAATGATCTATCATCTGAAGGAGCATCAGGCTTATCAGTATATTGATCTGGACAATGGGATATATATGACTGACAGGGAAGGATTTGGCAACCTCGTAGCACTAGAGCTCAATTCTATGGACCTGGCCATCCAGTACAACCTGGATATGCAATAATGACCTATTTCCTTGAATGTATCAGGATCTCCAGTAGTTTGATGCCAGCATCAGAGATTACTGTTCCCGGGCCAAAGATGGCGACGACACCTTCCTTATACAGGAAATCATAATCCTGTGGTGGTATCACACCGCCCACGATGACCATAATATCTTCACGGCCAAGCCCTTTCAGATCCTCAATCAATTGTGGGACAAGTGTTTTGTGACCCGCAGCAAGACTTGAAACACCGACGATATGTACATCATTCTCGATAGCCTGCCGTGCAGTTTCATTGGGTGTTTGGAATAAAGGACCTACATCCACGTCAAAACCAATATCGGCGAAGCCGGTAGCCACAACCTTTTCTCCCCTATCATGTCCATCCTGTCCCATCTTAGCTACCATGATCCTCGGACGGCGCCCTTCCAGCTCAGCAAACTTATCAGCAAGCTCGCTGGCCTTTATGAAGCTGGAATCATCTCTCGATTCTGATGAATACACACCTGAAATAGAACGGATCACGGCTTTATAGCGACCATAGACCTGCTCGCATGCATATGAGATCTCACCAAGGGTGGCTCGCTTCTTTGCTGCATCAATTGCAAGCTCCAGCAGGTTCCCTTTACCAGAAGTACAAGCATCTGTGATATTCTGTAATGCCTGCTTCACTTCCCTGTCATTTCGCTCTGCCTTAAGCTTTGCAAGTCTCTTGATCTGGGAGTCCCTGACAGCAGTGTTATCAACCTCAAGGGTTTCAATAGGATCTTCTTTATCCAGCCTGTATTTGTTCACACCGACAATAGTATCCTTATGGGAATCGATCCTTGCTTGCTTGCGAGCTGCAGCCTCCTCAATCCTCATTTTTGGGATACCCGTTTCGATAGCCTTGGCCATACCTCCAAGGTCCTCAATCTCCTGGATTAACTTCCAGGCCCGATGAGCAATGTCATTGGTCAAAGATTCTACGTAATATGATCCGGCCCAGGGATCAACGGTCCTGGTGATATTGGTCTCTTCCTGGAGATAGATCTGGGTGTTCCTGGCAATCCGGGCTGAGAAATCCGTTGGCAATGCGATAGCCTCATCAAGTGCATTGGTGTGCAATGATTGGGTATGCCCTAATGCAGCACCCATTGCTTCAACACAGGTCCTGGCAACATTATTGAAAGGATCCTGCTCAGTCAGGCTCCATCCTGAGGTCTGGCTATGCGTTCTCAATGCCATTGACTTTGGATTCTGAGGATTAAAGCCTTTAATGATCTTAGCCCAGAGTATCCTCGCTGCCCGCATCTTGGCGATCTCCATGAAATGATTCATGCCTATGCTCCAGAAAAAAGAGATCCGGGGTGCAAACTCATCAACTTTCATCCCTGTTTTGATCCCTGTACGAATATATTCCAATCCGTCGGCCAGGGTATAAGCCAGCTCAAGGTCAGCAGGTGCGCCGGCCTCCTGCATATGATACCCACTGATACTGATAGAGTTAAACCTGGGCATATGCCTGGCAGAATATTCAAATATGTCGGCAATGATACGCATGGATGGCTCTGGGGGATAGATATAGGTGTTGCGGACCATGAACTCTTTCAAAATATCATTCTGGATTGTTCCGGCCAGCTGCTCCAGCCTGGCACCCTGTTCCAGCCCGGCAACGATATAAAATGCCATAATGGGAAGTACCGCACCATTCATGGTCATCGACACTGTCATCTTGTCCAGCGGGATCTGATCAAACAGGATCTCCATATCCATGATCGAATCAACGGCAACACCGGCTTTACCAACATCACCCATCACCCTCTCATGGTCTGAATCATAACCCCGGTGAGTAGCAAGGTCGAAGGCTATCGATAATCCTTTCTGTCCGGCGGCAAGGTTCCTCCTGTAAAAGGCATTGGATTCTTCAGCAGTTGAAAATCCAGCGTATTGCCTGATGGTCCATGGCCGCATCACATACATGGTGGAATAAGGTCCACGAAGGTATGGTGGGATCCCGGCAGCATACTCCAGGTGCTCCATTCCCTCCAGGTCCTGAGCATTGTAAACAGATTTCACAGGGATTTGCTCGGGTGTATGCCAGTTTCTGGCGATATGATGATCATGTTCCCACCTGGAAATATCAATATTATCTCCTAATCCTTTTTTTATGTTTATCTGGCTAAAATTCGGTTTCATAATTCTTCATTCAGCAAATTAATAAATCCCTAGCTCCTCCTGAAAATGCTGTAATGTCTCTAAAACATTTGAGCGGACGTGGATGAAGTGCTTGATGCCTGCAGCCTGCAAGTCATCAATGCTGTCTTTTGGATATCCGGCTACAACCAGTATGGTGTTCTTTCCAAGTTTTTCCACTATTTCCGGAACGATCAGGGGATATTCGTCGTCGGAACTGCAGATGGCTACAATATCCGGGTCTTTTTCATGAACTGCCCTGACACCGTCATCAATCTGTTTAAATCCAAGGTTATCGATGATATCGAACCCCCCGCAACCAAAGAAATTGCTTGAGAACTGTGACCTTGCAAGCCGCATGGCTATGTTTCCGTATGTAAAAAGGAACACTTTTGGTCTTTTTTTCTTCTTTGAATATTGGTCTGTCTTATAACGAACAGCAGCGAATTGCTTTCCAGCATGTAAAGTAGTTGGGTCGACTTCGCTGTCAATCGATTCCAAAGTATTCGGGTATTGATTGGTCCCAAGCAGGATTTCCTTCCTGGTGGCGATATCCTGAAGCTTCTTCTCAGATGATTTTATCATCTTATCCTGGATGAAGCCATGCCCGACAGCTTCCATAAATCCTCCCATGGATTCGACCTCAAGGAATAGGGTCCATGCTTCCCGGATCAGGGCATCAGTGATATTCTCAATATAATATGAGCCGGCAGACGGGTCAACGACCTTATCAAGATGAGATTCTTCCTTCAGTAAAAGTTGCTGGTTCCTGGCAATACGTTCTGAGAATTCATCAGCTTCACTGAAGATACTATTGTATGGACGAACAGTTAATGAATCTATCCCTGCGATGATGGCAGACATAGATTCTGTAGTCGTTCTCAGCATGTTTACATGAGGATCATACAGCGTTTTGTTCCAGTCGGTGGTTACCGCATGGATATTCATCCTGGTTAGCGTTGTATCACTCACACCATATGCTTTCACTATATTGGCCCAGAGATACCTGGCAGCCCTGATCTTGGCCATCTCCATGAAGTAATTCGGGCCAACCCCAAAATTGAATTTGATGTTGGGAGCCACTTTATCAATAGAAACCCCACGCTCGGTGATTTGAGTCAGATACTCCGCACCCTCAGCCAGGCTGAATCCAAGTTCCTGCACGATTGATGATCCTTCATTGCGGTAATAGGTACCATTCACAGCAATCACACTGAAATGTGGAAGATGTTGTGCAAGACCCAGTAATGACTTGCAAGTATCAAAGCTGCTTTCTCGGTCAACAGGATGAGAGCCCGTCCTCAGCAGTTCAGTGAGCGGTGCGAAAGCGACTGAGCCGTGCACCTTCTGAAAATCACGGTTATATTTCTCCAGGAGCTTGGCATGGACCTTCATAATATCCTCAGCCTGTTCATGGCTGCATATGAAATTTATCTCAACGGACTCTGCGAATATGTTTTTTAAAAGCAGTTCAAGATCATCAGCTGAATAGTTGTTATCCTTTTCCAGGATCAATCCCAGGGAATCAATCCCTTTCATCAGTATATCAAGAGCTTTCTTATTGGCAGCTTCGATATTATCTACCTTAATATCCTGCCTGATGAACCATGCATTATCCTGCACCTTGTTGCCTCGCAGATAAGGGAACTCCCCGGGAAGTTCATCCAGGTATTCAAGTCCCTGCAGATCTTCTTTGCGATAATATGGTTTCACCCGTATACCCGCTGGTGTTTTCCAGACCAGTTTTTTCTCATAATCCGCACCCTTAAGGTCCTCATGGATCTTCTTTTCCCATTCCTCTGTACTTACCGGAGGAAATTCAGAAAAGAGAAGTTTATTACTTTCATCTTGCGACATATGAAAATGTATTAATTTTCAAGTATATAGCCTTTGAATCAGCTTGCAAAATTAGTTAAATAATAATTCACAAATCTTAAAATAAATCAAATATCAGATACCTGTCCCAGCGGAGCCGAGGGATCTGATATCATGAATCAGATACCATTTGTTTATTTTCGTCAAAAATACTTTTTGAAGATCAAAGCTATTATTACCGGCAGTACCGGAATGGTTGGTAAAGGTGTCTTGTATGAGTGCCTGGAAAGTTCTGAGGTAGAGTCTGTTTTGGTAATTAACAGAAGACCGTTGGGACTGAAGCATGATAAGCTGAAAGAGATTATTCATGAAGATTTCTTTGATGTTTCTCTAATAAAAGAAGAATTGCAAGGGTACAATGCCTGTTATTTCTGCCTGGGGATCTCTTCGGTGGGACTTTCAGAAGAAAAGTACCATCATTTCACCTACGATCTGACCACGCACTTTGCAAGTGCCGTTATAGAACTGAATCCGGAAATAACATTTATATATGTTTCCGGGACAGGTACCGACAGCACTGAGAAAGGGAAAATGATGTGGGGACGGGTTAAGGGTAAAACCGAAAATGCGCTCCTGGCAATGCCTTTCAAGGCCTCCTTTATGTTCAGGCCGGGATATATACAGCCCATGCGCGGCATCAAATCACGTACACGTATCTATAATGTCCTGTACTTCTTCTTCAAGCCCTTTTTATCCAATATTAAAAAGGCTCTTCCCAAAATTCGTCACCAATACAGATAATGTTGGCAAAGCGATGATTAATGCCACTTTGCATGGTTATGAAAAGATGCATTTGGAGAATGTGGATATTAATAGGCTGGCAGAGGCAGAGCGCAGAGGCGAAGTGGGAGCGCGGAGTGGATTAGTGGTTAGTGGTTAGTGGTTGGTGGTTAGTGGTTAGTGGTTAGCGTGAACGATATTATTAATTTTTGGATCGATATTGTATTTACAACTAGTTTTGTTTTTAATAAACTAAATGCCATCTGGCAGCCAATATCATTACAGATGAACTGCTAATCTGCATTTCACAAGATTTAATCTTCCCTTAAATAATATCACTGAATAATTTTCCCGACAATCGAATATAATTCAATATCGGGCATCTGGCTATCTTGGATCTAGTATCTGATTGTACATTATGCCTGACGCCGGATTAGGCGACAAACATATCTCGAACACCACCATCATACTCGTCCACCACCATCGGTTCATTATTCCACACCGCTCTCCAACCCATTCTGGAGGTGTTAGCATCTGACCGGAAATGCAATGTCATAGCGTTACCATCAGCATATACAGGTTCTGGGATATCGGATCCCGAAAAGCCAGCCAGCAAGTATCCATTGGTATCTGTTCCTTCATAGATCCAGAGAGAATCATATTCATCTTCAAGTTCAAACTCCTCGAAATAAAGTCCAAGGGTCAAGGCAAAGTCCAGTTCTATGGTAATCGTATAGTCTTCATCATGGTAATAATTCCAGCTTGGACCGCCACTATCAAAGATTGTATCATTGTCTGGCATAACCATACAATCGCTAAGCTTATTTTCAATTAGATCCCATAGATCCGTATATCCATCATCGTACCCAAGAGCCCAGATTCCCACTCCGGCGAGATTCCTCAGGTTAACAATATCATATCGCTGGCTCAGTGAACGCACACTTGGAGCAAAACACTGATACCACCCTCCACTGTTAAAAACAAAATACTGTGAAAAGCTGTTCTCCTCCCAGAACCTGTTTTCAGGGGAATAATAACCGCTTGAATTATTCTTTACATTAAAATATGTTAATGCGACACCATTGCCAATTGTGCTGGAAGGCACTGTATTACTGGCTGTTTCCCATTGCCTTGCATAATAAGGCAATCCCAGCACCATTTTTTCCAAAGGCATTCCCTGCGACTGATAATAAGAAATGGTCCTTGATAAATTATAATCATAAGCGGCCGTCATGCTGTAAAGAGGATCAACCGGGCCTGCCTGGCTGCTTCCGTTCCAGTAATAATCATAGCCCATGATCATGAACAGGTCAATATGGTCTTTCAATAATGATATATCATACATCTGGTTCCAGTCTACCGCCGGCATGGCAATGCTGACCATTGATCCTGGCAGACTGCTATGTAGCTGAGTGCACAGATCCACAAGGAAATCCATCAGCGCCTGGGCCTGGGAGGAAGGTACGGCTTCAAAATCAATATTGACACCATCTGCATTACGCTGGCCTACGAGGTCGACCAGGTTATCTATAAGGGTTTGTCTGGCTGTTGCATTGCCAAGGAAAGTAGCATGGCTTGAGAACAAAGTGACACATAGATGCACCCTCACGCCATTGGCCTGTGCTGAATCAACAGGATCAGCAGTAAGCCAGTTGTAGGTTGTTATGGGTTCACCGGTGTTTGGGTCAACTTCATAGGAAAACCAGGCAAGGTCGGATAACAGGTCCCACTGGTAATTCAGGAACCGCGATCCTCCCCAGTATGGTTCGTAGCCAAATACGATCTTTTCAAGCGTGCAATCCCTAAGATCAGGTGGCTTAACAATCCTATTGAATTGATTGACAGAGTCATATTGTTCTACTGTCAAAACTCCCAGGGATTGGTAATACTGGTTTTGTTCCTGGTGAATGGAGTAAAAAGACGCTTCCTGTGCACTGGTTATGCCAGTAGAAAAAATAGATAAAATTATAAGGAGTATAAAAAACTGTTTGCCCACATCTTTAGTTATTTCGCATGATCGGTTGTATCTTCCAGTAAGTTAACGAGCGCCAGAGCCATTCGAAGGGGCCAAAACGGAATTTCTTCACCCAAAGGTTAGACCAGATAATCAAGATGATCCAAATCCCAATAGTAATCAGAATTTGTCCGAACCTTTCAACTTTACAAAATAACCCGAACCCATGTCCATAAAAGAGAAAGGTTGCAATAATAGTTGTAAACAGGTAATTTGATAAGGCGAATTTGCCAACCGGCGACAGCCATTGCTTGAACTTAACCCATCCTTTCGACTTAATGATCAGCATAATAATGGAAATATAGGCATAACTCATTCCGATACTACCCCAGTAATTAAACTGGCCGCCTAAAAACATGGATCTATCATATGACCAGTCCCATTTGAAGTTATAAATAACACCATAAACAACAAGAGGTAGTCCCAATCCTAAACCGATGACAACACTCTTCCAGTAAAAAGCCTTTGAACGTTCTGCCTGCAGAATACCTGCTTTAAAAAGTGCCATGCCCAGGAGCATTAATCCCATAATCATCCAAAAGGCCCCAAAAGCAAAGGCCATTGTCTGGATGGTGAATGCAAGAGGAACGCGAGACTGCATCTGGGATAACCAACCGCCCCGGTAGTTATTAATTTCCTGTGTTAATGCTTCTGCTGAAGGAGTCCAGAATTTTGAATTATCATGGTAAGCTTCTTCCGACCAAAAAGGAATAGACAATTCAGACATAAAGGATAACAACAGGGTTACTGTTAAAAACGCCGCTGATAATATGAGTAGTGTTTTTATTGATTTCTTTCTCAAAAGGTAAACCAGCATGCCGCATAATGCATAGGCCACCAGGATATCCCCATACCATATAAGATAAGCATGTATCATACCAATAACAAACAGCCAAAACATCCTCCGGTAATGCAATCCGGCTGATTTCATGCCTTTTTTTTCAATCCTGGAAGAAAATAATACCACGCCAGCCCCGAACAGGATGGAGAAAATGGTCACAAATTTGCCGTTAGCAAAGATATCGGATACATACCACGTTATTTCATTGAGCCCGGTCATGTCACCCCAATTCAGCGGACTCATATAGGCTGCACTGACCATGGAAAAGGCCTGGATATTCATGATCAGGATGCCCAGGACTGCAAAACCACGAAGGACATCCAGTGACAGGATACGTTCCTTTTGCGTGGTTGGGGAAATATATACATTATTCATAGATATATATATTGCTGGTTTTCAGGCAAATCATTAGGGATGGAATCCCGTAGGATGGAATCCCGTAGGATGGAATCCCCTATTATTTCATTAATGTCATCTCATCAACCAGGTATCCCGCTCCGGCAAACTTATCCATGATAAAAAGGCAATAGCGTATATCCAATGTGATATTGCGGCACTGGTCGGGGTCATAGACAATATCACTCATCGTGCCTTCCCAGTTGCGGTCGAAGTTCAAGCCGATCAGGTGCCCGTCGGCATCTAAAACAGGGCTGCCGGAATTACCGCCCGATGTATGGTTGGTAGCAATAAAACACACATGCATGCTGCCATCTTTATCGACATAAGGTCCATAATCTTTCTCTGTATAAAGCTCTTTCAGCTTATCCTCCACCACATAATCATAAATATTGGGGTCCTCCTTCTGCATGATACCTTCCAGGGTTGTGAAATAATCATAATGCACAGCATCCCGGGGATAGTAACTATCCACATTTCCGTATGTCACGCGTAAAGTAAAGTTGGCATCAGGATAAAACCTGTGTTCCGGCTGAAACGCCATCTGGGCTTTCATATAAATGCGTTGCAGGCTATCAATAACTGCATCCAGCTTACGAAGGTCGGGCCTGACATCATTGAAATATTCCTGGTAAATACTCATGGCCAGTATATAGGCTGGATCTTTTTCAATCTTTTTGTATTTACTTGCTTTGAAAGACCCCAGGAAATCATCCACTTTCTCGGCTGAAGTGAACATAGAATTTTCATACACTTCATCCCTGTATGCGTCGATATTGTCTTTGTACTTACTCTTAATTTCTGAGAAGATCTCCGGCCAGTTTTCCGGGTCAATATTATCAAAATAAGCCTGCAGAAGTATACTGAAGATATCATAGTCTATCGGCATGTAATAGTTTTTGAAAAAGCGCTCGGCTGATTTCCGATATTGCTCAACCAGCTTGTCTACTTCTTCCTGTTCGGGCTTTTCTTTACATGCATTCACCAACTTATTAAATGAATAAGCATAACGTACCAGCTCAATGCCCATCCCTGCTTCAATAAGGTATGTGAATGACAACGCCATTGGCTCCATTTCAGCATAGGTTTTCTCGAATGCACTTATCAACCCCCCATACTCGTTTTTTCTGGCAGGCTCAGAATTGGCCCAGACCTGGAATTCTTTTTCCATCTTTTGCTTCTCTGCAACCGCATCCATTCGGGCAATACCCCTGTTCTCGCCAATCCACTTCTTCCATCCATTGGCAATACCGGCTATTTTCGCCGAATACTGGATCCTGATCAGGTCATCATCTTTGATATACCTGTTCATCACATTTAATCGTTGCCCGCGCAGGTTGATCCTTATTGGATTCTGGACCTCTGCCTGCAGCTCAACAGCGAAGGAAGGTATATATTCCTGTGTAGATCCGGGGTACCCAAAGACAAATGTAAAATCACCTTTTTCCACTCCTTTAAGCGAAACAGGCATGTGTTTTTTGGGCATATAAGGCACATTACCCTCGGAATATTTGGCTGGTTTATTATTGGAATCAGCATAGATCCTGAAAACGGAAAAGTCGCCGGTATGCCTTGGCCACATCCAGTTATCGGTGTCACCACCAAATTTCCCAATATTTGAGGGAGGAGCACCCACAAGCCTGACATCTTCATAAACTTCCGTGATGAAAAGGAAATACTGGTTCCCATGATAGAAAGGCACCACGCGAGCCTTAAAGTGTGAATCTTCACCTAAAGCTTCTTCCTTAACAGCATCAATATTTTTTTTGACAATGGAATCCCTTATGGCTTCAGACATCCCTGTCCCAACTCCATCGAGTATCTTTTCCGTCACATCCTCCATACTGATAAGGAAGGTCACGCTCAGACCCGGGTTAGGAAGCTCTTCTTCCCTGCTCATGGCCCAGAAGCCATCTGTCAGGTAATCATGCTCCAGGCTGCTGTGCCTCTGTATGGCACCATACCCGCAGTGATGGTTGGTAAGCATCAGGCCCTGATCCGACACCAAGGCACCTGTACAACCTCCACCAAAGATCACAATAGCATCCTTCAGGCTTGCATTGTTAATACTATAGATATCCTCCGCACTGATTCGCATCCCCATACTCTTCATCTCCCCTTCGTTAAGCTCACCCAGGAACAATGGTATCCACATTCCTTCTCCGGCGCTGGCATTTACATAAAGAACTGTAAATAAAGCAAAGATTATGTTTCTAATCATGGTGTTAAGTATTTAGTATTAAGTATTGAGTATTAAGTATTAAGTATTGAGTATTAAGTATTGAGTATTTAGAAAATAGTCAATAGAAAACAGTAAACAGAATATTTATTTCATCGCGATGGTTTCAATTTCAACCATCACTCCAAGCGGTAGTTTGACTACACCATAAGCAGCCCTGGCGGGAGGATCGTCTTTATAATAACTGGCGTAAACCTCGTTCATTGCAGCAAAGTTGTCCATATCGCTTAAGAGGCATGTTGACTTCACCACATCATCGAAGGAATAGCCCGCCTCTTCAAGGATGGCTCCAATATTCTTTAAAACCTGTTCGGTCTGTTCTTTTATACCACCATCAACGATCTTACCTGTGGCAGGGTTCATTGGTATCTGGCCTGAGATGAACAGGGTGCTTCCGGATTGTATGGCCTGGCTGTATGGGCCCACAGCTTTGGGTGCTTTTTCGGTATGAATAACTTTTTTCATGATTGTTTTTTTGATAGATCAAATATAATGATTTAGACGATATTTAAAAACGATCCCTGAAGTCACGTTTCTTCTCAAGCTTTGCATCCTGCAGGATATTGGCTTTGATGTTTAAACCGAAGTTCCAGCTTTTCCTCGGACCGATTGGTATCCAGTTAAAACGCATCTCGAAGCAATGCAAATCACGGTAAATATTCAGAGAAGTATATGAAACTTCTGCATTCTGAAAATCCCAGCCGGTAAGAAACCCAATCTTCCACTTGGGAGTGAGGTTAATATCTCCTCTCAGGGCCAGCGTTTGCACCAATTTTTCACTCTTCATCTTAACATTGTTCACGAAAGCATAAGTATGAGTAACTGCGAAGGTGTATGAAATATTCAGGCTCCAGGGGATATTCCAATTAATATAATCTTCAATATTCTGCTTGATGTTGTCGATCTCTTCTGCCGTGGCATCTGGTGGCTCCTCGAACTCCTTTTTCTTGTCTTTCTCTTTTTTAAAGGTATTGGGTGTCAATGCCAGGTTTAAGCTAAAATCCCAGGAAGAACTCATTATTCGCAACAGGCGGCGGTTCACGTCCCATTCAAACTTATTCAGGTTTCTGGTTCCATCCTTGCTAACCACATAAGGATCCCATGTGCTTCCGTACGAAATATCAAACCCTTTCCAGAGCCTTGTGCGGCCGCTCATCCTGATCTTGGACAGGTTCAGGGAGTCGGCTGAGAAGTTATATGAACCCGAAACAGAAAAATTATCTATCAGGGGTATCTTCTTTGTTCCCGTGATGGTATCCTTCTTGCTCCTTACCTTTATCTCCAGGTTATTGGCAAAGGAGAAGTTTAACCTTGTTGCGGACTCTTTTGGCGGGGTTCCATATAAGCTACCTTCAAAAACGGAATATTCAATTTCCTTGTCCAGGACAGGGTTGTAATAGGAATCCCAATAGCCCCAACCACTACCGCCAAATGATGGTTGGAAACTAAAACCGATTGTAGGTGTAAAGACATGACGGATAGCCCTTAGAAAACTTTTCTGTCCCAGCTGCACTATTCCATATAGCTTAGTGGTTATGGATGTCCGGTAATCATAGTCGAAAGCGTTATTAAATCCACCAATGGTATCTGTTTTGACATACCCGGGGATGGTATCCGTGGGTGAAAACACTGTATCGACCCAATATCTTTGAATGGATTTGAAATACATGCGATCGCGCACATTGACGCCATTGCTCCAGGTCAGATGTTTCAATAGCTTCACGGAACTGTTTATTGGCATATTGTGCTGGATCCCGCTGTTCATCATCTCAAACACATCCGATGTAAACAGCAATGAATCCGGCACAGAGAATGTGTTTTTTGCATTCATGTTATAATCGATGCTGATGTTTTCATACCAGCGGCGCTTGCCGGTTTGCTCTTTCCTGCGCAAAGGATAGAATCGGGTAACAGTAAAGTTCACCTGTGGAAGGGTGAAGTTCATCATATTGTCTATAGTACTTTGACTTTGATTGGCATTTATGGTAAGGAAGTATTTATTTGCAAAGTTAGTCTGGTATGAGATACTTGATTGGAAAGTATTGGAGAGGTAGTCTTCAGCACTTGTTGGATTAAAATAATTGGACTTGCTGCTTCGCACATTCACATCAGCTGAGAATTTGCCTTTAGGACGGGCCTTGGGATCCTGCTTATGCACCCATCGGATACTGTAATCACGGTTGCGTTGATAACTGGGAGTATACTTCTCCCCCAGGATATTGATAGCATAAAGGAAGTCGAAGTTACCACTGAACTTATATCGCTTTTTATACCTGGAGGATGGTTTAATAGCCCAGCTTCCGCCGGTATAGATATCTCCAACGACTTTCAGGTCGATGTAATCATTGATGGCAAAGTAGTAACCTCCGTTCTCAAAATAGAAGCCCCTGTCTGCCGATTCACCCCATGAAGGGATCACAATACCAGATTTCTGTCCGGAACGGTTAGGAAATATTCCAAATGGGATAAATAAAGGTGTTGGGACATCCTCAACAACCAGGTATGCCGGGCCGGTCACGATGCGTTTACCGGGGATCACCTTCGACTTAAAATATCTGAATTCATAATCCTGGTTTTCGCAGGGCGGGCAGGTGGTATACGATCCCTTACTGATATTCACCTGGTTGTCACCCATCTTTTTGATTGTTTTCCCATGTATATAGCCTTCTCCCTCCTGGGTTACAACATCATTGATTAAGCCTTTTTTGGAAATGAAATTATATTTCATGGTCTTAGCCTGGAATTCAGACCCTCCCTGGTTGAAGACAGGCAATCCTCGCTTGACGCCTGCAGTATCCTCAAGTCCTTCTGCAAAGACCAGGTTTTTCTTAAAGTTGATATCTACATAGCCGGATTTCAGGTTAATGTCCTCATACTTAATATCAACGCTTTTGTACAGAAATACCTTTTGCTCAGAAATATTGAAACGCAGGGAGTCCATCGACTCATACTCCACCTTTGATTCAATACCCACACTGGGTTGTTTTTTCTTCAAAGTATCAATGAAGCCTTCAAACGGCTTTACTGTATCCTGAACAACTGGGGAGAACAGACTATCGAGGGCATTACCTATTGTATCAGCAAACTGGATCCGGTCTTTAAAAAGAAGGCTGTCTTTCTTCACGGTGCGACCAGTATCCTCTTGTGCTGTTAGGGTAAGACAGGCAAAAATCAATAACACAACAGAAATACAATATTTCAACCGATACCTTGTTAATAACTTAGCCGACAATTTAAACTTGAACTATTTTGATATGCTAATTTTGTACTAGCACTAAAATCGGTAATTCATAGTAAAACCAAAGCTTTGTTCACCGATCTATCTTAAAAATCAAAGCTAACTAAAATATTGTTTAGGTGAAACGAATAGGTTTGATTTTTGGTATACTTGCCCTCCTGCTCTTTACCAGCCATTTTGCGCTATCTCAGCAGAAAATTCGCAAGGTTGTGATTGACGCTGGACATGGTGGGAAGGACCCCGGAGCCCTTGGGAAACACTCAAAGGAAAAAGATATTGCCCTGTCAATTGCTTTAAAGACAGGAGCGTATATTGAGCAATACCTGCCTGATGTTGAAGTCATCTACACCAGGAAAACAGATGTTTTTGTTGATTTGCATGTCAGGGCAGATATCGCCAATAAAAAAGATGCTGACCTTTTTATTTCTATCCATTGTAACGCCAATCCTTCATCTCAGCCTTATGGAACGGAGACCTATATCATGGGTTTACATAAGAGCAAAGCCAACCTGGAGGTAGCAAAGTTGGAAAATGCCGTGATCTTGAATGAGGAGAACTATGCTGATATGTACGATGGCTTTAATCCCAATAATGATGAGGATTATATTACATTAACCCTTTTCCAGAACTCATTCCTGGAGAACAGCAGCATCATGGCATCGAAGGTGCAGGACCAGTTCAGGGAACGTGTGAGCCTCAAGGACCGTGGAGTGTACCAGGCAGGATTCCTTGTCCTTTATAAAACCGCCATGCCCGGTATCCTGATAGAAACAGGTTACCTTAGCAACTCCAGGGATGAGAGCTTCCTTAATAGTGAAAAAGGACAGGTTTATATTGCATCGGCAATCTATAGGGCCTTTAAGGAGTACAAACAGGAGCTTGAATCTCAAAGCGCAGGGGTCCAGGTTGTTCAGGATAGCACACCTACCATTGAAGACAAGGATGAAGTCATCTTTAAAGTACAGTTTGCCGTTTCAAAAAAGCAGAAAGATCCCGGTAAGTTCAAAGGACTGGAAGGAGTGGAAGAGTACCACCACAATGGGATGTATAAATACGCCGTTGGCAATGAGACAAGCCTGGATGACGCCACAAACCTACAGAACAGGATACGCAAGGAGCGACAATATAAAGATGCCTTTGTCATTGCATTCGTAAATGGGGAAAGAGTGACTGTTGATGAGGCAGTTAATGCGCTAAACAAGTAAAGATAAACGATCTTCCTCTTTTCAAAATCTTGTCAACAATACTTTTCAACGCAAAAAATATTTAGTACATTTGTTTTATTACAAAAGCCCTTTATTGTGAAATTATCCAAAGAATTTAAGGTTGGCCTGGTGGCAATTGTCACTATCGCTTTATTTATCTGGGGATTCAATTACCTGAAAGGGCTTGATATTTTCAAAAATCACAAGACTTTTTACGCCATCTACCCCCGTGTAAATGGATTAACCCCGGCAAACCCTGTTTCTATTCACGGGTTGAACGTTGGCCAGGTGACCGACATCTCTTTTACACCCGATATGTCAGGGAATATCGTTGTTGAATTTATTGTCACAACTGATCTTCCGCTTCCCAAGAATTCCGTGGCAAATATATTTTCATCCGACCTGATGGGTTCAAAAGCCATTGAAATTGTCCTGGGAGATACGAATGTCTATCTTGATGATGGTGATACGCTGGTACCAGAGGTTGAAGCCAGCCTAAAAGATGCAGTTAATCAACAGATAGCACCGCTGAAACATAAAGCAGAAGAGCTGATCAGCTCTATTGATTCAGCAGTTGTAGCTATCCGTGGGGTTTTTAACAAGAAAACACGTGACAACCTGCAAAACAGTATAGCATCCATCAGTGTCACGCTGCGGCACATTGAGAACGCCTCATACAATCTTGATACGCTTGTGGTCACTCAAAAAAACCGTCTGGTTGAGATCCTTACTAATATCGAGCTTATCACAGGCAACCTGAAAGACAATAATGAGAACATATCCAATATCCTCAATAACTTCTCCACTATCAGCGACTCACTTGCCAAAGCTCAGATACCCAAGACCTTTGACAATATCAACAGGACCATTAATGACCTGGCCCAGGTAGCTGATAAGATCAATACCGGACAGGGAACCATTGGATTGCTATTGAATGATGATAAGCTATACAATAACCTGCAAAAAGCTTCAAACAACCTGAACGCTCTCCTGGAAGACCTGCAGCAGAACCCGAAGAAATACGTGCGCTTCTCGCTGTTTTAACAATAACTAGAATTTGTATTGCCATGCAAGAGGGTTTTGATATCTGAGTTATGATATCTGATATCTGATATTTGATTTGTTGATGAATTAAATAAGGCTGATTTTGTTATTTGTTGTGTAGGTTCTTTTCAGCTGTCTGGAGGGTTTTAACAAAAATGGATATTAATTCATTATTCTCCTTAATTGCTTGTATTAATATAGGCTCTGATTTACAAAGTTGGATTTTTTGAATTATTTGTAATGCAAAATGAGTTTCTCTGAGCTCTTTCAACGCTATGCGATTTTGTGAATAAAATCCTTTTTGGATTCAGCTGATAATGCTTCACCATAGTTCAAAGCAGATGAAGAAGAGGATCTTATTATTTGGCTAGTATAATGCTGATTTCCAGTTTTATTGTAGAAACCACTTGATATTTCATAAATAAGTACTGCAAAATCAATTAATCTTGTAGCAAGGTCTTGTCTTTTCATAATATTAGGTTTTACTAATTAATACCCTAACATTACAATCCGTTCCCAAAAAAATAAATTATTTTTAAATCATACCTCAGATATCAGATATCATAACTCAGATATCATCAAGGCATCTCCCGAACATATCTCTACCAGATAAAAATATCATGCTTTGATAGGGGACGCCGCCCTTCAATCCACTTAAACCCTTTTAATTGCCTTTCGGTTGGTGGGACCTGGTCTTCCGGAAAAAGGGTTGCTTTCGGCATGTCGATATAAGTGATTGTCTTGATCTGGTTGTCCTTGATGAAGATCCGCATCTTGCTGGACACCACTTTGTTAATACCAATGAGTGCACCGTCATCCTCCCTAACAAAATATATGGTTTGGGAGTTTCCTGAAACTGTGATCTTGTACAAATCGTTGTTACTGAAGTAGCCTACCATGTTTTTACCTTTGATCTGGTTGAAAGTGGCAGTGTCGTCACGGGAGGCAATGAAGCAATTATTGTACAGGACCAGTGAATCTATTTCTTTATTGGCGTAAATGATCTTGATGCTGTCAGAGGTCAGCTGGTTCTCATCCGACCATAATACAGGGTCCTTGTACAGTGTTAACGTCGAATCTGCAATGGTATAGGTAAGGGAGTCACACATACCCTGCATGTCATCCCGATAGAACTTGACTTTGAAGTATGCATGCATTTTTTCAGCCTGGTCGGTGCTGTCTGTAATGATCTTAATTGTATCAGCATGAAGATACAATGAATCCGTTCGGTCGATCATTATGGCTACTGTGCTGTCGGTAACATAAGCATAATGCTTTTCCCGGTCGTACTGGGCATAATGGCCCAGGACTACCACATCCTGTAATGTGTCGGTAAGCACGACATTGCTGTATGCTTCTCCATAATCTATCGCCCCGTCATAATAGATGCTGTCACCTTCCATGATCTGCTCACCATGGATGATAAGCGAGTTTTTTGTGAGCCGGGCACGGTCCAGGTCTGTATTGTACCAACCTTTCTCCGTGTAGATATTGTCCTCTTCTCCTACAATGGTGGTAGGGCCATGGAAATAAGCTATTTCTGTCACTGTATGGTAAACCAGGGTATCTGAGTTCATCACGTAATCAGGATTGACCAGCACCACATCATCCTTGAAGTGGAATTCTTCTTTACGTGTGTAATAATGGCCAATCCGGCTGGTCAGGGTGTTGTCTTTGCTGACAATGGTCCCTCCGGTATTGTAATAAGCTACACCTGTTTTTCGGTTGAACTTAAGGTGGTCGGTAGTCAGGGTAGCCCGTTTGTCGATCAGCTTAACATTCTCATGCATCTCACCAATCCTTGTAGCCCCATCGTAGTTAAGGCTGTCACCATAAATATCCAGGGTATCATTAACGTTGATATGAACATGTCCGTAAGCATCAAAAGTATTGGCCTTGTTATTGAGATAGGCAGAATCGCAGTAAAACCATGTGCTGTCATGCTTCAGGATAACGTTGCCCAGCAGACGCTGCACATTCGGACCATGTTTCTTATCAATCCGCAGATCATCCGCCTGCTTCAAAATCACCCTTGTCTTCTTCTGCGCAATAAGACACATTGAAAGTAAAAGCAATAAAAGGAGCAATACTAAATTCTTCAAGGGAACCATATCAATCATAAATAGAACTTCAATCAATCAAATATAAATCAAATATCAGATATCAGATACCATAAATCAGATATCACGCAGTTTATAACGCTTCCTGTCATCAAAATAGTCTATCACCCAGGTTTTCTGCTTAAAGTTAGCAGAATGCAACACCTGCGCCGGGATAAAATATGAATCTCCTTTTTTATAGGTTTTTGTGGTTCCTCCTATGGTCAGATCCATTTCCCCTTCCACCACAATGCCCCACTGGGCACCATGAGCGTGGGGATCTACCCGACCAATGGGTTCTATCTCCATAAAAGCAATCTGCTGGTCTTCGCCCTGGGATATCCAGCCTCGGACACCTGCAAAGGGGATGTCAGCTTCGGGGAGGTTTTTGATCATTTCGGGGAAATATGCTTTCATAATTTTGGTGGTTAGTGGTTAGTGGTTAGTGGTTGGTGGTTAGTGGCCTGCCCCTGCGTAGGCAGGGGTTAGTGGTTAGTATTAGGTATTAGGTATTAAGTAATTAGTATTTTATATCAATAGCATGAACAGAAATACTTGAAGGATATTCTGCTGAATGATAGATTTTCTGTTCGGCAATTTGAAAGTCAGTGCTTGTTTCATTATCCTCACCAGTATTCAGGTTTCTGGAAAACCGAGGGAAAGCAGCAGAGCAAATCAAGACCCTGAATTTGTTGCCAGCGGGTACAAGATAGCCTGTATGCCATAGATCCAGGGTGTATTTATTTATACTATTGTTTTCAGGACATTTTGCGCGAACCTGCCCTCTTAGCATTAATGATCCCAGACTGCCGGTGCTGTCAATTTCCAGCAGGTATACAAACCAGTCGGTCTCAGGTGCTGAACTGGAAGCAAAGATGGTTGCGCTCACGGGCCCCAAAAGCATAACATCCTCTTTCAGCACTTCGCTTTCAATGATTAAGATATCCTGGCGATCTATGATCAGATCTTCATATTGGTTTGCATTATCATACCATATGGATGGCGTAGGATTACCTGGATTGTAGGTATAAGAGCTGAACCTTATGTCCTTTTCAGGCTCTTCTTCTGAAAGAGCAGATGATGTTATATTATATTTAAGGATTTTGCTCTCCGGTATAGGATAAGTATTACCGGTAACCCACTTATTGGGACCGGTTGCAAAAACCTGAACCAGCGGTTCATCCATAATCCCATTATCTTCACCTTTCATCCAGTAATCAAACCATCTCAGGGTTTCATTATCAATATCCATACTGGCTTCCTCACCAAAATCATAAGGCCCCAATTTTGATTTACCAAGGGTCTGATGGGCCCAGGGACCAAGAAGTAATTTAATATTCTTGTTTTTTGATTCCTTTAAATGCAAATACGTCTCTTTTGTGCCTATCCCTCCAAAATCAAACCACCCTGAAATGAGGAATACAGGAATATCCATTGCTTCAAGCTCCTCAAGAAAATCGGCATCCTTCCAATAGGGATCACCAGGCTTATGTTGAATATGTGTACGCCATTGCTTTAATTCCTTGCCAGTAATTTGCTTGTCCAGGTCTATAACAGGCAATTCATCAAGTCGATCTTTCCAATCTGAAGGCAATGCAGGATGTTTATTATTGACAGAGAGATTGTGCGCAAACATATGCATAGCCTGCAAATGGTCTTTCATTGCAAATACACCACCGGGATATACATGGTAAACAGATGGGTCAGCCATGGTGACTTTTGGAATGATGGTCACGAGATGGGAAGGTTTAGTTACTGCCGCTGCTGTTTGCGTGTATCCTCCGTATGATCCGCCGATCATCCCAACTTTACCATTACACCATTTCTGCCCTGCAAGCCATTCTACTGAATAATAACCATCTTCTTTTTCATTGACCCATATCTCAAACTCCCCTTCAGAATCATATTGTCCTCTCACATCCTGCACCGCAACGACATACCCATGTTGGGAAAAATATCTTCCATATTTCTTTTGGTAATTTCTGCTGTAAGGTGTCCTGACCAATATTACAGGCCAGGGACCATCACCTTCATCTGGCATCCAAATATCTGTTGCCAGGCTTATGCCATCCTCCATGGGAATAAATGTTGTTCTTGCTTCCTGGGAAAAAGCACATTGCGACAATAATATGCCCAGTATCAGGGACATTAACAAATTTCGCAGCATAGCCTCTTGTTGCTTAATGTAACAATGCCGTTGTAACGCCAGCTACAGCGGCCAGAAAATATAAACCAATCACAATGATGGTTAAAACACCATATATGATATAATGGTATTTCAGGTTTTTGAAGGCCTGGTCAAGGTAATAGGTGTTGTTTAACTGGATCGCCTTTTTTGCTTTTGTTGAAAATAAATATAAAAAAATGACTGGTATTAAGGCAATTACACCAGCAAAGAAATAAAACACTCCAAAAAACATGCCCGGAAGATGCATACCGGTTTCATATCCTATGGCACTTAAAATGGGTCCAATGGCGATGGCAAGAATAAAAATGATGGCTACCCCGATAAATCCGACAATGGATAGGAACAAGGTCCATTTCCAAATGGAATTCAGGTGATAAACACTGTCATTGCTTAATTCCAGCTTTTTATCGAAATCATTTTCCATGGTGAATAATTTAATGGGTTTACAGATTATCTCAAATATAAGAAATATTATAATCAGTGATCACTGAACAGTGACCACTGAACAGAAGTTAAAAGTGAATAGTTAATCCGGCGAATTGCCCTCTGAAACCGGGGATTCATATAGGAATCTCTACAAACCAGGGCCTGTATTCTCTTAAAAACTCTTCTCTAGCTTGACTTTTTTCTTCTTCGGCGGTATCGTATCCTGCGCAGATACGAACGATAGGGTAATAAAAACAAAGATTACGAAAAGCAATACCCTCTTCATATTACATTTCTTTCTCTTCTCTCTTCTCTCTTCTCTCTTCTCTCTTCTCTTTCCTCGTCTCCCCGCCAGGGCTCGAACCTGGGACCCGCTGATTAAGAGTCAGCTGCTCTGCCAGCTGAGCTACGGAGAGTAATATTTAAGGGATGCAAATATAAGAAATTTTTGAGTATCGCGAATCTGCTTATCTTTGTATATACGAAGAAAAAATGGCAAAGAAGCAAGACAAGAAATCTGCACTGAAGGTCCAGGAAGGTATTTCACAGCCTTCTTCTATTAACCCTGATGCTTCCAGTCTTTTCCGGAAGGGCAAATCTTCATTAACTGTTAACCAATATACTGATGGCATCATTGCCGGTAATCGTACCATTTTGAGTCAGGCCATTACATTGGTAGAAAGCTCTTTGCCAAAACACCAGGAAATCGCCCAGCAAGTCATTGAAAAATGCCTCCCATTCTCCGGAAAATCCATGCGTGTTGGGATCACAGGTGTACCCGGTGTAGGAAAAAGCACTTTTATCGAAGCCCTGGGCCAATTTCTCACCAGCAGCGGTCATAAAGTGGCTGTTCTGGCCATAGACCCCAGCAGCCAACGCTCCAAAGGCAGCATCCTGGGCGACAAGACCCGAATGGAAGACCTGGCCAATGATCCAAATGCCTACATCAGGCCATCTGCCTCAGCAGGATCCCTGGGTGGGGTTGCCAGGAAAACCAGGGAAGCGATCATCCTTTGTGAAGCTGCAGGCTTTGACACCATCTTCGTTGAAACCGTAGGTGTCGGGCAATCTGAAACGGCCGTACATTCCATGGTGGATTTCTTCTTGTTACTCATGCTGGCCGGAGCCGGGGATGAGCTGCAGGGGATAAAACGCGGCATCATGGAGATGGCTGATGCTATTGTGATCAACAAAGCTGATGGGGACAATATCAAAAAGGCACAACTTGCTAAACAGCAATACAAAAATGCACTTCACCTCTTCCCTCCTACAGAATCCGGCTGGATTCCACGGGTGCTGACCTGCTCTTCCATAAAGAAAGAAGGTATCGGTGAGACCTGGACCAACATAACAGACTATCAAAAACTCACTATCGAAAATGGTTATTTCCAGTCCAGGCGCGACCGGCAAAGCATTCAATTGATGTACCGAAGCATCAATTCTTCCTTGAAAGACACATTTTACCATGATGACAGGATGAAGAAAATGCTAAAAGAAATTGAAAAAGAAGTATTGGATAAAAAAATCAGTTCCTTTGTGGCAGCACAGAGGCTATTGAAAGCTTACTTTGATTTACATTTATAGAAAAACAGCATATGACATTTGAAAAGGAAAATTACAGGCTCATTGCCGCCGTTGCCATTGGCGCTATAGGTGGTTTGCTATTAGGCAATTATCTCTGGGGAAAAGACGGTAGTGAGAGGCCACTTTCAAAACATTTAGCTACCCTGAGTGAAGTATTGGAACAAATTGAAGGCATAGATACCAAGGAAGCTGAAGACCTTAAAGGAAAGAATCCATAACATTATTAAAACAATTGAATCCAATTATGGCATCACTAAAAAATAATATCGATCATATATCGGAAGACACGGAAAGCCTGGTCAAAGATTACCTGAAGCTATTTTCCATGAGGCAAGCTAAAAAATTAGCCTTATTGCTTGGTATTCTTGTCTCGGTTTTTATCCTGTCATTATTGCTGCTAATTGTCATTGTCTTTTGCTCCTTTGCCCTGGCCGGCTTACTTAAATGAATCTATTAGCGCACGATTACTGGGGATTGTTGATCGTTGCCGGATTCTACATCCTGATGATTACCTTTATTATCATTAGAATGATCAAGACAAAAACCCCTTTGTTTGCGAACCTGTTTGTTAAGCTGGTAGTATTTGTTTTTAATATGGAGATGACCCAGGACCAAAGCATTAAAGGATTGATGTTCGAGAGTGAAACTGTTAAGCAGAAGATTGAAACGGATAAAGTAAAGATCAAGGCCGATTTTCAAACACTCCGATATGGAATCATGGAATCCTTATTATTAGAATTCTTTGGTTTGTTTAAATCGAAAAAGAAAGAAGAAATTAGTGACTAGTGATTAGTGGCTGGTGGTTAGTTGTCACAGATCACTGGTCACTGGTCACTGGTCACTAAAAAAAATAGTATTATGGAAAATGAATCATTATTACCCAAAACAAGTGCTTCATCAATATTTTACTCATTTGCTTCTCTGACATTAGCGGTTTTAGGTCTTATTTATTTTGAAGATATCTTAAAGCCCATTGTGATCGCTTTTCTCATATGGTTTATCATTAATCAATTAAAGCTATCCATGGGAAAAATTAAGATCAAGGGTAAGGTGCTTCCTCACTTTGTAGCGAATTTGCTGGCTTTCCTTGTCATCTTTATAGTATTATACCTTGTTGTGGAACTATTGATCATGAATATTGAAGGTATTGTGGCATCTATGCCTGAATACCTTTCTAATTTCAACGAATCATTTGACAGAGCAAGTGCTTTAATTAACAATCCGAAATACGCGACATACATACAGAAAGGGATCAGTAAGCTAGACCTGTCAGGAATGGCAACATCTGTAGTAGGTTCCTTATCCGGGACATTAAGTACTTCTGCAGTGGTGATTGTCTATGTGATATTTTTCCTAATGGAGGATGCAACCCGAAAAATAAAACTGGAAAAATTATTTCCTGAAAAGGGACGGCAATACAAGAAATTCACACATAATATACAGAATATCAGTGCTTCCATCCGTTATTATATTTGGTCCATGACAATGATTAGCCTGGCTACCGGGGCGGTAAGTTATGTGATCCTTCTGATCTTCCATGTAGAATATGCATTTCTCTGGTCATTCCTGATTTTCATCCTGAACTTCATTCCCTATATCGGCCCATTGATCTCCTCCCTGTTTCCTGCAATCTTTGCAGTTATTTCTACAGGGCACCTTTTACAATTTGTTTATGTTTTTGCGGCAATGGAAGGTATTCAGATCATTATTGGAAGTTTCATTCAACCTATAGTCCAGGGTAAAGGTTCCAATATTGGTGCGGTAACTGTGTTGGTTGCCCTTGCTGTCTGGGGGATGCTCTGGGGAATAGTGGGCATGATACTGGCCGTTCCGGTAACATCAGTGATTGTCATCATATGCAGCCAGATACCCTCTACCCGTTACCTGGCCGTTATGCTGTCGGAAAAAGGCGAAATTCCTGATATAGATGCTTATGAATAAACCTGGTCAGGAGAGAGAAGAATTAACATCTATGAGTGGTGACAGGAATTTCCGAAGCATTATGGAACAGTCACCGGTAAGTATTCAGATCCATACTGCAGATGGAAAGCTTTATCAATCCAATGCAGCCTATGCAAAATTATATGCCCTGAATAAGGAAACCCTGGCAGGGCTCTATGAAAAATATAATGTACTGCAGGATGAACAGGCAGAGAAGCTTGGGGTCATGCCCTACATAAAAAAAGTTTTTGCAGGTGAAGCAAGTTTCTTTCCAGAATATGAATACAATGGTATAGACACCCTGAAAACATTGGATTTCAGTAAGCCTGTTTCCAGGAAGTGCTGGGTGCAAACTCGTGGTTTCCCGATCAAAGACAACACAGGGTCAGGTTACATATGCTGTGTTTTTCAGTGAGGATGTTACAGAAAGAAAGATGGCTGAAGAAGAAAGAAATCGAATGTTTGAGTTGTCAACTGATTTGATTGCAATTGCGGGGTTTGACGGTATGTTCAAACAACTCAACCCGGCCTGGGAATTTACACTTGGATATTCCCTCGGCGAATTGATGGCTAAACCTTTTCTGGACTTTATTCACCCGGATGACCATGGGAAAAATGATGCTGAAATAGAAAAATTGGCATCCGGCACATAAAACAATCGATTTTGAAAACCGGTACATCCATAAAGATGGATCTGTCAGGCATATTTCCTGGGCTGCAACACCGGCACCCGAACAAGGCTTATTGTTTTGCATTGGCAGAGATGTAACTGAAAGAAAAATTATAGAAACTAAGATCTTTGAATACCAGCAGCGGCTTAAAGAACTTGCTTCAGAACTTATTCTTACGGAAGAAAAGCACAGGCGGGAAATTGCCAAGGACCTTCACGACCATGTGGGACAATTGCTTGCCTCATCCAGGTTTCAGCTGGCAGCTATGCAAAAATCTATCAGCGACGAAGACTTGAAACAAAAACTTAGTAAGATCTCTGAAGTACTTTTTATGGCCGTGCAGGATACAAGGAACATTATTTCTGATCTAAGCCTTCCCCAGCTCAGTGAGCTGGGAATCCAGGCAGCCATTGAAGACTGGGTGGATGAACATATTCATATTAAACACGGTGTGGAAGTAGAATTTCATAGTCCCCGACAGAAATATTCGCTTGATGAAAAGGTCAGAATCCTGGCCTTCAGGAGTGTACGGGAGTTATTGACCAACATCATCAAGCATGCTAATGCCAGGAAGGTATCCCTTGACATGAAACCCCATAAGAATTATTTAAATATAACAATCACTGATGATGGGATTGGTTTTGATTATAATCCCGAAAGAATTAATATGTCAAGCAAGGGCGGACTTGGATTATTTAGCATACAGGAACGTATGCAGGATATCGGTGGAAGTCTTGAAATTAGCTCCGCTAAAGGGGAAGGGACTAAGGCTGTATTATCCGTTCCACTTCTGGAAGCAAGGCCATAAAAAACTTGAACATGAAAACAATAACTGTGCTTATTGTAGATGATCACCCTTTATTTGTCCAGGGAATAAGGGCTATACTGGCTGAGGAGGACAATATTCAGATTATTGCCGAGGCCGGTGATGGCTTACAGGCTATCGAAATGGTAGAAAAGCACAAGCCTGATATTGCAATTATGGACATTACCATGCCAAATATGGATGGTATTGAAGCAACTAAAAAGATTAAAACTATTTCACCGGAAACGAGAGTTATAGCCCTCTCTATTCATTCAGGCAAACATTTTGTTAAGGATATGATAGCTGCGGGAGCTTCTGGCTATTTACTGAAAGACAGTGCTCCGGATGAACTGGTAATTGCTCTACATAAAATTGCCAGTGGGGATATGTACCTCAGCTCGGCCATTACCCATATTGCATTGATGAAAGACGAGCCTGAACCTGAGCCAAGATCCCATAACATCCTTTATACTAAACTGCATAAGCCATCTGTAACCAGTGATTATGTCCTGCGCCAGGAACTTATTAATAAACTCGAAGACAATAAAGACAGGCCATTTACCCTTGTATCAGCATCGGCTGGTTATGGAAAAAGCATGCTGGTCAGCTCATGGCTGGGAATAACGGCAGGCAGCAGTATTTGGATCTCACTGGGTAATGAAGACAATGACCTTCGTGTTTTCTTAAACTATCTGCACATCGCTCTTGAAAATACCCTGCCAGGATCAGTCCCTAACCTTGCGCTAATGATGCAGGGAGCAGAGCTGCCGCCTCTAAGGATTATTTCCGAGACCCTGCTCAATGATCTTGATGAGATCCCAGAGAATTTCGTTCTGGTTTTGGATGATTACCACCTGATCAATGACGATAAGATCCATGATTTAATGAATGCAATCCTGCGGTTCCCAGCACAAAACATGCACCTTGTGATAATAAGCAGGCGTGATCCACCTTTAAGCCTGAACACTTTACGCGCTCACAACAGGATGAATGAAATCCGGATGAAAGAACTGAGCTTCAGGGAAGCGGAGATCACCAGCTTATTTCAAAATATATTGAATGTAGAACTGGCAGATGAAACCATAAAACAGCTTATGATAAAAACTGAGGGATGGATCGTAGGATTACGGCTTGTGTCCCTTATCGTTGATAAAGAAGAAAACCAGGACAGGATACTACAGAATATTGATGGTGATATTTTCACAATCTCAGAGTTCCTTTTGGAGGAAGTATTGATGAAACAGCCGTCTGACATACACAATTTGCTGCTGACTACTTCTATCTATAATAGGTTTTGTGCTGATTTGATCGATAATGTCCAGCCAACAACAGGTCAAAATGGCAGCAAGGAAATCTCCTCAGGTACTGAATTCCTGAATTGGTTGATGAGATCAAATCTTTTTATTGTTTCCCTGGATGATAAGCATGAATGGTTCCGTTACCATCATCTCTTTCAGGAGCTTCTTCACAGTCAATTGATGCAAAAAATGTCACCGGACTTGATCTCCAAACTACATCAGAGTGCAAGTCAATGGTTCGAGAGTCAAAGACTTATTGAAGAAGCCCTTGAACACAGATTGGCAGCCGGAGATGAGCTCGCCGGTATGGAGATTATTGAAAAACATGCACATCATGAATTTATACACGGAGTATTCCGGATTCATAAATGGCTGAACAGTATTCCGGAACAAACACGGCATAATAGTCCAAAAACCATTCTTATTGAAGCATGGCAAGCTTTTGGTCAGTTTCAACTGGAAAAAATCCCTGCTTTGCTTGAAAAAGCAGAGTCTCTTCTTGAAGGAAAACCAATCGAAGCTCAACTGAAAGCGGAGATTGATTTCTTCCATGGAAATTTTCAATATTGGACAGGAGACACGAAAGCCAGCATTAAAACTCTTGAACAAGCCTTATCACATACAGATAATTTGCCTGTTCACATTTATGGGAATATCAAATTAATTCTCAACATGGCTTTGCAGAGAGAAGGACGCTACGAATCCATTATTCCAGGCCTATTGCAAGAACTCAAGGGTGTCGACAGATCCGGAGGATATCAATTTGCTTATACTTATGGGAGTCTGACCTTTGCATACCTGCTGCAGGGCCACCTAAAACAATCCATAGATAATGCCCACCAATGGCGTAATCATACTTTACAAATTAATGCTCATTATTTTCAGGCCTGGAGTGATTGGATACTGGCCATGGCAAATTTTCATTCATATAAGTTGGATACAGCCCTTGATCATTTAAAGTCGACATATGAAAAACGCTATATTCTTGACTTGAGAGCTACCATTGATAACATGGCAGGAATGGTCCTGGTATTCCATTTCAAGAATGAGCCCTTACTATCTCAAAATTCTCTCCAAAACTTAATAAAATTTTCAGAAGAGCATAATGATCCACAAGCCTTGTTAATTGCACAATCGGTAATGCTAGGCATGCACTCCTCCAGGGCGACATCAAATCTGCCATGATATGGGCTGACTCATTTAATGAGAAAGTTGATTTTTCCGGCATCTTTTTCTGGCTGGAGGTTCCATGGATTACCAGGGCTAAAATCCTGGTGAACAATGGCACAGAGGAAAGTCTGATAACTGCTATATTACTATTGAAAGAGCTTCTGGAAGTATCTATTTCTTCTAACTTGCATATCCAGATCCCGGAAATTAAGATCTTACTTGCCCTTGCCTATCAAAAACAAGGGAATTCTGAAAAAAGTCAAGGTCAACTTAAAGAAGCAGTATTGCTTAGCAGTTCAGAAGAAATGATACGGCCATTCATTGAAGCCGGGCCTGAAATAAAAGCAATGCTTGAAGTTCTACGACCTGAGAATCCTGAGATGCATTTTATCGACACATTACTCACAAGCATTGATCATTTTCATTTGAAAACATCAGAAAACCTGGAGAAAAGTACCTTCAGAATGATGTCAGGCAAAAAGAAATCAAGCAGAATTATTGATACTGAATCTCTTACTGTTCGTGAGAACGAAGTGCTGGCTCTTGTGGCTGAAGGATTAAGGAACAAGGAGATTGCATCAAAGCTTTTTGTTTCCGAAATCACCATTAAGAAACACCTGTCAAACATATTTAGAAAACTGAATGTTAAAAATCGCATTACACTGATCAATAAGGCCAAAGAAGAAGGCCTTATCCAGTCATAACTATACTTTTCTTATACTTTAGGATTATTGACCTGTTTTTAGTTCAACAGTACTTTTACAGTTGAACATAAACCAGTCGAAATTCATTTTCTATGACCCCAACAATCCCTATCAAATTTGATGGCCCTGCATGGTATAAAATTATTGTACAGGGTAAACTAAGTGAATCCTGGAGAGATCAATTTGAAATTGAGAATTACCAGGAAGATCAAGAGGGCAATTATTTCACCACCTCATTCACCTGTCATATTGGTGACCAGGCAACACTGTCAGGTATACTCAACAGGCTGTATCAAAGCCATATACCTATTCTTTCTATTGAATGTATAAATTCAAAAAAAAACAATTCACAATGAAACATGATTACAACATTTTTAAATGGCTAATTCTAACCACAAGAAGACGGGCAGGGATTCAAATAACTAAAGCAATTTGTACAATTGTACTGTTTTTCGTGATTACGATGACCGGTGTTTCACAAACAGTTTCCCCCCTGCAAACAGGTCACTATATGACTGTTTTTACCAATGTACGTGACATGGCTAAAATGTCACCCGGGCTGTTTGTTCTATCCTATAACTATTACGCACAGGGTGATTCGTATGGCGACAGAAACGGGACGAGGCATGACAATATCATACTGGATACCATTAATACCAGATTAGATATTGATGTGAGCACTTTTGCAACAGCTCCGGCTTTTTTCTGGGGATCAAAATTCACTATTCTGGGTGGTGCTACTTACTGTGCCGGTATTGTGCCAAACTACTATTGGGCAAATGCCAATATTGTGGCCCGTACCGGTGGAGGTTATATTGATACAACTTACACTGAACGGGTAGAAGCCAAACTATCAGGATTTGGCGACCTGTTTGTTGCTCCACTCGGACTGTCATGGGGATGGAAACATTTTGATGCAACTTTCTATTATGGATTTACCGCACCCACGGGGAGGTATGAAACCGGAGCTGATGATAATATTGGTCTGGGATTCTGGACGCACCAGTTCCAGGGTTTTGGTTACTGGTACCCAAAAGAGTCACAAACAACCGCATTTATGCTTGGTTTGACCTATGAATTAAACTCTAAGATCAAAGGGGAAGATTTCAACCCGGGTAATCGTTTTTCATTGGAATATGGATTAAGTCAATACATAACTGAGAGATTTGAAATAAGCTTTATGGGAGGAAACAACTGGCAAATATCAGATGATAAGGGTGAAGAAGTAAATTGGAACGCCGCAGTCCACGACCGAAAAGGGACGCTCGGTTTTAGTGCTGCTGTATGGGCAGTAAAAGAACGACTTTACGTTGGTGCAAGATATATGTTTGACTATGGTGCCATACAACGGTTCTATACCCCCGGGTTTATGGTCAATTTAATCTTTGTTACCAATGCCATGGATGGCATTAAATCAAATAAGAAATCAACTAATTAAAAAAGAAAAAAACAAAAAAGATGAAAACACAAAAATTTTTACCGAACACATTACTTATCATTCTGCTATTTGGGTTGTTAGCTGGTTGTGGTACAGCCGACAAGCAAGAGAGTGAAGCTGCAAATAATGAACAAAAAGAGTCAACTGCTCCTACGGTAAAGTTAACCAAACAAATGCCCGATGCTACAACAAGTATTTTTGACTGGGCTAAGAAGCAAACTCCTTACGAAACTGGTGGTTTTAAGCCCGCTGCAGTAACCATGAATACCCGTTTCGGAAAGCTTGAATTTCCGGGTGGTTACCCAACCGAAGAAACAATACAAAAAGTGTACGATGAGCTGGATTTACAAAAAGCTACACAACTGTATTTGAGTATGTACCCGGCACTTTCTATGAAAGGAATGATTGAAGGTGTTGTGCGCGATTATGGAACCCATAGTAGCTCGCACATTGCAGTAACTGCCGATCGCTTAGATTCAAAAGCCTTGTGGCTTACCGGGAATACCGAAAGTATTTATTCGATGTTGGTATTCGACTTAAAGGCTGATGGCCCAACGGTATTTGAAGTTCCCGGTGGTTTAATGGGACCTGTTGACGATGCTAATTTTAAGTTTCTTTTTGATATTGGGCCTACCGGAATGGATAAAGGAAAAGGTGGAAAATACCTAATTTTACCTCCTGATTATACCGGAGATGTTCCTGATGGATATTGGGTATTTAAATCGCCAACCTATCGTGTTTTTTCTTTTGTTCGCGCCAATGCGGCAGTTATCGGTTTTGGCGAAGGTGCCATGGATTATTTTCGCAAAGGTTGTAAAATTTATCCTTTAAGTACAGGTCCGCGTGAATGCACCTATACCAATGTTACCGGTGTACCAATCAATACCCTGGTACCTGAAGATGCGACGGCATTTGCCTGGATGCATGCCTTAATAAACTACGAACCTGCCGAGGCTTTTGGAAAAGAACGATTAGGTGAGCTAGCTTCTATTGGTATTGAAAAGGGGAAACCTTTTAACCCTGATGCGCGCATGCAAAAAATTCTTGGCTAAAGCTGCTGAACAGGGTGTTGCCATGTCACGCGTAATTGCGTTTAATACGCGAGTTGAAAACGCAAAAGTATATCCTGAACGCCAATGGGAAAGTCCTTATGTAATTAATAATTCTACTTTCTATCAAAACGACTATATCAACCTTGAAGCACGTACGGTGTTTCACTTTACTGCCGATGGTATTACTCCGGCAATGTCTATGCAAATGCCTGAAGGTCTTGGCTCAAGATACCAAACTACCTATAAGGATAGTGATGATAATTTCTTCGACGGAAACAAGACCTACAAATTAAATATGCCCCCTGGTGTTCCGGTTAAGCTTTTCTGGTCAGTTACTATTTACGATACATATAATAGATGTGTTGTTAATACTATGCCTTATCCAAGTATCAGCAGCCAGCAAACTCCACCTCCAGTTACTAATGATGATGGCTCCATTGATATTTACTTCTCGGTTAAACAACCGGCAGGTGTTGAAAAACAAAACTGGGTAGAAGTTATCCCGGATCAGGGATTCTTTGTTTACATACGCTACTACGGTCCGCTCAACGCATTCAACAACAAAACATGGGTTCCAAATGATGTGGAATTGGTTAAGTAATTAATAATTAATAAAATGAAAACAATGAATAATTTAAAGTCAGCAATCACCTGTTTGTTTTTAGCAGGTTTAATGACGACTACAGTTGCACAGTCGTCA
The DNA here is from genome assembly GCA_963753055.1 of uncultured Bacteroidales bacterium. GTDB lineage: Bacteria > Bacteroidota > Bacteroidia > Bacteroidales > B18-G4 > JAUWGC01. The sequence continues at coordinate 22,742 of CAVWAP010000001.1, read as the reverse complement.
AAACAGAAAATGATTACTCAAGAACCTGTCATGAAGATGACCACTCCTATTCCGGAAAATATTACTACCCCGGATAAAATAGAGTCACCGATTGGAACATTGGAATTTTTCGATGGTATACCCAATCGTCAAACCATCGATAATGTATATGAGTATGTAGATCGTGCACGTGCAGTGCAGGCCTTTATTAATATGACACCGGCCGTTTCGTTGTACAATCTCCGCAAAGGAAATCGTGATATGGGAATGGGTAAAAGCAATCAAATATTAATTTGGGAGCAGTTGGGCGATTCTAAGTCACTTGCACTCACATACAACAATACCTCGCTTTATACGTGGGGATTCCTCGATCTTAAAAATGATGGGCCTACGGTTATTGAAATTCCTCCTGGAGTTTTGGGTATTTTAGACGATGCGGCCTTTAGGTATATTACAGATATGGGAGCTGCTGGTCCGGATAAAGGAAAAGGTGGCAAATACCTGGTGCTGCCTCCGGGATATGATGGTGAGGTGCCGGATGGATATTATGTATATCAATCGAACACCTATAATGTTTGGAATTTTATGCGGGGTTACACCAAAACCGGTGTTGAAGCAGCCGCCACTCGAATTAAGGAAAACCTAAAAGTGTATCCCTTGTCGCAAAAAGACAATCCACCAAAAATGGAATTCAAAAACATGTCGGGTGTATATTACAACACAGTTGCCCCAAATGACTATACATTCTTTGAAGATCTGAACCAAATCATTCAGGAAGAGCCAGAAGGGTTTTACGATGCCGAAAACTTAGGAATACTAAGATCATTAGGTATTGTAAAAGGCCAGCCATTTAAGCCAGATGCGCGCATGAAGAAATTATTAACGGAAGCCGTTAATATTGGAAATGCCTATGCACGCGCCAATACCATTGAGCCTCGCGATCCGGGTCATTATTACTATCCGGAAACAAAGAGCGAGTGGGTCATGGCTTTTGCTGATAATGACTCTTACTTTTTAAAAGATGGAGCGCGTCGTATGGATTCTCGTTTATGGATGCATTTTAATGCAGTTTGCGTAACGCCAGCTATGGCACTTACAAAACCTGGAGCTGGTTCGCAATATGCCATTGCGGGTATGGCTGGAGATCATACACCACTCGATGGAGCTAAGACCTATAAACTTCACTTACCTCCGAATGTGCCTGTAAAAGATAACTGGTCAATAACTATTTATGATCCACAGACACGTTGTATGCTTCAGACAGATCAGCGATTTGCTGGCATTAATAGCTTGACAGGCAAGGTGAAAGAAAATAAGGATGGATCTATCGATGTGATTTTTGCTCCTGAGAAACCCAAAGATGTACCTGAAGGGAATTGGATTCAGACCATTCCGGGCAAAAGCTGGTTTATCCTGCTTCGTGCTTATGGTCCTTTGGCTCCATGGATCGATAAAACATGGAGGCCAGGTGAGCTTGAGTTAGTAGATTAATTCATATTATCGTAATACCATATCCATATGACTTTTAAAGCATGGATATGGTTTTACATTTTAGTAATCAATTATAACTTTGAAATATGTTAATATCAGCTGGAATCATTGCACTATTTACAATTATGTTTCTCGGAGGCCATAACGACCTTAATCTTTCAGCAATTGAAAAGTATGTTAAAAAAGAGGTTGTTGATGAGACAAGAAAGAACGAAATAAAAGTGGAACTCAAAAAGGTAAAAGAGCTTCAAAAATCTTATAACAAACAGACCAAGGCAAACGAAAAGAAGTTAAGCCAATTGATAAGCACCTATAAAGCTACGGAAGAGGATTTTAACAAATTCTTTGATGAGTTGGTGGCTTATGAAAAGGAAGTAGGAGAAAAGTTTATTCCGATCAGGATTAAAGTCCAAAACCTTATAACTACGGAAGAATGGGATCGGATATTGGTTTCCATGCAAAAGGATTTAAAGAAAGACCGCAAAACACAAGAAAAAGAATATAAGAAGTTCAAATCGAGATTGGAAAAAGGTAAAACCAGGATCCTTGATCACGTCGATATTGGGAATTATACAACAGCTGAAAAATTACTTGATGATTTCAATCAAACAATGATTGCCTTCACCGAAGAAATTTTAAATATGGACCCTGAAGAACAGAAAAAGAGAATGATTAAAAATGATGGAGAGGTTGAATTAAAAAGTCTTGTTCAGGATGACATTGAAGAATGGCTGGGATTGCTTCAGGCAGTATCAGGATTGAATATAGAACTAAAAAAGATGGTTCCGGAAGAGTCATGGAAATCTGTTGCAAAGGAGATAAATAAATTTTAGAAATGTTGACGATAAACCAAACTCGTTGAAGCAGAAAAAATGAATAAGAGAATTTTTGAAGTAAATAAAATGTTGGAAATGGGTATATAGATATGGGAGATTTAGACTATCGTGATGAAATACCGGATGGACTTTGTCCTGCCGGTATTTCACATTACAAACATAAAAACAGAATGAAAAAAAGAATTTATGAGTTAAACAAAGAGGGTATAACACAAATCGCTGAAGTTGATTTTAAGCCACAGGAGCTGAAAAAAACATCACTTTATATCTTTGATTTCAAGACTAAAGAAAGATCAGAAGTGATTGAAGATCTGAAATACTTTGGTGTAAAAAAGGAAGTGTGTGAATATATCCTGGAACCTGAATCTCATATCCGATTCGAATACTTAGATGATACAACTTATGGCGAACTGGCCTATTTCTCTGCAAAATCCATGAAGCCACATTTTGTAGGTATTGTGAATCATAAAAATTTATTATTTGCCATTCACGAGATTGATGAGGGCATTTTGGATGGAGTAATAAAAGCATATCCTTCTTTTTCTGACAGCCAAAAAAACAAAATGAATGCAGAATTTCTGCTTTATATTTTATTGAATGAAATTCTCTCCATCAATGGAAAATTGATTTTAAAGTACCGTGAGGAGATTGAAATCCTGGCGCTGGATTTCGAAAATAAAAAAAATGAAATTTCTCCGAAAGATATATTGGAGGCAAAATCTGATTTGGCGGCATTTTCAAGGGTGTTGGAGAAGCTGTTCTACACATTGAGCTTTCCGCCTGCTAAAGATATATTGGATCAGGATAGCCCATATCGACTCTATTTCAAGGAACTTATTAAAAACAATGGGCTTTTTGAAAATATCCCTTGTGCAAATAGAAGAACGTTTAAATTCATTGCACGATCATTTTGATCTTATATTACAGGAAAAGGCAAATAAGCGTCTGAATTTTTTAACCATTATCCAGGCCATTTTTGTTCCCCTTACATTACTGGCTGGGATTTACGGAATGAACTTTCAATATATGCCTGAACTTACATTCAAATATGGCTACTTTATCAGCCTTGGAGCTATGGTAATCATTTCTGTGGTTTTTTTAAGGTATTTCTATAAACATGGTTGGTTTGATTGATAAAAATCACTATGCATTGAAAATACATAGTTTTAAGATTCGAATGCCTGCCTGTTCGGCAGACAGGAAATTCGATAAAATAAATAACAGGATGGTCGGAAGAGAGAAGACCGGAGACTGGAGACCGGAGACTGGAGACGGGAGTCTGTCTTCTGTCAAGAAGATAGAATTTATAGAGACTAAAGTAACTGCAATGAAATTGCAGGGTTTTAACCTTTAAATTGACAATAAAGTTGTACATTATGAAAAAGAATTTATTATTTACTTTCCTCCTGGTATTAATAGTTATTGGTGCAATTGCTCAAGAACAGGACACTACAAAAACTACTTTTTCCTCATCCGGGCCCGGTGAACAATTTAATGCGGATAGCCTGGTGAAACATGAACTCAGTCCGTTGGATATCACTAAAGACAGGGGTTTGTATATCATCACCCCCGATGGGAAAATGCAATTACGTATTTTGGGTTCGGTCAGGTATTCTATACTGTATGATTTTGTCGATATGCCGGTAAAAAAAGTCTACAATTCCTATTATATTCCAACAGGAGCATGATAATATAAAAATCCCTAACTTTTATAACGACTTAAATCAAACCCGATTGGGATTTGAGATTTCGCGCAAACTGGAAAAAAGTGATGTGTTTGTGAGGTTGGAAACTGATTTTAATGGATCCAACGGACAATTCAGGATACGCCATGCATACGGCCAGATAGATCGCTTTCTGGTAGGTCAAACATGGTCGCTTTTTAGCAATGTTTCTTCTTCACCACCCATGGTAAACGGAGACGGGCCAACTGGTAGTGTAACTTTACGTACTCCCCAGATCAGGTATAGTGGAAAGAGCCCCAAAGGAACCCAGTGGGCAGTAGCACTTGAATATGCTAAGCCAGATTTATCCACCGAACAATTTGATACTACTGGCATAACTACTGTTCAACTGATTCCTGATTTTACCGGACGTTTTGTATGGGAAGGTATTCTGGGAATTGTACAGTTCTCAGGAGTAATTACGACCCTTTCCAAAAGAGATGCCAACAATAAAGTATCAAATTCTTTCGGAATAGGTGGTTCGCTTTCAGGAACGGTGGATTTGCCCGGCACACATGAATTTTGTATCAATTTACCTATGGTAAATCCATAGCCCATTTTATTACCACCTTTAGTGGTACAGGGAATGATGCTGTTTTTAATCCTGAATACACAAAATCTTGAAAGCTCTGACTTCCTTTGGAGGATTTTTGTCGTATGGAATTAAATTTACAGAAAGAGTTTCAACACACTTCTCATTTGGATATGCTCAATTATTCAATAAAGATTACCAACCCGATGATTCATTTAAAAACAGTCTGAGTGCTTCTGCTGATTGTTTTTGGAATATTACCGAAGGAGCAAAAGTTGGATTTGAATACATGTTCGGACAGCGGTGGAATATAGATGGTCAAACAGGTCAGGCAAGCCGGATATCGGCACTTTTCTACTATGATTTTTAGAGTTTATGACAGGACGATTTGACATAAATAAAATTTTGACTTTTAATGGGACTATTCTGGTTTTTGTCATTTTAGTGTTTTTAGTAAATGAAAGCATTGCCCAGGATGAAAATGAAAATCAGGTAACCAACCAGTTTTGGTTTGATTTTAATCCCAGTCATAAAATTTCGGAAAAGGTAGGAGTATATGGTTCTGTTGGTTTCAGAACTATTTCGCCTCACGCCTGGAACCGATATTGGCTCAAGCCTGCCGTGAAGTACAAAAGACCAAAATTTATGTTGAAAAAACTAAAATACAAGGAAGAGCTTCATGGAGGTATCGAAATGTATTTTACAGATAATAAGGGAAGTGTCGACAGGCTGGAAATATCACCATTTCAGGCATACCAACTTTCATGGCCCAACAGAACCAGAATTGAGATTAAACATTTTGTAAAACTGGAAGAGCGTTTTGAAATTGAAACCGACGATTGGATCAATACATTTGGTTTAAGACTAAGTTACGAAGCTTCATTGATCATTAAATTCCAGGGCGATGTATGGAATTATGGAAAAGGATTCTATATACCCGTAAGCGCAAAGTTTTATTGGAATTTAATAGGCACCAAACAATTTAACGACAAAGTAAGAATTATGCCAGGCATTGGTTATAATATTTCTCCGGTTTGGAAAGTAGTATTCTTAGTTGGATATAACTATGCCCGAAATACGGTTGAAGATGATTTTCATACCAACGACATTATTTATAGACTAAGGGTATATTATAAAATAAATTGATAATTAACGGGCAATTATAAAAATTCCAGTCAGACTAAAAGTTTACTAAAAGACGGTATAAATAATTTATGATAAAGGCTCCTTACATAACGATTTTTTTACTATTGAGCTGTATGTCTGCAAATGCGCAGGACCTGGAACCGAGATTATTGGCAATGATGCCCGTGAAAACCAATTTTGCTGTTGCATCCTACGCTTATTCGCATGGGAATGTATTGGTGGATAATACCCTGCCCATTGAAAATTTAAATGCAGCCCTAAATATAATTGGTGCAGGGTATGCCCGAAGCTTTAATCTTTTTGGGAAGTTAGCCAAAATTGATGCTGTAATTCCATATTCGTTTGGCAATTGGGATGCTATTGTAGCGCAAAATGATACAATAACGAGTCGAAATGGTTTTGCTGATCCGATTTTCCGAATATCGATGATACTCATAGGAGGCCCTGCTCTTACGCCAGCCGAGTATCCAGCTTACCAATTGAAGAAATTCAGATTAGGAGCACAATTCCGGTTTCGCCCTCCATTGGGTCAATATGACCCCGAACAATTTATTAATCTTGGGCTCAACAGGTGGGCATTTAAACTTGGTATTGGTGCATCGTATCGTATCAAAAAGCTAACCCTGGAAGCCCAGTTTAATACATGGTTTTTTACTGCTAATAATAATTTTTTTGGTGGCAATAAACTGGAACAGCATCCTTTGGTGAGCTTTCAGGTGCATGGAGTTTATATCTTCAAAAAGGGTATGTGGGTTTCAGGTTCTTTTGGCGCCGGTTTTTTTGGTGGAATTAGCTATAACGATGATATTTTTCAGAACAACCAAAACAACATGCGATTCGGACTTGCATTTGCATTTCCTGTTGCTAAAGGACATGGATTTCAGATTGCATATACCAATGGCGCATCAACCCGATACGGGTCTGATTTTAATTCTGTTCTTCTGATCTATCATTTTATGTGGTTTGATAAAAAATAAATATTTAATGAAAATATATTCTTTAAAATAAATAAAATGGCTATAAATGTCCTCATCACTGATGATCACCCGGTATTCCGATCCGGTCTTCGGAATTTATTGGAAACCAATGAAAATATCCGGGTTGTTGGGGAAGCCAATGATGGTTTGGAAGCCATAGATTGGGTGAAGAAGAAAAATCCAGATGTAATTGTTATGGATGTTTCTATGCCTAAGTTGAATGGTATAGATGCAACGAAACAAATACTTTCATTTGCTCCTGACACAAAAGTGCTGGCACTCTCCATCCATTCCGGAAAACGCTATGTAAAAGATATGTTGAATGCCGGGGCAGTGGGTTATTTACTAAAAGATTCTGCTCCTGATGAATTGATTTCTGCTGTTCAAAAGATTGCAAGGGGTGAAATGTACCTAAGTTCAACCATCACCAGCATTGCCTTAAGCAATGAAGAAGCAGATGAAGAAATCGAAAATGTGAGTATCCTCACTACAAAACTCCACCGCCCTCCAGTTACCAGCGACTGCGTTAACAGGAATTTGATCACAGAAGAATTGGAGAAAAATATTTATAAACCCTTGTCGCTTGTTGTTGCACCGGCCGGTTATGGAAAAAGTGTAACTGTAAGTCAGTGGTTAGAGTCTACAAAAGCATTGTTTACCTGGATTTCACTGGATGATGAACACAATGATTTGCGAACATTCCTTTTATATATAAATGCAGCCATTGAAAAAATATTTCCCCGTGCTTTGGAAAATACAAGTGTATTAATAAATGCATCTTCATTACCTCCTGTAAATGTGATTGCCTATTCACTCATCAATGAATTGGATGCCATCGAACATGACTTTATTCTTGTACTTGATGATTACCATAGGATACAGAATGATACAATCCATCATTTAATGAACGAATTATTGCGCTTTCCTCCTGAACATATGCATCTTTCCATTCTGACTCGCAAAGATCCTCCATTAAAAATAAATTCCTTATTGCTTCATAATAGGATGACAGAAATCCGGATGAATGAGCTCTCTTTTAGTGAGAATGAAATCCAGGCTTTATTTCAGAAATTGTTTAATATCTCATTGAAGGAAGGGGCAGCTAAATTAATACTGGAGAAAACAGAAGGATGGATTGTAGGCCTCAGGATGGCATTGTTAAATATTAAAAGCGAAGATGATGTTGATGTGGCCATTGATAATATTCGCGGTGATGCCTGGTCATTATCCAATTTCCTGGTGGAGGAAGTGTTGCAAAAACAACCTGCTGAAGTACAGGACTTGTTATTGATAACATCCGTGTTCGACCGGTTTTGTGCAGATTTGATTGAGGATATTTATTCAAAAATGGATAAGCGTGAAAATCAGTTATCAGGAAGTGAATTTATTCAATGGCTGGTCAAGTCCAATCTTTTTGTCATTTCCCTTGATGCCGAGCGGAAATGGTTCAGGTATCATCACTTGATCCAGGAATTATTCCAAAAGAGGTTAAAATCACAAAAATCGGATGAAGAAATTTTTCCTTATCATATTCGGGCAGCTGAGTGGTTTGAGAAACATAAATACATTGAAGAATCGATAAATCATATGCTGGCAGGGAATGATCCGAATGGGGCTTGCCAAATAGTGGAAAGGCACAGATGGGCTGAACTGGATGATGATCGGTGGTATATGGTTCAAGGCTGGTTGAGTTTGCTTCCTCAAGAGCTGATAAGGGAAAAACCTGAACTTATGCTCTCAGAAGCATGGGGCGCATATGAAAATTTTAAGCTTGAAAAGATTCCTCCCTTGATGGAATTGACAATCCCATTGTTAAAAAAGAATAAAAAGGATCAGGTTTTATTAGGAGAGTGCTATTTGATGCTTGGGCTGGTATATCATTGGTCCGGAATTCCAAAATTAGCACTTGAACATTTTCAGAAAGCAGAAAGTTTATTAACCTCCAACAGAAAACTGGCTATGGGAATGCTTTATCTCCATATAGCCCTATCCAGAAGCGTTAACGGAGAGAAAGAGGTAGCCCTTAAAGATCTTAAAACTCAATTATCTGTTGAGAATGAAGATGCTGTGTATATTACTCGCCTGATGGCCGGGATTTTTTATGTGAATACATTTGCCGGTGACTTGATCACAGCCAGAAAGGAATCTCAGCTTGTACAAGCTATTTCAAAAAAGGCCAATTTAATTTACACGGATGCTATGGGTATTTGTATGGAAGGGATTTCATGTTTAAACGCCTTTGAGTTAAAGGATGCTTTGAACCTTTTCACCATTGCCGGCCAACAGCGTTACAATCTTCATATAGGCGTAGCTCTTGATGCCATTGCAAGCAAAACCATCATATGCCATTTTTTACAAAACCCGGCTGAAGCGGATAAATCATTGGTGCTTTTAGAAAGTTTTGAAAAGGATTTTAACCCTACCGGTAACTTACCAATCACGCAATCGTGTCGTGCCCGCTTATCCTTACTTCGTGGGGAGCTTGAACCTGCATTGGCATGGGAAAGCACCCTAAATGAATCGCCCTCTTTTGCCGGTTTGTTTGTGTGGCTGGAAGTCCCCATCATTACGCAGGCCAGGGTATTAATATACGAAGGTTCTGAAGAAAATCTTAAAAAAGCTGCAGGCTTATTGGATAAAGTAAAAGCTGTTAGCACGGAATGTCACCTGGTGAACCAGATAATTGAAATTGCCGTGCTGCAGTCTGTCCTCATGGAGAAGCAGGGAAATCATGACGAAGCAATTGCAACACTTGAGGAAGTGCTAATATTGGCTGAGCCCGGTGGCTGGATCCGCCCCTTTGTGGAAGCTGGACCTATTTTGTTTGAAATGTTGAAAGAATTACAAAACCAAAATATAGCTACAAAATATATAAATCAAGTAATTAGAACCATAGAAAAATATCAAACTTTAAAAGATAATGTTCCTGCTGAAAATAAACAGCATAAGAAACCGAGCTTGACTCTTAAAGAGAACATGGAATCAATAACTTCGCGGGAGTTGGAAACCGTTACCCAGCTGGCAAATGGTCTAAGAAACAAGGAAATTGCAGACAGGCTCTACGTTTCAGAAGGAACGGTAAAAAAACACATTTACAACCTCTGCCAAAAATTGGAAGTTAACAATCGTATGAATTTGGTAAAGAAAGTAAAAGAATTAGGGCTTATCAATGAATAGGTAGTAATAAGTTTCGTCTATACATGAAAGTTTGAAATAATTTGGAAAAGTTTCATGTATAAGTGAACCTTTTTTCTCATCAGTTGAATTTTGAATGAGTAATCTGTTTTTTCCCCCTTATCTGACTCCCTAGTTCTTATATATACTGAATCATTAGCGAAAGCGGGCCAAAAAATAAACCTTTCTTCCACTTTCGGGTATTGACTCTTCCACTTTTCATTCACTTACTTTGTATCGTGAAAATTTAACAAAAACAAACTTCATATAATTTACATCGATGAATAAAACAGATCAAAAAAAATCTCCCTACGAAAACTTCAGTTTCAGCAAACCTGCTGTCTATCAAATAAAGGTATTGGGTGAAGTAAATACAGATTGGTCCGATCGATTGCAACGCATGCAAGTCACCATAGATCGGAAATCAGGATCAAAACCAATTTCCACATTAATCGGACGAATGAGCGATCAGGCGGCTTTATCAGGAGTGCTTAATGCTCTTTATGATTTGCATATGACAGTTATTTCAGTAAAAATGTTAGATGATAAAACATAACAAACTAAAAGTATTAATCAATTAAATATTATTAATTAAAAAAGGTAACATGAAAACACAAACACGCAAATTTTTAAGTTTAAACAGTATTATCGTTTTGGTATTGCTATCATTCTTATTTACAGCAATAACATCCTGCGATCAGGCAACAAAAAAAGAGCCTGCTGATACTAATCAGCCTGCTGAAAAAGTAGCACAGAAAACCTACAAAATGACAACCCAAACGCCGGAAGATGTTCTAATTCCTGATGAAGTGGAAACTCGTTTAGGAACACTTAAATTTTTCGACGGAGTACCAACTGCAGAAACTGCTCAACTAATATGGGATAATCAGGATTTCTCTCGTGCAGTGGAATGTATGATTATGAACACTCCTGCCGCCTCGTTGGTTGGTTTCCGCAGAGGGATCAGAGAATATGGCCCGGACAATGAAACAGCTATTTGGTGGAAAGAGCGCTTAGACTCAAAAGGTCTATTACTTACTGGAAATACTACAGTTATTTATCTGTTTATGTGGTTAGACACTAAAAATGGCCCAGTTGTTCTTGAAACTCCACCAAACGTACTAGCCATTGTGGATGACTTCTGGTTTCAGTATGTAGGTGATGTAGGTAATGCGGGTCCTGATCGCGGAAAAGGTGGTAAATATATATTATTACCTCCAGGATACGAAGGCGATATTCCGGAAGGACATTTCGTGTTAAATTCGCCCACTTATGGTAACTGGTTTGCCTTACGCGCATTTGCGGTTGATGGTTCTTATGACCAGGGCATTGAGAATATTAAAGCTAAATTAAGGTGTATCCATTGGCTGAGAAGAACAATCCTAAGCCTGTTCAATTGCATAATCTTTCGAATAAATACATCAACACCTTACACTCTCAAGATATTACCATTTTTGAAGAAATAAATGAAGTGGTTCAGGAAGAAGAGCCAGAATCATGGGATATTGAAGTATTGGGAATGTTAAGGTCTATTGGTATTGAAAAAGGCTTACCATTTGCTCCAGATGCTCGCATGACAAAAATTCTCTCTGAAGCTGCAGTGGTTGGTTCAGCAACGCAACGCGCTATTTTATTCCGTAACCGTGCCGATGATGTAGTGATTTGGCCGGGAAGTAAAAGTTGGGAACTAGGTTTCGAAGGTGGTAGCCATGAGTTTGAAAAGAATGGAACGCGCTTAATTAACGCACGTGTACGTTTCCATTATTATGCAACCGGTATTACGCCAGTAATGGTTAAACCTCCAGTAGGTGCTGGTTCTCAATATGTAATTGGTTTACGCGATTCGGAAGGGGAAATCTTAGATGGATCAAATAACTATAAGCTTCATGTACCAGCAAATCCACCTGTAAAACGCTTCTGGGAAGTAACAGTATATGATAACCAAACCCGTTGTATGTTGCAAACTGATCAGCGTTTACCTGGAGTAACCAGTATACAGGAAGACCTTGTTACGAATGCGGATGGTACCTGGGACATATATTTTGGACCTGAAAAACCAGAAGGTAATGTAAACTGGGTGCAAACTATCCCGAATAAAGGGTGGAATATGCTATGGCGTATGTATAGCCCAACACAAGTTTGGTACGACAGAGCTTGGAGACCAGGTGAAATTGTGAAAGTAAATTAAAGTATTCAATCCGTCATTGCGAGCGATAGCGAAGCAACCTGTCAATGATAAAACAGATTGCTTCGTCGTTCCTCCCTGTCTGCCTACAGGCAGGCTCGCAATGACGATAAAACAATAACAAATGAAAAATTCAAAAACACTTCTTTCTTTTGGTTTCATTGCCGCACTTGCGTTATCGTTAACAAGTTGTGGTGGTGATGCAAAAACAGAAAAAAAGGCAAAAGCCAAAGTTGTAGCCCAAAAAATGAAAATGACCACCGACATTCCGGCAAATATCCCAATTGCCGATGAAGTGGAAACACGTTTCGGAACTTTAACTTTTGATGATGGCTTTCCTACAGAAGAAACAGCTCAAAAACTGTATGATCAAATCGATTTTCAACGCGCAGTTGAATGTGTTGTCTTAACCACAAGCGGTGCTTCATTAAGTGGTTTTAGAAATAGCCTTCGAAAATTTGGCCCCGACAATGAAACCATGATAATCTGGGAAGACCGCATGGATTCTAAAGTGATATTACTTACGCCCAATACAACCGTTGTATACACTTTTATGTGGATTGATTTGAAAGATGGGCCCATGGTAATGGAAACACCACCAAACACCCTTGGATTGATCGATGACTTTTGGTTTCAATATGTAACCGATTATGGAAACGCAGGACCTGACAAAGGAAAAGGAGGTAAATATCTCTTAGTTCCCCCGGGTTATGAAGGCAAAATACCCGATGGATATTTTGTAGCAAAATCAGCTACCTATGGAAATTGGTTGGTGATGCGTGGGTTTATGGAGAACTTCGATCCTAAACCTGTTGTAAAAAATATGAAAGAGAATTTTAAATTGTATCCATTGGGAGATCAGCCTAAATCTGTAAATTTTGTGAATGTATCTGGTAAAGAATTTAACACCGTACACGCCAGCGATTTTCAGTTTTTTGAAGAAGTGAATGCAATCGTACAGGAAGAACCTGCTTCAGCATTTAGCCCTGAAATTTTAGGTTACCTGGCATCCATCGGAATTGAAAAAGGGAAAGCTTTTGCACCGGATGCACGCATGAAAAAAATTCTAAATGAAGCAGCCCTTGTTGGGAATGCCTATTCACGTGTTAATGAATACAGAAACCGGGACAAGAGTTTTGCAGCTTATCCTGACAGCAAGACCTGGGAAACAGGATTTCCTGGAAATAGCTATTTGTTTGAAAAAGATGGAGTTCGTTTAATCGATCAAAGATTAGGATTCCATTATTATGCGACAGGAATCACGCCCGCTATGGTAACTCCACCGGTTGGAAAAGGATCACAATACATGAAAGGTATCCGCGACTCTGAAGGCAATCCTTTATCCGGAGATAAGCAATACAAATTACACATACCAGCCAATGTACCTGCTGTACAATTCTGGGATGTAACCGTTTACGATGTACAGACAAGATCATTACTTCAAACGGATTATCCATTCCCAGGGGTTACCAGTTCCGATAAAAATGTTGTGCAAAATGCAGATGGATCCTATGATGTTTATTTCAGTTATGAAAAACCAGAAGGAGATGTAAACTGGATACAAACTGTTCCCGGTAAAAACTGGCATATGCTGTGGCGCATTTATGGTCCGCTTGAACCCTGGTTTGATAAAACCTGGAGACCAGGTGAGATTGTGAAGGTGAATTAAATCAATAAACCGTCATTGCGAGCGAAAGCGAAGTATTCTTATTTTAAACGATAGAATGTTTCGCTTTCACTTCGCTCATAATGACGCTAAATCTAAAAAAAATGAAAACAAAAAAAATTACTAAGTATTGCATTAAGCTGCTTGTTTATTATTGGAATTTCGATTCCAATGCAAGCACAGCAAAGTAGTCAACCCAACGTGGTAATTATGCTGTCAGACAACATGGGCTACGGTGATTTAGGATGCTATGGCAGCGGTGGTGAACTTCGTGGTATGCCCACGCCGCGCATTGATCAACTGGCAAGCGAAGGGATGATGCTCACTCAGTTTTTCGTGGAGCCCGGCTGTACACCGACCCGCGCGGCATTGCTGACAGGCAGATATTCTCAACGTGCAGGATTGGGAAGTATTATTATTGCCGGTACACCCAGCACACTTCAGGATAGTGAGGTGACGCTTGCCGAACTGTTCAAATCAAAAGGCTACGCCACTGCCATGACGGGTAAATGGCATCTGGGTGGAGAAAAGCAAAGTCTGCCCATTAACCAGGGCTTTGATGAATGGCATGTTGGGATTTTACAAACCACTGACGGTGTATTGTATCCGGATGGTATGCGTAGAAGCGGTTTTTCAGAAGAAGCAATTGCCAAATCGCAAACTGCTATCTGGGAATCAGAACCTGGGAAGGATGTGTTGAAAAAGGTCCGTCCCTACGATCTTGAATACAGACGGCATATCGAAGGTGACATAGCGAAGCCTCCGTGAAGTACATCAAAGAACAGGCAAAAGAAAAGGAACCATTCTTTCTTTATGTGGGATGGTCACATGTACATTATCCGGCCTTGCCACATCCCGACTTTGAAGGGAAATCGAGTGCCGGGCTTTTTGGTGATGCTGTGATGGAACTTGACTACCGTACAGGACAGGTGCTTGACGCCATAAAGGAGGCCGGTATTGAAGACAACACCATCGTCATATGGCTTTCCGACAATGGGCCGGCTACAACCCAGGGGTCCAACAACGATTTCTTGGGCAGTTCAGCCGGACCGTTCCGTGGAGAGGTTGGTGATGCACTTGAGGGTTCACTGCGCGTTCCGGGCATGATCAAATGGCCAGAAAAGATCAAACCGGCAAAGAGCAACGAGATGGTAGCTATCCACGACTTCTACCCTACATTGGCCAACATTATCGGGGCCAAAGTACCCACTGACCGTGCCATTGATGGCGTCGATCAGGGTGATTTCTTCCTGGGCAAAAACAAGCAGTCAGCACGCGAAAGCCTGATCACGTTCATGGAAGGCGAGGTTGCTGCAGTGCGCTGGAAGCAGTGGCGGATTTATCCAAGGGAATTCGTTTCATCTGATGGCAACCCTTCCCTGATGGGCGTGGGTGCTTATCGTGCCGAGGGGATGGGTTATCCTTCTATCTACAACATTGCCCGTGATCCACGGGAACAATGGAACCAGGTTGCAGTATCTGCCTTTGTGCTCGGACCGTATATGAAGATTGTGGGCGAATACCAGAAGTCACTGGAAAAATATCCCAATCCACCAGCATTCAGCATGACTAAGTTTAAAAAATAGAATATTAACTAAAAATAGAAAAATGAAAACACAAAAATTACTAAGTATTGCAATTACCTGCTTGTTTATTAATCGGAATTGCTATTCCAATGCAAGCACAGGAAAATGAGTAAACCGAACGTAGTACTTATGCTGGCCGATAATGTCGGCTGGGGTGATATAGGCGCCTTTGGCGGAGGTGAAGTACGTGGGATGCCCACGCCGAACATCGATCGATTGGCCAGTGAAGGCATGCAGATGACACAGTTTTTGGTCGAACCGGCATGCACGCCTTCCCGTGCGGCTCTGATGACGGGACGCTATTCGACTCGTGTTGGGTTAAATACCGTCATCATTGGGGGCACGCCCAATACACTAACGGCCAAAGAGGTGACGATTGGTGAGTTATTCAAAGAAAAGGATTATGCAACTGCTTATGCCGGCAAATGGCACCTGGGTTCGGAAGAGCAGAGTTGGCCGACGCGTCAGGGCTTTGATGAGTATCATGTGGGTGTGATCGAGACAACCGACGGCACCCTGTACCGGGAAAGCATGGAACGCAGTGGTATGCCTGATGATTTTATCGAAAGCGTAGTTCCGAGAATTTATGAGTCTGATGAAGAAGGCAATCTGAAAGCCGTCCGGGAATACACCGTGGATTACCGTCGCCAGGTTGAAGGTGATGTCGCTAAAGCATCTGTGGAGTTTATACAGCGCCAGGCAAAAGCCAATAAGCCGTTCTTAATGATGATTGGCTGGACGCACTCTCACTATCCGAGTGTTACCCCGCCTGAGTTTAGCGGTAAATCGAGCAGTGGTCCGTATGGTGACGCGATTATGGAGCTTGACCATCGCACCGGAGAAGTGCTTGCCGCTATTAAAAATGCAGGTATTGAAGACAACACCATCGTCATCTGGATTTCTGAAAACGGTGCAACTCCCCTCAGCGGACCTCCTGCCTATCGTGGCGGAAATAACGGCCCTTTCCGTGGGGAACTCGGTGATGCCACGGAAGGTTCTATCCGTGTTCCGGCTATGATCAAATGGCCCGGCAAAATCGCCCCGGGGAAAAACAATGAGCATGGTAGTCGATTCATGATTTCTATGCCCACTCTAGCCAGTATCATCGGGGCGAAATTACCTAATGATCGAGCTTATTGATGGCGTTGATCAAAGTGACTTCTTCCTGGGCAAACAGAAAAACTCCAATCGTGAGCACCTGATTACCTTTATTGAAGATGAGGTCGCCGCAGTGCGCTGGCACCAGTTCCGCATTTACCCGCAAGATTTTGTTTCCTCCGGTGGTAATCCCGCCCGTCCCGGTTTAGCTGGTCACCGCTCACAGTTGAATGGTATGCCGGCAATCTACAATATTGAGAACGATCCACGGGAAGAGGATAACCTGATTGCTTCTAAAGCCTGGACATTCAGGCTTTATATGAAAGTGATTGGGGAGTATTATAAATCATTAGAGAAATACCCAAATCCAAAGGGCGTTTCCTTAACCAAGTTTGAAAGAAAATAATTTAAAATGAAAACAAAAAAATTACTAAGTATTTTATTTACGGGCTTGTTTATTATTGGAATCGCTATTCCAATGCAAGCACAAGAAAACTTAAGCCTTGAAGATCAAATCACAAAACACCGGGCAATAGAATCCATTGTTTGGAGTATGCCTATAATGAGTTCTAAAGCCATGCAAGATGGATTAGAGCGCGATGCTGGAGTTGGCCTAAACGATGTGGCCTATTTTTCACAAATACAGAATTGGAAAATTGATTTTACAACAAACAACAATACAACTCCCTACATCCATTTTTATTGGAATGTAGAAAAGGAACCCATGGTTGTTGAAATCCCTGTAAGTACGGCAGATGTTGGTTTGGTGGGTACTTTATTAGATTATTGGCAACGTTCTATGATTGCTGTTGGTGCCAATGGCTATGATGGAGGCCGCGGCGCTAAATACTTGATTATGTCAGAAGATTATCAAGGTGGATACCCGGAAGGATATGTTGCAGTATACCAAAAAACATACGGGGGATCTGCCACCCTTAGACCAATAATAAAGAACACCAGCCAAGAGACATTAGCTAAGGTTTCTGAATTTGTGAAAGGGATAAAAGTTTACCCGTTGTCGCAAGCTGGTAATCCTCCAGCAACAAAACATATCGACATTTTTGACAAACCAATCAATGGTTTAGTACCATTTGATGAGACCTATTTTGAACAGCTTAATGAACTATTACAAGAAGAAAGAATTGAAGAAAAGGATTTAACCTTTTTAGGAATCCTAGAGTCTATTGGTATTGAAAAAGGAATGCCTTACAGCCCGACTAAGAAACAATTAGACCTATTTAAAGCAGGTGCAAAAGATGCTGAGGTATACCTTCGCGACTCCTACCTGGAGCGGGCTGCAGGTAAGTATTATGATGATCGCCAATGGACCAATGCTGTGCCAACTAGTGGAGTGATGAGCTTTATGGATTGGTCGTTTCCAAGTCATGTTAATTATGACCAACGTGGGGCAGCGTACTTTGGTTTTTATACGAGCTTCCGCAAATTAGGTGCAGCCAGTTTTTATCTAAAAGTTGCTAGAGACGATAAAGGAGAAAGCCTTAACGGTAGCAATGATTATGTGCTAACCGTTCCGGCCAATGTGCCTATGCGTAACTTTTGGTCAGTGATAGCTTATGAAACAAAAGATGCTACATGGATTGACAACATGTCAAAGGCAGGAGTTGCTTCTATCGATAATGGTGTGAAAACTAATAAGGATGGTACTGTTGATATTTATTTTAGTGCAAAACCACCGAAAGGTAAGGAAGCCAACTGGGTGCCAACAGAATCTGGGAAAGACTTCTTTTTGTTCTTCCGCTTATATGGCCCGGAAAAAGCTGTTTGGGACAAAAGCTGGAAGCTGAACGACTTAGAAAAAATTTAATAACACCTTCATTGCGAGCACCGAAACTTTGGACTCGCAATGACGATAAATCTAAAAATATGAAAAAACAAAAATTACTAAGTATTGGAGTAGCTTGCATTTTTAGCTTGGGAATTATTATTCCAATGCAAGCACAGGAAAAATCGCGGTATATGGGTGGTGCTGTGGAAATGGCAACAGCAGAAAATGGGGCCATAGTTAATGCCAAATTAATTGAAGCCTATCCTAAATGCTGGTATACCAAACCAACTGTAGAGGAAATAGTTGAAGGGGTATGGGTTGTTGGAGGTTACTCCATTGCCAATACTATTGTAATTGAAGGCGAAGATGGATTGATAGTATATGATGTAGGCGACACGAAAGAAGAAGCCACACACATTTATGATGCTATTCGCGAAAAAATTAGTAAAAAGCCAGTGAAAGTAATCATGTACAGTCATTCGCATTATGCACTGGGTGGTGGAGTATTTGTGGATAATCCTGATGATGTGCTTGTTATTGGTCACCCCACGTTGAATGAGACGGTTCAGAATAACCTCAGTGGCGGAGGCGCCCCATCAGTAATTCCTGAAATTGGCCCTATTTTAAGTGCCAGAGCACTCATTCAATTCAGTAATTTCATGCCCGAAGAAGGACCAGATGCTTCTCTTCAGGCTAAGCTTAGACTCGGACAGCCCATTGATTTTCTCCCCGTAAATAAAACGGTCGAAAATGGTGAAACCATGAACTTGCTTGGACATAAAGTGCAGTTTTTCACCGAAGGCCTTTCCGATGACCACAACCTTACTGTTTATTTTCCTGAAAGCGGAGTTGTCCTAAATAACTTTGTATTTCCGGGAAGACCAAATATTTACAGTTTACGTGGAGTAGTTTATCGAAACCCATTAATCTGGCGAGATGCACTCAAAATGATCCGCGATTTGCAGCCAGAAGTTGTATTGAATACCCATGCTCCTGCCATTGTTGGTAAAGAAAAGGTAATGGAAATACTTACCGGTTATATGGATCATTTTACACTCACCTACGATCAAACTCTAAGAGGAATTCTAAAGGGATTGGGTCCTAACGACCTAAGGAACTTTATCTATTTTCCTCCTCACTTAGATGATATGGCGGAAAATACAGAAATTTATGGCGAAACAGTTCATTTTCCGGAAGCTATATTTGATTATGGTGTTGGTTGGTTTGATGGTGATGTTACAAAAATATTTAAAGTTGCGCCACTTGATGAAGCAGAACGATTAGTTAAAGCAATGGGTGGCAAGGAAAATGTGATAAAACTTGCCAAAACAGCCCTCGACAAAGAGGAATTTGCCTGGGGTACGCAACTCGTCCAGTATGTTTACCTCTTAGATCCTATGGATAAAGATGTGCGACAGTTAAAAGCAGATTTATTAAGACAAATGGCTTACCGTGCAATGGGGTCTATCCCAAGAGCATTTCTTATCTCCGAAGCTTTGGCACTGGAAGGTAAAGTTGAGATTCCACGATTAATTCCTCCACAACCTGCCCTTATTGCTGCAAGACCTGATGTTTTTGTCGACTATTTCAGGGTTCGTATCGATCCTAAGAAAAGTGAGAATACCGATTTGCTAATGGAGTTTGTATTTACAGATAAGGGTAACCAGGCTGTTGCGCTGCATGTTCGTAGAGGTATTGCTGAATTTATTTCTGTACCATCAGAATATTACAAAAAATCGGATGCGGTACTGCAACTTGATTCAGATACCTGGGCTGCGCTTTATTTAAGTAGTATTGATTTAACAAAAGCCATCGATTCAGATAAAGTGAAACTGGTTTCGGGCGATAAAGCGAAAACAGTAAGTGCTTTCGAATTATTCGATGCTTACACACCTTCAAAGAATTATAAGGTGCCACCTTACAGTCATTAGGCAGACAATAATTTATATCTAATAAATCATGATGTCGAATTTTATAAAATTATTATTATGAAAATACAAAAATTACTAAGTATTGCAATTACCTGCTTGTTCTTAATTGGAATTGCTATTCCAATGCAAGCTCAGGAAACCAATAAGAAGAGAAGCCTGTACATGAATAACGACCAGTTGAAAATGGATCGTACAGTACTACCTATTAAAGAACCGGCTCCACCCATTATTACCGAAATGGATGCACGGAACATAAAAACACCACCACAGTTGTTCAAGGTTACAGCACCAAAGGATGCGCCCAATGTGGTCATCATTATGCTTGATGACCTTGGCTATGCCGGAACCACCCCATTTGGCGGAATCGTCAATACGCCGACCATAGATCGCCTTTCGAAACAAGGCATAAATTATACCCATTTCCACTCAACAGCCCAATGTGCCTCTACGCGTATTGCGCTCAACACGGGTCGAAACCACCATACCTGTAATACAGGTATTGTTAGTGAAATGTCAACAGCTTTACCTGGATATACCGGAAAGCTGCCTAAGAATATTGCCCCTTTGTCGAAGATTCTGAAATACAATGGCTACAACACAGCTGCTTTCGGAAAATGGCATATGACCGAAGCCTATAATACAAATGCGACAGGACCCTATGACAACTGGCCAGTTGGTATGGGATATGAGTATTTTTATGGATTCATGGGCGGTGAAACCAACCAGTTTTATCCGGCTGTTTATGAAAACGTAAACCCTATCGAAGTTCATGGTGGTGGAGATTATCACTTTATGACTGATATGACAGATAAAGCAATTTCATGGGTGAACAAGCAACAATCGCTCTCTCCTGATAAACCCTTCTATATGTACTTTACTCCGGGTGCTGTTCATGCTCCGCATCACGTGCCTGAGGAATATATCGAAAAGTACAAAGGTCAGTTTGATGAAGGATGGGATGTTATACGCGAAACAATTTTTAAAAAGCAGAAAGCATTGGGCGTAATTCCTAAAGATACTAAATTGGCAGACAAGGCGCCGGTTGTGAAAGATTGGGACAAGCTTACTAAACAAGAACAACAGGTCTTTGCTAAACAGGCCGAGGTATTTGCAGGCTTTTTGGATATGTGTGATACCGAGATTGGTCGTCTGGTTCAAACGCTTGAAGATAAAGGAATCTTAGACAACACACTGCTTTTTTATATTGCAGGAGACAATGGTACCAGTCCAGAAGGAAAAGCTTTTGGCTCTTTCAACGAGAACTTTGTGTTTAATGGTGTTGCAGAGGAGTTTGATAACGTAGTAAAACATATTGATGAATGGGGTAGCGCTACAACATACCCGCATATGGCAGCAGGATGGGCCGTGGCTTTTGACTCGCCGTTCAGTTATTTTAAACAGGTGGCATCCAACTATGGTGGTACGCGCCAGGGTATGGTAATTCACTGGCCAGAAAAAATTAAAGGGAAGCAAGAATTGCGCCACCAGTGGCACCATGTTATTGATGTTGTACCTACAGTACTCGAAGCAATCGGTTTACCTGAACCTAAAGTGGTAGATGGTATTCCTCAGCATGCAATTGAAGGAACTAGTATGGTATACACCTTTGACAATGCAGGTGCTGCAGACAGACATCTTGTGCAGTACTTTGAAATGTTTGGTAACCGAGGAGTCTATTCCGACGGTTGGTTTGCTGGAACGGTACATTTCTATCCTGGAATTAACGCGCTGGGGCCTACGGCAAAATTGTCTGAGGATAAATGGGAACTTTACCATGTTGCAGAGGATTTTAGTATGTCAACCGATGTCTCTAAAGAATATCCTGCAAAAATGGTCGAACTTCAAAACTTGTTCGAAACCGAGGCGCTGAAGTACCATGTCTTTCCTCTGGATGACCGTCTCTCAGAACGCTTCAACTCAACCATTGCCGGGAGGCCAACCGTTGTGGGTAATCGCACATCACAAACCTTCCACGAAGGAACTCAATTTCTTGGTGAAGCTTCTGTTATAGATATTAAAAACCAATCATGGGAGGCTATGGCTGAAGTGGTGACTAAAGGGGCAAGCGCTAATGGAGTCCTATTTCAGCAGGGTGGCTATTTTGGTGGCTGGAGTCTGTATGTAAAAGAAGGAACACCAACCTTTCATTACAATTGGTTCGGTGTCGAGCAATACAACATCAAGGCCAACAGTAAGCTTCCTGAGGGTAAATGTACCATTAAAATGGAATTTGCCTACGAAGGTGAAAAACCAGGGCAAGGTGGTACTGTGACGCTTTATGTCAACGACAAGAAAGTGGGCTCCGGCAAGGTTGTAAAAACAGAACCTTCCATATTCTCAGGCGACGAAACTTGTAATGTAGGCATTGATATGGAAACAATGGTGACGCCAGACTACAATCTGGAAACCAGCAAGTTTAACGGCGAAATTGAGAAGATCACCATTAGCCAAAAATAAAGAGTTTTAATAAATAGAGAGGCGATGTAAAATACGCCTCTCTATATACTGATCAAGTTTGAATAATAATTTAAAAACAATAAAATGAAAACAAAAGCTTTAAAATTGCTCATTGTCCTGCTTTTTATTGGTGGTATAATGACAACTGCAAGTGCACAAGAGTTGTACATCGAT